>NZ_BCRP01000012.1 GCF_001552655.1 Alicyclobacillus kakegawensis NBRC 103104 | reverse complement strand
GAGTGATCCGTCATTTTCCCCGAAAGAGTAAACATAGTGTAGAATAGAACATTGAGTTGCGTGAATCCGCGGATTCGTGCGCCTGAGCGGCCCTCTCGCGCACCCCGGGGCCATGCAGACAACCGACAGCATGCGCAACACAGAAGAGGATGCACGAAAAAGGGATCACGTACATGGGGTTGAACGGGTTGACCGAGGCCAAAGACCTACTCCTGAACATCGCCAATATCCTGGTGCCGTTGTTTGTCTGCCAGGGTATCATCCATCAACGGGAGCACATCGACAGCGTGCAGGCCAAGGCCATCGCCACCGCCTGCTCAGTCGTGTCTATACTCTTGTGCATGACATTTCCCGCATCTATCGCCCACCAAAGTTACGACCTGCGCGCTGTGCCATGGATGATTTCCAGTATATATCAAGGATACTGGGCGTGCATGGTCCTGACCCTCACGGTGTACGCCTATCAGGCCATACTGCACGGTGCTGGATCCTATCCGACGCTCATCAGCTACGTGTATGTGCTGCCGGCGTTGTACGTGGTCATCGGAAACTTCCGGAACCAAAACCGGCGCCGACGCATCGCCACCGCGGTCCTGTTGACGAGCACGGCAGCCTTTGCCGTACTGGTGACGACAACACTGTTCCAAATGGCTGATGGCGAGCGGAACCTTTTCGCACCCGAGCGGTTGTTCCTCGACAGCGTCTACCTGCTCGCCCACTCAATCCTGGCCTGGATATCCGTGGCCATCATTGAGCACCAAAACGAGTTCCGGCGTATGCAGCGGCGCGTACAGGACATGGAGCAGACCCAGGTATTGGGTCAATTGGCCGCCTCCATCGCCCACGAGGTCCGCAACCCACTGACGGTCGTTCGCGGGTTTCTGCAGCTTCTGCTGGGAGACGCGGACCTCCCGCCCGAGAAGCGGCGTATGTATATCGAAACCAGCATACAAGAATTGGATAGGGCGGAAGACATCATTTCTAGGTACCTGGCAATGGCCAAATCCACCGGAGGGCAGAAAACGCGGATCGACGTGCGGGAACGAGTGCGACTCCTGGTGGACATGATGTCGCCCTACGCGGTGTTGCGCGGCATCGACATCGTGGAATTGTGCGAGCCCGAGCTGTATGTATGGGGAGACCCCAAGCGGTTGGACCAGGCGCTCATGAACATCGCAAAGAACGGCATCGAAGCGATGCCAAAAGGGGAAACCCTGCGCATCTATGGGCACCGTGAACATGAGCAGGTGGCCTTGGTCATTGCCGACGCGGGGGTCGGCATGACGCCAGAGGAAATCGAACGGCTGGGCACCCCCTACTACTCGACAAAAACATCCGGCACCGGCCTGGGCCTGATGGTCAGCTACCGCATCATCCGCGATATGGGCGGCCGCATTGAGGTGCAGAGTGAAAAAGGATTCGGCACCCGCTTCACGATTTACCTGCCGACTGCGGGACCATAGAAACCCACAGCCCATGCAGCAAGTGTCCCTTCTCCGGGGCTGATGGGCACAGAGACTGTCCACCCTCGCCGCTGGACGCCGATTCTGCCGATACAGTTCGGGCCAGGTCCACCGCAACCACCCGCTCACCGCGGATCGCAAGTACCTCCACGGACCGCGGCAGGCGTCGCGATGCGGCCGGCCACAAGCAGAGCGAGGCGCCACCCACATCCCAGACCACCGCCTCCCCCCGGAGTTCCGGGAGAGGGAGAAACGGACCATAATACTGAGACAACCGCTCACTTGTCCGCGCGGGACTTTGCACCAGTGCGTGCATGCGCGCTAGGCGGAGGTTGCCATCCGCAACCGGTGCGTCCCCCGGCTCCTTTTCTGAGCCGTGGCCGCTGTTCCGTAACTGGCCAGGTGCGGCTGGCCCTGTCCTGTCCGCCGATACAGACCCCTGTGGACGCGACCCCCACTCAATGAGAAACGGCAGCGGGAAATTCTCTCCCGCCTCGCGCGCCGGAAATAGCAGGCGCCAGGTCAACTCCAGCCCGTCTGGTCGCAGGCGTCGCCCTCTGACTGGGCCCACGAACGGAAGACCTGCCCGCCTCCACGCATCGGCCACCGTGTCCAGGGCGTCGGTGCGCAGCGCCAGCTGCGAAACCCCTTCTCCCCGAGCCAAATCGTAGAGCAACCAGCGGCCGAACTCGTTGGCGGCGGCCAGGGCGCTATCGAAGACCGCCGCCCATTCCACATACACCGATCCCAGATGAGCCAGTGTGTTGTATGTTCCCCACGTCTCGTGACGCCCGCCCTCGCTGGTCGCCAGGGGGAACCGATGCGCAAAGGTACGGCGTGCCTGGTGGGCGTCGCGCACCGCGTGGACAACGTGATCCAGCACAAACCGCATATGACATCCCCCTTGGACGCGCCAGCGTTACGACTTGGGGCCCGCCTTGAGGACGCGAATCAAGTCCGATTCGCTCATGTTCGAACGGAACGTGTAGGTCCCCGGGCGCAGGTCTTGGTCCGCGTGCGTGTCCTTCATCTTCATGTCGAACGCGATGGCGCTCTTGACCAAATGGTGCTGTTGCAAAAACACCGACAGGTCGTGCACAGGCGTTCCCAGGCGCAGAGTGTACGTGTAGGTTTTCGGCGCGATGGAAGCCGCATGCTGACTGGACGGGGATGTGGACTTCGCGGCGCCGGCGGTTTGCTTGTCACTGGCCGAAGCGGAGGATGCCTTATCCCCGCTCGCCGTTTTTCCCGCGCCCACCGAGGAGGATGTGGCGGCAGACGTCGAAGCGGACTGGGAGCCCGGTTTCACCAACTGATAGCCGTGACTCTGCGCCCACGATTCCACCCCCTGCTTGGTCAGCTCAGCCGCGGCCGCGGACGTTTTGTCACCGTGGTGCAGGCTGTCAGCCAAGAAAAACCCGATGCAACCCGCAACCACCACACAGGCCCCTGAAACTATGCGGGCAAAGGCGCGTGTGCGCGTGAACGGCACATGGTGAATCGATGTCACTGATTGCACTCGCCACTCGTCGGAGCGATAGCGCAGCCGCACATCGATGCACAACCCCCCGGAGAGGCGCGCGCGTACGTGAAACAGCATACCGCCGTCGGTCAACGGCTCCACCGCCAGCACACGCCCATGCAGGACAGCCCTCCAGACGTCGGCGCGAATATCGGGAGTGTTGGGTTTGTCAAACGCCGCGGTGTCCAAATAAGGCCGCAGCTCATCTACAAACGGCGTCTGCGGCAAGTCCGCGCAGCCAAGTTCGCGTGCTGCTTTGGCAAACGGCATGGCAACCGCCGAATTCAGCAGCGAGTACAGAGGTTGCAACGACTGAAACTCCGGATTGGCCACGGATTCTCCTCCTCCAAATGTTGAGCATGCGGGCAAGATTGTTCAGTACCCGCGCTGTCTATCCACCAGCCCCATCAGGGGCTCACCCGTTTCGTATCATCTCAGGTCATTATCCCTTTGACCATAGGCTGTTTGCTTGGAGCTTGTCAAGCATCAGGATCTACCTGCTCACTGGGCGTTGTAACCTGGCGGTGCTGTCGAGAGGCGCCGAGGGCTCGGCCAAGGCCAGCGCAGACGGGCTGCAAACAGCAACAGGGCGGCCACTTTGGCCGCCCCTGCTTGTAAGGTAGCGCTTGTGTCGTCGCAACCACGCCTCATGCGGAAACCCTTGATACGTAGGCCTGCGGTAGCATCGCACATCCGCCTCCCTTACGCCCTGTAGTATTGTCGGTCGAGGCTTGGCCCATGCAGGATCAATGCCGTTTCGTTTGGAAAGCGGTTTTACTTGTGGGAATCCGTGTCCAGTTACCCCCACATTTCCGCTGCCGGAGACGGAGTATATGAGGACCAATGCAGAAATGGGAGGTACCGGACATGAAGACCACAGGCATAGTCCGGAAGGTGGATCAGCTCGGACGGATTGCCATCCCGGCCGAACTGCGCCGCACCTTCGGCATCGAAATCAAAGACCCGCTGGCCATCTATACCGATCGTGACCGCATCATCCTCAAGCGCTACGAACCTGCCTGCATCTTTTGTGGAAATCTGGACGAGTCCATTGAGTCCTTCCACGGACGCATGATCTGCCGCGAGTGCCGCGAAGAGCTGCAACAACTGGCAATGGCGCGCATGTCCTAATCACCGATGGGCCACTGGGGCCTACCAAGGCGCCCCGGTGTGGCGGCTCAGACAGGCCCAAACCTCCGCTTCGCTCGGAAGCGCGGGAATTGCCCCGCGTTTTGTCGCGGTCAGCGCCCCCGCCGCGTTGGCGAATCGGAGTGTACGCAGCCAATCGGATGGTGTCAGCGCATCGAGATCAAAGTCAAATTCCGAAAGACGGGCCAACACCCCGGCCATGAACGCGTCCCCGGCACCGGTGGTATCGACCGCCTCCACCGGTGCACTGGGAACATGGATGACCTCCTCACCGGGTACATATACAAGCGATCCGTCCGCTCCCAGTGTGACCAACAGAGCACGCACTCGGTACGCGTCCGCCAAGCGACGAATGGCATCGGCGAAGCCTGCAGACAACCGCTGGCGTTGGCCATCGCTCTCCCACATGGACTCGGCCCTGGCTGTCCATTGCGGACAGAGGAACATCAATTCCTCTTCGGACACCTTGACCACATCGGCCAGGGTCAAGCCTTCGTGAATGCACTGCCGGGCTACCTCCAGGTCTTTCCACAGCGGGGGTCTCAGGTTGACGTCGAAAGAAACCACCCGGCCTGCCTGCTTCGCGGTCTGCGCCGCCGCCAGGGTGGTCTGCCGTGCTGGGTCGTCGGTCAGGGAAACCGACCCAAAATGGAACAGCGGTGTACTGGCCACCCGATTCCAGTCAATGTCCTTCGTCGAAAGCTGCGTGTCGGCCCCTGGGTGGCGGTAGAAGTGAAACGTACGCTCCCCGTTTGGCGACAGATGGACAAACGCCAAGGTCGTAGGCGCCGTCCGAGACACCACAAGTCCAGCGGTGTCGACGCCACAATCCATCAATGTGGTCCTCAGTTGCTGGCCAAACGCATCGGGTCCGACCATGCCCACAAAGCCAGCCGGCACGCCAAACCGAACCAACGCTGCGCACACGTTGGCCGGGGCGCCGCCCGGATTCGCAGCAAACACCGGTACCCCCAGATGGTTACCGACGGGCGGCGTCTCGACCGGGGTGAAATCGATGAGTAATTCCCCGAGCGCGATGACCTTGAGGGGCTGACCTGCCGCGGAAAATTGCGTTCTGTCCTGGAAATTGGCACGTATGCCCGTTTGCAAATGACTCACCTCAGGCCTATGTATGCATGGATTATGGATGCATGGACAGCTCCCACCACGAGCTCACGTGTACGCTGTCCTTCATGATCTCCTATAATAAAATATAATAAAATAATAACAATGGTCTCTAATGGCCTCTGCGGGATGTCCGTGTATTTCCGTGCATTGAAAAAGTGGGCATGCCAGACGCACAGCGTGCCCAAACCGGATGACGAGCGACCATCATGAAAGAATGAATCACCAGGACGAAGTGACGGCTGGCCCTTAGCCGGAGGAGGGATGCGCGTTGCCAACGGACGCATTGGGACGCTCCCTGCGCGACTTGCGGATTTCGGTCACGGACCGGTGCAATTTTCGCTGTCGATACTGTATGCCCAAAGAAGTCTTCGGACCCGATTTCGCCTTCCTCCCGCGCACCGCTCTGTTGACGTTTGAGGAGATTGTCCGCTTCACTCGCATCGCGGCCCAACTGGGCGTCCGCAAGGTGCGCCTGACCGGTGGGGAACCTCTGTTGCGCCGCAACCTGGAGGAGTTGGTCGCCCAGTTGGCCGAGATCGACGGTATCGAGGACATCGCCCTGACCACGAACGGATCGCTCCTGACAAGAGACAAGGCGGTCGCCCTGCGCGCCGCTGGACTGAGGCGCATCACCATCAGCCTGGATTCGTTGGACGACGCCGTCTTCATGGCGATGAACGATGTACATTTTCCGGTCGCCAAAGTCTTGCAGGCGATTGAAAACGCTCACGCGGCGGGTTTGCGCCCGGTCAAGGTCAACATGGTGGTCCGACGCGGCTGGAACGAGGACAGCATTATCCCGATGGCGGAGTGGTTTCGTGGCAGTGGCTGCATCCTGAGGTTCATCGAATACATGGATGTGGGCAACTCCAACGGCTGGAAGCTGGATGACGTGGTTCCGGCGGAAGAAATCCTCCGCCGCATCCACCAGCGTTGGCCGCTGGAAGCCGTGCCCCCGCGCACTCCAGGTGAGGTGGCCACCCGGTTTCGTTATGCCGACGGGCAGGGCGAAATCGGCGTCATCGCCTCGGTGACACGGCCGTTTTGCGGTCAATGCACGCGCCTCAGGTTATCGGCCGAAGGCAAGCTGTACACCTGCTTGTTTGCGTCGCACGGGTTTGACCTGCGTGCGCCGCTGCGCGCCGGCGCGTCCGATGCCGAACTGCTGGAACTGCTCAGCCAATTGTGGGGTGAGCGCCGGGACCGGTACTCCGAACTGAGGACGCAAGCCACCAGTCAACAGCCAAAAGTGGAGATGTCCCACATCGGGGGGTGATAGGCGTGGAGCAAAGCCAAACGGAGTCCTCGAGCCCGCGCGTGGCCGGCATCGTGCTGGCCGCCGGATTGTCCACCCGCATGGGCCGACCCAAGCCCCTGCTAGAATTGGCCGGTATTCCGTTTGTGCGTCGCGTGGCCGCCGCGGCGACGTCCGGAGGATTGGCGCCGGTGGTCGTCGTGGTGGGCCCCAATGAGCTGCAGGTGCGGCGCGCCCTCGCCGGCCTGCCAGGAATACGCTTGGTGAAAAATCCAAATTACGCTTCAGGCATGGCCTCCTCGCTGAGCACGGGTCTGCGGGAGGTGATGGCGCACTGCGACGCTGTGATGGTGCTGCTGGCGGATCAACCCCTGCTGCCTGCCAGCGTGGTGGCCCGACTGTGCGCCCGCTACGCTGAGAAACGAGCGGACGGCATTCTCATCGTGCGCTCCCGTTACGCCGGCCAGCCGGGCCATCCCGTGCTGTTTGACAACGCTGTGTTTCCGGAGCTGCTGCAGCTGCAAGGGGACGTTGGCGCCCGGTCGGTCGTGTCGCGCCACGCGTCCGCGCTCACTTGGGCCGACTTCGCCAACCCATGGTGGGGCAAGGATGTCGACACCCCTGCGGCCCTGGCCGAGGTATTGACGGCATGCGGAGACAGTCGTCCCCGTTAATGGGAAGCACACCCGGCGCGCATCCGGATGCAACGGGCGGAGCCAGGCAATCAGCGCCCTGTTGCCCCATCCGCATTACGCTCGCAGTATCCATTCCCAAGCCTGCTCCAGGTCGGCCCAGTTTCCGGCCGGCCGCACCGAGTGGCACGCCCCTAGCAGCGCCTGTGCCGCTGCCGTGGCCGGCCGATAGGCCGAATCTGTCGCGAGCGGGTTCAACCAGACCAGTCGCCGCGTCCACCGTCGCAACCAGGCCAGCTCCCCGGCCAAGCCGCGCTGGCTGGCGTCCGCCGTGGCTCCTTCCGGCTCCGCGGAGGCTGCCTCAAATCCGTCCGTTGCCAGCAGTACGTACGCCCCCCGCTGCAGCATACGGCGCGCGTACTGGCGGCGAAACTCGGCCAACGCCTCGGTCAGCCGCGTGCCACCGGCGAAGTCGGGGATCCGCGCCAAGGCGTCCGCCAGCGCCCGGTTGGGGCTGTGCTGGCGCAGCTCGCGGGTGATGCGCGACAGGCGCGTGGAGAAAACGAACACCTCTAAGGGCACTCGTCGTTGTAACAGCACGTGGGCGAAACTGAGCAACGCCCGGCTGTACGGCTCCATGGAGCCGCTGACATCGCACAATATCAGCACAGGCCGCGGCACGACGGCGCGGGCCGCGTACAGCAGGCGCAGGACCTCGCCGTGCCCCAAGCTGGTGCGCAGTGTCCGGGCGAGGTCCATCCGTCTTGGTCGTCGATCCGGGCGCCAGCGCCTGCCGAGCCGCATTGGCCCACCAACCGCCTCCGACCAGCTGGCCAGTTGCCGCAGCTCAGCCTCGGTCAGACGGGCGAAGTCGGTTTGGCGCAGTGCTTCCTGGTGACTGGCACCCCGCCGCCAATTCACCTGGACCGGCTCGTTCTCTCGCGTGTCTGGTCGTTCTCCCTCGCGCTCGGCCCGTCCCTTGGCGCCCAGCCACACGACCTGCGGCCTTTGCCACCGCTGCGCCCGCAGACGCGCCACATGGGCCGCCAGGGTATTCTCCGCCAGGAACGGCAGCGACGGCCCGCGGAGTGTGCGCAAGAATTGGCGCCAGAGGGCGTCAAAAACGAAGAACTCATCCGCCCGTTTCGCCACCACCGCCCGCACGGCAAAGCGGCAGACTGCCTCTTTGTCCAGGCCCACGGCCGCCAGGGCCGAAAGCGCCGCCGTCTCCTCCTCGGCGCCGATGGAGAAGCCGCAGGCCCGCAGCGCCCGCAGGAACACCAGCATGTTTTCCTCAATCAGCTCCGGATCAACCATCCACCTGCCTCCCGGCCACAGCGCCCGCCTCGGCCAACAGCCGCCGCAGCGGCGAGGAATCGGCGCCTTTGTCCCCAAGCAACAGGTCCAAGTCGTCCCGGTACTTGAGCAGGCACCCGAGCGTCGCCTCCACCCGCTCCGCATCCAGGCGTCTGGCGCCAAGCGCTGTCAGCGCTTCCGCCCACTGAATTGTCTCCGCCACCCCGGGCGCCTTGAACAGCGGTTCTTGCCGCAGGCGCTGAACAAAGGCCGTGATGCTGGCCGCCAATTGGGCCGACACCTCGGCTACCCGTTCGCGGACAATGCGCACTTCCTTGTCGAAAGACGGGTAGTCCAGCCAGTGATACAAACACCGGCGCTTGAGCGCGTCATGCAGCTCGCGCGTGCGGTTGGAGGTGAGGACGACCAGCGGTTCTTCCTGCGCGCTCAGCGTCCCCAGTTCCGGGATGGTCACCTGAAATTCGGCCAGAACCTCAAGCAAGAACGCTTCAAACTCTTCGTCGCTACGATCGACCTCGTCAATCAACAGGACCGGAGCCGGGCCGTCGGGCGCCACCGCAGCCAACAGCGGCCGGCGCAGCAAAAACTTCGGCCCAAACAGCTCGCGCTCCAGGGCAGCGCGCCCAGCGGCGTCCTCCGCCGTCCGCTCCCACAGGCGGATGTGCAGGAGCTGCAACGGGTAATTCCACTCATACAGGGCGCTGGCCCTGTCCATTCCCTCATAGCATTGTAAGCGGACCAGCGGGCGGTCAAGCACTGCGGCCGCCACCTTGGCCACTTCCGTCTTGCCGACACCCGCCTCCCCTTCGAGGAACAAAGGCCGCTTGAGGGCCAGGGCCAAAAACACGCTGGTGGCAAGCGCCGTGTCTGCGATGTAGCCGGCCCGTGCAAACGCCCGCTCGACATCGTCAGGGCCCGTAAACGGATGATTCACAGCAACACCTTCTGCAACACCCGCTTTGTATAGACACAGCACAGATGGCGGCGGTATTCCTCCGACGCGTACACGTCCGATCCTATCCATCCGTCCTCCGCCGCGTACTGGGCGGCTTCGTGGACGGTTTCCAGAGAAGCCGTCTTGCCGACCAACGCCTCCTCCACCTGGCGGGCGCGGTACGCACAGTCGGCAGCTCCGGTGACACTGATGCGCGCGTGTTCCACAGTGCCGTCGGCAGACACGGCCACTGCCGCCGCCACACCGACCACCGCGTAGCCGGAGGCGGGATGCGGACACTTCACGTACGCGCTCCTCGTGTTGGACGCCGGTATGGGCACCGCCACCGACGAAATCACCTGCCCGTCCGGCAGGGCGGTCACCATCGGCCCGAGGAAGAAATCTTCCGCCGCCAGTACGTCCCGCCCCGCTGGTCCCATCACAGTCAGTCGGGCGTCGTAGGCGATTGCTACAGCCGGCAGATCGGAGGACGGATCGGCATGGGCCAGATTGCCGCCTATCGTGCCGCGGTTGCGCACCTGCAGGTCGCCAATTCGCGCTGCGGCTTCCGCCAGCGCGGGCAGGTGGGTGCGAATGAGCGGATGCTTCGCGACCTCGGCATGGGTGGTCAACGCGCCGATGACCATCTCGTCGCCGACGCGTTGAATCCCCCGCAGCTCCTTCACCCCGCTGATGTCCACCAGGGTCGCCGGATTGGCCAGGCGCATTTTCATCAGCGGCAGCAGACTGTGCCCGCCCGCGAGCAGTTTTGCGCCCGAGTCCTCCTGTAAAATCGCAATCGCCTCGGCGACAGAACTGGCTCGTCGATACGCGAACGCTTGAGGAATCATGAGCGTTGCCCCCCTTCCTGGATGGACCGCCATACACGCTCCGGCGTCAACGGCATCTGGATTTCCCGCACGCCAAACGGCGCCAGGGCGTCCAGCACGGCGTTGACTACCGTAGGCGTCGCGGCAATTGTGCCGGTTTCGCCGATCCCTTTGACGCCCAGCGGATTGTGTGGCGACGGGGTTTCGGTGAACGCAGTTTCAAAATTCGGGAAGAAACGCGCCTTCGGCATCGCGTAGTCCATCAGCGTGCCGGTCACCAACTGCCCCTGTTCGTCATACACGGCCCCTTCCCACAGGGCCTGGCCGATGCCCTGGACGATGCCGCCGTGCACCTGGCCTTCCGCAATCATCGGATTGATGACGCGCCCGCAGTCGTCCACCGCAATGTAGCGGTCGATACGGACATCGCCCGTATCCGTGTCCACCTCAACCATGCAGATATGGGTGCCAAACGAGTACGTGAAGTTGGCCGGGTCATAGAAGGCCTGCGCTTCCAAAGACGGCTCAACGCCCTGGGGCAGATTCCAGGCCATGTGAGCCTGGAGAGCCACGTCCTGGAAGCTGACGCTGCGGCTCGGCGCCCCTTTGGCGTAGAACTGCCCATCCGCGCACTCCACGTCCTCCGTCGATACTTCCAGCATGTGCGCGGCAATCCGGCGCGCTTTCTCCAGCACCCGGTCCAGCGCCACCGCCAGCGCGCTGCCGGCCACCGGGGTCGTGCGCGATCCGTACGTGCCCCAGCCCATGGAGATGCGGGCTGTGTCACCGTGCACCACCTCGACATCCTCCACCGGCACCCCGAGTTTGTCGGCCACAATCTGGGCAAAAGTGGTCTCCTCGCCTTGCCCGTGCGGTGAGGAGCCGGTAAACACAGTCACCTTGCCGGTCGGATGCACGCGCACTGTGGAACTCTCCCACAGTCCGCCTTGGAAGCCGACCGCCCCGGCTACTTGGGAAGGGCCGAGCCCGCAGATCTCCACATACGTCGTCACCCCGACACCGACATGCCGGCCCTGAGCCCGCAGTTCCTGCTGTTTGCGGCGGAAGCCGTCGTAATCGGCCATGTCCAAGGCCCGCGACAACGCCAAATGGTAGTTGCCGCTGTCATACTCCAGCCCGGTCGGCGTGTGGTAGGGAAATTCATCCGCCGGAATCAGATTCCGCCGGCGCACCTCGACTGGATCCATGCGGATTTCTCGGGCGTACAAATCAACCATGCGCTCCAGCAGGTACGTCGCCTCCGGCCGTCCAGCGCCCCGGTAGGCGTCGGTGGGTGTGGTGTTGGTGAACACCCCATACACGTCCACGCCGACGTACGGAATCGTGTACGGCCCAGGGACAATCAGGCCGAACAGGATGGTGGGTACCCCAGGAGCCGCGGTGGACAGGTACGCTCCCATGTTGGCATAGGCGCGAACGCGAATAGCCTGGATGCGCCCGTCGCGTGTACCGGCCAGTTCCAACTCCTCCACATGGTCGCGGCCGTGCGTGGTCGCCAGGAAGTGCTCGCGCCGGTCCTCCGTCCACTTGACCGGACGCCCCAAATCCATCGCCGCAAACGCCACCAGGGCTTCATCCGGGTACACGGCGATCTTGGCACCAAAACCGCCCCCCACATCGGTTGCGACCACGCGCAAGCGATGCTCAGGGATGCCGAGAATGCCGGAGAGTATGAAGCGGTGGATGTGCGGGTTTTGGGAGGTCACCCAGACTGTCAACTCCCCTGTCGCTGGGTTGTACTGAGCGACCGAGGCACGCGGTTCCATCGGGTTGGGCACCAACCGCTGCTGGCGGATGGTGTGTCGAACCACGACCTCCGCCTGATTGAACACCTCGTCCGTGACGTTGCCAATCTGCCAGTGGAAGGCCACGTTGTCCGGCGCCTCTTCGTGCAGGACAGGAGCCCCGTCCCGCATCGCCTCCACCTGGTTCACCACGGCGGGCAGCACTTCGTACTGCACGGAAATGAGGTCAAGCGCGTCGCGCGCCGCGTAACGGCTGTCGGCGACCACCATCGCGACCCCGTCGCCGACGTAGCGCACCTTGTCGACCGCAAGCGCGTGATGAGGGGGCGTCTTCAGACTGGATTCGGGTGGAATCCAGGCCGTCGGGACGGTGCCCATGGGCTCGGCCAGGTCCCGCCCCGTATAGATTGCCACGACCCCCGGAACCCGTTTGGCTCCCTCGACGTCGAGGCTGACAATCCGCGCATGCGCGTGTGGGCTGCGCAGAATCGCTGCATACAACATACCGGGCAGCTGCACATCGTCCGTGTACTGCCCACGGCCGGTGATAAAACGTGGGTCTTCGCGACGCTTGACCACCTGTCCAAACACCGTGCTCATGCGTCCTCCCCCTCCTGGCGCAGCGAGTCTTGGGCGCCGGTCGGCGCTGAGGCCGCCACCTCGACCACGGGCTCAGGTTCAGCCTGATGCGTCCTGTCGGCCGCGTACTGAATGGCCCGGACAATGTTCTGGTAACCGGTGCAGCGACAGATGACCCCTTCCAACCCCTCGCGGATCTCCTCCTCGGTCGGATGCGGGTTTTCATCCAGGAGCCCGGCCGCGGTCATAATCACCCCCGGTGTGCAAAATCCACACTGCAGCCCATGTTTTTCCCAAAACCCTTCCTGGAGCGGGTGCAGCTTGTCAATGCGGCCGAGGCCTTCAATTGTCGTCACTTCACACCCGTCCGCCTGCACCGCCAACACGGTGCACGACTTGACCGCCTTTCTGTCCAAGAGCACGGTGCAGGCCCCGCACTGGCTTGTGTCGCAGCCGACATGCGTCCCGGTCAGCCCCAACTCGTCGCGCAGGAAGTGGACCAACAGGAGGCGCGCCTCCACCTCCCGCGTGTAGGACGTCCCATTGACCGACAGCGTGACGGAACACTTGCTTCCCTCCAAACGCCATTCCTCCTTCGCACCTGGTTCGTCCTTTCCTTTTTTGGCGTTTTGTCCAGAATCAGAAGCGTCGTCCTGACTGAACCCCCTGATTCTCTATCTCCACTCCTGCTTGCGGCCGCAGTCACGCCCTGACCGAGCCCGCGCTCTGGCATTTCCGTGTACGGGTGTCTTTTGATCTGGATGGTAGCACGCGGGTATTATTATCGCAATCCTATGTGACTATGAAAAAGCGCGTCATTTCTATGAAAGCCACGTGCTCACGTGAGGGGAGAGAAACAGAACCGCCCGACGCGCGGGGCGCCGGGCGCAACCACAGCTCACGGCCAAGCGGCCTCTATAAGCGGACGCTAGGCTCACTCCGCCAGCGTCTGGGGGACACGCGGTTCAGGCCGAGGTTCCCGGCTCCCGTGCGGGGACATCTGCCCTGCCCCGCCGCGGTGATTGAGAAACAGGTTGAGGAGCACGGCCGTGACCGATCCGCTCACAATCCCGTTTTGCAGCAGCATCTGCAGGGATCCCGGGAGGTGGCTGAACACCTGCGGGGCGACAGCGGATCCCAATCCGACCGCGACGCTGCAGGCCACCACCAGCAGGTTCTCATTGCGGCCAAAGTCCACGTGCGAAAGGATGTTCATGCCGTAAGCGACCACCATGCCGAACATGGCTATCATCGAACCGCCAAGGACGGCGCTGGGAATCACCGTCGCCAACGCCGCCAGCTTGGGGAGACAGCCGAGGATGACCAGGATCACCCCGGCGGCGACGATGACGCTGCGCGCCTTGACGCGCGTCAGCGAAACCAGGCCTACGTTCTGCGAGAAGGTGGTATACGGGAAGGTGTTGAACACGCCGCCAATCAGGATAGCCAGCCCCTCCGCCCGCAATCCTCTGACGATGTCCGCCTCCGTGATGGATTGACCGGTGACCCGGCTGATGGCGAAGTAGACGCCGGTGGACTCGACTAAACTGACCAGGCAGACCACGCACATCGTCAGCACAGCCATCGGTTGGAAGCGCGGCACTCCGAAGTAGAACGGGTGCACGACACTCACCCAGGAGGCCGAGGCCACGGCGTCGAAGTGGACGATGCCAAGCAGCCAGCCCGCCAGCGTGCCCGCGATGAGGCCAATGAGCACGGAGACGGAGCGGGCGAAACCGGTCAAGAAGCGGTTAAGGAACAAAATCAGCAGCAGTGTGCCGAGCGCCAGGCAGAGGTTGAGCGGCCGGCCGAAGTCGGAGCTGCCGCTGCCCCCGGCCGCGTCGTTCATGGCCACCGGGATGAGAGACAGACCGATGATGGTGACGACAGACCCTGTCACCACGGTCGGAAACAGGCGCAGCACCTTGCCGAAGACAGGCGCCACCAACACGACCATCAGGCCAGCCGCCAGGATGGCGCCGAAGACAGCGGGCATCCCAGACGTCCGACCGATGGCCGCGATGGGCGCGACGGCTGTGAACGTGCAGCCCAGCACCACCGGCAGACGGATGCCGACAAAGCGCGTTCCGATGACCTGCAAGAGGGTGGCGATGCCGCAGGTGAACAGGTCCGAGGCCAGCAGGTACGCCATCTGCGCCGAGTTTAGCTTCAAGGCGCTGCCGATGAGCAGCGGCACCACGACCGTCCCCGCGTACATGGCCAGCACGTGTTGCAGGCCGAGCGTGGCCACCTGTGCGCGCCGCAGCGTCTGAGCGGTCACCGTCATCAAAAGCCACTCCCGTTCTGTGAGAAATAGGGTTGTGGGCGTTGCAAAGGAGATATCCCACCCAGGGCCTTGTCCGCTGCGGGCTCCGCCGTATCCTCTTCGGCCAGGAATTCAATCCTGCCCGCGTCCATACGGCGAATGCGGACCAGGGCGCAGACTGGTACGCCGAGGGCGTCCAACTGCTGCCGTCCCTCCTGAAAACTTTTCTCGATGACCACCCCCACCCCAACCAGGTGAGCTCCGGCGCGCCGGACCATCTCACACAAACCGAGGATTGCGCCGCCCCGCGCAAGGATGTCGTCAACAATCAACACCCGCTCTCCCGCGCGCAGATACGCCTTCGAGATGGTGATAGGAACCGTCTCACCGCGCGTGTACGAGACGACCGGCACGGAGTACGCCTCGCCCGCCTGCGTGAGGGCGCGACGTTTCTTGGCGTAGACAAACGGGACAGCCAGACACAGCGCGGTCGCCATCGCGACATGGATACCGCTGGCCTCGACCGTCAGCACCTTGTCCACCCGTTCACCCGCAAACCGCGCGGCAAAAGCCTTACCAATGTCCAGAATGAGACCGGGATCGACCTGATGGTTGAGAAATGAATCGACCTTCAGCACGGTCGGCGACAGTACGCGTCCTTCCTCCCGGATGCGGCGCTGAAGCGACTGCACGGGTCATCACACTCCTGGCATGAAAAAGTTAGGGGGCCACGTCCTGCGGGGATGCCAAGCCACTACAAAAAAACCCAGACCGACAGGTTCGACCACCGTTTCCAGCAAGTGAAACCTGTCCGTCTGGGCTTTTCTCCCTCTGGTGTCCCGCGCGGATGGACCGCGCGGGCGCGTCGCTCGGTCCAGACCGCAAGTCCGCCTACGGGATGTTGCACCTACGCCATAGCGAATGGAGACGCAGTAAGCCGCACCAAGCGCCTCATTCTGATGGGCGCACGCCATCCCCGCGTGCCCTGTCGGCACGCTGCCCCTGCGCGGAACCCTAGACGCGCTTTCACTCGTAGTCAAACGATTTACGGTCGTTTGGTAGAGACTGCCGGGCCGTATCCCCCGCATTATACGAGCTCTATGCAGTTGTTCGATGTGACCACCATAGCAGAGCCGCAGGGCTTTGACAAGACGAAATGGAAACCGGGCAAAAGGAACCGGGCGGAGCATGCGGTCCGAACCAACCGCCGATCCGCCTTGCGACTCGCTTCATTCGACCCTGTGCACGGACACAGAGAGAGCCTCGACCTGTTCAACGATGCCGGGGTCGACCTCGGCGTCCGTGATCAGGATGTCCGCCACCCGCACCGGCGCGATTTTCGTGAAGGCGCGCTTTTGAAACTTGCTCGAATCCACCAACAGGATGACCTCGTCGGCGTTGGCAATCATCTTCGCCTTGACTCGCGCTTGCTCCTCTGTGGTCTCGCTGATTCCGTACTCGAGGTGGCAACCCCCGCAAGACATGAACAGTTTGCCCACATGGTAGCTGTCTAGCGAGCGCTCCGCCAGCGGACCGACAAAGGAGAGCGACCGGGCAGCCAGGTTTCCCCCCACCGAGATGACCTGGATGTTGTCCTTGCCGGCCAGTTCCATGACCACCTTGACCGAATTGGTCACCACCGTCAAAGGGATGTCAGGAAGAATCTTCGCCATCTGCCAGGCGGTCGTGCTGGCGTCGAGCATGATGTGGTCTCCCGCTTCAATCCACTCCATCGCCTTCTCGGCAATCGCGCGCTTTTGCTCAATCCGTTCAATTTCCCGCTCCGAGACCGGGATTTCCAACCCCGGCTCCCCGTTGCGAACCGCTCCGCCGTGTGTGCGCAGGACCTTGCCTTCCGACTCCAATTTATCCAGGTCGCGCCGTATCGTCTCCTCCGTTACCTGAAACAGTTCGCTCAGCTCAGAGACGCGCACACTCCCCTCCCGCTCGACAAGCTCCACAATGCGGCGGTGCCGGTCTGCCATCAACATCGAATTCATCACCGACTTACCATAGGTGGTTTTCATTGCACTACCTCGTAAACGCGGCGGCCACGCCTCCGTCCACGGTCAACATGCATCCCGTCGTCTTAGCCGCCCTGTCGGACGCCAGGAACAAAACAGCTTCAGCAATGTCTTCCGGCACCACGTTGACATGGAGGAGGGTCCGATTTTTATAATACTCTTCCAGTTCGTCCGGGGAAATCCCGTAGGCGGCGGCCCGTTCCTCACGCCAGCTGGAGTTCCAGATCTGCGATCCCTGCAGGACCGCGTCCGGCAGCACCGAATTGACGCGGATACCGTACGGGCCGCCCTCGACCGCCAAACAGCGCGCCAAATGGACCTCCAGGGCCTTGGCGCTGCTGTACGCCGCCGCGTCCTTGCCCGCGTACACCGAGTTTTTGGACGCGACAAACACGATGCTGCCGCCAATGCCTTGCCGCAGCAAAGTGGCGAACGCCGCCCGCGAGGTCAGGAAGTACCCGGTCCCCAGCACGGCCAGGTTACGGTTCCATTCGTCCAGCGTGGTCTCCGTGACCGCCGCGGAACTGGCCAGGCCCGCGTTCGACACGAGCAGGTCCAGGCCGCCGTACGCCAGGATTGTCGCCCGCAGGGCCTCCTCGACCGATTCCTCCCTGGTCACGTCCAGGTACACCGAGGTGACTGTCCCTTCACCAAAGCGATCCGCCAGTTCCCCCGCCACCTGCTGCGCGCGCTCCGTGTTGATATCCGCGATGACCACGTGCGCGCCGGCGGCCGCCAGCCGCTCGGCGGTCGCGCTGCCGATGCCTCCCGCACCGCCGGTGACAAACGCCACCTGCCGCGACAACTCTTTCTCCGGCGGGGCGAGCGATAGTTTGTAGAGTTCAAGCGGCCAATACTCCACGCGGAACGACTCCCGCTCATCCAGGGACACAAACCGCCCGAGCGTGCTCGCCCCTTTCATCACCGCCACCGCCCGCCGGTAAAGATCCACCGCGATATTGGCCATTTTCTTCGTCTTACCCGTGCCGATGACCCCGAGCCCGGGAATGAGAATCACGCGCGGGTACGGATCGGCCATAGACTGGTTACCATCTGTATGTCGCCGGAAATACTCGCTGTACTCGGCTGCATACCGCTCCATTCCGACCCGCAGACGCTCGACCAGCTGCTCCACATCCCCACTCTCCGGCTGCCAGTCGACATACAGCGGGACCCGCTTCGTATGGACAAGGTGATCCGGGCAGGCGGCCCCCACCTGCGAAAGTTCTGGAGCATCCTGGCTGTTAACGAACTGGAGCAAATCGTCGCTATCGTCGTAGGTGAGAATCGCCCGCTGCTTTTGCGACACCAGGCCGCGGATGACAGGCAGCACCGCCGCGGCGACTTGCCGACGCTGTTCGCTCGGGAGGGACGGATGCCTAGAGCCGCCGAACACGGTTTGCGGGTTCATCCGGGCGGCAATGTAATCGGCCGCCTCCTGAATCACCCGCAGGGTGTTTTCGTAGCAGGCGTCCGAGGTGTCCCCCCACGTGATGAGGCCGTGTTTCTCCATCAAGACCAATTCACACGCCGGATTCGCCGCCACCGCTTCGGCAATCATCTTCGACAATTGAAAGCCCGGACGCACATACGGCACCCAGACCATTCGCTGGCCGAACAACTCCTCGGCCAACTGGCGGCCATTGTCGGCGCAGCAAAGGGAGATGATGCTGTCCGGATGCGTGTGGTCAATATGCGGGAACGGGAGAAACGCGTGCAGGAGTGTCTCAATGGAAGACCGCGGGTGGCGCGCGTCCAGCATGCAGTGAGCGAGGTACTCCACCATCTCCTCGTCACTTAACTCATCCCGCTCAAGCAACGGCATGATGTCATCCAAACGCAACGCCGTAAAGTTTTTCTCAGTCGCGTCGGCCAAGTCGGAGCCACTCCCCTTGACCCAAAGCACCTTGACCTGACGACCCCGAAAGTCGGTCATCACCGTCTTCATCGATGTGTTCCCGCCGCCCCAGTTGCACACGGACCGGTCGGAGCCCAACCGGTTTGAGCGAACCACCAGTTGCCGCAAAGAAGTCTGAACAACGGTTGCCGTCATCAACACGTATCTCCTTTCACCTGTCGCCCTTGCCCCGATCCGCCCGTACGGGCGTCGGCCGGCATGGGCTCTGTCTGTTCCATGAGCGCAACGAGCCGCTCATAACCGAACGCCCAGCGCCCATCGTCTGGGCGCGGCGTGTATGTCGTCTGGGCAAACGAGCGGCCGATGAGCGCCGGGATCTCGTCCACCCCGCTCAACTCCCCTTGCGCAATCAACTGCGCACACAGATTCCCGACCACGGTCGCCTCGGCCGGTCCCGCCACCACCGGCTTGCCTGTAGCATCAGCCGTCCACTGGCACAAGGCGGTGTTGTTCACCCCGCCCCCCACCACGTGAATCGCATCGAACCGGCTCTGTGTCGCCTCTTCCAGACGTTCCAGCACCCAGCGGTACTTGAGCGCCAGGCTCTCGAGGATACAGCGCACCACCGCTGCGTCGTCCTCAGGCATGTGTTGACCCGTTCGCGCCGCGAAAGCCTGTATCGCCTGGACCATATCGTCCGGCGCCAGGAAGACCTCCGCGTCCGGATCGATCACGCAGGCCATTGGAGCGGCCCGCTCGGCCATGGCCACCATATCGGCAAACGACACATCGCGGCCTTGACGCGTCCAAAGACGGCGCACTTCCTGTAACAACCACAAACCCATTACATTTTTTAGCAGTCGGTAGTTGCCGACACCGCCTTCGTTGGTGAAGTTAAACTGCTCGGTCACCTCTGTAATGAGCGGCCGCGGGACGAGTGTGCCGACCAGCGACCACGTACCGCTAGAGATGTAGGCCACTTTGCGCGCGCCTGACGGCAACGCGAGAATGGCGGAGGCGGTGTCGTGTTCCGCCACATTCACGACATCGACGCGACCGGCTCCCAGTTGCGCCTGCAAGCGGGGACGCAGGCTCCCGAGCCGGTGCAGCGGCGGTACCACGGGCGGCAGCAGATCCGACGGAATCCCGAGCGCGGCAAGCAAATCGCCGTCCCAATCCAACGTGCCCTGACGCAGCAGCTGCGTTGTGGTGGCATCGGTGAACTCGCTCACCAGCTCGCCCGTCAGATAAAACGTGAAAAGATCGGGCAACAGCACCGCATGCCGCGCGCAGTCCAACAGCTGCGGACGCTCGGTACGCAAGTAAGCGAGTTGAAAAATGGTATTGATGGGCAGGATTTGAATGCCCGTCCGCCGAAACAAATCATGCTTGGAGATAGAAGCCAACACCTGTGTCATGGCCGCTACGAACTGTGGGTTTCGATAGTGCCGGGGATTCGCGACCAATTCCCCGTGACCATCAATTAAGCCAAAGTCTACCGCCCAAGTATCGATACCGAGGCTGTCAATCCCACCCTGCTGTCGAGCCGCCAACAGACCAACCCACACCTCGTGGAACAGCCGGGGAAAATCCCAATACACCGTATCGCCCAATGTGGCTGGCTGATTGGGAAAGCGGGTCAATTCCTTCAGCAAGAGCACTCGTCCGTCAAACTCCCCCAGCACTGTGCGCCCGTTGCTCGCCCCCAAATCCGCCGCAAAGCCGCGCCACCTGGCCATCACGTCCACCCTTGCCCCCCAGTCCCCCGCTGCAATCGCTTTTTCTCCTCATCACTGTGCAGGTACGCCGCCAGCGGATCCTGCGGCACGCCGAGCTCTTCGCGCACTTGGGCCAACAACGGTCGCACATCCGTCTGGAACGCGTCGTACAGAATGCGTTCGGCGCGAATGACATCGCCTTCCGCCTGCGCGTCCTCAAGTTCTTGGCGCGGCACCAACAACGCCTTGGCGAACGCCACCTGGATGTTTTCAACCGAGCGCAGGATGGCCGGAATTTTCGACTCGATGTTGTGGGACTGGTCAATCATGTAGGCTACCCGTGACGCACAGGCCGCAGTGTCAGGGTCGTCTTCCGCGCCCACCAACTCGAGACAAATGAGAAAGAGTTCATAGGGATCGATGGAGCCAACCATCAGGTCATCATCCGCGTATTTTCGGTTGTTGAAGTGGAAACCACCCAGCTTGCCCTCGTCCAACAGGGTAGCCACAACGTGCGCAATGTTCGTCCCTTGCGGGTGGTGGCCCAGATCAACCAACACCTGGGCTTTATCCCCCAGCTTCAGGCAACAACTGTACGCGGTGCCCCAATCGGGCAGGTCCGTATGGTAAAACGCAGGTTCGAAAAACTTGTACTCGATAAGCATCCGGGCACCTTCCGGCAATTCCGCGTAGACACGCTCCAGTGCTTCGACCAAATAATGCTTCCGCTTGCGAAAGTCGTCCTGTCCTGGATAGTTGGTTCCATCAGCGATCCACAGGCTGAGCACGTCCGAGTTAACCGTCCTCATGATCTCGACGCACTCGAGCATGTGGGCCACAGCCTTCTCGCGCACCTCTTTTCGCGGGTGACAGACACTCCCCAACGCGTAGTCGTCGTCCTGAAACAGATTGGGGTTGACCGCTCCAATTTGGAGACCGAGCTGTTCCGCGTAGGCTTTCAAGTCCCGGTAGTCGTCGACGTGGTCCCACGGAATGTGGATGGCCACCTTGGGACACACACCCGTCAGGCGATGCACAAGCGCCGCGTCTTCGAGTTTTTCATACGGATTGCGAGGAACACCGGGCTGCCGAAACACCTTGAACCTCGTACCGCTGTTGGCGTATCCCCAGGATGGTGTTTCGATGATGAGGGATTTGAGTTTTGATTTGATTTCTTGTAGACGATCGGTCGATGCAACCGTATGCGCAAAGTTGCAGGCACTGTCTATCATTGGACTCGCTCCTGACGGTATATTTCCACGCAACAGTAACCTTCGAAATGCGTGCTCCTTCACCTCGCAGGGGAGAAGCACTAAAGACATATCGAAACCGACCTTTAGCCGTCCCTCGCAAATACACGTCTAACGAATTAGCAATCCCCTGTGTTCAGACTCTATGTTACCCAATAAACAAACATAAGTAAATACAAACAAAGAACATCAGACTATCGATACTCAATTTTCGTCATATACATCTACATCCGATTGAAAGTGAAAGACCTCGGGAAGAAGCTGCATCGTTTGTCCGTGCTCATCACGAATTAGGATATCAGACATGAACTCTTGCCAGCGTGTATTGGCCGGATGTTCATCCAACTTCCTCATGGCTGACTCAAAGCCATCGACCTCCATGTATGCAAAGAGCGTTGTCCCGTCCCTGAATATGCTGTACGTTTTGATACCCACCTCCTGAAAAGCTCGAAGCAGGTCCTCATATACTGCTTGATGCCGAGCCTCATAATCAGTTTCCGTACCTGGCAGAATCCTTAACCTAAACGCTCGTCTCTCCACAATGTTCACCTCCACACAAATTCAGCCAGGATGCAGGGCACAAGCAACCCCTCTCCTCCCCTCATCACATACCTATAGCACTACTGTTTCCCAACCCAATAATTCCCCTACTTTCTTTAATATACCAGAATTGTGCCCGATTGAAAGTGCACAGTGATGCGTCGGCGCCTCTCTGAACCATTTCTCCATATAATCGTCTGGATGCAACCGAAAGCGCACGGGAGTCTGCGTGTTGCCGATGTTCATTATCGGGCCTGGGACGGAATCGCCTTCGCTCACGATGAGTTTGAGGTGACCGCTTCTGACCTGCGTGACGTTAAGAGTCGTTACTGGTCCATGCTTCACCTTGGCCTCCACAGAGATGCCTGTTCCCTGCTTTCCGTGATAGAGCCCCATACCCCGCAGAATTGGCTTACCCTCCGCAATAGCAATGTGAAATGGACCATCGTGTCCTAGAAGGATGGTTTCGTGCTCATAATCAATGACGACAATTTCGGAATAACTCCCCCCGACACCGAGGAGGTCACAGATTTTCATTGCCAAAGCTGTCTTTATGTCCCCTTCGCCAGCACAAGGAATGCCCCGGGCAGTGAGCAGTGAATGTCCTAAGATGAATCCACCTTGCAATTTTTCATATTCCCCGCCTGGAGCACCGTGGTAGTAGTAGGTCAAAGCATGCAGATCGTATTGACGAACCAATTTCTCCTGAGCAGCGGCAACCGTGCATGCCCATCTCAATTGTTCTGGCGTTGGTCGCTTTGCAATGGGATCTGAAGGCGAATCGCCCGATATAGTGAAAAACTCATGCACGTCGCGCAGCTTCGCCTGCACTTCGTCGGCCGTAACCTCTTGTACTAAACGCGCTAGATCACACATCTCAATCACTTCGATGTGTATTCCCGCTTGGGCCTGTATCATCGTGAAATCACTGTACAGGTCCAGCATCCCGCTATACGTATTCCCCAAAAAGCCAAAGCGACTGGAACGTAGATTCGCGATCACGCCGGCCGCTCGTACCCATTCCTCGATTTTTCGCCAAGCACGCACAGCCTCTGGGCGATCCGCTGTACTTTCGTGAGACAACGACTCAGAAGGAGTATGACGCATACCCAGCAAACCGTTCACACCCCGGAAGCGAATGCCTGCCCGCTCAAAGGCATTCGAAATTTCCGGCACAGGACACGCACCACAATGAGCGAGCCATTCACCAGTGTGCGCCTGGGAGTAGTTGATCTGCGGTGTTGGCTGCAGATTCAACACGACAACCGGGCTGTGACAGATCTGATGCACCGGAAGCACTACAGAACTTGTCGCATACGTAGCCGCATGACAGAAAATCAAATCAACGTTTTTCTCATTAAACCATTCACCGGCTCGACGCCCTCGCTGCTCTGTATCCACCAGTCCGAAATTATAGACCTCGGCGTATTCCGCCAGCTTGCTTTCAATGAATTTCCCATACGCAACCAGGCGCTCTCTAAGCCCCTCAAACTGATTCCAGTAAGCATGTAGACCAATGGAATATAATCCAATACGCGGTTGCCGTGGTACTTTAATTGGATTCACAACTCTACACCCCCTTGTCGTAGTCATTTAAAAGTTGGGAGAAGACGTCGAGGAAGGGGCTGTTGTACGGTGAATATTTCCAGTACGCTCCAATTCGATTTCTTCAAGCGTTTTCCCTTCAGTCCTAGGTGCAAAAATAAGGCCGACCAAGGAACTGACGACGAGCATCATGGTAAGAATAAGCGCTAAAGTATGAAATCCGGTAGCCGTCAGGATCGGCACAAAGAAGCTCCAAAGCCCCAAACCGATACGCACAACAGCAAACATGAATCCCTGGGCCGTACTGCGCAACTTTGTAGGAAACAACTCCCCGGACCATAACTGAAAGAAAGGCTGCTGCCCAAACCCGAAGCCAATACCATAGAGGATAACGTTAATTAAAGCTATCCAAGTGTTTAAGTCGAATAGAACAAACAGCAAGAAAGCAATAACCTGCAGCACTGCTGAGATTGCAAACAGCCAACGACGATTCACTCGATCATTAAGTGGCATAAATACAAGTAAAGTGCTTAGAACGGTGAGAAGGAAGTTAAAACACTGGAGTTCGACACTTGTGGCCTGCGACTCCGATCCCACCGTATGCAGAATATACGGCAAGAAGAATCCATTGGTTCCCGCCACGAGATTCCATAATCCATACATAACAATGCAAAAGACAAGACCACCCAAGTGCACTCGGTTCGAAAGCAATTGCTTCAAGTCAGACGATGCAAGCACTCGTCTGGAGCTCCCAGTCCCACCGACGGAACCAGACTCAACCTGCACGGCCCGCTTCCATCGTTCGGATTCGACCACGCCCCTGCGTAAGGCCCATGTAATAACGGCGACAATCAACAGGTGCACAAACAGCAATCTGACTCCCAACACACCTAAAGGCGATAAGAACAATGCCAGCAGCAAAGTGATAACGGGCCCGAGATTCCATAGCACTTGAGCAAATCCGCTCATTTTTCCTCGAGATTTACTGGGTGCCAACTCTGCAATCAGTGTCCAGGAAGCCGGGACATCCGCACCTACGGCTAACCCGACGACAATGTATCCCACAATTAACATCCAAACCTTAACAGCAAATATAATCCACAATATACCAAACGAATAGACAAGTAAATCCCAAGTATATATCTTTTTACGGCCGTAAACATCACAGATTCTTCCGCCAATAAGCGCCCCTACTCCAGCCGAAATCGCATTTGAACTAAAGGCTCCTAGAACCCCCACCAAACTGTTGCTCATATGAAATTGTGTAGCCCAGATGCTCAACCCAGATGCACCAGCGACAATCGACCCTGCATCAATGTAATTGGCCATTGAAGCTACTGCAGTCCATTTCCACTGCTTTCTAGTAACCGCTTCCGAAGACGGCATAGTCTGCACAGAATTACCCACCATAAACTCCCCTTCCCACATTAAATCATGCATAAACAAACTATAGTAAGCGGTTTCTATCGACCAAATTATATATAAAACAAGACGCAAGTCAATACTATAAACAAATAAAAACAAAGATCCAGAAGCTAGAATCTAGCGTGACTCCGTTGGTATCTGTTAGTATCTAAAGTAACAACTTGTTTATCGTGTCAGTATCCGCAAGAGCTGAGGAGACCTAAAATACAATCGTGTTATGTCCGGTATGCTGTGTAAAACAGATGATATCAGGTGACATAAAATGAGTCATGTGCTCTTCCTTTGGTAGAATGCGAGATAGACAAGGATACATCAACAGAAGAGAAAGAAGATGGCCACTCCCAAACCGTGGACGATAAGATTTTTGGTAGCCTGTTTTTGTGGGATGGGAGTGTAGTGTAGCTGATAGAGCATGTCATCAGCCAGACCCTGACTCAGGTGAAAGAGCAGTTCAAGGCAGTTCCGTACGAATAGAATAAAGAAAACCAGAGCTATCGCAACGGTACCCCGTGCGCTCACGACTTGTGTGGGGACGCTGATCCTAAGAGTGCCCGAACGAGAAACGATCAGTTTGCGACGGAGCTATATCAGAGATGTGTAAACAACGCCTGAATTCAATTGGAATAGCAGTTCCCGGGACCATCGCTATCCGTTCATATTGGATGGACGCACTTATTCTCAAGATCCTAGAGGAGGAGCGTATTCGCTCCTGGGCCAGGATGATCGCTGTGGAAATCAACAATGAAGAGGATTATCGTGCGATAAAACAATTCCGCAAGATATAGCGAAATATGATATCGGTTTCATGATTGATGATACGGATTGTGCGTTTCCGTGTCTAGGCCCACATATGGTGCCCATTTCTTGAACGCTAAATTATTTTTCAAATTAAAATTAGCCAAAAAATTCACCAATATAAAATCAACTAGCACGCCCCCGCTATCGGTCACGGGCGAGTGCCCAGACCCGGCAGGGTTTCGCATCGACCGAGGTTTTCAAAAGGCCACAGGCTAACTCACGCCAATCGCCTTCGAGGTTCCGTACCATACGGAGCTTGGGAATGTGTGCTAATATGAATCGGGCAACCTGGACAGTCGTGGAATTTCAAGAACATCCAGGATCTATTGGGACAACTGGACGTATGCAATTGTCGGCGCAGAGGTGTTTGTAACGCCCAAATCGAAACACGTTGCAGCGCCGGACGATGAGGGTACCGAGTGTTGATAGTGGGGGAATGGCGATCGCACTGGTGGCGACCGCGCAAAGACAAACCAGCCTGCCGCCCGTCTGGACGACAATACTGCGTGAAATCCCGTGCCATGTGGAGCCCATTTGTCTCCACGAACCGACTCACATCAAGGAGCTTGATTCGTAACATACGAAGATATGCTTAACGTATGTCACCCATATGTCACCCATAGGATCCGCACATATCCCCTGGTCCTCTGAGCACGCCAGCTCCTGGCTTCCAACCGCGAAATCCTGACGCTGGAGGATGCTGTTTCCAGCCTGCGGCGATGCGACTCTGCAGCCGGTCCCAAGGAATGATCCCGCTCGTCGCGTCCGCCTGCTCGACATTGCATGCGCCCGCCGCTAGCGCCGTGATCATAGCTCGCTCTGGCGACATACCACGGAGGAGTGCCGCCAAAAATCCAGCGATAGTGCAATCACCGGCTCCCGTTGTCCCCGCGACGTTCACCCGGAAACAGGGTGCATACAATTCTCGACCTGACCAGCCGTGATCTTCCCATGCGGCTTGCCACCATGCGGGACGCGCGTCATCTCCGGGAGCTCGTCCATTCGGTTGGTGCACGCCGCGGGTACGCAGGTATAGTCCTTGTTCTCCCAATTTGACTGCAATCACATTGGCCCCCATCGACAGGGCCAGGTCCGCAACCGTGGCTAGGTCATCTGCTGTCACGTAGCTGACGAATTCCCCGCCTTGCCTACGGATAGCGTCGTAGCGCTGCCGTGCCAACATGTACATGAGTTCCTCGACACTGGGCATAAACAGATCGACATGCGGTAGGACCTGTTGCAAAAAGCCCACCCAATCTGCCTGCCCTGAAGGGCGATCCGGATCCGGCATGGCCATGTCCAGCGACGTCACAGCCCCTGCTCTCCGAGCCGACTGAAACAACGCTGATAATTCCTCCCCGCCGTCTTCGTACAGCCTCCGCATCAGCGGGGGATAACCGAAATGAAACAACTCTATACCCGAGTACAAATCGGGCGCGACATCGGCCGCGCAAAACGTATCATTGGTACCCGGATAGTGTAACAGCAGTCGATCGGTGTGACGCGGATTCAGCACAACGGTGTACGAGGTTTGCGCCTCTTCATCCACAACCAAACACAATTCGGACGACTCTTCGGAACCATTTGCGCCCGCACCACCTTTCCCCCCATCACACGGCGCACGGCCGATTTGCCGCTGCAGCATCTCCCGAACCTGAACCGCGAACGGATCCGTACCAACTTTCGCAACCAAGCGGACTGGAATGCCGAGGTGATGTACAGCAACACCCGTGTTTGCCACCGCCCCCCCCGCTGCGAAGTGTGTCGGCCCGATCTCGAACAGTCGGCCCGGCGCGAAATCTCGAAACCCTACGCGACTGTCCGACATGTCTGGAATCACATCCAGACAGACATGCCCCGCTACCATGACAACAGGCTTACCAGCGCCTGCAGCGGAGTGGTCTGCCCGGTACTGGATCCCCGAAGCATGCACTTCCTTCATCGTGCCATCCTCCCCGCTCACTCCAGGAGACTTACCGTCTCCCCTGTGGCGTGTGACACGAGCGCCGCAGTGAACAGGCGGTGACTCTGCGCGGTCTCCTCTGGAGTCGCACAACGCATCGGCTGTCTCATCTCAACCCCGTTCACTACCTCGTCACAAAAGGCCGCCCACATTTGCAAGATAGAATCTGAAAATCCGAATTCAAATATAGGCCCTGTGATAGATGGGTACGCGCTCTCGTGTGCTACATCCGTCACCTCCCATGATTGCGCAGCGCCTGGTTGATACCGCAGTGTCAACAGTTGCTTTGGGTTTTTTGTGCTGTATTCTACCGAAAACCGTGTCCCAATGATGCGCAAAAACCACGTATTCGCGTGGCCCGGCGCTATCCGCTTCATCGACAGCGTCATAGGAAACCTATCCCCATTCGCCGCCTCCGCCTCACACAGTAAGAGGGCGTTGTCCCATGTGTCGCACGCCACCCGTCCGCCATGCCCGTCCGGCCGCTCCGTCACAATGTTCGACAACACCGCCCGGACGTTGCGAGGTCTCCAACCAAAGCGGAACGGAAGATGTACCACATGCAGTCCGAGGTCCCCCATACACCCGTAAGCGCCGTTGGTTTTCACCAATCTCTTCCAATTTATTTCTTTGTCAGGATTCAAGTCGCTAGAATGCCAGAATCCAGCTTCCACCTCAATCAACCGTCCAAATCGCCCCTCTTGGACGTACTTGGCGATTTGATATGCACCGGGAAAAAACGGAAACTCAGACGAGCACCGCACCAATACTTCTGGATTCTCATGGCACATCGCCAGAATCTGCTGATTGGCCACCTCGTCGATGCCAAACGGCTTCTCACCCATCAGGTGCTTACCCGCTCGGATTGCATCCACATATGTACGCGCGTGCAGATGATGCGGCAAGGCACAGTACACGGCGTCGACGGAAGGATCGGCCAGCAACTCATGGTAGTCGCGTGTGACGCGCTCCACCGTCGGCACGTTGTCTTCGAACCAACGTGTCGCTCGCTCATTCACGTCACACACAGCGACAATCGACGGTGCAAAATCCAACCCGTCCAAATGGCACCAGCGCATCGCAGCGCTTGCGAACTCTCGTCCCATCAACCCGGCTCCGATGACACCAAAGCGCAGCACTCGCCTCTGTGCCAATCGATTACACCTCTTTCCTGAGGATCCGCAGGGCATCCTCCACACTTGCCCCGCCGTGCACAATGGCCAAGAACGCCCGTGTCATCGCCTGTGGATCGTCGGATTGGAGGACGTTGCGCCCGTACACTATTCCGGAGGCACCTTGTCGCATCAGGGCGTGCGTGCGCCGCAGGATGTCTTCTTCCGACGCTTTGCCGCCACCCCGAGGCAGCACAGGACGGCCGCCTGCCGCTTCCACCACATAGTGAAAATCTTCCACATTATCACAAGGGTCTGCCTTGATGACATCTGCACCAAGCTCGACAGCCTGGCGTACGAGTGGAACAATTTTCTCCAGAGTGCCGTCCACCATATAGCCTCCGGCTACCTCGTTCGGCTGCATGACCAACGGTTCCACCATTAGTGGCATCCCATATCTCTCACATTGAAGCTGGAGTTTGGCGACATTGGCGACGCACTGATGATACAGTTTCGGCTGGTTCGGCAACCAGAGCAGGTTCACCACTACGCACGCAGCGTCCAGGCGCACAGCATGCTCCACTGCGTCCTCAATTAGTTGACTGAAGAGGTAGTCAGGCAGCTTGCGTCCGTAGACATTTGCTACATCAGTCCGCATGACCAGAGCCGGTTTGTGCTTCCCTTTTATCGACTGTAGGATGGGGCCTTGTCCCGGACTTAATTGAATAGCGTCGGGACCCGCATCCGCGATGGTTACCACTGCCTTCTCTATGTTCTCAATTCCTTGCAGGAAACTGTTTTCATTGAAAAATCCGTGATCTATGGCAACGTCAAAACATTTCCCGTCGGGTCCAAACAACCGATTTAACCGGGCTGCTTTCACTCTTCATACACTCCGCCTTAACTCGAATGTCAATCCAGATGTGGGGAGGTCACGCGTGTCGCCCGAGACTTGAACTTCCCGCGATAACCACTCGCACCCCTCGCTCCTCAAGTTTACGGACGACAGTCAGAGAGATTTCGGAATCCGTAATAAACACATCAACATCTTTCCACTGTGCAAACGTGTAATACGATTGGGCGGCGAACTTGCTCGAATCCGCAACAAGAATTACCTGTTCGGAACACTGTATCATCTCTTGCTTGATCTCCGCCTCGTATAGGTTGAAATTCATCAACCCGTTCTCTAAGGACAGCGCCGAAGCACCAAGAAAAACCTTGCGTGCCCGCAAGTCAGTCAGAAACGCCTTCGCCTTAGGACCCACAGTTGACTGAGTGGCTGAGCGCAGGTCGCCTCCAATCAAATGGAGGCTGACCGGCTTCCCCATCAGTTCCAGACCGATGGGAATGGAATTGGTGATGACCACTTGATCAGGTGACGGCTGAAACGCCTTGGCGACCTGCAACGTGGTCGATCCGGCATCGAGCAGTATCACATCTTCGGGCTGGATCAGCGACACCGCTTCCTTGGCAATCGCTCTCTTGGCCTCTACGCGCGCTGTTTCCCGAGCTACCATGGAGTATTCATGAGGTGCACCGAGAACGTAATCTGCCAGCACCAGATCCGCCAGCACCGCTCCTCCGTAAACCTTGCGAACGATGCCTTTCCGCTCCAGGACATCTAGGTCTCGTCGAATAGTCATGTCCGACACGGAGAACAGTTCCATCAACTCCGCGACGGAGACCATTCGTTTTTCACGGATTAACTCGGTAATGCGCGCTTGACGTTCAATGTTCAACATGACGACAGACCCCATATAGTAGGCAACTCAATTGTTTGCCGGAAGACCATTAGGATAGACCATCACCTTCAAGCTCCCGCTCTTGTTGGTCCGCGCTCGTTCCAAAGCGTCTTTCGCCTTCTCTAGCGGATACTGATCTGTAATCAGACTTCTCACGTCATAGTTTCCTGAAGCAAGAAACTTGATACCTTGCGAGTACGTATTTGCATATCGGAATACCCCGAAGATGTCCACCTCAAAGCTTGAGATGAATGGTACGTTCATTCCAATCTCGTCCTGTGCCGGCAACCCCACGATACCCAACCGACCGCCACGCTTCAAGGACATGAGAGCAGACTGCAAAGCCCGTGGGTTGCCAGCAGTCTCCACGGCCACATCCACTCCTGCACCATCTGTCATTTCGCGTATGACCTCCACCGGGTCCCGCTCCTGCACATTGACCGCCACGGAGGCTCCAAGGTGTTTCGCTGCCTCCAGCCGAATGGGCTCTAAGTCCGTGACGTACACTTCCGACGCCCCAAACGCTTTGGCTGCAACCACAGTTAGCAGGCCCACGGGGCCCATACCCATTACCGCGACGCGCGATCCAGGCTGGACACCCGCCCGCCTACAGGCGTGAATACCCACCGACAACGGCTCGACTAACGCCGCCTCTTCAAACGAGAGACTATCTGGAATCTGAAACACGAAGTCCTCGCGATGCTTGATATATTCCACAAACGCCCCGTCATATGGAGGTGTCGCTAGAAACTGCACCTCCGGGCACAGATTGTAGCGGCCCGATTTGCAGGCGTCACAGCGACCACAGGTAACGCCAGGTTCTACCGCTACACGATCCCCCACCTTCACGCGCGAAACCTGACTGCCTACATCCACCACGATGCCTGCGCACTCGTGTCCCAGAATGATGGGCTTCTTCACGACAAAGTCTCCGATGCGTCCGTGTTCGTAATAATGCACGTCAGATCCGCATACCCCGACCGCCATCACCTTTACGAGTACTTCGTGACTCCCCAGCTCAGGTACTGGCAGTTCCTTTATACTCACCTGAAACGGTCGCTCCAACACGGCAGCACACATCTGCTTGGGCACCTGGGTTACGGTAGACGAGGTAGACTTAACTTCGATAGCCATCTCGCTTTCCCTCCCTTATTTCTGTTTCGCATGTATAATTACGCCACTCGACTGTTTGCTAATTAGCCACAGTGGTCATGCGTAGACATCATTTCACTGCTCCCATCGAAAGACCGCGCACCAGGTACTTACGGACGAAGATACCGGCAATCACCATCGGCAGGATGATGATGGTCCCCGTGGCCATCGCCTGTCCCCATTGGACACCTTCCTGAGAAACTAGCAAGGACGCTGCAACCGGTACAGTCTGCGTGCTCTGCCCAGTAAACACGGAGGCGAATGAATAGTCATTCCAGGCAAACATCAAGCACAGAATGCCAGTTGCCACCAAACCGGGAGCCGCCATAGGTAACGTTACCCTCCAGAATGCCTCAAACTTACTGCACCCGTCCACCATCCCTGCCTCCTCAAGTGCCGGCGGGATGTCCCTGAAGAAGGTCATCATGATCCATAATGCAAATGGAAGATTGAATGTCGTATAGGCGAATACCAGCCCCGTCATAGTGCCAATGAGGCCAAGCTTGGAGAACATCAAATACAAGGGCAGCATTACAGCCGGGATAGGTGCCATGCGTGTACTAATCACCCAAAAAGAAAGATCACTTTCGCGCTTGAAATTCCCTCGTGCGAGAGCGAAGCCACCTAGTGTCCCCAAGACCAGGGAAATGATTGTGGACAATACCGACGCTACCACACTGTTCCACAGGTAATGTCCGAAATTCCCGGTCGATGAGAACATCTGACGATACGTGTCAAATGTAGGCTTAAAAAAGAATTTCGGAGGCATTGAGAACATTCCTGCTTGTGTCTTTAACGACGAGAGAACCATCCAAAGAATTGGCAATAACGCCCATATAAGCGCGATGACGACGATGATATAAATGAGAGTTGTTCCCACGGAACTCCGCTTCTTTCCAGCACGACTCCTGCCCATCACTGCTCACCCCTCGCGAAGATCCGAATGAACGTCCTGCCCAAGAAAATACTCACAATTAACATGGTAAAACCGATAGCTGCGGCTCGACCGAAGTCTTGGAATTGGAATGCGACCTGAACCAGATAGTAACCAATAGTCTTAGTGGAGTCGGCGGGCCCCCCCTCCGTAGTAATGAGAATAGTATCCACATAACGGAGGATATCCATCGACCGAATCAATAGTGCCACGACAATAGTTCGCGACACCAGGGGCAAGATTACGTAACGGAGCTTGGCCCAATAGTTCGCCCCGTCTACGTCCGCCGCTTCTAGCGGTTCCTCCGGCATCGACTGCAGCCCAGCCAAGACAATAATTGTGATTAAGGGCGTCCACTCCCATACGTCCATTAGAATAATGGCCGGCATTGCCGTAGAGGTGGTACCCAGGATATCCGTCTTTATGCCAACCAATTGTAAAAACCACGCGTACATACCATACGTAGTGTTAAGCAGGAACCTGCCGAGTAAACCGGTGACGATAGGTGCCACAAACAGCGGTAGCATCCACAATGTAACGATTAAATTGCGGCCTTTTGGAATATGGTAGATGGCCAGTGCAATTCCGGTCCCGACCAGTAACTCTACTGCCAAGCCGATGATAACAAATATCGCCGTTCGTTCCCATGAGTGCCAATAAGTCGAATCTCGCAATATCGAAACCCAATTGTGCAACTGGTAAAACGTCGGCTGATCCGGGTTCACCGTGTAATTCATTAGACTGGCATAGATCATGTAGAAAAATGGAACCATGCTGATGACGGCTAGGATGACAATGGACGGCGTTAGCATCCATATCTCTGTTGTATTGCTGCGCTTCCGTCTACGAGTGACTTTGGGCCCAGCAACCGACAGCATGTGATCGCTACGCACTTCGCTTGCATTCGATTCCACGTTGTTGCTACGCCCCTTTCACGAGAACAACAGGGTCCAGTGCATCAATAAGCCTGAACCCTATTGTTCTTTCTTGCATACTTTAGTACCTGCAGTACCTGCGGATTATTGACCGGTCAACTGGTTGGTCTGCTGCGCGATATTTTTCATCGCCTGAGCCGGTGTTTCTTCGTTTGCCAGCATCTTAGATAACTCGGTAAACACAATAGAGTCCACCTGCGGCCACTGCGGGATCTTCGGGCGCATGTACACATTCTGCGACTTCCACGCCTCCAGCGTTGCCTTCATGGCCAACAGATTGGGCATTTCCTTGGATTCCGGCGTTCCAGGCGTCATGCCCTTCTTAATTTCAGGCAGGTTGTATACGGAGTAACGGGTCGGTGTTTCTCCACCATCCTTAGATTTCAGAATCATGTACTGCGATTGCGGCGAAGTGGCCCAGACTATAAACAGCCAAGCAGCCTTTTGTTCCTCGGATGTCGCGTTCTTGTTAATTCCAATACCGGTGCCACCAAAGATGTTCGCGCTGCGAGCCGGACCGTGTGGTAGGATGGCGTATCCAACCTTACCCACAACCTTCGACTTGGCCGGGTTCTCCATCATAGAGGCATCTTCGTGCCATTCTGGCGCCATAGCAATATCACCGGCGGCGAAAGCTTCAGCGAGTCCGTTCCAATCCCACGACGTACTACCCGGAGCGGCAGCTTGAACAATGTTCTTGTACATAGTGGCAGCCGCAATCGCTTTCGACGAATCCATCGCAGACGGTCCCGGATTCGCAGCACCAAGGCTACCGAGGCTCGAAGACTTAAAATAGTCTCCACCATACGCGGCTAAAAGATCACTGAAATCGCACTGCAGGGAGTCATATTGTTTGGCTTGATCTCCGGCAGCGTACTTGACTCCCTTGATAACGCCTTGCTTTATTTTCTGGTTGATCCACTTTTCAATTGTATAATACTGCTGCCACGTCAAATTCGGGCCAGGAGTCCAATCGAAGCCCTCTTCCTTCTTGAACATAGCCTTGTACGTTGGGTTGTCAAAGATGTCCTTGCGATAGAAGAGAATCATGGTTGGACAGTCATATGGCACCGCGTAAAGATGTTGCATGTTGCCCATATATCCGTCCACGAACAACTGGCTTTGGATAAAGTCCTTTAAACCACCAGGAATGTGAGGCAAATTAGGGTCATTATTGAACGTGTTCAAGTCCACGAAGTCATATGAGTACTTGGACAAAATCTGATAGGGATCCGCGTAAATAAGCTGGTACTTGTCCGATTTTGCAGCAAAGTCCAAGGCCACTTTTTGCGCCACCGTGTTCAGGTCACTTTGTTCTATCGTCACAGTAATTCCTGTGACCTTTTCGAACTGCTTGATATTATCTGCTAACGCGGAAGATGGCGGCGTATTCTCTGATATCAAAGTCAAATGTGTACCGGCAAACTGTTTCCAGTTGAACCCCTCTGGTGCTGTGATCTTTGGCAAACCTTTCACCCATCCAGGAAAGGGCGCCTGCACCTGCTTCGTGCTGGCAGCTTTCCCCCCACTGGTGACTTGGCTTGCATTGTTGCTGTTGCTTTCGGTCCCACAGCCCGCGAGAGTCACTAAAGAACCCAACATACATATCGAAGCCGCTTTCAACATACGCTGCTTCACAACACAACCCCCCTTGACTGCCCGTAAACGTAAAATAGACATCCTCGTTCTGACCCAACACTGAAACTGGCCACAATCCACGCGCAACCGACTCGTGAAACTACAATATCAGCCTATCCGCTGAGGAAACCGTCTCTAGACAGAGAACATCCTTGGAGTCTTCCCCAGCGATACAGCTCCTCTCACCCCCAAATTCTAGTTCATTCAACAACACCAGAACACAAATAAACAATTCTTGACGTGTAGACTATAGCAAATCAACAAGACATTGTCTAGAGTTGAACATCTACAAACACCCAACCACAAGATAATCACTCATGAGGGAGTGCGATGTCATGGGAGTAGAGTGGCCATGATTTCAAGATTCGGTTGTAGGCAGGAGAAAGGAACTTCGATCCACGGGTGCCCAGGGGATTTTCTATATCTCTCCGGAACTTGTGGACCGTTACAAAACTTAACTCCCCAAACTTATATCGCTCCCCGTGCCATGCTCAAAACTTCAGTTCGTCACTCCCCATATATCTTCAAAATCTTCACTGCGCCCATACCCACCGTCACACACTTCCAACTATCACCTTTATATGTCCACGCCCGGACTCGACCTGCTTGATGGCGTCTCCAAAATCGTCGAGTGAAAATCGATGTGTAATGATGTCACGAACATTCACAATACCCCGCTGCATGAATTTAATTGCCCGATCAAAACAGTGCGTCTGCGCGAATGAACCAATAATCTTCAGTTCTTTTCGGAACACTTCATACGGACTGATGACCATTTGGTCCGATTCGTTGCACACGCCGTACACCACGATCTTCGCGCCGTACTTGGCGAACTGTGTGCAGTGCTGGAGGACAGTGACTGCGCCTGTCGCGTCGATAATAACGTCAAATCCTTTCGGGTAACGCCGCTGTAACTCGGCCGTATGCTTGGAATAGTCGGACCTATCCATACGTACTACGTCAGCTGCCGCCAGCCCCGCCACCACTTCCAATTTGCGCTCGTCGGAAGCGACCACCACGAGGTTTCCGGCGCCCGCGTGGCGCAGCAACTGCGCCAGCACGATGCCCGTCGGTCCGGTACCAAACAACAGTACATCGTCCCCAGGGCGTACATCGATCACATCCAATCCGTGCACCGCACATGCTGTCGGCTCAATCATGGCTGCTTCTTCAAACGTAAGATTGCCAATCGGGAACACCTTGTCATGCCCCGCAGCCACATATTCGGCGAAACCGCCGGGCCCATTACACCCCAGAGAGTAGAATCTTTCACAAAATAGTGGTTCATTCCGCCGGCAGTAGTAACAGTGACCACACAACACTGTGTTGTCCACCGCCACTCTGTCCCCAGGCCTGAAAGCCTCCACCCCGCTTCCGACCTTGACAATCTCCCCAGCAAACTCATGCCCAGGTATCAACGGAAACTCCGCCAGAAACTCGCCATGGTGAATGTGCACGTCCGTTTTGCAAACGCCACACGTGGCGACTCTAACAAGGACCTGATTTGCCGCAATCTCCGGAACTGGCACATCTGCCACTCGAAACGAACGCGGCGCATCATATACAACCGCTTTCACGATTCCCTCACCTTTTTCTATTCCAGGTTAGTGTGCAGCTCGACCATATCCGTCTCTGTCCGGCCAAGCCGCTCTTTTAATCGCATTGCCAGCATATCGAGCAGCATGAGCTGCACCTGTTCAAACAACGTCCCCATCGGCTGGACGGACGAAGTGCCATTCCTGTCGTCACGCATTGTCCGCGCTGGAATCAAGACTGCTTGGTCCACCATTGGAAGTAATGGTGAATCCGTGGCGGCTGTAAAGAAAGCGATCCGAGCCCTGGCCGTCCTCGCAATCTTCATCAACGCCTCTACAGTCGCAAGATACCCAGTTCCAGAACTGGTCAGAAAAAGATCACCCTCGCCTATGCGTGGTGTCGTAACGTCGCCCACCACGTGAACCGTCAGCCCCAAATGCATGAGGCGCATCGCAAATGCTTGCAACATCAGTCGTTCGCGACCCAGGCCATACACGAACACCCGCTTAGCTTGGCAGATTTCGTCCAGTAGTTGTCCCAACTGCTCCTCCTCCACGCGTTGGAAGGCCTGGCGCAATTCTTGCATCATCCGATCCCGCAGTTCGAACGTATCACACTGGCCATTTCCCATTTGTTTACAAACATCCCCCTCCGCGGGATTCATAATGTTTGGTACCTATCCACCTGCAAACCCGGTTGAAATCCCCAGGCGAATCCTCATGTCTCACCACCTTTCTGAAATACACCAACAAAAATCAACAAATTAATCAGCCGATCTGTTTAGTTTTGATAAAAAGACAGTTCTATTGTGTCTTATCAACCACAACCTTGCAAGCTCCTAGGATCACGGGAACGTATAAAAAGTGCACACATAAACATGATCAACACAAACTTAACATTTCATGGAAATCGTTCGCCGGAAGGGATGTGAATCATAACCTCCCTCCTTTGCACGTCATGGGTGGACACACAGGGGGACCCGTTGACTGGCTCCTTGGCTTACAATAAGATAGTATCTGCCCCGACCAGAAGGCGCCGAGATTGGACGCATCTTCCTTTGGAAGGACAAACAGGGCTTCTATGCCCGTTCCAGTCTTGCTAGGAGGAGGGACTGCACACATGTCGAAGCTCTTTACCCCGTTTTCTTATAAAGGTCTTGAACTGAAAAACCGCGTCGTGATGGCGCCGATGTGCCAGTATTCGGTGACCGCCAAGGATGGCAAGCCCAACGATTGGCACTTTGTCCACTACACCAGCCGCGCCGTGGGCGGGGCCGGTCTGATTATCATCGAAATGACAGATGTCGAACCGGACGGTCGTATCACCGACTACGACCTGGGGCTGTGGTCAGATGACCACATCGCTGCCTTCGCGCGCATCATTGATGCCTGCCACCGACACGGCGCCAAGGTCGGAATTCAGATTGCCCACGCCGGACGTAAAGCCGAGGACGCGGAGGTACCCGTGGCACCCTCTCCCATCCGCTTCGAAGGTCCGGGATACAAGACGCCGCGCGCGTTGAGCACGGACGAAGTGAAGCAGATGGTGGAAAAGTTCCGCCAAGCGGCCCGGCGGGCGGTGGCTGCGGGCGTGGACGTCATCGAGCTGCACGGGGCGCATGGCTATCTGATTCACCAGTTCCACTCTCCGTACACCAATCACCGCGACGACGAATACGGACAGGATTTGGCCCGGTTCGGCCACGAGGTGATTCAGGCGGTAAAAAGCGAAATGCCGGCCTCGATGCCGCTGTTCATGCGCGTCTCCGCGGTGGAGTATGTGGACGGGGGCTACGATGTAGACCATATTTTGGAAACCGGGAAACGGTACAAGGACGCGGGTGTCGACATCTTCCACGTCAGTTCAGGTGGCGAAGGGCCGGCTGGCAAGCGCAGGCCGGGAAATTATCCGGGCTACCAAGTTCCGTTTGCCCGCGCATTCAAGGAGACGCTGGGGACGCCGGTGATTGCAGTGGGCATGCTGGAGCATCCCGCCCTGGCGGAGGCGGTCGTAGCCAATGGGGACGCCGATTTGGTGGCGATTGCCCGAGGCCTGCTGCGCGATCCGTATTGGCCGATTCACGCGGCGCAGGTGCTCCAACAGGAGCCTCAGGTGCCAAAGCAGTACATGCGGGCTTTTTGACAGACGACAACATCCAGGCCGCCCGCACGCCCCGGGGCGCGACAGCCGGTAGCCGCCCGGGCGCGTGTCTGGACTCCAATACACACAGAAATATGCACAGGCCCAGCCAGACCCGCCAGGAACCTGGCGGGTTTGTCTGTTCTTACGCACCCCATGCGGGGTCAAGCGTGGCTCTCTCCGCTCATCTCTGGCGCTGTCGACGCCGCCAGTTTGCCTTCCTGATACCACTGACGCAGCGTCTTCTTCGAGAACTTGCCCACGCTGGTCTTGGGGATTTCCCTGACAAAGACCACGTCGTCGGGCAACCACCACTTCGCGACCCTCGCGCGCAGGAACTCCAGGATGTCCGCCTTCGTTACGCGTCCCTCAGCGCCATGGACCGGCACAACGCAGGCAAGGGGTCGCTCCTGCCACTTTTCGTGCGGAATGCCGATGACCGCTGCTTCGGCGACCAGCGGATGCGCCATGATGGTGTTCTCGAGATCGACCGAAGAAATCCACTCGCCCCCGCTCTTAATCAGGTCTTTGGTCCTGTCGACAATCTGCAGGTAGCCGTGCTCATCCAAGGTGGCAATATCGCCCGTGCGGAACCAACCGTCCACGAACGACTGCTCGGTCTGATCCGCATCCTTGTAGTATTCCGCCAACACCCAAGGCCCACGCAGCCACAGCTCACCCATCTGCTTCCCATCGTGAGCGACCTCACACCCGTCCTCCCCGACGACACGCATCTCCAGGCCAGGCATGATGAGACCCGTTTTTGTCCGCAGCTTCAGCCTCTCGTCTTCGGAGAGATGGGATAAGGAGCTCTTGGGTTCATTCACGAAGGTCACGGGGGTCGTCTCGGTTTGCCCGTACCCTTGCCACAGACGCACCCCCAGTTCACGTTCAAAAGCCTGGGTCAGCGACGCCGGCATTGCGGCCCCACCGGACATCAGGAAACGTACACAGCTGAAGTCGTATTGTTGTGGATGGGCCCGCACATGCTGCAGCACACCCATCCAGATGGTCGGGACCCCCACCGCGAAGCTCACCCGCTCTGTGTGTATCAACTCGCACAGGTCTTTCGCAGTGGGGCGGCTGCCCGGATAGACTTGCTTGGCGCCGATCCAGGTATCGGTGTAGGGACGCCCCCATGCGTTGACATGAAACATCGGCACCACGGGCATGGTGACATCGTACTCACGCGTCCCCAGCTCACCGGTCAGACTGGTCAAACAGTGCAGATACAGACCACGATGCGTGTAAAGAACCCCTTTCGGATTCCCGGTGGTGGCCGACGTATAGCTCAGAATGGCCGGTGTCCATTCGTCAAACTCCGGAAACTCGTAGGTCTCGGGCTGGCCGGCGATGAAATCTTCGTAGTACACGGCACCAGGCAAAGACGTGGTGGGAGTCCCCCGTTTGTCCGTCATGATGATGTAGTGCTGGACAGTCTTCAACTCCGAGACCATCGACTCGATGAGCGGCACCAAGTCCTCATCGACAAACAGCGCCTTGTCTTCCGCGTGGTTGATGGTGTACACGATTTGATCCCGGAACAGACGGATGTTTACGGTGTGAAGCACCCGCTGAGAACAGGGGACGGCAAAGTACAGTTCGAGGTGGCGATGGTGGTTCCAGGCAAACGACGCGACGCGCTCTCCCTTTTGCACACCCAAAGCGTCCAGCGCGTTCGCCAATTGGCACACCCGCCGGTGCATGTCCGCGTAAGTATAGCGAACGGTCTGGGAGTAATCCCGGGACACAATTTCCTTTTCTGGAGACACGGTAACGGCGCGATACAACACCGAGCGGAGCAGCAGCGGATAGTTCATCATCTCGAACTCGTTTCCCCCTTTGTCGGACCACGGCCATCGCCGGCGGATGAGCTTGGTTCCATGGCCGAAACTGGTTCCTTGGCTCCGTGGCCCAGCATAACTGGGCGGAGTTGCGAAAGACAAGCGGACGACAGCACAATCTCAATCTGGATTGACCATTTCGTAACTCTACCAAACAGTCGGTCGATGACGAACACAAAAGATAGCGCTTTCATTTGTGTGAAACACAAGGGTTTCCTCCTTGTATGATACACCTTATCGGCCTCCTACGTATAGATGCGGTGGATGATCTGCCCGCCATTGGGCTTGGTAGCAGCCGTCGCTGCATGGTACAGTATAGCCATGTGGTGATCTGATGACTCGGTTATCGACACATTGAACACGCTGAAGGAGGAAAACGCTTGCCATCGCTCCAACCCATCCGCACGACCAAGACCACCGAAGCCGTGACCGAACGGCTGAAAGAGGCTATCCTGGGGGGCGTGTTTGCCCCGGGCAGCAGGCTGCCCTCGGTGCGGGAGCTGAGCCAACAGTTTTCGGTCGGACAGGCGGCGGTGCGGGAGGCCCTGTCAGCGCTCAAGGCGATGCACCTGGTGACGGTGAAACAGGGCGAGGGTACCTTCGTCACGCGCTTTGACGCGTCCGCGCTCGCGCGCCAAGCGACGGCCACCGGGGTGTTGACGCGGCAGGAGATGCGCCACCTGCTGGAGCTGCGGCGAGTGGTCGAAGGCGGGGCCGCCCGCCTCGCGGCCGGTCGCCGAACGACAGCTGACATGGAGACACTGGCCGGCGCATTGGCCGAGATGGAGGCCGATATCGCCAGCGGATCGCTGGGAGAGGCGGCTGACTGGACGTTCCACCGGGCGGTCGCGGCCGCCTCCGGGAATCCACTGTTTCCGTCGCTGCTGGATACCATCGCGGAGAAGGTGCAGGCCCAACTGTATGAAAGCCGCCGGCGGCTGTTTGAACGGCCGGGCGAAGCGCAAACGCTGTTGCGGCAGCACCAGCACATCGCCCAAGCCATCTTTGCAGCCGACGGGGACGGTGCGGAAGCCGCCATGCAGACCCACCTGCTCTATGTCGAGAGTCGGTTGCACCTGGAACGTCCGTCAACACAACCGTCCGAGGAGGTATGAGCGTGAAGGTGGCTCTGTTCGTTACGTGTCTGGTCGACAGCCTGTACCCGCAGGTCGGTGAAGCGATGGTGCGCCTCCTGCACCAGCTGGGCGTCGACGTAGATTTCCCGGAGCAGCAAACCTGCTGCGGGCAGCCGGCGTTCAACAGCGGTTACTGGGACGACGCCCGTGAGGTCGCCCGCACCCTGCTCGACGCGTTCGATCCGTACGATTATGTCGTGTCTCCGTCCGGATCGTGCTGCGGCATGATTCACCATTACTACCCCGATTTGTTTGCCGGCGATGCCCAAAGTCGCCGGCGAGCGGGCGCCCTGGCCGAGAAAACCTATGAATTCTCCCAGTTTCTCGTGCGCGTGCTGGGCGTGTCGGATGTTGGCGCCAGCTTCCCGGCGCGGGCCACGTACCATCCGTCTTGCCACGGATCACGGCTGCTCGGCGTGCGGGATGAGCCGTTGGAGCTGCTCCGTCACGTGCGCGGACTCGAGTTGGTTCCCCTCGCCCACGCGGCCGATTGCTGCGGCTTTGGCGGTACGTTCGCGGTCAAAATGGGCGAACTGTCGGGTGCGATGGTGGAGGACAAGGTCCGCCATGTCGAGGAAACACAAGCGCAGGTACTGGTGGGCACGGATATGGGCTGCCTCATGAACATCGGCGGCCGCATGGCGCGCGAAGGCCGCCGGGTCCGCGTGATGCACCTGGCTCAGCTGCTGTATGAAGGGACGCAGGCACAGCACAGGAGGGAAATCGTGGGATGAGCCAAACCGGAATTCGGGAGCGGGCGAAATCGGCGTTGCAGGATCCACTCTTGCAGCAGGCGGTGCAGTTCACGACCGACAGATTGCGCACACGCAAGGCGAATGTCACCGAGACGTTCGGCCGCTGGCAGGCATGGCGGGACCGGGGTCGCGATATTCGCGCCCATACGATTGCCCATCTGGACTTCTATCTGCAGCAGTTCGCCGACAACGTCCGGGCAGCGGGCGGCCACGTGCACTTTGCGGCCGATGCCGAGGAGGCGGCGCAGGCCATCGTCGACATCGCCAAGAAGCGGCGGGCGAAGCTCGTGGTCAAGTCCAAGTCGATGGTCTCGGAGGAAATCCACCTCAACCGGCACCTGGAGGACGAGGGAGTCCAAGTGGTGGAGACGGACCTTGGAGAATACATCATTCAACTGGCCGGGGAAACGCCTTCGCACATCATCATCCCCTCGATTCACAAGACGCGGGAGCAAATCCGGGAGTTGTTCACCAAGGCGGGCGGCGAAAACCTGACCACCGACACGAAAGCGCTGACCGGCTTCGCCAGGCGGACGCTGCGGACCCTGTTTCAGAGCGCCGACATCGGCGTCACCGGGTGCAACTTCGGCATCGCCGAGTCGGGCACGGTGGTCCTGTTCACGAACGAGGGCAACGCCGACATGGTCGCCAACCTGCCGCGGACGCATGTGGTCATCATGGGCATGGAGCGCATCCTGCCCAGCTTTGCCGACCTGGAGGTGTTTTCGCACCTGCTTCCCAAAAGCGCGACCGGGCAGAACGTCATCACCTACATGTCGTGCTTCACCGGTCCCAGGCGCGACGGAGAGGCCGATGGCGCCCGCGAATTGCACGTCGTCATCCTCGACAACGGTCGCTCCCGTCAGCTCGGCGACGCCGACTTTCAGGACATCCTGCATTGCATCCGCTGCGGCGCCTGCCTCAACGTGTGCCCCGTGTACCGGCAGATTGGTGGGCACGCGTACGGATCGGTCTATCCGGGGCCTGTCGGCGCGGTGCTGACGCCGCTGCTCAACCCGGGACCCGAGTACGCGGACTTGCCGTACGCCTCTAGTCTGTGCGGCGCTTGTTTCGAAGCCTGCCCGGTCCAGATTCCGCTGCACGACATGCTGGTCAAACTGCGCCGGCGCCACGTGGCCCAGGGGTTGGCCAAGCGCGGCGAACGGGCAGCTTTCCGCGGCTTCCGGCTTGTCTTTGCCCGTGCCGGGCGGTACCGCGCAATCATCCGAAGCGGACGCCTGGGTCAGGTGCTGGTGGCCCGCCACGGCGGGATTGACGCGCGCATCGGTCCCCTGCGCGGGTGGACGCAGACGCGGCGGGCCCCGGTCCTCGCCAAGCGGTCATTCCGGGAAAGCTGGCCCGGGCTCAGACAGGAGCTCCGCCAGGGCAACCGCCCGCCCGCGGCAGGGACTGAAGGCGCACCCGCGCATGAGACGGCGGTCAACAAGGAGTGAGGCCCATGGAAGAACAAGCGTTTCTTGCCCGCATTCGCGAACGATTGGGCCGCCAGGACGGGGCTCCTGTAGCGCCGTACCGACGCGGTGCACCCGAATTTTGGACCGGGCGTTCGCTGAGCTCGGCGGATAGGGTATCCACTTTCGTCGAGCGGTTTGCCCAGCAGGGCGGTCAGGCGTGGGTCTGCCCGGATCTCACAGACCTACACAACCGACTGGAAGGGTTGCTCCGCGATCTCGCCCCGCCGGCCATTGGGGTGTGGGGCGGCGATACCCTGAAAGAGTTCCAGATTGACGGACTGCTCGCACGGTTTACGGTCCTACGCTGGGGAGAGGCGCCGGCGAAATCGTTTGCCGACACCCACGTCGGCATCACCGGCTGCGCCGCGGCAATTGCCGACACTGGGACCTTGATGATGGCGGCGGACGCTTGGCGAGGCCGATCCGTCCACCTCCTGCCGACGGTGCACATCGCGTTGCTTCACGCCCGGCAGATCAAGACCCGGCTTGGCGAGGCACTGCCGAAGCCCGGGGAGCGCGTGCCGTCATCGCTGCACTTTGTCAGCGGGCCCAGCCGGTCTTCGGACATCGAAAACGACCTGAGCATCGGCGTGCACGGTCCGGCGGCGGTATACGCCCTGGTGTTGGCTGGGCGGGCAACCTGATGTGCACATGTCGCCGGAAGGTCACAGCACCTCGATTTCCGCGTAGCGGACATCGGCAAGAGCGATGAGTCTGCGGTAGGCATCCGGGATTTCGTCATGGCCGAGGGCGGCCGCGCAGGTCAGAAACACCTCGTGCCCGTCCTCAAGGCCGCGCACGCGCAGGTTTTCCACGTGCATCCCCAAGCCCACCACCGCCTTGACTACCGATTCAATCGCGCCTTCGCTACCGACGATGACAGTAACATGGACTTCGTCTTCGCGCAGCGCGCGGGGGCCCACCCGCTTCATGATGAACGGGATCACCTCGACGCTGATGATGATGAGGGAGAGGCCCATCAGCGACTCCGCATAGTAGCCTGCGCCAATGGCGATGCCAAGACCCGAGGCGGCCCAGACAATGGCCGCGGTGGTCAGTCCCGAGATCACCTCGTTGCTGCGACGCAGGATGACGCCGGCCCCCAGGAAGCCGATGCCGCTGACAATCTGGGCCGCCAAGCGCATCGGATCCGCCCGTATCATCTGCGATCCGCCCCAAGAGGCCAGCGCGGACTCGATGGAGACGATGGTGAGCAGGCAGCTGGCTACCGAGATGACCAGGCAGGTTTTCAGGCCCAAGGGCTTGTGCTTGATCTCCCGCTCCAGGCCGAGGACGATCCCGCACAGGGCAGACAACCCCAGCTTGATTAGGATGACGTCCACGTGTTGTCCCCCTTCAGCCATTGTCTGCGCACCGTCTCCGCCACGTCTGGATGATTGGAGATCAGCACATCCACGCCCCACCGATACATCTCCGCGATGCGGGCCGGATCGTCCACCGTCCAGGCGGCCACCTGGACTCCCGCCTCGTGGCAGGCAGCCACGGTATCGGGCCGGATGAGAAGGTGCTGCAGGTTGACCGATTCAGCACCAAGCCGTCGCGCCCGGCGCCACGGCTGCCCCACGTCGCGATCAAACAACAGACCGATGGGGACGTCCGGCCAGCGCGACTTGAGATACTCCAGACAGGTGTGGCGAAACGACGAAAAGCGGACACACCGGAAGGGCACCGACATACGGCGCGCCAACTCCCGCGCCACCGGCACGACGGCGTCCACCAGCGCCCGGCCGCCCGCGCGATACACCTTGAGTTCCATGTTGACAATGGCCTCTGGCCGCGCCATCCAAATCGCCGTCAGCGCCTGTTCCAGCGTCGGGATGGGCTGAAACGCCAGGCCCTGCTCGAGGACCTGGCGTTTCAGATTGGATGAGCGGGACCCTGGACGGGTGGACGCTGGCCAATGGGCAGCCGCATTCAACCGCGCCAACTCCCGCGCCGTGTACGAAGCCACCCGGCCATGACTACCGGTCGTCCGATCCACCGTCGCATCATGCATCACCACCGGGACTCCATCCGCCGACAGCTGGACGTCCAACTCGATGCCCTCAATCGGCAGATCCAGTGCCCGCTCGAAGGCCAAGCATGTGTTCTCGGGGTAACGCCCGCTCCATCCTCGGTGCGCCTGGATCTGGGGATGTGCCATGCGATGTGATCATCTCCTCCGTCTCGGGGTGCCGAGGTTCCCGGCAGGTCCCCCGTCAACAGGCTGTCAGGCCCACCACACCTTGTCCAGACGTTCGCGAATGAGCTGCTGCTGCAAAAACTTCACCGCTTTTTGGAATCCTTCTTCAATCGACATCAGACTGTCTTCGTGTTCGATACTGATGGCCCCGTCGTAGCCGACCAGCTGCAGGGCGCTCACGATTCGCCGCCAAGTCTCCTCCCCGTGGCCGTACCCGACGGTGCGGAAGATCCAGGAGCGGTGCAACTCGTCTGTATACGGCTTGGTGTCCAGGACGCCGTTTTTGGCCGTGTTCTCGCGGTCGAACGCTGTGTCCTTGGCGTGCACGTGGAAAAGCGCCCCCGCTGCCGCCAATTCCTTGATGGCCACCACCGGATCCATGGCTTGCCAGAAGAGGTGGCTCGGGTCAAAGTTCACGCCGATGGATTCACCGCATGCTTCGCGCAGCCGAAGCATCGTTTCGGTATTGTACACAACAAAGCTTGGATGCGGCTCAATCGCAACCCGCACCCCATGCTCCGCGACAAACCGGTTCTGCTCGCGCCAGTACGGAATGACCTTTTCATTCCACTGCCACTCCAGCACCGTCAGGTTGTCGGTCGGCCAGGGGCAGGTCACCCAGACCGGGTACCGGGAGTGGTCCGACTCACCGGGGCAGCCGGAAAACGTGATGACGTTTTTCACTCCGAGCCGCTCCGCCAACAGGACCGTGTTGACGAAATCCTCATGCGCCTGCCGAGCCGCTTCGGCATAGGGATGAAGCGGGTTATCGTGACAGCTAAGGGCGCTGATCTCCAGGCCCCGGCTTTCCACCGCCTGCCGAAACGCCCGCAGCTTGCCCTCATCGGCAAGCAACTCGGCCGGATTGCAATGAGCCTTCCCAGGGTTGCCGCCGGTGCCGATTTCGACAGTCTGCAAACCGGCCTCGGCGATGATATCGAGCGCCTCCTCAAGCGGTTTCTGGCCAAACAAAACGGCAAATACTCCAAGCTTCATGGCAACCTCTCCTCGGGATCCAGGATGGCGTGAACAATTGCACACTTCTCCGTTCAATTTTAAAAGAATCGGGCGTATCGGGACAAGGGAGAGGTGAAAACGGACACCCTTCAGCGGAGCCTCACCGGGCGGCCGGACTGCGCCGATTCATAGGCAGCCAGAGCAACCTCCAGCGCGCGCAGACCGTCTACGCCGGAAATGGAAGGCATGCGCCCGGTTTGCACACAGTCCACGAAGTCCAAAATCAGCGCCGCGTCCATCGAATCGCCAAAAAAGGCGTGCTGATACCCGCCGTCTCTGTCGGAGTACACGTCCAGGTGCTGGGCAAGCGCGTCCACCTGCGTCACTCCGCCGGTGCCTATCACCTCAAGCGTCACATCCCCCCACGTTGGGTATGCGCGCGGCCGTGACCAACTGGGATCGTGAGACGCGAATACGCCATTCTCAAATTCCAGCATAAGCAGACCGCAATCGTCCGTCTCGATGTCGTAAAAACGGGTGTCGACCTCGGCGTAGACCTCCCGGACCTCACTTTCCGACAGCCAACGCATGATATCCACGACATGCACAGTATGATCCATCACGGCCCCGCCGCCGGAAAGGACCGGGTCTACGAACCATCCGCCTGGATTTTGCCCGTGATTGGTGCCGCGGATGGCCACGATTCGGCCAAGGCGTCCCTCCTCCACCGTCTGCTTCAGGCGGCAAAGGGGCGTACTGAAGCGGACAGGGAATGCGATTTGTAACGTTACCTGATGTTGCTCGCAGGCGTCAATCATGCGTTGTGCATCATTCACTGTGGTGGCTATCGGTTTTTCGCAGAGCACATGTTTGCCCGCCTCGGCCGCAGCCAGCACCATTTCGGCATGGCGGGCGTTTTCCGAACACACAATGACCGCATCAATGTCTTCCCGCTGCAACAGCCGCTGATAATCCACGCAGAAATCTCCGCCATATTGCGCCTGGGCCTTACGGCCGCGTTCCTCGTCCGTGTCTGCCACTGCCTGAATGCGCACGTTAGGCAGCTGCTTGAGGACGTCTGCGTACGCATAGGCATGCATGTGAGCGAAGCTCAGGATGCCAATACCCAACGGTTGCTTGGTCATGACCATCCCCCTCATTCTTGGTCGTATCCAGCCGTCTCGTGCAACACAACCGGCGCCCCCGTCTGGACACTGGTCAAGGCCGCGAGACTGATTTCCAGGGCTTTTAACGCGTCCTCGGCCGTCACCAGCGGCTTCTCACCGGATTGAATGCATTGCACAAAGTGCTCCAGCTCTCGTTGATACGGGCTTATCCGCAACGGACTTTCGGGCACCTCCACGCCGGCGGCGGTGTGCTCCGTCTGCCGGAATTGGCTGCTCAGGGCCGCTGCACGCCCACTCCTGAACTCGAGCAGTCCTTGCGAACCGGCGATTTCCAATTCGGTCTGGAATCCCTTCGGGTACGCCCAGGTCCCCTCGACGTGCGCCATGACCCCATTGCGAAAGCGCAGGCTGACAAACGCATGGTCCAGCTTCATCAGATCGCGCCCGAGTTGACTCTTGGCAAAGACGCGGTGGACCTCACCAAAACACCAGCGCAGAAAATCGAAATCATGGATCATGGAGTCGACGATGACCGTTCCGCTTTTGGCCACGTTCACGTACCAGTCCTCCCAGGCTGTGGGGAAAGCCCCGCCTCGCATCGCCCGCACCACACCGACGCGTCCGGCGGCACCGCTGGCCACCCAGTCATGTGCGCGCCGATATTCAGGAAAAAACCGCACGACGTGGGCGATGTACAGTTGCACACCGGCCGCCCGACAGGCGCGTATCATGGCCCGCGCATCCTCCAACGTGCGGGCAATCGGCTTCTCGCAGATGACGTGACACCCTGCCGAAGCTGCCGCTTCGACCACCTGCCGGTGCAGGTAGGTAGGAACACAAACATCGATGATGTCCGGCCGCGCTTCGCGAATCAGCTCATCCATGTCCGTGAAAGCTGCTGTATCCTTGCTCGCAGCCAGACGCCGTGCCGCATCCGCCCGGATGTCGAGAATGCCGACCAGATCGACATCCGCCATGTTGCGGTACCCGTCCGAATGGACCCATCCCATCGTCCCGGCGCCGATTATCGCCACCTTCAGACTGCTCATCCTCCGTTTCCTCCTTTTTCCACCAACCGCTTTTCATGACCGCGTCGCCTGGAGACTGCGCACGAAACGTGGGCCACGTCAGCATGGTGGCAGGCCACCTGGCGATCTCCCACCGGCCGCAGGGACGGTCGATCCCGCCTGCACACCTCAGATGCCAGTGGACAGCGCGGATGGTAGGGACACCCTGTCACGGTCGAACCGCTTGCCTCAAACGTCTTCCTGCCCACCGCCCGCAGTGGTGTCACCCCTTGCGCCGTGAAAGCAGGAATGGCATCAATCAACTCCCGTGTATACGGGTGTAGGGGGGTGGCAAAGAGGGTCTCCGACTCGCCCCACTCGATAATTCTTCCCTTGTACATGACGGCGGTCTGCTCACACATAAGACGGATGACCGCCAGGTTGTGAGAAATGAAGACGTAGGTGAGTTCCATATCCTCCTTCAAGGTTTGTAAAAGATTGAGGATCTGGGCTTGAATGGAGACGTCGAGACTCGATACGGCCTCGTCGAGGACAATCAATTCCGGCATGAGAGCGAGCGCTCTCGCGATGGCGACACGCTGCTGCTGACCGCCGCTCAATTCACTGGGAAAGGAGTTGCCCAAGGCCAGGGTCAAACCAACCTTCTCCATCAGCGCAAGCGCCGTCTCACGCCGCGATGACTTGTCACCGATACGATGAATCCACAGCGGTTCAGCGATATTTTCAGCCACGGTCAGATTAGGCACCAGCGCGGATAAGGGATCTTGTGCAACAAACTGGATCTGCCGGCGGTACGGTTTCAACCTGCGTTCAGGCAGGTGAGTAACGTCTGTACCATGCACCCATACGCGGCCTGAGGTTGGAGGGATCAGCATCAGGAGAATCCGTACCAGAGTCGATTTACCACTTCCGCTCTCGCCAACGACCCCCAGGCTCTGCCCTTTCGTAACCACAAGCGAGACGTCATCGCACGCCCTTACCTCGCCACGCTGTGTGGAAAAAGTCTTATAGACGTGTTCCAGCTGGGCCAACCGTTGGGACGTCAAACGGGCCACTCTTATCACCCTCCACACCGATATCGGGGAGCCAACACACGACTTCGTGGTTGTTGTCAAGACGGACAGTGGGTGGACGCTGGTTGCACTCCGGACGGCGTTGGCTACAGCGGCTTGCAAACAGGCACCCTTGCGGCAAGGCCCCGACCGGGTTCACCGGGTTGCCCGCGATGAAGGGGAGCTTCTCCCGCGGCCCGTCGATTCTCGGAATCGAACGAAGCAGACCGTGCAGATACGGGTGGGCGTGAGCGCTCATAAGCGAACCGGCGGGCAGGTGTTCCACCACCAAGCCAGCGTACATGACATATATTTCATCCGCCATCTGCGCCGCCACGGCCAGGTCGTGGGTCACCAAAATCATGCCCATCCCGTGTTCGGCCTGCAATTCTTTCAGCAGGGCCAGAATTTCAGCCTGTACGGTGACATCCAATGCGGTCGTCGGCTCATCGGCTATCAACAACTTGGGGCCAGCCATCAGAGCCATGGCAATCATCACCCGCTGCAACATACCGCCACTGAATTCAAACGGATAGCCCTTGAACCGGGACTCGGCGTCCGCGATACCGACACGCTCCAGGAACTCAAGGGCGCGCCACCTGGCCTGCCGTGGCGTTGCTAAATGGTGATACAGGAGCGGTTCCATCAGCTGTTGTCCAATCGTCTTGGTGGGATTCAGATAGGCCATGGGATTCTGAAACACCATCGATACTTGGTGGCCGCGCAATTTTCTCATCTGGCGCTCGGACAGGGCGAGGAGGTCTTGTCCATCAAACCAGATGCGCCCAGAAACGCGGGCCGTACGCGGCAAAAGCCGCATCAAAGCCGTCATGGCTGTGCTCTTGCCGCTGCCGCTCTCACCTACGATGGCGATTGCGCCTCCAGCCGGAAGTTCGAGGTTGAGCCCATTGACGGCGTGCACGAGTCCCTGGTCAGAACGGAACTGTACGCGCAAATCGTCTATCCGAAGTACTGCGGACACGCGCAGCCCCCCTTTCCCGTTAGCGCCGTTGCTTGGTGTCAAACGCGTCGCGCAGTCCATCACCGACAAACGTGAACGCGAGCAGGGCCACAGCGAACACAAGTGCCGGAGCAAGCAAGAGATACGGGTAAGAAAACAGTGACGATTGCCCTTCAATAATCATTTGTCCGAGGTCTGGCGTCGGCGGCTCAATGCCCAACCCGACGACAGACAAGCCGGCTTCAGTCATCATGTTTGCAGGGATACCAAACGTAACAGCGACCAGAATAGGTCCCAGAGAATTCGGAATCACGTAACGGCGTATCGCCCGCCACCACCCCGCTCCCATGGCGAGGGCGCTCTCGATATAGCCAGACTGGCGGATGGTCAACACCTGACTGCGCACCACCCGCGCCATACCAACCCAACTGGTCGCCGATACAGCAATCAACACCGCCCAGATGTTGTGACCGAGCAAAACCACCAGGATGATGCTGAACAAGAAACTCGGAAACGCGTACACGATATCGACGACACGCATCAAGACATTGTCCACAAACCCGCCCATGTAACCGGCCACGGCACCGAGCAGAACGCCCAACGTCAATTCCACGGCCTCAGCACCAAAACCGACAATGCAGGCGCTGCGCAGTCCCCACAGGACGCGGCTTAGGACATCCCGCCCCAACGAATCGGTGCCCAGCCAGTGTTGCAGACTCGGCGCTTGGTACGTCGCTGAGAAATCAGACTTAAAATAAGGATACGGAGCAATCAAGGGCGCCAGAATGGCCAACAGCACCAGCACGGCAATCACCGCCAACCCCGCAAGCGCCAAGGGATTGCGGGAGAAACGGTGCCATCGCATACGCAGGATGGATCTTCGCCACATCGCCCGCGACAGGCTGTCAGGCCGCCCAATTTCCACCGCCATATCCTTGCCCCCTTCTAGACAGATACCACTGCAGATGGTGAGGAAACGTCATTGCACATACCTGGACCTGCGAATGCGGGGATCGAGCACGCCGTAGATAAGATCGACAATCAGGTTCATGACCATGATGACCAGTGAATACAGCAACGTCGAATCCATGATGAGCGGATAGTCCCTGGTTGAGGCCGCATCAGTGAAAACATGAGCCAGGCCCGGCAAGCCAAACAGCTGTTCGATGAAGACGGTGCCCATCATCAGGGCGGCCAGGTGGGGCCCCACCACCGTGACAAACGGCAGCAGTGAATTGCGCATGGCATGCCCAAAAGCCGCCTGCCACAGGCTTCCCCCCTTGGCAAATACCGTGATGATGTACTCGGAATGGAGACTTTCTATCAAGCTGTTGCGCATGTAACGCGACATCGAACCCATCATCGGGATGGCCAACGACAGTACCGGCAAGATGAAATACTGCGGACCTTGGTATCCGAGGACTGGCAACAGATGAAACCAGACCCCAAAGACAAGCATCAGAAACACAGCCACGACATAAGACGGCACCGCCGTCCCTATCATGGCCACAAACATCGTGCTTCCGTCGATCCAGGAGTTCTCCCGCACAGCCGCAAGCGTGCCAAATACAATCGACAGCACCATCGCAACAGCAATGGAAGTCACAGCCAGGCCCAGGGAGAGCGGAAAAGTTTGGCGAATCAACGTCATCGTATCGGTATTGGGGAATTCGAACGAATATCCCATATGAAACGTGATGAAGTGCCAGACATAGTACCAATATTGAACATACCAGGGGTCATGGAGATGATATTCCTGCGCCAACTCTTGCGCGACCACATTGTCCAGGCCCATGCTGGTGGCCGCCGCGGCGATGTTGCCCACGTATTGGTTCAATTGCAGAAAGCTCCCGGGTGCAGCCTTCATCAAAAAGAACGTGACCAAGCTGACGACAAAAAACGCCACGATGATGTACAGCACACGCCGGATCAGATACTTGAACAACCCCATCCACCTCTCATCACCCAGGGGGCAACCCCCCTGGGCTGCAAGTGAACCTTTTACTTGGACCCGCTTGTCGCATGAATGTCGTTGAACCAGTACGGGGGATTAGTCAAGATAAAGTAGTTAGGCGCGTACCCGGTGAAGTTAGAACGCAGCAAAACCGGATTTTTCGGCGTGTATACCGGGATGTCGTAGGCCCGCTGCTCACGTGTTACATAGAACTTTTTCAAGAGGTTCTCGTCTTGCGTCTGGTACGCTTTGACGCCTGTTTTCACGTAATCAATGTATTCCTTCGGCAGGTATTTTTCGTATATACCAACCTCTTCCGACTCTTTCTTTGTCGGATCCAGGCTCGTGTTGCTGTCAATCTGATACCAGCGTTGATAGACGTCGGGAGGCAGGAACTGACTGTGCAATCCACCGTTGCTGTACAACCAATCACCCAAGTTTTGCGGAAGTTTCAATTCCGGATAAGAGCCCTGCTGGGAATTGTTCACCCATCCTACCTCATTGGCAGGCAGTTGCTTTTTCATGTCGGTCAGGTACTGACCCCATTCTTCGCCCTTGAAAACCACCTTGACCCCGAGCGTCTGTTGCCACATCTGTTGAATGGCCTCCGCCACGTTGTCGGTGGTCGACCCGACCAACAGCACGACGGTGGGAAAGCCCTTGCCGTTGGGATACCCTGCCTTGGCGAGCAATTGCTTCGCCTTTTCTGGGTTGTACGAAATGCCGGTGTCTTTCACCCAAGACTCTTGCCATTGCATAAGGAACGGATCGTAGGCAGGAATGGCGGTGCCTTTGAGAACGCTCTTGCATATCGCCTCCTTGTCGATGGCCATTTCAAACGCCTTTCGCACATCCTCGTTTTGCAATGCATTGTTCTTCGAAGGCATGACTTCCAGAGTGTATTGGGCTTGTGTATTCCAATAATGCAGCTGTTTCTTCAGCGTCGGGTCGGCATTGACCGCTGCCACGTCCTGCGGGCTCAGGAGGGCGCAATCCAGGGTTCCATTTTTGAAAGCGAGCAGTTGGTTAATGTTCGATGAGAATTGCACGGTGATCTTCTTGAGACTCACCTTGCCCCAGTAATAGGGGTTGGGCACCAATGTCGCCGAGGTCTTATTTTTGAACGAAGCCAACTTGTACGGCCCGTTTCCCACCACCTTGCTCGGATCTGACCAGTCATCGGGCTTCATATTCTCGACAACCTTTTTATCCACGGGGACAATCCAAGCGGACGTGTTCAGCGTCATGTCACGCAACAGGTGCTCGTCTTTATGACTGAGCTTCACCTGCAGGGTGTGATCGTCCAGAGCCTTGACTCCCAACGCGCTCATCGGCTTCTGGCCAGTCCGGCACTCGACGATGTTGGCAATCGGCACGTCAGTGATAGGCACCGGGCCATGCTTGGTCTCCTGGGAGGTTTGCAGGCTGACTGCACGCTGGATGGAGTAAACGAAGTCCTGTGCCGTCACCGGATCGCCGTTTGAAAACTTAGCATCCTGGCGCAGATGAAACGTCCAGAGGGTGTAATCGCTGTTGTGTTCGATCTTGTCGGCTACCCCCAACTCATACTTGCCATTCGGACCTCCGTGCACAAGTCCCTCAAAAACCCCGGCCGAATCCAGGAACATCTGGAACGTCCAGAGTGCTGGATCAAAACCGCTGCTGCCGTCGTTCCAGTACAGGGAAAACGTATCCGAGGTGCCCTGTTGCGAAGTCTGGACGGGCGTGTTCGTCTCGTTCTGCCCCGTATTGCCTCCGCTGCAGCCGGCAACCAGCCCAGCCGCTGTCAGCACAGTGAGTGCCTGCAACCCCACCCATTTTCCTGCTTTCATATCAGACCCCCCTTTATCCTTTCGCGCTGGTTATATTCATCCAGCGCGCCAGCGCCTGCACACTTTCCACCACGCCCCGCGCTTCGTCGCCACCACCTTCGTATTCCAGCGAGATGCACCCGTTGTACGCGGCCTCCTGGAGGCGCTTGAGAATACCCTCCAAAGGGATCACTCCGCGGCCACAGATAACCGACTTGTAGCGAGTGCCGTCGCTGGCCAGATACCCGTCCTCTCCAACGGTCCTCTGAAAGTCCTTCGCATGCACATGGACTATCCTCGGTAGCAGCGTTTCGAGGGCCGCGAGCGACGACTGCCCGACGAGGATGAAGTTCCCGGTGTCAAAGGCAGCCCCCAGAGCCGTGCTGCCCACTTCATCCAGAATCTTCTGTACTTGTTCCCCACGACCAGCCAGCTGGCCGTGGTTTTCGAGGGCCAGGGTCAGCCCCATTTGTTCGGCCGCTGCGGCGGCTTCCCGCAGTCCTTCCACGATGTACTGGAACCCAGCTGCAAAATCGGACTCGGGCTTCGCGTCGCCCGCAAACACGCGCACCACCTGGGTCCTCAGCGCCTCCGCAATCGCCAACCCGTCGAGAACGGATATCAGCGCCTGCTCCCGCAACGATGCCTCGGTTTGCACAAAGTCATTGCTCACCGCGTAGGCGCCGACCTGCATCTGATGGTCATCCAGAAATTGTATAACGGCAGGCAACTCCTGGTTTATGTCGCGCCAAAACACGTCCAACAATTCCACACAGTGAATGCCCTGCTGCGCACAGAAGCGCAAGAAGTCCATCACATGCCAACCCTGGTCGTAAAACTTTCGGTGCATGCTCCACATGCTCACACACAGCTTCACGTCATTTCCCCCCACCGTTTTCAGATGACGCCTGCGACGCTGGAGAACCCAGGCGGACTTCGCGGCCGGTCGCGGCCGACTGTGCAATGGCCAGCAGCATCTGGACGACCTTGGCCCCCTGGTCGAACGTGCACAGCGGTTGCCTGCGCTGCTGAATGCACTCAACAAAGTGATAGATTTCGTCCTGATAAAAGTGATTGCTCTCGACCGACAGTTTTGATTCCGTCAGCACCCGATTGTGTTCTGTGTAAAACACGGGCGGATCCAGCGTGATGCCGCCGGCCTCGCCGAACACATCCACCTTCAGCGCATCATCCTGCGGGCCGTTGACCGCCCAACTGACCTCAAGCTGCAACACGAGACCCCCTGCGAAACGCAGGTACGCCGTGGCAAAATCCTCGACGTCAAACACCTGATTATCCCGGTTGTCGGGGTCGGAAGATTGCCAGCGCGACGCCGTCAGCGTTTGGTAGCGGCCGATTCCCGCCACCAGTTGCCCCGAGGCGCTGAGCAAATCGGGCATGCCAACCAGCCACCATGCCAAATCGAGAGCGTGCACACCAATATCCATCAAACAACCGCCGCCGGATTTGGACTTATCCGTAAACCACCCGGCCGGCGTGCCCCGCTGCCGCAAGATGTGTGCCCGCACATAGTACAACCGGCCCAAGTCACCTGCGTCGATGAACCGCTTTATGGCCTGCACATCGCTGCGGAAACGGTGCGTCATACCCACCATACAGATGCGTCCACCACGCTGAGCCGCCTCGACCAAGCGTCGTGCATCGCCCACGTCCGTGCACAGTGGCTTTTCCACCAGCACATCCACGCCATGCGCAAGCGCTGTTCGCACCAGCGCTGCGTGTGTACGATTCGGCGTACAAATGCTCACCGCATCCAACTGTTCTGCTTCCAACATGGTCTGCACATCGGTATAGACAGCTTTCACACCAAATTCTTCGGCCAGATGGCGTGCCCTGTCCGCATCCAGGTCGGCCACAGCCGCCAGTTCCACATCCGGATGGCTCCGATAGTTGGGCAGGTGCGCGACCTTGGCAATAGTCCCTGCTCCAATCACGGCAACTCGCAGCTTGCCCACCAAAATCTCCCCTTTCAGTGCTGTTCCTAGCCATATACGGCCTCGTCTTGCAGAATCAGGGCTGCGGCGCCGATGACACCGGACCAAGCCCCAAACCGAGCCGCCGTAATGGAAACGGCCTGCACCAAAGACGGCATACCAAGCCCGTGTACACGCTCCGCGAGTTCGGGTACAATAGACGGATTTGCCGCCACCACCCCCCCACCCACAACCACGACCGTCGGATTGAACACGTGAATCAGGCTGGTCACACCGTACGCCAGCGCCGCATTCGCCTCGTCCAGCGTCTCACAGGCCAATTTGTCGCCTGCTCTGGCCCACGCAAAGACCAGGGCCGCCGTCACACGATCGAGGCCGTGCTTAGACACATACGCCCGCGCTGCAGCCGAGGCGTCCCCGGGCCGTGCCATGAGTCGTTCCTGCAGCCGCTCCACCATGCCGCGGCCAGAGGCATAGACCTCCATACACCCGTTCGATCCGCACGTGCACCGCGGCCCGCCGAGATTGACGCAGACGTGTCCGAGCTCAGCCGCCCCTCCCCAGGTCCCGTGCAGGATACGGCCACCGGTTACCACCCCGCCACCAATCCCGGTGCCAAGGGTGAGACCCAAGGCATGCTCATGACCCTGGGCGGCTCCGGCCCACACCTCTGCCAATAAGGCGACATTCCCATCATTGTCTATGCGCACAGGCAGTTCCACTTCCGCACGAATCCGCTCGGCAAGGGGAATTCCACCCCACTCGGGCAGATTGATTGTGGCCGAACGCACGGCGCCCTTTTTGCTATCCACTTGACCGGCCGTTCCCACACCGACGCCACGGATGCACAGGTCGTGTCGTTGAGCGTGTTGCTTGATTTGCCCTACCACCTGCACCACCGCATGAAACGCCTCCTCACCCCCCGCCTCTGGAGTCGGCACTGTCTGCGATGCGAGCACTCGGCCGCTTCCGTCCACTAGCCCTGCTGCAATCTTTGTGGCACCGATATCCACGCCGACAGCACATTCATGCACGCTGCTCACCCTTTGCGGCCTGTTCTTGCAGACACTCATGCAGGGACTGGACAAACGACTGGGTGATCTCCTGTGGCCGCGTGATGGCCGAGCCGACCACCACGGCCCAGGCTCCGAGACGCAGGCACTCGGCCGCTTGGCGCGGAGTTCGAATGTGTCCCTCCGCAACCACTGGCACGTTCAGGGACCGGCTTAACGAAACAATCAACGAAAAATCCGGTCCATCGCGTTCTGCGGAATACGGGGTGTACCCGGAAAGTGTAGTGGCGACAACATCGGCTCCAGCCTGGGCTGCCAGCACCCCCTCCTGGTAAGTGGAGATGTCTGCCACCAAAAGAATCTCTGGATACTGCTGCTTCACCTTCAGGACAAAATCGGCTCCGAGTTGGCCTCCGGGGCGCGGACGCAGGGTTGCGTCAACCGCGACCATGTCCGCACCAGCCCCCAACACCTCTTCCACATCATCAATCGTCGGAGTGATGTACACGTCGCTGCCGTGAACCGTTCGCTTACAAAGACCTATCACAGGCAGATGGGTCGCCGATTTAATCTGTCGAATGTCGGTACTGCCATTGGCGCGAATCCCAACTGCCCCGCCGCGCTCGGCCGCAACCGCCATCCGTGCCATAATGTCCGCCCCGTATAGGGGCTCACTCTCCAGTGCCTGACACGAAACGATAAGACCTCCGCGAATATTCTGCAATATAGATTCTTGTGTCATCTCTTCCCACCCAGTGCGGATTGGCTGTTCTTTGCCGCTTCCCGTACCTAGCTATTCTCTGCAAAAGAGAAATATCCTCCTAAATATTTTTATTTGACGGATTGATTTTTCATGACAAACAGACATACCATCAAAGCAAATGAGGTGATGCGTATGGATGGCCCCGGAGTTTCGTTCGCTGTGCTGTCGGACCTGCACTTCATGGCGTGGAAAGAGACGCTCGTGCCGGTGGAATGGGTCCCCCAGGTAGTCGACTGCCTTGAAGACGCTATGGCACAGCGTCCCGACTTTATCGTGCTTAACGGCGACCTGACCAACGGAAAACGCAGAGATTATGATCTGGCATTTGCATCGATTCACAGGGCACTGTCGTGTCCGGTGTATTCCACAATGGGAAACCATGAATATTACGGTTACTATGAACCGGACGACTATGCCCCGGCTCCGTTCAGCCTGCAAGGGGCACAACAGCGTTTCCTGGAGTACACTGGGTTGCCGAGCATCTATTACGCCGTGGAGCGCAACGGATACGCGTTCCTATTCCTGTCCTGCGAAGCGTACGCGCCCGACTTAAAAGACGCCGGCTGGCTGTCCGACGCGCAACTCGCCTGGCTGCAGCAAGAGCTGGACCGGATTCCAGCCGGACCGGTATTCCTCTTCATGCATCAACCGCTCAACCATACCGTGGCCCAATCCGAAAATACCCTGCCGCAATCGGATGCCCTGCTCACCATCCTCAAGTCTCGGCCCCAAACACTGGTGTTCAGCGGCCACACACACTGCCGCATGGACCGCGTCGACCAGCTGGTGCATCAGGATGGAACCTGGTTTGTCGGCGGAGGCTGCCCGCACGGGGAACACCCGCAGTTTCGCTTCGTACAGGTGTACGAGGACCGTATTGTTCTCCGGCTGCGCGACTGCCGTCAAAAACGGTGGAACAGCGACTATGAATTTGTGTTTTCCTTGCCAACCCTAACGTGTTCATCACCTCATTCTGGAGGTGGAGAGGAATGAAGCCAACAAAATGGTACAGACTCGTCGGGTGCGGCTCTGCCACAGCCAGCGTAATCGCGCTGCTCGCTTCCCCGGCAGCGGCGAGTCCAACCCAGCAGGATGTTGATCTCGCGTTGCACCGCCCGTACCAGGTCTCCACGTCGGTCGTCGACGACGTCTACCACGCCTCGGAAACAGCCAACTTTCCCGACGACGGAACGAAATTGACCGATGGCGTGATAGGCCCCGCCTCTTGGAGCAGCGATGGTCCATGGGTGGGTTACCTGCGCCAGGACCAACACAGTGTCACAATCGATTTGGGACAGACGGGGACCCTTCACAAGTTGGACGCTTGGTTCTTGCAGGATACGGCGTCTGGCATCTACTTTCCGCGACAGGTGCAATTTTCCGTCTCCTCGGACGGCAAGCACTGGTCCCGCGTCGGGACAGCGAGCCCGTCAATTCCAATCAGCCAAAAGGGAATCTTCACAGAGCCGTTGACGGTTGACCACCTGAACGTCGCCGCCCGTTACGTGCGTTATACGTTCTATGACGATGTGTTTGTCTTTTTGAGTGAAGCGGAAGCGTTCGGCCTTCCCGGCGTTCAACCGGGTGCCCAGCGCCCTCGCCCCAATCCCATGCCACCGATGCACGACGTTGGTTATCCGAAAGCCGCATCCAAACAGGTTGCCGGACGGCGGGCCGAAGTCCTGATTCCCAGCGGCTACTATGCGAGCGACCCCGAGCTTGGTGTCTGGCATGCCAATGAATTGCTGCCATACGTTGCTTACCTCAACCAGAAACAGGAGATCCGCGGACGCATGTTCGACAGCTTTTTGTTCACACCCTTTGACACGGGACCCAGCGGCGGCAGCTACGGCACCGGCAGCGCCACCCAGGCTGACTGGAAATATTTTGCGGACCAACTGTTTCAACCTGACCTGCAGCTGGGCGCTTTGGACGCCGCCGTCGCTCAGACCGACGCCGCCCTGCACCAGAGAAACTGGAAAGCCAAGGTTGTCATCGGTATCCCCCTTCCGGGCCTCATCAGCAACTGGGGAGAAGGTCTCGACTTTAACCCAGACCATGTCGGTCAGGCGCAGTCGCTTGCCAACCGGGAGGCTGCAGTGCGCTGGTATATCTCATATGTGAAACAAAAATTCGCGTCCGCCGGCTACAAACACCTGCAGTTGAGCGGGTTTTATTGGCAAAATGAAAGCGTTGATTTGCAATGGACGCCCAATGATGAAAGGCTCATCCGCGATACCGGGAGATTTGTACACGCTCTAGGTTCCTACACGTTCGACTGGATCCCGTACAATGAAGCCACCGGGTTCCGCGACTGGCAATGGATGCAGTTCGACACCGCCTTGATGCAACCCAACTACGCGTTCACCACGGGTGCCACTGTGCAGCGTCTCGAATCCACGGCGCAATTGGCCAAGCACTACGGACTGGGGATTGAGATGGAAATGCATTGGGATATCACCCGCACCGACAGCCTCGGTGATTGGGCGCGGCAAAACTACGCCGACTACCTGAATGCAGCCTACCAGTACCACTACCAAAACAGCTTTCTCGCCTGGTACCAGAATACAACCACACTGTTGGACTGCGAGAACAGTTCAACGCCGGCAATCCGCCACGTCTACGATGAGACGTACGACTTTATCCACGGGAACTACCATCCCCAGGAAAACCCAGGCACTTCCGGTTAAAGACAACTTCACATGAAGCTCGCCCGTCCGTTCCTTCATCGGCCCGGACGGGCAAGCCGGGTCAGTACAGTTTGTCCAGCACCGACTTGGCCGTGGTGTTCAAGGCGCGAAAGGCAGACTCCCGGTTGCGCATAGCCACAACCGTGGACAGGATGTCCAGCACGTGGATCTGGGCCAGTTTCGACGAAAACGCCCCGCCCTGCAGCGGTGTTTCCTTGGCGGCCCCGAGCAGAATCGCATCCGCGTACTGGGTGACAGGCGAACGTGCGTGATGGGTGATGCAGATGACATAAGCCCCGTTTTGCTTCGCAATCTCCACCGCATCGACCAGATCTTTGGTGCTTCCGGACGTTGTGATGCCGACCACCACATCCTCCGGAGTGGCCAGGGACGCGCTCATCGCGATGACATGAGCGTCAGACGCGCAATGGGCATCAAAACCAAGGCGCATGAAGCGGTACTTGGCGTCTGCTGCCGTGATGCCGGAAGAACCCACGCCAAAAAACATCACTCTTCGACAGCGAATCAGCGCCTCCGATGCCTTTTCCAGCTCCACTTCCTGCAGCAGGCTGTGCGTATCCTGAAGCGTCTGTGTGTTGTGCGCCGTGATCTTCTCGGCCATCGTCCGCACATCATCGGAATCTTCAATCCGCCCGTGCACATGCTGGCTGGGAGAAACCAGGTCCTGCGCGACGGCCAGCTTAAACTCCTGGAAACCGCGGTACCCAAGCTTGCGACAGAAGCGGATGACGGTGGTCTCACCGACTCCGGCCTTTTCAGCCAAATCGGTGACCGAGGAATAGACGGTGGTCTCAGCGTCGCCCAAAACCGCATCGGCCACCTTCTGTTCAGCCTTGGAAAGCGATGGATAGACGCTCGCAATCATCGTCAAGGAACGCTGACCGGTACCTGTTTTGTTCATGTCCCCATCCCCACAGTGAATGTAATCTTCATTATTCTATCATGCGCCGGAAATATCCGCCGTGATTGAACAAAAAGAAGGCTCCTCCACGGGGTGTGGCGCATGATTCACAGCGCCCCTCAGGCGCTCGCCCTGTTCCGGCACGGCGGTGATTTCCGTCTGGTCTACAACTGCAGAATGCGGCGCAACTGGCGCGCGACGTCGTCCGCAACCTGGGTACCGCCGTACCGGTACGGTGTGCACTCCGCGGTCAAATAGTCGTCATACCCGATGCCGCGCAATGCCTCGAGGACCTGGGGCCAATTGACGTCTCCCGCCCACAGCGGCACAAATCCGTGGATGTTGCCGACCGACTGCGCGTAATCCTTGACATGCACCTTGCAGATTCGCGGCCCAAGGATGCGAATCCACTGCTCGGGGAAACCAAAAGCCAGCACGTTGCCCACATCCAGGTATACCCCAACCCAAGCCGATCCTATCGTATCCACGTACGCCTTCATCTCGAGCGGAGAGAGCAAAAACTTGTTCCAAACGTTCTCAATGGCGATTTTGACTCCTCGGCGCTGCGCCTCGCCCGCCAGTGCCTCCAGCTCCGCGAGGCTTCGTTCATAACATTCGTCATACGGGACCTCCGCGGTGACCACGCCCGGCACGACCAAAACCGCGTCCATTTCCAGCCAGGACGCTATCTCCAGCTGCCTGTGCACGATGGTCCGGGCCTTCTGGCGCACCTCAGGTTGCGGGGCGGAAAGCGGGAAATTCCACAACAGTCCAGTCGCCAAACTCTTCAGTTCCAACCCGGCGGCGTGCGCCCGCCTCGCAATCTCCCGTACATCCGACGGAGTACTGTCCATCGTCAATTCGTCTCCGCCGGCCTCCTGGAGATTCAGCTCAACCCCGTCCACCCCCGCCCTCTGACAGGCGGCAAACACATGCGCCAACCCGACCCAATCGCCGAAACACCATTGGTTCAACCCAATCTTCATGACCTTCCTCCTTCATTACGCCAAAAACCGGTACTGGGCCGCGACCAGGTGATAGTAGTGGCCGCGTTGCGCCAATAATTCAGCGTGCGTTCCACGCTCGACAATCTGCCCATGGTCGAAGACCAGGATCTGGTCCGCTTCGCGAATGGTTGATAGACGGTGCGCCACGACAAACGCGGTGCGACCGGAGAGGAGCACCTCCAGCGCCTTTTGGATGAGATGTTCCGTATACGTGTCAATGCTGGCGGTGGCCTCATCCAATATCAAGATTTTGGGATCCGCAAGGATGGCGCGGGCGAACGAGATCAACTGCCGCTGGCCCATCGACAGCCGACTGCCCCGCTCGCGGACCTCCGTGTAATACCCGTTTTCCATCTGCCGGATGAACTCGTCCGCGTACACAGCACAAGCGGCGGCTATCACATCCTCGTCGCTAGCGGAAGGATTTCCGTAGCGAATGTTGTCCATGATTGTGCCCGAGAAGATGAACGTGTCCTGCAGCACCATGCCAATCTGCTGGCGCAGGCTGTCGGACTGGACCGTACGGATGTCACAGCCGTCAATGCGGATGGCGCCTGCGGTCGGATCATAAAAGCGGGAGAGCAGGTTGATGACCGTGCTCTTGCCGGCACCGGTGTGGCCGACCAAAGCCACTGTCTGGCCGGGCTCCACGCGGAAACTGACGCCATCCAGCGCCTTGCGGCCAGGTTCATACTCGAATTCGACATTGACAAACTCGACCCGTCCCTCAATCGTCGGCAATTCGGGAGCGTCTAGGGCATCCTGTACGACCGGTTTGCTGTCCAAATACTGGAATATTCGTTCGGACGATGCGGAGGCCACCAACAATTGATTGTAAACCTGGCCGAGCTGGGCAATCGGCGTCCAGAAATTTCCCAGGTAATTGGCAAACGAGACCAACAGACCGACGGTGACCTCTCCTGCGGTCAACAGGTGAACCCCGTAGCCGAACAGCAACGCGCTGCCGACCGCCCCGGTCAAATCCACCAGCGGGCTGAACACGATGCTGCGCCGCTGGGCGCACAGGAACATGCGCATGTAGTCTTGGTTCATGTCTTCGAAAAATGCCTGATTCTCGTCCTGCCGCGCGTACGCCTCGGTCACGCGCACGCCCTGAATGCTCTCCGCAAGGTGCGCGTTCATCTTCGACGTGCGCAGCCGCACCTGCTGCCAAGCCCGGCGGATTTTAACCGTCAACCGCATGGACAGCAGGAACATGAACGGCACCACGACCATCGTCACCAACGCCAGCCTGGCGTTCAGACTGACCATGATGACGATGATGCCGACCAGCGTAAACATGTTGGTGATGGAGTTGATGACCCCGTTCGTGAACAGGTCCTGCAGCGAGTTCACGTCGTTCATGATGCGCACCAACACCGATCCGGCCGGTCGATTGTCGAAAAACGTCAGCGACAGTTTCTGTACGTGGCTGAACAGCTGCCGACGCAGGTCGCGAATGACGTTCTGTCCCAACAGATTGGTGTAGTAAATGCGCCGGTTACTGGCATAGAAGTTGGCAGCGTAGAGCGCCGACAAAACGGCGCAGTAGGCGATGAGACGGCCGGTGTGTCCAATGGCGATGGCTGAGTCAATCACGCGCCCGACCACGTACGGCGCCACCAGCGTGACCAGAGCCGTCGCACAGGTGGCGGTGAACGCGAATACAATCACCTTTGGATACGCCAGCATGTAGCCGAGCAGCCGGCGGATCTGCCCCCAATCAAACTTCTCAATCCGCTCGTCTTCACGGTACACAAACGGAACCCGCAGTTCTGCTTGAACGTCCGATTTAGACATGATGGCCTCCCTTTTGCGGCGCGCGTCCGCCAGCCACCGCAGCCAGGTGCGTGTCGTAATCACGAAACTGCATGTCAAAGATGCGGCGATACAGCCCCTGCCGCGCCAGCAGCTCCTGGTGGGTCCCCCGCTCCACAATCCGGCCGCGGTCAATTACCAAGATTTTGTCCGCCCTTTTCAGCGTCGAAATCCGGTGCGCGATGATCCATGTGGTGCGCCCGCGCATAACTTCCTGCAGCGCTTGCTGAATCTGATACTCCGTCTCCATATCGACCGCACTGGTCGCGTCATCCAGGATGAGGATGGACGGATTTTGTAGGAGGGCCCGGGCCAAAGCTATGCGCTGCTTCTGGCCGCCGGAGAGCCCCAGGCCGCGCTCACCGACAACCGTCGCATAGCCATCGGGCAACTGCTCGATGAACTCAGCCGCGGCCGCCATCCGCGCTGCCCGTCTGACCTCTTCCAAGGTCGCGTCCGGGCGGCCGTAGGCGATGTTTGAGAAAATGGTGGTGGAGAATAGGAACGGCTCCTGGAACACCACCGCCACATTGCGGCGCAGCGCCTCGAGATCCCACTGTCGGACATCCTTGCCGTCCACCAGCACGCGGCCCGAGCTGACATCATAAAACCGGGGCAGCAGATTGACCAGCGTCGACTTTCCTGATCCGGTCAAGCCCAGCAGGGCCACGGTCTCTCCGGGGGCCACCTCCAGGTTGATGTCCTCCAGCACCCGGTTCTCGCCGTAGTCGACGTGCACGTGCTCCAGACACACGTGTCCACGCATCGGCGGGCGCTGGGCGGCTGTTGGCGTGGTGATGCCCACCGGCGCCTCGAGAACTTCCAACAGGCGTCCCCCAGCGGCGCGCGCTTGCGTCCAATTGTTCAGATAAAACCCCAGCTCTGAGAGCGGCCACAGGATGTACCACAGGATACTCAGAAAAGCGACCAGGTCGCCCAGCTCCATGCGCTGATGCATGACCAGCCAGCCGCCCACGAGCAGAATCAGCACGATGCCGAGATTGCCGATGATGCCCACCACGGGGAAAAACCACTTCCAGATGTTGCTGGCGCTCATGTTCGAATCAAAATAGTCGTCATTGCGGTGGGTGAACTTGTCGATCTCGAAGTCTTCCCGGGCGAACGACTTGACTGTGCGGATGCCCATGATGGTTTCCTGCACACCCGAGTTCAGCGTCCCGAGGCTTTGGCGAATGCGGCGGAAGGCCTTGTGCAGCCGGCGGTCGAAGAACACCCCGGCAAACCCGAGAACCGGCATCAGGCAGAGCATGACCAGCGCCAGCCAGCCGTTCATCCACCACATCATCGCCATGCTGAAGCCGACAATCAGCCCCAGATTGACCAGGTTGTTGATGCCGAAAGCAAGAAACATGCGGAACGCATCCAGGTCGGCCGTCAGGCGAGACATCAGGTCACCGGTGTGGATCTCGTCGTACCAGCTGAACGTCTGCCGGTTGAGTTTATGGTACAGCGCGCTGCGCAAGTCGTAGGCGGTGCGGCTGCCGAACACCTGACCGGTGTACTGCTGCCCGAAGTTGAACACGCCTTTCACCAAAGCGGCGGCCAAAATCGCTGCAATCAACCACGGTAGCTCCCCGTACGCATGGCCGACGATGACCCGATTGACAATCAACTTCAACAAGTAGGGATAAACCAGTCCGAGTGCGGTCGTGACCACTAATAGGCCCATGCTAAGGTACATCCAGGGTAGATAGGGACGGTAAAAGCCGGACAATCGTCGAAACTCTCCCGCCAAGCCAAGCCCTCCCCGTGTATCTGCGCCCTGGGTAACCAGGGCGGTTTTCCTCTCCGCATTCTGATGTGGCGGAGAATTGACAACGTAGTTGAGATTTAATCACAAAAGGGGAGGGCTGAGAATGACGTATCTGGTTGCGTACTTTTCAGATCTGGCTATGTTTCGCCATGCGCCGCTCACTGCATCTGCTGGCGATACTGTTTCGGAGAGACACCGTAACGATCCCGAAAGACACGGTAGAAATAGGAATAACTGCGGAACCCGGCCGACTCAGCCGCCTGTTCCAACGTCATGGCGCTGAAACGGATGCGGTCAGACGCCAGTTTGAGCCGTACGTCCACGATGTACTGAACGATGGTGCAGCCAAACGTCTCCTTGAACAGGTGGACCGCCCGCGACACGCTCAGCCCGACCTCGTCCGCGACATCCTGCAAGGTGAGTTCGTCGCCGATGTTCTGCTCGATGAACCGTTTCATGCGGTGGGCCGCCAACGACTCCGGACTGACCAAACGGGTCTGCCAGTCGTCCAGACTGCGGTCGATAAACAGGCACAGCACGCGCAGCAGGTAGTCGCTGATGCGCTCATCCGTCCGGCCAATCCGCCTTTTCTCCCAGGCCACCTGACGCCACAGGGAGAGCATCCCGTCATCCAAGGGAATCGTCGCGAGGCGCGGACGGCAGCGATCCCGCCACCACGCGTCCAGCCAAGGCCCATCGCAGAAGATGTAATAATCCGCGCTGCGCACCGGTGTCTGGTACGCGGACGGATCGCCGATGCGCAGTTCGTACGGCTGTTTCGGAGCCAGCAACAGGATGTCCCCAACCCCAAGCGGGACACGCCGGCCGTCAATCACAGTCTCCGCCTGACCCTCCACCTGCAAGCGCAGCAAATAGGTCGTAAAGCCTTCCCGCTTCACCGAATAATACGGGCGGTCGTGATAACCATATCCGGCCACCCGCACATACGCCCCCACTGTATCGTCGTTCACGTGCTGCCGTCACCTCCACGCCAGTTTACACTGCCTTGTTCATCGGGTCTAGGTGTAAATTGAGCGCTTCCATGAGGTTTTTGCTCGAGTTGCAGCGCATGCGGGAAGATTGTAGTAACATAAAAAAAAGAGTATTCTGTTCACTGCGGACCGCTAGGAGGCGACGGGATGGCGCTGTGGAGAGACATGGGCCTGGAGGGGAAACGCTGCCTCATCGTGCACCACGACGACCTGGGCATGTTAGCCGCGCAAAATGAGGCGTACGCCCAATTGGGCCTCCCGACCGGGAGCATTATGACGCCGGGCGCCTGGGCGCCGCAGGTCAACGTGGGCGACTTGGGTGTGCACCTGACGTTGACGAGCGAATGGGCGTACCCGCGTATGCGCCCGCTGACGGGCGGGCAGAGTCTGTGTGACGAAACAGGCCATTTTTGGCCCACCCTCGAGCAGGCGTGGCAACACATCCGAGTGGAAGAGGCGAAAGCGGAGATGGAAGCACAGATAGCGGCCTGTCGACGCATGGGGGTGGAGCCCACCCACCTGGACACGCACATGGGCGCCGTCTTGCGGCCCGACATCGCAGCCGTGTACCACCAATTGGCACGGGAACTGGGAATCCCGGTTTTGCTTCCAGAAAGCCTCACCGATGCAGGCCTCCCAGGCTATCTGCTGGAGCCCCTTCTCCGCATCTTGGAAGCGTCGCCTCTGCCCAGGGTGCGACTCATTGACAGCTATCCCGTACCGGCCGATCAGCGCGCATCCTGGTACATCGACACCTTAAGTGGCCTTCCGCCGGGCGTGTACCACCTCATTCACCACGCCGCCGTCCCGACCGATGAAGCACGCGTACTGCCGGATTGGCAGAAACGGGAGGCCGACTTGGAAGCCCTGCGCCACCCGGATGTCCGGCGACTCCTCGGTGAGTTTGTACTGCTGACGTACCGCGAGGTGCAAGCGGGGATGCGACAGTACAGTCCCTTCTAGACAGATGAGAGAACACAGTACGGGTCAGCGCAGCCAAACTTGGAGGACGACGGAGGGACCGCAGCCCGGCCCAGCTACCGACGCTCGTTTCGCCACGCACGGACCCACGTTTGGTAAAACTTTTTCCATTCGGTCGCAACCCCGTCCGGCGCTCGTATGCCCAGCGCCTCCTCCGCCGGCGGGGTCGTGTCAGAGCGCGCTTGCCCCTGCTTCCGAGAGTCCTGGACTAGGCCAGGCTTACCCGTGTCACGACCGCGCAACGGTGCGCCAGACTCGCGAGATGAGTGTCGTGACCGATTTTTGATCACCTGAAGGCTACCCCTTTCGCTGTACACTTGGTCCGTCATGATAAACAAGTCGCGCAGGTTCGTACCCGAGTAACGGAACCTCTGTTATACCCTGTTCCGCAGAAAAGAACCGCCAAGCTGTCTTCTGATGTCCGCTGGCATATGATTTTTTCATACAATCATTCCAGCAACAATGGATCTTTTCGATCTCGTGCGCAGGACGTAAGCGCTGTCAAAATCTGAACCTCGACTGACTCTGTTTTACAATAAACCGAACCTGTCAGGCAAATCGGGTGATGTCTCCTGTTATCAGGAATTGAAGGAGGAAGGAGACAATGGAGTGGTATCAGTTGCGGTACTTTCAAACCGTTTGTACGACTCTCAACCTAACGAAGGCCTCTGAAGAACTGGCTATCACACAACCCGCACTCAGTCGCGCCATCGCAAAACTGGAGGATGAGCTGGGTGTGCCGTTATTTGAACGGACCCGTCGCGGCATGGTTCTGAGCCGGTTTGGCCAAACCTTTCTTCCATACGTGAAGCGAGCTGTCGAAGAGATTGAACGAGGGCGAGCAGAATTGGAACGCATGATCAATCCGAGGCATGGCGTCGTATCGCTAGGGTTTATATACACATTAGGTACCCAATACATCCCCAGCCTCATCAATACATTTCGCAACGGGGACATAGACATTGAGTTTCGATTGGTGGAAGGCTCAACGACGACATTAATGGAAATGTTGTTGTCTTGCGATATTGATCTCGCTCTTTGCTCTCCGCACGATGATTGTCATCACATAGACACCATCCCTGTGCTAAACGAGGAATTGTACCTCATCGTACCAAAGTGTCATCCTTTAGCCTCCAGGCACGAGATCGCATTAGCGGAAGTAGCAGCGGAACCGTTTGTCATGTACAAGCCGGAGAGCGGCTTACGGAGCGTCATCGAACGATATTGCCAACAGAGCGGCTTCCAGCCCCACATCGTGCTGGAAGGTGTCGAGGACACAACCATTGCCGGGTTGGTGGCGGCAAACCTGGGCATCGCCATCGTACCACGCATCCCCAATCTCGACTTGGAGAGAATCTCTCTGATTCGCATCAGCACTCCGCCATGCAGCCGCACGGTTCACATGGTATGGCGAAAACACGAGCGTATGCTGCCGGCGGTTCAACGCTTTATCGAATTTGTCAAACACCACTCGACTTTTTGTCTAGATGTCGCTCCGTCAACTTAATGGAACGTGGGCTTCAGGTTTCATACGGGTGCCGCCAGCAGGATTGCTGGCGGCAAACAACGGGGATTGACTAAGAGACAAGGTGAATCCTACGGCGCCTTTAGGCCCTTATTTTACCATCCGGCACGACCAAAGTGTCAGACGCGTGCCCGAGTGGATCCAGGTCGGTTAACAGGAAAACGTAGCTGAGTATGCCAGCCACCAAGATGAGCGCAGCGAGCAAGAACGCGTACATGAACGACCCAGTCGCTTGGACAATAAATCCGGTGGCAATCGGTGCCACGATAGCCATCGCATTGTTCCCAAAAGTTAGAATTCCGATTAAAGAGCCGACCATGCCCTTGGGCGCGATGAAAGTCGGAATGCTGTAAGCGATCGACGACGTAATCACCAGCGAGCCCAACGCGATGGAAATAAAGGTGACCGCCACAACCGGCTTATGGGTGAGTGCGGCGCCGATGACCGACAACCCAAGCAGCATGCAGATGACGAGAATCGTCTTGCGCACGCGCAGGGAATCATGCCCTTTGTTCACCAGCTTATCCACGAGCCAGCCGCCAATCAATAACTCGGAGATCGTACCCACGAGCCAAGGAACCGCCGAATACCATCCGGTCTTCAGAACGGACATGTGCAACGACGTTTCTAGATAACCAGGCAGCCAGGTCAAAAAGAGCCACCACGAGTAGCCGTATGCGGCGAACCCGATAAAGACACCCCAGACTTTCCGTTGGGTCAGGAGAAACCGGATGTTTTTCCACACGCCTCCCGGCGCTTCTCCCTGCAACTGTGAACCGCCTTCAACAATGTACGCGTATTCCTCTTTCGACAGGTGCTTGTCTTCATGCGGATCGCGATAACGGATCCAGAAGAGGATCACATACAACAGACTGAGAGCAGCCGTGAACCAAAAGCCGCCGCGCCAACCCCATTGGGTGACGACCAGTGCGAGCAAGGGGGCACCGATGGCGTTTGAAAACTTGGATTGCGCATCGAACAAGGAGACGGCTCGCCCCCGTTCATGGCGAGGGAACCAATAACCAGTGGCCTTGGTTGAACCAGGAAAGTAAGGAGCTTCTCCAATACCCAACAGAACGCGCGACAGGATGACCAAAGCTTGTCCATTCGCCATCGCCGTGAGAACACAGGCGACGGTCCAGACAATCGTCCCTATCCGCGTCACCCATTTGACACCAATCTTATCCAGCAAAGTTCCGGCGGGAATCTGCAACACCGCATAGGACCAAGCAAACGCAGACAACAGAATCCCCATCTGTCCTGGGGAAAGATGAAATTCCTTCGCGATTGGCTCTGTAGCGATGGACATGTTCGTACGATCGAAATAATTTATGATGACACCCAGCGAGAAGAGCAGTGCAATCAACCAGCGTCGATTTTTCATCAATGGCCAACACCCCAATCTCACATTTCCGACAGTAGTAACTTGCAGATTTTTGTGTCTACTCTGCGGTGCCCAGGTTCAGTCATATCAAGCCGGATTGCTGCGACACTCCACAAGCGATTGTACGAGCGCTTCCCACCCCCTGGCGCCGAAGTATTCCAAAGAGACATATCCACTGTAGCCTCTTTGCTGTAGCATACGCAAAATCGAAATGTTATCAACATCGCCATGCCGGCTCAAAGCGGAAACGGGCTGACTGCGATACCAACAGTCGTGATCCCAGCGGTAGTTTTTCAGATGGACGTGACGGACAAAAGGGTAGAGTACGGACAGAGCTGCCAAAGGATCAACACCGTCCACGTGAAAATTGGCGGCGTCATATATGATGTGGAGGTTTTCGTCACCGGCAGCACTCATCAATTCGAGAACGGCTTGCGGATGATCTGCAAACGTCTGGTAGTGCGTCTCGACCCAGACCTCGACCCCCGCGGCCCGCGCCAGAGTCACAGCCTGCAGTAGAGCGCTTAACGATTCATCCCACAATTCTGGACTGGCACGATGGGAAGGAAGATGCCCAAAAAACGTGCGTACAGCTCGCGCTCCCAATATCTCTGCGGCCTGCAGCGCCTTACGGAATTCTTCCAAGTCTCTGTTTCTGCCGTGCGCGCCATCAGAAAAATATGTGTAGCCACTGATGACGGGGATGTGGATGTGGCTGGCGCGCAGGCGTTCCGCCAATTTCCCCAATCCCCCGATACAACACTTGCTGTAATCCTCGACGTGCCCGATCCACAAATCCAATCCGTCAAGCACGGCTCCTTCCGCGCGCCAGCGAGAAAACACCTGTAACACCCATTCCAATGAATGCGATTTCATTCCGGTTGTGCAGACGCTCCATTTCATTGTGTAGGGCCTGCCCCCTATCCATTCGCTAGTTTGGTCATGCGTACATCCTGATGATGCCGGCGTGTTGGTTACGGCGCCGGGTGTCCCTGCCATCGCAACAGGGCCTTGCCGGGCTGTCCAGACAACGTGTATTCATAGGCGCTGTGAAACTCTTCAAACCACACATCCGTGCCAATGATGTTTTGCAACATCCGCTGCAACTGTGGGTCGGTCAACCGTTGCAGCGCATCGTCGAAGTCCTGGCGCACATAGATAATGGAACCATGGAGGGAAACCTCTTTCCGCACGAACCGCTGTACAGGAAAAACCGCTTCCTGGGCCATTCCGACAAGTACAACCACTCCACCAGGCTCGATGAGCCTCAGGGCCTGCTCGACCGCTGATGGACTTCCCGCAGCTTCAACGACGACGGAAAATGAATCGTCAGGATAGTCCTCCGGTGAACGCGCCTCAATTCCTGGTATGATGGACCGGGCCCAACGTAATCTTTCCGGTAGCACGTCCGCGACCGCGACATCGCATCCATTGTCGCGTGCCAAGAGCGCGCACAGCATCCCTTCCGTGCCGCACCCTAATATCAACATCCGACCTCCAGGTTCAACGGGAGCTCGTTTGAGTGCGTGCACAGCAACCGCCAGGGGCTCCGTCAACACCGCCAGGCGGTCGGGAACCTCATGTGGCACCCCCACGACGTACTTTGCCGGCACGACGAATTCTTCAACAAATCCCCCCGGAATATTAATGCCAAGAGACTCCTTTTGCTTGCACAGGTTCGTTCGCCCACGTTGACACTGTGCACACAGCCCACAATACGTGTTCGGATTTACCACCACCCGCGCGCCAATGGGCAACTGGACGGCTTCTCCTGTGGCGATTACCCGCCCCAACAACTCGTGCCCCGGCCGTACCGGGTACTTCGCATGCCTGAGCTTGCCCTGGTACACTTTCAGGTCGGAGCCACAGATACCGCCATACAGCAGACGAATACGCACCTCGTGCGGCTGCAGGGGCCGGTCGTCCTGCAAAAGCTCATGTAGTTCCAAGCGGCCTGGCTCCGTAAGCAAGAGTTCGAACATGCAAGCCCTCCCTTTCCAGTCTGCAGCGATGCCCCCACTCGTAGTTGCGCGATTTTCAGCAAACAGGGCGAATACGCTACCTGCGCACCGGTATCGCTTGAGCCGAGTGTAGCACCGGGCGGGCGCTGGAATCCAATGCATCTTCGTGTCTGAAGGTATGCATGAGAGTTATATCAGCCAAGATTCTCTGGCCGGGCTGTAATAGCGCAATCCCTCCAGTGGGTCCGCCGGCGAATGCTCTCTGCCATCTCACTCGCCGATCCATTCCCTCCTTAAGCTGAACAGCTCTTTCAGCTCTTCATCGGACAAGTCGGTCAACCACTGCTCCCCGGTGCCGACAATCCGCTCGGACAGCGCCGCCTTTTCCAGCAGCATCTGGTCGATGCGCTCCTCCAACGTCCCCATCGAGACAAACTTGTGCACCTGCACGTGCCGCTGCTGCCCAATCCGGTAGGCGCGGTCCGTCGCTTGCTCTTCGACGGCTGGGTTCCACCAGCGGTCAAAGTGGAACACGTGGCTGGCCGCCGTCAGGTTGAGACCGACGCCTCCCGCCCGCAGCGAAAGGACGAAGACCCCGGCCAGATGGGCCGGATCCTGAAACTGGGCAACCATCTCTTCCCGATCCGCCTGCGACACCGCACCGTGCAGAAACAACACGGGTTCCTTCAGGCGCTGGCCGAGCACCTGCTGAATCATTCGCCCCACCTCCGTGAACTGCGTGAAGATGAGGCACTGACCACCTTCCAGCCGCAGTTCCTCCACCATCTCCAGCAGCCGGTCAAATTTGTTGGATCGACCTTTGTACCGCCGTCCGCGCTCCTTCAGATAGACGGCGGGATGGTCGCAAATTAGCTTCAGCCGCGTCAAAGCGGCGAGAATCAAGCCCCGGCGCTGCATGGCCGGTACCCCGTCCATGGAGGCCAGCAGTTCATCCAGCACGGCTTGATAGAGGGCCGCCTGTTCGCGGGTCAGATGCACATACTCGCGCGTCTCCGTCTTGTCCGGCAGATCCAGTTCAATGGTGGAATCCGTCTTCATCCGGCGCAGCAAAAACGGCTGCACCAAGCGCTGCAACTGGTGCGTGCGCGCCTCGTCCTGATGCCTCTCAATCGGAGTCACGAAACGCTCGGTGAAGCTTCGCCAGCTCCCCAGATAGCCGGGGTTCAAGAAGGCAAACAGTGACCATAATTCGCTAAGGCGGTTTTCCACCGGCGTGCCGGTGAGCGCGATGCGGTGTCTCGCCTGCAGCCGGCGCACGGCCTGCGCCTGCTTGGTCGCCGGATTCTTGATGTTCTGCGCCTCGTCCAGGCAGACCGTCCCAAACCGAATCCTCCCCAGGTCTTCCTTGTCCAGGTGGACCAGGTTGTAGGTGGTCACGATGACGTCCGCTCGCCCCGCCACTTTGGCCAGCGCGTCACCATGCGCCCGCTCGCTGCCGTAGTGCACGCATACGCGCAACCCAGGAGCGAACTGGCGCAGCTCCCTCTGCCAGTTGCCGAGCACGGAGGTCGGACAGACAATCAATGCCGGTCCGTCCTGGCGGCCGCAGGCCAAGAGATACGCAATGAATTGGACGGTTTTGCCCAGGCCCATGTCATCCGCCAGGCAGGCTCCCAAACCCAATTCCCGCAGCCAGCACAGCCAGCGAAACCCCAACTCCTGATAGGGGCGCAACCGGCCCCGAAAACCGGCTGGAACGTCTCGTAGCGGGACCCCTTCGACACGGGCGAGGCCGTGCAGAGTTTTCTGCATAGCCGCCGGAAACACAAATCGCACAGCGCCGTCCGCCTCGTCCACGCTCCCGCCAGTGTCGGGCCGGATGGCCGCATCCTGGCCATCCGTGCCTTCCAGCAGCGCGTGCTGAAGGACATCCATCATCGTCAGACCGCGCCGGCGCATGGAATCCAAACGCCGACGCAAGCGCCGAAGATGGTCTGGGTTGAGCACCAGCCACTGGCCGTTGAGGTTGATGAGACGCTGGTTTCTGTCCACCAGGCGCCAGAACTCCTGTTCATCCAGTTCCGCCCCGCCCAGCGCCACCTTCCAGTCGAAGTCCAGGGTCTCGGCCAGCCCCACCCATGTCCGCCCACCCTGCGGCGGCTTGACATGGGCGCGCACCTGAGGCCTTATCTCCCTATCCAACCCCCACCAGGCGGGAACCATGACCTCACAGCCCGCCTGGGTCAGACGCGGACTAGACTCGGTGAGGAACCGCCACGCCCCGGCCACATCCAAGGAAGCGATGCCGTCCTGCCAGCTCAAGCCGAGAAGCCACGGGTCCTCCCTCAGCCAACGCTGGGCGCGCTGCTGCGCCGCCTCCAGGTCCGCCAGCCATTCCCCAGGAAACGAGGCGTCCGCCCGTGCCTCGGCCGCGGTCCAAACGCGCCCTGGCTCCACGTCCGCCTTGAACACCACACGTAGCAGCCAAGGTCGTTCAGCGACGGGCGGATCGACCAGCTGGAGGGCGGGCTGCACGGGAGAGACATAAGTGTCCCAGCCGATAGCCGCCAGCCACTCCTCGCCTTCCATCCAAGACGGCAGCTTGCGCGCTGTCAACAGCGGCCGTGTCGCAAGCACCTCTTCCCACGCCTGCTGGACCTCCGGGTGGGCGGCTACCTCCTCCCAGATCACCGCGTTGCCCCATGCCTCCAGCGCCGCCCGCAGCGGCTGAGGAGGGGTCGAGTCCTGCAGCCAGCGGATGCGCCAGGTCAGGTTGGGCGCCTGCGGGTGAGCGACCGGCGCCGAAGCCCATTCACTGTCCTTTTCACTCGACTGCGGCGGTTGGAGCCGAAGCGCCGGCTCAAAGCGGCCCTCGTCCAAGGCCTGGGCAAGCACGGGCGCCCAGGTGAACGCCTCTTGACACGCCTCGGACCAACGCCAGTCGGTGTGCCGGTGATAGTGGGGACGCCGGAAGTAGCGCAGCGCATGCGCGGGGGACAGGCGAAAGCCGACACGCCCGTCGCAGGGCTCCGTCTCGACCCAGGTCCCGTACTCGGAATCCGGATCCCACGCGAACACCCGCAGCGCCAGTTCTTCTGTGGACAAGGGAGCAGGCAGCTCCGCCGGGCCCAGCCACACCGCCCCGTCCGCGAGGCGCTTCAGGTCCATCTGGATGGTGATCATGGCGGCATCACTTTGGCCTTTTCCATCTCTTCCATCAACGCCCGCAGGCGCCGGTGGCGGGCCGTGAAGCGACCTATGTACGCCTCCCAGACGTCCGCTTGCTTCAGCTTGCGGTACTGCGTGCGCAGTTGCTTCAGGCGCCGGCAGGCCAGGCGGTAGTGCTCGCGGGTGCGCTGCCCGACCAGGCGGTGGACCTCCTGGTGCAGGATGGGCAGCAGCACCTGTGGGGCCCTCTTCTCCACCCATTTGCGCTCGTCACTGGACACCGCGTCAAGCCCCCCGGCCGTCATGACGTAGTCCGCCCAGTCGACAAAAGCGGCATGCTGCAACAGGTAATCACGATACTGGCCAGCCGTGGTCGGAAGATGGGCGCGAAGAAAATCGCGGCACTCACGCTGCGCACTCTCCACGTGGCGCGCCAACACCATCCAGTGCTCCGCGAATACACCCGCCCACGCCTGTCCCGGCTGCAGCAGGGCACTGACATCCCTGAGCAAACGCCCGCACAGATCCCACCGCCCGCGCTGCTCCAACGCCTGTAACACGCGCACCGCCCCATCAAAATCCGCTCCCTCCAGCTCGCTCAGCCGACGCAGGCCTTCCTCTTCCTCACCGGCGAGGATTTGCAACAACGCCTGCAGACGGCCGACGCGGGCCAAGCCTTCCCTGGCGGTACATCCCTCCGCGTGCAGGCGCCGCGCCTGCTGCTCCAGGTATACCCGCTCTTGTCGCAGCCGTTCCGGATACAGACGCAGCCAATACAGCCACATCCACTCCAGCGCCGCCATCGACGTCGGGACCAGCCCCAGTTGATCGAACAAGCGCGCGTGCAGCCAGGCTATCCAATCTCCCACCCATCCTTCGTCCAGGAAAGATACATCCTCCGCGCTGGCCGAGAGCTGCCGCAGGTTGGACTCCAGCTGCCGGGCCTCGCCCTCGGCAGAGCGAACGGAATAGGACAGGGAGATAGGAGTTTGCCCGCCCTGTCCCCGTTCCAACCGCTTGACCATTGTGACTGTGCGCACGACCACCGCGGCCAGCTGCCGTTTGGTGGGCGGCCACGACGTCGTTTGCTGGAGCAGCCTTTCACACACCCGATCCAGCTCGTATCCGCGGTAATCCCCCCATGAAGACAGGCTATCGATCTGCGATTCCACGTACCGCGCCCAATCGGTCAAGGCGGCGCTTGGGCGAAAATCCCCCACCGGGGCCACCTCATCGGTCTTTAAGTCCCGCGCGACTCTATTCAATCCCTGCAGTCTGGGTCCATGGACCAGGTCGTCCAGGGTGTCGAATGTAACCCCGGCCTCTTCCAGCACTTGCAGCGCAACGGCCGCCATGTGCTTGCACAAGTCCCCGTACGGGCAGGTGCATAGACTGCGCCCCGGAAACCTGTCCACGTCCAATTGGACGCTGTAGGATTCGGTCCCTTCCACGGTCGCGGTGACCAGGGTGCCCTCCAGCGCCAGAGCCGTAACACGGTTGTCAGCCAAGTAATGGAGCCCTCGCGCCAAAATGTGGGGCTGGATTTCGCTCTTGATGGACTCCGCCAAGTGCAACCAGGTCAATCGAGAAGCCATGCCGACTCCCTTCACCACCAATGCGTCTCTTGCACAGGGTAACTTATTCGCTCCGACCGGGCGACGGACCTGCCTGGGCCCGCCAGCGAACCGGGAAGACAGGCAAGTTCGCAGGAAATCCCGAAGAGGAGTACACTGCAAGGGGAGGGTTGCCATAGGCGGTTAGCCCTCGACAGAAGCGACAAACCCGCGGCCTTCTCGGCAACGATTTTCAGTCAGGGGCGATGCTGATGAAGCTGAGTGTACTTGACCAGTCTCCCATCGGACCGGGCGCGACCCCGCAAGCGGCGTTGCAGGAGACGGTGCGCCTGGCGCAGGCGGTGGAGCAGTTGGGGTACCACCGGTTTTGGGTGTCGGAGCACCACAACACCAAGCGGCTGGCCGGCACCACTCCAGAAGTGCTGCTGGCCCACCTGGGCGCCAAGACCCGGCGGATTCGGATTGGATCCGGGGGCGTCCTGCTTCCTTATTACAGCCCACTGAAAGTGGCGGAAAACTTTCGCATGCTGCACTCCCTCTACCCGGACAGGGTGGACCTGGGGCTCGGGCGGGCGCCGGGGGGCGACATGCACACCATGCGGGCGCTGCAGGACCGAGGCCGCGTGTCCGTCGACGACTACCCGGAGCAGGTGCAGACACTCATCCACTTCCTGCACGACGATGTCCCAGCGGATCATAGATACCACGGCGTCCACGCCATGCCCGTGGGCCCCGGGACGCCCGAGGTGTGGCTGCTTGGGTCCAGCGACGCCAGCGCCTACTACGCGGCCACGCTCGGCACCCGTTTCTCGTTCGCGCAGTTCATCAACGGCCATGGCGGCCCTGAGGTGGTGCGGATGTATAAGGAGGCGTTTCGCCCCTCCCCGTACCTGGAGCACCCCGAAGCCAACGCCGCCATCTTCGCGCTGTGCGCGGAGACCGAGGAGGAGGCCCAGCAGTTGGCGGCCATCATGGACCTGCGGCTGCTGTGGCTGGAGCAGGGCCGCGGCGGCGAGATCCCGACCGCCGAGGTCGCCGCATCGTATTCGTACACACCGTGGGAGCTCCGACGCGTGAAAAGCAACCGGGCGCGGATGGTGTTCGGCACCCCCGCCCAGGTGCGCGAACAGTTGGTCACCTTGGCCCAGGCCTACGGCATCGATGAGTGGATCCTCGTGACCATCACCGACAGTTTCGAATCGCGCCTGCGCTCGTACGAGTTGATTGCCGAGGCGTTTGGCATCGCGCCGTAAGCGAAGCCCAGTCCACCGCGCCCGGGCCTCCGTTTAGGAGCCGGTGCGCTGGCGGCTGGCTGCCTCCCACAGCCCGTTCAGGTAGGCCGCCCCCAGCGCCCGGTCGTACAAGCCGTAGCCGGGTCGGCCCCGTTCCCCCCATATCATGCGCCCGTGGTCCGGCCGAATTGGCCCGTCGTAGTCGAACTCGGCCAGGGCTTTCATCACCTCGTACATATCGACCGATCCGTCCGCGCTTCGGTGCCCACTCTCGTGAAACCGTCTGGGCCCGGTCACGCGCACGTTGCGCGCATGCACGAAATGAACGCGCCCCCGCGCCAGGAATTCCCGCAGCAGCGACGGGATATCGTTGTCCGGGTTGGCGCCGAGAGACCCGGTGCAGACGCACAACCCGTTGCTGGCCACATCGCACAGGTCGAGCAGCCGCCGCAGGCCCGGGCCGTCGCCGAGGATGCGGGGCAAGCCGAACACAGGCCAGGGGGGATCATCCGGGTGCACCGCGAGCTTCACCCTCGCCTCCTGGGCCGCCGGGGCGACCGCCCGGATGAAGTACGCCAGGTTGGTCCAAAGCGTCTCGGCGTCAACCTCCCGGTACGCCCGCATCAGGCCCTCCAACTCGTCGTCACCGTAGCTGGCGTCCCATCCCGGCAGCTTCCACTCCCCACCAAGCGGGTCCATGCGCGCGACCTCGTCCTCGTCATAAGCCAGCGTCAGCGATCCGTCCGGCAATCGATAGTCCAGGCGGGATCGGGTCCAATCGAAGACCGGCATGAAGTTATAACAGACCGTCTGGATGCCGGCCTGTCCCAAGCGGCGCACAGTGCTGATGAAATTCTCGATGTAACGGTCGCGGGACGGCCGCCCCAGCTTGATGTCCTCGTGCACAGGCACGCTCTCGATCACCGTCAGCTCTAAACCCTGCTCGGCGATCTCCCGTTTCAGGGCTGCGATGCCTTCAACCGGCCACACCTCCCCGACCGGGACGGTGTAGAGTGCGCTGACAACCCCCACCATGCCGGGGATTTGGCGGATCTGCCAGAGACGGACCGGATCATCGTGGCCGTACCAGCGGAAGGACATCTTCATCCCCGGCGGGCCTCCTCCACCAGCCGGACGACCGTTGCCGCCAGTTCCCGCACGCGGGCAAAGTCCCCTGCGGCCACCGCGTCTTGGGGGGTCAGGGCGCTGCCGACGCCCACCGCCAGGGCGCCGGCTGCCAGGTAAACCCCCACCTCATCCGGCCGGATGCCGCCGGTGGGTACAAACAGCGTGCCTCGGAACGGCCCCAGCAAATCTTTCAGGTATCCGGGTCCAAGCGGCCCCGCAGGGAACAGTTTCAACACCTCCGCCCCCGTCCGCAGGGCTCCGGCCGCCTCACTGGCTGTAAGGACACCAGGTATGTACAGATGGCCCTGTTCCCGCGCCGCCTCGACCAGCTCCGGGTCAAAATGCGGCCCGACGAGAAAATCCGCCCCGGCCGCAATGGCCTCTTTAACCTGCCCCGCCGTCATCACCGTTCCCGCACCGAGCAGCAGCTCCCCGCCCAGGCGCTCCCGGATGGTCGCTATCACCTCGGCTGCGGCCGGTGTGTCCATCGTCAATTCGACCGCCTTCACGCCCCCTTCCAGCAACGCCTCCACGACCCCATGCACCGCGTCGCCGGGCAGTCGGCGCAGCACAGCGATGACGCCCGCCTCTCCGATGCGCTCAACCAGGCGCCCCGTCGTTTCGCTCCTCATCTCCATACCCCTTCCGTTCCTTTCAGCTCCGCCAACGCCTCGGCGCGGGAAGGATAGCCGGTATGGTCGCCGACCCGGGTGACCGCGTAGGCGCCGACCACCGCGCCCAGGCGCGCCGCCTGCTCGATGGGCCAGCCTTCCATCAGGCCGGCGATAAAGCCGGCGTTAAAGCCATCCCCGGCGCCGACCGTATCGACCACGCGTGGTACCGGACAAGCGGGGACTTGGGTGAGGCGCCCGCCTTCGCTCACCTGGGCACCTTCCGCCCCCCATTTGACCACAACCCCTTGGCCGAGAAATCCAAGCCCACGCGCCGCCCGCTCCACCGCGTCCGCCGCTTTGGTGCCAAACAGGGCCATGGCTTCCTCATCGCCGAGGAAGAACCAGTCCAAGCGGGGCAAGACGTGATCCACCAAGCTTCTCCAAGCCGGCTTGTCGGCCAGTTTGTAGCGGATGTTCACGTCGAACGAGACGGTGCTCCCTCCGGTCCTGGCCGCGTCCAGCAGGTCGTCTGCGGCCTCCCTGGCCTGGGCGCCGAGCATCCAGGTGATTCCGGTCGCATGCACCCAGCGGTAACGCCCGGCCGCCACTTCCCGGGCGAGCGGGCGCACGTCCCAGAGTCCCTGCGCCATCGGAGACGTGGAACGGTAATAGTACACTGAGGTCGCCTGTTGGAGCCCGCTCCACTGTTTGAACAACAAAGCGGTCGGAGCCTCCGACTCTTGCACCCAGCGCACGTCAATCCCTTCCGCCCGGGCCTGGCGAATCAACAGTTGCCCCCACGGATCTTGGCCAACAGCCGCGGCAAACGCCGCTTCGACGCCCAGCCTGACCAAACCCACGGCGGTGTTCAGTTCTGCCCCTGCCGCGTACGGAGTCAGCGGCGAACCTTCGCAGTAGGCCCCGGGGTGACTGGGGACCATCGCCACCAGTGGTTCTCCAAATGTCAGTACACTCCGCGCTGTCACCGTGTCTAAAACCTCCCCTGCTCGTGGGCGGGCGCCGACGCATGTGCCACCCGGCGGACCACCGCCTCCGCCCCCTCCGATTGAATCGCTCGGATGTTCTCGGCGACGGCCGGAGCCAATCCAGGCAGTCTCCGCAGGTTCACTCCCCACATCTCCTCCCGCGCCAAGAGACTCTCCACGACGGCCAACAGCCCCACCTCCGGCTCGCCCTTCCAAGCGTCAAGCAGGACCTGCACCTGCCGCTCATCGTCGCGAATCGGCCAGCCTTCGGCCTGAGCCCGCGGGTAATACATCAGCAACGCGGCCAAGGCGCAGACCAGACGCGGAGGCAGCACGCCGTAGCGGTCGACGTACGAGATCAGCGTCGGCACCAGGCGTACCCGCGTCTTGGCGATGGTATTGAGGGTGATGCTCAACAGCTCGTGCTCCAGATACGGGTTTTGAAAACGCTCGAACACCTGGGCGGCAAACGACCGCAACACGGGCGACGGGAGCGACTCCGAGTGGAGGGCCGGGACGATTTCCGCCTCGGCAAGCCCCCTGACAAATCGCGAGAAATATGTGTCGGCCATCACCTCGCCCACCGTCCGTCGGCCGGCCAGCAGCGCCAAGGCCGACATGGCCGTGTGCAGCCCGTTGAGGATGCGCACCTTCTGCAGCCGGAACGGGGTCACATCGTCCACCATATGGACGTTGAAGCCCAGGCTGGAAAACGGCCAGCGGGCGGGCAGGCGCTCGTCGCCGCTGAGGGCCCACAGGTGATAAGGCTCGCCGACGGTCAACAACTCATCCCTGTAACCCATGCGCGCAAACAATCCCTCCGCCTCCGCCGCGGCTGGATACCCCGGCAGGATGCGGTCCACCAGCGTGTTGCAGAAGCGATTGGCCCGCTCCACCCAGTCTGAAAACGCCTGCGGCAGCCCCCATTCCCGAGCGTGTCGCAGCACCAAACGGCGCAATTCGTCCCCGTTGTCGTCAATCAACTCACAGGGAATGAGCGTCATCCCAGCCTGCTCGTCACCGGCAAAGTGTTGATAGCGGTGATAGAGATACGCCGTCACCTTGGCGGGGAAGGACTCGGGCGGCCGCACCGGATGGTGCGCCTCCTTTTCGTATACCAGCCCACGCTCGGTGGTGTTCGAGACCAGGATATCGATTTCCGGCGCTTCGGCCAAGCGCAAAATTTGCGGCCAATCGGTGTACGGGTTGAGGGCGCGGCTGACCGACGCGATGACGCGCGCCTCATCCACCCGCCGGCCGTCCTCCAGCCCGCGCAGCCACACCGTGTACAGCCCGTCCTGAGCGTTGAGCCGGCGTACATTGTCGGCCCCGCTGCGGCGCGGCGCCACCACGACGATGCGGCCGCCAAAGTGACCGCGCTCGTTCAACTCGTCCACCAACCAGTCGACAAACCCGCGCAGGAAGTTGCCTTCGCCAAACTGGATGATGCGCTCCGGCCAACTTCTCACCTGTTCATACCGATCCGGCTGGTGCTGCTTCAACCACTGCATCGACAAACGCTCCACCCAGCGGCCTCCTTTCCATGGCTTGAGGGCACCTGGTCTTTACGGATAGCACGTTGCCCCGTCCGTCAGGCGTGGTGGACCCAGGCGTGGTCCGGATCGTCATGCGGAATCATGATCCGGTCGATGTCCCCGGCCATGACCCACAGGTAATACAGCTCGTACCCGGCGGCCGCGCACACCGGGTGGTACCCACGCGGTATCAAGAACACGTCTCCGTGCTCCACCCGGTACACTTCATCGAGGGAGCGATCCTTTGTGTAAATCGCCTGCAGTCCGAATCCCTGCCGTGGTTTCAAGCGGTAGTAGTACACCTCTTCCATGCACGCCTCGACGCCGGGCTGGTAATCGTCGTGCTTGTGCGGCGGATAGCTCGACCAATTGCCCGGCAGGTTGAACGTCTCGCCGACGATGATGCGCTGGACCTTACCCTCTGCCTCCTTGACCACCACGTCATGCACGTACCGGCTGTAGTTGTCCCTGCCGACGAGGCGAGGCTTCACCTCATCCGGTCGCACGACAAACGGTGCGTGCCCCTCGCTGGCGGGCGCCTGACAGACCGCGACCTCAAGCGGCCCGGCGCCCGTGTTGGCGACGGTGAAAGGCGCGCGCACAGGCACGTAGACGGCAGTCGCCCGCTCCGCGAAGACGTCGCTGCGTTGAAGGCCGTGATAGGTTGCGTCTCCCACCTCCACCTCGCACTGGCCGGACAAGAGCAGCAACACAGTCTCCACATCCGCAAACTGGTCTTGATGCCGCTCGCCCGGGCCCAGGCGCAGGACGCCAAAGCGCAGGAAGCGCAGTCCGCCTGGGTTCGTGCGCCCAACCAACTCCCGGTAACCGGTGAACTCCTGAGACTTGACCAACAGCATGTTGCCATCCCTCCATTTGTGCTGGGGCCGCGCGATGACCCGCGCGGCCTGAACGTGCCCCGTTCTCGCCACCTGGGCGTAGCGATGGACTTTTGGCCTCGGCTCCGCTTGCAGCCTTGATGGCTACAGCGTCACCCCGTCTTTGAAAATCGCGATTTCACGGTACCCAAACCGCTCGTTTTGGGTCTGCGACAAGCCCGAAGCCACATCGACGATCTGCCGATACAACCCGGCCGCCAGGTCAACCATCGACGCCCCGCCGACGAGGCGGCCGGCATCAAAGTCCATCCAATGGCGCTTGCGCTCGTACAGGTCGCTGTTGGTGGCAATCTTGAGCGTCGGCACGGGGCCGCCGAACGGGGTTCCGCGCCCGGTGGTGAACAGCACCAACTGCGCCCCGGCCAGCGCCAGGGCGGTCACGGAAACCAAGTCGTTCCCCGGCGCCTGCACCAGCTGCACCCCACCACCCTGGGCGAGATCCCCATACGGGAGCACGGCGGTCACCGGGCCGTGCCCGCCTTTTTGCACACAGCCCAACGATTTTTCTTCCAGCGTCGTGATTCCGCCTTCCTTGTTGCCTGGGGAAGGGTTTTCGTAAATGACCTGGCCGTGCCGGATGTAGTAGTCCTTGAAATCGTTGATGAGCTGCACAATGTCCGAAAACGTCCGTTCGTCCTGCGCCCGGTTCATGAGAATCGTCTCCGCGCCAAACATCTCCGGCACCTCGGTCAACAACGCCGCAGCCCTGCGATTTGTGAACAGATCAGCCACCTTGCCCACGAGCGGATTGGCCGTGATGCCCGAAAATCCGTCCGATCCCCCGCACTTCAACCCAAGGCGCAGCTTGGCCACCGGGACCCAGGTGCGGCGGAACCGGCGGGCGTAGTCGCCCAACTGGCGCAGGTGCGAAAGGCCAGCCTCGAACTCGTCCTCCACGCTCTGCAGCGTCATGAAGCGAACCTTGGCCGCTGGGACATCGCCAAGCTGGGCCTGCAGCCAATCTATCTGGTTGTTTTCACAACCCAATCCGACCACCAGCACCCCAGCCGCGTTGGGGTGGCGGGCCAGTCCGGCAATCGCCTTTTGTGTGTAGCCGAGGTCATCCCCCAACTGCGAGCAGCCGTACGGATGGGGAAAGGCGTAGACACCGTCAATCCCAGCCCCAGCCAACTCGGCATGCGCCGCCTGCGCCAAACGCTCCACCATCTTGTTGACACAGCCCACCGTGGGCAGCACCCAGATCTCGTTGCGGATTCCCACCTCGCCGTTCTCGCGCACGTAGCCCTCAAACATGTCCGGCAGGGCCTCCAAATTCCCTTCCATGTGACCCTGGGCAAGGCTCGGCGCATACTGATAAGACAACTTGTCTCCCAATTTCGTTTGCACGTTGTGCGTATGCACCCAAGCGCCGCGGCGAATCGGCTGCGTCGCCCGCCCTATTGGGTGGCCGTACTTGAGGATGTCCTGCCCCACCGCCACATCGCTGAGCGCAATCTTGTGGCCGCGCGGGATGTCTTCAAGGGCCGTCAGTCGCCCTTCCGCCAGTTCCACCGTGTCGCCTTTCGCAACCGCTTGCAACACGACCGCGACGTTGTCCTCCACGTGAATCCGCAAGGCCCGCCGCGCAGCCGCCTCCATTACCGGCATGCACTCGCCTCCCTGGCCCCATGCGTACAGATGCCGTCTGCCAACCGCTTGTGGGCGCATGCGCTCCGGCGGCGGCAACGGCCTCCTTTTGATTTGTGGTATCGTGTTGGATTATACCACATAATCTCTCAATCGGTCCTACGCATTTTTCACCAATACCCAAGGCCGCGTCAGGGTGACCTGATCAACCCGGACCTGGGTCTGTGGATAATGATGCGTGCCTGTCAACCACTCACGGCCAGATGCGGTAATCAGAAAGGTATCTTCTGCTTTCGCTCCGGCCACCGAAGGATTCCAGGCGACAGCCGCGAGGCTCGGCACGGGTAACGATTGCTCCAGGTCGGCGCGCACCTCGCGCGATTGAAATCCAATCAGTCCGCCCTGGTGATGCTCCGTCCAGGCGTCAGGAAATCCCTGCTCCGCGTACGCGGCCTGCGCCTCGCGCACAACCTCAGCCAGCGGCACGCCAGGCTGCGTGGCCGCCAGCATCCTGGCCTCCACGCGCAGCACCGCGTCGTATCGCCGGGCTAACTCTTCTGGCAGACCCGCAAAGGCGACCGTGCGTGTGGCCGCGGCCACCAGGCCGCTGCCTCGAGCACACAGCGAGACAATAGCGTACCGTCCCAACCGCTCGGAGGTCGGCAGCGGATGGCGATACAGGCCCGCGCGGCGCTCGCCGGCGGCCAGGAGCACCACCGCGTCCAATCCCTGGGCCACGCACAGAGCAGCCACGCGGGCCGCCAAATCAGCCTCCGTGTCCTCCGCGCGGGCCAAGCGGCACGCCTCCTCCACCGCCCAGGATGTCCGCCGTCCGAGCTGGCGATAGGCGTCAACCTGCTCCGCGTCCAACCGGATGCGCAGACGCAGCATCGCTTCCGCCGCCTCGCTGTCGGTCACCACCCGGCCCTGCTCACGCCACCGGCGTACGACCGCTTCCCTCGCGGCCCCATCGAACCACGGGTAAGCATGGACCGAATCGGCTGACAGACCTTCCTCTGCCGCGAGCCGGACCTGTTCTATGTTGCTGACAGCGCTTTCTATCCGCTGCTGGCTGATGAAAACCGCCGCCAATCCCTGTTCGGCCGCCACATTGACATGGAATCTCCCGCCAAACAGCCACGCCAAATTGATGGCCCGCTCGATGATCAATCCGTCCCAACCTTGTTCCTCAAGCATCGACCGGACGCGCTCAATTCTGTCCGTATACGCCACGCGCGTCAGCCCCCTTTCTCGGTCGCTACAACTTCTGCCAGAATCACCTGTGCGCCCTGCCGCCGCAGCGGCTCCACGGCCTCGTTCGGGACCGACGCGTTCAGCACGATGCCGTCCACCTCGTCCACACGCGCGTACGAGACCAAAGCCGCACGCCCCAACTTGCTCCCATCCACCACGCAGTAGACCGCGTCCCCAGCAAGCATCATCGCCCGTTTCACCTGCCGCTCCGCGCTGGAAGCCGTGGTCAGTCCTTGGTTGACGGACACCCCGCCCGCTCCGAGAAACACCACGTCCACGTGGTAACGCCCAATCATCTCCACACATTCGGGGCCGACGACGCAGGGAGTGCCCCGCTGGTGAGTGCCGCCCAGCACCACCAACTGGACATGGACCGACGTGGCCAGCTCCGCGGCGATGACCAGGTCGTTTGTCACCACCGTCACCGGTCGCGCCGCCAACCGCCGCGCAATCTCGAGCGTGGTCGTGCCGCTGTCCAGCATCACCGTGTTCCCGTCGCGAATGAAGTCGACCGCCCGCTCGGCTACCGCAGCTTTTTCCGCCACGTTTTGGTGCATGCGCTGCTGTGCCGGCGGCACGACATGCACCGGCTCGGCCAACATCGCGCCGCCGTGGGTGCGCCTCGCCAGACCCTCCGACTCCAGCTTGCGCAGGTCACGGCGCACCGTCTCTTCTGACACCCCAAACCGGCTCTTGAGATCCGCAATACGTACCGATCCTTCCCTCAGCAAAATCTCCTTCAGCTTGCGCTGGCGCATCTCCCCTAGCACGGCCAATCTTCCTTTCCTGGACCAAGCAGCCTACCCTTCAAGAAAACCTCACCATCTCGCAAAAGTCAACACAAAATCCCGAATCCCCTCAGCTTCACGCGCGGTCCCTGGACGCGCCGCCATCCACCCCGGCGCCATCCGCCCGCATCGCCTGCTGGCGGTAAGCATCCAAGCGCGGCCAGATTTCCTGCATGCCGGCCGCAAACGCTTGGTAAGCCGCGAACCCGGCCCCGTATACCTCCTGCTCCCGCGAATCCGGAACATACTCCTCCTGCACGGGGTTGACGGATCGCAACTCCTCTTCGGTCACCCAGCCCAGGGCCCGGGCGGCCAACAAAAAAGCGCCGTAGGCGGCCGCGTGTCGAACCCTCGGTTGGTGAACTGGCACCCCGTACAAGGACGCTTTCATGCGGTTCCAAGCCCTGTTCCCCGTCATCCCGCCGACGACGCGCACCGCGTGGATGGGTTCCACATAACGGCGCATCCGCTCGAGTACGGCGCGCAGCTCATAGCCAATCGATTCCAAAGCGGCCCGTACCAGGTGTTCGGGCCTGTGCCCCAGTGTCAATCCGCCGATAACCCCAGTGGCGCTGGCGGTCGCGGAGCTACCCTTGCGCCCCATGAATAGAGGCAGCATCAGAACGCCCGCAGCCCCGGGCCCCACTGACTCCAGGACACGTTCAAGCTGTTGCGCACCGGACGCAGGTGCCCGCAGCAAACTTGTCACCCACTCCAGCACAGCCCCGGAGGCGGAAATCCCTTGCTCCACTATCCACTTGCCGTCCAACACGTGCGGGGCGCAGCTCAGGCACTCCCCTTGGACAATGCGTTCCACCTCACAGGACATGTTGCTGGTGGTTCCGGACGACTCCATGATTTCCTGCGGCCGCACTCCGGAGCCCAGCACTTCGCATGGCCTGTCGCCGCCGCCGAGCAGGACGGGGATGCCCGGCGACAAGCCCAGTTGCCCGGCCGCCGTGCGCGACAACCGGCCCACCGTCTCCTGCGGCGAGTGCACCGGCGGCAGCTGATGCAGCCCCACTTCACAAGCCTGGAGCAGTTCCGGCCGCCACGCCAGCCGGTGGATATCGAACAGGAGGGTGCGGGCGGCCAAAGTCCAGTCGGTGGCCACCTCTCCAGACAACCAGTATAAGATGTAGTCTTTCGGCTGCATGTACCAGCGAGCTTTGGCGAACACGTCCGGACGCCGGCGGCGCAGCCAAAGGATTTTGCCGGCAGCATACGCTGCGCCGGGGGCGAGCCCAGTCCACTCCTGCACTCGGCCTTGAAAGGCGTCCTGCAGGGCGCCGGCCTCGGCAATTCCACGTCTATCTAGCCACAGCAAGGCAGGCATGAGCGGACGCATGTCCGCTCCCACCGGCACCACCGTCTCTCGTTGGGACGTTAGGGCAATCATCCGCACAGCTGCGGGCGGGGCCTCGCCAAGAAGCCGGGAAACCGCCTGTTTCAGGGTGCGTATCCAATCATCAGGAAACTGGCACACCTCCCCGTCGGGCGTGACCTGTCGGGGGTACGGAACGGTAACACCATGCAGCAGATTGAGACCTGCGCCAAACAGCATCGCCTTGCAGGCGGATGTGCCCAAATCTATGGTTAATACCGCTTCCTGCGCACGCACGCGACTGCACCCCCATAACGAATTCGGTCTGGCACCGGGCAGGATGGTGCCATGCGCACGAAGCGCCGCAAATCACCGGCCAGTTCGCTTCAATTATACGAACAGGGCGCCGCCATGAGAAACACCGCCGGGGATGCTCCCCCAGCGGTCTCCGATCCGCCAGTTTCCAAGCTCGTCTTAGCTGCCACTGCTGTACCCTATCATCTGCGTGAGCCCGCATGTGGAGTAGATTCTTGGCCATTTTCTTTTGCTTTGTTCAATACTGTTCCACTTCAATCAACCCCACTCGCCTCAATGAAAACGAGGCTTGTAACAGTTAAGGCTCTCCGCTCATTTAGACAGTGAAGTGAATGAGCTTTCTGGGGAGGGGTATGTAGCAATAAATGACGTCTCGGTGATTGGAGCAGGGCTTGCAGGCATCCTTGTGGTGAATCTATTGCCAAGTGTGGGTAGATCTGAGTTTTGCTATAGAAGGCGCTGAATATAGTCGGACGGTCTCTTACCTTACAAAATGGAGGACCAATTCCAGCGGCAACGCGTTGTTCCGCGGTAAAGGGCAGAGCCGATGTTAGACGCGTCTTACTCCAACAGAACGTGAAGGACAGACGGAATGCACGGTCTTGAATGGATAGTCGCAACACTTTTCACGGGTCTGAGTTCCTATATTCTCATGTTCACCTTTTGTTTTGAGGACAACAAAGATCGCACGATCACGTTTATTCTGCTGTTCATTACGGAAACATCTTTCGCCATCTTTGTCACAGGTGCTGGTCTGAAGTCTCTTACAAACGGCACCCTCCTGTCAGTGGACACGGTACTGCTCTTCTTGTCAGCCGCACTGGCCGTGATCCGCAGACACCGGCTGCTTCCATCCGTTCAATGGCATGGGTTTCGATCTCTTCAGTTGGACGGTATTGGCATCGCGTACGGTCTTGTTCTGGTCCTTCTGTTGGTTCTGGCTGCCTATGTCGGACATTTGTTACCGCCCTACGCATACGACGAACTGAACTACCATCTGGTGGCTGTCGCATCTTGGATACACAACCATCGGATTGTCGACACTGAGGCGACGTTGTGGGCCAATGTATATCCCAAAAATGCGGAACTGGTGTTCACCTGGCTCTACATGTCTGTCAACGGCGACGCCTGGATTCATCTTGGGCAGTGGTTGTTCGGGATCGTCGGGATCGTGGCAACGATGGCATGTGCGAGAATGCTGGGTCTAAACAGGTCCAGGGCTGTGATGACGGGAACGTTGTTTTTTGCAACGCCAACGGTTCTGCTGCAGGCAACAACGGACTACAACGACCTGGCATTCGCGTCCATGTTTCTGGTCTTCTTTTATTTCTATCTAAGGTTCGTACAGGAAAGACCCAATCTCCGTTACACGATATTAGCCGGCGTCGCAGCCGGTATGACACTTGGCATCAAGTCTTCCGCTCTCGTTTATATCGCGGTTTGCGGCCTAGTGATGGCTGTATGGACGGGATGGCAGCTCCGCAGCAGGCGGGTGACTTGGTGCAGGATGGGGTTGCACGTCGTCCTTTTCATCGTGCCTGTGCTGTTGCTCGGAACGTATTGGTATATTCACACCTGGGCGGTCTACGGGAATCCGCTGTACCCATTCACTGTGGCCTTGCACGGACATGTCATTTTTCCGGGCAAAGGAACCGTCAATCAACTCATCATGGTTCCAAATACTCCGGCGTCACTGCTCCACCTACCTTGGTGGCGGGAGGTGTGGATCTCGTGGACAACCATTCCGACTTATTTCGCCTACGACATGCAAATCGGCGGATACGGCCTGCAGTGGACAATCGCCGAATGGCCTGCTCTAACGATTTTTTGCGTGTATTGCCTGCTCCGGCAACGACTCCTGCTCGTGCGGGCAATCCTGCCCTTGGTGGTCATCTTCGTGCTGCAGCCGGCGAATTGGTGGGGAAGATACACGCTATTCATGGTCTCGTTGGGAGCGTGGGCGTTTGTCTACATGGTTTCTTTGATTTGGCGTCCGTGGCTGCGCAGGGCACTGTCAATCGGGCTTCTCGCTGTGATTGGTGGCTCGTATGTACTCGGCGTGGGGCTGTTTTTTCTTCTTCATAAACGCGATTCCAGTCTCGTTTCGCAAGCCATCCTTCGCGCGTTGCACACGCCGCCCCAGGACCGCACGGTCGGCAGCGTCGTGTTCCCCGAGTACGCATGGGTGGACAAACTTTCCGCACCCACGACCATTGGCTGCACCGACCACGTTCCCTTTGTGTACGCCCTTTATGGGCGTGGCGCGAAGAACACGGTATTCCTTGTTCAGAGCAACACCGTAGCTGCTTTTCTTCGCCAAGTGCGCACGCATTACATCCGTTTTTTGATGACTGAAAAGAAAGAGACCTATGACCAATGGGCCACTCAACACCCTGAAATATTCCAACTATACCGCTCTGAGGGGAATTATAATGTCTATAAGGTTTCGACGTAATTCATTATGGTTGCTTTTCACGCAGCTTCGCCCAGTCCAGTGGACCAAAAATACGCTCGTGTTGGCGGCCTTGATCTTTACGATTCCAAGGGTATCCGTGGCGATGCTGGAGAAAACTATTGCCGCATTCATCCTGTTCTCGTTGGTTTCGAGTTGCGTTTACATCTTGAACGACTTCATCGATCTGGAAGTGGATTGCAACAACCCGGACAAGCGCCACCGTCCTATGGCATCGGGCAGGTTGGACATTCGCTTGGCGCTGGGTTGCGGCTTCTTCCTGCTGCTGCTTTCGCTGATTTTAGGTTTCACGTTGAACGCATGGTTCGGGGTCGCTCTCATCGGATACTTCATGATCAACGTCGTTTATTCACTCTGGCTAAAAAACATCGTAGTAATTGACATTTTCACCATCGCAGCCGGGTTTGTGCTCCGCGCCGCGGCCGGAGGATTCGTCATATCCGTGCGTTTGACACCCTGGTTCTTGTCGTGTGCCATGATGTTATCTCTCTTTCTCGCGACTGGCAAGCGCAAGTATGAATACATGATATGGCACAAAGGAAACGCAGCTTCGCGGAGGGTCCTTGAGCAATACTCTCCTGAGTTGCTGAATCAACTTAGCAGTGTCACTGCGGCCTCGGTCATCATGATGTATTCCATGTTCACGTTCTCATCCGGACATTCGCAGTATTTGATGATGACCATTCCGTTGGTCATGTACGGGATCTTTCGCTACTTTCAACTGATGCATGTTGAGAACCAGGGCGGGCGGCCGGAAATTGTATTGGTAAAGGACAAGTACATCCTCGGGACCGTCGTTCTCTTTACGGTCATGGTCATCACACTGCTATATTGCTTTGGATGACGCGATTCGTAACTTGAAGCCAAAGACGACACATAAATTTAGGCTAGAGATACTTAATTACATAATATTCTGAATAGCAACTGGGGAATGTGCGAGTTGCTCCATTCATCCCAATTCAAACATCCCTTGTAGGTATATGAGCGCATATACGTAACATGTTTCATTAAATGCGCATCCTAGAGGTGAAAAGAGGTGAATAGTCAATTGGAGCGTGAACGAGATGCCCTTTTGGCACAATGGATTGATTCATACTCGAATCGCCTCACTCAGTTGGCTTATACATATTTGCGGGACTGGGGAAAGGCCGAAGACGCAACTCAAGAGGCTTTCGTTAAAGCCTATCGTTCAATGCATCAATTGAACAACCTAGATCAGCCATATCCATGGATCGCGAGGATAGTGATCAATGAATGTAAAATGATGCTACGCAGGTCGAGGCGTGAAGTGATTACATCTCTGTTACCTGAAGAGACGGTTCTCAGTTCGGAAGATGAATACTTTTACAAGTCAGATTCCGAGAGAGTACATGATTCCATCCTGGCCTTGCCTGAAAAGTACCGTACGCCCATCGTCCTTTACTACATACAGGAATTGTCCACGCAGGAAATCGCAGAAGTGATGGGCATACGTCCGGGCACCGTACGGATCCGGTTGATGCGTGGGAGAGAACGATTGCGACTACATCTGGAACGGGGTGAAAAAGGTGAATATCGACGAAAGAATTCGAAATTCCAAGCCGTACTTCTCGGCCCACATGGTGAACACAGCCACTATGAAAGACAGGGTGTTCACGGCTCTGAGGGACGACTCCACAACCCCTACTCTGCAACGCCGATCTCACCGTCGGAAACGGTGGGGGTTCGTGTCCGGGGCAGCCGCCCTGCTTGCCGTGGCTAGCACGTGTGCTGTGGGATTTGTTTCTCCGAATGCAGCAAATCTCCCCATCATCGGTGCAGTATTCGACTTACTCCGCGATCAGAACATCGCCCCGCAAGATATTCAACAAGCGGTGATAGAAGGCTACGGGCAACGGATAAATCAATCGGTGACGGACAACGGGATCACGCTGACCATCGGGAACGTCTACTGTGACCAGAACCAATTGGCGTTCGATATGGTCGAATCGTCGGTAAACGGGGATACGGCGGACCAAGTTTTCGTTCCGTCTGACCAAACCACGACGCTCACCATCAATGGACAGAGGTCGCTCATAAACATCAGCGGTGGAGAATTTTGTCCAACACAAAATGGCCGCTATGCAGGCATCGTGTATAACAACGCATTCAACACCTGGCCCTATCGGCCATTTCCTAAAAACTTTCAGCTAGATGTCCAGATTCATCAAGTTGGTTCAATCCACGGCAGTTGGCACTTTGTAATTCCCGTATCGCAAGCGAGGGTACTTGCCGCGACGAAGGTTTTCTCCCCGATGAAAACTGTGTCGGATAATGGGCGCACGGTTAAGGTCAAGAGAGTCATTGTCGGGCCTGCGCAGACTTTGATCGACTATCAAGTGACCGATCCGGTGGCTTCGGTTGGTACGATTGGTGGCAGCCTGGGTATTCCGGATATCAGTCATATCACCGTATTGAACAACAACTCCGGAGTGAGACTGCTCGATGCCGGTGGTGGCCCAATTAGCTCGGCGCAAATACGTGGCGACACAGTGGTTCAGGAGTTCCAGGCTGTATTTATGACTCCTCGTTCACTTCCAGCGTCGTTTACGATTCAAGTCGGATTAGGTCCGAAGAACACAGCAATTGTGGTCCCATTGAAGTGACACAATACAAAGAAAAAAGAGAGATTGGCGGTTGGTCTACACACTGGCCGCCACTCTTTTAGGTTTACGGAACGAGTCACCATTTGTGTTCAGTTTGTGAGCAGGCTCTCAACCTGCCCCTACTGACGGCCAGCATGTTACAGTCATTTTGCAGAC
>NZ_BCRP01000011.1 GCF_001552655.1 Alicyclobacillus kakegawensis NBRC 103104 | reverse complement strand
AAGCGGGCAGCCGGCGGTTGCTGGAGCGGCCGCTGCACCCGTACACGCGGCTGTTGTTCGCGGCGACGCCGGGGAGCTCCTGGCAGGCGGCCTTGCCGGAGACGGCGAGCGAGGCGCCGGACCTGCGGGAGGGGCGTGTCGGGTGCCCGTTTGCGCACCGCTGCCCGTTCGCGCGGGCGCGCTGCCGGGAGGAGACGCCGGCGCTGCGGGAGCCCGAGCCTGGACACCTGGTGTCTTGTCACTTCGCGGAGGAGCTGGCCTAAGCGGGCGAATCACGCTAATCTGAACAGTGTCCATTGCTTTGAGAGAGGATGGCTGCTGATGATACGAGCATTCATTGCGTTTCCGCCCGGCTTTTTGTTTGGCACTGCGACCGCGTCTTATCAGATTGAAGGAGCGGTCCGCGAAGATGGGCGCGGAGAATCCATTTGGGACCGGTTTTCCCATACTCCGGGCAAGGTGTACCAGGGCCACACCGGCGATGTGGCGTGCGATCACTACCACCGCTACCAAGAAGACGTGGCGCTGATGAAAGAGTTGGGCATCCCGGCCTACCGTTTTTCGATTGCCTGGCCGCGGATTTTCCCTGAAAAAGGTGTGAAAAACGAGCGGGGCCTCGATTTTTACCGGCGACTCGTGGAAGCCCTGCGGGCGGCGGACATCCGCCCGTTTGCCACTTTGTATCATTGGGACCTGCCGCAGTGGCTGCAGGATAAAGGTGGCTGGGCCAACCGGGACACCGCCGAGTATTTCGCCGAGTACGCGTTGCTCATCTGCGATCAGCTGGGCGACGGGATCGCCTCGTTCATCACGCACAATGAACCGTGGTGCGCGGCTTTCCTCGGCCACGGATTCGGCGTGCACGCCCCCGGCCACACCGACTGGCGGGAGGCGTTCCAGGCGGCGCACCACATCCTGTACTCGCACGGCCTGGCCGTGCAAGCGCATCGGGCGAGCCGCCACAAAGGGGAGATTGGCATCACGCTCAACTTCACCTGGGTGGACGCGGCGACCGACAGCGCGGCGGACCAGGCGGCGGCCGAAGTGTCGCACGCGTTCAACAACCGCTGGTTCTTGGATCCGATTGTCTGCCACGGCTATCCAGAGGCGTTTCAGGGGATGGTCGAACAGCGGGTGGGCCGGTTTGACTTCGTCCGGTCGGGAGACTTCGACGTGATTTCGCAGGCGATTGATTTTCTGGGCATCAACTTTTACACCCGCAGTGTCGTCGCGGCCGATCCGGACGACGCTGCTTTCGGCATCCGGACCCTGGAAGCGCCGGCGGACAACCGAACGGAGATGGGATGGGAGATTCATCCCGATTCCCTGTACCGCTTGTTGACTTGGATCAAGAGCGTGACCGGCGAGCTGCCGCTGTACATCACCGAGAACGGGGCCGCGTTTGCCGATGAACCGGTCGATGGCCGCGTGCAGGACCGGCGGCGCCTGGACTACATCGCTGACCATCTGGAGGCGGCCAAACGGTTTATCGACGAGGGCGGGCCCCTGAAGGGATACTTTCTCTGGTCGTTCCTGGACAACTTTGAGTGGGCGATGGGGTACTCGAAACGGTTTGGCATGGTCTACGTCGATTACGACACGCAGAAGCGGATTGTCAAGGATAGCGGTCGCTGGTTCAGCGAGCAGATAGCGGCGCACAGGAGACAAGCGCGTATCTGACCGCGCGGGGGGCTGCCGTCCCGGCCTCCCTTCCGGCAGAGCTGCGCCAGATGGGGGGAATGACGTGGCGAAACGTGTGACCATGCAACAGATTGCGGAGCAGGCGGGGGTTTCGAAATACGCAGTCTCGAAAGCGTTATCAGGGCAAAGCGGAGTGAGCGAAGAGACCCGCCAACGGATTGTCAAGATTGCCATGCAGTTGGGGTATTTCCTGCAGGGAACCCCGCAGCAGGCCGCGCGCTCGCGCCGCAGCCTGAGCCAACGCAAGAGCAACACCATCGTCGTGCTGATGCCCAACGTCCGCTTCCAGCACCGGGGATCACCCTACTGGGGGCGCATCATCGATGGCATCACGCAGGCCATCCGCGCCCGCGGTCTCGGCATGATCATCATCACGGAGCATTCGGCCGAGAACCTGCTGCAGGTGCTCAATCCTGACGGCTTGCTTGGCATCGTCGGCGTCGGCATGATTCCCGGCCCCATGTTGTTGGAACTTCATCAGCTTGGCATCCCGTTCATTCTCGTGGACCACCAGGGCTCCTCGATTCCCAGCGACAGCATCTTGGCCGACAACATGGAGGCGGGACAGCGCATGACGGAATACCTCATCGCTTGCGGCCACCAACGTTTGCAGTTTGTCGGCGACTTGCATTACTCCCAGAGCTTTCGCATGCGCTGGGAGGGGTTTCGGGTGGCGCTGGAAGAGGCGCAGATTCCGCTTGCGCAATCGCCGGAACTGCTGCGGGATGTGGGGCGCGATAGGGGGGCGGATGTGCGCCGTATCGCCCAGTGGGCGCGGTCCCGGATGGCTGAAGGCAGTCTGCCGACGGCGCTGGTGTGCGCCAATGACGGAGTCGCCATCAGCGTCATCCACGGCCTCGGCCAGGTGGGCCTGAACGTGCCGGCGGACGTGTCCGTCACAGGATTTGACGACATCGACGAGGCGGTCCAGGTGCATCCCAAGCTGACGACCATTCGGGTGGATAAGGAACAGATGGGCATGCGCGCGGTGGACATGCTGCTAAGGCGCTTTGAACACCCGGAAACTCCGCGGGAAAAGCTGCTCTTGGCAGGCGAATTGGTGTTTCGCGAATCGGTTGCGAGGTATGGGCAATCCAGCGTCGGAAGGCCAAGCGGGCCAGTGGCCGAATTTCTCCCGAGAGCGGACGGATCTTCCTTGTAGGGAGGATTCCCCGCTGGTGGGGACTGCCGCGGGTGCGATGTAGCCGTGACTTCAGCATGGTACAATAGACGCGGACACGAGCAAGCCATCAACACGGGTCCGTCGGTCGGCGCGTGCCGACGGACAACCTGGCAGGGAGGGCTGCGACGTGAGAGCGGTCTACATCGAAGCGTACGGCGGCAAGGAACAGTTGAAGTACGGAGAGTTGCCGCGGCCTGCGATTGGCGCAGACGACGTGTTGATTGAAGTGCACGCGGCTGGGGTGAACCCGGTTGATTGGAAGATTCGCGAGGGGTACTTGAAGCAGCGCTTGAACTACACGTTCCCGCTCATCCTCGGGTGGGATGCCGCAGGGGTCGTGGTGGAGACCGGATCGAACGTCACGCAGTTCCAGGTGGGGGACAAGGTGTTCACCCGCCCGGAGATCGAACGCAACGGCAGCTACGCTGAATACCTGGCGGTGGTTGAACGGCTGGTGGCGCCGATGCCGAAGAACATCAGCTTCGAGGAGGCGGCCTCCATCCCGCTGGCTGGCCTCACCGCGTGGCAGGCGCTGGTGGACACGGCTCATGTGCAATCTGGTGACAAGGTGCTGGTGCATGCCGGGGCGGGGGGTGTCGGGGTGTACGCCATCCAAATCGCCAAAGCGTACGGCGCCCATGTGGCCACGACGGTCAGCGAGCGCAACCTCGACCTCGTCCGGTCGCTGGGAGCGGACGTTGTCATCGACTATGTCCGGGAGGATTTTGTGGAACGGGTGCGGGACTACGACATCGTCCTGGACACGATGGGAGGAGACGTCCAGCGGCGCAGTTACGATGTGCTCAAGCCCGGCGGCATCCTCGTTTCCATTATCAATCCGCCCGATCCCGATACCGCTGCCAAACACAGGGTTCGAGCTGAGTACTTCTTTTTGGAACCGGACGGCAAGAAGCTGGCCAAGTTGGGCGAACTCGTGGAGCAGGGGCGAGTGCGTCCGGTGGTCGGCCACGTGTTTGCGTTGGAGCAGGCGGCGAAGGCCCACGAGTTGAGTGAGAGCCATCACGCCCGCGGGAAGATTGTGCTGCAAGTGAAGTGAAGCGATACCGCCCTGGGGCCGGACCTAACACCGGCCTCCTCGTTGTGCAAAGTCTGCTGCGCTCTCGGGCGCTTCCGTTTGCAGGGGGGATGCCTTCGTGGCGCCGGTGGTCGACGTCTGTTCGTTGGCTGTCCGCTACGTCTTGGGTGAGTTGAATGAGTTTGACCGAAAACGGTTTGAGCGGCACCTGCGCACCTGTCCGAAGTGCCGTCAGGACTGTCGTGAGTACCGGGAAGTCCTTGAGTGGATGCGCGCGGAAGGGACCGATTGGCTCCAGGAATCAAAAGCGCCGGCCACGCGAGCCCGCTGGCGGGTGCGCCTGTCGGCCGCGCCGCTGGCCGTGACCGCTGTGATGGTGTGGTTCTTGTTGCCGCATTGGTTGCATCATCATAATCTGCGTCTTGAGTCTGATCTGGCCTCCGACGTGCACAGCGAGGTCGCGCGTTCAGCGACGCACCTGGAGCGCGTGCGGGGTGTGGCGGGGATGGATTTGCGCCATTTGGACGAAGCCACCCGCGTCGCGTTGGAGGCGGCGCAGACGAGTTTGGCAAGACCGGGGCGGATGTTGTGAACGTCCACGCATCTGCGCCGCGGCAGCAAGCATGAGGTAATTGGGATTGCACAAAAAACAGGCAAAGAAATCAGGGTTCATGGTTTGCGAGCCCTGTTTTTTATTTTGGTCCTTTGCGCATCAGGCTTGCTTAACGTAACAATGTTATGTTACACTTGCTCGCGGAGGGGTGCTTATGGAAGCCGGTCAGCATGGCCATGCGGACGAAGACCTGATTTCGAAGAAGGAACTGTTGGAACAGACCGGCATCTCGTACGGGCAGCTGTACCGCTGGAAGCGAAAAAACCTGATTCCGGAGGCGTGGTTCATTCGCCGCTCCACCTTCACGGGGCAGGAGACGTTCTTTCCTCGCCAGCAAATTCTGGCGCGCATCGAAAAGATCCAGTCGATGAAGGACGACCTGTCGCTCGACGAGATGGCAGCGATGTTTTCACCCAATCCGGCGCGGTGGAGTCTGCCTCCCCACGAGTTGCTGAAACGAAACATTGTTACGAAGGTGGCCCTCGACTGTTTGAACCGCCATGCGGGTAACCCGCCCGTATTGACGTTTGCACACATCCTGTCCGTCTACGCTGCGGATCAGGCTTTGCGGACGGGGGCGGTGAACCTGGACGAAGCGGGCCTGATGATTCAGGTGCTGACGGATCACTACCCGCGCTGGGAAGGGCGAGCATGCGACCTGTGGGTCGTCCGCAAGCTGGGAGTAACGACCTGTTGCTTGGTGGCGAACCCGGCTGAGGTTTGGTTTGATGCGACGGCTCATGTGGCTGTGCACCTGCACCTGGCCGAGTGCATTGAGGAGTTGAAACTGAAACTGGCGCAGGAAACGGAGGGGGAGACGTGAGGCAAGCGGGCAGTGATCTGGTGATTCAGGGCATAGGAACGAGTTCCGGCGGCGTCTTTCGCGACGTGACCATCCACGGCACGGGGCGCATCTCGGGAGACATCACCTGTGAGCGCTGGGACGGCCACGGTACCTGCCGTGTGATGGGTGACATCCAGGCGAAGCGGCTGGCGGTGCACGGGATCTTGCACTGCCACGGGGACGTGGCAGCCAGAGAGTTGGCCGTGCACGGCAGCGCCTCGGTGGATGGGCAGATTGACAGCCAATTGCTGTCGGTGAGCGGACGGATAAGCGTGGCGGGGCCGGTGAAGGCTGAACGGGTCGATATGGAAGGCGTGCTGAGCGCCGATGCGGACTTTCAGGCGGAACAGATGCGTATGCGCGGCGTGCTGTCGGTGGACGGATTGCTGAACGTCGGGCGGCTGGACGTGCAACTCTACGGCCCTTCGCAGGTGCAGGAGCTCGGCGGGGATCATGTGTCCATCAGATCGGGGCGCCGGCGCGGCTGGTTCCGGTGGGTCCACGTGTTCCGCCGGCATAAACTGAGGGCCTGGGTGATTGAAGGGGACGAGGTCCACCTGGAGGACACACTGGCGCAGGTGGTGCGCGGGGCAAACGTCCGTATCGGCCGCGGCTGCGAGATTGGGCTGGTCGAGTATACGGGGACCCTGGAAAAGGCTCCGGAAGCGCGCGTGACCGAAGAGCGAAAGGTGGGGGGTCCGGATGCATCGGAGTGAAGCAGGGGTGCGCGACGTGCGTATCATGGGCGAAGGCACGCTGGGTCCCGGGAGGTACCGGGATGTCCACGTGCTGGGCAGCGGGGTCATCCAGGGGGAGTGCCGCTGCCGCCGGTTCAAGGTGCACGGGGAGGCAGAGCTGGCCAGCCACATAGACGCGGACTCGCTGCATGTGTTTGGCACCCTGAATGTGCGGCAGGGAATGGACGCCAGAGCTTTGCACGTGTGGGGCACGCTGAGCGCCGGCGGGGATGTGCGCGGCGGCGACGTGCGGGTGTTTGGCCTGATGGAGGTGCACGGCGGCCTGGCGGTGGACACCCTGAACATTCACGGCGTGGTGACGGTGGACGGAGACTGCCAGGCGGAGTGGGTCCGCTGTCGGGGCGGGGTGCAGATAGAGGGGCTGCTCAATGCGGGCACCATCCGCTTTGACCTGGGCGGCTCGGGTTTGCCCTGCGTGGTCGGGGAAATCGGCGCCGAACGGCTTGAGGTGCGCAGACGCCGCGACTTTGTGGCGGCCATCATCCACCGCATCCTCCGTCCGGGAGCGTCGAACCGGCTTAGCGCGGGGACCATCGAGGGCGATGTGGTCACGCTGGAGGACACCGAGGCCGATGTGGTCCGGGGGGACCAAGTGGAAATCGGACCGGGTTGCCGGATTCGCCGGGTGGAATACAAATCGGTCTACCATCAGGCGGACGGCGCCACGGTCGAAGAAGTTCTGCGGGTATGAGGGGGAGAGAATGTATGGCGCAAGGCGCGAAACCAAACCGTCTGTCCTGGATTTTCGCGGGACTGATGCTCGGCATTTTTATCGCCTCGATGGATGATACCATTGTCTCCACCGCGATGGGGACGATTGTCGCCGATTTGGGCGGCATTGATCGCTTCGTCTGGGTGACTTCGGCGTACATGGCGACACAGATGGCCGGCATGCCCATTTTCGGCAAGCTGTCGGACATGTACGGCCGCAAGCGGTTCTTTATGTTCGGGATTGGTATGTTCCTGCTCGGCTCGGCGCTCTGCGGCACCGCCCAGAACATCGTCCAGCTCAGTCTCTACCGGGCCCTGCAGGGCATTGGCGGCGGCGCCCTGATGCCGATTGCGTTCACCATCGTCTGGGACGTGTTTCCGCTCGAGCTGCGCGCAAAACTGGGCGGCATCTTCGGCGCCGTGTTCGGGCTCTCCAGCATCGCCGGGCCGCTCATCGGCGCGTACCTGACGGATCATGTCAACTGGCGGTGGGTGTTCTACATCAACCTGCCGCTCGGACTCATCGCGTTTCTCCTCATCCTGGTGGGGTATCATGAGTCCTCGCGCCACGAGCGTCAGACCATCGACGCTTGGGGCGCAGGGCTGTTGACGCTGGCCGTGGGCAGCCTGATGTTTGCGCTGGAGCTGGGGGGCACCACATACGCCTGGGGTTCCTGGCCCATCGTCGCTCTGCTGGTGGCGTTTGCGGCGCTCTTCCTCGGCTTTTTGTGGGCCGAGAGCCGGGCGGCTGAGCCGATTGTCTCATTCGCCATGTTCCGCAACCGTCTGTTTGCCACCAGTTGCTTGGCCGGGCTGTTTTACGGCGCGGCATTTGTTGTCGCGACTGTGTACATCCCCATTTTCATCCAGGGAGTGATGGGCGGATCGGCCACCAATTCGGGGCTCCTGCTGCTGCCGATGCTGCTCGGCACCACCGTCGCCGCGCCGATTGGGGCACAGCTCTCGCAAAAGGTCAGCTACCGTAGCGTCATGCTCGTCTCGGCGCTCGTCTTGTGCACGGGCCTGGCCCTCTTGGCCACCCTATCGCCCAGCACGCCGCGTGTCTGGTTGACCGTGTACATGGTGATTGTCGGCCTGGGGACCGGTCCCTCGTTCTCGGTGCTCGGGATGTCCGCCATCCACCATTTCGGCCAACAGCAGCGCGGGCAAGCCAGTTCAACCGCCAGCTTCCTGCGCATGCTGGGCATGACGCTTGGCATCAGCGTGTTCGGGGTGATTCAGCGTGACCTGTTCCAGCACCGCTTGAGCACCCTGTTCTCCGCCCTGGCGGCCCGGCTCCCGCGGGGGGTCAACTTGGCCGATCCGCACGCCATGCTTACCCCGGCCCTGCGCGCGCACATCCCGGGGTTTGTGCTGGATGAGCTGGTTCCGGCCTTGTCAGCGTCCATCTCGCACACGTTCACCTGGACGCTGTTCCCGGCCGCGTTTGCGCTCCTGTGCGCCGTGCTCATGGGGCCGTGGAAGATGACACCGGACGCCGCCGGCTTCGCGGGGCCAAGCGGGGCCCGCGAGGCGGGCAACAAGCAGGTGGGCGGCGCTGGCTGAGATTGCCGGCTCCGGCCCGACGGCGCGCTGGCGGTGCTGCGCCGGGCACTCGGCGGACTTCCCGGAGCCCGGCCGGCCGTACGCCGCTGGCACGACACAGCCGCGCCACCCTGTTGGCCGCTGGCCTTCCCGTGGTCTATACTGGCAGCAACAGCGCATTTCATCGCTGGACCACGGGGGACGGTGACGAGCTTGGAGGAGATTCGCCGCTTGACGCAGGAAGAACTGGGAGAGCACCTGGCGCTTGACGAGTTTGCCTTCCAGTTTCAGTTTGATCCCCATACGCGTCAGCAGTTGCTCGAACAGACAGACGCATCCACCATTCTCGGCTGTTTTGCCGATGGGCAGCTTGCGGCCCAGGCGCAGGTTTTGCCTTTGACCGCCTATGTCGCGGGAGTGCCGTACACGATGGGGGGGATTGCGTCGGTGGCCACTTGGCCGGAGCACCGGCGCGGCGGCAAGGTGGCGCGGCTCCTGCGGCGGGCGCTGGTCGAGATGCGGGCGGCCGGTCAGTCGTTGTCGATGCTGTCGCCGTTTTCCTTTTCCTTCTATCGAAAGTACGGATGGGAGATGCTGATGGAGCGGCGCCTCTATACCATCTCTGAGCGGTGGTGGCCGCGCTTTCCCGACACCGGCGGACGCATGGAGCGCTGTCAGGACGGACGGCGCCTTGCTCCCATCTATGAGGCGTATGCCCGGCGCTACACCGGCATGCTGCGGCGTACAAGCGATTGGTGGCAGCAGCGGATTGCCAAGCGTAAAGCCGGGGTGTGGGCGGTGTACATCAACGCCGCGGGAGAGGAGACCGGTTATGTCTTGTACCATGTCAAAGATTCGTTGTTGACCGTGCACGAATGGGTTCATCTCGACGAGGACGCGCGGCGGGGCCTGTGGAACTTCATAGCGAACCACGACTCGATGGCGCGCGAGGCGAAGTTGACAGCGCCCGCGGACGACACGTTGCTCTACCTGCTGGACAACCCGCGCATCCAGCACGAGGTAGAACCGTATTTCATGGCCCGCATTGTCGATGTCGAATCGTTCTTGCGCCAGTACCCGTTTCGTGTGCTTGGCGAGACCGTGGGTGTCACTCTCTCTGTCGCCGATCCGCACGCGGATTGGAACCAGGCGTCCTTTCACGTGCGCGTAGGTGCGGACGGGCAGGTCGGTGTCCATCGTCTGGGAGAAGCGGATGGGGTGTGGGAGACCGTCTCCAGCGCGCCGGGTGGCGCCGCCGTGGATGTGGACGTGCAGGACTTGGCCGCGATGCTGTTGGGGTATCGGCGGCCGCGGCAGCTGGCCGAGTTGGGGCGGCTGCGCGCGCAATCCGCTGGTGTCGAAGTGTTAGAGCAGTTGATACCGGAACAGACCCCGTACTTGCTGGACTTCTTTTGAACCCGGGCTGAGTCGCGGGGGACAGGCGCCTCGCGCCCGGTGTGAACCGGGCATAGGCACCCTACGTGCAGAGGGCAGAAAGCAGGGACTCTGCGGCAGCACTCACCATCCTGCGGGCGGGTGCAGGCGAGACGCCTGCGCCCGCTACCGCTCCGTCACGCCCTGCGCCATCCACTTGTCGGCCCACTTCTGCACTTCGTCCATGACGGGCGCCAATTCTTTCCCTTTATCTGTAAGCTCGTATTCGATGCACACTGGCGTCGCTGGATAAACCGTGCGGCGGATAATTCCTTCAGCTTCCAATTCCTTTAGACGCTCCGAGAGCATCTTGTCACTCATGTGTTCAATCGCATCGGCGATTTCCTTGAACCGTTTCGGCCCTTCCAGCAAGACGCGGATGATGAGCCCTGTCCAACGTTTGCCGAGGATGTTGAAGGCCGATTCGAATTTCGGACACATCCGGTGCATGGGCACACCCCCTCACTCGTTGCCCTTCCTCTATTTTACCACGAATGGGAGTGTAAGTGACCGGCTGCCACGTCTGTCGAGGACGTTTCCACAACTTACATCGGTGTCGGCAGCGGCATGCCGGCTCTGCACACCCCGGCCGCGAGGGCGCTCGGCCGGTGCGCGGAATTCGTCCACTCCCCCTCGGGTTTGATCCGTTCATAAACCAAGAAGGTATGCGGGTACGGGTTGCTTTCATTCACGCGGCCTGGTTCCTCAAAGACGAGGCGGAACTTTGCGGTATCCCACTCTGGAAAGAACGTGTCGCCCGCGAAGTCGGCGTGCACCCGTGTGATGTACAACCGGTCCGCCCGCGGCAGAAACCATTCGTAGAGGGCCCATCCGCCGAGGATGAACACCTCGCCAGGGAGGTTTTGGACCTCAAGCGGATCGTGCAGGACGCGCACCCCATCGGGTTGGAAGCGTGTATCCCGGGTCAACACGACGTTCAAGCGCTGGTCGAGCGGGTGGCCGATGGACTCGTAGGTGCGCCGACCCATCACCACCGTGTGCCCCAGGGTCAAGCGCCGCAGGCGGCGCAGGTCGTCCGACAGGTGCCAGGGGATACCGCCATCCTTGCCGATGACCCGCCCGTTCGCGTAGGCGACGACCAGATTGATGGCATCCGGCTTCATACCGACACCTCGCCGCGAATCGGCGGGTGGGATTGGTACCCGACGAGTTGGATGTCTTCGTACTGGAAGTCGAAAATCGACTTGACCTCCGGATTGAGCACCAACTTCGGCAGGGGCAGAGGGTTGCGCTGCAACTGCAGCTGGACCTGCTCCAGGTGGTTGAGGTAGATGTGCGCGTCGCCCAGGGTATGCACGAACTCACCCACGCCCAACCCGGTTGTGTGCGCGACCATGTGCGTCAACAGCGCATAGGACGCGATGTTGAAAGGCACACCCAAAAACGTGTCGGCGCTGCGCTGGTAGAGTTGGCACGACAGCTTGCCGTCCGCGACGTAAAACTGGAACAGCACGTGGCACGGCGGCAGGGCCATCTCATCCAGCTCCGGCGGGTTCCAGGCGCTGACAACAAGACGGCGGGAGTTGGGGTTGCGCTTGATTTCTTCCGTCACCCATCGAATCTGGTCCACCGTCTTGCCGTTGGCGCCGCGGAATGATCGCCACTGTTTGCCGTAGATGGGGCCGAGATCGCCGTTTTCGTCCGCCCACTCGTCCCAGATGGTCACCTTGTGGTCATGCAGGTACTTAATGTTGGTGTCTCCGCGCAGAAACCACAACAGCTCATAGATGATGGAGCGCAGGTGCAGCTTCTTGGTGGTCACGGCCGGGAACCCGTCCTCCAGGTTGAAGCGCATCTGGTAGCCGAAGATGCTGAGCGTTCCCGTTCCGGTGCGGTCTTCCTTCTTGACGCCGTGCTGGAGAATGGTCCGACATAAATCCAGGTACTGTTTCATCCCGCGGCCTCCCAAAAAAGTCGGCGCTGCCCATGGCGCCGCGTTGCACGCATCACGCCTATCTTAGCCCTTGCACGGGATGACGTCCAGCGCCCTTGCACAAATCCGTTCCAGGATGTATCTTATATATAAATTTAGATTCAGTCTAAATATAAATTATTTGGAGGTGTCTCTATGCAGGAACCATATCGTCTCACGACTTCCTCTGGTGCGCCTGTGGCTGACAACCAACACTCTCAAACAGCGGGCGTGCGCGGGCCGGTCTTGCTGCAGGATGTTCATCTTCTGGAGAAACTGGCCCATTTCAACCGCGAACGCATCCCGGAACGCGTCGTGCACGCCAAAGGGGCAGGAGCGTACGGGTACTTCGAGGTCACGCATGACGTAAGCCGCTGGACCTGCGCCAAGTTTCTCAACCAGGTCGGCAAGCGGACACCGGTCTTCATCCGCTTTTCGACCGTCGCCGGGGAGAAAGGCTCAGCCGACGCCGAGCGCGATCCGCGCGGGAACGCCATCCGTTTCTACACCGAAGACGGCAATTACGACATTGTCGGCAACAACACGCCCGTCTTCTTTATCCGCGATCCGCTCAAGTTCCCGGACTTTATCCACTCGCAAAAGCGCAACCCGGCCACCAACCTGAAGGACCCCAACGCGGTCTGGGACTTCTGGTCGCTCTCTCCCGAGGCCATGCACCAGCTCACCATCCTGTTCACCAACCGCGGCACGCCGCGGTCGTACCGCCACATGCACATGTACGGCAGCCACACTTTTCAGTGGTACAACGCCGACAAGCAGGCGGTCTGGGTCAAGTACCACTTCAAGACCGAGCAGGGGATTCAGAACTTGCGCCGCGAAGAGGCCATCCGCATCGCCGGGGAGGACCCAGACCATGCCACGCGCGATTTGTATGAATCGATAGAGCGCGGAGACCATCCCGTGTGGCGGCTGTACGTGCAGATCATGCCGCTGACGGACGCGGACAGCTATCGATTCGATCCGTTTGACGTGACCAAGGTGTGGTCGCACAAGGACTACCCGCTGATTCCGGTGGGGCGCCTGGTGCTCAACCGCAACCCGGAGAATTACTTCGCGGAGGTCGAGCAGGCGACCTTGTCTCCGGCTAACATCGTGCCCGGCATCGGCTTCTCGCCGGACAAGATGCTGCAGGGCCGACTGTTCGCGTACGCGGACGCACACCGCTACCGGGTTGGCGTCAACCATAACCTGCTGCCGGTCAACCGGCCCCTCGCTCCCGTGGCCAACTACCAGCGGGACGGGTACATGCGCTTTGATGCCAACGGCGGAGGTCAGGTCAACTACGAGCCGAACAGCTTCCAGGGACCGGTGGAGGACCGTTCCGTCCAGGCGCCGCCGCTGCCTGTGGATGGCTGGGCCCAGGCTCACCCCGACGCCCACGAAGACGACTACACGCAGGCCGGCGATTTGTATCGGTTGCTGGCGGAGACGGAAAGGCAAGACTTGATTGACAACATCGCGGCCTCGCTGGGACAGGCGGATCGCGCCATCCAGGAGCGGATGCTGCCGCACTTTTACCGTGCCGACGCAGACTACGGCGAGCGCGTCGCGAAGGCCCTCGGGCTCGAGTCGGCGGCAAGGGCGGCCGCCAGGCGATAATGGGGGCGCATCGGAAGGCATCGAAGTTCGTCGGACCGCATTGGTCCGGCCTGGTCGGACAGTGCCGGCGTGCGTCGGACCGTACTGGAGTCTGCCGGAGCGGCGCGGACCCGACAGGCCGCCTTCCCCTGCACTTTTACTAAGGTTGCGCAAGCTTCCCTGAACGTCATTGAGCGGCCGGCGATCCCGGCGTACACTCACATAAAGAGGTGTACGTATGGCGGGACAGGATACGGTGATGAAGGCTCTCACCCGTTCGTTGTCCGACGGTGCGTTGGACGTGCTCGGTGTTCGTGGCGTGGAACTGGAGTCGCCCCTGCCGACAGAACTGCCGGCGAATACGCTGCGGATAGACAAGGCTTGGCGTATGCGCGACGGTTGTGTTTTCCACCTGGAGTTTCAGAGCTATCGTGAGCCAACGCTGCACCGCTTTCTTGAGTACGACGCCCGCTTGGCGCGTCAACACATGGCGCGCATTCGGACGGTGGTGTTGTATCATGCGAGTGTAACCAGCGCCTCCGCAACACTCGACATTGGAACTGCACTGTATCAGGTGGAGAACGTCTTCCTGTCCAATTTGGACGGGGATAAGGCACTGGATCAGGTGGAGGGGCACGTGTGGTCGGGAGAGTGGGAGCCTGGTGACCGACTCCGCCTTGCACTGGCGTTAAACATGAAGGTGAGGGACGCGGCAGAGGCGTTTGAGCGGGTGTTGACGCTTGTACCCGCCCTATCGGACGAGGCGGAGAGGGACCTGGTCGTGAGCGCAATCCTGGTGCTCGGCGCCCCGTCATTGACGGATGTGCAGCGGGCGCGGTTGCGAAGGGAGTTGCGGAGAGTGTCCAAGATTGTCGAGGAGTTGTATCAGGAAGGCAGGGAAGAGGGCCGGGAAGAAGTCGCGCGCAACCTGTTGGCGGAGGGCGTGAGCGTGGACGTCATCGTGAAGGCCACCGGATTGAGTCGGGCGAAGGTCGAGGAACTCGGCAAACAGTTGCAGTGAGCGGGAAGTGCGAAAATGAGCAATAGAGCCGAGGAAAATTCCGTCATCTATCCTGACAGGATGCAAGTATACTCATGATGGTAATCTATTGCTTGGCTCCACGGAGCAACTACAGCCGCAGGCGAGGGAGGCTGTCCCTGCCTGCGGCTGCTTGGACGTCTTGCGTACGTCGGTGCCTAGCGGCCGTTCCGGAATCTATGCTGGAATGTGCGCCGCCTTGACCGCTTGCCTTGATTCTTTTTTCAAGCCTCCACCACGTTTTTCTTGAGAGCCAGCACGCACAACGCCGTGACGAGGGCGCCAATGAGAATGGAGACGCAGTACCAGCCGAGGTTCCCCATCAACGGGAAGACGAACACGCCGCCGTGCGGCGCCGGCAGGGTGGCGCCAAACGTCATCGTCAGCGCCCCGGTCACCGCAGAACCAACCATGATGCTCGGGATGATACGGAACGGATCGTTCGAGGCAAACGGAATCGCTCCCTCGGTGATGAAGCACAGCCCGAGGATGAGCGCCGCCTTGCCGGCGTCCCGCTCCTCGCTGTAGAATTTCCTGCGGTTGACAAAGGTCGCAATCGCCAGGCCGAGCGGGGGCGTCATGCCCGCCGCCATCACGGCTGCCATAATGACCTCCGCCTCGTGCGTATGCGTGCCGAGCAGACCGACCGCGAAGAAGTATGCGACCTTGTTGACCGGGCCACCCATGTCAAACGCCATCATGGCGCCCAGCAACAGTCCCAATCCTATCGATCCGCTTGCGCCAATGTGCGCGAGCCCGTTGGTCATGGCCTGCATCAACCAGGCAATAGGCCGCCCCAGCACGTAAATCATCAGCAGCCCGACAATGCCCACCGACAGCACGGGCAGAATCAAAACCGGTTTGATTCCTTCGAGCGTTCTCGGCAGGCGAATCCAGTCGCGCAGCCACTTGGTCACGTAGCCCGCCAAGAAGCCCGCGATGATGCCGCCCAGGTAACCCGCGCTGGCGTGCGGATCGCCATACATGGCGCCCTGCGTGCCAATCCACCCGCCTACAAGACCCGGAGCAAGCCCCGGCCTGTCCGCGATGGACATGGAGATGTAGGCTGCCAAAATCGGGACAAACAGGGCAAATGCCGACCCGCTGCCGATGTTCATGAACGCCTGCGCCAGCGGCGCTTTGTTGTCGATGTCGATGGCAAACGAAAAGGCGATGAAGATGCCGCCCGCCACCACCAGCGGCAGCATGTGCGAGACGCCGTTCATCAGGTGTTTGTAGCCGGCTGGCATTTGTGCTTTGCGCTGCGCCTTTTCCCGCTGCATGCGCTCCAAGTATTCTCCGGTGGCGTCCGTGTCTCTCTTGGCGCCGTATACCGGCTGCTCGAGGGCGTCGGCTATCAACTGCGCAGGGTTCTTGATGGCGCTGGATACGGAAGTCTCCAGCAACCGCTTTCCTAGGAACCGTTCGAGTTCCACCTTCTTGTCCGCCGCAATGATGACCGCGTCGGCTTGGTCGATGTCTTCCTCGGTCAGCGCCTGTTCGACGCCGGAGGCTCCTTGTGTCTCCACTTTGATCTCATAACCGGCGGCTTTGGCCGCCTGTTGCAGGGCCTCCTGGGCCATATACGTGTGCGCGATGCCAGTCGGGCATGCGGTCACGGCAACCAACTTTATCATGCTCCTCACCTCGTTTACGGTTGTGGGAGAGATTCCAGTTCCACCTGCGGGATGACGGCCTGTACGTCTTGCAGAAGCGGCCTCCTCGATCCGTCCGTCTGTACGGCGGCTGTTCCGGCGGCGGCGGCGAAGCGGGCGGTGTCGGCAAGTGAGAATTGATGATGAAGTCCGTAGACGATGCCTGCCACCACCGTGTCTCCGGCGCCGACGCTGGATACCACAGGGACCTTGGGCACATGCGCCCAGATGCGTTCGCTGCGCGTCACCGCCACCAGGCCGCTCTTCCCTATGGATACGGCCACGAAACGGATGCCCTGTTCACACAGCCGGGCAGCGGCTCGAACCACCTCCTTCACAGAGATCAGCTTGTCTCCGACGTATTCTTCTAACTCCGTCAGATTCGGCTTAATCACGTCGGGCGTGGCGGCTATGCCTCGGCGCAGCGCCTCGCCGCTGGCATCCAGGACGGTATGCAGGCCCTTGGCCCGCGCCCATTCAATACGACCTTGGTACCAGTCCGGATTGGCGCTCTCAGGTAGGTTGCCGCACAGCGCGAGCCAGCCGCCGGGTGCGGTCAGGTTGTCCAGGTGATCTTCCAGAGACCGCCAGTCGGCGCCGGAGAAGCCGGGGGCGGACGCGTTGAACTCGGTCAACCGCCCGTCCGCCTCGGTCACCTTGACGTTGACCCGCGTCGGCGCGTGCGTCCATACAAACGAGGCGGAGATGCCGCTCTCCCGGAGTTCCTGTTCAATCCACGCTCCGCGGCTGCCCCCGAGGAAGCCGGTGGCCACGGTCGGAATGCCAAACGTATGGAGGGCCTTAGTGACGTTGATGCCCTTACCGCCCGTATACGGGAGCGGTTGTTGCACGCGGTGCAGGGTCCCCGGCACCAGCCGGTCCACCTGCAGGAACAGGTCCATGGCCGGGTTCACGGTCACCGTCACGACCGCGGCCCCGCCATCCATCGGGTGTTGGTGCCGCTCGCGTCCATCCGTCGCCGTGGCCCGAACGGGCAGCGCAGCTTCCGTGAACGCGCCCGGACGGATGGCGGCGGGCGCTGGGCTGGATTGAAAACCTGGGTGTTCAGTCATCTGTCTCGCTCCTAGCTGTTGCGTTTGGCCACCACGACTTCAACCTTGTTTTCCAGCAGAGCCTGCCGCAGGTCTCCTCCTACCTCCGCATTGGTGACAAGGGTGTCGATGGCGCCGAGGGGGCAGACCTGCACCAGGCTGGTTTGATCAAACTTGCTGTGGTCGGTCACCAGGACGACGCGCCTCGCGGCGCGGATCATCGCCGACTTGGTCGCGGCCTCCGATACGTTGGGGGTTGTCACGCCGTGCTCTGCGTCAATGCCGTTGGCCCCCAAAAACAGGATGTCGACGTGCAGGCGGGCCAGCATCTGCTCGCAAAACGGGCCGACCATCGCGCCCGTGGTGGGGCGCAATTCGCCTCCGAGCAGAAGGACCTGGATGTCCATCCGATTCGCCAGCTCGTCAGCGATAGCGAGGCTGTTGGTGATGAACGTGACGCCGCGGCCGGCAAACTGGCGAGCTATCTGCAACGTGGTGGTGCCGGCGTCCAACAGCACCGTGTCGCCCGTTTGAATGAATGATTGGGCCGCCTTGGCGATAATGGACTTTTCCACCTGGTTCTGCACACTCTTTTCCTGAATCGACGGTTCAAACGCGGCCACTTCAATCGACACTGCGCCCCCGTGCGTGCGTTTGAGCCGGCCCTGTTCTTCTAAGTCCTGCAGGTCCCGGCGTATCGTCGACTCCGAGGCGGTCAGCTGTTTGGCCAGTTCCGCGACAGAGACGCTGTGCCGCTCTTGCAGTTGCGCCATAATGAGTGCTTTGCGTTCGTCGGCAAACATGTTGCGTCCCTCTTTTCTCCGGGGTTGTCCAACCCTCCGTGTCCATCGAGACTGTACGCGGGACGGACGGAAATCGAGTTCATTCAATCAAACTAGCGAGTGAATAGGCGTGGTATAACGCGTTGTACTGATTGATTATGATTGAATATAGATGAATATGATTGATTGGGCTCATTATATGGTGTACCATGAAAGCGTGTCAACCAGTGTGTGAAAGCGGATAAGTGGACGGCACGGAGGGCCTGGTGCGGAAGGGCACTGTGCGTGTTGAAAAGGAGAGATGCGAGGTATGCTGGAAAAACAGTTTGTCTTCTTTGACGTTCCCGGCGCTACCCGGGAGGAGGCCGTCCGTTATCTGGTCGAACAAGCGGCGCGCCTCAAACGCGTCCGTGACGTGGACACCGTGGTGGCGGCGGTGTTGCAGCGGGAGACGGAGGGAACCACCGGTTTTGGCCATGGCATTGCCATTCTGCACGGAAAATCGGCGGCCGTCACCGAGCCGACACTCATCTACGGTCGTATAGCCCAACCGGTGGATTGGCGGGCAATGGACGGTCAGCCGGTGTCCGTCTTGTTCATGATTTTGGTACCCGAAGCCAGTCCCAATGAACACTTACAGATGCTGGCTAAACTGGCGCGCCGCCTGATGCATGCGGACTTTGTGGAAAAAGTCAGCACGATTTCGGATGCCGGGCAACTGTCCGAATACGTGCAGGCCGAGCTCTGCTGAGCTCCCCATCCGAGCGCAATCTTCCCAGCCGAAAGGTGACCCGTGGGGGGCGGAGGGGGGCTTACCGCGTCTACCCCCCGCTGCTCAGTGAGCCGTCTCGTGAAAAGCGACCGATATCAACTGTTCTGTTTTCGGGTTGAATGTGACGTCCACATAGACCCCGAATTCCTTGCCGCCTCCGCGCAACCACAGCTTGAAGCGCTCCACCGCCCGGGTTTCGCTCAGAGTCCTGCGGCCTACGTGCAGGTAATCGACCACCCGTGCGTTCGGGTAGCGGGTGGCCGTCCTATCGACCGCAATCTTTCCCCAGCGCGCGTACTCGGGGGTTGTGTCACTCATCTGCGGCGAACGATTGACCGGCGCGTGGCGCGTCCCCGAGTCAAGCAGGCGGGCATCCGGAATGTGCGAGGCCGTCGCACAGGTCGCGGCCGGCCTCCAGGCGGCCGAAATCGGACAGGTCGCTACTGGAGGCGCGGCGGCAAACAAGGCGCTGCAGAGCGCAGACAGGAGGGCAGGCAACACGGCGCATCACCTCGGCGAGGGTGAGGAATTTTCTGGTCCAACAGGGATATTGTTGCATGCAAAGCGGGCGTTTATGCACGCCCCGGGAGTGGGTGCGGTGCCGCCTTTTCGGGGTGCAAATGGACTCGGAATGTGCCATAATGGGGCGCAGCAAGGAGGGGACAGACATGACGGAAAGTACAGACCGCATGCAAGTGGCGACTTTTGCCGGCGGCTGTTTCTGGTGCATGGTGAAGCCGTTTGAGGAGCAGCCTGGGATTCTGAAGGTCGTCTCCGGATACACAGGCGGCCACAAGGAGAACCCAACGTATGAAGAGGTCTGTTCCGGGACCACAGGCCACGTCGAGGCGGTCCAGATCACGTTTGATGCGTCGGTGTTCCCGTACGAGAGGCTGCTGGAACTATACTGGCAACAGATAGATCCGACGGATAACGGCGGGCAATTCGTTGATCGCGGCTCTTCTTACCGCACGGCCATCTTCTACCACAATGAAGAGCAACGCGAAAAAGCGGAAGCCTCCAAGCAAGCTCTGGCGAAAAGCGGCCGGTTCGACAAACCTATCGTCGTTCCCATCCTGCCTGCCGGCCCGTTCTATGAGGCGGAGGAATACCACCAGGGGTTTTACCGCAAGAACCCGGAACACTACCATCGTTATCGGTCGGCGTCCGGGCGTGACGAATTTCTCGCCAAACATTGGTCATAGGTGGCTGCCCAGTCCGTTCGCCAGCTGGGGTTCACAAGCGGCCATCAAGGATAAAACCCCAAGCCTTGCGGGGCCCATCAAGGGACCTGCTCGTAAGTCATGATGATCAGGAATTCGCAGAACTTATCCGCGGACGGGTTGTGATACGTGTGGGGGGCGTCGGCTAGGAAGTGGGCCGCGTCCCCCGTTTGCAGATGCAAGGTCTCGCCCAGCACGCTGAGGTCGAGTTCCCCGGTTTGCACCCAGACCGCTTCGCGTACGTGAGCACCGTGTCTGTCGGCTTCATGAGTGGCTAAGGGGGAGAGCCGGGCTTGATAGAGGTCCACCGGATGTCGGGATGGAATGGCCAACCCGCTGCGCACCACGTATTGCCCGTCGTCATCCGCCACCACGGGCTGATCCGCCCGGCGCACCAAGTTCACGGCAGGTTCCTCGACGTCCTGGAGCAACGCCGAAAACGGCACGCGCAGCCCTTTCGCTACCTTCCACAGGGTGACCACCGTCGCGTTGGATTCCCCGCGCTCCATTTGGCCCAGCATCGGTTTGCTGACGCCGCTTGCGGCTGCCAACTGATCCAGCGACCAGCCCCGCTGTTTGCGCAGGCGCCGCAGCGCCTGTCCGATATGTGCCGATAACTTCTCTGTCTCCATGTGGGAATTCCCTCCGTACCGATGTTCTTGTATACTATAACATACAAATAGATGTTATACGATCCCGAGGTTCAAGGGGGCGCCCTTTGTGCATCCGTTGTTTTGGGAAGTGCTGTGCGTGGGACTCGGCACCTATCTGATTCGCGCCGTTTCGCTCAGTTTTGGCAGTCGCCTGGTGTGGCCAGGTTGGCTCAAACGGGTGATGGCGTTTGTGACGCCGGCGGTGTTGGGCGCGCTCGTCGGCCCGATGCTGTGGTCGACCGGAGCGTCGGTCGCGCCGTGGCGAAACCCGGCCCTGTGGGCGGCGATACCGACAGTTCTGGCCGCCTGGTGGACGCGGCAGCTGTTATGGACCGTCGGCGTCGGGGTGGCGGCGTATGCCCTGGCCGGAGTGGTTTCGGGCCGTGTCACGCTCGGATGAGGTGCGACAAGGCGCAGAGCCCGTTGTGTGGGGCCTACACGTTGGACCAAGGGGGGAGTGGCGGTGGCAGAAGTGAGGTATCCAGGCGTGCCCGCGATGGAAGAGGGGAGCACAGACAACAAACCCAAGGTTAATTCTGGTGTCGGTCATGCGGGTATGAACCCATCGGAGGCCGCTGCCTCGGCACCCGGCGTGGCCTCCTATGGATTGGCCGCGGAGGCGGCTGCGGTAGGCGGGGAGGCTACGGCCGGGGAGGTGCCTGCGGATGGTGGGATGCCGCTGTCCCTGGGACGGCAGGTCGCGGTTGGCCTTCGGGATGGTTCCCCCATCATCTTGGCTTATTTTCCGATTGCGGCCACGTTTGGCGTCGTCTGTTCCACGAGCGGTGTGCCACCCATCTTGGGATTTCTCATTTCGGCTCTGGTCTACGCGGGCGGTGCCCAATTCATGCTGGTCAGCCTGGCTGCTTCCGGTGTTCCGCCATTGCCGGCGGCGGCCAGCGTGCTGCTGGTGAATCTGCGCCACTTCCTGTACGGCGCTGCCTTCGGACCGGCACTGTCCGCCTGGCCTGAGCGGCTGCGGCTATGGGCCGCCTTTGGGCTCACGGATGAGGTGTTCGCCCTGGCATCCGGCCGCGTTCGGGCGCATCCGCCGGAGCCAGCCCGCCACTTGTCGCTCACCTTCGCCTGTTACGCGTCCTGGCTCGCCGGGACGGCCGCTGGGCTTGGTGTGGGTGCCGTGATTCCGGAACCGGTGGCTAACATCCTGAGTTTTGCGCTGCCGGCGCTGTTCTTGGCGCTCATCCTGTTGGGGGAACGGACGGTGCCGCATTTCGCGGCGGCGGTCTCCGGCGCCCTGGCTGCCGTCGCATCCGCCCAGGTTCATCTCGGCAGTTTCAGCGTCCTGATAGGAGCGGGTGTCGGCGCGGCCGTCGGTTGCGGCCTGTCCGTATGGCGGGAGGCACGTGCCCAGACGCCACTTCCGCCTGTGGGCTCGGACTGATTCCAAACGGACCGGCGAAGCTTGTGGAACCAAGGGCCTTTTGGGAACATGGTGCCCCGCCCATGGACATCCACCGTCCCCTGGTGGCGTTGGCTTGCGTACCCTGGAGCAAGCACGCGATGGGGGGTGAGCTTATCATGTGCAGCCAGCGCGACTGTGAGCGATACGTTGGACAATGGGTGCAATTTTCTACACCGTACGGCGTCCACCGCGGAATCTTGGAACGAGTGACGCAGCGGCATGCCATCGTCCTGTCGCCTCGTCAATACATCCCGGCCCAATTTGCCACCGAGAGCCTCAAGGCCGATGAGGAGAAGCGCATTGACGCCGTCTTGGCTTCCGGCTACGGGCCGTATGGCGGTGGGTATGGCTGGGGTTATCCAGGCGCCTATTGGGGGCGTTGGGCCGTTTCCTTTCTCATCATCTTTACGCTGTTGGGGCTGGGACTGTGGTGGTAGACACCCGCCTGTCGCGAACCCAGCACGCCATGCGAATGGATAAGAGCCGCATCCGCCAGCGGCTCTTGTTGTTTTGGCTTTCCTTCGTCCCTTTGGCAACAGTCCGGCGGTGGTTTCAGCGTCCATCACTCCTGCGGGCGAGGCCTTTCGGCTACACTTTTCTGTGAAGCTGGATTATCCTTGGTTTATGCAAATCACAAATAGACTTGGTGATGACGGGCCGTTGGGGGTGGCCTGCAGTGAGCGCATCTGCGTTTGGCGGTCAGCGTGTGATACCAGCCGCAAAGACCGTGAAGGACTTTGAGCGGCTCCTGTCGTCCGGGCATACATACATCATCCTGCTGCAGACGCACCTGGCCCAATTGCCGCCCTTGTTTCGATTGGCGTGCCAACAGGAAAAGCGGGTGCTGCTGCACGCCGACTTGATTCAAGGCCTGAAACACGACGAGGCGGCGGCGCAGTTCCTGTGTCAGTACATCCGCCCGTACGGCTTGATTTCCACCCATTCGAGCGTGTTGGCCGTGGCCCGCAAGCATCGCTTGACGACCATCCAACGCATGTTTTTGTTGGACTCGCAGTCGCTCGACACCAGTCTGCGGCTGCTGGCGGCGGCCACGCCCGACTTCGTCGAGGTGATTCCCGGCGTCCTGGCCGACGTGATGGCGGAGATCAAGGCCAGGGTGCAGGTGCCCTTGCTTGCCGGCGGCTTCATTCGCACGCGGGACGACGTGGAGCGGGCCCTCGCAGCCGGGGCGGCGGCCGTGACCACGTCGCAGCAGGAGTTGTGGGAGCTGGAGTAGGCGCCGGTAAAGGGGGACTCACATGACGGATCGATACATTCTCGCGATTGACCAAGGGACCACCAGTTCGCGCGCCATCTTGTTCAACCATCAGGGACGCATGGTGGGCATGGCGCAGCGCGAGTTGACGCAGTACTTTCCGCACAGCGGCTGGGTTGAACATGACGCGATGGAGATCTGGGCCTCCGTGGAAAGCGTCATCTCCGAGGTGCTGGCGGCCCACGCTGTGTCGGCGGCGCAGATTGCTGCTATCGGCATCACGAATCAGCGGGAGACGACGGTAGTCTGGGATAAGCGCACCGGTCAGCCCGTCTACCACGCCATCGTCTGGCAATCGCGGCAAACGGACGACATCTGCGACGACCTGCGCGCCCAGGGGCTCGCATCCACCATCCACGGGAAGACCGGCCTGGTGGTTGACGCGTACTTCTCCGGCACCAAGGTGAAATGGATTTTGCAGCACGTGCCCGGGGCGCGGGAGCGGGCGGAGAGGGGAGAGCTTCTGTTTGGCACCATCGACACCTGGCTCATCTGGAAGCTGACCGGCGGACAGGCGCACGTGACCGATTACAGCAACGCTTCGCGCACAATGCTGTACAACATCTTCCGACTCGATTGGGATGACGAGCTGCTGGCCATCCTGGACGTGCCGCGGGCGATGCTGCCGGAGGTGAAACCGTCTTCGGCGCACTTTGGCTACACAGAGTCGGCGCTGTTTTTTGGGGAGCGGGTGCTGATTGCCGGTGTCGCTGGGGATCAGCAGGCGGCGTTGTTCGGGCAGGCCTGCTTTGAGCCGGGGATGGCCAAGAACACCTACGGGACTGGGTGCTTCATGCTGATGCAGACCGGAAGCCAGGCGGTGACCTCCAGCCATGGCCTGTTGACCACCATCGCCTGGGGGCTGGACGGGGGCGTCGAGTACGCCTTGGAAGGGAGCATATTTGTGGCCGGATCGGCCATCCAGTGGCTGCGTGACGGGTTGCGCCTGATTCGCACGGCGGCCGAAAGCGAAATCTGCGCGCAGAAGGTTGCATCCAGCGGCGGCGTGTACGTGGTGCCCGCGTTTGTTGGGCTCGGGACGCCATATTGGGACAGCGACGTGCGCGGTGCGGTGTTCGGGCTGACGCGGGGGACGGAAAAAGAGCACCTGATTCGCGCCACGCTGGAATCGCTCGCCTACCAGACCAAGGACGTGCTGTCCGCCATGGAAGCGGACTCGGGGATTGCCCTCAAGCGGCTGCGGGTGGACGGCGGCGCGGCGGCCAACAACTTCCTGATGCAGTTTCAGGCGGACATCCTCGGCGTCCCGGTGGAACGCCCGCGGGTGCTTGAAACCACCGCCCTCGGGGCCGCATACCTGGCCGGCTTGGCGGTCGGGTTTTGGGAGAGCCGGGATGAAATCGCCCACAATTGGGAAATGGAGAGGGTGTTTGCTGTCAAGATGGATGACGACGGGCGGGCGGCGCTGTATAATGGGTGGCAGAAGGCAGTGCAGGCGGCGCGGGCGTTCCGCTGACAAGCGGGGCGACAGACGCATGACCGCCTTGCGGACAAGTTCATAACTCGGTTGAGACCTCGGAGAAAGCCACGGGCTTTGCGCGGGCTGCGTAAGGCGCTGTGGTTTTTGTCTTTTTCAACGTTATCCCTGGAAGGAGTGATGCGCGGTGTCGACGCCTTTTTCTGTATCTTCCCGATCCGCTCTCTTCACGCAGCTTTCAGATTCCCTGTTCGACGTCCTCATCATCGGCGGCGGCATCACCGGGGCGGGAATTCTGCTCGATGCGACGGCGCGCGGGATGCGGGCCGCCCTGGTCGAGATGCAGGACTTTGCCGCCGGCACCTCCAACCGCTCGAGCAAGCTGGTACACGGCGGGCTGCGCTACCTGAAGCAGCTGGAGGTCGGTCTGGTGGCGGAGGTTGGCCGAGAACGGGCGATTGTCTACGAAAACGGGCCGCACATCACCACCCCCATCTGGATGCTCCTGCCCATTCTCGCGGACGGGACCTACGGCTGGTGGACGACCTCGTTCGGGATTTTCCTCTACGACCGGTTGGCGGGCGTACGGCGCCATGAGCGGCGGAAAATGCTGCGCAGGAAGGAGGCGTTGGCCAAGGAGCCGCTATTGCGGCCGGATGTGCTCGGAGCCGGGTATTACGTCGAGTACCGGACGGACGACGCGCGGCTGACGCTGGAGATTCTCAAGGCGGCGGTGGAACGAGGCGGGATTGCGGTCAACTACGCGCGCGCCGAGCGGCTTTTGTACGAGCACGGGCGCGTGGTCGGCGCCACGGTGTGCGACGGGTTAACCGGTCGCCGGCACGAGGTGAGGGCGCGCAAGGTGGTTAACGCCGCCGGACCGTGGGTCGATGAACTCCGCGAGTGGGACGGGTCCAAGTCTGGGAAGACGCTGCATCACACCAAAGGGGTGCACATCGTGGTGGACGGCAGCCGTTTCCCCCTGCAAAACGCGGTCTACTTTGACGTCCCGGACGGGCGGATGGTGTTTGCTATGCCGCGCGCCGGCAAGACGTACGTCGGGACCACCGACACCGATTACGACGGCGACCTGGCGCGGCCGCGGATGACGGTGGAGGATGTGGACTACCTCGTCCGTTGCGTGAACTTCATGTTCCCCAGCGTGCACCTGACTTCCGGCGATGTGGAATCCGGCTGGGCCGGGGTGAGGCCATTGATTCACGAGGCGGGCAAAAGTCCGTCCGAGATCTCTCGCCGCGACGAGGTGTTTGTGTCTCCGTCTGGGCTTATCTCGATTGCCGGCGGCAAGCTGACCGGCTACCGCAAAATGGCTGACAAGGTGGTCAGTCTCGTCGCGCGGGAGTTGGCCAAGGCGGGGGTGGGCCCGTTTCCTGACTGCAGCACGGCGCACATCCCGTATTCCGGCGGGGACGTGGGCGGGTCTGCCCGTTTTCCCGGCTTTGTCGCGCGCATGGCGGACGAAGGCGCGCGGCTGGGGTTGGATTGGGACGCGGCGCTGCAGGTGGCGCAAACGTACGGATCGAACACAGACAAGGTGTTCGCTGTGCTGGCGGACGCGGGCGGCCAAGCGGAATCGTACGGGCTGCCGCGGGACCTGTATGCGCGCCTGGTGTACGGACTTGAGGCCGAGATGGTGGTCAAGCCGAGCGACTTTTTCGTCCGCCGCACTGGGATGATGTACTTCGACATGGATGGGGTGCGGCGGTATCGCGACGGGGTGCTGGCGTGCATGGCGGATTGGCTGGGCTGGGACGCGGCGGTGTACGCCGAGATGGAGGCCGAGTTGGCGCAAAGCCTGGAGGACGCGACGGTGCCTTTGGGGGCTGGGGACCGCCCCCGGCCGGCTAACTCAAGCCCACATGCTGGATGAGCCGCAGCGAGACGTAGAACAAGGCGACGCCGACGATGATGGGGAAAATGGCCGCTGGTCCGCGGTCGCGGATGGCGGGAATCATGTCGGTGGTCGACACGTACAAGAACGTTCCGGTGGCGAGGGCCATCAAGATGGCCACCGATGACGGGCCCAGGGCGCCAATTTCCAGGGTCACGGCGGCGCCAAAGATGGTCGAGAGCGCCAGGCCGAAAGCGGTCAGAAAGGCGCGTTTGCGCGACGTGCCGGCGGCCAGGCTGATGCTGGCCATGCTGAACCCCTCCGGGATTTTGTGCAGCGCGATGGCGAAGAAGATGAGGATGCCGGTGGACAGGCTGATGTTGAACGATCCGGCGATGACCACGCCGTCCATGAAGGTGTGGAACAGCAGGCCGACGAACGAGACCAGAGCCGCCCTGGGGTTGATGAGGTAGGCGTCGGTCCGGGCTATCGGCCCGGCTGGCGCGTGGTTGTGCGCGTGCAGTTGGTGGCCGGCGCCGTACTTGTCTATTAGAAGGAGACTCAGGTAGCCGGCGAGGATGTAGACCGGAGCGGTGGCCGGCAGCGCGTCCATCGCGTCAGGAAGCCTGTCCAGCACCGTCGCCCCCAGCAGAAATCCAGCGCCCAGGCTGGTGACCAGCATCGCCTGCTTGTCGGTCAACCGTTTGAACACGGTCAGGGCCCCACCAATGACATCGGCGAACGCAGCGATGACGCAGAGTAGAAAGATGACCCACATAGACGATTCCCCGCTCTCGATTTATAGAAAACAGTTTTCAACAAAGCGAACCCATCATACCAGGAAGCGGGCCGATGTGTAAACAGGAGCCTATGGAATATGAGCGCAGGGGCGCGATGGGCCTTCGGTTGCCAGAACTCACAAACTTCCGGTACTATGTGGAGAATAGGAATCCTTACAATCGCTGCGCTCGCCGGGGTGCTGAGTTCAGGCGGAGACGGGACAGCGGAGAAAAGACAGATTTGTTTGGGAAAGGCGATTTGGGAGAGGAGAGCAAGTCGAATGGAGCGTATCGCCCTATTAGATACGACGCTGCGGGACGGCACCCAGGCGGAGGGTGTGAGCCTGTCGGTTTCCGATAAGTTGCGCATTGCCGCCAAGCTGGATGAACTGGGCATCACGTATATCGAAGGTGGATTTCCGGCGGCGAATCCGAAGGACCACGAGTTTTTCACACGGGCGCGCACGGAGCTCAACCTGCAGCACGCCCGCCTGACCGCGTTTGGCAGCACGCGCCGCCCCTCCTCGTCGGCCGAGCAGGATGAAGGGCTCAAGGCCCTGCTGGCGTCGGAGGCGCCGGTGTTGACGATAGTAGGGAAAAGCTGGGATTTGCATGTGCGGGAGGCGTTGCAGGTCAGCCTGGAGCAGAATCTGGAGATGATCCGCGATTCGGTCCAGTGGCTCAAACAGCATGGCCGTGAGGTGATCTTCGACGCCGAGCACTTCTTTGACGGTTTTCGGGAAAACCCGGAATACGCGCTGCAGGTGCTGCGCACGGCAGAGGCAGCCGGGGCCGACTGGGTGACGCTGTGCGACACCAACGGCGGCAGCCTGCCGGATCACATCCGTTCCGCGGTGCGGGCGGTGTCCGACACACTCCGCATCCCGGTCGGCATTCATGCCCACAACGATTGCGAGTTGGCGGTCGCCAACACCCTGGCCGCCATCAAGGCGGGGGCGACCATGGTCCACGGCACCATGAACGGCATTGGGGAGCGCTGCGGTAACGCCAACCTCACTTCCATCATCGCCAACCTGGAACTGAAGTTGGACCTGCGCTGTCTGCCCACGCCACACCATGTGCGGCGGCTGACCGAGGTGTCGCGTTTTGTCTCCGAGGTGGCCAACCTCGTTCCGCACGGATACCAGCCGTTCGTCGGCCACAGCGCCTTCGCGCACAAGGGCGGCATCCACGTCAGCGCCATCCTGCGCAATCCGCGCACCTATGAGCACATTGAGCCGGAAAAGGTGGGCAACGTCCGGCGGGTACTGGTGTCCGAGTTGGCCGGGGTGTCCAACCTTCTGCACCAGGCCGAGCGGCTCGGGCTCAACCTCAAGGAACGCCCGGTCGAGACGCGGCGGCTGTTGGCCGAGATCAAGGAGCTGGAGCACCTCGGGTACCAATTTGAGAGCGCCGAGGCGTCGCAAGAATTAATGCTGCTGCGGGCCTTTGGCGATTTTGAAGACGTGTTGACGGTCCAGTCCCTGCGCATCCACGTGAGTCAGCAGACGGGGGAGGACATCGTGGCCGAGGCGGTGCTCAAGCTGTCCGTCTCGGGCGAGGTGGTGCATGCGGTGGCCGAAGGGGACGGGCCCGTGAACGCGCTGGACAACGCCCTGCGCAAAGCGTTGCGCCCGTTTTACCCGGCCATCGACGAGATGCACCTGGCGGACTACAAGGTGCGTGTGCTTGACGGTAAGGACGGCACCGCCGCCAAGGTGCGGGTCTTGATTGAGTCCACCAACGGCAGTCAGGTATGGCGAACCGTCGGCGTCTCGCGCAACGTGGTCGAGGCGAGTTGGGAGGCGCTCGCCGACAGCGTCCGCTACTACCTGTTGTGCGTCAACAAGCCCGGGTCGGCGGCCAATGGGGTGCTGACCTACTGAGGTCGGCAAGCGCGGGTTGCGGCAGGGTGTTCCGCTTGGCCGCTGCTTGCTTGTTGGGTTGGTTTACGCCTGCCCGGCGCCACGCGGGCGCTGGGCGAAGGTGGCGACGCGGGCTTGGTGCCAGGATGCGTCTTCCCGCCCCACGTACTCGGATGCCTCGGTCAGGTTGCAAATCCAGCCGGTGCACGCCCGCTGGAGTGGCCGACGACCAACTGGCCGGGCAGCTGCACCGACGAGTCGGTCGGTTGCTTTCCTTCAATCAGGTCCAGCAACATGTCCACCGCCGTACGGCCAATTTCCGCCTGCTGCTGATCAATATGCGTAAACTTCATAAACGGAGCGGATCGCGGGCTGTCGAAGCAGACCACGGACAGGTCTTCCGGGATCTGTTTCTGCAGCTCCCGGCAGAGTTCACAGATGATGCCGGCGAACACGTATTCTGTAATCAGCACCGCTGTCAACTCCCGGTGTTCCAGCAAATAATGGCGGATGGTCTGGTAGACGTCTTGCTCTTGCGGGCAGTTGACACCGCCGCCCGTGGGCAGGGAAGAGAGGTTGAGCGTGTGGTCATAGGGGATGCGATGGTCCTCCAGGGCCGCCAGGTAGCCGGCAAACCGGTCTTCCAGGGTCGCGGTGGCTGTCACCCCCGGAGAGATGAAGCCAATTTTCCGGTGCCCGAGGTCTATCAGGTGCCGCGTCAGGTCATAGGCGGCGGCCCGGTTGTCGGTGCTCACGTAGGGAATGGGAATCTTGTCCAGCCGCTTATCGACCAATACCAGCGGGAATTGGCGCAGGTGCAGGGACAACAGCTGGTCGCTGTAATACTCCCCGTACACCGGATTGACCAAGAGCCCCTTGACGCCTGCCCGGACGGCGCGCTGGATTGCGGCCTCCTCTGCCGCTTGCGATTGATGGGTGAAGCTGACAATCATCGACCAACCGTGTTCCTCAGCGCGGGCAATCGCGCTGGCCAGCACATCCAGTCCAAAATCGTCCGACACGGCTGGGCAGATGAAGCCAAGGAGACGACTGGCTCCTGGATGTTCTGGCGCGGCGCCGGCCATGTGGGGCGTCGGTCGCGCCACCTCGGTGGCCGCCGCCTCGGCCACAAACGACCCTTTCCCCGGAAACCGCTGGATCAATCCCTCTTTCGCCAGGCGCTGCAGCGCCCGGTGTGCGGTGATGCGACTGACCTGAAGGTACTCGCTCAACTCTTGTTCGGTCGGCAACTGTTGGCCGGGCAGCAGTTCGCGCGAGTCGATCCGCTCGCGGATGAAGTTGTAGACGCGGCGTTGCAGGGGAGTCTCAGGTTTCATCTCAGTCCCTCTTCACGCGAAATGTTCGGGTTGATTGTCCATTCATGTATATTTGATACAATATAACTTTCTCCCTACGAATTCAATTTCCTCTTCCAGTTCCTTGCTGGCGGGTAAGAGATCAAGGGCTTTGCGAGCAAGGATTTTCTGCGGTCTCGGCAAGGGCATAGCGCCCATTTTCAAAAAGATTTGTTCAGCGGGTATTGATACATGAATATACAAAAGATATTATTGATATTAATATAGCTCCAAGAGCATTGTCCCTAACCCGACTCGCAGCAAGGGGGTCTGTCCATGTCTGATGTAAACGCTTACTCAAAATTGTCGGCGCGTGTCGGCGCGCGTCGAGATGGCGGGGCCTAGGCGCTGTCGGATGGTCGAGTCTGACGGTCCAAAAAAACCAGAGGGGGCGTGTGTATGAAGAAAACGAGGGTTGTCTGGAGCGTCGTGTCGACGCTGGCGCTGTCGGGGGTCGTGCTGGCGGGGTGTGGGACATCCGGCTCGGGCGGGGGCAACAAGGACAATGCGTCTGCCAACGGCAACGGAAATTCGGGTCAGCAGACCATCACAGTGGCCTATCAGCAGTTCGGCAAGCCGCCGTATTACAACGCCGAGTGGCTGGAGAAGGCGGCCAAGCAGTTTGAAAAGCAGCACCCGGGCGCCAACGTGAAACTGGAGCCGATACAGGCTTCGGAAAACGACTTCTACACCAAGATTGACCTGATGATGAAATCCGCCAGCACGGCACCGGATGTGGTGACCGAAGATACATTCCTCATCAACGCGGACGGATCGGCCGGGTATTTGCAGTCCCTCAACGGCTACGTCAGTCATTGGAGTGACTGGTCCAAGTTCAGCAGCGCGATGAAGTCCGGATCGACCTCCAACGACGGGACGGTCTACGGAGTGCCGTTCAGCACCGACACGCGCGGCCTGTATTACAACGTCAAAATCTTCAAGGAGGCGGGGCTGCCGGTCCCCTGGCAGCCGAAAAACTGGAATGACATCCTGGCGGCGGCCAAGGCCATCAAGGCCAAGGTGCCGGGCGTGGTGCCGCTGTGGATACAAGTCGGCAAGGCCACCGGCGAAGCCACCACGATGCAGACCTTTGAGATGCTGCTCTACGGCACGGGGGATACGCTGTACGACGCCAAGACGAACAAGTGGATTGTCAAGAGTCCGGGCTTTCTCGATTCCCTGAAGTTCATTCACGATGTGTATTCACAAAACCTGGGGCCGAGTCTGTCGCAGATCCTCAACGCGCAGGCGGGGAACACGGAGTCGCAGGAGTTGATGCCGCAGCAGAAAATCGGCATCGCGCTGGACGGCAACTGGCTGCCGGGCAACTGGCTCAAGTCGGGACCGTCGCCGTGGCCCGACGGCACCAAGGCGTACCAGTTAACCGCTATGCCAACCCAACACGGCCAGGCGCCGGGGTACACCTCGATGTCCGGCGGCTGGGCGCTCTCGATTGCCAAAAAGTCGTCCCACAAAGATTTGGCCTGGGAGTTCATCAAGGTGGCGACCAACAAGCAGAACATGGAGTGGTACGACGTCCATCAGGGCAACCTGTCGCCGCGTGAGGACATCGCGGCCGATCCGAAGTACCAAAATGCCCCTGGGCAGTTCTTCAAGGTGGCCACGTCGTTTGAGAAGTTCACCCACTTCCGGCCGGCCAATTCGCAGTACCCGAGCGTGTCCACCCAGATTCAGACCGCCGTCGAATCGGTGGCGACCGGATCGGCTACACCGCAAGCGGCCATGCAGCAGTACGCGAATAACGTGGCCCGCATCGTCGGCCAGAGCCATACCGAAAGCAAGTGACGCCAAGCCTTATGCGCGGGCGCCCGGGCAATCCAGGCGCCCAACGTACGGCTAGATTCGGCCAGTGAGGGGGCGATGCACATGGCGGTCAATCCGAGTTCGGTGCCCAGTGTCGGCGGCGGGCGCCTTATGCGCGTGTCGCCGCGCGGGGCGGGCAACGGTTGGAAGGCGGCGTTGTTCATGCTGCCGTCCTGGATTCTGCTGCTGGTATTTTTCTTTGTGCCGATTGTGCTGACGTTCTACTTCGCCTTCACCAACCTGTCCCTGACCGGCACCTCCAGTTCCGCGGTGACGTTTGTCGGGTTTCGCAACTTCGCCTCCATGTTTTCCGATCCCACCTTCCGCGTCAGCATCCTGCGCACCATCACGTTCTTGGTGTTTTCGGCCATTATCGGCCAACAGGTGCTGGGGCTGCTGTTGGCCATTCTCATGAACGAACGGAACCGGGTGTTCCGCAGCGTGGTGGGCGTGCTGGTGTTGGCTGGCTGGGTGACGCCGGAAATCGTGGTGGCGTTCATCTTCTACGCCTTTTTCAGTGACCAAGGCACCCTCAACACGGTCCTCGGCTGGTTGCATCAAAAGCCCGTCGCGTGGCTGTACACGTTTCCCATGACCGCCGTCGTCGTGGCCAACATCTGGCACGGCACGGCGTTTTCCATGCTGGTGTATCAAGCGGCGCTGGGCGACGTGCCCAAAGAGATCCTGGAGTCGGCCGAGATAGACGGCGCGGGCCGCCTGCAGCGGCTGGCGCGGGTCACTCTGCCCATCATCAAGGGATCGATTGCAACCAACGTGGTGCTCATCACCCTGCAGACGCTGGGACTGTTCACCCTGATCTACTCGCTGACCGGCGGTGGGCCGGGGAACAAGACTGAGACGTTGCCCATTTACATGTATCAACAGGCGTTTGCCGACTACCAGCTCGGCTACGGCACGGCGATCTCGTTGATCCTGTTGGTCATCGGCATCCTCGCCAGTTTGCTCTACATGCGCATGCTGAAAATCGATCTGTAAGGCGTGTGGCTTCGGCATCACGCTGTGGCTAAGGAGGTGCGGCCGCATGCCGCGCGTCAGTCGCTTCACCCTGGACAAGGTGCTCGCCTACGGCGTTCTCGCCCTCATCGGCATTGTGTTTCTCGTCCCGCTGCTGTGGATGATCTTCGCATCGTTCGAGCCCAACGCCACCCTTTCCATCACCTTCCCGCGGTCGTGGTCGCTGGCGAACTTTGCGCAAATTCTCCAGCAGCCCGCCAATCAGCAGGCGTTTCTGAACGGCCTCCTGCTGTCGCTGGGCCAGTCCATCGTGGTCGTGGTGGTGGCGGGGCTGGCGGCTTACCCCCTGTCCCGCTACCAGTTGAAGTACAAGCGGCCGTTCATGTACATCATCCTGTTTTCCACCACGCTGCCGATCACGGCCGTGATGGTGCCGGTGTACGAGCTGTTCGTCTTCCTGCATATGACCGACTCGCTGTGGTGGACCATGCTGTTTCTGTCGGCGTCCGGTCTGCCGTACGCAATCTGGATTATGAAAAATTTTATGGATTCGGTGCCTTTGGAACTGGAAGAGGCCGCGTGGACGGATGGAGCCTCGACGCTGACCAGTCTGCGCCGGGTGGTGGCTCCGCTGATGGTGCCCGGCATCTTCACGGTCGGCATCTTCACCTTCGCCGGCAGTTGGGGCAACTTTTTCGTCCCGTTCATCCTCATCCAGAACCCGGCGAAGCTGCCGGCGTCCGTGACCATCTTTCAGTTCTTTGGCCAGTACGGTTCTGTCGCGTATGGGCAGCTGGCCGCCTTTTCCATGCTCTACACCATTCCGGCGGTGGTGTTGTATATCCTCGGCCAGCGCTACATGTCGGCCGGTTTCAACTTCAGCGGCGCCACCAAGGGGTGATGAACCGCCGCTCGATGAGGGCATGCCGCTTGGTTGCCGGAGAGAGATGGCGTGACGGACGAACTTATGAGGGCCGGAATTTCTATTTCTAAAGGAAGCGAGGCGCAAAGACCCATGTCCATACCGATTGGGGCGCGCATCCCGCCGCAGGTGATGCGCCAGGGCATCGATGAAGCTGTGAGGCTGTTCAAGAGTGTGGGGTTGACCGCAATCGACCTTCCGGAACTGAACGAACAGGCGGTGGCGGCCGTGCGGCGTCACGACCTGACCATCGGCACGGTCGACATGCAAGGGGTGCCTAAGCTCCTGAGTCCTGACGCCAACACCCGCCGGGAGGCGGTCGAGTCAGTCTGTCAACAAGTCCGGCGCGCAGCCGCTGCCGGATGCCGGGCCCTGTTCGCGTGTTTGGTGCCGGAGCGACTTGAGCAGCCCATCCCCGAATCCCTCGAATATTTCGTGGATAGCTTCACGCCCATCGCGCAAGCCTGCGAACAGGCGCAGGTCCGCGTCGCGCTTGAGGGCTGGCCCGGGCCCGCTCCCCACTACCCAACGCTCGGGTACACGCCAGAGGTGTGGCGCGCCATGTTTGCGCGCGTCCCCTCTCCAGCCGTCGGTCTTTGTTTCGATCCGTCCCATCTCGTTCGCCTGGGCATCGACTACCTGCGCGTGCTTGAGGAGTTCGCCGATAGAATCGTCCACTGCCACGGCAAGGACACCGAGCTTCTGCCGGAACAGCGGTACCTGTACGGCTCTTTGCCCGCGCGGCTTTATCCGCCGCCTCGTTTTTCGGAAGGGCCATGGCGCTATACGATTCCCGGCGCCGGCGAGGTGGACTGGCGGCGCGTCGCCTACCGGTTGCAACGCATCGGCTATTCGGGGTGTGTGTGCATCGAGCTGGAGGACGCTGGTTACTGGGGCAGCCTGGAGCGGGAGCTGCTTGGCATCCAAACCGCGTTCGCCCACCTGCGCCGATGCTTTGTTTGATGGGGAACCCCCGGCTTACCTACCTGGAAAGGATGGATGGGCATGGCGAAAGTCCGGTTTCTCGTGGTCGGTGTCGGTGGCATGGGACAGGCGCACATCCGCAGCCTGTTGGCCGTGCCGGACGCGGAGATTGTCGCATTGGTCGATCCGTCCGCTCCCGCGCTCCAACGCGCGCAGTCGCTTTCGCCCCGACTCGTGGGCGTGCCGCGCTTTGCCGCCCTCAGCGACGCCTTGGCGTCGGTGACGGCGGACGCCGCGGTCATCGTGACGCCGCACAGCCAACACTTCGAGCAGGGCATGGCCTGTCTGGACAGCGGGCTGCATGTCCTGATGGAAAAGCCGTTCGTCGCGGGGAGCGAGAACGCCCGCCGACTGATTGACGAGGCGAAGGCGCGGCGGCTGCACGTCGCGGTCAGCTACCAGCGTCACACGGAAGGGCCGTATCTGTACCTGAAGCGGCTGATTGACGAGGGTGCTTTGGGAGAGATCCGGTTTGTCTCCGCGTATCAGGCGCAGTCGTGGCTCGAGTCGCAGCGGGGCACCTGGCGGCAAAACAAGGCGCTTTCCTGCGGCGGGCAGCTGAACGACTCCGGATCGCACCTGTTGGATGTGGTGCTGTGGCTGACGGGGATGGAGCCGCAGGCGGTGCTGGCCCAGGTGGACAACCGCGGCACTGAAGTGGACATCGACAGCGCCCTCACCGTGCAGTTTGCCGGCGGCGCGATGGCCGTTTTCAGCATTGTCGGCAGCGCCAGCATCGCCTGGTGGGAGGACGTCTCGATTCATGGCACGCGGGGCAGTGCGCTTTACCGCAACGGCGAGCTGTTCGTCTCCACCGGCTTGAACCAGCCGCTCAACCGCGTGGACGCGGACCGACTGCCGGCCAAAAGCAGTCCCGACGCCAATTTTGTCGATCTGGTGCTGGGCCGCGTCCCTGCGGCCGCCGCGCCTGCCGAGTGCGGCTACAGGGTGGCCAGACTGACCGAGGCCGCCTGGCAGAGCGCCGAAACTGGGACGTGGGTGCCCTTTGTCCCGCAGGCTTGACGGTTTTCAAAGCGGCAGCCTGAATTAACGAATTACTATATTTTGTCTAGGGGAATGAGTGCGGGGGCAAACGGTCGTGGTGCACGCACGCCTGAAGAGGCAGGCCGGGTGGCTTCAGGTGGTCAAGCCGTTCCCGTTGGTGGCGCCCAGCGCCTGTTTCCAGACCGCCAAGGTGTGCTCGCCCTTGAGCAATTCCACCTGTCCGCCGCGCGCGAAGGCCAGGGTGGGGAACGAGTACTGGCCGTGATCGCCTTCCAACAGATAGTAGACTTTGGCGTGTTGGATGCCAAACGCCCGCATCTCCTGCGCGTTGATGCGCTTGGCCTCTGCCAGCGTGGTTCCTTTTGCGAAGCCGACGCTGACAAACACCGGTAGCCTCCGCAGTTGGGACGCGTGCTGGTGCAACAGCACGATGGTACGCTGGCAGTGCGGGCACCAATACGCCTCAAACAACAGCGGCTGCTTGTGCGCGTCCAGAGTAACCTTGCGGCCCGATGCGTCGTACACGGTCACGCGTTCGTAGAGCGACGCGCCCTTGGTGGTGGCATCAAACTTGGCCACGGGAGTGGCCTTCTCATCCGCTAACCGGTTCGTGAAGGTCGTGGGCACAGAGGAGGATTTTTGCAGCGGCTGGCAACCCGCCAGCGCGAAGGCAGCAGTCAGCGTCACCGCCAGTCCGGTCCATACACGCCGCATGAGCACGATCACGCCTCCTGTCCGTCAGCCGTCCCGTCGGCCTTCATGCTGGGCAACGGGGGATCAGGATTCCCGATGCAATCCGTCCGCTCTCATTATAATCATCCGGCGGTCTGAAGACAGCGGCCGCAGCGGGTTTAGGGTGTGGCTTTCCGGCTGAATGTCTCAAGATTGTCATAGACAGGCCAGGTGTGCCGGTTCCGGCCCAACAGGCGGGCGTTATACTGGAGTTGGACAGCTTATCCCTGGCGAACGCACGGATGGGGGGCTCAGGATGCCACCGTTTGCCGAGCATTCCTTGCGCGACTTCAAGTTCAACACGTGCTGGCGCGCCCTGGTCGCGGCGCTGGCGGCGGGGCTGCTGGTGTGGGTGCAACCGCTATTTGTTTCCGCCCATGCCTACATCGTGCGGGCCAATCCGTCCGCTGGCGCCGTCGTCCACAAGGAACCCCGGCGGGTGCAGATCTGGTTTGACGAGTCGGTGCAGGCGGTGTTCGACGCGATGCGGGTGGTCAACCAGACCGGGCAGCGGGTGGACGAGCACGACGCCCGGATCGACGCCAGGGACAGCCACCTGCTGGAGTGCACGCTGCAACCCCATCTTCCGCCGGGATTGTACACCGTGGAATGGCGCGTGATTTCGGCCGACGGGCATCCGGTCAGCGGCGACATCCCGTTTCGCATCGCCGGTGCCGCGTCCGCACCGGGCGGCGCCGCCGCGGGACAGGGACAGGCGGAAACCGCACCGGCGCAGGTGACGAGCGGGTACCTGCCGGGGCCGGACATGGTGGTCATCCGCGCACTCAGCTACCTGGGCATCGCCGTCAGTCTGGGCGCAACCCTGCTCGTCACGGCCGTGCTGGCCAGGCTTCCGGGCGTGCAGCGGGCGCGCCGGCGCCTGCGCTGGCTGCGCGTGGCGGGGGCGTGCGCCCTGCTCGTTGGCGTGGGCCTCAGTCTGCCGCTGCAGACGCGGGTGGATGCGGGTATCGGATGGGGGCAGGCGTTTTCACCTGGTCTCCTTGGCCTGATGTTGTCGGCCACCAAGTTCGGCCACATCTGGCCCTGGCAATTCGGCCTCGCCCTGGCGCTGCTGGCGCTTTCGTGCTTCTCCCTGCCGGCGGACCGGGCGCTGACCCGTTGGGACCGGGAGCGGGCGGAGGAGACGCCCACGGTGGCCGCGGATACATACATCCTTACCATTGTTTGGATGGGTATGCTTGAGATTTCCATTTGTACCGTGGCGGCGGCGGTGCTGTTATGCCAGGCGCTCAGTGGCCACGCCGGCGCCGAAAGCGCGCCCGCTTGGCCGGTCATCGCGGACGTGGCGCACATGCTCGCCGCCTCGGTTTGGCTCGGTGGTGTCACAGGCTTGCTGCTCCTGGCCTTTGTTGGCGATGTCCGGCTCTGGGTGTCGGCGCTGCGGCGCTTCGGGCCCTGGGCGGGGGCCAGTCTGGTGGTGCTCGCTGGCACCGGGCTGTACGCGGCACTGCTGCATGTGCCGACCTGGTATGCGCTGTGGCGCACCAGCTACGGGCAAACGCTTCTCGTAAAGGTCGTGCTGGTGTTCATCATGGCGCTCCTGGGTGCCCTGCACTTTTGGCTGGTCCGCCGCAGCCATACTGGGTCAGCGGGCCAGTCCGCAGCAGCGGGCGCGACTGCCAAGACGGGTGACACACCGGCCGGCAGCACAGGCCCAGAGGCGCCGGCCAGTGCTGGCGGCCTGCGCAGACGCTTGCCCACCCTATGGGTGGAGGCGGGCCTTGGCGTGTGTATTCTCGCCGTCACCGCCGTCCTGGCCAATCTGCCGACCGCCATGGCCGCGCCCGGGCCTGTCGACAAGACGGTGGCCCTGGCCAAGGACGTGCAGGCGCGGGTGCAGGTTACGCCCAACGTGCTCGGCGTCAATCGCCTGGTCGTCCAGCTGACGCACAACGGCAGGCCCGACACCGACGCCCAGCAGGTGACGGTCACGTTCACGATGCTCGACATGTCGATGCCAGACGAGACGGTGCGCTTGCAAGAGCGCGATCCCGGACGCTACACGGCCCGTGGCGCCTGGTTGTCGATGGCCGGTCACTGGCGGGTCCGTGTGCACGTCTTGACACAGGAGTTCACGGATGAGAACGCCGAGTTTCAAATGGTCGTCGGCAGTCAGAGCGCGGATTGAGGTCGGGGGAGGAGCGGAAACTTTTTGAGAAGGGGATGACCGAATGGTCAGAAAGATGGCATACTGGAGGGGCAAGGGTCAGGGGAGCCGGACGCGCCGGCGCTTGGGCAGGGCCACGGCCGGCGCTCTCTCCGGAGCCGCGGCGATGTTGCTGTGGGCGGGAGTGGCCAGCGCGCACGTGACCGTCTGGCCGCAGACATCGACCCCCGGGGCGTGGGAGAAATACACGATGCGCGTCCCCACGGAACGGAACGATCCGACCGTCAAAGTGGTTCTGAAGATTCCATCCGGGGTGGAATTCGAGCAGTACGAGCCGGTTGCCGGATGGAAGTTCAGCGAGCAGAAGAACGCTTCCGGTGAGGTCACGACAGCCACTTGGACTGCGACGGGAGGGGGCATCCAACCGGGGCAGTTCCTGGAGTTTCCGTTCATTGCGCAAAACCCGTCTCATGACACCAGCATCGCCTGGAACGCGTACCAGTATTACAAGGACGGAACGATTGTCGAGTGGACTGGCAAGCCGGGCAGCGACACCCCGCATTCGCTGACCATCATCCGCAAGCAGGCGGCAGGGTCCACCAGCACGGCGACCGCATCAGGCGGGGCGCAGGAATCGACGACGCCCGGCGCGTCCGCCACTCCGGCGCAGGACTCGACCGGTCCGTCCTGGCTGGCGCCGGTTTCGCTGGCCGCGCTCATCATCGGCGTCGTGAGTCTGTTTCTTTCGGCCGTCGGCTTGCGCAAGCGCCGGCTCTGACCCCTGACCCGACACTGCGCGTGTCATTCGGAGGACACGCGGAGGGGGCGTTGTCCATGCGCATACGGACACGTTGGTGGAACATGGCGTTTATCGGCATCGTGACTGTATTGGTGGTGGCTATCGCCGGCGGCCTGGTCTATATGGTCCGGGCCGCCGGCGGCACCCTGCCGATTGAAGGGCAGGCGTCCGATTTTACCGCGATCAACGTCGATGGGCGCAACATTCGCTTTTCTTCCTTGGATGGGAAGATCCGTCTTGTCACTTGGTTTTACACCCACTGCCCTGACGTCTGTCCGCTGACCGCCCATCGCATGCAACAGATTCAAACGAAGCTAGAGGCCGAGGGCGTGTTTGCGAGCAAGGTCGACATTGTGGCCATCGACCTGGATCCTGAAAGCGATTCCCTGCACGACATTCGCGTCTGGTCCAGCCACTTCAACCCGAACTACCACGGCTGGTACTTTGTGCGGACGGATCCCGAGCATACAAAACGTATATTGAAAGCGTGGGGGGTGGAACGGAAGCTGATTCCAGGCAGCGTCTACGTCTCTCACACTATCAAGACTGTCCTCGTAGACGAAGATGGGAACATTCGCAAGACGTACAACACGGCCAACCTGAATGTGGACGAGGTGGCGAGCGACGTGAACGGGTTGATACAGCGTGAGAAGTGGGGGGTATAACCAGGCATGCGAGGCGATTTGCGGGTCGTCCTGACGGCTGTCGGCGCGGCTGCCCTTGGGCTGGCCACCGGCTGCGGTCAAGCCACCAACCACGTGAACGAGGCGCAGGCCAAGGCGCACATTTCGCAGATGCAATCGCTGCCCGAGGTCAAACTGCATCTGGACGGGCCAGACGGTATCAGCCACGGCCAACCGGTGACCATCTCCGTACGCGTGACGCAGAACGGACAGCCGGTCAATGACGCGGATATGGTCGAGTTTGAGCTTTGGCAGCAAGGTGCGCCCGCATTCAAGCATCACTTCTTGACCGCCAAGCGGACCGGCGACGGGGTGTACTCGGCCGTCTATCATTTCCCTGCTGCCGGCCCTTGGCAGGTGATGTACCATGTGACCGCGCGCGGGACGCACGTGATGGAACCGACGCGGGTGACAGTGAAGTAGGTATGGGGAGCTGGGGGAGTTTATCTTCTCCGCGATGGGCATCCGGCGGGGGCTGTATGGAATGGTTTTCGCACGTGCTGGGTGAGCCACAACTCATGACTGGGGTACCGGCATTATGTGAAGTTTGAACTAGAGAGCCGGCGTTTCAACGAACCGCGTTCCTTTGGGTTTGGTGAACTGTGTGGGTACCGATACAATCTGTTGATCCGATTGTAAAATTCCGGATAGTATGCCGATTGTACCGGCGGTACCCGCTAGAGAGAATCCGAAACGATCTGAGCCGCGACCAGCTCTTGGAAACGCGTTGAATTACACGCACACTTCAATTGAATTTGACGTTCTCCCTAGCCGCACAGGGCGGGTATTTTTCTCGCTCTTCACGATTTACAGGGCTCACGAGCACTTGACAGGTTAACGAGGTGAGTAGTATTCTGACCTCGGTTACTTAGTAAACTTAAATAAGTTAGGTGAGTGTCTGGAGTGATTGGAGCACCACCGCTACTGAGGCAGTTAAATGAGCGCCGGGTGCTGGATGCCATCCGGTTACATGGACCTGTATCCCGGGCTGAACTCCAGCAAATGCTTAAGATCGCCTTTCCGACCATTTCTCAAATTGTGGAAAATCTAATGAACCTGGGATGGGTTCGGTCAGCCGGAATGGGTGATTCCCGCGGAGGGAGACCGCCTGAGTTGGTGGAGATCAATCCGTGTGGACCAGGAGCGATTGGAATCGAACTGGGACGCAACACAGTGACCTTTATTCATACGAATCTTCTGGCCGTACCGGTCCTTCGCCGTGAGCTTCGTTTGTGTGACGTAAAGGGACCCGGAGGATTGGTGGATTTACTTGAAGACTTCATTGAAGAGAACAAAATTTCTTCAGAGTCCATCTTGGGATTGGGTATTGCGGCGCCTGGACCGCTCGATCCCGCTGCAGGAAAGTTGCTTGTACTTGAGGATATGCCCCGAGAATGGCATGAAATTGACATTGTTTCCTTCGTCGGTGAACGGTTTAACAAAACTGCGTGGCTGGAGAACGACGCAAATTCTGCAGCGTTAGCCGAGGCTTGGTTTGGACAACTCAATACCGAGAATGTCTTGTTCATCTTGGCTGATTCCGGTCCTGGTGCAGGTATCATTGTTAATGGAATGATTTACAGAGGCACCAAGTCGCGTGCTGGTGAATTCAGCCACATGATTGTAGATTTCGATGGTCCCCTCTGTTCTTGCGGGCGACGCGGCTGCGTGAATGCTGTTGCTTCGATGCAGGCGATTCGAACGGCCCTGAGTAAGGTTAGACCCTCGGCCATTGACGAGCCTTTTCTGGAGATACTCCAGCGAGCTTCTGCTGGTATAGAACCAGAACATTCTGTGATCAATCGCGCCATTCAGTTTCTCGGACTCGCTATTACAAATCTCGTCGAAGCGTTTGATCCAGGCTCTGTTCTTCTTGGTGGTCGGTTGATGCTAGCGAATGACTTCGTAGCCAACGGGGTCATCAATGAAGTACAGCGCCTTATCCCTCACTCCGGCATCCAGATTCAAGTTACCCATTTCGGAATGGATGCGGTAGCTGTGGGCGCTGCGACGTTAGTTCTCCAAAATGTCTATAATCCTCAACGATTGATTACTCCACAGCAGCCTGGATAGCGTGACAGCGAGAAGTCAATCTGTTCTGGCTGTCTGCTATTTCAAGGAATAGATTCTATGTGAATAGGGGGAGGAGTTGACGAAATGAAATCGCTGTCAGTTGTTGGAGCTGCCATTGTCGTCACAGGGTTACTCGCCGGCTGCGGAACTTCTTCGAGTAGCAGCAATTCGACAAGTCAAGGGTCCCGGTCGATCACTTTAACCTTCTGGGGAGGTGGACAAGAAGAGGTTCCGTTCTTTACTCATGCAATCAAATCTTACGAGCACGCTCATCCAAACGTAAAAATTAAATGGGTTATGATGGGGGAAGAATGGAAACAAAAGTATCCGCTCGCCTTGCAGAGCAATAATCCACCGGACATTATGTGGGTGACTGAAGCAGGATTTTTAGACCAGGCCGCCAAGGACGGTGAACTAAAGGACCTGGATTCGGCAGTCAACAAGTATGACATGAAAGACCGATTCATTCCATCGTCGTGGAAATTCTCAACTTACAACGGAAAAATCTATGGCATCCCGTTTCAAATGAACACCCGCTTGATTGCATATAACGAGGCCATGCTCAAGCAGGCTGGTCTAAAGCCACCTACGACCGAGAGCGAATTGCTTTCAGATGCCAAAAAGTTGACCGGCAACGGCCGCTACGGTGTGGTGTTCGGGGTGAAAGACGGGTGGCCTTTGCTGGATGCATGGTCGGGTTTGGCAGGAATGGAGGGGACCGATGTCTTTCAAATGAAAGACGGAAAGTTTGACTTCACTTCGCCGGCGAGTGTCCAAGCGTTGACTTTTTTGGCTGATTTGTATAAGGCCGGAGTATTTATGCCCAGTCCTCTGTCACAAACTTGGGATCAGGCAAACCAGGATTTCATGAATGGACAGGCGGCATTTATGTTTGACGAAGGATCTTGGGAAGTTGGAGACTTGGCTTCCAAGGCCCCGAACCTCCATTATGGGCTTATCAAGTGGCCTGCCCCAACCGACAACCCCAAGGGTCAACTGTATGGAGGGGCCGCAGTGACCCTTGTGGTACCAGCTAAGGCACCCCATGCCGCACAAGCGATTGACTTTTTGAACTACATCACACAGGTGGAGCAGGCTAAGCAATATGTGAAATCAACGCAGCAATTGTCTCCGGTTGCGGATGCTAATTCAGATCAGACCCTGACCGATACGCATGCCCAGCAGTTTGCCAAATTGTTGAAGAACACACTGTCTTATGGACCTTACAATGCTATCGCCAATGAGGATCAGACTCGTAATATCTTGTACAAAGAACTGTCGGAAGCCCTGGTCGGACAAGTCTCACCCAAGGCTGCACTGAAAGCCGCTACAGAACAGGCAAACGCGGCCCTGCAAGGAAACAATTCATGAATTAGGTATATGTCCGACAGAACAGGGGGCGCAGTAATGAATTCTGTACGCGGCAAACTAAAAACCACCTTGGTGGGCTATGGATTTGTGCTGCCCGCTCTGGTCATTCTGGCGCTCTTTACAATCTATCCAATGTTGCGGGTCATCCAGTACAGCTTTTTGCAATGGGACATCATGGGAAGCAAACATTGGATTGGCTTAGGGAACTACTTGGCCCTACTCCATGATTCGACATTCCTTAGGGCTATCGCTAACACCATCGTTTATGCGGCCCTCAGTTTGATCTTCATTTACACTGCCTCCTTATTGGGGGCAGTGTTGATGAATCAGTCTCTGAGAGGACAATCCATTTTTCGTACCAGTTATTTTCTTCCTAGTTTAATCCCAACGGTGGCCATCGGACTTGCTTGGCAGGGCATTTTTGATCCCAGCAACGGATTGCTCAACACGTTGCTTCGTTTCTTGGGTCTGAATTCCCTAGCGTTGCAGTGGTTAGCAAATCCCAAAACAGCCCTGTACTGCGTGATATTCGTAAACATTTGGCAATGGTGGGGCTACAACATGATGCTGTTTCTTGCCGGGCTTCAAACCATTTCTAACGATATCATTGAGGCGGCGCGGGTGGATGGAGCATCAGCGTTCACGACATTTTTTCGCATCACTTGGCCGTTGTTGAGACCCGTCAGCATCGTGGTCATCGTTACAACCATCATTGGTTCGTTCAAGGCTTTCGATTTGGTGTACGTGATGACAGGGGGAGGTCCGTTTGAGAAGTCGACGGTGATAGTCTTGGATCTATTTCAACAGGGATTCCAGTTCATGAAATTTGGGTATGCCAGCGCTATGTCTGTGGTTCTTTTGATCATTGTTCTGATTTGGTCGGGACTTCAAATGTGGTTTAGTCGAACGGATGCGGAGTGAGGTAAATGGTGCAAGGGGGAGTAAGCCTCCGCGCAAAACGTCGCGGTGTTCTGTACTTGATTGCGGTTGTATTGTTTGTGGTTCAGGTTTTTCCATTTCTATATGTATTCAGTAACTCTCTGCGAACACCAGCAACCGCAATGCGAGGGTTCGCGCTTATTCCCAATCAGTTTCACTTTGCCAACTATGAGCGCGCCTGGTCAATGGCGGGAATGGGTCACTACTTCATCAACAGCGTAGTTATCACGGCAATTTCTACATTCCTTACGGTTGTTGTAACAGCTTTGGCTGGATACGCATTTGGGAGGATTCGATTTTGGGGGAGAGGCATCTTGTTTGGGATTGTGCTCAGTGGGATGATCATTCCTTCCCAAGTCACTGTTATCCCCCTGTACATTTTCTTACAACACCTGAATCTGCTAAATAACTATCTGGCTTTGGTGTTTCCATATATCGCGATGCAAACGCCTTTTAGCATATTTGTGTTTCGAAACTATTTTATGACAATCCCTAATGAGTTGGAAGATTCAGCCAAGATGGACGGGTGCGGTATGATGCGTACCTTCTGGAACGTAATGATGCCACTGGCGTTGCCAGCGATAGCAACAGTGACGATATTCAGCTTTATGTCCGACTGGTCAGAGTTTCTGTATGCAACAGTATTCATGACGGATCCAAACATGATGACATTGCCGACTGGCCTGGTGCATTTCCAGGGACAGTACACCTACGACTGGCCTTTGTTGTTTGCTGCGATTGTCATGATCATTATTCCGGTCCTGGTGGTGTTCATGTTCTTGCAAAAATTTTTCGTGAAAGGGTTGACGGCAGGAGCTGTTAAGGGCTAAAGCAACTGTCATCAACAATCTACGTACCGCAGGCAACTTTTTGGAGGGATAGAGTTGACATCTAGCGTTTTTAAACGTTGTAGTGGCAATCCCATGCTGACGCCAGCCCAAGTACAGCCACATCGACCGGATTTTGAGGTCATTGGAGTGTTTAATGCAGGCACTGCTTGGTACCAAGGGGAAATTATTCTATTGCTTCGCGTGGCGGAGCGCCCTGTGGGATGGGAAGGCGGTGATACGCGGATTCCGATTTTCGATACTGAAACCAATAAACTGCAAATCAAAGTTATCGATCGAACCGATGGTACGTATGAGTTCTCGGATACACGCGCGATCCGGTTGAAGTCGGATTCTCCTGGCACGTTTCGCTATTTAACTTCCTTTTCCTATTTGCGTATTGCTAGAAGCAGAGATGGTCGGCATTTTACTGTGGATCCCAATCCCTTCTTGTTTCCAAATACACCGTTCGAGACATTTGGCATTGAGGATCCCCGTGTCACACAAATTGGCGATACTTACTACATCACGTATAGTGCGGTTTCGCCTGCTGGTGTTGGGGTTGGTCTGGCAATAACAAAGGACTTTGTGAATGTGCAACGCCAGGGGTTGATTCTGCCTCCAGAAAACAAGGATGTGGTGATTTTACCGGAGAAAATACAGGGAAAATATTACATACTGCATCGACCTATAGGCAAGAGCATTGGCCTTCCGGAGGTTTGGATCGCCGAATCCGACAATCTCTTTAGTTGGGGAAATCATCGACTCCTGTTTGGTTTACGGGAAGGGAAATGGGATGACGGAAGAATCGGGGCTGGGGCGGTACCAATTAAGACAAAAGAGGGGTGGTTGGAGCTGTACCACGGAGCGTCCAAACGCAATCGATACTGCATGGGTGCAATCTTGCTTGACCTGGAGGAGCCTTGGAAAGTGCTTGCCAGATCCGAGCATCCTATTCTTGAACCGGAAGCGCCTTACGAGGTGGACGGATTCTTTGGCAATGTTGTGTTCTCGTGTGGTGTGATTGTGCAGGATGATGAGGTAACCATGTATTACGGGGTCGCTGATACGTCGATGGCGTGTGCCACGGCCAGTCTTAAAGACATTCTATCGTGTTTATCGTGATTCTAATTGATAGTGACAATGCTCATTTGGAGTGAAAAAACGGCGAATGAAGATCAACGAGAATTGGAAGATGAACTGGTTCGACCCGGGGGCCAGCAATGATGTGAAGGTGGCAAATCCGGATTACGACGACCGTGGCTGGCTGAATGTCGACGTTCCGGGAGACGTTCACTCCACGCTGATTCGTCATCAGGTAATTGAGCACCCATTCTTTGGTTACAATGACCAACGGTGTCGATGGGTCGAGGAAAAAGTTTGGTGGTATCGCACAGAATTCTATTGGGAAGAGAGCCTTGGCACGGACGAACGAGTAGAGTTGATTTTCGAGGGTCTCGACACGTTCGCGACCGTATATCTGAACGGGTTGGAACTTGCTTCCTCTGACAACATGTTTGTCGGTCTCACACTTGATGTGACACACGAGCTAGTTATGGGCCGCAATGTGATAGCCATAAAATTCGACCCAATTGCGGAGCGATTACGTGATAAGAATCTTGGCTATTGGTCTGCTTTCAGTGGCGAGCGAATTTGGACCCGAAAGGCGCAGATGAACTTCGGATGGGATTGGGGACCGAGGCTCGTCACTACCGGCATATGGAAGGACGTGCATATTGAGAAAAGACGTCTGGCGAAAATCCAATCGGTTGCTGTTCGGACGTTGTCGGCCACGGAGACACGTGCGACACTGTTGATCACCGTGGATGTGGATGTATTAGGAAGGTATGGGGGTTCAGACGACTTGACTGCGCTCTCGCCAAGACTGAGAGCCTCCATCAAATTAGAACAGGCAGGGACCTGTGTAATGGCTCAAGAGCAAGTAGTCTGTTCCCAGCAGGTTGAATTCACCGTCCATGTGGAGAATCCAAAGCTATGGTGGACCCACGATATGGGCACGCCCAACCTGTATAAGCTTGTAACAGAATTGTTGGTGGAGGGAGAAGCTGTTGATCACTCCGAGTGCGAGGTAGGGATCCGGCTCTTGGAGGTTCGCCAGAAGAACGAGCAAGGTCAACCTGTATTCACTTTCATCCTGAACGGGGTACCCGTATTTGCGAAAGGTGCTAACTGGATCCCTGTCGACAGCTTCTTTGCATCATCGCCGGATACGCGCTATCAACACCTGGTGCGGCTGGCCAGAGAGGCTGGCATGAATATGCTGCGCGTGTGGGGTGGAGGAATCTACGAGAAAGACGTGTTCTACCAAGAGTGCAACCGCCAGGGTATCCTTGTTTGGCAGGACTTTATGTTTGCCTGCGCTTTGTATCCGGATTTTAACCGTGAGTTCATGGAGAGCGTGGCAGCTGAAATCCGCCACACGGTGCTCCGTCTACGCAATCATCCCTGCTTGGCGCTGTGGTGCGGCAACAATGAGAACGACTGGATTTACGAACGTGGTCGATCCAGCGGCGAGATTACGACGCCATTCTACGGGGAACGGATCTATCATCAACTGATTCCGGACATCCTGGCGGAGCTGGATCCAGACCACTTTTACTGGCCCAGTTCTCCGTATGGAGGGAATGATCACAATTCCGCGGAGGAAGGAGACCGGCACAACTGGCAGGTGTGGCACGGCCAGACGTATCCGCGCCGTTTCGGGGAGCCGGACCGGGTTGACTACAGTGTGGAAGGAGTGTCCTTTAGGCATTATGGTCACGATGAAGCGCGTTTCGTGAGTGAATTCGGCATCCACGCGGTGGCCAACCGGTACACCCTGGAACGGTGGATTCCCAAAGGGCAGCTGTACTGGGAAAGTCCGGAGTTGGCTTATCGAAACAAGGACAGTCACCCGGAGAAAGGCCTTCGTATGATGGAAGGATATACGGGTCTTCCGTTCACCTTGGATGAATATATGGATTTTTCCATGTTGACCCAGGCCGAAGGGTTGAAATTCGGTGTGGAACATTACCGGCGTCGCAAGTTCCAGACCAGCGGGGCTCTCATTTGGCAGTTGAACGACTGCTGGCCGGGAACCAGCTGGTCTATCATAGACTATCATCTCCTACCCAAGGCAGCTTACTATTACGCGAAGCGCTTCTATCATCCTGTCTTATTGATGGCAAGATTTGAACCCTACGGCGAGGTGTCTTTCTGGGTGGTCCACGACGGACGTGACCCGTACACAGATGAAATCCAAGTGGACGTCGTCGATTTCCATGGAACCGTCCGTTGGTCGCGCCGCATTCCAGTCCGTGACGTCTGCAATGAATCGGTCTGCGTGGGGCATTTCAATCGAGAAGAACTGCTCCAAGGGGGACCTGAGGATTTTGTTGCATTGAGAATCGGATCGGCGACAGGGCAAGCCTATGAGAATTTCTATTATTTCCGGGCTCACAAGGAACTCAGGTTGCCGGAAACGCACATAACTTGGCGAGTGGATCCGGAGAAAGGAATCGTAACCATCACCACGACGAATCACGCTCGCATGGTTAAGCTGGAGTTTAGCCAACCGATGGTGTTGTGCAGTGACAATTACTTCGATCTCATAGCTGGTGAGACCAGAATCATTCATATCGAGCACCTGGAAGAAGAGCCCGTCCGCTTTGACGGCTTGCGCGTCAGCGCCATGAATTCTAAAAAAGAGCAAGGGCGACAAGAGAAGCTTAGGGAATAAGCTGTCTAGGGGGCGTCATCGGTCCGAGGGTCACCGGTTTGCAGCGGGGAGATAGAGTGGCTAGGAACCTAAACATCTATTGCAACATATGCCGGTATTCCCGCGGACTCGGGAGATTCGGTGTTCGGGACGTTAGGCACCAGTGCAGACGTCCTGGCGGAATGCGTCGAACGTCTGGCGAACATGCAAGCAGCGCTCCGCTGTGCAATAAAGTGGGTAAGCCCTATTGTGTGGCGTGACCGATCCGGCGATACTGTGCACTTCTCTCCTTATGAGGTGTTCTCCCGCGAACTGACCGTCCGGGGTTCGGTCGCTTGAAATGGGTAAGCCTTCCACGGGCGAGGATTTTGACGGATGTTGCGCCAAACTTGGGTGTAAGAATTCGCGTTGAGAGGCCAAAGCTCTCACTTACTCCATGTTCACCTTCTCCTCCGGTCACGGGCACGCGTTGATTGTCACCGTGCCGTTGGTCGCGTACGGGGTGTTTTACTACATGCAGTTGACTCTGGCCGGAGACCAGGGGGGAAAGCCCGAGAGGGTTTTACTGCAGGATCAGCAGCTTCAGGTGTCGGGCTGTTGGCCGCGGTCATCGTTCTTCTGTGCATCTATGCTTGACTTGCTGCCGTGCATCCCGAGTTCCTCTAGGCCCTCCTATCCCCGTCCTGAGCTGTTCAAGGTTAGGTCCGGCGCATGTACGCGCGGACGGTGAGCGGCGCGAAGATGGCCACGATGATGGCGGCGCCGATGAGAGAAATGCCGAAATCGCCGCCAATCGTTCCGTCGTTTGTCAGGTTTCGGACAGCCGAGATCAGGTGCGAGATGGGATTGACTTTGGCAACCCACTGAAGCCAGTTTGGCATGGTTTTGACCGGCACATACGCATTGGAAACAAAGGTGAGCGGGAATAAGATCAGCATTGCGATGCCCTGTACGCTGGAAGCCGTACGGGCAATCACGCCGAAGAAGGCGAATATCCAGCTCACCGCCCAGGAACACGCAATCACCAGCACCCCGGCGATGACGACATCGCCGAATCCTCCGTGGGGTCGATAGCCCATGATGTAGCCCATCACGAAGGTGAGCACAGTCGCGACGGTGTACCGAACGGTGTCGGCCAATAGGGCACCCGCCAATGGGGCAATCCGCGCGATGGGCAACGACTTGAATCGGTCAAATACTCCCTTGTCCATATCCTCCCGCAACTGGACGCCGGTCACGATGGAGGTCGTGATCACAGTCTGCACCAGGATGCCGGGGATGATGAGAGGCAGATAGCTGTGCACGTTCCCGGAGATGGCGCCGCCGAAGATGTAAGTAAACATCAGGGTGAAGATGATGGGCTGGAACGTGACGTCGAACAATTGTTCCGGTGTGCGCCGGATTTTCAGCAGACCTCGATACGCCATCGTGAACGAGTTGCGCACCGATTGGCGCAGGCTCGCGTGGTTTTTCAGTTGCAGCTCGGATACGGGCGTGATTGGCAGACTGCTCATGTTCACATCGCCTCCTCTTGCTTGGCCTCGTCGGACGCGTCTTCTTCCACCCCGTGTCCGGTGATGGTCAGAAAGACTTCGTCAAGGGTCGGTTTTTGCACGCTCATCTCGGTCAGGCGGATTCCCGCTTCGCGCAGCGTGATGAGCAGGTCGGCAACGAGATCGGCGTTGGTCATCGGCGCCGTGATTTTCCCGGCCTCCGGCGAGACGATGGACTGCACCTTGAGCACCCGTTCCACGGCTTGCCGAGCCACTTCGATGTCCCCTGGATTCTGAATCCGCAGTTGCAGGGAGGAGCTTCCGACCGAAGCCTTCAACTCATCCACGGTGCCTTCGGCGATGACCCGGCCATGGTCGATGACCGCGATGCGGTCAGCCAGTTGATCGGCCTCATCCAGATACTGTGTCGTCAACAGCACGGTCGATCCCGTCTGGACCAAGCGACGGATGGTATCCCACATCTGCGCTCGCGTGCGCGGGTCCAATCCGGTCGTCGGCTCGTCCAAAAAGATGAGCGGTGGCTGCGCGATGAGGCTGGCCGCCAGGTCCAGCCGTCGCCGCATGCCGCCGGAAAAATTCTTCAACGGGCGTTTGGCGGCCTCCGCCAATCCGAATTCCTCCAATAACTCGGACGCCTTGCGCCGCGCCTCTTGGCGCCCCAGCCCGAGCAAGCGGGAGAAGATGATGAGGTTCTCCCAGGCGCTCAGCGTCTCGTCGACCGACGCGTACTGACCTGTCACGCCTATCAATTGGCGGACAATATGCGACTCCTTCACCACGTCGTGCCCGAAGATGCGCGCCGAACCTGCATCTGGCCGCAGCAAGGTCGCCAGCATGCGGATGGTGGTGGTCTTGCCTGCCCCGTTCGGGCCCAGCACACCATAGATGGTACCGGCCCGCACGTTCAGGTCAACGCCGTCAACCGCCCGGTTGTCGCCAAAGGTCTTCACGAGCCCACGCGCTTCAACGGCCCAATCCCGGCTGTGCGTCGCCGGTTCTCTTGTGTGTACGCTGTTCATTGCAACTCCTCCTGTAGGCTGAACATATGGGAACAATAACCCATATTTATGAACTGAATATGAACAGGGCTTTCAAGCAGTCGAGGCTTCTTTCGTAACAATGTTTCGTTTCAGCAACTCACGCGAAGGCGGCCCCATCGCGCCAGAATTTCCCGAAGAGTGGAGAACATTTCCTGTGCTGTGAAGGTGGAGCGGCGAATGAACCACGCCTCCGGGGTCAGGTTTTTCGCTTCCGGCGGTACAGCTGCCCGTACGAGACGCCGGTCTCCAGTTCTTTCTTTGAAATCAGGGCTTCGTCCGCATAGCCATGCTGACCGGCTTTCATAATCACCCCTCTCCGCGTGGAGTGTAACATAACATTGTTACACAAAGCAAGCCAAAGCGGGATCTGTGAACAGGCATGGCTTAATTTTCGCACATCCCTATAGTATAGTGACGGTGAGATCAACCATTGGGGACTATCGCAAGCACGCACAAGGCACCGTCGGAGAACCTGGTCCCTGGGAGGTGTCGGGTGTGGTCAGTCGGTATGGACGACAGCCGTGGCGCCGCCGCATTTGGGCGTGGGCGGCCGTCCTGTTGTGTTCTGGCTTGGCGGCGGGGTGCGGGTCTGCCCAAGGCGCCACCTCCATGCAGGCGGGTAAATCGGACTCCAGCCAGGTGAATCTGAATTGGCCGGTGCCCCATTTCCGCGATACGGATGAACAGGGCAAGCCCTTCAGCCTGTCCGACCTGCGCGGGAAGGTGTGGATGGCCGATTTCATGTTTACGAATTGCACGAGCGTCTGTCCTTTGACCACCGCCCACATGGCGAAGCTGCAGCGGCGTCTCAGGCAGGCGGGTGTGGACGCGCAGCTTGTGTCCTTCACGGTCGATCCGTCCCATGACACGCCCCAGCGCCTGCGCGCCTATGCGGAGGAATATCACGCGAATTTGACGAATTGGCACTTTCTGACCGGTTATTCAAGCCGGAGCATCACCCGTTTCGCCCGCGACGGATTCAAGGCGGTGGTTGAGAGCATCCCCAAGAGCAACCAGTACACTCACTCCACCGAGTTTTACCTGGTGGGCCCTGACGGCAAGGTCGTCCACGTGTACGACGGGCTGCACCCGAATTACGCGGAGATCGTCGCGGCCGTGCGGTCCCTGGAAACGTAAGAGGGGCATCCAAAGGCAAGAGACGTATGGAGAGACAGATGGACGGAGGAGTGGGAGAGATGAAAATCCGCGTCTTTGACACACCGGACCAGGCCGGCTTGTACGCGGCTTCGTTGATTGAGCGGGTGGTTCTGGACACGGCCAGGCCGGTGCTCGGCCTGGCCACCGGCAGCACCGTCATTCCTTTGTACCGGGAACTCATTCGCCTGCATCGTTGCGGGCTGGATTTGCAGAATGTGGTCACCATCAACCTGGACGAATACATAGGGCTGCCTGCGGACCATCCGCAGAGCTACCACGATTTCATGCGCAGGCACCTGTTTGCCCACATCCGGGTGCCGGAGAGCCAGATTCACATCCCCAACGGCAACGCCGACAACCTGGATGCCGAGTGCGAGGCGTACGACGCCTTGCTCCGCCAGTACCCCATTGATCTGCAGATCCTCGGTATCGGCGTCAACGGTCACATCGGCTTCAATGAACCGGACGACCTGTTGGTCTCGCGCACGCACGTTGTCCAACTCAGCGAACAGACCATCCGCAGCAACGCCCGCTTCTTCAAGGACGAATCCGAAGTGCCGCGACAGGCCATCACCATGGGCGTGCAGGCCATCCTGCAGGCACGCCAAATCGTCTTGCTCGCGTTTGGCCCCGAGAAGGCGCACATCGTGGCCCGCGCCATCCATGGCGAGGTGCGCACCGACGTTCCGGCGAGCATCCTGCAGCTGCACCGGGACGTGACCTTCGTGTTGGACAGGGAGAGTGCGCGCGAAGTCCGATTGACGCCTGCCTAAGACCCGCCATCGAACTCGGGGACGGACGGTCGCGGCGATGAAGCCAGCCGTCCCTTTGTCTGGATGTAGTGTTTCCACGCCTGAATTATTCCTTGATCGGCACTATATATAGTGATATACTCACACCACAAACGAATATCGAGCCTCTGGTGCCCAGTTGGGCTGAAAAGGGAATCCGGTGCAAATCCGGAACGGTCCCGCCGCGGTGAGGTGGAGGCCAAGACCCATGCGGAGCAGACAGACGCTTCAGCCACTCGGCGCTAGCCGGGGAAGGCGGGTCTTGGCGCATGAAGCCCAAGTCCGAAGACCTGCCAGAGCTCGTGCCCAGCGGATCTCTCACGAGGATGGGAGAGGGCGAACACCATATCTGACCTGTGCACCTTGCTGGCATCCGGTCGTATCCTGCGGGTCGTCCGGCCTGCGGCCGTTGGTCGCAGCCGGTGGGCTTAGGGTGGCTTGGGGACGGCTGGTGATTCCTGAATAGACCATATCCGGCAGAACCAGGTCGCGTGTCGCCGACTCAACCCCATTCTCCACCCGGAGATGGGGTTTTTACATGGCTGGGCGAGGGATTGGCGCCGGGGCGCCGTCTGCGGGCGGGATCGGAAAAATCCATCACTATACCGAGGGAGAGAGGATTCAGATGCTGCAAGATACGACACTGCCGCATCTTGCCACCATCGACGCAGGGACGGAAGGGATTCCGGACGAGGTGACCACCCTGGTTGAAGCGGCCTGTGACGCGTTTCCCGCCTGCCAGCCGGAGACCTTGTGGCCGCTCATCCGGGCCCAGGCGCCCGCGCAGGCTTCCGTCGACGCCTGGATGGATCTCGTCATCCAGACTGCGGTTGAACAGACGTCGGTCGATGCCCCGGATTGGCAGTATGTGGCTGCCCGCCTGCTCCTCTATAGGAGCCAGCGGCAGGTGCGCGAGAATCGGGAGCGTGCCGGCATCGCCGGTGAAGCATACGAAAACTTCACCGGTTTGATAGGCTACCTGGAGGAAATCGGCCGTTACGGAGAATACATCCGGCAGGGATACACAAGGGCGCAGCTTGCGGAATTGGAGGCGTACCTAAAGCCCGAGCAGGATCTCCTGTTCACCTACGTCGGGCTCAAGCAGCTCTTGGACCGGTATGTGATTCGCGGCCTGGACGGGGAACTGCTGGAGATGCCCCAGGAGATGTTCATGGGCGTCGCCATGCACCTGGCCTTGGGAGAGGTGGACAAGGTCCAGCGCGCCAAGGAGTTCTACGACGTTCTGTCGAGCCTGAAGATGACGGTCGCCACCCCGACGCTCAGCAACGCTCGCAAGCGGCACCACCAGCTCAGCTCATGTTTTATCGACATGCCGCAGGACGACTTGGTCAGCATCTACGAGACCGACAAAGCGTTCGCCCGTGTATCCAAACACGGCGGCGGCATGGGCATCTACGTCGGCAAGATCCGCTCCCGCGGCGCGGCCATTCGCGGCCACAAAGGGGCCAGCGGAGGCGTCATCCCGTGGATCAAGAACTACAACAACACCGCGGTCAGCTGCAACCAGCTGGGCATGCGCCAGGGTGCCGCCGCCGTCTACTTGGATGTGTGGCACAAGGACATCCTCGACTTTCTGCAGCTGCGCACCAACAACGGCGATGAACGGATGAAGGCACACGACATCTTCCCTGCCGTCTGCGTGCCGGACGAGTTCATGCGCCGGGTGGAGCGGCGCGACGCTTGGTACATGTTCTGTCCGTACGAGGTGGAGCAGGTGCTGGGCTTTCGGCTGGAAGACAGCTGGGGCGAGGAGTTTGAGCGCCGCTACCAGGCATGCATCGACCACCCGCAGCTCGACCGGGTGGAGGTGCCGGCGATTGACGTCATGCGCCGCATTCTCCAGTCCGCCTTTGAAACCGGCACACCGTTTGTGTTCTTCCGCGACACCGCCAACCGCATGAATCCGAACAAGCACGCCGGCATGGTCTACTGCAGCAACCTGTGCACCGAGATCGTGCAGAACATGAGCCCCATGCAGGTGGTGGAGGAGACGACCGACGAGGGCGACATCGTCATCCGCTATCAAGCCGGGGACTTCGTGGTTTGCAACCTGTCCTCGCTCAATCTCGGGCGTTGCGGCGACTTGGCGGACATCGAGCGCGTTGTCGAACGGCAGGTGCGGATGCTCGACAACGTGATAGACCAAAACGAGTACCCGGTGCCGCAGGCCAAGATCACCAACCACCGTTACCGCGCCGTCGGGCTTGGCATCAGCGGCTACCATCAGTACCTGGCCGAGCGGGGCATCCGTTGGGAGTCGGAGGAGCACCTGCAGGCCGCGGATGAGCTGTTCGAGTGGATAAATTTCTTTGCGATCCGCACGTCGATGCGGCTCGCCCAGGAAAAGGGGGCGTACCCGTTGTTTGACGGATCGGACTGGCAAACGGGCGCCTACTTTGACCTGCGCGGGTACCGTACGCGCCCTGGCGGCCCCGATTGGGATGGCCTGCGCCAGGATGTGGCCCGCTTCGGCCTGCGCAACGGCTACCTGTTTGCCGTCGCGCCGACCAGCAGCACCAGCCTGATTGCCGGCAGCACCGCCGGGATTGATCCTGTATTCGCCCGTTTCTTCCTCGAGGAGAAGAAGAACGGCGTCGTCCCCCAGACCGCGCCCAACCTGAACGAGCGCACCTTCTGGTATTACAAGGAGGCGCACACCATCGACCAAACGTGGAGCATCCGGGCGGCCGCGGTGCGCCAGCGCCACATTGATCAATCCCAGTCGTTCAACCTGTACATCACGCCGGACATCCATGTCCGCGACTTTCTCGATTTGTACCTGCAGGCCTGGCGGTTGGGCCTGAAGACCATCTACTACGTGCGCAACAAGTCGCTCGAAGTGGAGGATTGCGCCGCCTGCTCGGCGTGAGCGACGACGTACAACAAGCGGAAGGAGCATGCAGCCATGCAATTGGAGCGAACCAAGCTGTTCAACGAAGCCGGAGAGCGTGACTGGGGCAAACGACGCATCATCGGCGGCAACACCACCAACCTGATTGAGCTGAACAACATCAAGTACGAGTGGGCGTACCGGATGTACCGGGCGATGATGAGCAACTTCTGGATTCCCGAGGAGATTGCCCTGGCGGACGATGCCCGCCAGTACCCACAGTTGACGCCAGGAGAGCAGCGGGCGTTCAACAAAATCCTGTCCTTTCTCATCTTCCTGGACAGCATCCAGACGCACAACCTGCCCAACATCAATGAGTACATCACCGCCCCCGAGGTCAACCTGTGCCTGACCGTGCACGCCTTCCAGGAGGCGGTGCACTCCCAGTCGTACGGGTACATCCTCGACTCGGTCGTCTCCGCCCAGGTGCGGGACCAAATCTACAACGAGTGGCGAAATGACGAACACCTGCTCCGCCGCAACCAGTTCATCACCGACCGCTACGAGGAATTTATCGCCGATCCCAGTGACAGGAACCTGGTTAAGACGGTGATGGCCAACTTCATCCTCGAGGGCGTCTACTTCTATTCCGGATTCAGCTTTTTCTTCGCCCTCGGCCGCCAGGGGAAGATGCTCGGCACCGTGTCCGAGATCAAGTACATTCAGCGCGACGAACTGACACACCTGGCCCTGTTCCGCCATATCTTCCAGGAGATTCGGCAGGAAAACCCGCAGCTGGTGACGGACGACCTGGTTGAGGAACTGCGCGCGATGATGGCCCAGGCGGTCGAGCACGAAATCGCCTGGGGTCAATACGTGACCGCGGGCGAGATCGCCGGCCTCAGTGACGATCTGATTGACCGCTACATCAAATATTTGGCCAACCAGCGTCTCAAGTCCCTCGATCTTCACCCGCTCTATCCCGCGGTCACGGATCACCCCATGCGCTGGGTTGACCAATACGCGGCCATCAACTCGACCAAGACCGACTTTTTTGAGCAGAAGGTGACCAGCTACACCAAGTCGGCCAACCTGAACTGGGACGAGCTGTGAGCCTGAGTGCCGCGGTCCTCGCGGAGCCTATGTCACTATGGAATGTGGAGTCGGTTTGGCGGCGCATGCCGCCGTCCGGCCAGGCGGTGGATGATTGGGGGATGGTTCGGATTTTTGAGAGGCTTGCTGCCCGCCCAGTACACCTTCACCGGATATGACGCATCCGCACACGTGTTCGAAGAAACCGTTCCTGCCGACCGCCGTGTACCACGCGGGATCATCCTGTCTGTGGCGATTTCTGCCATCGCCGGTGGCGTCTCGTCACCAGGTGAACTACGGAATCTCATGATTTGATTGACTAAAAGCAAGGCTGGATGTACAATCAAATTGTTAACAATAAAGAATTCAATTATGGTGTCAACATTTGTGAAACAGAGTCATAAACCGTTCGATCGCGAAGTTCAATCCACTAGAAGGGGGCCGTCGTGAGTGTTAGGAGTCGTTGGCGGAGGCACAATGGGCAGTGGAATTGCGCAATTGGCAGCATCCAAGGGCCTGGACGTGGTGCTGTGGGACATCACAGAAGAATTGGCGACCAACGCTCTTCAGCGCATTCGGGCCTCGGTTAACCGCAGCGTTGAGAAAGGCAGACTGACAGTCGAAGAAGGCAAAGAAACTTTAGACCGTATCCATGTCACATCCACGTTGGAGAGTATATCTGGGGCTGATATGGTGATCGAGGCTATCATCGAAGACCCGTCGGCGAAACAGGATATGTTCAGCAAGCTAGATCAGGTGCTGCATCCAAACGCTATTATCGCGTCGAACACGTCCGGGATCTCTATCACCTTGCTTGGGCGTGCGACGTCAAGGCCCGACAAGGTGGTAGGCATACACTTCTTTAACCCGGCTCCAGTGATGAGGCTGGTGGAGGTTGTTCGAGGGTACCATTCCAGCGATGAAAGCGTTTGCAGAGCGGTCGATTTGGCTGAACAACTGGGAAAAACCCCGGTTGTGGTGAAAAAAGATACCCCGGGTTTCATTGTAAACCGAATTATGACCGTTCAATTTATAGAGGCTATACGGCTGGTGGAAGAAGGAGTAGCCTCCATTGAGGACATCGATAAGGCCGTGACGCTGGGTTTGAATTATCCGATGGGGCCTTTTGCGTTACAGGACATGGGCGGACTGGATGTCGGGCTGAGTGTCATGGATTACTTTTACGAGGAATTCAAAGATGATCGATATGCTGCCCCTCAGTCGCTGCGGAGGTTAGTGAGGGCAGGAAGGTTGGGGAGAAAGACGGGTGCGGGTTGGTATGAATATTGAACAGAGTTGTCATCCCTTTTGCCTTAGGAGGTTTTCCTACATTGAGTAGTGGAATTGATGAGGTTCGTTGTGAAGTGTACGACAGGGTCGCCCTGATTACGTTGAACAGACCTCCCTACAATCCTATCAACAGCACGATACTTCGAGAATTGCAGCAAATGATGATTCGGATGGAGTCCGACGACACGATACGTACCGTGGTATTGACGGGTGAAGGTGAAAAAGCTTTCTCAGCCGGGGCCGATATCAAGGAAATGGGCGGTCTGGATTACAGTGGGTTGGAGCGATTTTCAGAGCTAGCACGAACGGCGTTCGGTAGCATTGAACATTCATCCAAGCCCGTCATCGCTGCGGTGAATGGGGTGGCCTTTGGAGGCGGGTGTGAGCTGGCGCTCGCTTGTGACTTACGGATTTGTTCGGACACTGCACAGTTCGCCTTTCCGGAGGTCGGGTTGGGAATCATACCTGGGGCAGGCGGAACCCAGCGGTTGCCTCGTTTGATAGGCTATCCGCGCGCGAAAGAGATGATGCTTCTGGGCGATAGGGTCGACGCCAGTCGGGCGATGGAATTTGGCTTGGTGAACCGTGTTGTGGAAGCGCACGCGTTGCGAGAGTCCGCGCTGGAATGGGGGAATCGGTTGGCGCAAAAGTCGCCAATGGCCATTCGCATGCTGAAGCGCTCCTTGAATGTTGGCATGAACATGCGCCTGCAGGACGCGCTCTATATTGAAGACGCATGCTCGTTGCTTGCCTTTTTGAGTGAGGATCGGAAAGAAGGACTCGCGGCCTTCCGCGAAAAGAGGGAGCCACAGTTCTCTGGGAGGTAGTTACACCATGGCCTCAAACGGTGTTGTTTTGCTTGAAGGCGCCCGTACGCCGTTCGGGAAGTTTTGTGGTGCTCTGCGTGAAGTATCGGCCACGGATTTATGCGTAATTTCAGCTAAGGAGGCTCTGGCCCGGTCGGGAGTCAGTGCACAGGAAGTCGACCAGGTGGTCATTGGCAACTCTTATCAATCAAGTAAGGACGCGCACCTGTTGGCTCGGCACGTTGCGCTCAAATCGGGTGCGCGCATTGAGACGCCAGCCTTGACCATCAATCGACTCTGCGGGTCCGGCCTGGAGGCCATGATTCAGGGTGGACGGCTGATTCAAACCGGCGAATCGACCGTAGTTCTGGCAGGGGGCACAGAGAACATGAGTCAGGTTCCCTTTGTCCTGCGCAGGGCTCGGTGGGGAATCCCATACGGTGGCAGTGGCGTCTTCGAGGATGTATTGTGGGAGGGCCTTACCGACACGTACGCTGGTTGCACTATGGCCATGACGGCTGAGAACCTGGCAGTGCAATATGAATTGACTCGCGAGGAGATTGACCGGCACGCCTTGTCCAGTCACCAAAGAGCTTTGCAAGCCAAGGAGAAAGGCTATCTTCGTCAAGAAATCGTCCCTGTCACTGTGTCAGACAAATACGGAGAGACTATCGTGGACGAGGATGAACAACCCAGAAACACGTCATTGGAAAAGCTCAGCAGGTTGCGTCCGCGCTTCAAGGAAGGGGGGGTTGTCACCGCGGGCAATGCTAGTCCCGTGAATGACGGGGCCTCCACTGTGGTTCTGGTGTCGGAGCGATTTGCCGAGGAGAGAGGATTGCGTCCAATAGCGCGACTGGTCAGCTGGGGAGTGGTAGGCGTTGAACCCACTGTGATGGGCATTGGGCCTGTTCCTGCAATCCGAGCGGCCCTGTCCAAAGCGAATCTAAGCCTGGCTGACGTGGATTTGTTGGAGATCAACGAGGCATTTTCGGCTCAATATTTGGCCTGTTTGAAAGAACTCGACTTTGATCCCGATCTGTCCAACGTCAATGGAGGAGCCGTTGCCTTGGGCCACCCGATGGCCGCGACGGGAGGCAGGATCGTCTTGGCGCTGCTCTATGAACTGGCCAGGAGGAAGAAGAAGATCGGCGTCACCGCCATTTGTATCGGAGGCGGCCAAGGGATAGCGGTTGTTTGGGAGAGACTCTAGATTTGAGGAGGTGAACAGGATGAAACAGGCGGATGCGGCACCGAGTTTCGTGGAACTGTTAAAGCGCGCGGTGGCATCACGGCCGACTCGCGAAGCCTTGTACGACGGAAACAGGCGATTGACGTACGAACAATTGGATGCAGAAAGTGATCAACTTGCCTCCGCATTGATAGCTCAAGGGGTCCATCGCGGAGATCGAGTGGCGGTCGTGTTGCCTAACTGGATCGAGACTCTGACCATTTATTTTGCCGTCTGCAAGATGGGCGCAATCCTTGTTCCCTTAAATCCGCGATATCGCTTGCATGAGATTGAACACATTCTGAAGGATTGCCGACCGAAGCTCATATTCACGAATAAGGAATTTGAACAAAGCGTGGGGATGGACCTCATCCAGAGGATAGTACCGAATGTGGTAGCTGTTCGATCCGAATGGAACGGCGCTCTCTCCTATGACGTCCTGATGAGCATGCAAGCCGGCCGGGACTTTACAGCCGTCACGATAGATCCATTGGAAGATACATTTTGCATCTTGTACACGTCTGGGACTACGGGGCTCCCCAAGGGTGTCATTCTCACTCATTGCAACTTAACCATGGGAGCTGTCGGTGTTGCGACGGCCATGAGGTGCACAGCCGATGACGTTTTCTTAATCAACCTCCCGTTGTTTCACGTTTTTGGTATGGGATCGTGCCTGATGGCTGCATTATACGCTCAGTCAAGAATTATTCTACAGGAGCGATACAGCGCCAAGGGCACGTTGGAGCTGATTGAGAAGGAAAGGGTTACTGTCTGGAATGCTGTCCCATCCATGTTTATCATGGAATTGAATCACCCAGAACGTGAATCATTTGATCTATCATCTTTGCGGTGTGGGTTAACTGGTGGCGCTCCCGTTCCTCCTGGACTGGTGGAGAGGGTTCAGGAAGTGTTGAACATGAAGATTATGGTGGGTTACGGGCTTACGGAAGTCGGAACGGTTACACAGACCTTGTATGATGATGACGTGGAGACCATTATGACAACGGTGGGCAAAGTAATGGACCGCACTAAGGTAAAAATTGTCGATGAGGCGGGACATGTGCTTCCTGCCGGGAGCGTTGGCGAAATTGTGTGTAAGGGATATGGCATCCTAAAAGGATATTACAACTCCCCGGAAGAGACTAAGAAGAACTTCGACAGGGAGGGGTGGTTCCATACCGGTGATCTTGGGGTATTGGATGATAGCGGTTACATTAAGTTTTTGGGACGAAAGAAAGAGATGATCATTCGCGGTGGGTATAACATCTACCCGCAAGAAGTGGAAGGTATGATATCGCAAGATGATCGCGTGGAAGCGTGTGCTGTCGTTGGTGTGCCAGACGATGTGATGGGCGAGCTGGTGTGCGCTGTTGTCAAGCTGCGGCCGGGAATATCTTGTACGGAGCAAGACATATTGGAATCTCTGAAAACCAAGCTTGCGGACTACAAGATTCCCAGTCGGGTGTACTTTGTGGAGGATCTCCCGATGACCCCCAGTGGGAAAGTAGTTAAGCCGGAGCTAGTGAGCAAATTGAAGCTGGGGTATCGAGGGGTGAGAACATAGAAGAATTCGTGCTTCATCTATCCGTGTTTGATTGATGTGGATGAATGCAACTTGTTTCTGTGCGCAAGTCAAACTTCGCAATTAGAATTCAGTATTTTCGCCAATCAAGAAGGGTGATGAAAGCATGAACGGAGCAACACAGTATTCCAAGCAGTTCATAGCTGGTAAGTGGCAGGAAGGGTCGAGCCAACAAACCATTGTCAATCGCAATCCGTTCACGGGAGACATTATTCAAACGATCGTCTGTGCCAGTGTGGACGATGTGAATCAGGCCTATGAGGCGGCCAAGAGCGTCCAGAAGGACTGGGAAGCTACTACTCCCGCGCATAAACAGGATATCTTGAACCGCGTGATTGACGGCATGATTCGACGTAGGGACGAGATTGTGAAATGGCTTGTGGAAGAAGGAGGAAGCACACTGGCCAAAGCCAACATTGAATGGCAAGCCACCATTTACACACTGCGGGAAGCCGCCACGTTTCCGTACCGGGTCTCGGGAAAAATACTTCCCTCCAATGTGCCGGGGCGCGAGAACAGAGTGTACCGGTCCGCCAAAGGGGTGGTCGCCGTCATTGGTCCTTGGAATTTCCCGTTGGTTCTTGCGATGAGATCTATCGCTCCCGCCATAGCGACAGGGAACACCGTCGTGGTGAAACCCGCGTCGGAGACACCGGTGACTGCAGGATTGCTTATCGCCAGTCTCTTTGAAGAAGCGGGATTACCAGCTGGTGTCCTGAACGTAGTAGTAGGAAAAGGTTCCGAGATTGGCGATCCGTTTGTCAGTCACCCGATTCCAAGTCTCATTTCGTTTACCGGATCCACGGAGGTGGGGCGTCACGTAGCTGAGATCGCGGGTAGATACTTAAAAGATGTTGCCCTTGAATTGGGAGGAAACAACGTGCTGATTGTCCTTGACGATGCACACATTGAACGGGCAGCCGAAGCGGCCGCAGTGGGCAAATTCTTGCATCAGGGACAAATCTGCATGGCGTTAAATCGCATCATTGTCGACGACAGTATTTATGATGACTTTTTGGACTTATTTCTGCACAAAGTAGGCCAATTAGGGGTGGGAGACCCATGGAGTGAGAGCACCATGATTGGGCCGCTCATCAACCACGAGCAGGTGACAAGAATTGAGCGGGATGTGGAGCAAAGCGTCCGGATGGGAGCCCACTGTGTATTGAAGGGTTCGGTGGAGGGGAATGTCATGCATCCCACTGTCCTGACCGAGGTGACGAATGACATGCCAGTGGCCCAGAATGAGATCTTCGGGCCGGTCGCCCCCATTTTGCGGGCGAAAGATGAGTCTGAGGCCATCACGATTGCGAACGACAGCATGTACGGCTTGAGTGGGTCTGTCTTTTCCTCTTCCTTGGAGCGCGCGGTACATGTCGCGAAGCAGATTCAGACGGGTATGATTCACGTGAATGATCAATCGGTGAACGAAGAGGCACATGTTGCCTTTGGTGGTGAAAAGTCTTCCGGTGTCGGGCGGTTTGGCGGAGAGTGGGCATTGGACAAATTCACGACGGTAAAGTGGGTCAGTGTTCTGCAGAACTACGCCGAGTATCCGTTTTTCGCAAAAGGATGACCCTTCGATGAAGGTCCCAGCCGGCGATTATGGGGGGATGGCGATGAAGGCGCGGGCGGCAGTGATATATGAGAAAGATGCTCCATTTCAGATCGAGGAAGTTGAACTCGACGGGCCGCGAGCGCACGAGGTGCTCGTGAAGATGGTGTCTTCTGGCATCTGCCACACTGATGCGATTGCCAAGGCGGGGGAAATGCCCGTCTCCTTTCCGGCAGTCTTGGGCCACGAGGGGGCCGGGATCGTAAAAGAAGTGGGCTCTCGTGTCTTAACGGTCAGGCCGGGAGACCACGTCGTACTCACCTATTCGTCATGCGGGGATTGCGAGAATTGCTTGGCTGGCCGTCCAGCCTATTGCACCAAATTTGTGTCTCTGAACTTCATAGGGGAGGTGTCCGAAGAGCGATCCGGGATTATGAAGGGCAGCCAACGCGTATCGAAATTCTTCGGTCAATCGTCATTTGCGACTTATGCTGTGGTACACGAGCGCAATGTCGTAAAAGTAGCCGAGGACGTTGAACTGACCCTGCTGGCTCCGCTGGGGTGTGGAATTCTCACCGGAGCGGGAACAGTGTTGAGCAAGCTGCGCCCAGTGGCCGGGGATTCGATAGCGGTGTACGGATGCGGCGCCGTCGGACTGAGCGCTGTCATGGCCGCGAAACTAGCTGGTTGTTTTCCCATCGTTGCAGTCGACGTCATAGAGAGTCGGTTGGCGGCGGCAAAGCAACTGGGAGCTACCCATGTGGTGAATGGTCGCGACAATCCAGTGTCCTCAGTTGTGAAGGAGATAACTAACGGAGGGAGTAACTTTGCTGTCGAGACGACCGGTAATTCTCAGGTTGTGCTGGAAGCGGTCAGGGGACTGAGAACTCTGGGCGTGGCAGCCATCGTGGGGGTGTCGGGAGACGTTACGTTCAACATGACGGCAGATATCATGACCGAGGGCAAGTCTGTCATTGGAGTAGTGGAAGGGGACGCTCCGCCTCAATTGCTGATCCCGCGACTTGTAGAGTTTTTCAGAAGTGGACGTTTCCCCTTTGACAAGCTGTGCCAAGTATATACCCTCGACAGGATCGACGAGGCATTCAATGACGCTCAAACAGGTTCCGTGATAAAACCTGTCATTCAGATACAGTAAATTAAGGCTTTCACCTTTGGAGGACTGAATGAAAGCGCGAGAATTTGAATTTATCTTTCAGGTCGCGTGGGCGGACACGGATGCGGCCGCCATCGTATATTATCCTAACTTTTTTAAGTGGATGGATCAGGCGACGGCAGAACTATTCAAGTCCATTGGATTGCCGCTGTCAGAATTGTTCAACCAGGACATTGGCGTGCCTCTAGTGGAGGCAAAGTGTCAGTTCAGGAGGCCCGCCAAGTTCGAAGATGAGATACGGATCGTATCGCGTCCGGCAATATTGTCTGAGAAGTCTATCAAAATAGAACACAAGGTATATCACCAGGACACACTCATTGCAGAAGGGTACGAGGTCAGGGTCACGGTCCGTATCAACAACGGCAATATCGTGTCGGTGCAAATGCCGGCACGCTTGCGCAACCTGTTGTTGGGGGGGGATGTGGGGTGAAGAAGCATGAGATCATAATCGTTGTTTGCGGGTTTATCGTATGGGGACTGCTATTCATGGATCGTATGAGCATCTTGTACATGATGCCCTTCATTGCTCCTGATTTGAGGCTGACGGCTACTCAAATTGGCATGCTCACGTCAGCTTTGTCCATCACATGGGCATTGTCATCCTCCATATTCGGGCGGATATCGGATCTCGTTGGCAGAAAAAAGATACTGATTCCGGCGATATTTACGTTTTCCGTATTTTCTTGGTTCAGCGCTGTCGCGCGGAACTTTGTTCAAATGGTGGCCTTCCGTGCACTGCTGGGGGTCGCCGAAGGCCCTACAACCGCCACTATTTACGCGACTGTCACGGACGAGTCGGCTCCTGCGAGGCGCGGTTTGAATATTGGACTGACGATGTCGGCCAGTGCTCTGGTTGGCATGGGTGTTGCTCCCATCATCTCCACACAGTTGGCGGCCCATGTTGGGTGGAGGTGGACATTCTTTCTAGTGGGTATCCCTGGGATCATCATGGGGTTCATTGTCTGGAAATTTGTGCGAGAGCCACAGGAGAGGGTGGTGGAAAAGCGAGAACACCATGCCTATGGGGAATTGTTGAAGTATAGAAATATCTGGTTCTCCATGCTGGGCTCGGCCGGGATGATCACATGGCTAATGCTCACGAACACCTTTGCCTCGGAGTACCTCGTCGAAGTCGCTCATATCAGTAAGACCCAGTCCGGCCTCATACTTGGCATTGGCGGCATTGCGGGCTTTCTCTGGACGTTTGGTGCGCCTTGGCTCTCGGACTATGTCGGTCGCCGATGGACCATTTTGGCATGTGGACTTCTTGGGGCCCTGACGCCGTTTGTGTTCGTATATTTTGGGAATAGTGTGCTGCTGCTTACCATAGGTGCTATTCTGTTCAACGCGGGTGGTGGCGCCGCGCCATTGGTCACGGCAGCCGTTCCCAGTGAGAGCGTGCCGCATAAGCTGTCTGGCGCAGCCATTGGCATCTCCGTCGCCATCGGTGAGATCATTGGCAGTACCATTATGCCGACTGTGGCAGGCGCTGTTGCGTCGCAAACCAGTCTCGCCGCTCCCCTGTGGCTGGCCGGGATTGGCGGTGTGGCTATGATGGTTGCGGGGCTGGGGCTTAGGGAGACCGCACCCAGGAAAGTGGACAGGCTTCCTTCAGCAGAGCCTGCGGTGGAGTTGTAATCTGAAACACCCGAGCGACAACACCACCAGACAGACTGTTTGAGCGACGTTCGGATCTAAAAATAACACAATTCTGGATTATCGTTAAGAGGGTTCCAGGCATGCTCCCTTCTGTTTTCATGCAGCGACTAGGGTAGATTTCCTTCAAGACATTGACAACATTGTTCCTGGGTGAGATCATTTTTGTGAATCATTTTGTTGATGATCATTGAATCAGGCCGGGGACTCCGCGAATGGGTTCCGATTTGGATTGCGCATGTGTTCTTGAACCACACCCAACCGCGTAAGGAAGGCACGCCGGACGAGGAACGGAGGGGGAGTCATGGTCATTGATTCGCATGGTCACGTGGTCGCTCCCATGGAGGTGTACGCATACCAGGCACACCTGCTCGCCAGCCGGGGAGCTCCCAGGCAACACATGGTGCGTCCGAATATCAGTGATGAATTGCTGGAAGAGACCCTGAAGGGACAATTGGACTTGTTGCGCAGCGTGGGAACCGATGTGCAATTGGTTTCCCCCCGCCCGTTTCACATGATGCATTCTCTGAAGCCTGAGAAAATCGTACGCGAGTGGACGATGTTCACGAACGATATCATTGCGCGCCAGGCCAAACTGCATCCGGACGTGATTGTCGGGGTCGCGGCGCTGCCGCAGTCTCCGTATACGGATTTGAGCGCTTGCATTGAAGAATTGGAACGGTGCGTCAATGAGCTTGGGTTTGTGGGGTGCTTGTTGAATCCGGATCCAATGGAGGGCGAAGGTCCCACGCCGCCAGGATTGGGGGACGAATTCTGGTATCCCTTATATGAAAAACTGGTGGAGTTGGATGTGCCCGCTCTCGTCCATTCAGCCAGCTGCAGTTCGCCTCGCGAATCGTACACCTTGCACTTTATCAATGAAGAAAGCATTGCTATCGTTTCGCTCTTGGAGTCCAGGGTATTCGAGGATTTCCCCACGTTGAAGATCATTGTGCCCCATGGAGGCGGGGCAATCCCCTATCAAATCGGCAGGTTTAAGGCATGGCGGTACCGGGACAAGGATGCGGAACCGTTTGAGGTAAGCGTACGGAAGCTCTATTACGACACGTGCAACTACTCGAAGGACTCCATCGAATTGTTGCTGAAGGTTGTCGGTTCGGACCGGGTTTTGTTCGGTACAGAAAAGCCCGGAACGGGGTCGGTGGCGGATCCTCATACAGGGAAAGACATGGACGACCTGAAACCGGTGATTGAAAGCATCGAATGGTTGACCCAAGAAGACCGGAACAACATATTCTGGAAGAACGCGTTGGCTGTGTATCCTCGGTTGCGGAGCCACCTAAAGACGGAGTAGAGTCGTCACCGGGCCTCACGAATCAGGAGGGCAGTGCCACGGGGATGTTGAAGCCTCATCTCTTCGGGCATGAAACGGCCAGAGTCACTGAAGTTCTTGACTCTGCTTTCGTTCACTGGTAGCATAAGGGCATTGGTGAGTCGATGTTTGGATGACGTACCAGCACCAGAACGATGGAAGGCTGCTGGAAAGGAGGATGTGTGATGTCGCAGATTCGGCGCAATGCATGGCTGGGACTGAATCACGTCGTTGAGGCTCAGCTCGGCGGTGGGGTTACCCTGGGGATTTTTGCGTCTGTCAGCGCCATCACGCAGACAACTCCAATATCCGGCCTGCGACTGCCTTTCCATCACCGGCGAGACGCCAGTTAGCGTCTCCTGCGCCGCGGGCCAGGCGCCCGTGGCGGGCATGCATATAATCTTTTGCGCAGACAGCCACGGGACAGCCCGTGGCTTTTTCAATTGTTCTCTTTCAGTTTCCGCGAAACGGAGGGATTTGAGTGTTGCATCAAACTGGCCCGGTCATTCACTGCGACCACGTGGTCAAGCGCTTCTACGAGGACGCCCAGCCGGGCGACTCGGGCGTGGTGCGGCGCGGGCTGTGGCGCCGCCGCAAACGGGAGGTGACGGCCGTCGCGGGCATCTCTCTGGACGCCCAGGCGGGCGAGGTGCTGGGCATCTTGGGCGCGAACGGATCGGGCAAGTCGACATTGATACGGCTGATTTCCACGCTGCTTCTGCCGGACGACGGCACGATTGAGGTGTTTGGCCTGGACGTGACCAAGCACGCGCGGGAGATTCGCCGCCGCATCAACCGGGTGTCGGTGGAGGCGTCGTTCTTCAAGAAACTGTCGGCGTTGGAGAACCTGATGTTCACCGGGCGCCTGTATGGCCTCGGCGCCCAGGAGACGAGGCAGCGGGTTCATTACATCCTCGGGCGCCTTGGCTTTTCGGCGGCGAAGGTGAACGCGACCCTGGAGAGCATGTCGCGCGGACAGCAGCAGAAGGTGGCCATCGCGCGCGCCTTCATGACCACGCCCGAGCTCCTGCTGCTCGATGAACCGACGACAGGGCTCGATCCAAAGTCGCGCCGCGACGTGCAGGACTTCGTGGAGGAAATCAAGGCCAGGCGCGAAACCACCATCATCTTGACGACGCACGATATGGCGGAGGCGGAGCGGCTGTGTGACCGCGTCGCCATTCTGGACGCCGGCCGGCTGGTGGCGCTGGACACGCCGCAGGCGCTCAAACAGCAGGCGGGAGCGGACGTGGAGTCGTTTGAAGACGTGTTTTTCGCGTTTGTCGGTCGCGAGGATTGGGAGGAGGCGATGGCGGATGAGGACCTCGCTTGAGGGGGCAATCGCGCGTGAGACGGGCACCCTCTATGCCTTTGTCGAGCGCAACTTCCGCCTGGTGAAGCGGTATTTGTCTTGGGAAATTGTCTTTTTGTTTTACAATGTCATCAACGCTTTGACCATCGGGCTCATCGGGTACCAAGTGCCGGCCGGGCAGCGCAACACAACGATTTTATACCTGGTCATCGGAGCTCTGCTTTGGGGATACCTGTCCATCTTGTTTGACGAAGTGGCCAACTCCATCAGCTATGAGCGCTGGGAGGGAACCATCGAATACACGTTTATGGCGCCGATTCGCCGCCTGACGCATCTTTTAGGCACTTGCCTCTACGGGGTGACCTACGGCATCGCTCGCACGCTGGTGGTGCTGGTGGCAGTGGCGTTGTTTTTTCACCTGTCCCTCAGCCATGCCAATCTCTGGGCGGCCGTGGTGGTGCTGTTGGTATCGAGTCTAAGCTTCATGGGGCTGGGGCTGATTGCCGCCGTGCTGCCGCTCTTGTCAACAGAGCGCGGAGCGCAGGCGACACACATCATCCAGGGGGTCATCCTGCTCATCTCAGGAGTCTATTATCCGGTGACGGTCTTGCCGCATTGGGTGCAGTGGCTGTCCTGGCTCTCGCCGGCTACCTACTCGTTGGAGATGGCGCGGTCGGCCCTGCTCAATGACGCTGGCTTGGGCGATTTGTGGCTTTCCCTCCTGAAGCTGGCGATCATCGGCGTGCTGCTCATCCCAGTCGGGCTCTGCATCTTCGTTGTGGCGGAGCGCTGGGCGATGCGCACGGGACGGTTGAAGCGAAACGGTTGACAGGCGGGTGTACAGGCTGCCGGTGCGGTGCCCCGCGCCGGTGCCTCCCCGAAAATCATGCTAGAGCGGGCCAAACGTCTCTCTATCATCATGATTTTTTTGCCTTCAATATTTGACCAATTCGAAAGTGGTAAAATAGACTTAGGAAGAAGACCTCTACGATGGGGGGATCACCGTGAAGGACATTGGCTGGAAAGTCGGCGGCAAACAGGGCGAGGGAATAGACAGCACGGGTGAGATCTACGCATTGGCGATGCATCGGCTGGGATACTTTGTGTTCACGTACCGTCACTTCATGTCGCTGATCAAAGGAGGGCACACCAACTACAAAATTCGAGTGGCGGACGACATGGTACGCCACCATGGCGACGATACGCACGTCCTGATAGCATTTGACCAGGCCACGGTGGACCACAACTGGGGTGAACTGGTCGATGGGGCCATCGTCATCTACGACCAATCGTCGTTTCAGGCCACTCCACCCACTGCGGCGAATGTGCACCTGTTCGGCGTCCCGCTGACCGACATCGCCCGCGAGACGGGCGGACCCATAATGAAGAACATGGTCGCCATCGGCGTCACCGCGGCCATCAACGAAATCTCCCCGGAAGAGTTCCGGCCCATTGTCGAAGACAAGTTCAGCCGGAAAGGGCAGAAGGTGGTCGATAGCAACATGGAGGCGCTGCGGCGCGGCCATGCGTATTATCAGGAGCACTTCCAGGTTCATTTCCCGGTGCCGGCAAAACCGGTCCTGGCTGCGGGAGCGGACCACCTGTACGCCTCCGGCAACCAGGCGACGGCGTTTGGAGCCCTGGCGGGGGGATGCCGAGTGCTGGCGGCCTATCCCATCACCCCGGCAACCGAAATCATGTACTGGGTGCTCAAGTATTTTCCCAAATACGGTGGCGTGGTCTTGCAGGCGGAGGATGAGATCTCCGCCATCAATATGGCCATCGGCGCCAACTTTGCCGGCGCGCGGGCGATGACCTCGACGTCGGGCCCTGGGTTCTCGCTGATGATGGAAGCGCTCGGCTTGGCTGGCATGTCGGAGACTCCGGTCGTCATTGTGGACGTGCAGCGCAGCGGCCCATCCACCGGTTTGCCGACGAAGACCGAGCAGAGCGATCTGAACGAGGCCCTGTACGGCACGCACGGAGAAATTCAGCGGATTGTGCTGACGCCGCGCACCGTGGAGGAGTGCTTCTTGTTCGTGGCGGACGCGTTCAACCTTGCCGAACGCTACCAGTGTCCGGTCATTGTTTTGAGCGATCTCTATTTGGGCATGTCGTACCAGTCCATCGCCGGTTTTCCGCTGGACCGGGTGCGCATTGACCGCGGTAAACTGGTGGCGGATGCAGACCTGGTCGGCCTTTCGCCGTTCCAATATCAACGTTACGATCCGTCCGTCCCCGACGGCATCTCGCCTCGCGCCTTGCCTGGCCAGCCCAATGGGCGTTATACGGCGCTCGGCAACGAGCACAACGGCATCGGCCTGGAGGTGGAGGACCTAGAGACGCGTGTGGTTCAGGTTGACAAGCGGGCCCGCAAGCTCTCTGGTTTCAAACATGAAAGCGGTGTCAGCGTCGACGGAGATGCGAACGCGCGGTTCGCGTTCATCGGGTTTGGCAGCACGTACGGCGTGCTGGAGGAGGCACGCGCAAGACTCGCAGCCGAAGGGGTGATTGTGAAGCACATCCACTTCTCCCGCGTCGGGCCGTTCCCAACGGAACCCCTGCACGAAGCTATGGCCGGCGTCGACCGGGCCCTGGTTGTCGAGCTGAACTCGACAGGCCAGCTGGCTTCCCTCATCCGTCAGCATGCCGGGTATCATGATAAGCTCGCCTCCTGCCTCAAGTACAATGGCGATCCGATCCTTTGTAAAGAAATCATATCCAGGTCCCACGAGGTGTTTCCCGCGGAGGTGCTGAACGCATGATTACAATGAAGGATTTCAAGACGGAGAAGGCCACCTGGTGTCCCGGCTGCGGAGATTTTGGGGTGCTGAACGCGCTGCAGAAGGCGGCCGTGGATCTCGGCATCCATCCAGACGATATCGTGGTGGTTTCCGGCATCGGCTGCTCGGGGAAAATTTCGCAGCATTTCGGGAGCTACGGGTTCCACTCCTTGCATGGCCGCTCCCTGCCGGTGGCGCAGGCCGTGAAACTTGCAAACAAAGACCTGACGGTCATCGCCGCCGGTGGAGACGGCGACGGATTCGGCATCGGCATGGGCCACTTCATCCATGCCATGCGGCGCAACGTCGACATCACCTACGTGGTCATGGACAACCACATCTACGGCTTGACGACCGGCCAAGCGTCACCGACCAGTGATGTCGGTTTCAATACGAAAACATCCCCTTACGGGACGGTCGAGGCGCCTATCCATCCGATTCAATTGGCGCTGGCCCAGGAGTGCGGGTTCGTCGCCCAGGGGTTCTCAGGAAACATCAAACAACTGACCCAGCTGATAGAAAAGGCCATCTGGCACAAAGGGTTTTCGTTCGTCAACGTATTCAGTCCCTGTGTGACTTTCAACAAGGTCAACACGTACGACTTCTACAAACACGAACTCGTTAACTTGGATGACGATGACACGTACGATCCGCACGACCGATCCGCGGCATTGGCCCGTGTTACAGGCCGCGAAAACGTGGTGGTCGGCCTGATTTACGAGGACACCACGCGCTCATCGTTCGAGGATGCCACGTACGGATTTCCCGAGGAGGCCATCGCCAAACGCGATTGGGCCCTGTCCCGGGAGGAACTGGCGGAATTGGCCGCCACGTTCCGGTAGAGAACAGCGCTCAGAGCGCGTCCCCGCCACGGCCGCGGACGACACCAAGCCAATCCTTGGGCTTGGTGTTGTATGCCGCGGTTGTGTCGCCGCGAGCTTTCAATTTTCAATCGACAAACGGACCGTTGTAGATGGGGCGTTCGCCAATCGGCGGGCCCGCCGCATAAGCAAACCGGACCCCTGTGTCCTGGGCCGCCACCAGCAGCCTGGCTTCGCCCGACAAGCCGGGGATATGGAACAGGTCCCCCTTGCCGGCCACTTCGGCGTCGGCGTCCGCCCCGGCTGTGGACCCCGACAGACTGGCTGTTGGATTGTCTCCTTGCGCCGGGACCAACTGGAAACGGCCGCTTCCTTCCAGGACGTAGATGAATCCCTGGTGGCCGGCGGGCAGGATTTCCTCGTACCGCTTGCCGGCGTCCAGGCGGACATCGTAATACAGGATATCGCGGTGGACACGGACCGGCGAGGCGGGGCCCACGATGGTCGTTACCGTGGCGCCGTCGCGGCTTGTGATAGGCAGATCAGCCGGGGAGAACTCCGCGTAGGATGGTTCCATCTGCTTGTCCGCCCGCGGCAGGTTTATCCACAGTTGCAGCCCGGTCGCCGTCTCGTCTCCGTGCGGCATCTCCGAGTGCACCAGGCCGCGCCCGGCCGTCACCGTCTGCACGCCTCCGGTCGGGATGACGCTCGCGTGGCCATAACTGTCCTCGTGCGCCATGGCGCCGCCAAGCACGTAGGAGATGATTTCAAACCCGCGGTGCGGATGATCCGGAAACCCATCGGGCTTAGTCATGGCAAAGTGGTCCAAGAGGATGAAAGGGTCAGGATACAGCAACCGCCGGGTGGGGAACACGCGCTGCGGCATCTTGCCCATCACGTCCGGGTTGGTCGCTCGTTCAATCTTCTGTAAGCTGTTCACAGTTTCACCCTCGTATCAAAATAGTAACTTACCTTTGGTTAGAACCAGCATACACCTCTGTACCAAAATTGGCAAGGCTGAGACCAGTGTCGCCATCCTGGCCGCGGCGGACATGGCCGAGCGGCGGCAACAGGGCGTGTAAACGTTGCTGTGACACAATGGAGGCGAGCTGAGAGCGGACGGGGTGGGGCGCTAGGCGTCCAGGTCCATCATGAGGTCGCAATAGGTGCGAAAATCATCGAGGTGACGCTCAATAATACTCTCGACAATGGAAATGTTGAGTACGATTACCGTCGTATTCTTCAAGGATTCGCTTGATGCATCGGCGAATGGTCTGCACCTTGTTTAGAATGACGTTGTCCGCCGTCAAAATGCGGTTCCCCTTTCCTTGAGGCGGTCCAGTACGCACTGGCGTTCTTCATTCAGCATGGCATAGGCTTTCATGGCACGTATCACGTATACACACCGCTGGTCTCGGTCTCGTTCGTACAGAAGCCGTCCATACGCGACAATTTCTGCCTGCATGACGGTGCTCGCATGGCTCAAATCCACCAGGTCGACTTCGCGCTTCAGTAGATCAGCCAGCTCCTGCGCGTGTAAAAAGGTATCGTAGGGGTCAAGCGGCTGGTCGGGGAGAAACGCCAAGTCCACATCGCTGTCCGGGCGCAGTCGTTCTTTCGCAGCAGAACCAAACAAGTAAATGACGAGCGGATGCACGCTGTCCACCAGATGCACGGTGACGGCCCGCAGCTGCTGCTCGGACAGTGTGTTCATCCGCTCACCACCTCGCTCATTCCTCTTTTCCAACATTATCATTATAGAATAAACATCGCCCTGTCTGACAGACGTCTCCCTGTTAGGATGGCCGCGTTCCACCTACGCATACTGCCTGGCGACGGCAGTGCTGCGGATGAATTCGGTCAGCTGCACCGTCAGCTCATAGCGCAGGAACGGAGTCACCAAATAGATGCCGCGAAAGTGGTTGAGCGCCTCCTCGATGAGCGTCCTGGCGATGGCCAGTCCCGCTTCGGCGGCGGCGTCTGGCGGAGCGGCCGCCATGCGCGCGCGCACCGACTCCGGGATGTCGATGCCGGGCACCTCGTTGTGCAGGAACTGGGCGTTGCGGGCGCTGGTCAACGGCATGACGCCGACGAACACCGGCGCGTCAAAGCCTTCGGTCGCGCGGGCGATGCGTTCAAACAGCCGGATGTCGTACACCGGCTGCGTCATCACGAAATCCGCCCCGGCATCCAGCTTGCGCTGCAGCCGTTCCACCGCTTTGTCGAAGTTGCGCACGTGCGGATTGAAAGACGTCCCCACGACGAAGCGCACCGGGTGTTTGAGCGGCTGGCCGGAGAACGCCACACCCTGGTTGAGCCGCCGCACCATCCGGGTCAGCTCGGTGGACGAGACGTCGTAGACCGACGTGGCGCCGGGAAGGTCGCCGAAGCGGGACGGATCGCCCGTCACGAGGAGGATGTGGTGGATACCCAGCACGTGCAGGCCCATCAGGTGGGACTGCTGGCCGATGAGGTTCCTGTCGCGGCAGGTGACGTGCACCAACGGTTCTATGCCTTCCGCCTTGAGCAGGCTGGCGATGGCCATGTTGCTGACGCGCACGGTGCCGAGCGAGTTGTCGGCGATGGTGATGGCGTCCGCTCCCGCCCGGATCAAGGCCCGCGCGCCCTCCAGGTAGCGGCGGACGGACGGGGTGCGCGGCGGATCGAGCTCGACAATCACCGTCACCTTCCGCCGCACCCGCTCGACCAGGGAATCGAGGGGGACGCGCACCCCGGCGCTCGTCTCATCTTTTGCGGCTGGGAGCGGTGTACGGGCAATGGTGACCCTACGGTCGGTTTCGGCAACCGGCGTCTGCGGCTGGCCCGAGGCGGCCGTGACGCCGGTCGGCGGGCTATCGGGGGCTGCAGCCGGCGTCTGCGCTGCCGGCCGCCAAGTGGCCAGCCGTTCGGCCAAGGCGCGGATGTGCGCGGGCGTGGTGCCGCAACAGCCGCCCAGCAAACGCACGCCGCAATCCGCCAGTTGCACGAGAATATCGGCGAAGTACCCGGCGCTGCCGGTGAAGGTGTAGTCTCCGTCCTCCAGGTGCAGCATGCCGCCGTTCGGGACCGCCGCGTACAGGCCGTCTGGCCGCAGGCGCAAGCCTTCGTAGCTGCGCAAAATGCCCGCCAGGCCGAGTCGGCAGTTCAGCCCGACCACGTCCGCGCCCGCTTGCTCCATGGCCAAAAACGCCTGATCAAGCGGTTTGCCGTCGCGCGTGACGCCGATGGCGTCCGGAGACAGAGTGGCCACGATGGGCAACGGGGTCAGGCTGCGCACCGTCTCAATCGCCAGCAGCAGCTCGTCGAGGTCGGGGAAGGTCTCGAGCAAAATCCCGTCCACGCCTTCCTCCAACAAGGCGCTGGCCTGTTCCTCATAGACGGCCGCAAGCGAGGCACGAGGGTGGCCAGCCGTCCCGGCGTCCAGCCAAGCATGCGGCGCGTGCCCCAAATCCGCGGTCGATCCGATGGTTCCCAGCACAAACACCTGTCGGTCAGACCCGCCAGCCGCGCCGGCGGCCGTGGTGTCAAAGGCGCTTGAAACGTCTGCAGCGGCGAAAACGGCCGGCCCGGACCTGGCGGCGCGGGTCCTGGCCGCGGCCGACTTGGCGATCCGTACCGCCGCTCGGTTGATGTCCGCCACTTTGTCGGTCAGCCCGTGCCGGGCCAGACCCACCCGGTGGCCGCTGAAGGTGTTGGTCTGAATGACGCTCGCCCCAGCCTCAATGTAGGCTCGGTGCACGCGTTCCACCCAGCCTGGGTGCGTCAGACACAGGGCTTCCACGCAGACGCGGATGGGCGCGCCCGCCTGGTGCAACAGCGTCGCCATCGCGCCGTCGCCGATGACTGGACGCTCGCGCAGGGCGGTGAGGAAATCGGTCGCAGCGGCCTGGGTCATGTCGTCATCTCCTGTCTGTTTTTCATGATTTCGGCTCCGGCGGTGTCCGGGAGCGGACGCCTAGGCGGGCCGCTTTGCGTCGCAGCCGGCCGGAGGCGCCGTGGCCTATTCCGCGTTGAAGTACCTGGCCTCCGGATGGGCAAACACCATCGCCGACACGCTCGCCTCCGGGTCCATCATGAACCCGTCGGTCAGCTGCACCCCGATGTCCTCGGGGCGAATCAGCCGAAACAGCTTCACTTGGTCTTCCAGGTTGGGACAGGCCGGGTACCCGAACGAGACGCGGATCCCCTGGTAGCGGGCGACAAACCGTTCGCGCATCGTCATCTCCGGCGCATCCGGGAAGCCCCAGCGGTCTCGGATGACCTGGTGCAGCCGCTCCGCAAACGCCTCTGCCAGCTCGAGCGCCAGGGCTTGCAGCGCGTGCGAGCGCAGGTAGTCGCCCGTCTCTTTCCAGCGCTCGGCCAGCTCCCGCACTCCGCGGCCGGCGGTCACCGAGAACAACGCCACATAGTCCATCACCCCCGCGTCCTTGGGGCGCAGGAAGTCAGCCAGGCACAGATAGGGAGGTTTGGCCTGCCGCGGGAAGACAAAGGTTTCCAGGATTTGCGATGGATCGGCCGGATCGTACACGTGTACGGCGTCTCCATCCGCCTGCGCCGGGAAGAACTGGTACACCGCGTGCAGCTGCAGGAGTCGGTCGCGGCCGCATTGGCTCACCAATTCGTCCACGAGCGCCAACAGTTCAAGCGCCTTTTCGTCCCCTTCGGACAGGCGTTTTTCCACGTTCCCGGGCAACCCCAGGTGCTTGCCGAGCAGCATCTGCAGATTGAGGTACGGGCGCACATGGGCGAGCGGGACGTCCCGCAGGATGTGTCGATGAAGGTCGGGCGGCAGAAACACCGGCGCGTCGCGGCGGACGGGGGAGACCCGGGGGCCCGCCGCCTCGGCTGGCGCCGCCTCCACCGTGCTGCGCCCCTCCATCTCCCTCCGCACGGCCTCCAGTTCCACCAACAGCCCTGGGCGCGCCTGCTCGTCCACCAGCCGGTTGGCGTAGTCCAACCCCTCCATCGCGTCCTTGGCGTAGATCACGGGGCCGTCGTACTTGGGCTGGATGCGGGTGAAGGTGAACTTCTTGGTCAGCGCCGCTCCGCCGACCAACAGCGGCGCCTGGATGCCCGCCTGGCGGAAATCCTCGGCGGTGACCACCATCTGTTGCGCCGACTTGACGAGCAGGCCGGACAGCCCGATGATGTCCGGCTGAACCTCGCGGTAAGCCTGAATCAGCTGCTCCGGCGGCACCTTGATGCCCAGGTTGACGACGCGAAAGCCGTTATTGGCGAGGATAATTTCCACCAGGTTTTTGCCGATGTCGTGCACGTCGCCCTTGACCGTCGCCAACAGGACAGTGCCCTTGTTGGCCGCGTCCGCCCTTTCCATGAACGGCTCCAGGTAGGCGACCGCCGCCTTCATCACTTCCGCGCTCTGCAGGACCTCCGCCACAATCAGCTCGTTGTTGTTGAACAGCCGTCCGACCTCGTTCATCCCGTCCATCAAGGGGCCATTGATGATGTCCAGCGGCTTGTGTTTCGCGAGCGCCTCGTCCAGGTCGGGGATGAGGCCTTCCTTGCTGCCCTCCACTATGTACCGGGCCAAGCGTTCCTCCAGCGGCAGGTCGGCTGTGTCCACCTTGGCGGCCACCTTCTTCTCGCGGTAGAAGGCGGTGAACTCAGCCACCAGTTCGTCGCTGGTCTCAAACAGCAGCCGTTCCGCCAACCGTTTCTCCTCGTCCGGGATGGAGGCGTAGCGCTCCAGCTTCTCCGCGTTGACAATCGCGTAAGAGAGCCCCGCCTTGGTGCACTCGTACAGAAACACCGAGTTGAGCACCTCGCGTCCGGCCGGCGGCAGACCGAACGACACGTTGCTGATGCCGAGGATGGTCGGGCACTCCGGCAGGTGCTGGCGAATCAGGCGGATGCCCTCCACCGTCTCCCGGGCCGACCCGATGTACTTCTCGTCACCTGTGCCGACGGGGAAGGTGAGCGGATCGATGATGATGTCGGACGGGGCGAGGCCGTACTTGTTCACGAGCAGGTCCACCTCGCGCTTGGCAATCTCAAGCTTGCGCTCCCGCGAGACGGCCATGCCCGTCTCGTCGATGGTCCCGACCACCAGGGCCGCGCCGTAGCGGCGGGCCAGCTCGGCGAAGCGGGCGAGGCGGGGCTCGCCGTCCTCGAGGTTGGTCGAGTTGATGATGGCCTTGCCCTGGGAGTGCTTCAGCCCCAGTTCCACCACCTCGGCGTCGGTGGAGTCTATCATCAGCGGCACCTTCACCTTGCGCACCGCGTGTGGCAAAAACGCCGCCATATCGGCCGCCTCGTCGCGGTCTGGATCGGCCAGGCAGATGTCAATCACCTGCGCGCCCGACTTGACCTGGGCGCGGGCGATTTCGGCCGCGGCCTCGTACTGGCCGTCGGCGATTAAGCGGCGAAACTTGCGTGATCCGATGACATTTGTCCGCTCGCCGACGATAATGGGCCGGTTGTCCTCCTCGAAGAACACCGCCTCCAGGCCGGACACGGCGTGCCCGTGCCGTTTGGCGAACGGGCGTGGCGGCTTGCCCAGCGTGACCTGGCGGATGGCGCGGATGTGCTCGGGGGTGGTGCCGCAGCAGCCGCCGACCACGTTCAGCCAGCCTTGCTCGACAAAGTCGGCCACCTTCTTCGCGAAGCTCTCCGGGGTTTCGTGGTAATGGCCGTCTTCGTCCGGCAGGCCGGCGTTCGGGTAGCAGCTGACCCCACAGGTCGCCAGGCCCGCGAGGACGCGGACGTGATCGCGCATGAATTCCGGGCCGGTGGCGCAGTTAAGGCCCACGGAGATAGGGCGCAGGTGTTCCACCGCCAGGTACAGGGCGTCTATCGTCTGGCCGGCCAGCGTCGTGCCCATCGGCTCAATCGTGCCTGAGACCATGATGGGCAGCCGCTTGCCGGTCGTGGCAAAGGCCTGCTCAATGCCGAGGCTGGCGGCCTTGACGTTGAGCAAGTCTTGGGAAGTTTCCAGCAGCAGTACGTCGACGCCGCCCTCAATGAGTCCAATCGCCTGCTCTTGGTAGTGTCCGACCAGTTCATCGAAGGTGACCCCGCCCGTCACCGAGAGGCTTTTCGTCGTCGGGCCCATAGATCCAGCCACAAACCGCGGCTGCTCGGGGGAGCTGTACTCGTCTGCGGCCTGGCGGGCGAGCTCGGCCGCGCGCCGGTTGATCTCGCGCGCCCGCTCGGCCAGCCCGTACTCGCCGAGGACCAGCGGGGTGCCGCCGAAGGTGTTGGTTTCGATGATGTCGGCGCCAGCCTCCAGGTACTGGCGGTGGATGGAGAGAATGACGTCCGGGCGGGTGAGCGTCAGGTACTCGTTGCACCCGTCGTACTCCTTGCCGCCAAAGTCGTCCTCGTCCAGGTTTTGCTGTTGAATCATCGTCCCCATCGCGCCGTCGAGGATGAGGATGCGCTCGGTCAGGGCCTGCCGGATATCGGTCATGCTTGGACCGCCTCCAGCGCATGGCGGGCTTGGGCGAACGCCTGGTCCAAATCGGTTATCAGGTCGCCCACGTGTTCGATGCCGACCGACAGGCGCAGGAGGGTGTCCGTGACGCCAATCTCCGCGCGCTTCTCGGGCGGGATGTCGTGGTGCGTCTGCACGGACGGGTAGGTGATGAGCGACTCCACGCCGCCGAGGCTTTCGGCAAACGTGATGATGGAGACGTGGTTGAGAATCGGTTCCACCAGCCGCACATCCTGCACCTCAAACGAGACCATGCCGCTGTACCCGCTCGCCTGCCGCTCGTGCACCTCGCGCCCGGGGTGGTCGGGCAGTCCGGGGTAGTAGACACGGGTGACCAGAGGGTGTTGGACAAGCCACTCGGCGATTGTGCGGGCGTTCTGGTTGTGGCGCTCCATCCGCAGCGCCAGGGTTTTCAGGCCGCGCAGCATCAGGTAGCTGTCGTGCGGGCCGAGCACCGCGCCGATGGCGTTCTGGAAAAAGGCGATGCGCTCAGCCAGGGTCTCGTCGCGGACAGCAATCAGGCCGCAGACGACATCGTTGTGGCCGCCCAGGTACTTGGTGCCCGAATGCAGGACGATGTCCGCGCCAAGTTCCAGCGGCCGCTGGTAGTAGGGGGTCATGAACGTGTTGTCGACCACGGTCAGGGCGCCGTGCGCCCGGGCGACCTTCGCGAGGCCGGCGATATCGTAGACCTTCATCGTCGGGTTGGTCGGAGTCTCCAAAAACAGTGCCTTGGTGCGCTCCGTGAACAGTGGCCGGAGCGCGTCGGTACAGCCTTGGCGCAGGTAGCTGACGCTGATGCCCAGGGGGCGCAGAATCTGTTCAAACAGGCGGTATGTCCCGCCGTACAAGTCGTCGCTGGCAATGACGTGGTCTCCGGGCGACAGGAGGGAGCAGACGGCGTGTATGGCGGCCATGCCCGAGGCGAACGCGAACCCCCGCACCCCGCCCTCAAGCCTTGCGATGGTCTCCTCCAGCACCGTGCGCGTCGGATTGGCCATGCGCGAGTAGTCATAGCCGGTCGATTGGCCGGCCGCCGGGTGGGAGTAGGTGGCGGAAAGGTGAATCGGCACAGCCACCGCGCCGGTCAGCGGATCGCGGCGGTTGCCGGCTTGGGCGAGCAGGGTCTCGATGTTCATCGTGACGGGCACCTCCAGTGGGCATGGTCATAGAGTGGCGGGCCATGAAAAAAGGCCCCTCCCGGATGAGAAGGACCTTGAAAACCGAAGTTCGCTTTCAAGTCTCTCATCTCTCAGAATTGCTTCTGCAGGAGTTAGCACCGGGAAACGCGCCGCCCTGGGCTGGCCTCCCTGTCGGTCTCGACAAGGCGCGCCCAACGCAAACATACGGGCAGCGCGTTTCTGGTTGCCGGGCTTCATCGGGCCAGTCCCTCCGCCTACTCTTGATAAGAGAACTTTCGATTCAGTTGTGCATTCGTTAGAGTACGGCGATTCAATCGCCCACAGACAGGACTTTAATCGATAATTTACAGCGTTTCCGTCGATGCGTCAACGGCAATTGCACTCGCCGCGCCTTTCTTCTTGTAAGTCTCGCCCCATTCCTTCATTTTCATAATAATCGGCACCAATGTTTTCCCGAATTCTGTCAACGAATACTCCACTTTGGGCGGAACCTGCTGATACACCTCTCGGTGCACGACGCCATCTTTCTCCAATTCTCTCAGCTGCAACGTCAGCATGCGCTGGGTGATGGACGGGCAGATGCGGCGAAACTCGTTGAACCGCTTGGGACCCTCAATCAGGTGGTACAGCAGCACGCCTTTCCACTTGCCGCCGATGACATCCAGCGTGTACTCAACCGGGCAGCCTTCCTCGTTCGGACATTGCCCGTACCCACTCTTGCGATCGCGCATCCGGTTCAACCCCTTAACGGTATACAAATTGATACTATATAACATAAATGTGCGTACTTACGATTTTAAAACAGATGCGCTACAGTGACAACGGAAGGCCCCGGTCCAAGCCCAAACGAGTGAGAAGGGGTGGGTTTGCGAGGCGATTTGGAAGTTTTGATTTTGAATAAAATAAACCCGGGGTGAGCGAAATGGAACCTTTGTATACTGCGGTGGTGACGGCGAAGGGTGGGCGTGACGGTTTCGTGGAGTCGTCGGACGGAGTCATCCGTCTGCCTCTCCGGATGCCCAAGGCAATGGGGGGAACGGGTGGCGAAGCCACCAACCCAGAGCAGTTGTTTGCCGCCGGTTATGCGGCTTGTTTTGACGGGGCCCTGAACTTGGTAGCGCGCAAAGAGCGCGTGGACGTCGAGACATCTGTTACGGCAAGTGTCACGATTGGAAAGGATGCGGATGGCGGGTTTGCCTTAGCTGTGAAACTGGAGGTCTCGATGCCGGGAGTTGAACGTGAGGTGGCAGAGCGGCTCGTGCACGCGGCCCATCAGGTGTGTCCGTATTCCAAGGCAACCCGAGGGAACATCGACGTTGTCGTGAACGTGGTATAAGGCGTCCTGGAGGAGAGGCACACAGCATCTCAGGTTCTTCGCGGATCCTGGAAAGTTGTGCATAGGCATATAAAATCCACAGTGGGAGGTCATGGATGATGGCCAAGCGGATCCTCATGGTGGTAACAAACCACACGACCATTACGGACGATCATAAGACTGGGCTCTGGCTCGAAGAGTTTGCGGTTCCATACAACGTCTTCAAACAAAAAGGCTATGACGTGAAAGTGACCAGCATTGAAGGCGGCGAAGTTCCGCTCGATCCAAACAGCGTCCCGAAAGAGAAGCGCGCCGAGTGGGCGGAAGCTGAGGAAGCGCTCAAGCATACCACCAAACTGAGCCGAGAGGATGCGCAGGGGTTTGATGCGGTGTTCCTGCCAGGCGGGCACGGGACGATGTTCGATTTCCCCAATAACGAAACGCTGCAGTATGTATTGCAGCAATTTGCTGAGAATGGGAAGGTCATCGGTGCGGTCTGCCACGGGCCGTCAGGTCTCGTCAATGTCACATACAAGGACGGGACGCCGCTGGTGAAGGGCAAGAAGGTCAACTCCTTCACGGACGCGGAAGAGAAGGAGATGCAGCTGGACAGCTACATGCCGTTCCTGCTGGAATCCAAGCTTCGCGAACGGGGTGCCATATTCGTTTCCGGGGATAAGTGGACAGACTTCTCGGTCCGGGACGGCAACCTGGTGACGGGGCAAAATCCGCAGTCCAGCCAAAGCACAGCCGAAAAAGTGGTTGAGGCACTCGAAAATCCCGCCTAAAGGAAACACCGCGCGGACCAGGCTGTTCTTGCCCACAGGGGCAGGAAGAGCGGAAGCGTCAAATCGGGCGCACGTTGAAAACAACCAATCGATTCGCATACCATCTGCATGAGAAAGCCCCGTCGCATTTATCGCGGCGGGGCTGGTTAGGGTAGTGTCCCGAACGGGGCATATCGCCGGGTGTTCGGGCATAAAAACAAGTGTACTCTTCTGTGGTAAACGTACCCGTAAGGCCCCCCAGAACATACAAGACAATGAAATTGCGGCTTGGACGAACCGTTTAGTACAGTTTCGCCTGACTCCCTAATCCCTATGGCGAACCTCTTCGTTGATCAACCGTTGAAAAGCAATATCCGGATTGTCGGTCTGGCCGACAAGCAAGAATTCCTTGTAAGATCCTCGAAAACGCAGCTTGCCCTCGTGCAGCAAATACATGACACAGTCGACAAACTGCAGTTCATGTAAACTGTGCGTCGACATAATCACGGTTTTGCTGGGCTGTTTAGCCAAAGCCTCAATGCGCAGCAAGATTCTCATACGGGTGTCCGGATCGACATCAGATCAAACAAGGTCGTTTTCCCAGCTCCGTTCAGACCGACAATGACATTCAGCTTCTCTTCCTTGAATGACAGGGAAATAGAATCGAGCACCAATCGATTTGATCTCTTGTAGCGATATGACACGTTGCACAATTCTACGGTCATCTGCAACCTCCCCGGACGATTAGGTACGAGCGACGCTGGACAGAATTCGAATGTGACGGTAGCTAAACCACCCTATGACCAGATAGATGAGCAGCACAATCAGTAATGCGACAACATGTAAAGGACCCCTTGACAGGATATGAAATGTCGAGAAAAGTACCATCGCGATCCGCATGACAAACGTAACTGGATTCAGAAAATTGAGCACCTCAATGTCGGTGGAAAATGAGTGATATGCGTACATGCCCGCAAAATACAGCAACGGTCCTATCATGATGTTCAGAACCGGCGAAATGGATTGCACCCGAGTGGGCAACGCGGGAATCCAGCAGAAAAACAAGCCAATCGGTATGATGGATACGATGCAAACAATGTAGGCCACAAGCAGTGACCGGATAGCGTCAACATGAAACATCAGCGCCGTTGTCATCGTAAAAATCGTAATAATCAACAAAGTGCACAGCAGCAATGAGAGAATCTGTGCGGCAACAATCGGAAGCGTACGGCCACAAATAAAACGATACATTTTCAGGAATCCTGATTCCCTCATTTGGAGAAGTGAAAGACCAACCCCATTGAGCCCGCCGCTGACAATCATGTATCCCCAATAGGCAGCAGACACACCATTATATTCAATCGGACTGGGGGGATGAACAAACCATTGGTGTTCTTGCCAGATGAACAACACGAACGGCAGAATCAGCATCCAGATAAATCCGACAACGTTACTAAGGGATACTTTCAGGAATAACAAGAAAAATTCATACACTTGTCGGCCCACGAAGTTAGCACCCCCCACCATTTCGTTCACACAGTCTTCCCGCACTATGGAAAGGGTATCGGCCGTCCGCGATTCGGGAAGGAATCACTGAACCATTTAGTGGACGCAGGGGAATCCTCAGGAACTAAAAGATCGGTTCTCATAGAAGGTATCCTTGTTTCAGCATCAAGATCAACTCCAATCTATGGTCTGCAGGTTCTTCAAGGAATTCCACGTTGGAAGACAACCATCGGCCATGTGTGAGGAGCCAGAGTTGTGTTTCGGTCACTCAGGAACATGATACAATTACGCAAAAAAGTAAAGAAGTGAAACGAAGTGAACCCAGCGAGGATATTGGCCATCGATGATGAACAAGCTATTTTGGATATGATTGTCCTTGTTCTGCGAAAAGAAGGATTCGAGAACATTCGAACCGCCACGACCGGTGCGGAGGCAATTCGTAAATGCAGGACATTTGCCCCGCATTACACATCCAGAACATCAGTCATTTGTTGATGCCGAGTTTGATGCTAGGTATCGCGTTGTTGGCATCTTTGTTGTCTGGGTTGGAGCATCAAGGGCATGCTTGGAAGCAGTTGCTTGCCCTGCCTGTGCCAAGGGCTCAACTTTATTTGAGCAAGTTCATTTGGATTGCTGGACTGTTGGCCATTTCGGCCACACTGTGCGCCGTCGGCACGATTCTCCTTGGCTTTGCTTTCGGATTTACGACACATGTCCCTTGGGCGGGAATACTTGCGGAATGCTACTACCCTTATCTTGCAGCCTACGGAATCATCGCCATTCAATTGCTGCTTTCCATGCTGGTGGCGAACCAGTCGTTTGCGATTACGCTCGGCGTTCTTGGAATGATTATCAGTGGCCTCAGTGACGCTCTGTCGCCTGATGGGCTGGCTCATGCTGGGCACTGGGCTCCCTTTGTGCCTTGGGTCTATCCTTCTTTGTCCGCTCTTACGCATGGGGCTGTACAGCACGTTGACTTTGCATATGTGGCTTACGGACTCCTTGTAGGGGGTCTGCTGCTTGCTTTGGGAACCGGGCTTTTCGCGAGGAAGGAAGTGAAGTAGTACGGTGTTCTTTCGATTGTTGCTGTGGGAGTGGAAGAAGCTGCGAACATCGAGTATCTGGATACCTGTTTTGGTCGCGCCACTTTTGACTGTTCTCGTTGGTATGGTGACGTCGAGGCAGGATTTAGGGATTGACGGGAACGGGGAATGTACTTTCATATGTTACTAAATAGTTCGAATTCATGCTATCGTATTGCTACCGATGTTGGCGGGCATTCTCGCATCTCTATGCTGCCGAATTGAACACTTGGCAGGCGGTTGGAAGCAATTGTTGGCATTGCCTGTCCGCCGAACGGCGGTCTATTTTACAAAGTTCTTCTATGTCCTGCTCTTTCTGGCGTTGGTACAGGGATTGGTGTTGCTGGGTGTGCTTGTGGATGGATTGGTGTTTTTGCATATACAGGCGCCTATTCCCCGGGCCATGTTGAACAAGGGGTTCATCGGAGGTTGGATTGCGACCCTCCCATTGGCTACGTTGCAACTGTGGGTATCTAACTCAAGTATCTATGCGCCGATGTATCCTTGGGCACAGCCGATGCTGGCGATGTTACCCGGACATCAAGGAACGTTGAATATAACGACGGAGACTGCGATGACCATTACGATTGCGGGAATCGTCTTCATCATTGGCGGCTGGCTGCACTTTACGAGACGGGATATACGTGCGTAATACCGAAGGTCACCTATCCACAATGGTATGGGCACCAACCAGGTAGGTGAAAAATAAGTCAGTCCATGAAAGGGGAGGGTGCCGATGACGCTGATGCCGTATCGCAACGAGCCGGCCATCGACTGGACGGCTCCGGAGAAAGCGGCGGAGCTGAGACGGAATCTGGAGTCTGTGCGCGGCCAGTTTGGCCAGACCTACCCGCTGTTTGTCAACGGCCGGGAGATCCGGACGGACAAGACGCTGGCTTCGCTCAATCCGTCCAACCACCGGGAGGTGGTCGGCCACGTGTGCCAGGCGGACAGACGGGTGATCGATGAGGCGGTGGACGCCGCCCAGAAGGCGTTTGAAACCTGGAAGCTGACCTCGTTCGAGGAGCGGGCCATGTATCTGTTGAAGGCGGCGGCCATCATGCGCCGGCGCAAGGCGGAGCTGATGGCGTGGCAAATCTTCGAGTCCGGCAAGAACTGGGCGGAGGCGGACGGGGATGTGAACGAGGCCATCGACTTTCTGGAGTTTTACGCCCGGGCGGCCATGGAGCTGGGGAGGGGGCAAGAGCTCACCCCGTATCCAGGCGAGGACAATCGCATGATGTACATGCCCTTGGGCGTCGGTGTCGTCATCCCGCCCTGGAACTTCCCGCTGGCGATTTTGACGGGTACAACGGTGTCGGCCCTGGTCACCGGTAACACGGTTTTGCTCAAGCCGTCTCCGCTGTCGTCGGTGATGGCGGTGAAGTTTGTCGACATCATGCGCGAACTCCACCTGCCGCCGGGTGTCCTCAACTTTGTGCCCGGACCGCCGGAGGAAATTGGCGACTACATGACTGGGCACCGCGACGTCCGCTTCATCTCGTTCACCGGATCGAAAGCGGTGGGCCTGCATATCGACGCCGTGGCGCACCGGACGACGGCCGGCCAGCGGTGGATTAAGCGGGTTATCGCGGAGATGGGCGGCAAGGACGGCATCGTCGTCGACGAGACGGCCGACCTGGACGATGCGGCCGCCGGCATCGTGGCCGCCGCGTTCGGGTTCCAGGGGCAGAAGTGTTCGGCCGGATCGCGCGCCATCATCCATCAGGCGGTGTACGACGAACTGTTGCAGCGGGTGGTCGAGCGGACGCAGCAGCTGACGCTGGGGCCGGCGGAAGACAACCCGGACGTGGGGCCGGTGATTGACGAAAAGGCGTTCGCCAAGATCACCAACTATATTGCCATCGGCAAGCAGGAGGGGCGGCTGGTTGTCGGCGGGACGTACGACGATTCGCAGGGCTACTTTATCCACCCCACGATTTTCGCGGACGTGGCGCCGGACGCGCGCATCATGCAGGAGGAGATCTTCGGGCCGGTGCTGGCCGTGTGCAAGGTCAACAGCTTTGAAGAGGGCGTCGAGGTGTTTAACCACACCGAGTATGGGCTGACCGGGTCGGTCTACAGCCGCCGCCGCGACCGGCTGGAATATGCGCGCTGGCACATGCACTGCGGCAACCTGTACTTCAACCGCAAGTGCACGGGCTCTTTGGTGGGCGTGCAGCCGTTCGGCGGCTTCGACATGTCCGGGACCGATGCCAAGGCCGGATCGAAAGACTATCTGCTGAATTTTGTCCAGCCAAAGACGGTGACGGAGCGGCTCTGACTTGTGCCGCGGGGGCCTGCGCGGGACGAGGTGGCGCCTAGGCTCGCCGACGAGGTGTGACTGGGGCTGGCGGATGTTTCTTTGCAGACAGGCTTGGTGTATCCTGGACTCAAAATCATCGATTCCGGCGGCGCGCAGCGGCGAAGCCCAGGCAAAGAACGGGAAGTCTTGCGCGTGACGGATTCTGAATCGGGATTGAGGTTGGGGATGGCTATGGCATCCGAGGCCCACGTTCGGTTCACGACGTGTCCATTGTGTCAGGCCAAAAACCGTGTCGACCTGGGCAGGGCGCAGCAGGCGGTGTGCGGCACCTGCAAGCGGCCGCTGTTCATCAGCCACTACGACGTACTGAACCTCTCGCCCGGGGCCTCGGCGGCGGAGATCCGGCGGCAATACCGGCGCCTGGTGCAGGCCTGGCATCCCGATAAGGCGGGCGGCGAGGCTCGGGCGGATCGCCTGTTTCAGACGGTGCTCCAGGCGTACCGGACGCTGTCGAACCCGGACTCACGCCGCGCCTATGACGCTCTGCTGCAGGCCCGCTCGGCAAAGATTGCGCAGGGGATGCGCGCGGACGGAGGCGGGACGGCGAATGGGAGTCCGGGACCACACGGGGGCTCGGCGCCCCGCCGGCATGTATCGAACCAGGGCGCCGCAGGCCAGAGAGGCGCTTCTCCCCACAGCCACCGCGGTGCTGCCGCGGCGGCAGCGCGAGGCGAGCCGCGCCGGGACAGCGGGCAAGGGGCCGCGCCCGGCGCCGGTTCACCCGTGGACACGGCCCTGCAGGTCGCGCTGAACGCGCTCGTGCTCTGCGCCGCCGCGGTCGTGGTGATGGTTGGGCTGGTCAGCGTGGGTGCCTGAACCTTGACCGCATGCGCGAGCCCGCCCCCGTACGGCCCCATCCTGGAGCCACATGCCCTTAATCTGTACGCCTACCCCCACACTTCGTGCGCCGTTTCCACCACCAGGCGCAGCTTGTCCCACTGCTGTTCCTCCGTCAGCAGGTTGCCTTCCTCCGTCGAGGCGAACCCGCACTGCGGGCTTAGGCACAGCTGCTCCAGCGGCACATAGCGGGTGGCTTCTTCGATGCGCCGCTTGAGGTTGTCTTTGGCCTCCAGTTCGCCAAACTTGGAGGTCACCAGCCCCAGGACGATGCGCAGGTCCTTGCGGTTGACAAAGCGCAGCGGCTCAAACCCGCCCGCGCGGTCGCTGTCGTATTCGAGGAAGAAGCCGTCGATGCGGAGCCTGCCAAAGAGCGTCTCTGCCACCGGCTCGTAGCCGCCCGAGGAGATCCAGGTGGATCGGAAGTTGCCGCGGCAGATGTGCATCGTGATCGTCAGGTCGCTCGGCTTGTCGGCCACCGCTTCGTTGATGGTCGCCGCGTAGCGGTCTTCCAGGCGCTTCGGGTCCCAGCCGCGCGCCTTCATCTGTTCCCGCTGCTCCTCCGAACACAGGTACGCCCACGCCGTGTCATCCAGTTGCAGGTAGCGGCAACCCAGGGCGTAAAACGCCCCAATCGCCTGTTTGTAAGCCTGCGCCAGGTCGTGGAAAAATTCATCCTCGTCCAGGTACGTTTCCTCGACACCTGTGCCGCGGAAGTGCAGCATGCTGGGACTCGGGATGGTCAGCTTCGCCGTATGATCGCCCGCGACGCTCTGCAGGAACTGGAAGTGTTCCAGCATCGGGTGGCTGCTGAATCCGATCTTGCCCACCACCCGCACGCTGTGGGCCTTGGTGGCCTGGTTCTGGAACTGAATACCGTGTTCCGCCTCGTATCCTTCCACCCCATCCAGGCCTTCAAGAAAATCAAAATGCCAATACGCGCGCCGAAATTCGCCGTCCGTGACCGCTTGCAGGCCAATCTCCTTCTGCTTGGCGACGATGCGGGCAATCTCCTCGTCCTCGACCGCCTTCAGCCCGGCGGCGTCGAGGCGTCCGGCGGCCCGGGCGGCGCGCGCCTGCTTCAACCGATCCGGCCGCAGCAAGCTTCCGACCATGTCTCCCCGGTACGGGGGACGCTGTGTGCTCTGTTCTGTCAATCCAATCTCCCTCTTTCTCGTCTTATTCTTGTGCGCGATTTTTGTGCGCAGCGCCGGGCCGGCAAAACGGCAGCCGCAGCCTGAGAGGACTACTCGCTCACCAGCACTTGCACCACCTGCTCCAACTGCATGCCGCGCGATGCTTTGACCAAGACCGTGCAGCCGGCGGGCAGCAATTCCTGCAGCCTGGCGATGGCGCTATCCCTGTCCGCGAACGGGTGCACCCGGGGACACCCAGCCGCCTGGGCCGCTTCCGCTGTCCATTGGCTCATGGGGCCAATGGTCACCAGCACGTCGATGCCCAGCCTAGCCGCCTCCTGGCCGACCGCGCGGTGGCCCGCCTCCGCGTACGCGCCCAGCTCGTACATGTCGCCCAGGATTGCGGCCGTGGGGCCGCCGCGGGCGATATCGGTGAGCACCCGCAGGCTGGCCCGCGTGGAGAGGGGGCTGGCGTTGTAGCAGTCGTCGATCACCGTCCGCCCGTTGCCGGCCGGGAGGATGCGCAGGCGGCCGCTGCTTGGGGCGAGCCGCGCCAGCCCCTGGGCCATGTCGGTCAAGGCCAGCCCGTGCACCGCGCCGACCAACAGGGCGCCGAGGGCGTTGTTGACGTTATGCTCGCCATAGGTCGGTAACTCCACCTCCGCCGTCTGGCCGAGCACATGCGCGGTAAAGCGCACCCCGTGAGCGGTCAGGGTCAAGCGTTCCGCCCAGGCATCGGCGGAGGGGTCCAGGCCGTACCAATACACCTGCCCCGGGCACCTGTCCGCCACCCGCCGCAGCCAGGCATCCGTTTTGAGGAGAAACCCGCATCCGTCGGCCGGCAGCGCCTCAAGCAGTTCCGCCTTGGCCTTGGCGATGTTCTCCTGGCTGCCGAGCCGTTCCAGGTGGCTCTGGCCGATGTTGGTGATGACGCCGCTGGTTGGGCGGGCGATGCGGCACAGATGGGCAATCTGGCCCAACCCGCGCATCCCCATCTCCAGCACGATGGTTTGATGCTCCGGACGGCGGGAGAGCAGGGTGAGGGGCAGGCCGAGTTCGTTGTTGTAGTTGCCGGCCGTCGCCAGGCAGGGCGCGGACACGGACAGCACGGCGGCCAGCATCTCCTTCGTCGTCGTCTTGCCGTTGCTGCCGGTGACGCCAATCACCGGGCCGGTGAACAAGGATCGTTCCCGCGCCGCCAGCCGCTGCACCGCGGAGAGCGAGCTGTGCACCATAATCACAGCCGGCGCGCCGTCCTGCGGGAGTTCATCCGCGGCCAGCGGCCGCTCCACCAAAACCGCGGCGGCGCCCGCCTGGGCCGCCTGGCGGACGAAGGCGTGCCCATCCGCCTGTTCGCCGCGAAAGGCGACGAACACGTCTCCCGGCGCCACCCGGCGGCTGTCAATCGCCGTCCCTGTGACGGTAGCGTGCGGATCGCCCGATATGAGCTGTCCCTCGACGACAGCGGCCAGTTCGGATACGGAGAGCGGGGTCACGACAACACCGTCCTTCCTGTAACTCGCAGCTTGTTCCCCGCGTCCTATCGTATCATGAGACGGCCGGCGGCAGGGTGCAGATGTCGCAACTTTTCGCGGATCGGCTTCACAAGGTGGAAACGTGGGCAGTACAATGTGACAGTAGTCTAAAGGGGTGGCAACGTGACGAAACGGATACGAGTGGGTGTGGTGTTTGGCGGCAAGTCGGGAGAACACGAGGTGTCGCTGCAGTCGGCCAGGTCCGTGATGGCTGCGCTGGACAAGGAGCGCTACGAGCTGGTGCCTATCGCCATTGACAAGGCGGGGCGCTGGCACGGGGGCGAGCGGGCGTTGGCCTGGCTGCGCGGGGAGGCGGAGGCATCCGTTCTGGCCGGGGAGACCTCGGCTCCGCTGCTGGAAAACCGGGATGGGGAGCCGGCTGCGGCTACTGCGGGCGCAGCTGGGCTGCAGGTTGTGCCGGGCGCCGCAGTGACTGGCGAACGTGGCGGAGAACGGGTGCCGGAGGCGGTCGTCGGCGAAATCGATGTGGTGTTTCCGGTCCTGCACGGGTCCTATGGCGAGGACGGGACGATTCAGGGCATGCTGGAAATGTTGGACCTGCCGTATGTCGGCGACGGCGTGCTGGCATCGGCGGTCGGCATGGACAAGGTGGTGATGAAGGCCCTGTTTGCGTCCGCCGGCCTGCCCCAGGTGCGCTACACGCATTACTTGAGATCGGCATGGGAGCGCGAGCCAGAGCTGGTGCTGACGGACGTCGAAGAGAAGCTGGGTTACCCGTGCTTCGTCAAGCCGGCCAACCTGGGCTCCAGCGTCGGCATCAGCAAGGCCAAGGACCGCGCAGGGCTGGAGCGGGCGATGCGCGAAGCGGCCAAATACGACCGCAAGATCATCGTTGAGGCGGCCGTCGATGCCCGTGAGGTGGAGGTGGGGGTGCTCGGCAACGAACACCCCATCGCTTCCGTGCCGGGGGAGATCGTGCCGTGCAACGAATTCTACGACTACCGGGCCAAGTACATCGACGGCAAATCGACGCTCATCATTCCGGCTGAGCTCCCGCCGGAAACGGTGGCGGAACTGCAGGAGTTTGCGGTGCGCGCCTTCCAGGCGATTGACGGCGGCGGCCTGGCGCGCGTGGACTTTTTCATCGAGCGGGGGACCAACCGGGTTTTGGTCAACGAAATCAACACTATGCCCGGTTTCACCGAGTTCAGCATGTATCCGAAGCTGTGGGAGGCGAGCGGCATCTCCTACCGGGAATTGATTGACCGACTTGTTCAGCTGGCCCTGGAGCGGCACGCCGACAAACGTCGCAACCAAACCGAGTTCACGCTCGGGTGATCCCTGCGCATGCGCGTCCTGGGGCGGTTGCTCAAGGCTGTGGTGAAGCTGGCGTTGGCTGCCGTTGTTCTGCTGGCGGCAGTGTACGGCGGCCTGTACGTCTACTTCACCCGGTTGCGGCCCATCGACAAGGCGGTCCAGGCGGTCGTAGAGGAGCGAACCCGGCAGTACCATGTGCACCCGCTCACTTATGACCAGATTCCCGATTTCTTTCGCGAGGCCATCATCGCCACTGAGGACCGACGGTTCTGGTGGGACCCAGGGATAGACCCGGTCGGCATCGTGCGCTCGTTGTACGTCGACATCGAGGCGGACGGGTATGTGGAAGGCGGGTCCACCATCACCCAGCAGCTGGTGGACAACACTCTGCTCTCCAAGGAGAAGACGCTGGTCCGCAAACTGCGGCAAATGGTCTACGCCGTCGGCATTTACGACACGATGAGCAAAAGGCAGACGCTGAGCGATTACGTCAACATGATCTACTTCGGGCACGGAGCGTACGGGCTCTACAACGCCGCCGAGACGTATTTCGGGCTCCCGCCCGATGCCCTCAACGAAGGCGAGTTGAGCCTGCTGGCCGGCTTGCCCAACGGCCCGTCTTTGTATGATCCGTTCATTTCCTTGCAGCGGGCGCGCGCCCGCCAGTGGGTGGTGCTGGAGAACATGGTCGACGCGGGCCGGCTGAGCAAAGCCAGTGCCGAAGCGATTTACCACCAGCCGCTGCGCCTGAAAGGAACGGCCGGCACGTGAGCGGGCGCCGACACCGGACACAAGGCCGGACGCGTGCCAAGGAGAGCGCCAAGGCAAGCGCCGCGTGCGCTCACCAACCGCCACCGTCCGCTTCGGACTCCGCCCCGGCCGCATCCAACCCAGCGGATCGCACGGCTGTCACGGGCAGAGCCTCGCATCACGTCTACATGTTGGAGTGCGGCGACGGTACGATTTACACCGGCTGGACCACTGACGTGGACAAGCGCCTGGCCGCGCACCAGGCCGGTCGGGGCGCCAAGTACACGCGCGGCCGCGGCCCGTTTATCCTGCGGCGCGTGGAAACCTTTGCCGACAAAGCGGCCGCCCTGCGTCGGGAGCGCGAGATCAAGCGGTTGTCACGGGCGCAGAAATTGGCCCTCATCGGCGACAGCGCCGCCGGGGAGGGTGCGCCGCAGGCGTGAGCGGGTTTGCATGCGATGCACGGGCCGCGGGCGGACGGGCGCGGGAAAGGGGAGGAAGCGAGTGTTTCGCCGCCTCGGCAAACTGCTGCGGGCGTGGGAACTGTACAGTTTCATCCGCAATTTCAGTCCCACCGCTTACCTGGTGGACAGGGCGTTTGAGTACGTGTTCGAACGCCTGACCCTGTGGGATTACTTGTTTCTGGTTGCCTCCGGCATCCTGTCCCTGGCCTTTGTCGTCGAGTTTCTCGATGGTTTGGTGCAGCTGGTCCTGACCATTCTCCGCGGCTTGGGCGCCTGGCACGGTGTGTGGCCCAATTGGCCCGGCCTGCGCTGGCTGGCCCATCCCACATTCGGGGGTGTGGTGGCCTGGTTCTTCATCGGCCTCGCGCTGGTCCTGGCGCTTTTTGTCTGGCTGTTCCACTTCCTGCGCCGTCTGTGGCCGGAAGGGCGTACAGGTGAGGTCAACCGGGCCTACGGCGGCGCTTACGTGCACGTAGTGTGGCAAAATCATATCGGCGGGCCTTCGCGGCAGTGGTCGTCGGCGCAGATTCGGCCCAGACGAGTCGTCAGTCCGGCTGCTTGGGGGTTTTTGTTGTTTGGCTGGCTGCTGCAGGTGTTGATGTGGGTCTGAAACCTCTGAGCGCCCCTGGGGGCGTTTCCTAAGAGCGGACCAACCGATACGATGCGACAAGGAGATGAGCGCATGAAGGTTCATGTGCTGGGTTTCTGGGGCACGTACCCGGAGGCGGGGGAAGCCACCACCGGTTTTCTCCTCGAATCGGGGGATGAGCGCATCCTGCTCGACTGCGGATCCGGCGTGCTGGCCCAACTCTTCCACGTGTGCCCGGTGGAGAGGCTGACCGGTGTGGTAATCACGCACCATCACCATGACCACAATGCCGATCTCGGCGTGCTCGCGTACGCGCTGCTGCAAGCGCGATTGAGCGGCCGGCGCACCGCCCCGCTCCCGATGTACATGCTGCCCGGACCCGGGGGATTGATGGAGGAGCTGCGGCGCGAGCCGCTCATTCGCTTGCACACACTGAAGCCGGACGAAAGTGTGTCTGTCGGCGGTGTCTCGTTCACATTCGCCCCGACCCAACACCCGGTTCCGTGCCTGGCCGTGCGGGCTGAGGCGGAGGGCCGCGTGTTTGCGTTTTCCGCCGATTCTTCGCTGGTGCCGGAACTGCTCCAGGTGGCGCGGGCGGCCGACCTGTTTATCTGCGAGGCGAGCATGTTCGATGGGCAGGAAAAGCAGGCTGTGCACGCCGGTCACCTGACCGCTCGGCAGGCCGGCCAGTTGGCCCGCGAGGCGGAGGCTGCGCGGCTGGCGCTGACCCATTATCCCCATGAGGGCGACATCAGCAAGCTCGTCCAGCAGGCGGAGGCGGCATACGGGCGCGGGGTGGAACGGCTGTTCACGCGCCAGGTGTTGGAGGTGTGACGGTGCCGCACGCACCCGCCGTCAAGCCTGAGCCATCGCCTTGGGCCATTGAGTTTCGCGACGCCGGCCGGGTGCTGACAAGTGAGGACGGGCCGAAAAGCATCCTCACCGAGGTGTCCGGAAGACTGGCGCGCGGCCGTGTGCTGACGCTCATCGGGCCTTCAGGAGCTGGAAAAAGCACCTTGCTTTCCTTGTGCAACCTGTTGCAGACCCCCGATGTCGGGGAGGTGTTTGTCTGGGGGCGGGAAGTGCGTAGTTGGCCGTTAGCCGAGCTGCGCCGCCGCGTGGGACTGGTCATGCAGCAGCCGGTCATGCTCCCAGGTACGGTTGCGGACAACCTGGCCGTTCCCAGTCGGCTGCACGGCCGGCCGCAGGCAGACGGTCACAGGCTCTTGCAGCAGGTGGGCTTGGACCCATCTATTCTCCAGCGCCCGGCAGAGGAGTTGTCGGGCGGCCAAAAGCAGCGCGTGGCTCTGGCGCGCACCTTGGCTAACGAACCGGACATCCTGCTGGTCGACGAAGGGACATCCGCACTGGATCGCGAGTCAGCCGGGGTCATTGAGCGCCATGTCCGTTGCCTCGTCACTTCGCGATGCTTGACGGTCGTCTGGGTGACGCACGACCTGGAGCAGGCCCGGCGCGTGGGGGATGAGACGTGGCTCATCGACAATGGGCGGGTGGTCGAACAGGGAACAACCGAGGCGTTCTTCGAGGCGCCGCAGACTGAGGCAGCCAAACGTTTTTTGCGGACAGCTGAGCGCGGGCAGGCTGGCGCTGGACGCAGGTGAGGAGGGCGAATCATGAGCCTGTGGACGTTGGCACTGACGCTGGCGTTTGTCGTTGCGGCGATGCTGGTTTCGCTCTGGCAGCGCCTTGGCCTCGAAAAGGACATGGTGGTGGCGACCATCCGCGCCACTGTGCAGCTGCTTGTCATCGGCTATGTCCTCAAGTTTGTCTTTCACATGGATAACTTTGCGTTGACAGCGGCCATGGTAGCGCTGATGACCTGCGTCGCGGCGGACAACGCGGGGCGGCGCGGGCGCGGCCTGGCCGGGCGGTTCTGGCGTCCGTTTGCCGCCATTGCGGCCGCCGAGGTGTTGGCTCAAGGCTTCTTGTTGGCCGTACATGTGATTCCTGGCCGACCTTCGTATATCATCCCTATCAGCGGCATGATTATCGGCAACTCGATGGTAGCCTGCGGTTTGTTCCTGAATCGCCTGCGCGATGAGGCCAGGACCCGCAACGCCGAGGTGTGGGCGCTGCTGGCCCTGGGCGCCAACCCAAAACAGGCGTCGCGCGCGGTGGTCAAAGCGGCCACCAAAGCCAGCATGATTCCGACGATTGACAGCGCCAAGACAATGGGCCTGGTCCAACTCCCCGGGATGATGACCGGGCAAATCATCGCCGGTGCAGACCCCATTCAGGCTGTCCGCTATCAGTTGCTGATTGTGTTTGCCATCATCGCTTCCGCTGCTATCACCAGCATCGTGCTCGGGTTTCTCACTTACCCACGGTTGTTTAACCGCTTCTGGCAGTTGGTTGTCTAAGGCGCAGCCGAGGTCGGAATCCTGCGGTTGCAGTCCGCCGTCGGTGCATATCGAGGGGCCCGCGAGACATAATGATATACGTCTCCATCAGAACACGTCGTGAGGAGGAATGCGCGATGACGGTGGCAAGCCAGGTGAAACAGACCCTTGCCGGATTGAAGAGCGCGCAGGCCAGCTTTGAGCAGTTCGCCCTGCAGACGCAGAACCAGCAAGCCAAGCAGTTGTACACCGACGCGGCCAACCAGACCAAGACCCTGGTTCAGTCGTTGGAGCAGCGAGTGCAGGTGCTCGAGCAGGAAGAGCCTCAGTATCAAGGGTTTTGAGGCATATACAGCGGTACAAAAACCGTCACGGGGCGGCGTGCCATTCGGCGCGCCGTCCGGCGTGAAGGTAGCAAAATTTTCAAAATAGCGGAGCTGCGTCGGGCGCTCGCACGGCAATGCCCTTTTGTCGTATCCGTCATCTGGACATCCTTCAGCCGAGCGCCTCTCATTCCAGCATGCTCAAGATTTCACCAGACCGACGCCTGCCTGCCACACCGATTCCGGGACGCTTGCCTGCAGGCGCCGCATCGCCTTGGTCAGCCAGTGAACGCGTTGTTCATGCCAGTGCCAGGCTGCGTAAATCCAGGCCTTGTCCCGCTTGTCTGTTGTCTCCAGCTGCCGCAGATAACCTGCGGCTTTGTCCATGTGCTCACGCGCTTCAATAAAGCACTCGACGGTCATAAGAACCAAGCGCTGTTGTTGGCGCTGGCTGTGGGCGCCCGCCAGGATGCGCACCAAATTGCCGGCCGCGGTGTTCAGGTGGTAACTGCTTTCATAATTTTCAGCGTGAAGGCTGCGCAACACCGGCTGCCTCGCGAAATTGGGCAGGTAATTCATCTCCGACGTGATGGAGCAAAACACCTGCTCCGCGTAGAGGGTCGATTGAACCCGTCGATACAAGCGCTGCCACAGGCTGCTTGTCGCTTCCGCCATCGTTCTCTCCTCCTCTTGGTCAACCGAAGCAAGCCGCACCCGGTTCGCTTGCCTGCAGAATATGGCCCTATGCCACCAGGCGTGCGCACAATCACATGGCCGCCCATCATGGCGTTGTGGTTCTGCAGTTGGCTTGTTCGATTGGCGAAGCCGCCTTCCCGTCGCGTCACCGGCGTCCGAGCAGCCGCAGGCGCGCCAGCAGAACCCAGCGCCGCTCCGTTTGCCGGCGAAAGCGGGGCAGCCAGCGGTAGGTTTCCAGACACTGCCGCAGGGCTGCAGTGGCCTCCGCGGGTCGCCCGAGCCTGTGGTAGAGGGATGCCATCCGATACAGGGCTTGACACGAGGATTCGTTGTATTTCCGGGCTTCGTGCAGGTCCGCCAATGACTGTTCTGGACGGTCCTTGACGTGCAGCGCGGCCAGGCGCAGATAGGGTTCCCCGTAGCGCAGGTTGGGGGTCTGCGCCACGGCGCTGCGCATCAGGCGCTCTCCGCGGTCCGCGTCTCCCAGTTCCACAGCGCACACGCCCTCGTCGTACCTCACTTCGGGGGACTCCCGTACGGAATCCGGCAACGATTCCAGCAGCTTCTGCGCCGCTGACCAGCTTTTTCGTTCGATATACAAGCCAGCCAACTCGTAACGCGCATCCGCGTGGTGCGGGCTTTGCGCAATCGTGCGCTTCAATTCGGTCATCCGCCGCCAGCGCCGCAGCGGCCGGCGAAAACTGGGCAAAAGCCCGATATAGCGCCTATCCAGCACGTAGTAGGCGACGAGGAGGACCAGGATGGCCAACCACGGATTTCCAAACACCGCCGTCAGGAGCCGCCAGGTCATGAACAGGAACAAAAGCTTCAGTGCCGCCACACCCCTTTTGCGTCCGCGCGTAGGTTGACTCGGTTGCCTGCGTTCTTGTTCCTCTCAGTATACAACCTGCACAGCCGCTTGCTCGACGAGACGTTGGCGTACGCGGCCGCATGAACCCGTCTTGTTCTCCCAGCCCATCGATCCGCCGCGGCCTGGTTGTCTGCTTTTCCGCCCGATGCCCGGAACAGACGCAGCTGTTATACTGGGGATCGACAACGCGAATGGGGGCAGAGGCATGCAGGAGGGAAGGCTGGTATCCGTGCAGGTTGGCCGTCCGCGCGCGTATCTGGCACAGACGCCGCCGGACGCGCCGGCACGCCCGTGGGAGGGCCAGCCCGTGGGGGCGCCGGCCTGGGACGGCGATGGGCAGGACGGCGGTGAGACCGCCCCGGCCACCTGGGTATCCGGGTTCGCCAAGGCGCCGGTCGACCGTCCGCTGCACCTGGGGAGCGAGCAACTGGAGTGGGACGGGCAGGCCGACAGGAAGAACCACGGCGGCCCGGACAAAGCGGTGCTCGCGTACGCGGCCAGCCACTATGTGCTGTGGCGCCAGGAACTCGGTCGCACGCTGCCGTACGGATCGTTTGCGGAAAACTTCACCGTCGATGGACTTGACGAGCAGGCCGTGTGCATCGGCGACGTGTACCTGGTCGGGACGGCCGAAGTCGAGGTGGCGCAGCCGCGCGTCCCGTGTTGGAAGATTGAGCGCTACTGGGGCCTCCCCGGTCTGACCGAGCGGGTGTGCAGCAGCGGACGCAGCGGCTGGTACCTGCGGGTTCGCAGGCCGGGGTGGATTCAGGCCGGACAAGCAGTGAGGTTGCTGCAGAGGCCCTACCCGGAGTGGACTGTGGCGCGGGTCAACGACCTGATACACGGGCGGTGTTCCAGCATATCGGCGCTGCGGGCCCTGTTGGAGGTCCCGTCTCTGGCGGCCTCCGCCCGCGCGCACATCCAGCATCGGCTCCTGGCGCACACGGGTCCGTAGGCACGGCGCTGTGTCTAGGCCGGTGCTCTTCTGGAGCGCATGCGCTGCCCGATCCCGATTGAACCTCTGGGGTCCTACGGCGCATACGTGGGTTCAGCACGAATGAGAGCTAGGAGGAGAGAAAATGCCCGATTGGAAGCTGATTGCCCTGGACATGGACGGGACCAGTCTCGACCTGGGCCTGGACATTTCCGAGGAGAATCGGCGCTGGATGAGAAGGGCGATGCAGGCGGGCGTGGCCGTCACGTTTGCCACGGGCCGGCACATCCTCGGTCCGGTGCGGCAATTCATGCGCGAGCTGGGGCTGACGTGGCCGGTCGTCACGCTCAACGGCGGCGAGGTCTGGACGGCGGATGATCGGTTGTTGGAGCGGCACCCCCTGCACCCGGACGACATCCGATTTCTCTACGATTTGGCTCGCCAGTTTGGCGTGCACTGGTGGGCCACCACAGTCGACGGGGTGGTCAGCGATACGGACATCAAGCCGCTCCTGCGGCAGGCCACGTGGCTCAAGTTCGGGTTCTACGCGGACGATATGGATACCGTGGAGCGCATTTGGGCCATCCTCGAGTCGCGCGGCCGGTATGAACTGTCCAATTCCAATCCGCATAACATCGAGGTCAATCCTCGTGGGGTCACGAAGGCCAGCGGCCTACAGACGGTTTGCGACCACTTGGGCATCACGCCGGATCAGGTGATTGTGATGGGCGACAGCTTGAACGACATCCCGATGATGAAGTGGGCCGGGCTCGGGGTGGCCATGGGCAACGCCCAGGAGAGGGTAAAGCAGGAGGCCGACTTTGTGACCGATGTCTGCGAGGCGCACGGGGTCGCCCGGGCGATTGAGCGGCTGTTGAGCGGCCACATGGCCGCGAGGTGAAGGACATGCTTTTCATCGACAATCAAAACATCATGGACGCCACACTCAACCTGGCCCTTGAAGAACACGCCCTGACGACGTTCGACATCGACCAGACGTACCTCCTGTTTTACTCCATGCATCCTACCGTTATCGTCGGCAAGAACCAGAACACCCTGGAGGAAATCAACACCGATTACGTCCGCGCGCACGGCGTCACCGTCACCCGGCGCCTATCGGGCGGAGGGGCGGTCTACAACGATGAGGGAGACCTCAGTTTCAGTTTCATCACCAAAAATGACGGCAACAGCTTTCACAACTATCGCCGCTTCACCGAGCCGGTCATCGCCGCTCTGCGGGAGCTCGGCGTCCCGGCGGAACTGTCCGGGCGCAACGACATCCTTGTCGAGGGCAAGAAGGTCTCCGGCAACGCCCAGTTTGCCACCCGCGGCCGCATGTTCAGCCACGGCACCCTGATGTTTGACGTCAACCTCGACAACGTCGCCAAGGCGCTGCGGGTGAACCGCAAGAAGATAGAATCCAAGGGCATCAAATCGGTGCGCAGCCGCGTCACCAACATCCGGCCCTATCTGAAACGCGACATGGACATCCACGAGTTCCGCCAGGTGCTGCTTGAGCGCATTTTCGCCGGCTACCCAGAAATCCCCCGGCACCCTCTGTCGGACGCCGACTGGCGGGCCGTCGAGGATCTGGCGAACCGGCGGTACCGCCACTGGGACTGGGTCTACGGCCAGTCGCCGCCTTTCAACGTGCGGCGCAGCGAGTATTTTCCCGGGATTGGGCTGATTGACGTACGGCTTCACGTGGTTGGCGGCCGCATTGAGCAGTGCCGCATCTTTGGTGACTTTTTTGGCGAGCGGGACGTCGCCGAACTGGAACGGCGGCTGCTAGGCTGTCGTTACGATGCCGACGCCCTGGCGGCCGCGCTGGCCGATGTCGACACCCGGGCCTACTTCGGCAACCTGCCCAAGACAGAACTCCTGCGCCTGATGGCATGAATCTTACAACTGTATCGCCGATTGGCCGAGCGCTGGGATGAGCAGCTTCCTTCAAAACCAGTTCCATACCTGCTTACCTATCAGTATCACCGTCACCAGAATGAAAATCGGGCGCACGTAAGCTGCGCCTTTGCGAATCGCCACCTGCGATCCGACCACCGCTCCGAACACCATTCCGACGCCCATGATGACCCCGATGCGCCAATCGACGGCGCGCAGCCAGTAAAACGTGGCCAAAGCGCCGATGTTGCTGCCGAAGTTAAGCACTTTCGCGTTGCCCGACGCCGCCACGTAGTCGCAACCAAGAAACACAAACAGAAAAATGAGAAAAGACCCGGTGCCGGGGCCGAAAAAGCCGTCGTAGAATCCAATCGTGAGGGCCAGCCCAGCCAACGCGGCGACAAGCTGGGCGGTCAACTTGCGGCGGGCTTCGCGCAGGCCGAAGTCCTTCTTCCAGATGGTGTAGACGGTGACCGCCACCAGCAACACGACGACCAGCGGTTTCAGGAACTCGGAAGGCAGATGGCGGGCCAAGTCCGCACCGAGGATAGAACCGGCAACCGAGAGCGGGAACAACCAGCGGGTCAGGCGAAAGTCGACTTTCCCACTTTTCAGGTAGCTGAGCGTGCTGGTCAAGGAGGACATCGTGCTGGCCAGCTTGTTGGTCCCAAGTGCCAGCGCCGGCGGCAGCCCGGCCAACAGCAGCGAAGGCAGGGTGACCAGTCCGCCGCCGCCCACCGTCGAATCGATGAAGGCGGCCACAAAACCAGAGAGAAACAAAAACGACATCAGTCCGAACGTCAAATGCAGGTGATCCACGCCGAGGTCTCCCTTGCTGCAGTTTTGCGCGCGCAGACAGGCGCGCCGATGAGCCGCCACTTCCCCATGATACCGCCCACTGGCCGCCTCCCTCAATCCGAGTGTTTGCCAGGACCCATCTATCCTGGGAGAATCATCTCCCTGTCTCCGGTTGGACCGCTTTCCGCAGCCTGTCCGCAGGTATACAATGAAGTTGTGTAGATCTGGGTGCGTCAGGGAGCCCGGACAGTGACCAGGGAGGGCGCGGATTGAAGCGGTTTTGGTTCCCAGTCTGTCTCTTCGCCATTTCGAGGGGGTCCATTTGTCTGTCTGGCTTTTATCTGACCTTTACCATTTCCCGACCATCACTGCTGTCGCCAGTCACACCTTCTTCGCGCACGCGGGCCGGGTGCTGGGGCTGTCGTTCACGGCCGCCGGCACCGGCAGTCTCGTCACCAATGGGCTGATTGGCGGCGTGGCCACCGCCTGAGGTGCGGCTGCCGGATTCTCGCTCTTGGCTGCACCTGGTTTTGGTGGTTCTTGTTGTTCGTCATCGCCACGACGCGTGGGCGCCGGGCCGCATCGCATCCGCCGCTCGATTCTGTGCCGGAGTCCCGTTAGTCCACGCGGGCGCATGCAGGAGCCATGCTAGGAGAAGAGGGGGAAGTCTCATGGCAGCAGCGGATGCATACTCCGCGGGTGCACACCGTCCTGACGGGGCTGGCAAGCAGATCGACCGGCGTACGTTTGCCAGATGGTTGATCGACAAGGCGCCAGGAGCCCTGTACTGTCTGGACACAGAGGGCACAGTGTCGGTCTGGCCTCGCTCTGTCGAGCGCATGTTCGGCTGGGCGCGGGACGAGGTCCTGGGCAGGCGCATTCCGACCATCCCAGAGAGCGAATGGTCCCATGCCGCGGAACTGTTTCAGCGTGTGCTGGAGCGAGGCCACGTGGACGGGCGGTTGGTGAAGCAACAGCGGCGCAACGGCGAGATCATCCCTACGCTGGTCTGGGTTTGCCCCATCGTAGAGGCGGGCGCCGTCACCGGCCTGGCCGTGTTCACTTCCGACAACTGCGAGAGCACGCAGTTGTATCGAGACTTGGAACAGGCACATGCGACCATCGAGAGGGTGGTGTCCCTCGCCCATATCGCCATCTTCTCGCACGATGTGGTCCATAATCGGCCAATCTTCGGGACCGGAACGGAGCAGTTGTATGGGTACTCGGAACAGGAGTTTATGGCCGATGGCGATCTGTGGCGCAGGGTGATTCACCCCGAGGATCGCGCCTTGGTGCCAGACAAGCTGCCCGCGGACGGATCGCTCAAGTTGGAATACCGCGTGCTGCGCAAAGACGGCCAGGAACGCTGGCTGGAGGTGACCTTGTACCCGCGCAGTAACGGCGAGTACCTGCCCGCGGTCGTCGACGGGCTCGCGATGGACATAACCGACCGCAAAGAGCACCAACGACGGCTGCAGGAGATGGCTTACACGGACCCGTTGACCTCGCTGCCCAACCAGAGCCAGTTCCATGAGGACCTGAACCAGGCCATTCAACAGGCGGGGGACGGCGGCAAGTTCGGCGTGCTGTTTGTCGACTTTGACGGGTTCAAGGACGTGAACGACACCTTCGGCCACCAGTTTGGCGACAAGGTGCTGGGTCGCATCGGGGCGTTGCTGAAGCAGTGCGCATCCGAGAACGTGCGGGTGTACCGGATGGGCGGCGACGAGTTCACCGTGCTGGCCACCGGCGTGGACGAGGAGCGCGACGTGATGGAGTTGGCGCAGGCTATCCTCGACCGGTTCCAGTCTCCCCTGTGGCTCGGCAGCGAGGATCGATTGACCCTGCACTGCAGCATCGGCGCCTCCATCTATCCGGATCACGGCGATCACGCGCAAGCTCTCCTGCGTCACGCGGACGTGGCGATGTATTTCGCCAAGGAGAGCGGCGGGCAGCGCTGCGTCTTGTATTCGCCGCAGCTGGCCACCGGGGCGAAGGACAGCCTCCTTCTGTACGACGCGTTGGTCGAAGCGCTGCGACGTGAGGAGTTTTGCCTCTATTATCAACCGAAGATTGACATGGCGAGCGGGCGGCTGTCGGGCGTCGAGGCTCTCATCCGCTGGCATTCGCCGGCGCATGGGATGGTGTCGCCGGACGGATTCATTCCCGTCGCGGAACAATCGGGTCTCATCTGGGACATCGGCAACTGGGTGTTGGAGGCGGCTTGCCGCCAAAGCCGGGCGTGGCAGGAGCAGGGCCTGCCGGCCATCCGGGTATCCGTCAACGTGTCCATGGTGCAGCTGGAGCACCCCGGCTTTCTGACGGTACTCAAGCGGGTTCTGAATGACACCGGGCTGGACCCCCGGTGTCTGGAACTGGAGATCACCGAGTCGGCCTTCGTCAATCGTTTGGAGCACGTCGCCAATGTGATTGAGCAGGTCTCGTCCCTGGGTGTCGCCGTCTCCGTGGACGACTTCGGCGTCGGCTATTCGTCCCTGAAGTACCTCGCGCACATCCGCGCCGACGAACTCAAGGTGGACCAGTCGTTCATCCAAGGCCTCGATGACAATCCCAGGGCGGCCCAAATTGTCTCAGGCATCATCCAGATGGCCCACGCGCTCGGCATGCGGGTGGTCGCCGAAGGGGTGGAGCACGAGGAACAGCTGCAGCGCTTGCGCCAGTGCGGCTGCGACGAGGCCCAGGGGTACCTGTTTTTGGAGCCCCAGCCGGGGGATAAATTTGAGTGGTTTTATTCCCACCGACTGGCGGCCGATCCGTCCGCACCACCTACTTCTCCACCTGCGGCGTGGGAAACGGCGGCTGCGGCGCCGCCCACCGTTCCGTCGCCCCCGCTGGAACCTGCCACGTTTGAGGCCGAAGAGCCGGAATCCGCGCGCAGTGACTCTGCAGAGTTCGGATCGTGAGCGCGGGTGGACGAGGAGGGAGTCCGATGCGGGTCTTGCATACGGCCGACTGGCACTTTGGCAAAACCCTGGAAGGCCGGGATCGGTTGCCGGAACAGGCGCAGTTTGTGGACGAACTGGTGCGCATCTGCGAGGAAGAGAGTGTGCAGCTGGTGCTGGTGGCGGGGGACGTGTTCCAGACGGTCAACCCGAGCGCGGAGGCCGAGGAGCTGTTCTACGAGGCGTTGGACCGGCTGGCCGCCGGAGGGCGGCGCGCAGTGGTGGTGATAGCCGGCAACCACGACAACCCGGAGCGCATCGCCGCGCCCAAACCGCTGGCGGATAGGCTCGGCATCACGCTCATCGGCCGTCCGCACGACGAGTTGCCGCCGAGTCCACCGCATACCGGCGGCGTGCGCCGCCTGGACGCCGGCCCCTCGTGGCTGGAGGTGGCCGTGCCCGATTGTCCGCACACCGCCGTCATCGCGGCTCTGCCGTACCCGTCGGAGGCGCGGCTGCGCGAGCTTTTGACCCAGAGCCTGGATGAAGAGGATATGCAGAAAAGCTACAGTGAGCGCATCGCCCGCCTGCTGGCCGGGCTGGCCGCCCACTACCGGGCTGACACGGTCAACCTGGCGATGAGCCACCTGTTCGTGCAAGGCGGCATTGAATCGGACTCGGAGATCCCGATTCAAGTCGGCGGCACGTACGCTGTCGCGCCGGATGCCTTTCCCGCGGCGGCCCAGTATGTCGCCCTCGGGCATTTGCACCGGCCGCAGATTGTACAGGGAGCGCAGGTGCCGGCGCGTTACTCCGGATCTCCCCTGGCGTACAGCTTTTCCGAGGTGGGATACGCCAAGTCGGTGGTGCTGGTGGATGTGGAACCCGCCCGACCGGCAGCTGTGCGCGAGATTCACCTGTCCGCCGGTCGGCCGCTGGTGCGCTGGGTGGCGCGGGGCGGGCTTGTGGAAGCAGCGCGCTGGGTCGCGGAAGGGCGCGACGCGAACGCCTGGATTGATCTAGAAATCCACCTGACCGAAGCCCTTTCCATCCAAGACACGCAGAATCTGCGCCAGTTGCACCCCGGTTTTGTCAGCATCCGTCCGGTCTTTGTGGGCAGCGGCGAGCTGCGTCCGAGCGAGGGGTTGGCCAACCTGTCGATAGACCAAATCTTTGTCCGCTTCTTCGAAAAGCAGCGCGGTGTGGCGCCGGACGATGGGCTGGTGCGCCTGTTTTTGGAACTGGCCGCCGAGGGTGCCGACGCGGTCTCGGATGGATCCGCCGACGCAGCCGACGAGGAGGTTGTTGCCCGTGAAGCCGATTGAACTGCGCATCCGCGGCTTGCACAGCTTTCGCGAGGAGCAGGTCATCCCGTTCGCCGAGTTGGCCCAAGACGGCGTGTTCGGCATCTTTGGCCCCACCGGCAGCGGCAAGTCCTCCATCCTGGACGCGATGACGCTGGCCTTGTTCGGCAGCGTGACGCGGGCGGATCACAACACGCGCGGCATCCTCAACCACGCCGAGGACCGGCTGGCGGTGGCGTTTGAGTTTGCCATCGGCCGCGCGCAGGACCGCCGCCGTTACCGGGTGGAACGGGCGTACCGGCGGCGCGACGAGGTGGCCGTGCAGAACGTGCGCAGCCGTCTGGTCGAGGTGACGGACGGGGGCGACGTGGTCCTGGCGGACAAAGACTCGGAAGTGACCGCTCGCGTCAAGGACATCCTCGGCCTGGAGCTGGACGACTTCACGCGGGCGGTGGTGTTGCCCCAGGGGCGGTTTGCCGAGTTTCTCAACCTGCGCGGCGCCGACAGAAACCGCATGCTGCAGCGCCTGTTTGCGCTGGAGCGGTACGGCGACAGGTTGATGCAGCGGCTGCGGGAGCGCTGGGATGAGCGGCGGCTGCAGCATGAGGCCGTGGTCAATCGCCAGCAAGGTCTGGGAGACGCATCGCCGGAAGCCCTGGCGGCGGCGCGGGAGGCAGAGGCGCAGGCCGCCCTGGCGGAGGCTGTCTGCCGGCAGCGGCTGGACAAGCTGTCCGCCGAGTACGATGAAGCGCGCCGGCTGCGCGCGGCCCAGGCCGAACTGGCGCAGGTCCAGGCTGGGATTGCCGAACACCAGCGGCAGGCGGAATCGATGCAACAGCTGGCGGGGCGACTGGCCCGCGCCGCGGCGGCCGAGGCTGTGTGGCCGGTGGTGGAGGCGCAGCAAACGGCCGCGCTGGAGGCGGACGCCGCCCGGACGCAACTGGCGGCGGCGGAGACGGCTTGGGATGCCGCCCATGCCCGGGAACAGGCGCTGCGCAGCCAATCTGAAGCGGCAAAACAGAGGCTGGCGCAGCAACAACCTGCGCTGGCCGAGCGCCGCCACCGGTTGACCGCTCTGCAGCAGAGTGAGCGGGAACTGTTGGATTTGCGGCAACGCCTGGCCGAACTGGACGAACGGCGCCGGGCGATGGACAGGGCGTGGGCGGACAAGACGACGGCTGAGCGGCACCTGCGCCAGCAGTTGCAAGCAGCCGAACACCAAGCGGCCGACGCGGAGGCGAAGCTGGCCGCCAGCCGCGTTCCCATCCCGCTTCGCCAGGCGCTGCAGGCGGCCAAAGACGGCGAGGGCAGGTACCAGCAGGCGGCGGCGCAGGCGCGGCGTGCCGAGCAGCGGGTTCGCCAGCGGGAAGAGGCGAAGGATGCGGCCGCGGCCCAGCTTGCCCGCCTGCGCGCCGAGCAAGAGCGGGTGGAGCAAGCGTGGCGGGAAGCGCGAGCCCAGTTGGAGGCGCTGGCGCCGCCGCTGGACGAGGAGGAGTTGCGGCAGCGGCAGACACGGCTCGCGGTGTCCGGCCGTCCCCTGTGGGAGGCCTGGCGCAACGGTTTGGCGCGCTGGCAAGAGCGGGTGCAGCAGTGCGAACAGGCGAAAGCGGCCTGCGCCAAGGCCCAGGAGCGTCTTGCCGAGGCTGAACGCGCGCTTGAGCGGGTCTTGGCGCGTCAGCGGGAGGCGCAGCGCCTGCAGGGGGAGGCCGTGTGGGTGGACAGGCTGGCCATGGCCCAGCTCCTGGCGGAAGGGCTGCAGGAGGGCGATCCGTGTCCGGTCTGCGGCAGTGTACACCACCCGCAGCTGGCCGTCCCTGCCGGTGCCGCCCATGTGGCCGGTTTGGCCGCGATGGAGACGGCCGCAGCGGCGCTCCGGATGGCGCAGGACGAGCTGGATCAGGCGCAGGCGCGTGTACGGGCGGATCAACAGGAGCTGGCGGTGGCGGCGTCGCAGTATGAGAGTATCCAGCAGGCGGCCCGGGAGCAGGCGGTCGAATTGGCAGACGTGTATAAAAAGGTGACCGCGGCCTGGCCGGAGTGGGAGAATCCAGCGGGGATTGGACGGGCAAAGGTCCCGGCAGCCGGCGCCAACGGCGCGGCGGGGGCCGGGGATGAGGCCGGTGATGGGGTTTTCGGGCTTGAACCCGGCCCCCGGCCGGTGCATTTGGACGCGGCGGCCTGCCAGGCGTTTGCCGCGTTTCTCAACTTGGAACACCAGCGCCTGCAGGAGTTGTCCCGGGGGCTCGAGGACTGGCGCCAGCGCCAGGCGGCATGGGAGGCGCAGCTTGCGCAGCGGGAGGAGGCGCGGCGCCAGGTTCAGGAGCGGCTGGCGCGGGCCGAGGCGGTGTTGTCTGTCGCGGAGGCAGAGTGGCAGCGGGCGCGGGCGGACGCGGAGGAGGCCAGCGCCGCGCTCTGTGCGGCCTGGCGGCAATGGTGCGGGTCCCTGGCGGCCGCTGGTTGGCCTGGGTCCGAGGCCGCGGACGAGAATGAGGATGACATCAACCAGGCGACGTACGCCGGGGCGTGGCTGGCACAAGCCGTGGCTGACGTGGAGGAACGGGATCGGCAAATGGAGGCGGCCAACCAAGAGTTGATGGAAGCGCGGCAAGTGCAGCAAGAGGTGCAGCCCAAGCTCGAGGCGGTGAGCGCAGAGCTGCAGAGCCTGGCGGAGGAGCGGCGGCGCGCCGAGTGGCAAACGCAGGATTGGGTCGCCAAGGCGGACGACCTGGCCGCCGTGCTCGACAGGGAGACGGGCGGGCGGCCGATTGCCGAGGCGCTGGCTGAGCTGGCGACGCAGGCCGAGAGACTGACGGCCGCGGTGGAGCAGGCGGAGGCGGAACTGGCGGCTGCCAGCGAGCAGTTGGGGCGGCTGGACAAGGAGCGCACGGCTTGGCACACGCGGGTGGAGACGGCCACAGCGCGGCTTGAGACGGCTGCGGCCGCGCTGGACGCGGCCCTGGCGGACGCCGGGTTTGCGTCCATCGGGGACGTGGCCGACGCTCGCTTTACCGACACCGAGCAATCCGAAGCCAGGGCGCGGTTGCAGGCCTACGAGGACGAGGGGCGCCGCCTGGCGGAAGAGCGGCGGCGGCTGCTCGCGACACTGGATGGCCGGTTTGTCGATGACGACGCTTGGGAAGCCATCTGCCAGGCGCAGCGAGAGGCGGAGGAGGCGTTGAGCGTGGCCACCCGCGAACTCGGCCGCGCGGAGGAAGCGGCGCGCGATGTGGAACGACGCCACGCGGAGTGGACACGGTTGGAGGAACAGCGCCGCGCCTTGCAGGCGGAGCTGGACAACCTGCAGACGTTGCGGCAACTGTTCAGCGGCAACAAGTTTGTCGAGTTTGTCGCTCAGGAGCAGTTGGAACTTGTGGCGCGCATGGCCTCGGACAGGCTGCATCAGTTGACCCGCGGTCGCTATGCGCTTGAGGTGGCGGCGGACGGCCGGTTTGTCATGCGCGACGACTTCAACGGCGGCGTCCGCAGGCCGGTCACCTCGCTCTCTGGCGGCGAGACGTTCTTGACCTCGCTGGCGCTGGCGCTCTCGCTCTCGACCCAGATTCAACTGCGCGGCCGTCACCCGCTCGAGTTTTTCTTTCTCGATGAAGGGTTTGGCACCCTGGATGCGGAGCGGCTGGACGTGGTGATGTCGACGTTGGAGCGGCTGCGCCTGGAGCAACTGACGATTGGCGTCATCAGCCACGTTCCGGAGTTGCGGGCGCGCATGCCGCGCCGCCTCATCGTACAGCCTGCTGAGCCGGCCGGACGCGGTAGCCGCGTGCGACTGGAGTTGGCGTAGGTTTCGGGTGTCGCCTATCCCAGGCTGCCGGCGGACTGAAGCAGGTCCAGCTCACCAGGAGAGAGTTCCCGGTACGCCCCCGGGGCCAGGGACGCATCAAGCTCCAGCGGCCCCATGGCTACCCGCTTGAGGTATACCACTCGCTTGCCGACGGCGGCAAACATCCGTTTGACCTGATGAAACTTCCCTTCGAAAATCGTCAGTTCGACCTCCGATTCGGCGCCCTGGCGGAGAATGGCGAGTTCGCCCGGCATGGTCTTGTAGCCGTCATCCAACACCACCCCGGCGGCGAACGCCCGTGCGTCCGCCTCGGTTACCAAGCCGGCCACCCGGACAAAGTAGCGTTTGGGCACGTGCCGGTTGGGTGAAATCAGCCGGTGCGCCAGCTTGCCGTCGGTGGTCAGGAGCAACAACCCTTCCGTGTCCTTGTCCAGGCGCCCGACCGGAAACGGGGCGAACGCGCGCAGCTCCGGATCAATCAGGTCCAGCACCGTCCGCTGCGCTGCGTCGGTCGTCGCCGACAGCACCCCTTGCGGCTTGTTCATCATCAGGTACAGGTGCCTCCGAAACGGAATCACCCGGCCATCCACTTCCACCGTGTCGGCCTCGGGATGCACGTACATCCCCGGGTCACGCGCCGGCAAGCCGTTGACAAAGATTCGTTCCTCGCGGATCATCTTCTTCACCTGTTTGCGCGTGGCCACTCGCATGTGTGTCAACATCCTGTCGATGCGCAGCTTGTCCATCTCTCCGCGTCCCTCCGCTGGATGAATCTTCTGCCATTCAGTGTACACGCATTTCTCTCTGGACCCAATTGAAGCGTCATGCCGGCGCAATGTTCAAAAACATCCTTTGAGGGCAAACAATCTAGATATAGAATAATAGGTGAGAGCGAGCGGGGCTTCCTATCATAACATGAGAGAGGGCGTGTGTCGTATGGCGATCAGCGAGGCCTATCGTCCGGGTTTGGAAGGAGTCATCGCCGCAGAGACCGGGATTTCCTATCTTGACGTGGAACACGAACAGATTGTCGTGCGGGGCTACGATTTGATTGAGCTTGCCAACACGAAGCGGTACCTCGACGTGGTCTTTTTGCTCTGGAATCGTAACCTGCCCACGGAGGAAGAACGAGAGCGACTGGAGCAAACCCTGGCTGAGAACTTAAGCCTGCCCGACGGGGTGTTGGATGTCCTCCGTTCCCTGCCGCAGCGGACCCATCCCATGGATGCCTTGCGCACAGGCCTGTCCGCACTGGCCGGATATGATCCGCTGCTCGACGATCGATCTGCCCAGGCCAACCGGGAAAAAGGCGCGCGCATCCTGGCGCGCATGCCTCATCTGGTGGCGAACGGCTATCACATCCTGCAGGGAGAGCGCCCCGTGATGCCTGCTCCGGACCTTTCTTTTTCAGCCAACTTTCTGTACATGATCACGGGCAGGCGGCCCACAGCGTTGGAAGAGGCTGTCTTTGACCAATCGCTGATTGTCTACAGTGAACACGAGATGCCCAATTCCACCTTCGCCGCCCGCGTCATCTCCTCGACGCAATCCGACATCTACGGTGCCCTGACCGGGGCGGTCGCCTCCCTCAAGGGCAGCCTCCACGGCGGGGCCAACGAGGCTGTGATGCGCATGCTGGAACAGGTGCAGACAGCCGACCAATTGGAGCAGGAGATGAAAAGGAGGCTGGCACAGAAAGAGCGCATCATGGGCTTCGGCCATCGGGTCTACATGAGACGCCCGGACCCACGGGCCCTGCTGATGAAAGAAGCGCTGAAGAAACTGGTCGGTGAAAGCGGAAACAGGGAAATCTTGGAGATCTGCGAACGAGGCGAGGCGGTGATGTACCAGGAGAAAGGGCTCTATCCCAACCTGGACTACTACGCGGCTCCCGTATACTACCTGCTGGGCATCCCGATTCCCTTGTACACACCGGTCTTCTTCGCGGCCAGAACGGCGGGGTTGGTGGCCCACGTGATGGAGCAGCACGACCATAACCGGCTCTTTCGCCCGCGGGTGCACTACACCGGCCCACGGGGTCTGCGTCCATAGTCGACGCAACATTGGTATCATAACAAGGGAGCCTACGCCTTCGTCGCGCTTGGCCTTTCGCATGATCAACGCGAGAAAAGGAGACATTCACGTGCCAGCGAACCGAAACCCGCAGTCCCAATATGATCCGCTCATCGCCGAGATTTCGGACTATGTCCTGGATGCCCAGATCAGCAGCCGGGAAGCGTACACCACAGCCCGGTATGTACTGATGGACGCGCTTGGCTGCGGCATGCTCGCCCTGCGCTTCCCGGAGTGCACGAAACTGCTGGGGCCGCTGGTGCCAGGCGCCACACTCCCCGGCGGTGCGCGCGTACCGGGCACCTCCTTCGAGCTCGATCCGGTCCAAGCCGCGTTCAACATCGGTGCCATGAACCGCTGGCTGGACTACAACGATACCTTCCTCGCCGCCGAGTGGGGCCACCCGTCCGACAACCTGGCCGCCATCTTGGCCACAGCCGATTACCTGAGCCGCCAACGCGCCGCCCGCGGCAAACCGGGCCTCGACATGAATGCGGTTTTGACCGCGATGATCAAGGCGCACGAGATTCAGGGCGTGTTGGCGCTCGAGAACAGCCTCAACCGGGTGGGGCTGGACCATGTCCTGTTTGTCAAGGTGGCCTCCACCGCCGTGGTCACCGCCCTGCTCGGGGGTAGTCGGGAGGAAGTGCAAAGCGCCCTGTCCAACGCCTTCGTCGACAACGGCAGTCTGCGCACCTACCGGCACGCGCCGAATACCGGATCGCGCAAGTCGTGGGCGGCCGGGGACGCGGCCAGCCGCGCCGTGCGCCTGGCCCTGATGGCGCGCAGGGGGGAGATGGGCTACCCGAGCGCCTTGTCCGCGCCGGGCTGGGGCTTTGAGGACGTGGTGCTGCGCGGCAAGCGCCTCACCTTGCAACGGCCGCTGTCGTCCTACGTGATGGAGAACGTGCTGTTCAAGGTTTCTTATCCGGCTGAGTTCCACGCCCAGACAGCAGCCGAGTGTGCCATTGCCCTGCACGAGCAGGTCAAGGACCGCCTCGACGAGATTGACCGCATCACAATTTTCACCCAGGAATCGGCCATCCGCATCATCGACAAGACTGGGCCGCTCCACAACCCGGCGGACCGGGACCACTGCATCCAGTACGTGGTGGCCATCGGGCTCTTGTTCGGCACGCTGACCGCCGAGCACTACGAGGACGATGTCGCGGCGGATGTGCGCATCGACCGCCTGCGGGAAAAGATGGTGGTGGTGGAGGACGAGCAGTACAGCCGCGATTATCTGGATCCCGACAAGCGCTCCATCGCCAACGCGATTCAGATTCATTTCCGCGACGGAACCCAGACGGACAAGGTAGAGCAGCACTATCCGCTCGGACACCGTTTCCGCCGCGCCGAGGCGATGCCCAAACTGGAGCAGAAGTTCCGGGCCAACCTGGAGACCCGTTTCCCGGAAAAGCAGGTGCAGCAGATTGTTCAGCTCATTCAGGACGAGGAGCGCTTGATGCGCACCGAGGTGCAGGACTTCGTGGATCTGTTCGTGATCTGACAGATTATGGACCGTTGCACAGCCGCATGCCGATGCAGCATGATGGACAGGGGCGGGGGCCTGTCGGGGCCCCCGCCCGGTCCGCGATGCCAACTGTCGAGGAGGAACTCCCTTGTCTTGGTTGATACGAGAGGAAGCCAATCAATCACAACTGGCTCAGCGCTTTCGGGAACTGATGAACGGGCCGACAGTGCTGCAGATGCCCGGCGCCCACGACGCGATGGCCGCCTTGGTCGCGCAGAAGGTCGGGTTTCAGGCCCTCTACTTGTCCGGCGCCGCGTATACCGCCAGCCGCGGCCTGCCCGATTTGGGCGTCGTTACGTCCACGGAGATGGCCGAGCGCGCCCGCGACCTGGTGCGGGCGACCGGCCTGCCGGTCCTGGTGGACATCGATACCGGCTACGGAGGGATTTTGAACGTGGCGCGCACAGCGCGCGAGATGGTGGAGGCCAACGTTGCCGCGGTCCAGATAGAAGACCAGGAGATGCCGAAAAAGTGCGGCCACCTCAACGGCAAGAAACTGATTCCGGCGGAGGAGATGGCGCAGAAGATCCGCACTATCAAGGAGATTGCCCCTTCGCTGGTGGTCATTGCCCGCACCGACGCCAAATCGGTGGAAGGCTTGGACGCGGCCCTGGCGCGCATGCGCCAGTACGTGGCCGCCGGCGCCGACGGCCTGTTCCCCGAGGCCCTCTCCAGTGAGGAGGAGTTTGCCCGCGTCGGCCAGGAGCTGGGTCGCGACGTCCCGCTTCTCGCCAACATGACCGAGTTTGGCAAAACGCCGTACTACACAGCCGCGCAATTTGCCTCCTGGGGGTTCAAAATGGTCATCTATCCGGTCACATCGCTGCGCGTGGCCGCCAAGGCGTACGAGCGGGTGTTCCAGGAGATCCTGACAGAAGGGACGCAGGCGAAATCCCTGGGGGACATGCAGACCCGCAAGGAATTGTATGAGACCATCCGCTATTACGACTACGAAGACCTGGACAATCACATCGCTAAAACGGTGCTGCCTGAAATCGGGAGCTGACGCTGGGCCCGGAGGGCCGCCGGGCCGCCTACGGAACTCGACGAGGTTGTTATCCGCCAACAGTCCACAGACATCGTGTTTAAGTTGGAATCCGGAGATATTCTGCACCTGGAATTTCAATCGCAACGGGAGCGTACGCTGTATCGGTTTCTTTCCTACGACGTCGCCTTGGCCGAACGGTTTGACCGTAAGGAGGCAATGGGGATGACGGACGTGGTTCGTGAACTGATGGAGGAGGCCGAGCAGGAAGGTTGGCAGAAGGGTCTCGAACAGGGACGCAAGGAGGGCCTCCAGCAAGGCCGCCAGGAGGTGGCTCTGAAGCTGCTCGCCGAAGGAGTCAGCCTTGATGTCGTCGTCAAGACAACCGGCTTGACCCGGGAGGAAATGGAGACACTCCGTCGGCAAATCCATTGATGCATGGATGAAACACCTCACGTACATGACCCCGGGACGTTTCTGACAGGTGAATCCCCCAGAAAAGTCGGCCTCGTCACGATCCGACAGGCGTTGGATGCAGATGTGCATCGAGAGCTGCGCTGTTCTAGTGGCGGACGGATCGTTCATAGATATCCACCATGAACCGTGAGAGGTGATGAAGCTATGAACACTATGAAACCGCATCCAAAGCTGTACGTGATGGACAACGGTCGCATGCGCATGGACAAGAACTGGATGATTGCCATGCACAACCCGGCAACCGCCGAGGAACCCAACCGGCCCAACGAAATGGTGGAGTTTCCCATCTACACGGTGCTGATTGACCACCCGGAAGGCAAGATTCTCTTCGACACATCCTGCAACCCAAACTCCATGGGTCCGAGCGGGCGCTGGGCGGAAGTCACCCAATCGCAGTTTCCTTGGACCGCCAATGAGGAGTGCTACCTGCACAACCGACTCGAGCAACTGCGCGTCCGGCCGGAGGACATTCGGTATGTGATTGCCTCGCACTTGCATCTTGACCACGCAGGGTGCCTGGAGATGTTCACGAATGCGACTATTGTCGTTCACGAGGACGAGTTTCATGGAGCGCTGGAAGTCTATGCGCGTAATCAAAAGGCGGGCGCCTACATTTGGGCGGACATCGACGCCTGGATTCGCAACAACCTGCAGTGGCGCACCATCAAGCGGCACGAGGACAACCTTGTGTTGGCCGACGGGGTGCGCGTGCTCAACTTCGGCAGCGGACATGCCTGGGGGATGCTGGGGCTGTACGTGCAGTTGCCGGAGAAGGGCAACATCATCCTCGCCTCGGACGCGATTTACACCAAGGAGAGCTACGGACCCCCGGTCAAGCCGCCGGGCATCATCTACGATTCCGTCGGCTTCGTCCGCACGGTCGAGCGCATTCGCGCGCTGGCCAACGAGTACAAGGCTGACGTCTGGTTTGGTCACGATGCGGAGCAGTTCGCGACCTTGCGCAAGTCGGACGAAGGGTATTACGAGTAGGCTGGAGGGGATGCAGGATGAAGACCAAAGCCGCAGTTCTGTATGAGATGGGCTGCCCGCCCCGTACACGGAGAGCCGGCCGCTGAAAATCGAGACCCTGGACCTGGATGCGCCAGGTCCCGGCGAGGTGCTGGTGCGCATCCGGGCGGCGGGCCTGTGTCACTCCGACCTGTCGGTCATCAACGGATCGCGCCCGCGACCTACTCCGATGGCGCTCGGCCACGAGGCGGCCGGCGAAGTGGTGGAAGTGGGGCCCGGCGTGAACGACCTGCGCCACGGCGACCATGTGGTATGCGCGTTTGTGCCCAGCTGCGGCCACTGCCTGCCCTGTCAAGAGGGGCGCCCCGCCCTGTGTGAGCCGGGTGCGGCCGCCAATACCGAGGGGACCCTGTTGTCCGGGGAGCGCCGGCTGTCCTTGCACGGCTCGCCCATCCATCACCATCTCGGCGTATCCGGCTTTAGTGAATACGCCGTCATCGCCCGCAATTCGCTGATTCCGGTGGATGCGGACGTACCGTTTCACCAGGTGGCTTTGTTTGGCTGCGCCGTTATCACTGGGGTCGGCGCCGTGGTCAACACGGCGCGCGTGCCGGTGGGAGCGAGTGTGGCTATCGTTGGGCTGGGGGGCGTCGGCCTGTCTGCCTTGCTGGGTGCGCGTGTGGCCGGGGCCGCCCGCATCGTCGCCGTCGATGTCAATCCCGACAAGCTGTCCCTGGCCGAGAGCCTGGGCGCCACGGACACGTTCGACGCGCGCGATCCGGACGTGACCCGTCGCATCCGCGACGCCACGCGGGGCGGAGTCGAGTACGCGTTTGAAACCGCGGGCGCGGTGCCAGCGCTGCAAACTGCCTTCGCCATCACGCGCCGCGGCGGAACCACCGTGACCAGTGGCTTGCCGCATCCGGACCATCAGTTCTCGTTTCCGCAGGTGATACTGACAGCGGAAGAGCGCACCCTGAAAGGGTCCTACGTCGGCAGTTGTGTTCCCAGCAGGGACATCCCGCGCTTTATCGAATTGTTTAAGCAGGGGAGGCTTCCCGTGGACAAATTGTTGACAGCCACCCTGCCTTTGGAGGACATTAACAGTGGGTTTGATCGACTCGACCGGGGAGAAGTCTCCCGGTTGGTAGTCAGCGTGTAACGTGTGCGTCTACGCGCATGAACGAAACGGTGTACCCGAGGCGCGCGTGCGCCTGTGGACGCTGCTTTGGGCAACCTTGTCAAGGGAGTGACGGCCAGCCATGGAACTGGGAACCTATCAGAACTACATCGGCGGGGAGTGGACAAACGGCTTCGCGAAGGAGACGTTCGACGTGGTCAATCCGGCCACCGAACAGGTCGTAGCGACGGTGCCCAACGCCACGCCCGAAGACATGCAAGCGGCGATTGACAAGGCGGCGGTCGTTCAGGACGAGTGGGCGGAGACCCTGGCCGGAGATCGTGCGCGCATCCTGCGCGAAGCGGCCGCCAAGATGCGGGCGGAGGCGGACAGGCTGGCGCGCATCATGACCATGGAGGAAGGCAAGCCGCTGGCCGAGGCGCGCGGCGAAGTCAACTACGCGGCGTCGTTTTTGGATTGGTTTGCGGAAGAGGCCCCACGCGTTTACGGCGACACGATTCCCTCCAGTTCGCCCGACAAACGCCTGTTGGTCATCAAGCGGCCGGTTGGTGTCACGGCTGCGATTACGCCCTGGAACTTCCCGGCAGCTATGATCACGCGCAAGCTCGGGCCCGCGCTGGCCGCCGGCTGTACGATGATCATAAAACCCTCCGAGCTCACGCCGCTGTCCGCCTTGGAATTGGCGCGCATCTTTGAGGAAGTCGGATTGCCCAAAGGCGTGCTGTCTGTCCTCGTCGGCACGGACGCGCCCGCGTTGGCCAAGGTGATCATGGACGATATTCGCGTCAGGAAGGTGTCGTTCACCGGATCGACCGAGGTGGGTAAAATCTTGATGCGCCAGGCGGCCGACACCGTGAAACGCGTCTCCATGGAGCTGGGCGGCCACGCCCCGTTCCTCGTCTTTGCGGACGCGGACTTGGAGGCGGCCGTAGCGAACGCGGTCAGTTGCAAAATGCGCGGCATGGGCGAGACGTGCGTCTCCGCCAACCGTATCTATGTGCAGCGCCCCATCTACGAAGAGTTCGTGCAGAAACTGGCCGAACGGATGGGCAGCATGCGGGTGGGCAATGGCCTGGAGGACGGCGTGACAGTGGGGCCGCTGATTGAGCCGGCGGCCATTGAGAAGGTGAAACGCCACGTGGCGGACGCCGTCGCCAAGGGAGCCCGCCTGGTGGTCGGCGGGGAGGCAAAACCGGCGCCGGGCTGGTTCTACACGCCGACCGTCTTGGCCGACGTCAATCACTCCATGCTCATCACGAAGGAGGAGACGTTTGGCCCGGTGGCGGCCGTGCTGCCTTTCGATACCGAGGAGGAGGCTGTTCGCTACGCCAACGACACTCCTTACGGCTTGGCTGCGTATTACTTCACCCGCGATGTCGGCCGTGTCTTCCGGCTGGCGGAACGCCTGCAGTATGGCATTCTCGGCGCCAACGACGGCGTTCCTTCCACCGCCCAAGCGCCGTTCGGAGGCGTGAAAGAATCGGGTGTCGGACGCGAAGGCAGCAAGTACGGGATCGCAGAGTACCTTGACATCAAGTACGTGTCGCTGGGTGGCATTCTCGGTTAACCGGGTTGCCCGGCATATCTCGCGGGACGGTCTCGTCAGCTGCAAAGCGTGAGAGCGGCCTGTGCGCCAGACGGCGCTGCAGGCCGCTTTGCCATGCCTCCACCCAGCGCGCCCGCAACCAGGACGAAGCGGAATGTTTCTTGCATTGTGGCACATTATGTCGTACCATGTCGGTACTACATACGTAGAATGCGTGCCCAAATTCCAATGGTCACGGTCAACCAACGGAATCCTCGGATGCAAAGCCGCGGGTCCACGGACAGAGAGGCTCTGTGCGGGAGGCCGGGCTGCCACGGAACGAATCGGCATATGGAACTTTTACAGCAGCGGCAGCCCCCGATTTGGTGCCGCTGTTGGGCGTTTTTGGACAAAGGAGAGAAATGAGATATGAAGCCGTTTTGTGGGGTGAATCAGAATATGGTTGAAAAACCATATTCCCCCTCCGGGGGGG
>NZ_BCRP01000010.1 GCF_001552655.1 Alicyclobacillus kakegawensis NBRC 103104 | reverse complement strand
GATCTTCTCCTGCCGTGACAGTCAATTCAATTCAATGCTATGGTAATCTTTCTTGACGGTGGCAGTTCCATCGCCATGTATGTCTAACACTTGTTCTGGAACCCATCCTGACTCTTGTTGACTGTTGGTACACCAAAACCAGGCTCTCCATTCAGTGTCTCGCTGTCCAACTCTTATTTTCTCTCCGACATGAACGGAAATCGGATCATCGTAGGTGCGGATATGGTCTTTAACTACTTTGTATTTGGGTTGAGCATGCAGTTCGCTCATATTCGGGCCTCTCACGAACTATTGGGGGAAATTATCTAATGAGATACTAACTCACTTTAGTTGAATGGCATCGCCCCAGTTTGTGTGCACATTCGCTGTGGCACAGGTGGGCAGGTTCTCGTTGCCCGTTTCATGCGCGACGAAGAATAAACTCTCGGCATCCTGTCCCTTCAAACATAAGATTCGTTGCAAATAGCGTGTTTTCCTTCATTATTTTAAGAATTATATATCAATTTTGCGCTGTCAGGCGGAAAAGGGGGCGATTTCATGTGCACATATCGGACCAGCTGGGTATGACCTTTGGCATGGATGCCGTTAAGCCGTTAATGAGTTCTAGGATATCCATCACCTGAGACTTTAACTGCTTGAATGGCTTTTTAACCTCTGCTTCATCATCTTTGGAAGTACCTTGAGCGTAAGTACTTCTCCTGTGATGCCTAAGACAATCCGACCGCCTTTGCCTATGGAAACGCTGTAAACGTAAAGTTGTTGAACTATCAGCAAGACGCCTACCAATCGGTTCAATGCCCGATACAAGGGGCCGCCATTGGGAATGGCGGTAATCCCGAACGTTGGTTCTGACACTTTCGTCTTCGGAGCCAAGGCTTCCGATGTCACAGAAAAACCTAGCGCATACCCAAATGGGCGGTATGCAGTACCAGTGATGCCAAAGGTATTTTGGATTAATCCCCAACCCACGCCGAGGTTCAGCAGAGCTAAAATCGCGCGATCCAAATCGTGGTTTTTTCCTTCTTGTAACACTTTCTGCAGCGCTTTGAGGCGGAACCATCGTGATTGTACGGTAAAGACAATGCCAGCGCCAACCACGATGGGGTTGTATATATATGCCTCGCCGATAAACAAGAGGTACGCCAATAGGGCCTCGATTTTCACGTAGGCTTGTGCCGTCGGGCTACCTTCCGGAGAGTTTCCTGGTGCTCGGAGGTAGCGGGGGATACCAGACGTCAATCGTGAAAATATGGGGCCACGAAGAACAAAATAGAATTGTCCATTTCGAAAGGTCACAACGTTGATATCTACATATCCCAAGACGATGAGCAGAGCAAGGATTTGTCCCAGTTGGCGCTGCGGAAGACGGAGCAGTTGCCGCTTCGGCAGATTGACGGAAGGCGTCATTACGGATCCACTGTTCCTGAACGTCTTCTTTGTTCCTTATCGAGAGACCATAGCCAAACTGGCGTCAGCTTGGCGATGGCATACACCGAGATGATGGCAAATCCGGCTACCGAGACATATCCAAACGCATCCCGCACTCTGTTGGTTGTCCGCTTCACATCCTTTTGGATTGGATTATGCTGATTCACGGAAATAAGCACCCCTTTATGAAGGCATAAAGAAGAAAAAGAAAAATAAGGCTAGTCCAGTGATTATTAGAACCCAGTCATGGAAGATGTCGGACTTTTTAAATTGGGTTTCGGTCATGCTCTCACCTCGTGCCATGCGGAGTTGATGCAACATTGTATGTCGAATGATGTCCTGGAGAACGGGCTGACTACAGCACCGGCTCGCAAGAAGGGATGTAGATTGGGGGCGTTAGCCGAAGATGTCCATGACGATGCTGTTTAGGCGATGATTGGCTATACGCGCAGGTCTGCAAGGGCTCTACTCTATCCTGATGCCGCATTTACCGAGTGAGTCGCGATGGGTTGCATTTAGCGTAAAATTATCCGTATATAAGAAAGAAGCTGTCAATTCATTAAGTACGAGTTGATTATCGAAGTGTTAGACCAATCGCTTTGGATTTGAATTCGGAATTCAGGATAGGTGAGGAGACGCCATTGAATCTATATACTCAGTTATGTCTAGGTAATTTAGCGAATCAATTAGGGTACATTTTTTCGATATTTCTCATCGTAATATGCCTGCCGATGATCATCTGGTTTGTTGTCTCAATTTATACATGGCGGGTTTTGCGAAGTAGAAAACTATTAAAGTTCTGGTTGATCACTACTGGAATTATTAGTTTGTTGGGGTTGGGCATATTAGTCTGTGTCAAGACATTTGGTGGTGCTGCGTACACTGTCGCATCCCGGGTTCACATTTATATTCCAATGTCGGTCGACGTACTTGAAAGCGATCATTTGGTTGCCATAGATGAAGAACAGGACTACGTAGTCGTACGATTCAGTCATCCTCAAGTGGATACTTTCATCGAATCTGTTAAGGAGAAGGGATGGAAATCTGGAATGGTTACGCCGTATTCCTTGATAAATCTCTCGCCTGGACTCGAAGATCCGATGTCCGGGAGAAACAAACCATTGCCAAGGATGAAACGCTCTGGATACTATTATTCGTTAATGAAAAAAAGATACAAAGGCCACGCTTGGTACACGACACGAAAGGCTTATTTCTTAGATGTCAAGTCGAGAACGCTCTACATGTATTACGACGATTCACAGTGGGGTTAAGAGGCTTAGGTGATGGAGCAGGATGATTGGAAGAAAGGTTATGGAAGGAATTCTGTAGGTGGTCGGTAACCTATGAGACGATGGAGGATCCAGGAAGTTGTTCAGAAACAGGCACAGTGGGCCTGAAGCATTCCTGACGGCCATATGTCTGCGAGGTCCGAATAAGTTCAAATTGCAGCCCGTGTTGGATAGAATTTCGATGAATGTCTAGTCTATTTGTCCACTCCAATGGTCCAGCGATGTCATATTCTGCCCCTGGAAAGGGGGGATTCATGTGGATGGCGTATTCGGCGGTTTCACGCGTTGGGCCGTGGTGTTTCTGATTATCTTTGTGCTGTTCATCCTGTTGATTCCCGTCGGATATCAGACGACCTGTACAACAACTCCTGTCTACTAGGCAAAGTAAGGGATCACGGCATCTCTCCTTCAATCGTCTCGTCACTCCTGTATCACTTCTGCAATCTTGTGAGAGCACTGGTTTCGACCGGTGCTCTTTATCTTTATATATTTATTGGCACCGGAAGGTTGTGCCCTATGGCCTAATACCTCCCGCGGACAAGGGCGGAAAGGAATAGTTTACAAATGCCTTTGATTAGGGCGCGTTCGAATACATGATGCCCTCTTTGTCTCACTCTGGATACGTCTTTCATCACGAGATACGAGCCGTCTCACGACTCGATGTGGTTCCATACGCTGCATCGCAGGGGGGAGGTGAGTCAGGATGTACGATGGTGGATGCTTCGGGCCTTTCACGCGGTGGGCAGTCGTGTTTTTGATCATCTTTGTACTGTTCATTCTGCTTGTTCCGTTTGGCGCCGGGTACTGATCCCATCAGGGTGAGGTGACACGTCCAAACGGAATCTGCCTTGCCGTGCTCCCTAATGGGGAGGCGAGCATCGCAGCAGGATCCCGGGGAAGCTGAGGGAAACCAGGCTGATGGAACGAGTACCGCTGTCGAGCGAGAGGGGTTCTCCCGACCGCTTCCTCATGCGGTTGCTCTGTCATCCCGTTCTTCTCTCCGTTCTCCTGCAGCTGCGGTTGGTAATCTGAGAGATAATAAGGCTAGACAGCTGCAGAGATGAGAGTCCAATGAAGTTTTCACCCGTCCCATGCGGCGGGTGTCTTCATTATCCATCGAACATCCTCTTGACTTTCCCCTCCTGTGGAAGGCTTACGGTAGGGGTGCTGTGGTCATCCGCATCCCAGCAGGAACCGGCGTCGACAGTGAACATCTCCGAGTCTAACGTGGATTACGCCCTCGGCGACCTTGTCGGTGGATGGGTGATTGACAGTCCCTTGGGGTTGCCGGCTGCCCGGGTGCGAGGTCACGGATGAATATCTATTTTGTATCTTGCCGGTTTGCTCGGCGGGCCAATTGTCAACGGCTCGGCAATCGGGGCTGTCTCTTTGGCGAATTGACGGGCGTGGATGTCATAAGCCTGTTGGAAGACCTCGGGCGGGGTCAATCTCAGCACATCGGAACCCTCCACGGACTCAATCTTTCCGTCGTTGAAGCAGACAAGCAGATGCGCATCTTCCGTATCGGGCACAATCCAGTGAAACCATCCCTTCGGTATGAAAGTGACTTGCCCAGGCTTCAGGCGGTTGTTCGTCACCCGTAGTGTCTGCGGATCGAGGATGGATACCGTCACCTCACCCGAAACGATGTAGTCCAACTCGTCTGCGTTGGGGTGCCAATGAGGTTCTCGCACGTGTCCTCTAGTCAGATAGAGGTCTCCCAGGGATAAAACCTGCATCATGGGGATTTGCGCACCGGTCACCTCGTAAAGATAGCTGTGGTCCCGGCGGGCGGTCAGATTTCGCTGCAGGTCAAAAAAGAGGTTTGGAGACCCCGGATAGGTGCGATGGGTGGCTCTGGGTATATTCTCACTCGTGCTGCCATCCGACGTATTGATCAACGCCACGGAATCCGGTGGTCCGATGACGACCGTTTCCGTGATGGGAGACAACAAACTGGTAAACTGTTTTGCGTTCACGTCATAGGCGGATTGGAAAATCTTCGCGGGGGTCTTGCGCAAGACGTCCGAACCTTCAATAATTTGCCGCTTGGCATGGCTGAACACCTGCACAACATGGACTTCGTCGGACAACGCGGTGATCCAGTGCCACCAATTTATCGGTATGAACACAACTTCCCCCGGCGTCACATGATAGGCGAGTAGTCGATGCCGAATGGGATCGACCATGGAAATGTCGACTTCTCCTGCGACTACATAATCCAATTCCGCGGCGTTGGGATGCCAATGGGGTTCCCGGATGTGTCGCTTTGTCATGAACAGGTCGTCCAATCCGATCCGGTTCAGGATGGGCAGTTGGTCTGATGTTACCTGGTAAATTACATTATCGGCATCCTTGCGGAATAGCAAACTATATTCATAGTAAGGATTCGATGACGCTGAATTTCGCTTCTCTCTGGACTTGGTCTTCTTGACTGGAAACGTGCGTCTTGGAGCAGTAGCCATAGGACATGTTCGCCTCCTGTGCGACACGCGATATGTTCATATGTATTCGACACCCTGGGAACTGGGCACACGCTGTGCGCCAGGGCTGCAAGAGCCAAGTACGATGCCAAAATACGGATGGCGACTTGGGACTTTTCCACCTTGTTATGCTATAATTCTGTTCTCAAGGACGCTTGCGCGTCTGTGCTTATCCTTAATGTCGCGCGATGCAGGCTTCATCAGATTGGGATCTCTCGTCTTTTCGCGGTAGTGCCTGTTGGATGACTTGAGGAGTCCGCTGAATCTACGGAGAAACGAGATGATGACCTACGCTGTGCACCTTTTTCGAACCGCTGTCGAATCCGCATCGCTGTTCGAGCCTGCTGGAGGCCAGCAGAATTTCTGGCATGTTTATCCCACCGCCACTCTTCCCTGTACATAGTTTCGCCCATCATTCGTAGTTGGGCCGAGCGACAGTCTTGAACCCCGCGATAGATAGATACGCCGCTTTGGCGGAGGGGACCTTCACGGGTGTTATCACATCAGGGAAGGAGCGTGTAGATGACGTGGGGGGGAACGCTCCGGAGCTTCAGGCGGATCGTCGACGGCGAAAGGCCGAACACCTGGCGGCTGTGAGGGAAATTGGGGACAACGCCTATTCGACGACCTGGTTGGAAGATCTGCATTTGATTCCTGATTGCATGCCAGAATTGGCATGGGACGAAGTCAGTCTTCATACGCAACTGTGTGGCGTGGCGTTGGCTTCGCCGATTGTCATCAACGCCATGACCGGAGGAGCACCTGAATCGTACGAAGTGAATCGGCGTCTGGCCATGGTAGCGAAGAAACATCATTTGGCGATGGCTGTCGGGTCGGAAACCAGCGCTTTGCGCGATCCGGACATGGCTTACACCTATGAGGTGATCCGCGAGGTCAATCCGGACGGAGTGGTCATCGCCAATGTGGGGATGGGGTGCACCGCCGAGGACGCGAAGAGGGCGGTGGATTTGGTGGGCGCCAATCTCTTGCAGGTGCACTGGAACGTGGCGCAGGAGTTGTTCATGGCTGAGGGGGACCGGGATTTTCACGGAGCTCCGGACGCTTTGGCACAGGTCGTGGCGGAGATTGATGTGCCGGTCATTGCAAAGGAGGTGGGGCAAGGAATCGCCGCCGAACAGGCGCGGAGATTTGTCCAACTCGGAGTGGATGGGATTGATGTCGGAGGCGTGGGCGGAACGAATTTCATGGCTGTTGAGGCTCATCGGCGTGGGTGGCAGTTGGCAGCCTCGTGGCATCAATGGGGACTGACTACGGCTGCTAGTCTCTGCGAGGTCGTGGGGACGGTCGGAGACAAAGTCGATGTGGTGGCCTCCGGCGGTATCCGCACCGCTCACGACATCGTGAAATCGATGGCCGTTGGTGCTTCTGCGGTCGGGATCGCGGGTGAGTTTTTACGTCGCGTGTCCGGAGCTGACGAACGTGCCGCTCTGGATGCTGTTGACCATTACGTCGAAGAACTGCATTGGAGCCTGCGGACCCTGTTGATACTGACAGGGTCTCGTACGTGGCAGGACATGCGGACTCGGCCCGTGGTCGTGACCGGACGTCTGCGGGAGTGGTTGGAGGCCCGCGGATTCGCGGATTTTGCCGTCGGCTTGGCCCGACGAGGACTTATTGAAGTATCATAACGGCGTTTTAAGGTTGGAGTATGGCCGACTTGTCCGAAGCAGAAACCACTCAGAAGTGAGGCGAATCGAACGATGGCAAGGCAACCCCTCGGCCTGACCATCGATATGGCCAGGTATGTGCTGGGACAAACGCTGAAAGGCAAGCGTCGGTTTCCGATGGTGTTGATGTTAGAGCCTACTGAGATGTGCAATCTCACCTGCACCGGCTGCGGAAAGATTCGCCAAAGCGAAGAGATCCTGAAAATGCGGCTGAGCAAGGAGGAGTGCCTGGCGGCAGTCGATGAGTGCGGTGCGCCGGCTGTTTCGATAGCAGGCGGGGAGCCCCTTGTGCATCCTGAAATCGTGGATATTGTCAATGGCGTTTTAGAACGAGGTAAGCTCACCCTGCTGTGCACCAACGGCATTCTGCTCGGGCGCGTGCTTGACAAGCTTCAACCCAATCCGCGTTTCACCTTCGTCTTTCACTTGGACGGCCCGCGTGAGCATCACGACAAAATGGTGGAGCGCAAGGGTGTATTCGATATTGTCATCAAAGGCATCAAGGCGGCGAAAGAGCGAGGTTTCCGGGTAGCAACCAACACGACCCTGTACAAGGGGGCCGATACCCGGGCCATCGGCAATCTGCTGCGGGAACTGACAGAGTTGGGCGTAGACAATTGCATTGTGTCGCCGGCCTTTACGTATGAAGAAGTAAACCCGGCCAATAGCGGGATTTTCTTCCACCGTAAGGAAGCACAGCAAGCTGTCCGGGAAATCCTGGAGGCCGCAGGGCCCAAGGTCCGCTACTACAATACGCCTATTTTCTTCGATTTTCTGACTGGGAACAAGACGTTGAAGTGCACACCTTGGGGGAATCCGACGCGCGATCCCAAGGGATGGAAGGGTCCATGCTATTTGTTGACGGACACTCACTATGAGACGTTCAATGAACTGATGGAGCAAACGAATTGGGAGGAATTTGGATACGGGGAGAATCCTCGCTGCGCCAGCTGCATGATGCACAGCGGCTATGAGGCGTCGGCGGTCAAGGCGATGTCCCCGAGGGATACGTGGCGCGTCATTCGTTGGATGTTTGCGTCATGAGTTCGCTGCCCCTGGGAGGAAATGGCCACCCGTCACGGGTGGCCGATCTTCCTCGCGACAAATCGGGGACTGCGGATTCACTGCCGAGCCGAGTCTTGGTACTGGCGGCGACGCGGTTTGAGGAACGAGCATTTTCACAAGCGGTGGCCCACTCAAAGCGTCACATTGCGGTCGTCCATACGGGGATGGGACCGGAGCGTGGGCTGAGCGGTGCACGTACAGCGATTGAACGCCACCAGCCTGGCTGGGTTATCGGCGCCGGGGTGTGTGGCGGCCTGGCTCCGGAGACGCGTTTCGGGCAGGTGGTCGTGCCGGAATTCCTGCTCAGCGAAGATGCGGAGCGGGCGCTGCGGGCGCGTCCCATTTCGGGGTTGAATATGTTTGGGCACATGGTGTCGGTCCGGAGCGTGGCCGCCACGCCAGAGCGCAAGAGGGAGCTGTACGAGGCAACAGGCGCGCAGTGGGTGGATCAAGAGAGCTACGCTTGGTGTGTGGCCGCGACGGAGGCCGGGATCCCGTTTACAGCCCTGCGGGTTGTGCTGGATGACGCAAATCACGCGCTGCCGCATTGGGCTCGTCCCTCGACCTGGGCAGCTGCGGCATGGTTGCCTGTGCGGGCGATGGCCGCGCGTCGGCGGTTAGCAGAAATAGGCAGGTGCGTGTTGTGCGAGCATTTGTAACAGGTGCCAGCGGTTTCATCGGCTACCATGTGGCGCGCGTCTTGCGTCAGCATGGCTGGCAGGTGCGGGCCTTGGTGCGCACTCCCGAAGCCGTCTCGAGGCTATCGTCGCTCGACGTGGAAGTGGTTCCTGGCGATTTGGCGACGGGGGAGGGCCTGGAACACATTCATGGTTGCGAGACTGTGTTTCACGTGGCGGCCCTCTATTCGTTGAATCGCCGGGACGGGCCTATCATGTATCAGGTTAACGTCGAGGGAACGCGGCGGCTGCTGGAGGCCTGCGAGCGCGCACGGGTGGAGCGCGTGGTGTACACCAGCAGCACTTCCACCGTTGCCCTTTTACCTGGGGGCGAGCCAGCGGACGAGCGGGGATTTGCCCATCCCGACGAGGTGGACAGCGACTACAAAAAGAGCAAGATCCTTGCCGAGCAGGTGGTGTTGCAGGCGTGTGAGCGCGGTTTGGACGCGGTGGTCGTCAACCCGTCCACGCCCGTGGGACCCGGTGACGTGAAGCCGACGCCGACCGGAAAAATCATTCTCGACATCGTCCGCGGGAGAATGCCCGGGTACGCTGACACCGGGTTAAACGTGGTGGCGGTGGAGGATGTGGCCGAGGGACACCTGCTGGCGTTAGCCCGCGGACAGCGGGGACAAAGGTACATACTCGGAGGGGACAATATGCACTTCCGAGACCTAGTGGCCCGCACCGCCCAGCTCGCGGGTCGGCCCGTTCCGCGCCTGCGCGTGCCACTGTGGTTGGCCTACGCCGCCGCAGCGGTAGACGAGTGGATAGTCACACCCGTCATCGGGCGGGGGCCTCGCATCCCGGTGGATGGGGTGAAATTGGCCCGCAAACCGATGTATTTTTCCACTGAAAGGGCTCGCCGGGAGTTGGGATATTCGCCTTCGTCCGTAGATGCGGCACTGGCCCGAGCGGTGGCCTGGTTTCAGCAGGAGTATCCGGAGCAGCGAGAAAGGAGGAGAAGAGCGTGAGCTTGCCAAAAGCCACAACCACTCGCTTGGAGGCGGGCATTGAAGCCGCCGTCCAGTCTCTTTTTGCACGTCAACATACAGAAGGCTATTGGTGGGGGCGATTGTTTTCCAATGTCTGTATGGAGGCGGAGTACGTCCTCCTGTGCCATTGCTTGGATCGGCGCCAGGCTGAGAGAGAGCAAAAAATAGCCGCCTATCTGTTTCAGCAGCAGAGTGAAGAAGGAACATGGTCCATTTATCCAGGCGGTCCTCCGGATCTCAACGCGACGGTGGAAGCCTATGTGGCGTTGAAATTGATTGGCGTTCCGGCGGATGACCCGCGTATGCTGAAGGCGCGTGCGTTCATCCAGAGCGGTGGTGGGATTGAGGCCACGCGCGTGTTTACGCGCCTGTGGTTAGCCCTGGTGGGGGAGTACGAGTGGGGCAAACTGCCGGAAATCCCGCCTGAAATTATGTACCTTCCGAAATGGGTGCCGTTGAATATCTATGATTTTGCCAGTTGGGCACGGGCCACCGTTGTCGCTTTGACCGTCGTGATGAACCGTAGGCCCGTCTACCCGCTCCCGGACGGGGCGAAGGTTCCGGAATTACACACAAATGGAACGCCGCCGGCCGGAGACGGAGACATATTTACGGTGTTGGACCGAGCGCTCAAAGCGTATCGTCGTTTTCCTTGGCATCCGCTGCGTTCCTCGGCGGAATCGCGGGCCTTGCAGTGGGTTGTTGAGCATCAGGAGGCAGACGGAAACTGGGGTGGCATTCAACCGCCTTGGTTTTATTCACTGTTAGCGCTAGACGCTTGCGGTCAACGCCAACACCCGGCGTTCGAAAAGGGCTGGCGTGCACTGGACAGCTTTGCAGTCGATGAAGGGGATACGTGGTGGTTCCAGGCGTGCGTTTCCCCGGTTTGGGATACGGGATTAAGCGTCTTGGCTCTGCGCGCTGCCGGAGTTCAGGCGGATCATCCTGCGCTCATACAGGCGGGGGAATGGCTGTGCGAGAAACAGATCTTCACTGGTGGGGATTGGCAGGTGAGCCGCCCGCACGCGAAGCCAGGCGGGTGGGCGTTTGAGTTCTATAACGATAACTACCCGGATGTCGATGATACGGCGATTGTGGTGCAAGCCCTGAACAGTCTTCGCCTCCCCGATGAAGCCATGCGCCGCAAGGCGATGACCGCCGGTTTTCGCTGGCTTGTTGCCATGCAGAGCAAAAACGGCGGGTGGGGCGCCTTTGACGCGGATAACACGCGTACCCTGGTCAACCGAATTCCGTTTTGCGATTTCGGCGAAGTGATAGACCCGCCGAGCGAAGACGTGACCGCCCACGTCCTTGAGTGCTTTGGCAGCTTCGGGTACGACGATGCGTGGGACGTGATCCAGCGGGCCGTGGGCTATCTCCGCCAGCAGCAGTCCGCCTCGGGACCTTGGTTCGGGCGCTGGGGCGTGAATTATGTGTACGGCACCGGGGCGGTCGTGCCGGCGTTGGCCGCGGTCGGCATCGATGTGCGAGAGGATTGGGTGCAGAAGTCGCTGCATTGGCTCGCCGAGCACCAGAATGAGGACGGCGGCTGGGGAGAGGATTGCCGTTCTTACGAGGACGAGCGGTTTGCCGGCGTGGGCGAGAGCACCCCGTCCCAGACTGCCTGGGCATTGATGGCGCTGATAGCCGGGGGCTGGGCGGAACACGAATGCGTCCAGCGCGGGGTGGACTATTTGCTGCGCAATCAGCGTCCTGACGGGCGTTGGAACGAGCAGAAATACACTGGCACCGGCTTTCCGCGGGACTTTTACATCGGATACGAGATGTACCGTGACATTTTTCCATTGTGGGCCTTGGGCCGCTATCGACAGGTTGTGCTGGCAGGGGAGTGATGGCGGTGACCCAGCTCGTTGTCGATCCGGACGCAGGTTTGGCCAGCGACGAGGATGCCGCTTTCGCTTTGTGTAAGCAGGTTGTCCATCGCCATTATGAAAATTTTTCTGTGGTGTCTTTGTTTGTGCCCAAGCCCTTGCGACCGCACTTCTGGGCGGTGTACGCCTTCTGCCGAGGGGTGGACGATCTGGGGGATGAATACCCAGGCGATCGCCTCGCGGCCCTGGCCGCCTGGGAGCGCCAGCTGCGGGCGTGCTACGGCGGTCGACCGACGCATTTCGTGTTTCAAGCCTTACAGCAGACCATTGCGCAGTTTTCGCTGCCGATAGAGCCCTTCTTGGACTTGTTGGAGGCCAATCGCCGGGATCAACAGCCGCAGCCCTGTCAGACCTGGGAGGACCTGATGGAGTACTGTCGCTATTCGGCGAACCCAGTCGGGCGTCTGGTGCTGGCATTGTTCGGGTTTACAGACTCTCTCCGCCAGCGCTTGTCGGACAAGACGTGCTCGGCTCTGCAGGTGGTGAATCATCTGCAGGACCTGGGTCGGGACGTGCCGTTAGGGCGGATTTACCTGCCGTTGCAAGACCTGGCTGCCTGTGGTGGGTCGGAGACCGATTTGCGAGCAGGCAAGGGAAGCGAATCGCTCCGCCGCTGTGTCCAGATGCAGGCCGAACGCGCTTCCCAGATGTTTGTCGAAGGGGCTGCGTTGGAGGCGATGGTGCCTCCCCGCCTGCGCATGCAGCTGCGCATGTACCGACTCGGCGGTCAGGCGATATTGCGTGCCCTGGCCCGGCAGGGGTACGATCCCATGTTTCGCCGGCCCACTGTGTCCGGTTTGGGGAAGGTCTCCATTGCTGTGCGCACCCTGTTTGCACTGCCGCAGGCTTAACCGGGAGGTGACAAAACGTGGAGCTGTCGCACGCGTATAAGGTGTGTCACCAGATCACCAAGCAAGGAGGAAGCAGTTTTTACTACGGCATGATGCTCCTGCCGCAGCCAAAACGCCTGGCGATGCACGCCATCTACGCGTGGAGTCGAATCTGCGACGACGCGGTGGATGAGTTTTCCGGAGATCTGGCCACAAAGCGGCTGGAGGAAGCCGAATCACTATTGCGCCGCGCCACAGAGCCGTCGTATCTGGAGGACGATCACCCGGTAGTGCAAGCTCTGGGAGACACCATCCGCCGCTATCACATCCCCATCGATCCGTTCGAAGACTTGCTTCGCGGGATGCGCGTGGACCTGAAACCGGTCCGGTTTACCACTTTTGCTGAGCTGAAGCAGTATTGCGAATACGTGGCAGGCTCGGTCGGCCGATTGTGCATTCACGTGTTTGGCTTTACAGGAGAGGAGGCGCCGCATCTGGCCAATCAGATGGGCATCGCGCTTCAGCTGACCAATGTCATGCGGGACTTAAAAGAGGACATGGGGCGCAATCGCATATACATACCATCTCAAGACATGGAGGAGGTTGGGTGCACCTTGGACGACCTCCGCAAGGGGCGCAAAACGCCGCCCTTCCTCCAGTTGATGCAGCGGCAGCTTGAGCGCGCCCGGGAACACTATCGACAAGCTATGGAATTATTCCCGTTAATCCACGCGGATGCCAGGCGGTGCTTGCAAATGATTTATGCGGTGTACTTCGAACTTTTCAAAGCCATTGAAGCCAAGCCGGAGAGCGTGTTGACCGAGCGCATCAGTCTCTCAAAAACGAAAAAAATTCACCTGATATGGGATGCCCTGTGGCAGAAGCAAATCGGGTAGGCGCCGGTCGTGTCGTCATCGTGGGGGCCGGCTGGGCGGGCTTGGCGGCGGCCCTGGAACTCAGCCAGATCCACCCGGCGTGTGAGATTTGGCTGTATGAACGGAGAGCGCATCCTGGGGGGCGTGCGTTTTCCTTCATTCACCCCTCCACTGGTTGGCATCTGGACAACGGTCAGCATGTGCTTCTGGGCTGTTGCACGGAGTTCGTGGCTGTTCTGCGCCAAATTGGGCAGGAGGAGGCCGTACGCTTTCAACCTCTTTTGTCCGTCCCTGTCTACGCGTCCGGTGCCTGGCAGACGTTAAAAAGTCGGCGTTTGCCGGGCCCCCTGCACCTATTGCAGTCCCTCCTGGGTTACCGCCATCTGTCCCCGGCCGAACGGGCGCGCGCTCTCTGGGCGGCATTGGCCGTGATGACGGGTAACACTGAGCGGATTGACGGACAATCTTTTGCATCTTGGCTGGCCGAGCACGGGCAATCCTCACGCGCCATCGAGCGGCTCTGGGATTTAATTGGGGTCGCGGTTCTGAACGGCTCATGCGACAAGGTCAGCGCGGGGTTGGCGGTACAGGCTTTGCGGATGGGCGTGGTCAACGGGTGGCGCGCTGCGCGTCTGGGTTATTTTGTACGCCCGTTGGGCGATTTGGCCGAAGCTGCCGTACGCGTGCTCCGGGAGCGCGGCGTGCACGTCCACTTGGGGGAAGCGATTGAACGCGTTGAGCTGGAAGGGGGAACGGTTGTCGGCGTCCAAACCAAGGCGGGGGAGCGTGTCGCGGCCCAGACGGTGATTGCCGCCGTACCGCACGATGTGCTCCCGCGTTTGCTCCACCATGATTTGGCTCGCTCTTCAGAACTGCGCGGCCTGGCTTCGGTGCCCTGGAGCCCCATCGTGAATGTGTATCTTTTGTATGACCAGCCTGTCATGGCCGGGGAAGTGGCAGCTTGGGCCGGCCAGACGGCGCCCTTTATATTCAACCGCGGGCGGCTTCTTGGGACCACTGAATGGGACGGGCGGTTGTTGGCCGCCTCCATCAGCGCGGCTGGCAGCCTACTGGGGCAGCCGCGTCAACAGCTCGTGCGCCAGGTGGACCAGCAAGTGCGGCAGATGTTCCCAAAAGCGGGGGCAGCCAGACTCCTGCAGGCCGTCTGTGTTTGGCAGGCGCAGGCCACGTTTTTGGCCGAGCCAGGCATCCGTCAGTACCGGTTTCCCTGCCAGGGTTTGGTTCCTGGGCTGCTGGTGGCTGGGGATTGGACCGATACCGGTTGGCCCGCTTGTCTGGAAGGCGCTGTCCGCAGCGGGCGGGCTGCGGCCCGCAGGGTTGTCAATTCAAGGTGCATTCAAGACAGGGCGTGTAATGTATAAACCGACCGAACAGGAATCTCTCTATCGACATACAAAGTGAGGTTGGTTGTTCATGAGCAAACAGGGTCCAGGAGTGTGGAAGTGGGTTGCCGTGTGTGTCGTTTCCGCCATTGTCGGGTCCGGATCGACCATGGCCGCATTGCCGTGGGCGACACGGCACCTGCAAGCTTCGTCCACGGCGTCCAACACGCCCGCGTCCAGTACGAGTTCGAGGGCCCCGGCGGTCACGTCGACCAACGTGGACGTGAATGTGACGAGCGGGATCACGCAGTTGGTGAAGAAGGCCGCGCCGGCTGTGGCGGCTGTGGTCAACTACACGTCCTCACAGAACTTCTTTACGCAGCAGACTCAAGATCAAGAGTCGGACATCGGAACCGGAGTGTTGATAGAGAAGAATGGCGATACGGCCTATCTGGTGACCAACAACCATGTGGTTGAAGGCGGTTCGAAAGTGAGCTTGGTGCTGGAATCAGGGAAACACGTGTCGGCCGAAGTGGTTGGTACCGATCCGTACACCGACTTGGCCGTGTTGAAGACGAGTGCGACGAACTTTTCCGGAGTGGAACCGCTGCCCTTGGCCAACTCGGACAGCATCGAGGTCGGGGAACCGGTGGTGGCCATCGGTACACCGATGGGACTTGACTTCACGGATTCGGTGACGTCCGGCATCGTGAGCGCCAAGTCGCGCGAAATGCCGGTGGAGGAGCCGGAATCGCAACAGACGCTCGATTACCAATCGGTCATTCAGACCGACGCCGCCATTAACCCGGGCAACAGCGGGGGACCCTTGCTGAACATCGAGGGTCAGGTCATCGGCATCACGAGCAGCAAGATCGCGGAGGAAGGCGTGGAAGGGATAGGATTTGCCATCCCAGCCAACTTGGTCAAGATGGTGGCTTCTGAAATCATCCAATCTGGCCACGCCACCCACCCGGCGCTGGGGATAGAGGCATACCCGGTGGATGAGGTGCCGCCCAGCTATCTGCAAGGCGTGCCCACGAACACGGGTGTGTACGTGCTCAAGGTGACGTCCACAGCCACTAAGGATGCCGGTTTGAAGGCGGGCGACGTGATTGTCCGCATCAATTCAACCAACGTGCAGGACACGGCGGACCTGCGCACGGCGCTGTTTGAAACCAAACCCGGAGACAAGGTTCAGGTCACTGTGTACCGTGGGCAAAAGAGGTTGACCTTGACCATTCCGGTGCAAAAAATGTCCACGCCCAACGACGCGAATGGGCAAGGACAAAGCGACGACTCACAAGGGTTCGGAGACCAAGGTGGATACTCGTCTGGGGAAGGTGGCTATTCGCAGGGCATCCCGTTCACAGGGGGCTGGTAAGGTGGATGGGCCGTGGGAGATGATCCCGCGGCCCATTCTGTCAATCCGTCAGTCGTCCATGTCGTGGGCGTGGTTATCTTGGTCATGGTCTTTGTCGTCATGACCGTCCTTATGCGTGCCCCACCGGTCTTTCTTGTGCTTGTCCGTTTTGTCCGTCGTTCCAGGCGGGTGTGATGGAGCAGGCTTGTGAGTGTCCGCGGCGGTCGACCATGGGAGTACGGAGTGGGCGGACGCTGGCTGCGTCCACGCCGGCCAAGCGGTGAACACCGCAAACCCTGCCAGCAGCCAGGCGGCGATGGTTCCTTTTCTCATCCAAATTCCTCCTCTATGTGGAAGTTTCACCCTTATCTTGTACCGGGCCGTGCCAGGCTATGCGCGGCCAGGCCATCTATGCGTCCACCTTGTGGAGTGATATAATAGGTTCACATCATACGCCCAAGCGCGAAAATTCCATCTCTACAAACGGAGGTGACTTTATTGTCACGTGCCGCCGGGTTGTTTGTGACAGGTCTGGTCCTGATGCTGGCTGGTCTCGTGATGGTTGTGCAGTTGCGCGGGTTCTGGGAGTTTATTGGGATTGTCCTGATGGTGGTGCCGCTCTTTATTGGCATCGGGGCTGATATGTCGCAATCGAGTGACTAGGCTAAGGACGCCTGCTCTCAGGCAGGTGTCTGTTTCCGTGCAGGCACAGTTCCAGGAGTGGGCAGTTGGCGCAATCAGGCCGCGACTGTCGGCAGACTCGATTGCCGAGCGCGTCAATGAGCGCGTGGTATTGATTGTAGAGGGATACATCGCGCGGCAGGTGCTGCATAAACCAACTGCGCATCGCTTCGTAGCCGGGGTTTTCCGGAGTCATGCCGAGGCGATGGAAAATACGCCGGGTGTACGCGTCGATGACAAAGCTCGGTTTGGCGGCGGCGTACAGCACGATATCGTCCGCCGTTTCCGGACCGATGCCGTGGATGGACAACAATTCTGAGCGCAGCGTGTCTTCGGGCTGTTCCAGCATCGCGTCGAGGTCAAAACCATACCGGTTCTTCAGATGACCGGAAAACGCCTTCAGCTTTTGCGCTTTCATCCGATAGAACCGTGTCGGGATGAGGCAGTCCTCCAGAAGCGCAGTGTCGGCCGCGTCGAGCGCGCGAAAGGAGAGCAGACCGCGGTCCTCAAGCGCTTGGATGGCTTTTGTGGTATTCGCCCACGAGACGTTTTGCACCAGGATGGCTCCGATGACGATTTCCTCGCGGGTTTTGGCGGGCCACCACTTGCGGTCGCCAAAATGGCGGTACAACCGGTCATAGATTTCCATGAGTCGAGTTTTTGTTTTCTGGCTGAGTCGGCTGGGAGGCCAGTTGGACGTTTGCTTCTTCATGTTAGACATTATAGCGCATCGGGCGTCGAGCATTGTGGCCTGGTTCTCGAGACTAACACAGGGCGGTGGGTTTCACTGGGCGGTGGTCAGTGAAAATCGGGGAGTGAATGCGGGGTGTCCGTACGGATCAAGCTGGTGGCGGCGTTGGTCCTGGTGGTGGGCGTGCTGGCCGTCCTCATCCGAACGGCGGTGACGCATGCCGCAACCTATTACATGACGGTCGCGGAATTGACGGCAGAGGGTGCGCGGGCGGATGGCCAGGAAGCGACGGTGAGCGGTGATGTCGTCGCCGCAAGCGTGCGGTGGCAGCCGGAGCAGCAGCTGCTTCAGTTTACCCTGCGGGACCCGAAAACGAATCAACGCCTGCCGGTTGTGTTTCATGGGCCTGAGCCGGATGATTTCGCCAATGACTGGCCAGTGATTGTAACTGGCAAGTTGCAGTCCAACGGACGCTTTGTCGCCCACACCTTGCTGGTCAAGTGTCCGTCCAAGTACGAAGCTCAACCGCAGCAGTACACAGCCGCATCCGCGAAATGAAGCAGGTGAGCAAGGGGGGCTCTGTGTGTGGATTGGTGAACTGGGACAGGCCGCCTTGCGGGTGCTTCTGGCCGTTCTCGTCCTGTCCATGGCCTGGCACGGCTGGACGGTTGCTAGGCCCACGCCCAACCGCCTGCGCGTGGGCCGGGCGCTGATGCTTATTCAGTTCGCCCTGGCCGCGCTGGCCTCCGCCGCTTTGGTGGAACTGTTGGTGAGCGAAAACCTGGCCTATACATATGTTGCCGAGTATACGGGGCCGCACCTGCCTCTCGTCTACCGAATGGCCGCTTTTTGGGGCGGCAACGCGGGCTCCTTACTCTTCTGGGTGCTGATTCTGACTCTGTACGGCAGTGTTCTGGCGGCCATCCGCCACGATGGTGAGCAGCGGGTGGCGGCCCTGGCCCTTTGCATCTTCAGCGGCATCACCCTTTTTTATGGGGTGCTGATTGTGTTGGTGGCCAATCCATTCGCGCGCTTGCCTCACCCTGCGGCCGTTGGCAATGACCTGAATCCTTTGCTGCAGAATCCAGGCATGACCGTTCATCCTGTCAATGTCTACCTTGGCTGCATCGGCTTCACTGTCCCCTATGCTTACGCCATGGCTTGCGCATGGCTAAAACAGACTGGCGACGCGTGGCTGCGTGTGACTCGCCGTTGGTCGATGGTGGCATGGCTGTTTCTCGGTATCGGAATCGTGTACGGGGCGCACTGGTCATACGAGGAACTGGGTTGGGGCGGCTATTGGGCTTGGGATCCGGTCGAGAACGCCTCCTTGCTGCCGTGGCTGACCGCCACGGCGTTTCTCCACACCGCGATGGCTCAAGAGCGGCGCGGTCTGTTCTCTTTATGGAACATGGTCCTCATCGCCCTGACATTCATACTCACCCTGTTTGGGACGTTCCTGACGAGAAGTGGAACGGTGTGGAGCATCCACGCGTTTGCCGATGGGCCGTTGGGAGCGGATTACCTTACGTTTATCGGCGTCGTGGTGGCATTCTCCGTGGCAACCATCCTGTTGCGGGGTAGGTCCATGCGTTCCAGACGGCGCCTGCAGGCTGTGGTCAGCCGCGAGTCGGGACTGCTCCTCAACAATCTCATGCTCTTGGCCGTTATGTTTGCTGTTTTGTGGGGAACCGTCTACCCGCTTGTGTCGCAACTGCTGGTCGGTCGACAAATGGTGGTCTCCGCTTCTTTTTACAACAGTGTGGCACTGCCTGTGGCCGTGGTCGTGCTGGCTCTCATGGCGGTCGGCCCGCGCATAGCGTGGCGAATGTCGTCGGTTGTTGAGGTTGTGCGTTCGTCACTGGGTTCCGGTCTCGTGGCGTTGGCTGCGGCCGGCGTATCCACGCTGTGGATGTACATAGCTTACGGGCGATTACCTTGGCTGACCGCGGCAGCGATGTTGGCTGCCGCGTGGGTGATGGCCAGCGTCTTGTCTGAGTGGCTTGCCGTCCTGCGCAGACGGATGGCGGAGACCGGTGACGGGCTGGGACGGAGCCTGTGCGCGGTCATCGCCAACCACCGACGGCGTTGGGGGGGGTATTGTGTGCACCTGGCCTTCTCCGTGATGGCGGTGGGCGTGGTTGGTTCTGGAGCTTATCACATAGAAAAGCAACAGGTATTGGCTCCGGGCCAGACGGCTGCCATCGGGGCGTATCAATTGACTTTTGCCGACATGGCCGTAAAGCCGGGGGAGGGAACCCGGCAGATGTACGCCGATTTGGTGGTCTCCCGGGAGGGCCGTACGTTGGGTGTGCTGCGCCCTGCCGTGACCTTCTACGAAGACGGCCAGCAGCCCTTGACGAATGTTGCCATCTACAATCGGCCACTGGCGGATCTATACGTCGTGATGATAGGCACGTCCGGCGGCACGCGAGCCGTGTTTGATTTTCATTTGAACCCGCTGGTGTCCTGGATCTGGTGGGGTGGATACTTGATGATCTTTGGCACCTTGTTCAGTCTCTGGCCCAGCAGCGTGAGCGCCAGGCTGGGCGCGGCCGCGCGTTGGTCCAGTCCGGGCTCCCGGGCAGGGGGTGGATGCACGTGATGCCTCCCCGTCTTAGCCGTTGGTGTGGCTGGTTTGGCCGTCTCCTGCTGGGGGTCTTATGCTCTGTTTTCGCTCTGACTGGAGCTTGGGCAAGCACGGTCGAGGCAGCTTCCACACTGCGTGTGGTCGAAGCAGCCTACTTCTTTCTGCCGGAGGGACAAAGCCACCGGTTGCAGATTGTCGAGCAACTTCGCGTGTATAATCCTGGTCACTCGCCACAGGACGTCACCCTGCCGTTGCCGCATGGCGCTCACGGCGTGCAGATGGGTAACCATGTCTTGGTCCGCACGAACGGAGGGGTGCGTGTTGCACGGGGTGCCCCGGCAGGGAGCAGCACCCTCACAGTGACTTACTGGGTGCCGTGGGTTCCGAACGGATCGGTCGTGGTGAATGTGGGGCAGACGTATCCAGTGGAGGAACTGCACCTGTATCTGCCCATCGGGGACACCGCTCTGTCGGCCTCCAATTTGTCCACGCAGACCGATACGGTAGCGATTTCGGGGACCGTGTATCGGGTGTTCACACACCCGGGGCTGGCTGCACGCGCCGACCTGCCAGTCAGCATTCAACAGCTGCCAACGGCCGCCGCGAGTTCTTCCAGTCTGGGTCTTCCGGTGATTGGCAAGACGGCCGACTCCACCGTGCATACGGCGGAAGCCGTGGGCAATCTGCTGTTGGCGGCCATCGTGTTCTCGTTGGGGATCTTGGGGCATGAGCGGGCGGGCCGGCTTGGGTCTCGCCAGCTGGGCGGACTTTACGGGCCGTGGCGGGAGTCGGCAAGCCGCACTCCGATGGACGGGACGTCACACGACGCGAGACGTGACGGCTGACTACAGGAAAGATTCCTAGCAAGGAGTAACGGATATGTTGGCGTTGTGCGATGTCACGAAAGAGTTTAATTTCCGGGTCGTATTGGAAGACATCACGCTCCGCCTGGAGGCCGGACAACGTTATGCGTTACGTGCGCCCAATGGGAGCGGAAAGACCACCCTGTTGCGCATCATGGCCGGTCTGACAAGACCCACCCGCGGACGCCTCCTGTGGTCCGGACGCCCGATGAGGGTACAGGATCGCAGGCGGATGGGGGTGGTGTTGGAGTCTCCGATGCTCTACGGGGACCTGACAGTATTGGAGAACCTCGTTTGGTTCAGCCGTTTGTACGGGTTGTCGCAGGCTGGCCGCTGCGCCAGGTGGTGGACGGACGCGGCGGGACTGACGGAGTGCGCCCAACTGCCGGTGCGGCAGCTATCCAAGGGGCAGCGGCAGAGGGCGGCCATGGCGCGCGCCTTCCTGCATGACCCTGAACTGATTTTGTTGGATGAACCGTTCGACGGCTTGGACGAAGAGGCGCGGGAATGGGTCGGGGATGTACTGGATACAGCGTGTGCCGCCGGGAAAACGGTATTTTTGGTAACGCATGAGGAAGAGACCTGGGCACAGGCCGATGTGGGGCTGACCTTGCACAACGGCCAACTCGAGGTGCTTCAATGACCGCGGTCCGGGTGTATGCATGGCTGGTGGCAAGCGATGTGCGCCAGGAATTGCGGCGCGCTCGCGTTGTGGTGTCGGCTCCGGTCCTGGGGGTCCTGTTGGTGCTCCTGCTCGGCCTGGCCTTGGGAGCGCCGGACCGCCTCAGCGCGGACTGGTCGGCCGGCCTCCTGTGGATGATGGTCTTCTTCATGAACGCCGTGACGGCGCGGCAAACCCATACCCGAGACGGGGAGCTTGGCGCCCGGGACGCGTTGCAGATGTTACCTGTTGACCGCAGCGTGATTTTTTACGCGCGCTGGACCACAGCCACGCTGTTTTTGTGGTGGGCTCAGGCGGTAACCATAGGTGCCTTTTTCCTCTTCCTCCATCCATCGCCGCCCGGTCGTCCGTTGGGCTTTATAGCTGTACAGGCCATGGGAGGAGCCTGCATGTCCGGGATCAGCGGACTGTTGGTCACTGTGTTCGCGTCCAGTGTCCTGCGCGAGGTGCTCTTGCCCCTGGCCCTGTTTCCTCTGGCCGTTCCCTTGTTTTTGGCACTGACAAGGCTCAGCGCCGCCATGCTGGCTGGAAACCCTTGGCCCTCGGTTTGGCTGGATGTCGTGCTGGGCTATCTCATACTGTTTGGTGCGTTGCCCTGGTTGGTCTACGAGACGCTGCTGGAGGTGTGATATGAAACCGAACATCCTGTTCGTCGCTCTGGTGGGGGCCTGGATGTTGGTGTTCCTGTGGTGCGCGTTGGTTCTTTCGCCGCCCGAGGTCCACATGGGAGACCTCGTGCGCATTCTCTATGTCCACGTCAACAGTGCTTGGACCGCTCTGCTGGCGTTTTTCGTAAGCTTCGCCGCATCCGTGGGGTATCTGATACGACGCCGGCTGACGTGGGACCTCGCCGCTGCCAGCGCGGCTGAGATAGGTCTACTGTTTACCACGTTCACCCTGCTGACGGGGTCGCTCTGGGGACGCCCGGTCTGGAATACCTGGTGGACCTGGGACCCCAGGCTGACCACCACGCTCATCCTGTGGTTCCTGTACGTTGCGTATCTGTTGCTGCGCCAGACGATTGATGGGGTGGAGCGGCGTGGCAGGGTGGCGGCAGTCTACGCCATTGTGGCGTTCCTCGACGTCCCCATCATTCACGAATCGGTCACCTGGTGGCGTTCGATTCATCCCACCGTCATTGACGACAGTGGCTTTCACATGCCGGATTCCATGACGTGGCCCTTGCTGTTGGGCTTTGTGGCGTTCCTTCTGTTGTTTTGTCTGCTGTTCTGGCTGCGTTTTCAGCTGGAAATTACCCGCATGGAGGCCATTCGCATGCGGGAACAGATCCGTCGCGCCCGCGGGCAGGCAGCGCATGTACAGGGAGGGGGACGCTGATGAGGGATTCGTTGATTTACCTGTGGGCAGCCGTCGGTGTGGTCTGGGTGGGCACGCTGGTTTACGTGTTGTCGCTCATCCGCCGGCAAGCTCAGGTCCGCAAGCAGTTGGAGCAGTTGCGGCGCATGCTCGAGGGGCGGTCGTAGCACCTGGGTTGGGAGCCGCGATGTAGCCGCCGAGATGCAGGGGGGATAACTCCCGCCTTTCCGCCGGTTCCGGCGGCAGGACCGCTACCGCCACTCTTGTGCAATCAAGACAGGGCCTGCCGCAGGTTGTCCGTGAGTGCGGTCCAGGTCTGTTTGTCGGATAGGCTGAGCGACCAGACCGCCACGCCTGCCAACCCATATTCACTGACCAAATTGAGTTTTTTGGCCAGGGTCCGCGGGGTGTCGTACCAACCAACCTCGTATCCGTCCGGTTTGGGGTAGCGGACGGTGGCGACACCCAGTTTGTCGTCCCAATGGGCGGTCGCGTGGTGAATCCGCAGAATCTCATCAACATTGGGAAGCGCCACCGCTGTGTCGGACACCCATCCGGCTTTGTGAACATACCAGAAGCGTCCATAGAAAGGCACGCCGAGTATGACCTTGTCGGCCGGCACTCCGGTGTTCAGAAGGTCTTCGACCGCCTGCGTGACCCAGGGAACATCGGCCACTGGACCGGGTGTCTTGTCTCCTCCCCAGTGTTCATCATAGGCCATGAGCGCGATGTAGTCTGCCTGCGCCGCCAGCCCGGCGTGAAAGTAGGCCGCGTCGTCGCGAAGGAATACGATGTCGGTCGTGATGTCTATAGATAAGGTCTTGTGCAAGGGCGCCAACGCTTTATGCAATTCCCCCACAAACTGGGTCAACGCGTTCTCATCGGCGCTGTACACATTCTCAAAATCGATGTTCAGTCCATCCAGGTCTTGAATCTTCACCACATGGACCAGTTGCTGCACGGCACGCCGGCGGGCCGCCGGCGAGGAGAGAACCTGATGGGTCAAGCTGGATCGGAATTGGTTATCCACGAGGGCCCACACGGCAATCCCGTGCTGGTGTGCGTATTTCGTCACTTCGGGTTGAACGCGGCTGGTGATCGACCCGTCGCTGTTAAGGGTGAGCCACTTCGGACTTACTACCGTGATACCCGGGCTCTCACGAATCATTTCAATGGTGGCTGGCACGTTGTTGTAGGGAATCCAGCCCATCGCAATCGGCTTCTCCTGCGGCGACTTGCTCTCCCATTGGGTGATGGTCTGAAACAACCCGGCCTGATCCGATGACGCGGGTACATAGGGGGCTTGGGTTGCCGGCAGTTGACTCGTGATCATCGTCAAGGGTTGCGTGAACGGAAGATTCAAGATCTGGCCCAGGGCGGCCATCAAACTGCGGCGTTGCACTTGGTCTGCCTTTTCGTATTGGGCGGTTCCGACCCATTCGGTGACGGCCGCCGTGGCCAAACGGGAGGCCTCGAGCTTTGCTGTGCCCTGTGCTCCGTATATCCACCTGACTCCGCCCAAGCACCCACAGCTCAAGACCATGATCCAGACCAACGAGAGGATAAACCGGGCAACCTGGCGAGTGCGTGCTTTTGGCATGAGCCTTCTCCTTTCCGTCGTTCATCGCTGCGGACTGGGGCAAGATGCGGGGGTGGGCCTGTCCTATACACCATTCTATGAACCGCCCTCATAGTTTAGAAGAATTGCGGGTCATTGCACGATTGCGTATCATGAACGCAAAGGCGTGACGATTGCACGCCGCGCGAAGGGCCGAAAGGAAGGGCTGGATATGCACGCACAGCTTCTTTGCGACCATGTGACAGTTTATCCGCTGGAACTGCCGACGCCGTTGCCGGTGGGCCCGGTTAATGCCTATCTCTTGTGCGGAATGGGACAGTGTCTACTGGTCGACTGTGGACCTCGGTACGCCCCGGCCTGGGACGCGCTGGTGAGCGGATTGGCGCAGTACGGACTGACACCCGCGGACGTGACGGGCATTGTCTTGACTCACGGTCACGTGGATCATGTCGGCAACACGCGGCGTTTCCAGGCGCAGGGCGTACCGGTTTACAGCCATCCGCGTGTTTCGGACTGGCTGGAGCCGGGGGGAGCGCACGATGCGTACCGCGCAGAATTTTATCGCCGTTTGTACCATGACATGGGGGTTCCCGAGGAAGCCGCGGCGAGAGCGCTGGAGGGGCTTTTATTGTTCCATCGTTGGAACGACCGGTCGGTAGTTACCCATCCTGTACGTGCCGGAGAACCGTTACCGCCACTGCCCCAGTTCCAGGTCTTTGAAGTGCCTGGACACGCGCAGGCGGCGATTGCCCTGTGGAACAGCGACAGCGGGGAGTTGCTGGCCGGTGACCAACTGCTCCCGCACATTTCTCCCAATCCTATTATTGAACCGCTGCCAGGCGCGGACTCGGGGACTGCAGCCGAACGCAGCCGCAGTCTGCTCGACTACCGCCGCAGTTTGCGGGAGCTGGCACAGCTGCCCATCAAAACCACGTATCCAGGCCATGGCCCGGTGATTGTGGATTCGGTGCCGCTCATTCATCGGCGTCTCCAGGAGCTGGAGGTGCGCAGGCAGAATGTCTTGCAGTGCTTGTGTCGGCATTCTCCTATCAACGCTTACGAGCTGGCGCGCCTCCTGTTCCCGCGGCACACCGACCAAGTTTCCCTCATCCTCTCGGAGACGTTAGGGTATCTGGACTGGCTGCAAGACGAGGGTCTGGCGTACGTGGCTCCTGATGAGGAAGGAGTCTACCAATGGATGTGCGCATAATCCGGGTTTTTTCTGGCGGGCAGCGCTTGATCGACGCCTGGCCCCCTTGTCTTCAGCCTTCCTCGGGCTCACGAGCGGCCTCTGGATTGCTTTTCCAGGTGGTTTCGCCGTTCGCGTAAAACTCCTTTTTCCAGATGGGTACTTCTTTCTTAAGGCGGTCAATCAGCATGCGTGAGGCCGCGAACGCATCGGCGCGGTGTGGTGCAGAGGCGGCGCAGATGACAGCGATTTCACTCGGGAGCAGACGCCCAATCCGGTGCCACTGCAGGGTCCAGACATCTGGATACATGGCTTTCACATCGTCTTCAATCTTTTTCATCTGGGCCAGGGCCATGTCGGTGTAGGCTTCATACTCCAAATGGCTGGTTTGCCGACCACGCGTCCACTCGCGTACCGTCCCCACAAACAAGACCGTGCCGCCATGGTGGACGCTTTCCAGTTGATGAAACGCCTGTGCGACATCCAGTGGATGGGCACTGATGACACATGAGGGCAGAGCGTCTCCACCGCTGACCGGAGGTATAATTCCTATTTCGTCGCCCTCATGCAGCGTGGCGCCATCGTCAGCGTAGGACCGGTTAATCGCCATCATGGCTTGTGCAATCTCTTGGCTGGCTTGCGGGTATTGTTCCATCAGATGATGGCGCAGTTGCAGGATGGATGTGCCTACAGGTACATTGAGGGTGAGTTCACGCAGTTGTATCGTCTCTGCAATCCCTGCGAACAGTCGGACACGGATCTTCACGTCCCATCACCTCAATGTGACGATACCATATCGAAACGTGAGCGTCGACTGTCTGCAACAGGAGGAATCATACATGCTGGAGAAGGGGTTCACCCATTTTGATGACCGCGGGCGACCACGCATGGTCGACGTGAGTGGCAAACCGGCCACCCGGCGCGAGGCGGTGGCGGAGGCGCGCGTGCGCATGGCAGCAAGGACCCGCCAGTTGGTGGAGAGTCAATCCATTGCCAAAGGGGATGTGACAGTAGTCGCTGAGTTGGCCGGTACGATGGGGGCGAAGCGGACCTCTGACCTGATTCCATTGTGCCATCCCCTGCCGTTGAGCAAAGTGGAGGTGGTCAGCCAGTGGTTACCTGCGGACAGCCATGACACTGCCCTCCTGCAATTGACGGCGAGCGTGAGCACAACCTATGCGACCGGGGTGGAGATGGAAGCTTTGACCGCATGCAGTGTGGCGGCCCTAACCGTATACGACATGTGCAAGGCTGTGGATCGAGAAATGACGATTGAGTGCATTCGTCTGTTGCGAAAATCGGGCGGCCAGAGTGGAGACTTTGTACGCGTGGACTGAGCTGCATGGACCTGGGTTGACTGTGGAGCGGCGGATGTCGCCTGGTGACCCGGGCCAGGGCGCAGACAGCGTCAGAGCACGTCACGAGGGGGCGCATGCGTTGGGCGGGAACGCCGGGCTCGTTTGCCCAGCTTGCCGCGTTTTTTGTCCCGGTAGTAAATAAACCCGCCCAACCAGGCGGTCGCGCCCAGACCCAGCAGCACGCCGAAGACAGCCCACCATGCGTCCCTCGGTTGGCCGAACGCCAGCCACAGTTCGGCATGGACTCGAAACAGATTGAATCCTTCGCCGGCGAGCAAGAAGACGACCAGCAAGATCATCCAGGCAGCCAAGGAACGCAAGGCCAGGTCCTTCCCTTCCACATGTAGGCATGGGATGCAAGCGCTGCGCAACATGAGTCTGTGGTTCCCGAATTCTCTTCCGGGTTCTGGCTTCATTCTATCATATCCAAAAGTCCTTGGCATTTCTCTGCGCGGTTGCTATATATAAAGATGGGAGACGGAAATCCCTGACGACAGTTCGCAGAGTTGTGTTTTCGATCTATAATGAAAGCGTTTTCATTATGATGCCTGAATAGCGATTGGGCATGATGGGATGGGGCGCCGTGTGGGCGAAGAACGCCCGCTCGGTATGTATCCGGCATCCGAAACCACACTATCCTATGGACAATCCGTCTAGGGGGGCTTGGGATGGAATTATTCTCCTATCTGGAGCAATACGACTATGAGCAGGTGGTGTTTTGCCACGACCGAGCGTCCGGGCTCAAGGCGGTGATTGCCATCCACGACACGACGCTTGGCCCCGCTTTGGGAGGGTGCCGGATGTGGAATTACGATTCGGAAGAAGAGGCCATCCTGGACGCTCTGCGGCTGGCGCGGGGGATGACCTACAAGAACGCGGCCGCGGGACTGAACCTCGGGGGCGGGAAAACGGTCGTCATCGGCAACCCGGGGACCGACAAGAGCGAGGCCATGTTCCGGGCCTTAGGCCGCTACATCCAAAGCCTGAACGGGCGCTACATCACGGCAGAAGACGTGGGCACGACGGTGGATGACATGGACTTGATTCACAAGGAAACGCCCTACGTTACCGGGGTGTCGCAGGCGTACGGATCGTCTGGAAGTCCAAGTCCGATGACCGCCTTGGGAGTGTTTCGCGGGATGCAGGCGACGGCGCAGGTGGCGCTTGGGTCTGCCGACCTCGCGGGGCGAACAGTGGCCATCCAAGGATTGGGGAGCGTCGGCTACGCGCTGGCTGAACATGTACACCAGGCGGGTGGCCGATTGGTAGTCGCCGACATCCATGAAGAGGCGGTGCGCCGAGCGGCGAACCTGCTGCACGCTGAGGTCGTGGACCCCAGCGAGATCCTCTCCGTAGAGTGTGACATCTTCGCGCCCTGCGCCCTTGGGGGCGTATTCAACGACGACACCATACCCAGACTGCGCTGCAAGGCGATTGCCGGATCGGCCAACAATCAGCTCGCAGAGGCCCGGCACGGGGATCGGCTGCACGAGATGGGAATTTTGTACGCACCCGATTATGTCATCAACGCAGGCGGTGTGATCAATGTCGCCGATGAGTTGGAGGGGTACAACCCGGCTCGCGCGCAGGCCAAGGTTGAACGCATCTATGACATCATGCTGCAGCTGTACGAGACGGCTGAACGTGAGCGCATCCCGACCTATCAGGCAGCCGACAGGATGGCGGAAGCGCGGATAGAGCAGATGCGCCGGGTGATGAGCACCTACATTCCGTCGCACGGCCGCCGGGCGCTGGTCATGGAGGGAATGGTTTCACATTATCGATAGCGTGACCCAAGGGTGCCCGATGTCCTTCACTCCGTCTTGGGAACGCGCGCATCCATAATTTCATTGGATGCCGAGAACATCGCGGCTGCTATGCGCGAATTGACGCTTTTGACAGCGCGTCCTCGCTGATGGATACTGGGACTGGGGAGTCGCGCGTTTCGGCCTCTACACCGAAAGGTTAGCTAACGCAAAGGGGGATATCGATGACCGACGTACGGATGCCCCAACTGGGAGAGAGCGTGAGTGCAGGCACCATCGGCAAATGGTTAAAGCAGGTCGGCGATCACGTAAGTCAACATGAACCCTTGCTCGAGGTGATGACGGACAAAGTCAATGCGGAGATTCCGTCCGAATGGGATGGCGTGATCACCGAAATCCTTGTCGAGGAAGGCGACACGGTAGAGGTGGGCACGGTCATTTGCCGTATTGACACGGGGACCGCGACGGACGGCCCGCCCGTCGACGAGTGAGACACGCATCGGCAAGGCGTGGGCAAAGCCCGATGTCCAGATTCATCCGTCCGGGCCGCGGCTTCTGTCCATCCTGCCCATGCTGCTGGGCCAGCGGCCGGCACTATGGCCGGCCGGTATTCTCTGGACGTCCCGCACAGGAGCCAGGTTCACAGAGAGGATCTGCGGTTCTTCTACGGCTGTCGCGAGCGGGCAGCGCGGGCGTTTTTCGCCGACGTCACGGGCTCGGTTGCACCGTGTGGACGGGTGAAAGCTGCATTTAGCCGCGATGAGGGCGTGGAGGGCGTCGAGTTTCCGTTATTTGAAAGCGATTTCAAAATCCTTTCCCAACCCGTCATCAATCCATCTCAGGCATCAAGGTCCGGCTGGGGAAGTATAACGAGCAACCTACCTCAGGTCGCTGCCGGCGGGAGCCGCTGAGGCTGGCTGTCGTCCTGGAGCTGTGTCTTTGGTGGGGAGCCGCCTTTGTTTTCCGCCCGCTTTCGACTACACTGGAGTCAGACTGGACGCCGCCAAGGCGTGAGGGGGTGCGTTTCCTCATGACCAACCCGAAGTGGGTGGAAAAGCAGCAACAGAAGGAACACATCATGCGTGAACAGGCCAAGTCTCGCCCGGAATGGCTGAAGATCCAAATCCGTACGGGGCCCAATTATAAACAGCTGAAAGACATCATGCGTGGGCGTGCACTGCACACGGTCTGTGAAGAGGCCCGGTGCCCGAATATCTACGAGTGCTGGGAGCAGCGTACGGCCACGTTCATGATCCTGGGTGACGTGTGTACCCGGGCCTGCCGGTTTTGCGCCGTCACCAGCGGACGACCGAGCCACCTCGACCTGGCGGAGCCCAAGCGCGTGGCCGACGCCGTGGTCGCCATGGGCTTGCAGCATGTCGTCGTCACCAGCGTAGCACGCGACGACCTGGACGATGGTGGGGCTTCCATATTCGCCGCGACGATTCGCGCTATCCGGGAACGCGTGCCGGAATGCGGGGTTGAGGTTCTGATTCCCGATTTCATGGGTAATTGGGACGCCCTGAAGACGGTGCTCGATGCTTCACCAGATATCCTCAATCACAACGTGGAGACAGTGCGGCGCTTGTCGGACAAGGTTCGGTCGAAAGCCAAGTACGACCGCACGTTGGAGTTGTTGCGACGCAGCAAAGAGATGCGGCCTGATATCCGCACCAAGTCGAGTATCATGGTTGGCTTGGGTGAAACCATGGAGGAGATCCTCGAGACCATGGACGACCTGCGGGCGGTGGATTGCGACATCCTGACCATTGGCCAATACCTGCAGCCGACCAAAAAGCACCTGTTGGTCGAGAGGTTTTATACGCCAACAGAGTTTCTGCGGCTGCGCGGGGAGGGCCTGAAGCGTGGTTTTGCCCATGTGGAGGCGGGCCCGTTGGTTCGCAGCTCGTATCACGCGCATGAACAGGTCCTGCGGGCCGACGGCATGCCTTTGCAGTCGCTCCGGCCAGCGCAGCAAGCGGCGAGGGCCGGTAATAGCGAGGGGGCGACGGTGCGGCCATGAGTCGTGTGCGTGGCATCTGGCGTTCTCTCGGTCGCATGGATTACGATGCTGCGCTTGCCGAACAGATGGCGCGGCGCGATGCGGTGTTGCACGGGCACGACGAAGCGCAAACCGTGTATGCGGTGGAACACCCGCCGACGATCACGATTGGCAAGGCGGGCACCTTTGAACACATCCTGACACCGCCCGCCGCTCTGGAACAGATGGGTTTTACCATCCGCGAGGTGGACCGGGGGGGCGACGTGACCTATCATGGGCCCGGGCAGTGGGTTTTGTATCCCGTGCTGCACCTTGCTCCCTGGGGCAACGACGTGGGAAGGTACGTCCGCATGCTAGAGGAAACCGTCATTCGAGCGCTCGCGGAGTTGGATATTCAGGGCACCCGCAGCGAGGGGTACCCGGGGGTATGGGTGCAAGACCGCAAAATTTGCGCCGTGGGCGCCAGTGTCAAACGTCGCCTGAACGGAGAATTCGTCACGGCGCACGGACTCGCGCTCAATGTCACGACGAATCTCGCCCACTTTAACGCCATCGTTCCCTGTGGCATCAGCGACCGCGGGGTGACCTCGGTGGCCGCCGAATTGGGGAGCGAGGTGCCGTTTGCTGAGTGGGAAGACCGGTTGCGCACCTCATTCGCGGATGTGTTTGAAATGGATTTCTAACCCACGGTCCACAGACGGCAGCGGTGCTTGCGGCGGCCGCTGGCCAATGAGGAGGGGATTCGGATGAGTTCGTTGGCCATGACAAGCGGCCTCATTGTAGCGATTTTCGTGGTGGCGATGGGGGTCATATGGGTGCTCGGGGGCATCGCTGGCCGCGGCCGGTGACGCCTGGTGATAGCGTGTGAATGGGGGAACCGCCGACGCGGCTGGGGGACGGATGGCTGGGCCTCCAGCGATTGTCCGCGTTCTCGCAGCAGCAGGTTTCAAGGCGTGATGACATGAATGAAGCAGGTGTGTTGGCCCTCTTCTTGCAACTGGTCCAGTTGGCGAGTCCGTCGCGCCACGAGGGAAAAGTGGCCGCGTTTTGCGCCAAGGAGCTTAAACGTTTGGGGTTCCGTGTCGAGTTTGACGGCGCTGGGGACTTCCTCGCCGCGGACACGGGCAACCTGATTGCCACCCTGGATGGCGATGCGTCGCGGGTCCCCCTGCTCCTGATTGCTCACATGGATACCGTGGCCCCGGGGACCGGCATCCGTCCTCAATTAGGAAAAGATGGAATCATCCGTGCCGACGGCAGTGCCATCCTGGGCGCGGACGATAAGGCGGGCATCACGGCGATTCTGGCAGCACTGCAAGAACTGGTCGGAAACGAGATTCCCCACGGACCCATTCAGGTCGTGTTGACGATTGCGGAGGAACTGGGGCTCCAAGGTTCTGCCCGATTCGATCCCGCCCGCCTCTCCGCCCAGTTTGGTCTCTGCCTCGATGCAGAAGGAGAACCTGGAACCTTCGTGGTCTCGGCACCCTCGCAGGTGCGTTGGCAGGCTGACGTCCTGGGGCGGGCCGCGCCTGTCGGAGGTGCTTCGGAAAACGGCACCAGCGCCATTCAGGTGGCGACCCGAGCGGTAGCCCGCATTCCGCACGGCCGCGTAGACGCGGACACCACCGTGCACATTGGCGCTTTCATCGGAGAAGGGCCGACCGAGCGGATGCGCGACCGGGTACGGTTGGTCGGGGAAGCGAGAGGTCTCCATCACCAGCGCCTGCTCCAGGTTCTGCGGAAAATGGAACGCACCTTTGCGCAGGTGGCGAAGGCGCACGGGGCATCTGTGGATTTCTCGTTTGCGGTCACATGCATGGGGTTTGCGTTTGCGCCTGACCATCCGTTGCTGCGGATGGCCGAGACAGCCGCGCGGCGCGCCGGTCTGACCCCACGCTGGGTGGTCCACGGTGAGGGCAGCGAGGCCCATCGCTTCACGGCGATGGGCGTGCCGACGCTGAACGCGGGTGTCGGGTATCGCGACATTCACACCTCAAAGGAACGGATAGCCCTCGCCGACTTGGTCCGGACAGCCCGATTGGTCTACGAGTTCCTTGTTTTGGCCTGACAAGTCCCGTCCGTGCGGTATAGCCGAATCTCCCGAGACACAAACTGACACCGGGATGCCACGCATTCCGCATCCTGGAAGTCTGTTCGTGTTTGGGGGAATGTTCATGCAGACAACCGACCGACGAGCTGTGGCCAAGGCGGCTGCCGGGGCCCCAGGCCGTCGCGCGGACCGGGACCACTCGGCCCAACTGGGGGTATGGGAGCTGGTCTTGATTGGCGTCGGCGGCATCATGGGGGCCGGTTTTTTTCTGGGCTCCGGCCAACCGATACGCTCGGCTGGGCCGTCCGTCCTGTTGGCGTTTCTGCTGGGCGCTCTCGTGACGGCACAGGCGATTGGGGCGGTCGTGTCGATGGCTGCCCATCACCCGGTCCAAGGATCATTCGCCGCGTTTGCGGACATGTATCTCGGCCGCTTCGCCGGCTATCTCCAGGGTTGGACGTATTATGTGACCAGCGTCTTGACGATTGCCAGTGAAGCGGTGGCCATGTCCGTGTTTGCCCGGGTTTGGCTTCCCCATGTCGCCGGGTGGATGTTGACCAGCGCCTTTATTGGGGTGGTCGTCGCGATCAACGCGTTTGGCGTGAAAAACTTTGGTCGTGTAGAATCGGTGATGAGCGCGGTGAAAACGGCGGCTCTGGTCGGATTTATCGTATACACTGTGTTCTGGTTGCTCGGACGGACGGGACAGGTTGTCCACGTGACAGGGACAGCCGGCTTGTGGGCGGGCGGCGTCTTTCCCAACGGAGTCACAGGGTTGGCTCAGTCGATGCTCATCGTTGTCTTCGCCTACGCGGGCATCGGTGTGTTCACCGGCGCCATGACCAATCTGAACAGTCCACGCGCGATGGACAAGGGCGCTTGGTGGACCGTGATTTTGCTGGCTGTCCTGTATACCCTCTCTATCGCTTTGCTGTTGTGCGTCGTGCCCTGGCAAGGGGTGAGCACCAACACCAGCCCGTTTGTCGCCGCCCTCCATCGCATGGGCGTCCCCGTCCTCGGCCAAATTTTCAACGCGGTCATTTTGGTTGCGTCGTTCAGCGTCATGTCGGGAGCCGTCTTTGCAGCTAACGAGATTCTCATCGGGTTGGCTCAACAACGAGTCGCACCAGACTTTGTGCGGTGGGGCCGGGGAGGACGGCAAACCGGGGCGCTGCTGGCCACCACCGTGTGCATCGTCGCTGCCGTGGTGCTTTCGTACAGTTTACCGGCCAATGTATACAGTTTTTTGATCAGCGCGTCCAGCTTTTTTACCTTCATGACCTGGTTTGTCATTTTCTGGACTTTTCTGTCGTGGCGCCGCCGGGCCGCGACGGACCACCGCTTTGTTTCGAGCTTGGCATTTGGACAGCCGTGGATGACCGTTGTCATGATGTTGTTCATCGTGGTATTGGCTGGGTACGCGTTGACCAATCGGGATCAGCGCCTAGGTTTTTATACCTGTGTCGTGATCTGGGCCATCTTGGCGGCAGTCTATGCGGTATTTCTCAGAGGGAAGGGTGGACGTGTTGAACCATCCACAGGAAACGGATCAGCACCTGGTCGAGCGGACGGTCGAGGTTAAGCCGATATACCATGGGCGCATCATCCGCTTGGAAGAACTGACGGTCGAACTGCCGAACGGTCGGCGCGCCGGACGGGAGGTGATTCGGCATCCGGGGGCGGTGGCCGTCCTGGCCGAACTGGCGGACGGGCGTGTGCTGGGCGTGCGTCAGTTTCGCTCCGCCCCGGGCGAGGTGCTGCTTGAAATCCCCGCCGGCAAGCTCGAACCGGGTGAAGACCCGCTCGCCTGCGCCCATCGGGAATTGGCGGAGGAGACGGGCGGTGAAGCGGCCCACGTGCGTCACGTCGGGTCCTTTTATACGAGCCCAGGCTTTGCGGATGAGTGCCTGCACTTGTTTTACGCCTCGTCCGTCACACTCGGTTCTGCGCACCCGGATGACGACGAGTTTGTGGAGACGGTCTGCCTGGACCTAGACGAAGTGCGGGAAGCGTTGACTGCCGGGCAAGTGCGAGATGCCAAGACTTGGATTGCCTTTGAATGGTGGCTGTTGCTCAAGGCCGGCGTGTGGGCATGAGGACGTTTTACGCCGACTTTCACGTGCACATCGGGCGGGCCCGCGGTCGTCCAGTCAAGATGGCGGCTGCCCACAGCCTGACCCTGGCCAATTTGCTGCAGCATGCAGCTGACAGGAAAGGCATCGACCTGGTCACCGTGATCGACGGCGTCTGCCCGCCCGTTCAGTTGGAAGTCAAGCAGCTGCTGCAGGCTGGCGACTTGGCCTACCAGCCCGGGGGCGGCCTGCGTTATCGGGATCGGCTTACCGTCATATTGGGGGCCGAGGTGGAGGTCGCCGGGCCTGACGGGGGCGCGGCCCACTTCGGCTGCTGGTTTGCGGATTTGGAGACGGCTCGCGATTTTGCCGACTGGTTGGCGACCGTGCAGAAGAATCCCCACCTCTCTTCGCAACGGGCGCGGGTCCGCGCCTTTGAACTGCAGGAGCAGGTGGTAAAGCGCGACGGCGTGTTCATCATCCACCACGCGTTTACGCCACACAAGGGGATGTATGGGAACTGTGTCCGGCGCATGCGCGAGATGGTGAACCCCGCCTGGGTGGACGCGGTGGAATTGGGGTTGTCGGCCGACACGGAAATGGCCGATTGCCTGGATGAACTGGCGGCGTTCACGTTTTTGACCAATTCGGATGCGCATTCGTTGCCTAAGATCGCGCGTGAGTACAATCGACTGGAGTTGGCTACCCCCTCGTTCGCGGCGGTGCGCGATGCGTTGCACCGCCGACGCCGGCACCGTGTGGCGGCCAACTATGGGCTCCTGCCGGCTCTCGGCAAGTATCATCGATCCGCCTGTAAACGCTGCGGCCGCCCGTGGGCACCGGGCGCGGAGCGGTGCGCGTGCGGATCGGACAAAGTGGTGTTGGGCGTGTACGACCGGTTGCTGCAGGTCAGGGACAGGGTCGAACCCGTGCATCCAAAGCACCGTCCGCCATACGTTCACCAGGTCCCCTTGGAGTTCATCCCCGGTCTCGGTCCTGCCTCGCGGGAGCGGCTGTTCGCTGCGTTTGGCACAGAGATGGCCATCTTACACCAGGCTTCCTTGGAGCAATTGGAGGAAGTGGTGGGGGGAGAGATGGCCAGGCGAATCGACGCGGCGCGTCGCGGGCAGACCCGCGTCTTGCCGGGCCGGGGAGGCATATACGGCAAACTTGTGTTGCCGTGAATGGAGGTCTATACCGGATGGGCGGCATACCGGCCAGTGGCGACACATATACTCTCCGTAAGCTTGTACCAGACGGAGGGATAATTGTGAGGACCGCGAACGTGGTGCTCGCGTGGCCAAAATGGCGCAAACGCATGACCTTTGTGCAGCGCGGGGACGCTGCAAGTTGGAATGTGTGGGCCTTTCTGTGCGGTGTCTGCCTGTGCGGGCTGGTGTTTGGAGCCGTCGTGGCAGGGGAACTCGGCGGCAACGACGCGGTGGTGCTCAACGACGCCATCCAGCGTGTGCTGACGGCCATTCAACAGCATCAATTGGCAAGCGCGCGCGACCTGTGGTGGCAGAGAATGATTGGCGACGCGCAGCTGCTGGCTCTGCTCGCCTTGTTCGGGGTCTCCATCATCGGGGTACCGTTTGTCGTGATGGTCCTGTTCTTGCGGGCTTTCAGTCTGGGCTTTGCGATTGGCTTCACCGTTATCCAGTTTGGTTGGAAGGGTTGGGTGTTGGCGGGCGTCGGCATGTTTTTGCACCAGGTGCTGTCGCTGGCCGTGCTGTTGTGCGCAGGAGTCATGGCCATCCGCTTCAGCGCCGCACTCCTGCGCCACATTTATCCGCTGCCGCGGCTTACCATGGCGCTCGCGCGCTACACCCTGCGGTTTGGTGTCTGCTTCCTGGGATTGATGCCGGGAGCGTTCGTGCAAGCCTACCTGACGCCGCACCTCTTGGCGCGTATGCTGGTTTCGGGGTGATGGCAACACGAGGGGGCATGATGTTCCGTGTCCAGACGTTTTACTGTCCATAACGAGTCGTTCACCTGCGTCCACTGCGGACGTTTGGTGCCCCCGGCCAGCCGTACGTGCCGCAACCACTGTCCCTACTGCTTGTACTCGGTCCACTTGGACAAGTTCCCCGGCGATCGCGCTGCTGACTGCGGCGGGCTGATGCAGCCGGTGGCGGTGACCTACCACAGCAAGAAAGGGTATCAACTCATCCATCGTTGTTTGCGTTGCGGCGTGCAGCGGCCCAATCGAGCGTTGTTGGACGACGGGAACCAGCCAGATTCGCTGGAGGCGATTTTGGCGCTCATGGCTCATGGCGGGGCGTGAGTGCAACGGGAGGGCCCGATGTGTCGAATTGGCGCGATTTTTTGCACGCTCTGCGTCTGTGCCTGTCCATTTGGCTGATAGCGGCCAGCATATTTGTCGTGCAGGGGATTGTCCTGCGTTGGCTGTCGTCCGACGGTTACCACGTCCCTTCGCGCCCCTACGTCTCCGTGGTGGGTGAACCCAGTGCGCAAGCGGACGGATCGATCCTCCATATTTTGCAGAGGATCGTCCTCTATTGTGAGACGGGAGCGTAAGCGTCCGACCTTGAGGCCGGGTCATGCACCGTGGGGCAGGATTTTCTCCCCAAGCGTGGAACTACTCATAGAGCGGACGCAAACCGCACGATGTAGGTGACATCGAAGGAGCTTTGCCATGACGCAGTGGATTGCGGATTTCTCAGATTATCTCGTGGTTGAACGCGGCCTGGCCAAGAACACGTTGGAGTCGTATCGGCGCGATTTATCCACTTTTCTGGCGTATGTGGAAAACCAGTGTCACGTACCGGTGGAGGGGGTCACGCAGCAACACATCCTGTCCTATCTCGCCAGCCTGCGCCAACAGGGGCGGGCTAATTCTACCATATCTCGTAACCTGGCCAGTATTCGCTCGTTTTTTCACTATCTCGTCGCCACCGATGTCCTCACGGTGGATCCGACCGCCCACGTGGACACGCCGAAAATTGAAAAGCGGTTGCCCAAGGTGCTAAGCGTGGATGAGGTGGAGCGCCTGTTGGCCGCACCCAATTTGCAGACGGTGGCAGGGCTGCGCGACCGGGCGATGCTAGAGCTGCTGTATGCGACCGGGATTCGTGTCAGTGAGCTGGTTTCTCTCAATGTGGAGGACTTGAACCTGGCAGCCGGCTTTCTTCGATGTACAGGCAAAGGAGACAAGGAACGGGTGATACCTGTTGGCGATATCGCTGTTCAGGTGCTGTCCGCCTATTTGCAGCAGTCACGCCCGGAGTTTTTGCGCCTGACGGACGATTCCGCCCTGTTCCTGAACCATCTGGGGGAACGCATGTCGAGACAGGGCTTTTGGAAGTTGTTGAAAAAATACGCGAAACTGGCGGGCATTGTAAAGGATATCACGCCGCACACTTTGCGCCATTCCTTTGCCACCCACCTTCTGGAACGGGGAGCCGACCTGCGGGCTGTTCAGGAGATGCTGGGGCATGCCGATATCTCCACAACGCAGATTTATACGCACGTTACGCGGGGGCGCCTGCGTGAGCTATACGCAAGTTCTCATCCGCGTGCCTGAAAGTTGAGTCGCACGCCTGACAAATCAGGGGGCCAACAGGGACAATGGCTCAATCTGCCTGCTTCCTTCCTGGGATGGAGTGACCGTCATCCTGTCACCCTATCCAGAGGAGGTGAGGATATGCCCAAGGGTGTGACCTGCTTTGTGGAGGAGTGTGTCTTCAACGCGGATGATCGATGCCTGGCGGACGCCATTGAGGTGCGGTCCAACGGCAACGATATTGTAGGGACCAGCAAAGGAACCATGTGCCGGACGTTCCGGTACCGGGACTTTGACGACGGGCACGCGGACGCCGATCTCGCTGCCCATCCATAAGACCGGACTTTTCAACTGGAGTTTTCAGCCATACAAGGCACGGAAATCGTCTCCTGATGGAAGGATGCCTGGCACTAAGGCATCCTTTTTCTTCATGTCGGCCCCCATCATAAACCATGTGTATTGTCGCAAACTACGCCCAGAACCGTATGTATGGGGGGCCATCCAGAATGGGGAAGGGTACAGGTCGCTTCGCTCCTGCATGGATTTCATTGGTCTGCTGTTCCATGTTGATGACGTCGGTGTCCGGCCAGGCACGGGCCGAGAGCCTAAGTTCATCGATACATCCTGCGGGCATTCACGTCGGCATTCATGAAAACCCTCCGCTGCCGCTTAAAGAGACCGCGGACGCGGGCACAGGGGAATTGGCGGCACACGCACGTTCCGCGGTCCTGATGGATTTCGCCACCGGCAAGGTGTTGTTTGAAAAGGACGCGCATGAGCGGCTTCCGATGGCGAGCATCACCAAAATCATGACTCTGTTGCTCATCATGGAGGACATCGACCGAGGGAAGATCAAGCTATCCGATCCGGTGAAGGCCAGTGAATATGCCGCCAGCATGGGGGGCTCCCAGGTCTTTCTGGAGCCGGGTGAGGTCATGACCGTCGATGACCTGATCAAAAGCATCGCCATGGCCAGCGCCAACGACGCCTGTGTGGCCATGGCTGAGCACTTGAACGGCACGGAACAGGCTTTTGTCCGTCGGATGAACCAGCGCGCCCGCGAGCTGGGCATGTTGGATACTCACTTCGCCAACAGCAACGGCTTGCCCGCCGCCAACCATTACAGCAGCGCCCACGACATCGCCCTCATGTCGCGTGAATTGCTGAAACACAGCCAAATCACACGTTGGACCTCGGTCTACAGTGATTACCTGCGCAAGGATACAACGCACCCGCTCTGGCTGGTCAATACCAATAAGTTGGTGCGATTTTACGACGGGGTTGACGGCTTGAAAACAGGCTATACCACCGAGGCCAAATACTGCCTATCCGCCACAGCGCGCCGCGGGGATTTTCGGGTCATCGCCATTGTCATGGGTGAACCCAAGGTCACCGTCCGGAATCAAGAGGTCACTCAGATGTTGAATTGGGCCTTTGGCCAATTTGAATCGAAGGTGTTGTACCCGGCCGGCCGGACGGTGGGGAAGGTGGAGGTCATCCACGGCAATCCGCCGTTCGTACCGGTGAAGGTGGCCGATACCGTCGGCATCTTGCGCGAGAAAGGAAGTTCTGTTCGATACGAGACCCGGATGAACCTGCAGCGGGTCAAGGCACCAATCCAGCAAGGACAACGAGTGGGGACACTACAAATCTACGACCTGGAACACCAGCGAATCGCGGCGGAAGTTCCTTTGATTGCCGCTGCACCGGTCAAGAAGGCTGGATTTTTCCAAAGTGTCGGGCAAACGGTGAGAAAGATTGTCACCTTCGGCCATTGAGATGGAACCGTTGCGACCGGTTGGTCCGCCTCTGTGCACGTCAACCGGTCGTATTTTGTCATACAACAAGACATAGCCGTGCATTCAGTCGATTTCTGCTATTGTTCAGGAAATATTCATGACCCTGTTTCCCGGTAGGACGCGCGGTGATGGAATCCGCCGCCGCATGATCTGCAGCGCCTCCAGTTCCGCCGACAGGGCTTGATGCGGCCTGTCCAATTCGCGGTACAGTTTGCTCAACTGCCGCCACACGCGTAACTTGGCCAGCGGATCTTCCACAGTATCGGTCAACGGCAGCGCGGCTTCTAGCGTTGACGCGGCTTCTTCGACGCGCTGCATCGCCATCAAGCATTGGGCCCGCACCCAATGCACTTCTTGTGCCAACTCGGGCTCCCGCACGGATTCCCGATGCACGGTATCGAGCAACTGCATCGCGGCTTCCCGATCTCCGAGCGCCAAACGGTTTCTCGCCAACTCAATTTGTAGCTTGGTGTACCGAGGCGGGTCTTGGCGCAAAGCGCGGCGGTTCTGACAACTTTGCAAATGGGCGATGGCGGCTTCATACAAACCTTCGCGGCGCAGGATGATCGCTTGGTTGATAAGACATTGGTGGACGCCTCGCGAGTGGCCGACCGACTCGTACAGAGACAAGGCCTCATCCGTGTGTTCGCGCGCTTCGTCAAATCGCTCCATTTCCACCAATACGTTTGCCAATCCGTGATGGATAACGGCCAAGTCACGGACTTGGCCGTAGGCTTGGGCAGCGGTACAGGCGCGCTGATAATGGATGAGCGCTTTGTTGTATTGGCGTGAAAGGTAATAAACTCTCGCCAGATTGTTCTCCAGCTTGACGGAAACCGGCATGCGCAATCTTGGATATCGCTCCAACAATTCACTCCCGCGGCGCCAGAACATGGCGGCTGCCTGCAGGCGTCGCCGTCCGCGTTCCACGTGACCCAACTGGTAATAGTAGTGGACGCTGGTGGAGATATCTCCATGCTCCAACGTAAAGGCCAGCGCTGTCTCGTACATGCGTACGGCCTCATCTTCAAGTCCCAATTTTAAGCAACATTCGCCCAGTTCGGCATAGACCTTGTCCGTCCTCACCTGAGCGGGCACGTCTTCAATCACTTGTAGCAGCAGTTCCCGGGCACGACGCGCATCGCCTCGCTCCATTAATGTTTTGGCCTCCCGGTACCGCTGCAGGTTCTCGTTGGCTTTCAGGAGCGAGCGAAACTCATCCCTGTCGGCGTCCAGCCGCTCCAACAATTGCTCCAGCAGGCGCTGCGTCGGTACCACCCGGTTGGATTCAATCTGGCTGATCATGCTGGCGGTCACCAAATCGCGCCCCAAGGCGGACTGAGTCATGCCTTTGGCGACGCGTAATTCACGCAGCTTGTTCCCCAAAGTCTCTTCCATATCGTCCTCCGCCATACTCTTGATTCTATGTATTCTACTATAAATTCCGGAATCTGCATATCCCTTTTCAAGCGCGAAATCCAGCGCTGTGTCGAAATTTAGGGCTTTTTTTCTTCTTTTGTCAGGCATGCAGGAGAACATGCGTCCTTCACAAATAGTTAAGGTGAAGTGAGTCTGATTGGGGGGAGCAGCATGGTCATGCAGCTGCAGGTGCATGATGGCGTGGTGGTGGTGAAACTCGGCGGGGAATTGGGTCACCATGAAGTGGAAACCATCCGGAATGAAATTGAGGCGGAATTAGAAAGAACAGGCCACCGAGGGTTGGTGATGTCGTTTCGGGATATCGATTTTGTGGACAGTTCCGCTTTGGGATTGATTCTTGGGCGGTACAGGACTGTGACCGAACGGCACGGGCGGATGGCCCTGTGTGAGGTGAACGAGTCCCTGGCTCGCTTGTTCGAACTGTCCGGGCTCAGGCGCATCCTCCCTGTCACCGCGACGGTGGACGAGGCGCTGCAACTTGTGCGGGAGGGATGAATGATGAATCGCGAACTGCAGACCAAAGTGGCGGTGGACAATTACTTGCGTCTCCAATTCCCCGCCCAATCCGAGAACGAATCGTTGGCGCGTGTGGCGGTGGCCTCCTTTGCCGCCCAGTTGGATCCGACGATGGAGCAGTTGACGGAGTTGAAGACGGCCGTTTCTGAGGCCGTGACCAACGCTATCATTCACGGCTATGTGGACTCCCCCGGTGAGGTGCGGATTGAATGTGCTATCCACCAGGGAGTGGTGGAAGTCGTGATTGAAGATGATGGCGTCGGGATTGAGGACATTGAGCAGGCCAGACAGCCGCTCTATACGTCCCGGCCCGAATTGGAGCGGTCGGGAATGGGTATAACGATAATGGAAAACTTCGTAGATGAGCTAGTCATCGAGTCGATTCCCGAACATGGCACAAAGGTCCGGATGCGCAAGCGGATGGCGCCGGTCCTGGATGGTCAGTGATAGGAGACCTCTCGCATGGATTATGTCAATGATACCGAGGAACGTTCCCGTAGGTATTCCGACGACGAGATTCGCGCCTTGATTGCGCGCAGTCAGCAAGGGGATGTTGCGGCCCGGGATGAACTTGTGATTGGCAATCAGCGTTTAGTGTGGGCTGTGGTGCAGAGGTTCTTGGGCCGCGGTTACGAGGCGGACGACCTATTTCAGATTGGTGTCATTGGCCTCATGAAGGCTATCGACAAATTTGACCTGAGTTACGATGTGAAATTTTCTACATATGCTGTCCCGATGATCATTGGCGAAATCCAACGCTTCCTGCGCGACGACAGCACTGTCAAGGTCAGCCGCAGCTTGAAGGAGACCGCGCGCCACATTCGCCGCGCCCGCGACGAATTGGCGAAGCGCTTGGGCCGACAGCCGCAGATCACTGAGATTGCCGACGAGTTGGGGATTGACCCGTCTGAAGTTGTGTTTGCTCAAGAGGCGCTGCGCGCGCCCACGTCCATCCACGAAACGGTGTTCGAAAACGACGGGGACCCGATTTATCTGATGGACCAGATTGCCGGCGAGGAGAGCGTATCTTGGCTGGACCACATCGCCTTGCACGAAGTTTTGGGACGCCTGCCAGAACGGGAACGTCTGATTGTCTACTTGCGCTTTTTCAAGGATAAAACCCAGTCGGACGTTGCCGCCGTGCTGGGAATATCCCAAGTGCAGGTGTCCCGTCTAGAGAAGAAAATCCTCCGCGCCATCCGTCAACAGCTCGAATCGTGACCTTCGCGTAAGCATCCAGCCCCTCGGACATACTATACGAGCGCCTGCTCCGGCGGCGCACAGCCACGCTCCATCCGCGGGGTGGAGGCTTGTATAGGGAGGGGTCTTATGCCTGCACGCGTTCGTCAAGACGCATCCGACTATCAGCAGCTTGCTCAGCGCCATACCCCATCTCGGCCGATGCTGCGCAACACCGTTCGGGCCTTTTTGGTGGGTGGGGGCGTCTGCGTCATCGGGCAAATCGTCCTCCTGCTGTTTGTGCGATACGGTCACTTCAGTCCCAAGGAAGCGGGAAATCCGACCAGTGCGGTGATGGTGCTCCTATCCGTCATTTTCACGGCGCTCGGCGTGTATGACCGATTCGCCGCTTGGGCGGGGGCTGGATCGGCCGTGCCGATAACAGGCTTTGCCAATACCATGGCGTCGGCGGCCATGGAGTACCGCAGTGAGGGCTTGGTGCTCGGCGTCGGCGGTAACATGTTCAAATTGGCGGGGCCCGTAATCGTCTACGGCGTGGTCAGCGCCTTCTTCGTGGCCCTGGCCAGATACGCCATTTTGCACCTTTAGACAACTTTCGGTCTGACAGGGGGGACATACCGGTGCCGCTTGCGGGGACTCAGACGTGGCGGTTTGCCCGCCCGCCGCGCGTCTTGGTGACGGCGACGGTGGCTGGAAAGAACGAGGGAGAGGGGCCGCTCGGTGACGAGTTTGACGTTCGGCACAACGATGACCGGCTCGGTTTGAACACCTGGGAACAGGCGGAGCAGCACCTGTTTGACGAGGCCGTGGAGGTGGCCTTGAGCAAGGCGAAGCTCAAGCCGCCAGACATCGACTTGTTGATTGGCGCGGACCTCAACGCGCAACTGGCGAGTTTCTACTTCGGGTTGCGTGCCTATCCGGTGCCGCTACTCGGGGTCTACAGCGCCTGTGCATCAATCTGCGAGGCAATCGCAATCGGCGCGTTGACCATAGACAGCGGTGTCGCAGAAAAGGTCCTCGTGGGGACGTCGAGCCACTTTGCGACCGCTGAACGGCAGTTTCGTTACCCGACGGAGTACGGGGCGCAAAAACCACCTACCGCCCAACGAACGGTGACCGGTGCAGGAGCCGCCATTCTCGCTGCCGGTGGCGGCAAGGTGGCCGTCACCGAGGCGACCATCGGCCAGGTCGTGGATATGCAGGTGAAAAGTCCGTGGGAAATGGGCGCAGCGATGGCGCCCGCGGCGTACAGCACCATAACCGCCCACTTGCAGGACACCGGCCGCAAGTGGGACGACTTCGATTGCATCGCCACCGGCGACCTTGGACACATTGGCCATAACATCCTGCGGGACCTGTTTGCGCGCGATGGTCATCACATGGGAGAGCGATTGGTTGACTGCGGTCTGCTGATCTACCGCAAGGACCAACCCGAGGTGCTCTCTGGCGGCAGCGGCGGGGCCTGTTGCACGCTGGTCACGTTTGCTCATTTGCTGCGGCAATTGGCATCCGGGGTTTTCCGGCGGATTTTGGTCTCGGCCACCGGCGCCTTGATGTCTTCCGTCACCGTTCAGCAGGGGGAAAGCGTACCTTCCGTGTCGCATGCCGTTGTCTTTGAAAGGATGGAGGATTGACCTATGCAAGCGGGCTGGGAGGGGTTTTTATACGCATTTCTGGTCGGCGGCGCCATCTGCGCCATCGGACAAATTCTCATGGACTCCCTGAAACTCAATCCCGGACAGGTGATGGTGATTCTCGTGGTCGCCGGCGCGGTGCTGGACGGCGTCGGTCTTTATGATCCGTTGATTCGCTTTGCCGGCGCGGGAGCCACCGTGCCTATCACCAGCTTTGGCAACTCGTTGGTGCACGGGGCGTTGGCGGAAATGAAGCTGCACGGCCTGATTGGCGTGATCACCGGCATTTTTGAAGTAACCAGCGCAGGCATCTCGGCTGCCATCATCTTCGCCTTTTTGGCCGCCGTGGTGGCCAAACCCAAAGGATAGTCCAGAAGCCTGTGCACGAACTGAAGCGTGTGCATAACCTAGCAGCGAGATGTCCGCGGTGTCCGTTCAAAATCCATCTTGGAGATGAGGAAATTGCTCAGCATGCTTTTGTTTCTCCCGCGGCTGTTCCGCTACTTCGGCATGTTCCAGATGTTTATGTCCGTCGTCCGCCCATGGTGGCCACGCATAGCCCGCCTGTGGCAACGGCAACAACCCAGAACCGCGTAGCGACAACCCGTCCGCTTGTGGTCTATACTGGATCCAACCCAAATGACCACAAAGGGGTGGGCCAGTGAACGGAATCGTGGAATTAGAACGTCGCGGTCAGGTGCATGACATCCAAGTCATCCGCCGCGGGCGTATCCGCTATCTCCGTTTCGGCCGCGGCGGCGGTTGGCAGGGCGCCTTGGACATCGCCCGCCCTTGGCGGCCTGTGTTTCCCTACCAACGGGCGTTTTACGCTTTGGCTGCCGCCGTGAAGGCGCCGCGGCGTTTCCTGGCGGTCGGCGTAGGCACCGGCACGGCTTTGCGGTCCGTCCGCCGTCTGTGGCCGGAGTGTCGGCAGGTGGGCGTTGAACTGGACGAGACGGTCGTCGATGTAGCGCTTGAGTATTTTGACAGTCCGCCGACCGACGAGACCCGCTACTACGTCGGCGATGGGGTTCGTTTTCTGGAGACGAGCTCGGAGGTCTATGACCTTATCTTTGTCGATGCCTACTTGCGGAACCGCATCTACAGCCCGTGTTTGCAACCTTCCTTTGCCCATCTTCTTCATGTTCATCTGTCTGAAGCCGGGGTGGTGGCTTTCAACATTATCATGAGTGTGCCGCCGGCCCGGGAGGCTGCCCGATTCCTGCGCGCCCTAACCGATTCCTTCGCGGAGGTGCTGGTGCTGCCTGTAGGCTTTCCAGGCATGGAGCAAAATTGCCTGGTGGTCGCTTCTCGTCGTGTTGGGCTGCGTGCTCTGTGGCGGGCCGAGATCCGGCGCCTGCCGCTCATGGGGTGGCACGAACGGCTCGCCTGGCCTTGGCGAATCCGGACCATGGCCGGTCTCTCTGTGTTATAATAGCCCCACCAGAGTGGCTCTAGAACCGCGCATACGGCCGCAAAAGGGGTTCGTTCCTTGCTTCAGAACCTGTTTAGTCCCAACTTCATTTTCTATGTCATCACCATTCCCGTCAGCCTTGTGTTTCATGAGTTTGCTCACGCGTGGACCGCAGACCGGCTCGGCGACCATACGGCCCGCCTGGCAGGCCGCCTGTCCTTGAATCCGTTGGTCCATCTCGATCCGCTCGGGCTAATCTTGATTCTCTTTGGTCCCATTGGCTGGGCCAAGCCGGTACCCGTGGATGTGTCTCGTCTGCGGCACCCGCGCCGCGACCTCATGTTTGTGGCCTTAGCCGGACCTGCGTCAAACTTGTTACTGGCTGTAGTGTGCTTCCTTGTGCTACGTGCCATGCCCGTGTCCGGATTTTCTGCCGGCGGCCTGCCGGCTTTTGCGTTGCAGCTGTTGACGTGGGGGGCCGTGGTGAACGTGACACTGTGCGTGTTCAATTTGATCCCGGTTCCTCCGCTGGACGGGTCCCGTGTCGTTTCAGCTTGGGTTCCGTATCGTCACCTCTCTTGGTACCATCGATATGAAACCTATGGCCCGTTTTTGCTTCTGTTGGTGGTGGTCATCCCGCCCCTGCGCAACACGATTCTGTCGCCCATCCTGAATGCATCCTGGCACTTGGTCGCCTCTTGGTTTGGGTTTTATACAGGGGGTTTTTGAGATGGCATACGAGATCGTGCTGGATACCTTCAGTGGTCCGCTCGATCTGCTCTTGCATCTCATTCAGAAGCATGAAATTGACATTCACGATATCCCCATCGCATTGGTGACGGAACAGTATATGCAGTACCTGCGGGCCATGGAAGAGCTGTCCTTGGAGATAGCGAGTGAATTCATCGTGATGGCGGCCACATTGTTGGCCATCAAGAGTCGCATGCTGCTGCCGCGCCCACCCCGGCAGCAGGAGGAACTCCCCGACTCCGAAGAAGACCCGCGCGATCAACTCGTACAGCAGCTGCTTGAATATCAACGCTGCAAGTGGGCGGCTGCACAGCTACAGGAGTTGGAGCGCCGGCAGAGCCTCATCTTTTCCCGCGAGCCCATGGACCTAAGGCCCTATGCGCCGGAGGCACCGCCCCTGCCGGCGATGAGTATGTGGGCACTCGTGGACGCTTACCGGGCGCTCATGCGACGGGTGCCGCCCCAACACCAATCGGCGCAAATTACCGGTACCGTCATCAGCGTCGAGGAGATGATGGATAGGGTCCTACAGCGGCTGCAGCGCTGGCAGCGATGCAGTTTCTATGACCTGTTCCCTGTGGACAGCAGCCGCGAGGAACTGGTTTCAGCCTTTCTCGCCGTGCTGGAGTTGGTTAAGGAACGGCGCGTGGCTTGTACGCAAGCGTCGCCCTTTGCTGATATTGAAATCGTACTGGTGGACAGTCGTGCGACCGCGTGAGCATGATGGGAGGTGCAAGGGGTGCTGCTCAATGTGACCGGCCCGCTAGAGGCTCTGCTGTTTGCCGCGGGCAGTGAGGGCTTGACGACCGAAGAGCTTGCCGATGTCCTGCAGTTGGGAGTGGAGGAGACGCGCCAGCTTTGCTTGCAGCTGCAAAAACAGTACGACGAGCGCGGCGCCGGGTTGGCATTGGTCGAATTTGCCGGGAGTTGGCAGTTGGTCACCCGCCCCGAGCACGCCATCTATTTGCGCCGCCTGGCCCACACTCCGGTGGCCACTCAGTTGAGCACGGCCGCGCTTGAGGTGCTGTCGATTGTGGCGTACCGTCAGCCGATTTCCCGTGCCGAGATAGAAGATGTCCGCGGGGTGAAGTCGGATCGAGCCATCGCAACCCTCGTCCATCGTCGGCTGATTGCCGAGGTGGGGAGGCAGAATGCGCCGGGACGGCCCATCCTGTACGGCACCACGGATACCTTTTTGCAAACCTTCGGTCTGCGCAGTTTGGAAGACCTCCCTCCGTTGCCCGAAATGAACGACGCGTCTTTAGACCTGGCCTTGTTCGAACAACGTGCCAGCGTTCCCAGGGATTGATGCATGGGCTGGGCGATTCTGGATAGGATAAGGGGCGTCTGGCGACTGTTGCGGAAGGACGCTCTGCGTTCAACTCGCCTGGTATCGGGGTGGAGGGTTTGTGGTTTCTATTCTTGACAGCCGTTGTATTCGTGGTGCTCGCGTTCGTCCTGGCGCTCCCTGTCACCCTCTATATATCCCTGGAACCTTCACACAATTCCTGGTTCAGCGTGGATGTGCGGCTGCGTGGTGTACTGGGGCTTGTCCGCATCCACAAAAAAATCCATGACATAGAGGTTCTTCTCGGACCTGGCGGCCCGTCCGTGGCGGCTCAACATGAGACCTTCGGCTGGTCGGGCCGGGAACCTGGCCACAGAATGGATCTCACCACCCATGAGGTCTTGGATCTGATACGTCATTGGCCGCAGTGGCTCGCCCGCTTGCAGGAGATAAAGGGCATCCTGAAAGAGGTGCTATCTAAGATTTGGATTACCGAGTTTGTCGTCACGGTCCGTTACGGGGTTAAGGACGCGGCGGTAACCGGTCTGCTGCACGGTCTGATTTGGTCGGGGCTGGGATTGGTCATGGTGATGCTGGTTCGCACCTTTTCCTTCCAAGCCGAGCCCGCGATTGTCGTGCAACCGGAATTTCACAGCCCAGGCTTTACACTGAAGGGCTCCTGCATAATGAAGCTCCGCTTCGGTTACGCTATCCTCGCGATGATGGGGCTACTCCGCGTCTGGCGAAGGAGGGGACACCATGGAACACCCAATTCAAGGGCTCATGCAGACGGCCATGAGCAGCATACGCGAAATGGTTGACGTCAACACGATAATTGGCGATCCGATTGAAGCCCCGGACGGTACCGTGATTTTGCCGGTGTCGAGGGTGGGGTTTGGCTTCGCAGCCGGCGGCAGCGAATTTGGCAGCGGCGGACGAGACGCCTCCGCAACCCAGGAGCACCCGTTCGGCGGAGGCTCGGGAGGCGGCGTGTCCATCACCCCCATCGGGTTTCTCATTGTCCACGGTGAACACGTACGACTGTTGTCAGCCGATCACGAGAATCAACTGTACGACCGACTGATTGACATGGCGCCCCAAGTAATGGAAAAGATCCAACACCTGTTCGATGGCGGTAAGGCGAAAGGCGAGGGGAGGCAGGACAACCGCAGCGAGTCGTCCGGGTTGTCCTAAACCGAGTGCGGCTGGCATACCCATAAACCAGTGAAGGTCTGGGGGTGTGCCAGCTATGATTGACCTCATCTGGCTCGGTCTGTTTCTCGCTGGGGTGACGACGGCTATGTTCACAGGTCACATGCAGCAAGTGACCGTTTCCATCCTGGGCGGGGCCGAGCACGGAGTGGAATTGAGTTTGGCGCTTATTGGGGTGATAGCGCTCTGGAACGGACTCATGGGCATCGCGGAAAAAGCCGGTTTGATTGACACCTTGGCCCGCGTCTTGCGCCCGGTCGCACGCTGGCTATACCCTTCCGTCCCTGAGAATCACCCGGCCATGGGCGCTATTTTAGCCAATATGAGCGCCAACCTGCTCGGCATCGGCAATGCGGCAACCCCGCTCGGGCTGCGCGCCATGCGCGAGCTGCAAACCCTCAACGCCGACAAAGAAACGGCCAGCGACGCGATGTGTACCCTATTGGCCGTCAATACTGCCAGCATTACGCTGATTCCCACGACGGTGATTGCCGTCCGCATGCAGTATGGATCGACCCATCCCACGTCCGTGGTCGGGACCACCATCATCGCCACGGCCCTCGGCACGGTCGCGGCGATTGTGTTGGATCGGGGATTTCGGGCCTGGGATAAACGGCGGAGGCGCGGTTGATGCAAGCCGCTATCGCCACGGTGTCCAATTGGCTCTTGCCGTTGTTGGTGGCAGGGATTCTGGTCGCCGGTTACATCAAGCGGGTTCCTCTGTATCATTCCTTTGTCGACGGGGCCAAGAGCGGCTTTGGGACCGCGATTCGTCTCTTGCCTCACCTGGTAGCTATGATGGTGGCGGTTGAGGTGTTCCGCACCTCGGGCGCAATGGACTTGCTTACACAGGGTCTGGCCCCAGTGATGAGCTTTTTGCACATTCCCATCGAAGTGTTGCCCATCGGTCTGTTGCGCCCCATCAGCAGCTCCGCGTCCTTGGCATTCATGACCCACATCTTTCAAGACCCGAAGGCGGGGCCTGATTCCTGGCTGGGACAGTTGGCATCCACCCTGCAGGCCAGTTCCGACACCACCCTCTACATTATCACCGTGTACTTTGGCAGTGTCGGCATCCGCAATTTCCGCTATGCGCTCAAGGTCGGATTGCTGGCCGATGTGGCGAGCGTGTTCGCCAGTGTCTTGGCCGTCACCTTGCTGCTAGGCCCGATGCCGTAGGCCGGGGCTTTCCCTGCTCAAAGTTTCATGCCATAATAGCGGTCAATGCATAGATAAAAACCTCATCCATGAAGGGAACAGCGATGGCGGAACGAATTCAAAAAATCCTGGCAGAGGCCGGTTTTGGGTCACGCCGCAAGTGCGAACAACTCATACAGGAAGGACGGGTGTCGGTTGACGGGCGGCCCGCTGTGTTGGGAGAACGTGCCGATCTGGAGCGGCAAACGGTGACGGTGGACGGGCAGGTGGTCGAGCCGCAGCCGAAGGTTTGCTGGATGCTGCATAAGCCGACCTCGTGTGTGACCACACTGTCGGATCCACAGGGACGACGTACGGTGATGGAATTCCTGCCCGAGCTGCCGGTGCGGGTTTATCCGGTCGGGCGCTTGGATTACGACACCAGTGGTCTGCTGGTTTTCACGAATGACGGTGAACTCGCCCATCGACTCATGCATCCACGATACGAGTTGGACAAGGTGTATCGGGTGACGGTGACGGGCATGCCGGAGGCATCTGACCTGCGCGCTTTGGCGCAAGGTATCGATTTAGAGGATGGCCGTACAGCCCCCGCCAAGGTGGAAGTGTTGCGCCACCACCCGCGCGAGTCGGTGTTGGAATTGACACTCCATGAGGGGCGGAACCGGCAGATCCGGCGGATGCTGGATGCCATCGGATTTCCAGTGAAACGGCTGAAGCGGGTGCGCTACGGACCGTTGCGACTCACCGGTTTGGGTCCGGGCCGCGCTCGCCCGCTGACCGCGGATGAACTGGCCATGCTGTACACAAGCGTGGATTTGGATCCGCCCCAGCCGCGGCAGAATCCGCCTCAGCTTCGGCACGTACACCGGCCAGGACGAGCCCGAGGGCGCTTTGCAAGGCGGTGAGTGTGCCCAAGCGGTGTATAATCCTTGCACTCATTGCAGAAAGTAGGTGCAGGGAGTGTGATCCGCCATGAAAAAAGCCATGTATGGCACGCTCGCCGCAGCCCTGTGCCTGTTTTCCGTCACGGCCTGTGGCAATCCACCCGCGAACAAAGCCAACACGGCGGGCAACCCAGCGGTGAGCCCGCGCAACGACACGACGGCTCCGATGCGTCGCCCGGGGACCCCGGGAACCAACGCCAACCTGGCTGTAGAGCAGGACATCGCGAATCATGTGGTGAAAGTGACGCACGTGCAGAACGCGAACGTCATGGTGGCCGGCCACACGGCTTACGTGGCGGTAAAAATCCGTCCGGGTGTGCATACGGGACTGGCCGAACGCACGAAGGACCGGATTATTGCGGCGGTCAAAGACCGTCACCCAGAGATTCGCACGGTCTACGTCTCAGCCAATCCGGATGTATATCAACAGTTCCAGAAATTTGCTCGCGATTTGCAGCAGGGACAGCCGGTCAGTGCCGTCTGGAATCAGTTCTCGGCCATGGTGCAACGTGTGTGGCCGAACGCCCGCTAGCGGGAATCCGCGCGGCCTGTGCGCGATTCCCGACGCCGCACGCGGTGTGAGAATCTGTCGGCATGAGACCGTACGCGGCTTGAGCGACGAGGCTTCCGTTGCCTTGTCGCTTTTTCCGTCTGTTCGGATGTTGCCCGGTGACAAGCGGATCGTCATAATGGAAGGCAGTAATGACGAGGAGGGTCCGGGGATGGATCAGGAGCCTGTGCGGATACTGGTGGTGGACGATGAGGAGCGGATCCGCCGCCTTGTCCGAATGTATCTGGAGCGCAGCGGTTTCGCGGTCGATGAGGCCGCCGACGGGAAGACGGCGCTGCAAGCGGCCTTGAGTCAACCCTACGCGCTCATCATCCTCGATCTCATGCTGCCCGAGATGGATGGCCGCGACGTGTGCACGCAGATTCGCCAACACCTGCAGACTCCGATTATCATGTTGACGGCGGCCGGCGATGAGATCAGTCGCATTCACGGTTTTGAATTGGGGGCGGACGATTATGTCGTCAAGCCGTTCAGCCCCCGGGAGCTGGTGATGCGGGTCAAGGCGCTGCTGAAGCGGGTTGGAGAGAACGACACCGCCCGCACGGAATTGCAGCAGGTTTTGACGTTTCCCCACCTGAACATTCACATTGAAGCCCGCCGGGTGGAGGTGGCTGGCAAGGAGGTCGCCTTGACCCCCAAGGAGTTTGACCTGCTGGTTTACATGGCGCAAAGACCGGAAAAAGTCTTCAGCCGGGAAGAGTTGCTGCGCGATGTGTGGAACTACCAGTTTTATGGCGATCAACGCACGGTAGACACGCATGTCAAACGGCTGCGAGAAAAACTTGGACACGCCTCGCCACAGGTCAGCGCTTACATCGTCACGGTCTGGGGTGTTGGATACAAATTTGAGGTTGGTGCCCGTTGATTCGCAACAGCATCGTCGTCAAACTGTGGTTGACCATCGTGGGCATGGTCGTCGTGGTGTTGGCGCTGTTGTCCATTCTGCTGCAGCAGTTCTTCGATAATTACGTCTATCGGCAACAGGCACGCCAGCTGTCCCGTCTCGCGCAAAGTGTCCAAGTCTCCATCAACAACACGAGAAATCGGACCGCTGCGCTGCAGATAGCTCGGCAGATGGCCTACGTCCAGCAGGCCGACATTCATGTGGCGCTCAGCTTTGACTTAACTTCCAACCGCAACCTCGCATCCGCCTATGACCATTTCACCGCGGACCAGCGCAAGGTGTTTCTGTCCGGGCAACCCGTGGTCATTGCCGGGGAGTCCGACGACGCCGACGTCGTGTCCGTCTATCTGCGCCTAAATTCCGCCTCGAATCCGGGGATGCTGGCCGTCTGGCAGAATATCAGCGCGCTCGACGAACCGATTGCCTTGATGCGCAATTTGATCATCTTCGCCATGGTGCTCGGGATCTTGCTGACGACTGGGTTGGCATTTGTCGTGTCGAAAAATTTGTCGCGGCCCTTGGTGCAGATGAACGAGGCGGCCGAACAGATGGTGCAAGGCCAGTTTCACGGGAAAATCGACGTGGCCACGAACGATGAGGTGGGCAGGCTGGGGCGAACGTTCAATGTCATGGCGGACGAGCTGGAACAGACGATTGCCGCCCTGTCGTTTGAAAAGGAGCAGTTGAGCAACATCCTTGCGTCGCTGCATGATGGGGTGGTGGCGGCCGATTTGGACGGCAACATCACGCTGGCCAATCCACCGGCGCGCCGTCGGCTGCAGTCGACCTCCTTGGCAGCCACAGGGGTGCCTGATTCGACACGGCTGCCGTCAGACCTGTATGGTCAAATGCAGGCAGTCGTGGAGGCGCGTCAACCGATAACCCGTGAATGGTCTTGGCAGGCCCGGGACATTCTGGCCACCATGACTCCATTGTATCAATCGGATGGGAAAACCCTGCGCGGGGTGGTCGCCGTCTTGCGGGATGTCAGCGAGGAACGGAGACTGGATCGTCTGCGCAAGGATTTTATTGCCAATGTGTCCCACGAACTGCGGACTCCGCTGAGCATGATGCAGGGGTACACGGAAGCTTTGTTGGATGAATTCGGTGACGATCCGGAACAGCGCCGCGAGCTGACCGGCATTATCCATGATGAAACCCTGCGCATGAAGCGTTTGGTCAACGACTTGTTGGACCTGGCGCAGTTGGAGTCGGGGCAATTTCAGATGACGTTTGCGACGGTGAATATCAGCGAGGTCGTCTTTCGCGTGGTCCGAAAGTTTCAAACGTTGGCCGCCGAACGGGACATTCGCCTGGATGCGCAGCTTCCGGACAGCGAGGTTTGCGTGCGTGGAGACGAAGACCGGTTGGAGCAAGTGTTCACCAACCTGGTGGACAACGCACTGCGCCATACTCAAGCGGGCGGACAAGTCAGCCTGGTGGTGCGCGAGAGCGGGGGCCATGCGCAAATTGACATTCGGGACACCGGCAGCGGCATCCCAGAGGAAGACATTCCATACATATGGGAACGGTTTTACAAGGCGGATAAGGCGCGCACGCGTGATCGATCGGGTACGGGCCTTGGTTTGGCCATCACTCGCCACATCGTCGATGCACATGATGGCGATATCATTGTCAACAGCAAGCTTGGGCAGGGCACCACGTTTACGGTGTCGATCCCGCTGGCGCACAGCGCATCGCGGGCGTAAGACATGGAGGGAGTTCATTGGCCTGGGTGTACTACATGAAAATATTCGATACCCGGTTCCAAGCGGATTGTCTCGCGGCACGCATTCGTGATGCCGAGGGCGTCCTGCAAAAGGCGCCGAAGTATGTAGCTGTGTTTCGCACTCCTAGCGGAAAATATGGAATCAAGATCCTATGGTAGGTGCAGGCGCCGTTGGCGCCTGCACGCTTTTGGTACGCCAGGCACGACAGCCATCCGCTGGCCATAGCTCGCAGTCGGGTCACCGGTCCGGGTCCGTCCGCCGACGTTCCACCAACAACTCGACAACGAGCGACAAGAACTCCGTGTCCTGCTTGGGCAGTGTGCTGAGGCGATGGGCCATCTCCAAGTAGGGGGTGGACTCCTCGTTGAGCACGAAGTTTTGCAGGTAGGATGGAAGTTCATCCGGCGAATTTTTCATCTTGGGCGGCCGCAATTCCCTTCGTTGGTCGCACAAAGCGGGCAAAGACACACCAAGCGCGTTTGCCAGTCGCATGGCGTAATCCAACGACGGAAACCGCTTCCCTCGTTCGATGGATGAGATATGCGGCGTGGAGATACCGGATCGCAGGGAGAGCTCTTGCTGTGACCACCGACGCGCCTGGCGCAACCGACGAACTCGACTACCAAATGACTCGTTCAATCTGGTTTTCCTCCTGATGCAATATTTTACTTACGCCTATTACACTATCGCTGAACTTTTGAATTGTAAATAGTTAACGTCGAATATTGTTATCTTTTTGTAGACACAAAAAGAAAAATGTTGGTTAGAGGGCGGCTGCTTCACATTCATGAACCCGTCGTCATGCGGGCACCCTCCCTACAGGGGGTTCTGAATGCAATACGAGGTGACGCTTGCGGATGTGTCATTCCGACTCGCTCGAATTCAAGCGGCCGTACGGCAAGCCGTCTTTCCGCTGGCCATCACAGGCGCTGGCATCAGTGTGGCAAGTGGCGTGCCCCTGCTGGCCGATTGCGTCGCGGGGGTGGCGTTGGCCGAATTTTTCCGGCCACACCTATTCACCTACCACCCGGGGAGGTTTTACGACGCCTATCGGCGAATCCTGCAGCACTGGCGCGCGGCCCAACCCAATGCCGCGCATCGCGCCTTGGCGGCAGCAAGGTTTCATGTCGTGACGCAAAATATCGACGGGTTGCATCGGGATGCCGGTACTGTCCATTTGCTTGAATTGCACGGGAATTTGCGCGAGTTGCGTTGCCCACGCTGCGCTCAGGTCTTTCAAAGTCAATTGGTATGGCGGGCTCGTGTTCCTCATTGCCCGGGCTGCGGGGCCGTTTTGCGGCCAGGTTTCAGCCTGGAGGGAGAGCCGGTTCGCCATTTCAGCAGAGCGGTCGATTGGATGGGGAGGGCGGACTTCGTTTTGGTAATTGGCACCCGGTTGGAGATGGAGCCTGTCCGGCGGTTGCCACAGATGGCGTCGCGCCGGGGATTGGACGTGATTGAAGTGAATCGCGATGCGGAAGCGTTGGTGCCGTTGATTCTGGGGAGAGACTAAGGAAGACAACCCCCTTGTCCGACTGGGAACCATCGGAGGGGGCTGCCCGCAAAGATGGATTCTATGGCCACTACCATCTGTGTTCCGGCCCGGACGTGACAAAGGCGATGGCGACGAAGGCTCCTCCCATGGCCAGGAACACGGTGGCCAGAGTGGCTGCGTGTTGTGAAAAGAACAACGCCAGAACGGCGAAAAAGGCGCACATTATGGCGATGCCTAAATAATACTTGAACACCCGTGCCTCCCCCTTTGACCGTATGGGAAAATGATCAAAGTTATCATAGCATTCAGCACCTTGTTTTGGCAACCATATGAACAGGTCGGGCTCTACCACTCTGGGTTTGGCTCCCGCCTCCAAGTGCGCTATGATACAGTTGCAATGCATTTCGGCGGGCAAGGGGGCGCCATGTGTGCTGAAACACGGGTTTGTCAGCGACGCCAGCCGCAAGGCGAAAGCGACTCGGCATGTGTATGAATATTTGAAGCGGAAGGTGGCGCCGGAATACTGGATAGCCTCCGTGCAATGGGAGAATATCGAAGGAACGGATGGCATTCCGGTTCCCCAGAAGGACCGTTTCCGCGTTCTGAATGTACGGCTGCACGATGAACATTTGAGCCCGTATTTCAAGACAGATATGAATCTTTTTCAAATGTTGATGCTAGACGACTCGGTTTCCATTCAGTTGTTTCGTGCCCGCAAAGGGTGGCTGTATATATTTGACGGGATTCCTGCCGGTCCCAAGCCTTTCGGCAAGGATGGTCACGACACCCGTTGAACCGACCACCGGTCCATCTGCCGGATGCGGCGTAGGGACCATTCCAGCAGGACCACAAGGTATGCGGCGAGGAACAGGTCTGGCAATACGCCGCCGGCCAGGGCAAAGGTGTCGTACACGCCATGGGCGAACGCGGGGACAATGTAGGCCCATCCGCGGCTTCGCGTGCCCCAAACCGATTCTGCGAAAGCAGCGCCCATCAAGATCCCGAACATCATGTGTGCGGGTACGGCCGTGACAGAACGGAGAATGACGGTGAAGAAGCCGGAGCTGGTCACGTAGAGGATTGTCTCCACAGCTGCGAATCCCAGCGCTGTCGCTCCACTGTACACCACGCAATCGATTGGGCTTCGCACTAAGCCATTCTCAATCGCCCCACGGTCAACGATGCTGGCCTTCAAGAACTCCTCCACCATGCCCGCGATGAAGAAGGCCGTGATCAACAAAGCCGGCCATCCTCCCAGACGTGCCTCGCTCCAGGAGGACAGCAACAGCCGCTCAATGAGCCCTGCCGGCAGGACAATCGCGGCGCCGCGGAGAAACAGGCGGTACACAGCGCGCTTGGGCTCTGGATGCAGCCTATCCCGGGTGTACAACCAGATGATGAACAAAGTGACCGGTATCATGGCCAGGGCGGCGTACAGCATGGATGACTCCCTCCTGTTCTCCTCTAAGCTGCCCACATGACGCCACGGTCATGAACAGGAATGACGGAGGAAACAGGGGGAGCGTGCTGCATCTGGTTCTGGCCATTCATCCGTGGTAGAGTGATGCAAGGCTAGAATTACGAGGTGGTTGCGTGTTCGAGATAGGCGGGTACTTGCGCGAGTTGACGCACCAGGCGACACAACCTATCTATTACCGTCTGCACACTGACGACGACTCGCTGGTAGTGAACGCGGCGCTCGGGCGGTCGATTCGGATTCGCTTTCTGGGAGACAAGGCTTGCATCCATTGCGGTCGCAAGGTGAAAAAGTTATATCAAAACGGGTACTGTTTTCCGTGTGTCCGCACTCTGGCAGAATGCGACCTGTGTGTCGTGAAGCCGCAAGAGTGCCATTATCATCAGGGCACGTGCCGGGATGCGGCGTGGGGGGATGCGCATTGCATGATCCCTCACTACGTGTATCTGGCTGTCAGCAGCGATCCGAAGGTGGGACTGACGCGCAAGGGCCGCGAATTGACCCGGTGGGTGGACCAAGGGGCCGTGGCGGCTGTGCTTTTTGCCGAAGTGCCCACAAGGCGGCAGGCAGGCGAGCTGGAAATGGAACTGGCCCAGCACATTGCGGACAAGACCAACTGGCGAAAAATGCTGGCCGACGAGGTAGAACAAACGGATCTGTTAGCGCTTCGGAAACAATTGATAGACAAGTTGCCAAGTCATTGGCGGTCTTACGTTCTCGATTCCGTCACAGTCCACCGCTTTTCCTATCCACGTGCCGAAGGTCAGCTTGCGCTTCAATCTCTCTCTCTTGACCGGACGCAGACTGTCGAAGGACGGCTGATAGGGGTCAAAGGGCAGTATCTGTTGCTTTCCAACGGAGTCTTTCATGTCAAAAAACATGTCGGATACAGGGTTCAGATTTCCGTATCGTAGAGCCGTATGGCTTCTTCCGCGGACGCTCGCACTCGCGCAAGGAGGCTGGGGACATCGTCAGCGGTGACGATGTCCCCATTGACAAATACATACGCCTGCAGGGCGCACAACTCGCATTCGCTCAGACACGAGGTTTCCAGCACCGAGACCGCCGGGTATTCCGTCTCCAGTGCAAACAGGTCCGGGACGCATGCTGGGTTGGCATCGCAAACTTCAATGAGGACGAATCCTCCCATATTCACTGTTCACCTCCGACACACGCGTCTAGTGTAACACGGATGGCACCATAAACCCCACTGTCAGCCAGGGCATTGGCTGGGGCGTCGGCGGGCAATCTAGGGTCGGAAAAGGAGGCAAATCACATGTCCTGGATTTACGAAGCCCGTCTTTACGACTCGAAAGCCGTCGCTTCGTATGTAGCCATGTGCGTCCGTGATCACCGTTTGCTGCAGGGTCTGGAACCGGCCAAAGTGCAGGTGTTTCGTACCCGAAAAGGGAATTACGGGATTCGCTACCGTCCGCAGGCCTGCCCATAGCCTACTGCGCTTGTCAGACGATGGTGTTTTTTCTTAACGATCCGCAACAACTTGCGATACAATGTTAATAGAACAACGTGTATCCTCAGGGCGGCGGGATTCGCGCGATTGCTGAATCTGCAACACACGCAGTTTGGGAAGGGGATTAGGCATGGAGCCGAAGGTCAACCTCAAATGGTGCAGAAAAAACCTGGAGCGGTTCAGTCAACCTGTATTTGACGTGCTCCGCGAGGAACACCCTGAATTGAACATGTCCTGCGACGATTGTCTGAATGCCTGTGGTTTGTGCATTGACGTCCCGTTTGCGATGCGCAATACGGGAGTGGTGGCTGCCCGCGATGCACGCGGACTTTACCATAAACTCAAACGCGGCACCACCGTCTTGACCACACCGCCATTACCGGGGACGTACCGGGCGGTCATGGCGGCATCCCGTCCCGAAGACCAGGCATAGGCGTGCGTGGATTACCTTCGTGTCACCTCACTGATTGCCAACGAGGGGAATAAGATCAATCAACATTTGGTCCCAACCCTCGGCATCAGAGGTGAATCCGATGTCTGAACGAAGCAAACGCACGGTGAAGAAAAAAAGGGGGACGACCGTTGGTCTTCCCAATTTTGTGCCGATTGTCGAGCGCTACAAACAGGCGGTTGTGGGCATAGAAGTCGTGCATGAACCGGCCCAAACCCGTTTGTTTCCCATAGGTCCCTTGTGGCATGACGGGTCACCGAGCTACCGCAGCGTCAATATTGGAACTGGATTCATTTTTGATCCCCAGGGTCACATTCTCACCAACGAGCACGTGATTCACAGTGCCAGCCAGGTATTGCTGCGTTTTTACGGACGCAAGCGTCCTGTCCGTGCCACGATTGTCGGTACGGATTACGTTCACGATATTGCCATCTTGAAAACCCATTTGGCTGCACCAAAACTGATTCTCCGCATCGCCAAGCCCGAGGACATTTGCGTCGGCGAGTGGGTGGTGGCGATAGGTTCGCCGCTCGGTCTTGATCATTCCGTCACGGCTGGAATCATCAGTTCTAAAGACCGTCCGCTCAAGATTGGCGACCGGGAATATCCGAAACTAATTCAAACCGACGCGGCAATTAATCGAGGCAACAGCGGTGGGCCCCTGATCAACATGCGGGGCCAGGTCATTGGCATGAATACAGCGGTCAGTCAGAGTTCCCAAGGCATTGGCTTTGCCATTTCCGCGGAGGTTCTGCGGGAATCCATTGCCAAAATTTTATGAACAGCCGCCTTATGGAGACAGGTTGCCTGGTACATAATCCCTCTATCCTGCGCGTAAGCATCAGAAGAAATGGGGTGACTCCGGAGGAGGGATTCTTGTGTCGATACGGGCTGCACTGGCCGCCGGGTCCTCATTGGCTGTGGCGGTCACGTCTTTCACGGCTGCGCTGGACACCCGTCCAGGTCTGCAGCGGGAAGCGCTTGCCGCTCCAAGCAAGACCAACTTTCGCAACCCAACGCTTGCCAGCAAGATGAAAATTCCTGTGGAATACCTGCGTGAACGGATGCGCTTGCGTGAGATTCATTTTTCGACCTCCAAGCAGCGGTTTGCTTCCTCCTGGCAAGCGCAGCGAACCGTTAATCTGCAGGTGCTGGGTGCGGGCCATCCCGACTGCATGCGGAGCCTGGCGAACATTCGACGTACCAGCGTCACGTCCCGCGTGTCTCCCCCACGCCAGTCGGTCCCGGTCCTGGCCAGTCGCGGGAGCATCCCACCTATCCAGCGGCGACCCCAGGTTGCCCAACCAAGTCAATATCAATCCGCGCCCGCCACGGTACCATCATCCATCCGTAGCTCCACAGGGACGGCCATCGCCCGTGTGGCGCTCTCCCTGGTCGGCAGTCCGTACGTGTACGGCGGGGAGGACCCGGCCGGCTTCGACTGCTCGGGCCTGGCCGAATACGTGTATGCCAAGTGCGGCATCGTCATCCCCCGCACCTCTTTTCAGCAATACGCGTGTGGGGAACCGGTTGCATGGTCCCAGTTGCAACCTGGCGACCTCGTGTTCTTCGCCACCACCGGGAGCGGACCCACGCACGTCGCCATCTATGTGGGCAATGGACTGATAGTTCAGGCGCTCAATCCTCGCACCGGCGTCATCGTCAGCCATATCAACGCTCCCTATTACGTCCAACGTTATCTAGGAGCGCGCCGTCCATGGCATGGCTAGAGGGAGATTTGACTTCACGCGAGCGGCGTGCCAACATACCCAATAGGTTTTGTATGTTGGGGAGGTAGAAACAAAATGGCCTTCGATCACAATGGTATACCGCAATATTCGCCGCAAGAAGTGAGGACCATCTTGTCACAGCGGACGGTTCAGGTCATTGATGTGCGCACCCCAGAAGAGTATGAATCGGGCCATATCCCGGGTGTGCCCCTGCATCCCATGCAGGAGGTTACCGATTGGATGGAGCAACTGGATCCGGCGGACGAATACATTTTTGTTTGCCGCAGCGGCAACCGTTCGCAACGCGTGGCCGAGTTTCTAAAAGCGAACGGCTTCTCGCGGGTGGGGAACCTGGCCGGTGGAATGCTCCAATGGGATGGAGAGGTCATTTCCGGTTCAGACCTGTGATGGATTGGACAAAGCGAGCCAGAAAGAACAGTTGTCGTGGGTTGTTTTCATACAACCAGCGTAAGATTTGTGGCGTGCTGCCGGCATGCACCCAGCCGTGGCGCGCCGTATCTTCTGTCACATCCTCCAGTCGGTAATCGGTTCCCTGGTGAGAGACGCCAAGTTCCAAATCGCCCCATGCGTAACGGTGCAGTGTCGCACGAAGGCGGTTGTGGTCGGCGCTGGTCGAATACACTTGAAAATGTCGGTTTTCGAACACGATGACGACACCCGCGGGCTGAAACACAAAATCCCCAGGTTCCTCTATGGATAGAACGTACACCTTGTCAATCCGGGTTTCCATGAACGTCATCCCCCTGTCCACTTCACCTTACCAGTCCGTGTTCGTACGGGCAAGCCGTCACTGTGTTTGAGCTTGCCTTCCGCGCCCAGTCAGGAACGACGGGTCCTCCATATTCATAAAGCGGGGCGATGGGAGGTAGGCAAAACGTGGATTATCAGGACGTATTAGCCGTGCTGGGGGCTGGCAGTGCGCACCCGGGAGGTTTCCGGACCACCTTGGAATGGTTGGAGCATGTTCCCATACAGGCTTCGACGCGTATCTTGGAGGTTGGTTGCGGGACCGGGCGAACATCAGTATATGTACAACAGAAATACGGCTGTACTGTGGTCGGGGTTGATGTCCGCCGGGAAATGGTGGCCAAGGCACAACGGCGCGCTGGGCAGGTCGGGGCGAAGGTGAAGTTCGTGCAAGCGTCGGCCGAACGCCTGCCGTTTCCAGCAGACAGCTTTGATTTGGTCTACATGGAGTCCGTGAATGTGTTTGTCGACCATCTTCAGCAAGCGCTGGCGGAGTACCACCGCGTGCTCGTTCCAGGTGGTCGCTTGCTGGATGTCGAGATGATGATCATGGGGCCCGTGGCGCCGGCCTGGCGTGAGTCTGCAAAGCGCGTTTACGGGGCTCGGCGAGTCCCGGACTTGGCCGGTTGGCGACATATGTTTCAAGACAGTGGATTCTCCAACGTGCGGGCGCTGTGGTCCCGGCCTGTGCGACCCGAGGACGCGCTGGTAGGCGAACCGATGGACGAGAGTGGCGCCCTTATTGATCCGGGAGCCTATCAAAGACCTGAGGTGGTACGCGTCCTCGCGGAGAATGCTCAGTGGATGGAAGCCAACCACCGTTGGCTGGCCTACGTTGTCTTGGTGGGTGAGAAATCCAAAGGGAGCATGGAGACCAGCGGTTGATTTGGCCATGGAAGCGAGGGTGCGGAAGCGTTCCATATTGTTCCAGGATACACTGGTCACCGACCGGGTATGGTAGCAAAAAAGCTAGCAGAGGAGGTCGCTTATGGACCAGGAGCAACAGGAGAGATTTTCGACAATGCGGGCGTTGTGGTCAGCTGCCAGCGAAGCGCTGACAAAGATGGAGCACGCTTTGCACACAGGGCTTCAATCCGTGGACCATGATTCATCTCAGCAGGCGGCGGATCTGCAACGCATCCAGGAGCAGGCAGGCAAGGCAGTTGACGCGTTGCGTCAAGTCTCCGAACTGGCGCGGCACGCTCGTTCCTATCAGGCGCAGATTCATCAGCGGCACAGTGGACGTGTCCCCCACTAGCGTGCTCTTCTGCCGTAGGCTGGTGCCGTATAGCCGCGGAATCGGTCAAGGCGCTCATCACAATGGCAGCTGGAGTGGTCGAAATCCTAAATAATCGGAGCTGACCAGTAGGTACTCAACCCCGTCTTTCTCGCCCTCGAAACGGTACCGGTGAGCCGCTTGATGAAGATGACCGTATACGCACAGGCGCACGCCAAACTCAGATAGCAGCGCCGTGAAGAGCGTGTCCTCTCCGAGGTGACTCAGCGGCGGATAATGCAGCATGCAGACAATCGGGAGGTTGAACTTAGCGGCCGCGCGCAAGGACAAGCGCAGGCGTTCTTGTTCCCGGCGGTACAGCGGATCGTCGCGTTGGGCGTCAAACTGGGGGTGCGATGGCAGCAACCAGCCCCTTGTGCCACATACCGCATAACCACCGATTGAGAGCGCGTCGTTTTGAATGGCAAACATCCCTGCATCCAGGTGCTTACGTACGCGCCCGATTCCGTTCCACCAGTAATCGTGATTGCCTCGAATCATCAATTTCTTGCCGGGGAGGCGGGCTATCCACTGGAGGTCCGGCACAGCTTCGGCGAGCGTCAGCGCCCAGGAGATGTCACCAGGCAGGAGAACGATGTCGTCTGGCGACACCGCATCGGTCCAAGCATCGTGGATGCGTTGTTGGTGATCTTTCCACAGATCCCCGAATACATCCATGGGCTTGTTTACAGCATTTGATAAATGGAGATCCGCCAGAGCAAAAAAATTCATGCCAGTCCAATCCCTTCTCCGCTCATCATAGCAATCTGTCATTTGCAGACGCAAACCTCATGATCCCATACTTCATCTCATCTTCACAAAGCAATCGGCAAAATCACCGGACGGTATGGCCCAGTCGGCTCCATACATGGCATGGTTAAGACACAGACTCGGGAGGGTGTCCGATTGGGATGATGTGGACAGACGAACAAGCGCGGGTTGTGACGGGAGCCTGTGCGAACCGCGTGATCTTCGCCGCGCCGGGTAGCGGGAAGACGGCCGTGCTCACGGCTCACGTTCACCAACTTTTGGCTACTGGCCTCATGCGGGGACGGGAAATCGCCGTGCTCACCTTTACCCGTCAGGCGGCTTCTGAATTGAAACATCGATTGCGGGCGGACAATGGTCTTCCTGAGGAAGAGGTTGAGGCACTGCGGGTGGGCACCTTTCATTCCCAGGTATTTCGCGCCTTGCTGGAATCCCGGGTTCGGGTGCCGGTTCCATTGCACGCATCGGAACAGATGGAGATGATGCGGACCGCGATGGAGATGTCCGGGAAGAATCCATCGCCGGTGAACGTGCGCAAGGTGATGGGTGAGTTGACGAAACAAAAATCCGTCTGGCCGCAGTCCAAGGTGCCACGTTCGCTGCGGCGCACATTCGCAGCATACGAACGGTTGAAGCGCCAGCAGAATCGCTGCGACCTGGACGATTTGCTGTTGGCTATGTGCGACTTGGTGGAGGATGAGGCACGATGGAAGCGCGTATCCTGGCTGCATTCTCTCCGTTACATTCTCGTCGATGAGTTTCAGGATACCAATGCGGTGCAGTGGTATATTCTCCAGCGACTCTGTCGGCTTAGCGGAGCCAGTTTATGTGTGGTGGGTGACGATGACCAAGCGATCTATGGGTTTCGGGGCGCCAGCCCTCGTTGGCTGTTGGGATTTTCAAAAGCCATGCCCGAAGCGGAAGAGGTGATACTGTCGCGCAATTTTCGCTCCTGTTCCCGCATCGTTGCGTACAGCCGCCGATTGATTGAACACAACCGTGCGCGCGTTGGCAAGCCGATTGTCGCCGTCCGCGAACAGGCCGGTCTTTGCCGGGCGCTGCCATGGGCCACCGAGGCGGATGAAGCCGAGGGGGTCGCACGGCTTGTGCGTGCGGAGACGACCTCGTCTGTGGCCATCCTCGCCCGCACACGGCGTCAATTGATGTTTGTGTATCAAGCCCTTCCCATCAGCATCCGACGCGGGATTGGTTTTCACACGCTCCATGAGGCGAAGGGACGGGAATGGGATGTCGTGCATATCATTGGAGCGGTGGGTGACAACCCGTACCTTTCCTGGCAGGTCTGGGACAGAAATCATCCGGCCGACACGGCGCAAAGCGAAGAGGAGCGGCGTCTTTTCTATGTTGGCATGACTCGCGCGCGCTTGCGGCTGTTTATTCATGTGCCGAACCAGTGCCGGGGGAGGCATTGCCTGCCGATTGAGTATGTCGAAGAATGTGGACTATCCCTTTCGTAAGCCCTGTGATATACTATGTGAAAATGGAATCGGCCAGAGAATGAACAACAGTGTACAAGCGGGTGTGGCGGAATTGGCAGACGCACCAGATTTAGGTTCTGGCGGGAAACCGTGGGGGTTCGAGTCCCTTCACCCGCACCAATTTGGGACAGGACGGCCCAATTTGCCGTCCTTTTGTCGTATTGTCGCCATCATCCCGTATATGGAAGCCGAATCCTCATGGTATCATAATGACAAGAGTTGTCTCAGGGGGTGATCAGCATGCCCGTCACGATATATGATGTTGCACGCGAAGCGAAAGTTTCCATGGCCACGGTGTCGCGGGTGCTCAATGGCACCGCCGTTGTCAAGGAAGAAACGAAGAAGCGTGTACTGGACGCCATCGCCGCATTGGGCTACCGTCCCAACGCGGTTGCACGTGGTTTGGCCAGCAAGAAGACGCAGACTATCGGCGTCATTGTTCCTGATGTGTCTGCGGCCTTTGTGGCGGAAGTTGTCCGCGGCATTGAAGACATCGCGGCCATGTATGCATACCAGATTATCCTGACCAATTCCGATTCGCAGTTGGAACGCGAAATCGATTTGGTGGGAACGATGTGGGAAAAACAGGTCGATGGGATTATTTACATGACAGACAAGCTGCGGAAGGAACACATCAGCGCTTTTGAACAGGCGCAAATTCCGGTGGTTCTGTGCGCTACGGAAGACCCAGAGCGCCGGATTCCTTCTGTGAACATAAACAACCGGCAGGCGGGCGCCGATGCCGGGCAGTATCTGATGGAGCGCGGATGTCAGCGCATTGCGTTTGTCACCGTGGAGGAAGGGCGCTCCGTCCTGTCGGATCGGCGCGGGAGGGGGCTGCAGGCGAGCCTCCAGGGTCAGCCGCTAATTCGCATCGAAACGCGTGATGGTCGGTACGAAAGCGCCCTGCCAAGGATTCAGCAGGCGCTCAAGGAACACGAGATCGACGGTATCGTGGCTGCTTCCGACGAACTTGGACTGGCTTCGATTCATGCTGCCCAAGACCTGGGCCGCTCGGTTCCAGAGGACATCAAGGTCATCGCATTTGACAACACTCGCTTGGCGGAAATGGTGCGTCCCAAAATGTCGGTGATTGCTCAGCCGATGTACGACTTCGGGGCTGTTTCCATGCGCTTGCTCACGAAGTTTTTGCGTGATGAACCGGTGGACAATTACACCGTAATCCTGCAACATGATATTGTGGAACGGCTGTCCACCTGATTCGGTTCGCGTGGCGCGCGTATGGCACGGATTGTGGTCGCTCCGACAGCTTTGGAGGAGGCACTAAGAATGATCCGTGAGTTTATCGAACGGCACCGCCAAGAGATGATTGAGTCGTTGCAAGGGTTGCTGCGCATCCCCAGCGTCAAAGGACCTGCCCAACCGGGGCGCCCGTTTGGGGACGGCCCGGCCGAGGCATTGTCCTATGCACTCCAGTACGCTGCCAAGCATGGGTTTCGGGTTGCTGATATCGATGGCTACGCTGGGCATGTGGAGCTTGGGGACGCCGAAGGCTATGTCGCGGTCTTGTCCCACTTGGACGTGGTGCCTGTGGGACCCGGGTGGACCTATCCTCCGTTTGCGGCGGAGATTCACGATGAGCGGGTCTATGCCCGGGGGGCGATTGACGATAAAGGGCCAGCATGGAGCGCATTGTGGGCGTTGATTGCCTTGAAGGAATTGGGCTGGACCACAAAGCGCAAGGTCCGATTGATCTTTGGCCTCGATGAAGAGAGCGACTGGCAATGCGTGCGCCATTACTTCTCGAAGCAACCTGCCCCGCTCGCCGGGTTCACACCGGACGCGGATTTTCCCTTGATTTTTGCTGAGAAGGGCGTCGCGACGCTGTGTTTGGAAATGCCGGCCGACAAGGACTCCATGGCACCGTGCGTGACTCGCTTTCATGGGGGCGACAGGCCGAACATGGTGCCGGATGCGGCCGAAATTGAAATTGACTGCCACTCGGAAACCGCCGCGCGGGAGTGGGAGCAGCAATTGCATAAAGAGGCCCGACAGCGCCACATGGAATTGGTGATCAAGCGGGAGAGTTCACAACTTCAGGTGTCTGTCCGGGGGGTATCCGCGCACGGGAGCACCCCGGAAAAAGGGGTCAACGCCATTGTTCAGTTGGCCACTCTGTTGACCAATCGAAATGTTGCGAACGCGTCGATGTGGCGCATGATTGCCTCCCAGGATACATGGGGCAAAGCACTTGGGTTGGACACCGAGGACGACATCACAGGCCCTTTGACCAGTAACCTAGGTTGTGCCGAATTGATAGATGGGCGGTTTCGCTTTTGGTTCAACATTCGTTACCCCATCGGCGCCCGGGTGGGGGAATTGATCGAGAAGTGCCAGGAATATGTATCGGATAGATGGTCTGTGAGTCTGGAGAACGACATGCCTCCCCATTATGTGCCATTAGACAGTCCTGTGGTACAGGTGTTACAACGGGTGTATGAGCAGCATACGGGTGCCCCAGCCCAACCTCTGGCCATCGGAGGCGCTACCTACGCAAGGGCCATTCCCAACGCGGTTGCTTTCGGTCCCTTGTTTCCGGGGCAACCAGACCTTGCCCATCGCCGGGATGAATACTGGGGTATCCACGATTTTCTACGCTGCGTCGAGATATATGCGCATGCCATTCATGAATTGGCGAATACGCTGTAACAACTCCGGTCGCCAGATCGAGGCGCTTGGTTGCACGGATCATGGCGCTGGCTGCCTGGGTAGACAAAGGAGGGAGAACTCGATGCGAGTGGAGCGGATTGCCAAAGACAAAGTGCGCATCTTTGTCAGCTACGACGACCTTGAGGAACGCGGGATCGATCGCGATGAAATTTGGAAAAATGGACGCAAGGTCCAAGAGTTGTTTTGGGATATTATGGAGACCGCCTACACGGAAGTTGGATTTGAAATTGCGGGTCCCATCGCGGTGGAGGCGTTCACCATGCCGACCGAGGGTGTCGTCGTCATTGTCACCCGGGTACCGAGCCTTCCAGCGCCGGATGAGGACGAGGAGGAGGAGATGGATGTCGAGCTGACGCCCGATGTGTTCTCGTCCTTCGCCTTCGCGTTCGAGGATTTTGAAGATGTGGTTCGTGCAGCTCACGCCATCTGGCCGAATTACGATGTGGGTGGCACGTTGTACGAATATAAGGGAAAATATCATTTGTACTTCGACGAGGACAGGTTGGCAGAAGAGGATTATGACCCACTGTGGGCGTTGCTGCATGAGTTTGGTGAATTTTCGGATACAACCTACGCTGTGTTGGAGGAATACGGGAACTGCATTCTCCGTGACAACGCCATCGCGGACCTGGTGCGCCTGTTTCCGCTCTATATTTGACGACTCTGTTCCTAAAAGGCGGGCCGCAGGGCCCGCTTTCGTGTATAAGGGGGCTGCCTCCTGCCGCAATTCAGTCTATGCCAGCGGCAGACCTTTTGCCTGCACCACATTCCATTGTATACTGTTGGCGGCCTCCTTGATGCAAGCCGATAGATCTTATTACGACTCGACCTTTAAAGGAGTATGACCATGCAAGCGCAAACCGATCCAACCTCCTCGCCCGGGGTGGACATGGAAGTTCTCGATGTCTATGCCAACACGCAGGGCGTGATTGAGGAGGCTTTGAAATATCTGGGCTACAATCGACAGATGTTTGACCTCCTGAAAGAGCCCATTCGGGTTCTGACCGTGCGCTTTCCCGTCCGCATGGACGATGGCAGTGTGCGTGTTTTCACCGGTTACCGAGCCCAGCATAACGATGCCATCGGGCCAACCAAGGGCGGAATTCGTCTGCATCCGGATGTCAACGAAGACGAAGTGAAAGCTCTCTCCATCTGGATGTCTGTCAAGTGTGGCATTGCGGGACTTCCATACGGGGGCGGCAAAGGCGGCATCGCATGTGACCCGCGGGAGATGTCCTTCTCGGAAATCGAACGCTTGAGCCGAGCGTATGTCCGAGCCATTAGTCAAATCGTGGGACCTACGAAAGACATCCCGGCACCGGATGTGTTCAGTAATTCTCAGAACATGGCCTGGATGCTCGATGAGTATGCCAGTATACGGGAATTCGATTCACCCGGATTCATCACCGGTAAGCCTTTGGTGTTGGGCGGCAGCAGGGGACGGGAGCGTGCCACTGCGCGCGGGGTGGCCATATGCATTGAGGAAGCTGCGCGCGTCAAAGGCATGTCGTTGTCAGGCGCCCGCATCATTGTGCAGGGGTTTGGCAACGCAGGCAGCTACTTGGCCAAATTCATGCACGATCACGGTGCTAAGGTTGTTGGCATATCGGACGCCTACGGCGCATTGTACAATCCTGATGGGCTGGATATCGCTGATTTGCTGGAACGACGGGACTCATTTGGAACCGTCACGAAGGCTTTTCACGATACCATCACGAACCGTGAGTTGTTGGAGAAAGAATGTGACATTTTGGTCCCAGCTGCTGTAGAAAATCAAATTACCGCTGAGAACGCATCCCGCGTACAAGCTGCCATCGTCGTAGAGGCAGCCAACGGTCCAACCACGCCGCGGGCCACGCAGCTTTTGACGGACCGCGGGGTTTTGGTTGTTCCCGACGTGTTGGCCAACTCCGGCGGCGTCATCGTCTCCTACTTCGAATGGGTACAGAACAACCAGGGCATGTACTGGACCGAAGAAGAGGTGGAGACGAAGCTGGAGAGGCTTATGCGGACAAGCTTTGACACCGTTTATGGGACCGCTCGGCGTTATGGAATCGACATGCGGTTGGCGGCTTATATTGTAGGCGTGAAGAAGTTGGCGGAAGCCGCCCGTTGGCGAGGTTGGGTGTGAGCCTATGCATGGAGAAGGAAATTTGGCTTGAGCGACGAATGAAATAGCGAGCGCTGGAAAGTTTATCACAAGACGGCGCCGACCATAATGGATGTATTCGCCCGCGTACGATAGGGGGTACAAAATATGCGGTCGGAAACACTCGTCTCCGAAGGAGTGCAGGATGACGTGGCGCTGACAAATCAGCGGGTCAAAGTGCACATTCGTTGCCGAAAGTGCGGAGAGACGTTCATTTTGCGCGGAGTTCGCGACGCGAAGGGGCGAATCGAAACCGGCTTTAAACGCTGTTTGTGCGACAACGAGGACGATTTCGACATCGAACCTTTGAACTGAGGTGCCTGCTCACCTGTCCAACCTTCGGGTTGTTTTGCCGGTATGCCTGCCGAAACGGCAGGCATATTTATTTTGTCCTTTTGACACAATATCCCCGAATCGAACAAAAGGAGACAGGGGGATAAGCGGCGGTGTTAAAAAAGCTCAAATGGATGGGGCTGCTTGGGGCTGCACTGCTCACCCTGTGGCAGCCGGCAATGAATGCATCGCGGGTTGAGGCGTTCACCGCCCGCAACCTGCAGTACGGCAGCCAAGGATACGACGTCGATGAGCTGCAGAACCGGCTTAAATTTCTCGGATACTATCACGGCAAGGTCGACGGCATCTTTGGCTGGGACACCTATTGGGCTGTGCGCGACTTTCAGTATCGCTTCGGCATGAAGCCGACGGGGCTTGTGGACATGCATACAAAGATGATGTTGGTCAAGGCGACGAAGAACTGGCACTATCGCGGTCCGTTGCCGGCCAAGCCCAGGGCGACCGGGGCAGCCGGCGAGCAGCTCCCGCCAACCGTAGGCGGGATATCCCAATCTGACATCAACCTGCTTGCGCATCTCGTATATGGAGAAGCCCGGGGGGAGCCGTTTGTCGGTCAGGTGGCGGTGGCCGCCGTGGTGTTGAACCGGGTGAAGAGTGACAAGTTTCCCAACACAGTCGCGGGAGTGATTTACCATCCGGGAGCCTTCACGTGTGTTTCGGACGGGCAATTTAACCTGCAGCCGAACAAGCAGGCTTACCAAGCGGCCTTGGATGCGGCTCACGGCTGGGACCCGTCACACGGCGCGTTGTATTACTACAATCCGAAGAAGTCCCAAAACGGCTTCATGATTCGACGGCCGAAAATCGTCACCATTGGGGATCATATCTTCACGCGTTGAAGAATGAGCGGAACTCTGTTCGAGTGAAAGGAGAGTTGTCTCTATGCTGCAGCGCACCACATGGGTCGCCATACCTGTGGCCGCCTTGGCGGTGGTAGGAGGGAGCCTGGGCTGGTGGGGTTACAGTGAGCACCAGCAGAAACAGGCTCTCGCGGCGGAAGTGCAGAGCCGCTATGCGGGAACCTTCCACAACCTGACGAGTGATGTGAGCCACCTGGAGGAAGAAATGGGCAAGGCCCTGATCACGGCGGACGTGGCATCGTTTCAAGAGCACCTACGCAACATCTGGCGCATGACCAGCATCGCACAGGAGGACGTGGGCAATCTTCCTCTACAATTGATGCCGATGCATAACACCCAACAGTTCTTGTCGAACGTGAGCAAGACGATGGACAATTGGCTGACCGAAGGGGTGGCTCCCACCCAGGCTAACGTGCATCGGCAGTTGCAGACGATGTACATGAATGCCCATAAGCTTTCAAACTCCCTGATGCAGATGCAGGGGACGGTCTTAGATCGGAACCTGAATTGGATGACGGTAACGCAAGCCTTGCAGCAGAGGCAGCAAAAGACCGATAACCAAATTATCGATGGATTCCAAAAAATGGACGGAGCGGCGGGCGCGTTTGTCGAAACCCAGAATACTCCTTCTACACCGCACCGACCCAGCACGAAGGCACTGTCGGGCCAGGCAAAGATCACCGGCAGCGCGGCACGCGCGGCGGTCGCGCGAATGCTAGGGGTCGCAGTGGGTTCCGATTGGAAAGTGACGTTGACGGATAAGGGGGCGCACGTACCAGAGTACATCGTCACGGGTTCCACCAAATGGGGACATCTGCGTGCGTTCGTCAGCCAGCCAGGAGGCCACGTGTTGTCCTATCAGCTGGATTATCGGCCGGGGAAAGGGACGTACGACTTTGGCAGCGCAGCTCGGGCGGCACAAGTTTGGTTGCAACGGAATGGTTTTGGCACGGTTGAACCGTTGAATTCGTATCAATACGATCACGTTGCCTATTTCATGTTTGCTCCCGTGTATCAAGGCGCCGCCGTAATGTCGCAGACCTTATCCGTCAAGGTGGCGCTCGACAAAGGGGGCATTATCGGATATGACGGCAGCAACTACTTTTATTACCCGGTGACTCATGTACCCTCCCGCGTTTATACGGCTTCCCAATTGCAAAAGCGTCTCCATCCGGCGTTTCAGGTGCGCATGGAGCGCGAGTGTATCGTGCGGGACAAAAACGGGGACTACCAGCCCGCCGTGGCGTTCTACGGGGTGGAAAACGGAGAAACCTACCGCGTGTACATGAATGCACATAACGGCCGCGAGATGGCTATCGAACAATTGACTCATCACTCATGACCGAGGGCTATTGAACCCACGGCGGTCTCGCATATCCGGCGGGGCCGCCGTTTTTTATTGTGGTTGCGGCGGCCCCGCCTGTGTCAGTTGTCTTATAATAATAAATATGGAAGCGGGGGTGGGGCGAATGAGGCTGCCTGTGGTGGGGCAGTGGCTACGGATACGCGAACAGCCTGATCAACCACACTATCTATGCAAATTGCTCGACATAACAGACGCTTATTGGCTGGTGGACAATCCGGTACCAGACGCGGGTCAACCGCCGCTGCAACTGGCTTTGCACAGAAACATATGGGTGGAGTACCAGGCGAAGGATGGCGCGTTGTGTGCCTTTACCGGAGAGGTCATAGGAAGGCAGGAGGGCGTGTTGCCATCCTGGGAGATTCGGGCGCCGAGGCGGGACGAGATCATTCGTCAGCAACGACGAGAGTTCCTTCGTGTACCGGCCGATATCCCGGTCCGGCTGGAATGGACGGATGGACAGCATAAGCGAATCGACGATGTATTTACCCGCGACATCAGCGGCGGTGGACTGGCGCTGCTGATCCCAAGGCAAGTCCGTCTCCAGCCTGGAATGATAGTCCGAGTCTTCTTTTCCTTGCCAACCAATCAGTTCGCAGTAGATGCTCAATGCCACGTAGTCCGGGTTTCAGACCGCAACGAAGCGGGATATGCGGTGGCTTCCATGGCGTTCACCAGCATCAAAGAGGCGGTTCGCCAACGCATCATTCAATACACATTTCAACGGCAAAGGGCATTGATGTAGGGGGTGGCGTGCCTGTGAGTCTCGGCATGTCCCGCCGGTGAGAGGCATATCCTAGGAGTGGAGGGATGCCGATGGCTGGCGAGACATGGACCCGGCGGTTACATGACCTGGTGGCGCGCACGGATGGCGTGTTGTTGCCTGTGTGTGCAGGTTGCCTGACCTTTCTGCTGGCGGTCCAGGCAGCGGGCCGGTTGCCTTTCGTGCGCGAGCATCTGGATGCGGCGGCGGATCGATTCGTCCAGATGCCGAGCGAGGTGGTCCCGGCCAGTGTAGAGGCGGAGCAGGCAACCATCACGCTGTACTTGTCGCCTGAGACTTCCCTCGATGCGCCCATCCATGTCTTTTGCAACGGCCGGTTGGTGGGGGTGTTTGAACGGGCCTCTTTGTCGCTCCAACTGCACGAAGGAGACCAAATCACGCTGTATGCGCCGACATTGAAGCACAGCTTGACCGTCGAAGTGGACCAGAACAATCCCCGGCTGTTGACGCCGGCTCCCGGCTGGACCGCGACGTTGGGGCCAGACCAACCACGCGTGCATCTGCCGACCGCAAAGTTCACGGTGTAGGTGCGTTGCGTACCGTCGATTCCCTATGCTACTATATGGTTACTGGTATAGCGCTACAGTTACCCGCTCGCGCTGTCGTGCGTCTTAACCTATAGTGTCAAACGAGGCATAGAGAATGGCTCGGTGAGGGCTTACGAAAAGCGGGCGTTGGCCTGCTTTTCTTGTTCTCGGACGCTGGAAAAAGACGTATCAGCACCAAGGTCAAGACGGAATCATAGGGGTTTATTTGCGTATGAGTCGTATGGCTATTGCCATTGATGGACCTGCAGGCGCCGGAAAGAGCACAGTGGCCAAGGCAGTCGCGCAGCAGCTTGGCATCCTCTACCTGGATACAGGGGCGATGTATCGCGCCGTTGCGTGGCTGGCGGATCAACACGGTGTGAATGTCGACGATGAGGCAGGATTGGTGCAGCTACTGCGGACCCACTCATTGTCCATCGGCGAGTCGTCATCGGGAGCACTTGCCGTGTTTGTGGATGGAGAGGACGTCACTCCTTATCTGCGTTCTCCCGAGGTGTCGGCCAAGGTCTCGCGGGTGGCGGCCAAGCCGCGAGTGCGTCAACTGCTCACACAGTTGCAGCAAGAATTCAGTAAAGAGCACGCCGTCGTCATGGATGGGCGGGACATTGGCACAGTTGTCCTCCCAGACGCCGACGTCAAAATCTTTCTAACAGCGAGCCTGGATGAGAGAGTGCGCAGGCGTCGTCAAGAACTGGAAGACCAGGGGTTCACTGTATCGCACGAGGATTTGGCGCGCTCAATTGAGGAGCGTGACCGTCTGGACGCGTCGCGGGCTGTTGCGCCACTTTGTCCCGCCCAGGATGCCCGACACGTGGATTCGACAGGGCGTTCGGTGGAGGAAGTTGTGGCGGAGATTCTCGCGATTGTGGAGCAAGTCGTGCATGAATAGAACGGACGACCCGACGCGCACATTCTGGTTTCGCGTCGCACGCGTGATAGTGACGAGCTTCTTCCGTGTGACGTACCGGTTTCGCATCGTGGGCGCGGACAACATACCGAGTACAGGACCGCTGATCTTGGCGTCCAATCACATCAGCAATTTGGATCCGCCCGTGATTGGGATATGCACGCACCGCCACGTGCAATTCATGGCCAAGGCAGAACTGTTTAGAATCCGTCCTATCGGCGCTTTTCTGCGATGGCTCGGAGGTTTTCCCGTTCGTCGCGGTCTTCGTGACACCACCGCCATCAAGTACGCTGTTTCGGTGCCCAAACGGGGTGGATGCCTGGTCATCTTTCCGGAGGGGCACCGGTCCAAGGATGGACGTTTGGGCAAGGGATTGACGGGGGTTGCGTTTATCGCACGGCGAGCCGGGTGCCCGATTGTTCCGGTGGCTATCGTGGGGCCCTATCGCTTCCGACAACCGCTGACTGTCCGGTTTGGTCGACCACTGTTGCCAGAGGCCGATGATAGCAATGAGACCTTGTTGGAGAAGCTGATGTCCAGTATCCAGGAGCTGCTGAACGAGGGGCATGCTTGAGGTTCCGCGACGGGTTGGGCATAGGGCATTGACCTGGAACGTAAGCCGCATACTATGGATCATCCATTCGTCGCGTATGGCTCGGTTTTCGCCGCTGCGGTCGGGAATCGAGAGTACTATACAAAGTTCTGTGGTCACATGAGGAGGGCTTCGGATGTCTGAGGATCTTCAGGAAATGTTGAATACTGCTGCTCTGCAGCCGGGGGACGTCGTCAATGGGACCGTAACCGCCGTTGACGACAAAAAGGTGTCTGTAGATATCGGATATAAATTTGAAGGCATCATCCCCATCCGTGAATTGTCCGCGTTGCGTATTGATCACCCGAGTGAAGTCGTTGCTGTGGGAGACACGGTCCGGACGAAGGTGCTGAAAATTGACGAGGACTCGGAAGTCGTCGTCCTGTCCAAGCGGGACGCGGATGCCGCCGATGCCTGGGACGACCTTCTGCGCAAGTATGAAAACAACGAAGCGTTCGACGTTGTGGTCAAGGACGTGGTGAAGGGTGGACTGGTCGCCGACGTCGGCGTGCGCGCATTCATTCCGGCCTCATTGGTTGACCGGCACTTTGTCGAAGATTTGAGCGAGTTTAAGGACAAGACCATCCGGGTCCGTGTCATCGAAATCGATCCCGAAAACAACAAGTTGGTGCTGTCGCGGAAGGCTGTCCTGGACGATGAGCACCAGGCGCAGGTGCAAAACATCATGCGCTCTCTCGAAACGGGCGCGGTGGTTGAGGGCACCGTCCAGCGGTTGACCAGCTTCGGTGTGTTCGTGGATGTCGGAGGTGTGGACGGCTTGGTGCACATCTCCGAATTGGCATGGCACCATGTGGATGACCCTGCGGAGGTCGTCAAGAAGGGGGACAAGGTCCGGGTCAAGATCCTGCGGGTGGACCCGGAGGCTGGACGCATTTCGTTGTCCATAAAGGAAGCCGAGCCAAGCCCGTGGGAGCGCTACATCGACGAGTTCCGCGAGGGCGACGTGGTGACCGGCACGGTGAAACGGCTTGTGGATTTCGGAGCTTTTGTGGAGCTTCGTCCGGGCTTGGAAGGGCTGGTCCATGTCTCCCAGATCTCTCGTCAGCACGTTGCCCATCCGGCCGATGTGCTCAGCCCGGGACAGGAGGTTCAGGTAAAAATCCTGTCATTCGATCCGGATCGTCAGCGCATTTCGCTGTCCATCAAGGAGGCGGGCAACGATCCGCTCGGTGGCGGCTCCCGTCAATCAGACCGCCTGTTTGACCGGCACAACGATACCCATTCCGGGACAGGAGCGACGCTTGGAGATCTGTTTGGCGACTTGTTCAAACGCTAAACAGGCCGCTTGTCTCGTATCCCTATACAGGCGCATGGCCAATGGCCGTGCGTCTTTTTTTACTGCCAGGGGAAGACTACCGTGTGATAGTGCCCCTCTACAAGGCGGGCCCTGGAGCCCGTTTCACCTAGTGTCTGGCGGCGGGTGCGGAGGATGAGAGAATGAATGACGTGCATGTGGTGATGATTGTGAGCGCGTTGGTTTTAGCGTTGGAGCTTGTGTACCCGGCGCTCAGTTCCAGCCGGCAGCGCGGCCAATGCACCTGGGTGGTATATCTTGTAAACTTGTCCGCCGTGTTTGTCCAGCTGTTGACCCCGCCAGGTCCGTGGCTGCTTCTCATGCCGGGAGCCCTGTTTTTGTATGGAACCTGTCGCGTTCTGTTGCTCGCCCATCGAAGGCTCCCCGTATTGGCATGTGGCTCCCTGTTGTCCGCCTGGGCCGGCCGCTGGATGTGGGAACATTACCCATTCAACTCCTGGCATGGGGTGCCCATGTGTGTGTGGTCGGGGCTGGTGTGCGCTTGTGTGTTGAGCGCGATGACACGAGACATCCAGGAACAGATCATGGGATCTGGATTGGCCCTGCTCTTACAGCTTCCAAGCCGGCCACCCTGGCAATCGTACGCATCCTGGGTCACTCTCGTCGGGCAGTGGTGGACCGTGATCGCTGTGCTCAGCGTGATTCACGTGTTGACCCGCTGCGTGTTGGCCATGCGGCGCCGCGGCCGATCCGGTTTGCCCGTGTCGTTAAGTTGACCGCATTGGACAACATCAAGCATAATGATATAATGACAACTTCCGAGTCAGGAGTGGTACGATGCCTCGCATCGCGAGAGTGCGGCCAAATTCGTTGGCCGAGGAGTTGGAATTGGCTCCCGGCGATGAAATCGTGAAAATCAATGGGCAACCCATTCAAGATATTATCGACTTGTCCTACGCGCTCGCTACTGAGGACATGGAGTTGGAAATCAAGCGGGCGAATGGTGAAGAGTGGATTTTAGAAGTGGAAAAGGACTATGACGAGGGTCTGGGCGTGGATTTCGAACATCCCACGGTGGACCGCGTGCGGCTGTGCCACAATAAGTGCGTGTTTTGCTTTGTGGACCAGATTCCGAAGAACATGCGGGAGACCCTCAACGTCCGCGATGACGATTACCGGCTGTCGTTTTTACATGGTAACTTTGTCACTCTGACCAACGTCAAGGATGAGGAACTTCAACGCATCGTCAATATGAAAATGTCGCCGCTGAATATATCGGTGCACACCACCAACCCCGAACTCCGTGTGCGCATGCTGGCGAACAAGCGGTCGGGCGAGATTCTGCGCCAGATCTCGTTCCTGGCCGAACACGGGATTGAGATGAACACGCAGATCGTCCTGTGTCCCGAATGGAACGACGGCCCTGAGCTGGATCGCACCATTGCCGACCTGCATCCGTTCTATCCGGCTGTGCGCACGCTGTCGGTGGTCCCGGTTGGCTTAACCAAGCACCGTCGGGGACTGCACAAGCTTCGTCCCTGCACCCCAGAAGAAGCCCGGCAGGTGATCAAGCAAATCCAGGCGTGGCAGGAGAAGTTGCGGCCTCGACTGCATGCGTCGTTCGTGCACGCCGCGGACGAATTTTACGTGCTGGCCGATATGGATGTCCCTCCATCGGAGTACTATGACGACTTCGGCCAGACGGAGAACGGTGTCGGCATCATCCGCACGTTCCTCGATGAATTGGAAGAGGCCTGGCCGCATGTGCCCAAGCGAGTGAACGGTCGGTCGCGCAAAGTGGCTGTTGTCACAGCGGTTTCCGCTGCGAAGACGATTCGTCAGTCCTTGGCCCGGCTGGACGGCATTAACGGTTTGACCGTCGAGGTGTTTCCGATTGCCAATTACTTTTACGGTCCCCATGTGACTGTCACGGGGCTGTTAACCGGTCAAGACATTGCGCAGCAATTGTCCGGACAGATTGACAGGTTCGACACCGTCTTGTTGCCGGACATCATGCTCAAGGACGAAGAGGACGTCTTTTTGGACGATTGGACGGTCGAACGGCTGGCGCGAGAGTTGGGGAAGCCGGTAACAGTGGTTCCGGCGACGGGCAGGGGACTGCTGTTTGGCACGCTCGGCTTCACCCAGGCGTTGCCGCCGCGTCGGCGGTATGAAGCCACCCTCAGAAGCATGGATGTCGGCCTGAGCACGCCGTCGCCGTTGCCCGCGTCCTCCTGATGTTCATCCGCTACGTCTCAAGAAAAGGAGTATGGTTATGGCTGTGCCGGTTGTCGCCATTGTGGGACGGTCGAACGTGGGCAAGTCCACCTTGTTCAACCGTCTGCTTGGCGAGCGCATCGCGATTGTGGAAGACAGACCTGGTGTGACACGAGACCGATTATACGCGCGCATGGAGTGGAATGGGATTTCGCTGGCCCTCATGGATACGGGCGGGATCGAGTTGGGCGAAGCGGACGAAATGGTCAATCTGATCCGCGTGCAAGCCGAGCTGGCCATCGACGAGGCGGATGTCATCGTGTTTGTGGTCGACGGCCGTGAGGGCGTCACCTACGCGGACATGGACGTGGCCAAGTTGCTGCGCAGGTCCGGAAAACCGGTTGTTCTGGCGGTTAACAAGCTGGACCATCCCAACCACCATGCTCACGCCTATGATTTCTACGAACTTGGTTTTGGCCATCCCATTCCGATTTCTGCCGAACACGGCAGCGGTACCGGAGACCTGTTGGATGAGGTATTGACCAAGCTGCCAACCGCGTCGCCACCGGAGGAGGACGACGATGCCATTCGTGTGGCATTCATTGGCCGGCCCAACGTCGGCAAGTCGTCCCTTCTCAACGCGCTCGTCGGCGAGGAGCGGGTCATGGTCAGTGACAAGGCGGGGACCACGCGCGACGCGGTCGATACACGCGTCGATGCTGGTGAGGATGCGTTTATCCTTGTGGACACGGCCGGTATACGGCGGCGCGGGAAGGTCTATGAGGATGTGGAAAAGTACAGCGTCTTGCGGGCGCTTAGGGCCATTGAGAGGGCGGAAGTGGCGTTTGTGGTCCTCGATGGCAAGCAGGGGCTGGCGGAGCAGGACAAACGAATTGCTGGCTACGCGCTCGACGCGGGGTGCGCCATTGGGTTTATCGTGAACAAATGGGACATTGTCGACAAGGACGATAAGACGGCTCAGCGATTCACGGCCCAAGTCCGCGAGGCGTTCCCGTTCATGAAGTGGGCTCCGGTGCTGTATGTGTCTGCGCGTACAGGACAGCGGGTGCATCGGATTTTGCCGCTGGCCAAAGAAATGGCGGAGATGCACGCGATGCGCGTTGCGACCTCGACGCTGAACAGCGTGATTCAGGATGCGGTGGCGGCTGTGCCGCCTCCGACCGACAAAGGGCGGAAGCTGAAAATCCTTTACGCCACGCAGGTGGCGGTCAAACCTCCGACATTTGTGATCTTCGTCAACAATGCGGAGATCATGCATTTTTCGTATGAACGCTACCTTGAGAATCGGTTGCGGGAGGCGTTTGGTTTCGAGGGGACGCCCATTCGCCTGCGTGTACGCGAACGTGGTTGAACCTGTGCTATCCTACAGGTAGGGAAACGGCTTGTCTGGGTTGAGAAAGGTGGCCTCGGAAAACAGGGCCGTCTGCGCAAAGCTCAGTGCAGGGGATATGGGGGAGGAATTACCGTGCTGGTGTTGAGCATTCTAGTGGCGTACTTGCTCGGGTCCATCTCAACCAGTACGCTAATTGCCCGCTGGTTGGCTCGAATCGACATCCGCCAGCACGGAAGCGGCAATGCGGGAGCGACGAACACACTGCGCGTCCTCGGCTTGAAGTGGGGCGTGACCGTTCTCGTTCTTGATGTTCTGAAGGGAATCGTAGCTGTACTCATCGCTCAGGCATGGGGACACGGAAATCCATGGTTTTTGTATCTATCCGGTCTCGCGGTCATCGTGGGGCACAATTGGCCAGTGTTTTTTGGGCTCCGCGGCGGTAAAGGGGTGGCGACGACGATTGGCGTCTATCTTCTGTTATTGCCGCTGCCCACAGTCTGCGCGGGCGTGATCGCACTGGCTCTCATCGTTTTGACTCGATTCGTGTCCCTGGGCGCGCTGACATTCGTGGTATTGGCCCCCGTCTTTGTGGTTCTTATCCATCCGCAAATCGGTGTCTTTCTCTTCACGTGTGCCGCTGCAGTCTTGTCCATTTATCGTCACCGCGCCAACATCGGACGGTTGTGGCGCCGGGAGGAAAATCGAATTTTTGGCGGGCACGGCTGATTGGGGCCGACGTCACGAGCGCGGGCGTGCAAGGGATAGGGGGTATGGCCGTTGAAAATCGCGGTGCTGGGCGCAGGCAGTTGGGGCACAGCGCTGGCAGCGGTGTGCGTGCGCAACGGGCATGAGACGCGCATTTGGGCACGCAGTACCCGCATGGTCGAGGAGATCAATCAGCATCACCGCAATCGCCGCTACCTCGGGGAGGCCGAGTTGCCGACGGGACTCCATGCCTCGGTGGACCTGGAGTCGGTCTTGGCAGGCGCCGAGATCGTGCTGTATGTGGTGCCGTCGGCGGCGATGGCCGAGGTATTGGCGGCGACGCGTTCCTTGCTGCCGCCTGAATGCATGTTGGCCCACGCTGTCAAAGGGTTCGATCCGGCCAGTCACCGCCGCATGAGCACCTTGATGCAAGACCTCACGGGCTGGCCGCCGGAGCGGATCTGTGCCATCACAGGGCCCAGCCACGCTGAAGAAGTGATTGCCTGTCTGCCCACCACCATCGTCGCGGCGTCCACGTGCCGTTCGACTGCGGAACAGCTGCAGGATGCGCTGATGAACGGCAGCCTGCGTGTCTACACAAATCCAGACATTGTAGGTGCGGAAATCGGGGGATCACTGAAAAACATCATCGCCCTGGCGGTGGGGGTGGCCGATGGGCTCGGGTTTGGCGACAACGCGCGCGCCGCGTTGATGACCCGGGGAATGGCGGAGATCATCCGTCTTGGGGTGCGGCTGGGAGCGGCCGCCATGACGTTTGCGGGCCTTTCCGGGATCGGTGATTTGATTGTGACCTGCACCAGCCAACACAGTCGGAATTTCCGGGCCGGGCGGATGATCGGCCGTGGCATGACACTCGATGAATCGCTGCGCCATGTGGGCATGGTGGTCGAGGGTATCTCGACAACCCGCGTAGCGATGGCCCTGGCTGCGCAGTGCGAAGTGGAGATGCCCATCACGTCCGCCTTGCATGCCGTCCTGTTTGAAGGTAAAAACCCTTCGCATGCGGTAGAAGAGTTGATGGGCCGGGCTCGCAGCCATGAGATGGAGGAAGTGGCCATTGAGGGGGCCGTCCCGCAGTGGCTCTACTAACCGCTTTTCCGCTCACCCGCGTGTTTCTGCAGGATCATTTTGATACACTGGACGTGCATCTATGCTTTCCGAAAAGGTGAAAACATAGCTCCGGGAGGTCGTTGTATGAGCCATATCCCCCCTGATCTCAAGTATTCCAAGGAACATGAATGGGTTCGCGCGCAAGGCGGCCGGGCCCATGTGGGGATCACGCACTTTGCCCAAGACGAACTCGGTGACATCGTGTTCGTCGAATTGCCGGACGTCGGTGCCACGGTGCATGCCAACGAAACCTTCGGCACCGTGGAGTCGGTAAAAACCGTCTCTGATTTGTACGCGCCGGTCTCAGGACGGGTGGTCGCGGTGAACGACAAATTGACCGACCATCCGGAACTCGTGAACAGCAGCCCATACGGAGAGGGATGGATGATTGTCATCGAGATGGAGAACCCCGGAGAATTGGACGACCTCCTGGATGCGGGAGACTATGAATCGTTTGTGTCCGAATCGTAATTTTGTTTTGGCAATGCACCTGTGTATCCGGGCGGCTGTATGAGACCGCGGGTTGGCATTCCGCGCTGATCTTATGGCGGGCAATCCAGCGAATGTCACGCTGGTTTGCCCGCTGTTTTCTTTTCACCTTCCGTCGCCGTCCAGGTGCCCGGTTTGTTCTACGCACGAGTCTGGCACGTATCCATAGATCAGTGTCAGGAACGGCGAGCCTCCTGGGCATAGCCCGCGCCGAACCGCATATACATGTAATGTCCTCATAGAGTTGGACAGTCTTGGGGCTCTGGCCCGCTGCGCGAGGAGGAGGAAAGCGTGGAGAAATTCGACGTATTCAAAGACATTGCCGAGCGGACAGGGGGCGATATCTACCTCGGCGTGGTTGGCCCCGTACGCACAGGCAAGTCTACTTTCATCAAAAAATTCATGGAACTCATCGTGCTGCCGAATATCAAGGATGAAGCCGATAAGACACGTGCGACCGACGAACTGCCTCAGAGCGCTGCCGGTCGCACCATCATGACCACCGAGCCGAAGTTTATCCCCAATCAATCGGTGGAGGTTTCGGTGGCGGAAGGCCTGGACGTAAACGTACGGGTAGTGGACTGCGTGGGTTACGCGGTGGCCGGCGCCCGCGGCTATGAAGACGACAACGGGCCGCGAATGGTTTCAACGCCCTGGTTTGATGACCCGATTCCGTTCCAGGAAGCGGCGGAAATCGGCACCCGCAAGGTCATCAGTGACCACTCCACGCTGGGCGTCGTCGTCACCACAGACGGCACCGTTGCCGAGATCCCGCGATACGCCTATGTCGAGGCGGAAGAGCGTGTCGTGGAGGAATTGAAGGAACTGGGCAAGCCGTTCGTGGTCATCGTGAATTCAGCGAATCCGGCCTCTCAGCAGGCCCAGGACTTGCGACAGGAATTGGCTGAAAAGTATGATGTCCCCATCATTGCCCTGTCCTGTGCCACACTCACAACACATGAGATCAACATCGTTCTGCGCGAGGCGCTGTACGAGTTTCCTGTTAAAGAGGTCAACGTGAACCTGCCCAACTGGGTGATGGTGCTGGATGAGGACCATTGGCTGCGCCAGCGCTTTCAGACCTGTGTGCATGAGACCATCCAGGACATCCGGCGAATTCGCGACATAGACCGGGTGGTCAGCCAATTCGGGACGTACGAGTTTGTGTCGCATGCCGGATTGTCGCATATGGACATGGGCAAGGGCATTGCCGTGATAGAGTTATCCGCCCCCGATGAACTGTATGACCAAGTGCTGACGGAAGTCGTCGGCGAGCGGATTACAGGACGGGATCAACTGCTGCGGATGATGAAAGAGTTTGTCTTCGCCAAGCGCGAATACGACAAGGTGGCGGACGCACTGAAGATGGTCAAGATGACCGGTTACGGTATTGCACCGCCAGCCCTGGAAGAGATGACGTTGGATGAACCGGAACTAATCAAGCAAGGGTCGCGGTTTGGCGTTCGGCTCAAGGCCACAGCGCCGTCGATTCACATGATTCGGGTTGATGTGGAATCCGAATTCGCCCCGATAGTCGGTACGGAGAAACAGTCTGAGGAACTGGTCCGATACCTCATGCAGGATTTTGAGCAAGATCCTTTGAAAATCTGGGACAGCGACATTTTTGGAAAGTCCCTGGCCGCGATTGTGCGAGAAGGGATATCTGGGAAACTCTCGCTGATGCCGGAAAACGCGCAGTACAAACTGCGGGAGACCCTTCAGCGCATCATCAACGAGGGCAGCGGCGGGCTCATCGCCATCATCCTCTGAATCGGTGTGTCAATCAAAAATGACAGGAGCCGTGGCGGAGGCGAAGGGTATAAATTCGAAAAAACCCGGCAACACCTGTAAAATCACGGTGTTGTGCGAGGTGTTGAGAATGAACAAGGCGGAATTGGTCCAACTGGTCGCTGAGCGCACTCGCTTCACAAAAAAGGATTGCGCGTTGGTGGTGGACACTGTCTTCGATGTCATCACCCAAGCGTTGGCGCAAGGAGAGAAGGTTCAACTGGTCGGGTTTGGGCACTTTGACATCCGCGAACGGGCGGCGCGCAAAGGGCGCAACCCGCAGACCGGGGAGGTCATAGACATCGCGGCGAGTCGTGTGCCGTCGTTCAAAGCCGGCAAAGGGCTGCGTGCCGAGGTTCAATAGGCCGTTGCCCTCGCCCCCGCGGTGTGCTGTGTGCAGCAGGCTGATCGCGATTTCACGTGGATGATTGCAATGTCGGTGAACATCGGCTATAATGACTTGTGCGCGGCAATGAATCCACGGGATGTGGCGCAGCCTGGTAGCGCGCTACCTTGGGGAGGTAGAGGTCCCGGGTTCAAATCCCGGCATTCCGACCAAAAAACCAGCGTCGTTGTACGCTGGTTTTTCATTGTTCTGGCGTACTCTGGGCCTGATGGCGGGAACGCTTCGGGCATCGCCATCCGGGCGTGATTGAAGGGGGGAGCGGAATGTCGGAATCTCCTGTTCTTGGTGACTACTTTGTGATTCAAGCGTTGGAAAACGGGGTCCAGGTGATGGGCCTGACCCGCGGCCCAGAAACCAAGTTTCATCATACCGAGAAGCTGGACCGCGGGGAGGTGATGGTGGTTCAGTTTACAGAACACACCTCAGCCATGAAGATCCGTGGGAAAGCGTTGGTGTACACCAAGCACGGCAAGGTGGCGGTGGGCGGTGAAGACGGAAGGTGAAGCGAGAATCTCGCCGTTCAGGGACTGATGATGCAGGCGGGATTTTGCGGCTGTGATATACTATATACTATGCATGGGCGAAGGCTGCAGATGGCTTGGGCGGGCGTCCCACGAAGGATTCTGGACGACAGCAAGGGGATGAAACTTGCGTGGCACTTGCCGAGGTGAACGACATTCGGTTTCAAGAGCTGGACCAACGAGTCCGCCGCTACATTGATCACCCACTGTTGCGGAAACACCGCATAGAGCCTGCAGCCAGCCGGTTTCATTTCGACGTGCTGTCAGCCATCCTTCGCGGCGCCAATCTGCCTTCCGTGCGAACTCGTCCAATTCTGGAAGCGGTTCTGTTACTGCAGTTGGGTCTGTCCATTCACGATGAAGTGGATGCTCACACCGGACAGGTTCGCCAGTTGATGGTTCTCACTGGGGACTACAGCAGCGGGCGGTATTACTGGATACTGGCTCGTCTGGGCGATCTGCGTCTGTTGGCGGGTCTTTGTGAAGCGGTCGTGAAAGTCAACGAGGCCAAAATGGCGCTGTGGAGTCTGCAACAAGGTGCTGAGCGAGAGCCTTCCCAAGAGCGCCTACAAGAAAAATTGGAGCTCTGCTCTACGGTACACGGAGAACTGCTGTACGCGGTCTGCGAGTGGCTGTTTCCTGGTGATGCGGCTTGGCTCAATCAAGTCAAGTCCTTGGTCAAGGCGTACGTTTTGAGTGACCGTCAATCGGTCGATGATTTGCCGAACATGTTCTCAGTGCGACAGCTCAATCAGTGGTTGTCCGATCTGATTGAGAATATTCTACGGGGTCCTATCAATGTGCGATTGCAGCAGACCACCAATTTTCTGCTGGAGTGCCTGTTGCCGGTACAGCGAAACTTAGAACAACGATTGTTGGCCGAGGGGAACCGATGATGGCTGTGCGGACGGATAAAGCGCGGTACGTGCACGATGTATTTGCCCAGATCGCGCGCAGATACGACATGATGAATACGGTGCTCAGCTTTTCGCAGCACAAGGGGTGGCGGCGCTTCGCCATGAAGCACCTGAAGCTTGAGCCTGGCAGCCGCGCTTTGGACGTCGCATGCGGAACCGGCGATTGGACGCTGTCCTTGGCGCGGGCGGTCGGGGAGCAGGGTGAAGTGGTCGGCATCGACTTTTGTCAGGAAATGTTGGATGTCGCTGAGGACAAGCTGCGCCGCCACTCTGACCTGGCCCGTCGGACACGGCTTGTGCAAGGGGATGCGATGGCGTTGCCGTTTGCGCAAGATACGTTTGATGCGGCGACGATTGGCTTCGCTTTACGCAATGTGCCGGATGTCCGCCAGGTCCTGGCGGAAATGACGCGCGTCGTGCGGCCGGGGGGCTGGGTTGTAAGCCTGGAGTTGTCCAAGCCGGAGTGGCCGGTGTGGCGATCGCTGTATTACTTTTATTTTAACCGGATTCTACCCTGGATTGGTGCGCTGGCAGTGGGGAAAAGGGCGCCATACGCGTGGCTGCCCGAGTCCTTGGTTGATTTTCCGGATCGCCGCCAGTTGGAACAGATATTTCGCGAAGTCGGGCTTGAACAAGTGCGAAGTTATCCGTTGACAGGCGGCGTAGCGGCCCTCCATCTCGGCCGTAAGGCAGGAGGCTAAGCATGGAGTTTCACTCGGTCTATCGGGTGTACGAGAACGATTTGCGTTGCGTTGAACGTTGCCTCATCGAAGCCGTGGCGTCCGCCAATCCAGCGATGACTCAATCGGCAAGGCAACTCCTGGAGGCCGGCGGAAAGCGAATCCGGCCGCTGTTTGCCCTGATGTGCAGCCGACTTGGCGGCCGACGTCCGGACGAGAAGGTATACCGCGCGGCGGCCGCTCTCGAATTGGTACATATGGCCTCTCTGGTGCACGACGATGTGGTCGATGAATCGGACGTGCGCAGGGGAAGGCCGACTGTGCGAGCTCGGTTTGGGAACCGTCCAGCCATGTACACGGGCGATTTTTTGTTCGCCCGTGCGATTCAACTGCTGACCACCATTGACATTCCCGCGGTTCATGAAGAGATGTCTCTGGCTATGGTTCGTATGTGTGAGGGAGAAATTGACCAAATCCGAGATTTTTATAATTGGCATCAATCGTTGCGGTCGTATTTGCGCCGCGTGGAACGGAAAACAGCGCTGTTGATCTCGGTGAGCTGCGCGGTCGGAGCCCGCGTAGGCGGGTGCGATGAGACGACCGTCCGCGCGGCACGCAGGTTTGGTCATTACACAGGCATGTCATTTCAGATCATAGATGATTTGCTGGATTTTATTGGCGATGCCGAGGTGGTGGGCAAACCGGTGGGTGGCGATTTGCGGCAGGGAAACCTGACGCTGCCCACTTTGCATGCACTGGCGGCCGGTCCTTATGCGCAGGAATTGCGCAGCTTGGTACATACCGAAATGGACGCGAGTGACGTGGAGAGAGCTGTTCACCTGATTCGTTCTTCGAATTCACTGGACTACGCCAGGTCGCTGGCAGAGAGGTATTTGGACAAGGCGGTGGCCGAATTGGATTTGCTGCCAGCCGATAAGGTGGTGGGGCAACTGCGCATCATTGCCGAGTTTGTCAACCAGCGCGTTTATTAGGTGTCGGAAGCTTGCAGACATCGTCCGCCTTCCCGTAAAATGGGGCGCGTACAACACGGAAGGGAGTACGGACATGGCAACAGAATTGACGTTTGTGATGGTAAAACCAGATGGCGTGCAGCGGGGCTTGGTGGGCGAGATTGTCGCTCGTTTTGAGCGTAAAGGGCTCAAACTGCGGGCGGCAAAGTTGTTGTCCGTGAGCCGCGAACTGGCTGAACAGCATTACGCGGAGCACCGTGAACGCCCGTTCTTTCAGGACTTGGTAACATTCATCACCTCCTCGCCCGTGTTCGCGATGGTCTGGGAAGGAGAAGGAGCCATCCATATCGTTCGCGGCATGATGGGAAAAACCAATCCCGCGGAGGCGGCACCTGGAACGATTCGTGGCGACTATGGACTCACCATCGCCATGAACGTGATTCACGGTTCCGATTCTCCGGAGAGTGCAGACCGAGAGATCAGGCTGTGGTTCCCAGAGGGCACGCTGGCGTACGAGCGCGCCGTGGACGTTTGGTTGGCCTAGGCGGCGGTTGAGTTTGACTGCGCGCATCGCCAATCGAGGCGCTGCCTCGGGAATGGCCTCTGTCCCCTCATGGGGCAGAGGTCTTTCGATTGGTTGGCTTCTTTCTCGTCATTCCCGGCGGGGTTTCCGAAGGCCTGCGCACCTGCAGCGGCGGTCGTCGGTGGATGGGGGGACCGTCGTGAATCCAGGCGAGTAGACGCTGCTTGTTTGATATGACGGCTTCGTATCCGGCGTAAAAACTGTCCTCCAGTCGTCGCAGCGAGGTCCAATTCATGCCCTGTAGGCATGGCTCCACGACATAGACATCGTCTCCGCCCACGTCATCCTCTATGGTCTCCCGCAAAAGCACATCGAACGAGCGGCAAAGGACGTCCACCAGGTGGCGGGGCTGCCAGTCTCTGTCCAACGTATGCAGGTTAACCACGATGATTTTTTGGCACCCCATTTCTCGCAGCACATACACAGGTACATAGTGGCGCATCGCCCCGTCGACCAGCACCCGGTTGTCTCGGTAGACGGGGCGAAATATGCCAGGCAATGCACAGCTGGCGAGCAGGCACTGGTCAATCGGCGACGCGGGCAGGGCCCGTCCTGAGGCCAGGGCGGGCGGATAGTTGGAGAACACGACCGGATCGCCGCTGACCAAATCGGTGGCAAGGGCGAAAAAGGGGGTGCCGGGCTTGCGTCCAGATAGGGTCTTGCGGAAATAACGCTGCAGGGTCTGACCGCGGACCAGCCCTCCGGGCCATCTCATCCAGCGCAGCCGATACGATAGATGGATGGGCAGGCGGAAAAACCGAGAGACGCGCAGGGACCATGGCAGCCCATAATCAAGCAGGGAAATTCCCGGAAAGTGTCGAATAAGGTCCAGGTAATCTGTGCGAGTGTAGCCATGGGCGAACAAGGCGGCCACCACGGCCCCGGCGCTGGTTCCTGCTACCATGGCGGGAGACACGCCCAGGTCGCGAAGAGCCTCCAAGGCGCCAGCATGAGCGGCAGCTTTGAGGGTTCCTCCGCTTAGGGCTACACCAATTCGGAAGGGTAGTTCCGATGTGGGGATCACGAGGGGCTCACCTCCAGGAGCAAGGGGACACCTATGGACGACTTCGACGCATTCATGCATGCGTTTCGCAAACGGCTTGGCCTCGATTTAACCTTCTATAAACGACCTCAACTGGAGCGGCGGATTCGCTCTTTCCAAATCCGTCATCACTATCCCAATTTGAACGCGTTGGCCGAGGCCGTAACACAAGATGCAAAACTGCGTCAGGCATTTTTGGACAAGATCACGATCAACGTATCCGAGTTTTTTCGCAATCCAGAGCGCTGGCGGGCGCTGTGGCCATGGATTGAGAGGCTGCAAGTGGCACCTGTGCGCGTCTGGAGCTCCGCGTGTGCGACTGGTGAAGAGCCGTATACACTGGCTATCCTGTTTGAGCAGCATGGGGTCTCCTACCGCATTCTTGCCACCGATATTGATGAGTCTGCTCTCGCCGCTGCCCAGGACGGCGTCTATCGCCTGCATCAACTGCGGTCGTTGCCGGACTCCGAGCGGAATCGATATTTTGTGCCTCAACCTGGAGGCAGTTGGCGCATCCAGCCGCGCCTGCAGAGACACATCGGGTTTCTGCAGCACGACCTGTTCAGCGATGCGCTTCCGCCGGGGGCGCCTTTTCATCTCATCGTATGTCGAAACGTGTTGATTTATTTTACCGAGGAAGGAAAGGACCGGGTTATCACAAAGCTCGCGGACGCGCTGGCGCCCGGAGGCATTCTGTTTGTCGGGTCGACCGAGCAGTTCCTACAGAGCCATCGATACGGTCTCGTCAACGTCGCCCCATTTCTGTACCAGAAGTCGTCCCGCTAGGTGACAACGCCTCCATCCAGGGGAGTGTTTTTGCGTTTGCCACGCAACGGGATTGAGTTTCGTGGAGGGGCGCGTTAGTATAGTCTTGAAAATAGAAGTTTCAAGGAATTTTGTCCGTTCTGTCCGCCTGCGTTTGAGTTCCTAATTTAACGGTGTTCAATCCCGTTTGAGGAGGATACATACCGTGGCTCCGATCTACGTCTGGCTGCCCACAGTGGTTCTGCTTGTGGTGTTTGTGCTCTGGGGATTTTGGATGAACGCCGGCCGCCGATGAGAGCATCTGCGGGCTTCTCCCCGGTACCGGGTGAGACCGACACCAAGCCGATGCCTCTGGTGTAGGAGTCATATTTTTGCGCTGCCTCCCATAGGGTTGTTCGTAGTTGTCCCAGGACACTGGGTGGCTGCGAGGAGGGGAGGGGGCACTGTGGTCGGCCAATGGACCGCTCTGCTGTCGAGCGTGTTGTATTCTCTGTCTTATCTGTTGCTGCATGTCGCTCAGCGCCGCGGCGAAACCTGTGACAACGGGGTTTTGCCCGTTCTCTGCCTTTCCTCGCTTGTGCTGCTCGCAGCCTCTGGTGTCCGTATATCGCTTGAGCCTTCTGCTTGGGTATGGCCTTGGCCGCACATCGGTTTCATGGCTCTGTCTGGGTTGTGTGGAACATTTTTGGGCCGGACAGCTCTGTTTGCGTCGATGGTGCGCTTAGGGGCCACGCGCAGCGTGGTGGTGAAATCTCTCTCTCCCATCGTCACCATCATGACTGCGGTGGTCTTTTTGCATGAACCGCTCAAAATTGAGGAATGGTTGGGCATCTTCATGATGTTGTCCGGTGTCGGCTTGCTGCTGGTGGAGCGGAGCCGGCGGGACACTCGGGCGGTCTTTCGGACCCGTGTGCTGGAGGGTGTCGTCCTCGGATTGGCTGCCGCTGTGTTTGAAGGGGTGGGTCATACCTGGCGCAAGCTCGGTATGGATGCGGGAGACGCCCTATGGGCGGCCGCCATCGATCTGACTGTAGCTGCGGCGGCCTATGTGGCCTACCTGGCGGGGAAAGGAAGGCTCAGGGCGTACACGCGCTTTTACGTATCTGTGCGCAGTCCCTACACCTTGGCGTCTTCCATCACCTCGGCCGCCGCGGTCCTGACCTTTTACGCAGCTGTGGATTTCGCGCCGGTGAGCGTGGTGGCCACGATTGTCGGTATTCAGCCGGTGGTGCTGGTCATCCTGTCGTCGCTGTGGTTTCGCAGCTTGGAAGACAAAACGTGGTTGACGTTTGTGTATACGCCTTTGACTGTACTGGGAGTTTGGATGGTCGTCCGCGGCGGATGATGCACGCTGTCACAGTTTGAATCTGTGACCGTTGTCTCTCAGCCATCTGCGCCGCTCTGGGTAATCTGGGATGGTGCGGGCGACAGCATCCCAAAATGGCCGCGCGTGATTGCGGTGTCGAAGGTGTGCCAGTTCGTGCACGATAAGGTAATCTATGATGGCCATGGGCGCCATCAATATGTGCCAATTAAGTCGTATGGTTCCATCTGACGAACAACTGCCCCAGCGCGATTTTTGCTCCTTCAAGATGATTCGTTTCGGCCATCCGTAAACCGGGGCGAAGGTTTCTACACGTTCTTCAATCACAGGCCTGCCCGCTTTCATGTACCAGTCGCGAAACAGGCGCCGCAGTGCAGCAGTATCCGCCACCGGCTCTAAATCACGCACGCCTGTCCGAGCGGGGAGCGGCGTATACAACGAGAAGCTCTGGGCGTTCCAGTGAAGCTCCGGCGGTTTCCCCTCGCTAACGTGAATGACATGTAAAGGATACTTCTCGCCCAGATACCAAAACATCTCTCCTGGTTCGAAACGGTGTGGCTCCACGGATTTAAGCTTGTTTTCAATCTCGTCCATTTTTCGGACAATCCACTCCGCCTTGCGCGCAACCATCGATTCATCTTGAGCGTCCGGAACGGACAGCGGAGCACGGATGTACACCCCGCGTTCACCATCCACATGCAGGGTTACCTTCGTCTTGCGTGGCCGGTGCTCAATGACATACTGGACGATCCGGTCGTCAAACCGAAATTCGGGCATTCTGTGGCTCCTTTCTAGGGACTGTCTTCAGGTTACACGCCCCCAAGGAAGTCCGGCAAGTTCTCACCACGCCCCGGGCCCCATCGTTGTTCTGATGAGAATGACGGGCTGCAGCCGGCTGAAGTGACGGTCTGCTTCACCTGACCGAAAAACGCGAATGCGCTTGCAGGAATTTGCGTAGTCGATTGCCAATTAAGAAAGAGGGCGTCGATTTTCTTTCCTGAAAGGACGGGGTGTTTTGTGCACAGCACCGCAAAACGACAGATTCGTATTGGCATGATTGGTTATAAATTTATGGGCAAGGCCCACAGTCACGCGTATCGGGACCTCCCGTTTTTCTTCGATATGGAGGCCCTGCCCGTGATGCAGGCGATCGCGGGTCGCGACGAGGCCGCGGTGCAGGCGGCAGCCCAGCAGCTGGGGTGGCAATCCTATGAAACCGATTGGCGCCGCCTGATAGAGCGTGACGACATTGATGTCATCGACATTGTCACTCCCAATAACACGCACGCGGAAATGGCCATCGCGGCCGCCAGAGCCGGCAAACACGTGATATGTGAAAAGCCTCTCGGCATGAGTGTCGACGAGGCGCAGCGGATGCTTCAGGCGGTCCAAGAAACCGGCGTGGTCAATGTCATTTGCCACAACTACCGATTTTCCCCGGCCGTTCAACTTGCCAAGAAGCTGATTGACGAGGGGCGACTTGGCCGCATTTATCATATCCGCGCCACCTACCTGCAGGATTGGATTATGGATCCGCAGTTTCCCCTTGTTTGGCGCTTGCGCAAGGAAGTGACCGGATCCGGTGCGCACGGGGACATCGCGGCCCACATCATCGACTTGGCTCGCTTTTTGGTCGGAGAATTCCGCGAGGTTGTGGGTATGATGGAAACGTTCATCAAGCAGCGTCCCTTGGGTGAGATGACGGGCGGTCTGCACGCCCAAACCACTCAGGGAGCCATGGGAGAGGTCGATGTTGACGATGCCTCCGCTTTTCTCGCCCGTTTCGAAAGCGGAGCCATCGGGGTCTTTGAAGCGACACGGTTTGCGGCTGGCAACCGCAACGGAAACCGGTTCGAAATCAATGGGGAAAAGGGCTCCATTCGTTGGGACTTGGAGAACATGAACAATCTCCAGGTGTATCTCACGGACGACGAACCTGGGCTGCAGGGCTTTCGCACCATTAACTGCACCGAGGATGTCCATCCGTACGCTGGCGCCTATTGGCCGGCTGGACACATCATTGGCTATGAGCACACATTCCTCAATCTGTTCTACGAAGCCTTGCAAAGCGTGGCGCGCGGCACAGGTGCAAAGCCTGATTTTGTCGACGGGCTGCGCAATCAGCAGGTGTTGGAGGCAGTGGAACGGTCCGTTGCCAGCGGCCAGTGGGAAAAGGTGGGTGAATGATGCCAGAGGTAGCTCAGGGATTGCGTCCGATGAAAGTGGGCGTGGTCGGCTGTGGGAACATCAGCCGCGTATACCTGACCAATCTTCAGGCGTTGCCCACGGTTGAGGTCGTGGCGGTCGCCGACCTGGACATGGCGCGCGCCCAAGAAAAAGCACGGGAATTCTCCATTCCCCACGTCTTTACGGTGCCAGATCTGTTGGCCCGGGAGGAGATTGATTGCGTTCTCAATCTGACAGTGCCCAAAGCGCACGCTGAGGTTTCGCTGGCGGCCCTGGAACACGGGAAACATGTGTATGTGGAGAAGCCGCTGGCCGTGGATCTAGCGGCCGCTCGGAGTGTGCTGGAAACCGCGCGCACGCGTGGCCTTCGCGTAGGTTGCGCGCCGGACACGTTCCTCGGGGGCGGGCTGCAGACTTGCCGCAAGTTGATCGACGAGGGATGGATTGGCGAGCCGGTGGCGGCGACGGCGTTCATGTTGAGCCACGGGCACGAGCATTGGCATCCGGATCCCGCCTTTTATTATCAAATGGGGGGCGGCCCCATGTTCGACATGGGCCCCTACTATCTGACCGCGTTGGTTCACCTGCTGGGGCCCATGCGCAGGGTCACCGGGTCCGCGAGGATCACCTTTCCGGAGCGGATTGTCACCAGTCCGGTGCGGCGCGGAGAGAGGATCCCGGTCTCTACGCCGACGCACATTGCTGGCGTCATCGATTTTGAATGCGGTGCCATCGCCACGCTCGTGACCAGTTTCGACGTGTGGTACGGTGAGGTGCCGCGCATCGAGATTTATGGCAGTGAAGGGTCCTTGAGCGTACCAGATCCAAACCATTTCGCGGGTCCGGTGCGGATTCGCCGACGCGGCGCTGACCAGTGGAGCGACATCCCGGTCCTGTTTGACTTCGTCGAAAACAGCCGCGGGCTGGGCGTCGCGGAAATGGCCGCGTCTCTGCAAAGGGGACAGCAGCATCGCGCGCATGGCGACCTCGGCTACCATGTGCTCGAAGCCATGCATGGGTTTCACATCGCATCCGATGAGGGGAAGCACTACGAGTTGCAAAGCACTTGTGAACGTCCAGAACCATTTATTGCCCAGGATGTGCTGGGAGTCCTGTAGGCCCCGGGCATTCAACCGGAGGCGAGTCGGGCAACTCCCGACTCGCCGTGAGGACACAGGAGGGAACGGCCATGTCCAGTCCTAAGGTTTCATGTCACCTTATCACCTGGGGGGCAGATTTCATCACCGGCTTAGAGGAGGCGTCCTCGCTCGGCTTTCGCGCTTGCGAAACCTTTACCCACATTGCGCTTCAGTATGAAGAGCGAGTGGAAGAGTTTCAGGAACTCCTGCACCGGTACGGATTTGTCCTCTCCGCCCTGTATGGAGGCGGCCGATTCAGCGACAAAACTAAGCAATTGGAGGTCATCGAGTACAACACCCGTGTCGCCGAATTCCTCGCGAAAAACGGGAGCGACCGCATTGTGTTTGGCCCCAAGGGCCCGCGTGCGGCCGGCGGTACGCCGTTGGAAGACCTGAAGACAGCGGCACAGACGATCAATGAAGCGGCGAAGCGCTGCGCGGAACTGGGCGTCCAGGCATGTGTGCACCCCCACTTGGGCACGGAGATTCAGGACGAGCGGGAACTGGATGTGATTATGGAACTCACAGATCCAAAATATGTGTATTTTTGCCCGGACACAGCGCACTTGGCCAAAGCCGGTATGAATCCGGAAGCCATTTTCCGGCGCTATCAGGACCGCATCGCGTACGTCCATCTGAAAGATGTGACGCCCGATGAAGTGGATGTCGAGTCGTTTCCCATCTTGTCCGGGAACGAAGCGTTGCCCATCTTCTGCGAGCTCGGTCTGGGCACATTGAACTTCACGCCCATCATCCAGTGCTTGCAGGACATCGGCTACGACGGCTGGCTCACAGTTGAAATCGACCAGTCCACCAGCACACCACGGCAAAGTTTGACCGTGTGCCGCGACTTTGTCGAGAAACGCCTGGGGATCCCGGTGAGTGAAACGCGTCTCTAGGCTGTTACTCTCCACCGCTTTCCACGAACACACGCTCGTGCAAAGGGCCGAAGCCTTTGCACGAACGTGTCCGACGTGGTAGACACACATCTGCACGGGAGGCTGCGGACAATGGCAACGATTGAGGATTTTACGAAGTTGGATTTACGCGTGGGTACCATCATCGAAGCAGAGGCGTTTCCGGAAGCGCGTGTACCGGCCATTAAATTGACCATTGATTTTGGCCCGCTGGGCGTCAAACGTTCCAGCGCTCAGATCACCAAACGGTATGCGCCGGACAATCTGAAAGGGCGTCAGGTGGTCGCGGTGGTCCATTTCCCGCCCAAACGCATCGCGGGGTTTGTCTCGGAGGTCTTGGTGCTGGGCGCTATACCCGAAAAGGGAGATGTGGTGCTGCTTGCACCAGATGCGGCAGTTGAAAACGGCACCCCCATTGCATAGCCAGGGCGGCGATGTTTGCACTTGTGACCTATTTGGAACGGTCCTGCATCGGGGCGGAAGGTGGAGGCGGAGGCGGCTCCGGCTCCGGCTCCGGGGTTTCCATCTGCTGTCGCCCATCGCGGATGGCTGCGGTCATGTCTGCGCCCGACAACGGGGGCGCGGACAACGAGCCGTTTCTGACGGCGTGTTGATTCGCCATGAAGACGGGGTGCCGCGCTGGTCGATAGGACGGGAGTTGATTGCGCTCGCCGGTGCAGCGTGTGAATGCATGGACCTCGCGAGACATGCCGCTCCATACCGTGACAGGCAAGGTGTTTCGCGCGTTTCTCCCGCGTTTTCACGGAGCCTTTTATCGTGAATGCCTGAATGCGGGAACCATCGCCCCTGCCGTGTATGATCCGGACGTCGAAACGGTGCGGTGCACGCGCCTCGCAGTCGCGGCAGCATCGTGGCGGGCATCACGGCCATGAGTCGCCCCCCATGGGATACCAATTTGTCACCAATAGAACGGACTTGCCAGTGCTCCCAATGTGAGCCCAGTCAAGGCCCCGAATCCGAAATACGCCAACGGTGAATAGACCAATTCATCCCTTTCGCTTGAATCACACGTTCGAATGGCGTGGTTGATCCCTAAGTTTGAACCCGTCATGTTCATTCCAGTCGTGCTGTAGGGAATCATATAAATCCCGCTCGTTGTCACAGAATGGAGATAACCACAGTAAATTCTGCCGTTGACATGGTGGGCATTGACTGGTCGGCCGACCAGACGCCTCGCGACAGGATAAAGTGGGTGATACATTTTCTTTTCCTCCTCATTTGCAATTGGGTCGTTTCATCCATTTTCAAGATCATGTCGGTGTCCAATAAGGAATCGTGTTCCTATAAGAGAAAAAGATGCCCTTAAGTGGACACCTTGTTCTCGCACATGCTAACACACAGTCGGAGTTGTTGTGCCTGCTCCGCCGTATCCGTATCCAGGAACCAACAAGAAGAAAAGAACGAAGATGATCAGGAATACCACGGCCCAACGGGTATATCCACCAAAGACCCCGTACATCAGAACTCCCCCCTCTCATCGGTCTTCACCTCTCGATGTCCATAGAATGTTTGAGGGATTGTCCTGTCGAAGGGTATATGCCTTGGGGAATTTGACCTGAATTCGCTTGATAGTGAACAGACGCCCAGCGTCTTCTTTCTTGCGCTGTTATATCGGATTGATATATCATATTGTTATATCAGGGGGATATATCAGGGAACAAATCAGATCTGGGCGACGGTGTGGAGGTGGGGGATGTGTACGAACTGTTCGTTCTCGGCGAGCTCTGGGATAAGCCGTTGCACGGCTACCTCCTGAAAAATATTCTTTCCAACCAACTCGGGCGCCAAGTTAGCTTCGGTGTCCTTTATCCGGCGCTGCGCAAGCTGGCGTCGGATGGATTCATTCGCGAGCACACGGAGGAACACCGCGCAGAGACAGGTCGGCCACGTAAGGTATACTCCATCACAGACCGGGGCCGGCAACGCTTCGCTGAGCTTATGGATGAACCGATTGAGCCGGGGCCGGACGCCGAGATTGTCTTCCGCATCAAGTTATCGAAGTTCGGTTACGTCGAGGCCGACGTTCGGCTCAAGGTGCTCCGCAACTATCACGATTGTCTGGAGCAGGAGTTGGATCGGGTCACGTACTGCCAGCGGTTTATTGAATCGCACCCAGACATCAGCGACCGAGAACGACCGTACGTCTTGCGGGCTATCGCACACCAGATCCACATCGTCCGCGCGGATCTCGCATGGGTGGAGGACGAGATTGTGCATACCGAGTCGGACGCCGCCAGAGCCAGAGACTAGCATTTCGTCGTCTCGGGGATGCTCAAACTCTACAACCTGGAAAATATAGAAAATCTAATCATCCCCTGTAAACTCCGCATAAGGAGGACCGCAGATAAATGTCACACGCATCAGGAAATGATCTACGGGTTCAAGCCGGACACAAATGGTGGGCGCTGGCCGCCGTATGCTTCGGTCTTTTCATGGCCCTCCTTGACGTGACGATTGTCAATGTCGCACTTCCGACCATCCAACGCGATCTCACTGCACCGTTTGACGATCTGGAATGGGTGGTTAACGCTTATACGCTGGTCTTCGCAGTTGCGCTTGTCACCTGTGGACGCCTCGGTGACATCTTTGGGCGCAAACGGGTGTTCATGTGCGGCCTTGCCGTGTTTTCGCTTGGATCACTCCTTTGCGCTTTGTCTGGAGACATTCACCTGTTCGGCCTGTCCCACTCTGCAATGCTGATTGCCGCACGTGCCGTTCAGGGCCTCGGCGGTTCGGCGATGGCGCCACTTTCGCTCGCCATCATCTCGGCGACGTTCCATGGGCGTGAGCGTGGTACGGCCATTGGCATCTGGGGGGGCGTGAGTGGTCTTGCAACCGCCATTGGTCCGCTCGTCGGCGGTGTCCTGGTGGAGAAGGTGAACTGGCAGTCCATCTTTTGGATCAACGTGCCCATCGGCGTCGTGGGTATCGCATTGTCGCTTTGGGCGATTTCGGAGTCACGGGACGAACGTGCCCCGAGGAGCATTGATTTGTATGGTCTTGTCACCGTGACGGTGTTCTTGTTCTGTCTCGTGCTTGCGTTCATCCTGGTCAACCATCCGGACAAAGGATGGACGTCGCCTTACATCCTTACGCTCTTCGGTATCGCGTTGGTCGCATTGGTGGCGTTTGTCGTAGGCGAGCTTTTGCTCAAGCATCCAATGTTGGATCCTCGCCTGTTCAAGAATCCGAGCTTCACGGGTGCAGCGATTGCCGGTTTCACCCTGTCGGCTGGATTTTACGCACTGTTTTTCTTCCTTACGATGTTCTTCCAAAACCGTTTAAGTTTTAGCGCGTTGGACACAGGGCTTCGTTTCTTGCCGATGAGTGGGTTGGTCTTTGTCGGTGCTCCGCTGGCGGGACGGCTTACGGACAAGATTGGACCGAAGTGGGTATTGGCAACCGGCATGGGCCTGCTTACAGTAGGCGTCCTACTTATGACGCGTATCGGCAGTGTATCGACTCCGTCAGAGTGGGTCTGGCTGCTTCCCGCATTCATTGTCGCAGGTGTCGGCAATGGTGTCGTCAATCCGCCAATCTCTGCCATCGCGGTCGGTACTGTGGAGCCTTACCGGGCGGGTATGGCTTCGGGTGCAAACAACGTCTGCCGTCAGGTCGGCTTGGCGTTTGGTATCGCGTTCCTCAGTGCACTCTTGTCCAAGCGCTACGACACCTTGGTGCAGAGCGGTGTCGCGGCGCTGCGAACGCCGGGTCTGTCGGACTCGGCCAAGGGAAGCATCGTCAAGGGGATTCAATCCGCCGGAACCATTGCGGGCAGTACGGGCCTCCGAGGAGAACCGAACCCGTACACCCACAACCCGTTGTTCCCAAAGCTGTCCACGTTGGCTCAGACGTCCTTTGCGACCGCCACGGCGGACATCCTGTGGGCAGCTGCCGTCACCCTCTGTGTTGGCTTCGTCGCGGTCGTCATTCTCGTGCGCCGGCAGGATTTGAAGCACTGAAGCCGTGGGGGAATGTCGCCGCGGGACCCTATGCGGTCACGTAAGGGACTGGCGCCGCGACTCGCTGGCGCCAGTCGTCCTTAAAAGCTCTGATGCACTTGGGGGAAATTCTTGCGCCTCTTTTCCCGGTGATGCGGGATCTGGTGGTCGCCGTCAGCGTCGCTATCCGGATGCTCGAGCATGACGACATTTACACAGGACACCCGGATCAAGGAAGTTGGCGGATTACTGTCGTGCTGCCCGGTGAAAGGCGGGATAAGGCGTCGTGGATTCGGTCTGAACATCTTTCCGAGTAACCGTCAGGTAACCGACAAGCACCATGATAAGAATCGTCAAGCCAAGGCTAACCGGACCTTTTCCCAGTCCAAGACCGCCGCTACTATGAGATACCGAGATCCAGTCGGCAAACGAGGCGCCTACCGGACGTGTCATGATGTAGGCGAACCAGAAAGCGAAAATCTTGTTCAAGCCCCACAAGGAACCTAGAGCTGGGACAGCAAGCAAGACGGCAAACAGTATCCCTGAGGAGAAATAACCCAAGTGCATGGTCGTGGCGGTCAAATCTCCCGCAGCGGTGCCGAGTGCGAACGTTGCCATGACGGTGGCCCAGTAAAAAGCCTCACGACGACGAGTGTAGATACTATGGACAGACAGTGTCTTTTCAACCTTATACCAAGTTAAGAAAATAAGTGTCAGCACGACCACGAAGAATGCGGTTGATGCAAAGTAAGGGACACCGAATCCAACGTGTACCGCGTCCGCCGTCATTGTGCCAAATATACTGACCATGATGACCACTAACCAGTAGATCCATGCCACATATCGGTGCACAGAGAACTGCAGTATCAACGAGGCCACAAGACCGATTCCGCCGAGCGCGATTGCAATGAACGGATTTATATGGTAGACGAGATAATCAGAGGTCACTTCGCCCATTGCAGTGGTCAGGAGCTTGATAATCCAGAAGTAAACCGTAATTTCCGGAACCTTGACCGATAAGGACTTAGTCATAGGCTAACTCTTTCCCCCAATTCTCCGGAATCAACCTCCATAGCTGCGAGGAGCCGACTCAACGGACTATAGCTAGGTAACCTCAAAAAAATCTCTAGACAACCGGGGGTCTGACGGACTCCCAAAAGAGAACAGCACTTACAGTAGGCAAATTGTATGCTCTATCATCCTACTGTTGCGTTTGAAGCAGACGAAGTACCTGTTCTAGCAGTTGCCGAACCTGGACACGGACGACATGGTGCCATTTCGGCACTGGTGCCGTCGTCAGAGACGGTGCCGGCCATATATGACTCCGTTTCCCGGAAAACGCGTTTTCGATTTAATGTGCTATAAATAAAATTCATAATTAACGAATTAAATTATGTGTTGACAATAAATCGAATAATATTCACAATATTATTGTATACAATATTGTGAAGCATACTGCGGGCCATGGATGCGGATTGAGTATGGATGTTGAACCTATGTATAGGGGGAGGTGACACCCGAGGATGAGAAAACATCGAAAATGTTCGTGTTCGTAACCAGAAGTGTAAAGAGACAGGGGGAGGTCTTCGTATCTGTTCCTTATACCAATTGAAACGTGGCGAAGCATGAAAGCGGTTCCTGGAGCGAAAGGAAGGGGCCCTGAATGGAAAATTGCAAGAATCTCGATTCTTACGCGTTAGGTTTATCCATCCTGTTTTTCTTTATGTGGGGATTTATCTTCTTGGATCAACTAGCTCTATCCATTATCACCCCGTATATGGTCAAAGCGCTGTCTCTATCCAACGGTCAAGTCGGGCTGATAAACATGTGGCAAGCCATTGGCAGTGCCATCGCTGGTCCATTGGTAGCGATTTGGTCGGACCGAATTGGTTACCGAAAGGCTTTGGTTGTCGTAGCTGTCCTTTTGACCTCGATATTTTCCGGTTTAACAACATTCGCGCACTCCTCCACCTCCCTGTCCATTATGCGCTTTTTGGTTGGCGTGGCTGAAGGCGGAATCATGCCGATTGCGATCACCATGATTCGGTTATCATCAAGTCCACATCGATTTGGACGAAACGTGCGGATTGTCTATGCAGGAGCCTCCGTCATTGCGGCGACTCTTGGTCCAACCATGGTCACACAATTGGTTGCTATTACGAGTTGGAACATGGCGTTTCTCCTGATCAGTATCCCAAGTTTCGTTTTGACATTCATCATATGGATTGTCGCACGGGAATCTCCGCGGGATGTGAAAATCAGAAGCCTTGATTTAAGTCGCGGGAACCTCGTCGAACTGTTTAAATATCGGAACTTTATCTTGTGTGTGTTGATATGCATTGCGTTCATGGGCGGCTTGGTGATATTTGCCGCATTTGGTCCACTCTATTTAACCACAGTTGCACACCTTTCCCCACAAAGAATGGGTTACATTTGGTCGTTGTGGGGATTGGTTGGTATACTATGGCAATTTACGATTCCGATAATTTCGGACTACACAGGGAGAAAACCTGCGGTTGTGATATTTTACCTTGTATGCGCCGTGGCACCATTGTTCATGTATTTTTTCCCGACAAGTACTATCACTTTGGTTGTTCTCATAGCAGTTGGTGGCACAATCACCTCGATGACTGTGTTTCATGCGAGTATCATTCCCGTCGAATCCATGCCTTCTAGTCTCACGGCCACGGGCAGTGCGATTATTTTGGGCATCGGTTCCTTGATCGGCGCGTTTGTAACGGCAATTTCCGGTTCCTTGGCCGATCATTACGGATTGCCAATCGTAGAGATGATCTCTGCGGTCGTATTTATCCTCTCGGCACTTATCGCCATTTTCGTCATTGAAACAAACACCAGAAGGGCACAGAGAACGGATGCAGCAGACACTGAATTCGTAAGCAGCTAATTTTTACTATAAATAAGTATGATAAGTAATGGAGGGATTGTTGAATGCTTACTAAAGAGGAAAATGAGTTGTTGACCAGGGTGGAAGGAGATGCCCCGATGGGCAAGATGCTTCGCCAGTACTGGGTGCCCGCAATTCGTTCTGAAGCTCTGGTAGCGGATGGCGATCCCGTTCGGGTGCGTTTATTTGGTGAAAATTTTGTTGCCTTTCGCGGTACGGATGGGAAGGTTGCCATCTTTGACGAAAGGTGTCCTCACCGCGGTGCCTCCTTGTTGCTTGCCCGTAATGAAGATTGCGCTTTAACGTGCATATTCCATGGCTGGAAGTTTGGCAACAATGGGCAGACGATAGACGTCCCAACTGAGCCTGCAGACCACCGGGAGGCTTTTGCCAAAAAAGTTCCGCTAAAGAGTTATCCGGTCAAGGAGGCAGGAACCATCGTTTGGGTGTGGCTTGGGGAAGGTGAAGTCCCTGAATTCCCGGCACTTGAATTCACCACGCTTCCTAACAGCCATGTAAGGTCATGGGTGGCCTATGTTCAAGTAAACTGGCTGCAGGGTCTGGAAGCATTAATTGATACCGCTCATGTGGGAGTCCTGCATAAATCGCATATCCCAATCGTGGCCGAGGGAGATGAATTTGAGGACATAGCGCCGCGCTACGATATCGATCCCCAGCCTTATGGCTTCCGTGCGGCCGCGCTGCGAAAGACGAAGGGAGGTTTGGAATATGTGCGTGTAACCGAATATATCGTACCTTGGCACGCCTATATTCCACAACCAGGGCCGGCACAGGTTTGTGTAATGTCCGCACCTGTTGATGATTATAACGTCGCCCAATGGTATATCTCTTACAACCCATACGAGCCGGTGACCGACCAGGCCGTCAAATCCTTTGAATCGATGATCGGATCGGATCCAAACAATTTTTACAATCCGAAAGGAACGTTCGATAATCGTTGGCTCCAGAACCGAGAGTTGATGAAGCACGGACATTGGTCTGGTGTGCATGGTATTCCTATTGAAGATTTTATCGTAGAAGAGAGCATGGGTCCGATTGTCGATCGGACGAAGGAGTACTTAGGATCCACGGATGTCGCGATAACTCGTATGCGGCGGATGTTCTTAAAATCACTCGATGATTTCCGGGAGGGGAAGCCGCCTTTTGCACAGGATAAAAAGATTGACTACACCCAGATCAGAACGAAGACCTTTTATATGCCGGGAAATGCAGATTGGCGAGATAAGTTCAGGGAAGTGGTGTTGAGATAAATTGCATTGAATATGAGCACGATGGGATACCGTTGTGAAGGAGATGTGCCCTCCATGAATGACTTTCCATCAACGTTTCACGCCGCAGTTCAACGAATGTTCGATGTTCGAGATCAGGTAGTCGTTGTCACGGGGGCAGCCAGCGGCCTTGGTCTAGCGATGGCGGAGATCATGGCAGAGTGTGGTGCTCGGGTCGTCCTGACAGACGTCAATCCAGCCGCCCTCGAAGGTGCAGCCAACCGTTTGCGGAACGCAGGTTTGCAGGCGTTCTCCATGGAACTCGACGTCGCGAGCGCCGAGCAGGTTGACCGGGTGTTCGAAAGGATTGAACGGGAACACGGGGCTATCAACACAGTGTTTGCGAACGCCGGGATTGGGACGGGAGGAAATCTGTGGTCGAAAGAAGGGAAGTTAGAGTCATTTTCGCGCGATGACTGGAAAAAAGTCATCGCCATTAACCTAGAGGGCGTGTTTTGGACGATGCAGGCCGCCGCACGCGCGATGCGACCGCGCAGAGCTGGCAGCATTATCGTGACGGCTTCTACGGCTGGATTGCGGGCAGAGCCGATTGTCGGGTACGCCTACATTGCCGCGAAGGCTGCTGTTGTCAATCTTGTACGCCAAGCCGCTCTGGACCTGGCACCATTTGGGGTCCGGGTCAATGCGATTGCACCGGGCCCGTTTAACACGAACATTGGCGGCCCTGGGCCCAGGCCTGCGCACGTGGTCGAAGCTTTTCATCGAACGGTTCCATTGGGGCGTTGGGCAGAGCCGCACGAGATCCAGGGGCTTGCATTGTTTCTCGCTTCGCCGGCTGCCAGTTTTGTAACTGGCGGTGTATATGCGATAGATGGTGGAGCTTTAGCCCTCAGTCAATGTGATGCCCAGGACCTCGAGCAGGACCAATGGTCAGAATAAAGAGGTGAACCGGATGGGAGTCGTGCAACCTGGCTCCAAAATTCTCGAACGTGGCCGCAACGTATCCGTCCAGGATCTCAAGGAGCGGGCTCGTTGGTTGAGAATGCGCATCGTTGAATTGATAGACGAGGCCGGTCTTGGGCATTACTCCAGCAGTTTCTCCTGTGTTGAAATCCTCTGTGTCTTGTATTACCACACATTGCGACTCAAGCCGTCAGAACCAGCCTGGCCGCACCGGGATCGGTTTTTATTGGGGAAAGGGCATGTAGCGGTAGCTTTATGGCCAATTCTTAAGGACCTTGGATACTTCGAGCAAGATTGGTTAGATCATTACGGCCACCCGGGATGTCCACTGACGGATCACCCGGATATGAAGGTGGTTCCTGGCGTGGACTTTAGTTCTGGTTCACTGGGGCACAATCTATCTGTTGCGGTTGGGATGTGCCTAGCAGCCAAGCTAAAGGAAGAAGATTATCGTACTTACGTGCTTCTGGGTGACGGAGAGGTTCAGGAGGGTCAGGTTTGGGAAGCTGCGATGGCGGCAAGTCACTACAGGCTAGGGAACCTCATCGCGATTGTCGACGCCAACGCATTCTCAGGCGGCGGACCGACGAATTCCGCTATGAACATAGAACCTATTGTCACCCGGTTTGAGTCTTTCGGATGGACCTGCCGTGAAGTCGATGGTCATGACTTTCCAACACTCCTCCATACGTTCGATGAGGTTCGAGACTCTAAAACCGAGAAGCCGGTATGCCTCATTGCTCGTACAAAAAAAGGAAAAGGGGTCGTCGCCATGGAAACGGCGCCACAACAGTGGCATCTCGGCGTGCTCTCGGAGGATGAAAAGAGGCGGGTTTTGCGAGAACTGCAAACTGGCATCGGTATGTCGGGGGGATTGGCTTGAAAGAAAGTACGCAGATGACGACGCAGCGGATGGCGAATGTGTTTACAGAGCACGAGGCGGCTGTGCCTTCATCGCAAAGGACGGCCGTCATCCAAGAACTTATCGGATTGGCTTCACGGGACACAAGAGTGGTAGTGACATCCGCAGATATGGGAGCCGCTGTCGCTGAATTTCGCAGACACTTTCCAAACCGATACTTTGACTTTGGCATCGCCGAAGCGAACGCAATATCCGCGGCTGCAGGCATGGCAGCATGTGACCTAATCCCGTACGTCATTTCCATGGCTCCGTTTGGAGCGATTAAATGTGCTGAGCAGATTCGGACGGATGTGGCGTACAACCACTTACCAGTGCGCATTCTGGCCTTTCTCTCTGGATTAGCCATGGGCTTTTTTGGTGCGAGTCACCATGCCATTGAGGACATCGCAATTCTGCGAACCATTCCCAATCTGACCTTGATTGCCCCTAGTGATCCGAACTCGGCGATTGCCTTGTTGCGAGCATCCGCGGAACATCCAGGTCCGGTTTTCTTTCGACTGAGTGAAGGGGTTGACGATTTGGTGTATCCAAAGCCTCCGGAGGTTTCTTGGGGAAAAATTTTAAATATTCGACGCGGGGTTGATGTGACCATCGTGGCCACCGGAATTGGGGTACGAAAGTCCCTGGAAGCGGCGAACGTGCTTGAACAGCAAGGGATTTCGGTATGTGTCATGGATGCAGTGTTCTTGAAACCGTTTGACCACACGACCGTGGCACAAGCTGCCCGGACCGCTCGGGCCATTATCACGGTGGATGAGCACAGCGTCAACGGGGGGCTGGCGACGGTCGTCGCGGAGACGTTGGCCCGTCACGGGATTTCCGTACCTTTGGCGAGCGTGGGCCTACCGGATGAGGACCTGGAGGTCGGGGTTCCTTCTTATTTATTGGAGAGGTACGGTGTGTCCGTGGACGGGATTGTGGCTAAGGTCAACGAGGTACTGCGGTAGACCCTTTCTTGCTGAGGATGTGGTGGCATGAGGGCGGTGGTGTTGTCCGATGGCGGAGATTTGGCAGTCTGCATAATTCCTGATCCGATGCCGGGCCCACATGAGGTGGTGGTGGCCGTAAGGGGCTGTGGGGTCTGTGGGTCAGATGTTCATTGGGTCGCATCTCGTTCTGGGCCGCGTGGGATGATTTTAGGGCATGAGTTTTGGGGAGAAATTGCTGAAGTCGGACCACAGGTTACACAGTGGAAATGTGGCGACTTGGTTGCGGTCAATCCAATCGGGGGCTGCGGTTTCTGCCCAGCTTGCCGACGGCGGATGCCATTTGCCTGTCGTCACCGTCCGAACTTGGGCATCAATGCTCCTGGAGCGTTCGCGGAGTATGTTGTGGTTCCTGAAGACCAGTTGTGCCGAATCCCAGCCTATGCAAATCCAGAGCACGCATCCTGCGTGGAGCCATTGGCTGTGGCTCTTAGGGCCGTTGAGTTGTCCGGCGGCGTTGCGAACAAAGAAGTGCTTGTATACGGGGTGGGGCCAATTGGGCTGCACCTGATTCTTGCCTTACGGCAGCAGGGAGCGCGTACGGTTGTCGCGGTCGGGCGGTCCGTAACTCGCCGAGAAGCTGCCAAGGCGTTTGGTGCCGATGAAGTGATTGACGCGACTGCTATCGACGTCCCATCTCATATAGGCAACTTCTTTGAGGATTTCGATGTAGCTTTTGAGTGCTCAGGTGCACCTGCGGGCGTACAGGCATGTTTATCCGCGTTGCAGTTCGGTGGTCGCCTGGTTCAGGTGGGTTTGAGTTCACTGCCGTTTTCTATGGCGGTATCGCAGGTTGTGGCAAAAGGGCTACATTGGATTGGCAGCTGTGCCTTCGATGCGGACACGTTTCAAAAGGCGCACGAATTGATTTGCACTGGCCTCATTGACCCAGGGTCATTGGTGGGCGAACAAATCTCCCTCAATCAGGTACCGAGCGCTTTTGAGAAATTGCTGGGCGCAAACCCGCCGGTCAAAATCCGGATTAACCCTCGGCTCACCTAGGCATGCATTTCCGGAGGGATTACGTAAGACCCAAGATCCGAACAACCTCTAGACGATTCAGGTGTTTAGCGGAATGGGAGGAGACAAGGATGCATCGTTTCGAAGACAAAGTTGCATTTATTACGGGTGCTGCAAGTGGCATGGGCCGGGCGTTTGCCGAACGGTTTGCCCAAGAGGGCATGAAACTTGTCTTGGCCGACGTTGAGCAGGAACCTCTGCATGAATTTGTCCAAGCACTCGAGCGGGTGGGGACGGATGTAATCGCCATGACGGTCGATGTGTCAGACCCCGACCAAGTTCAACAGGCCGCCAACATGACGTTGGACCGATTCGGCACTGTTGACTTGGTGATTAACAATGCCGGTGTGGAAGGTTACCTGGACGGCTACATTTGGGAAGCCGATGCGAGCGACTGGGAATGGACCATGGGGGTAAACTTTTGGGGCGTCGTTCACGGTGTACAATCGTTTTTACCCATTCTTCTCGATAAGGATGAAGGTCACCTCGTCAACACGGCCTCGATGACAGCATTAGTTCGCGGTGCGAATATGTATGGGATATCCAAACATGCTGTCTTGGCCTATACGGAGACGATACGCAATGATTTGGATCGCAGAGGGTCACATGTACATGTATCGGTTCTCTGTCCGGGAATTATTGCCACCAACCTATTCTTAGGCAGCCGGAATCGGCCGCCTCGACTACAACGGCCGGCAAAAGTAGAAGAGTTGGAGCAGGGGCGGAAAATTCGAATGGAGATGCATCAAAGACTAGCGTCCGGTATGGCGCCCCCACAGGTCGCTGACATCTTAGTCCAAGGAATTCGCAACAACCAGTTTTACATCCTCACAGACGATGAATGGAACCCACAGATTGAAAGTCGCGTCACGGAAATTTTCGCCGGAGTCCCCAATCTCAATCCAGGTTCATGAATGACAGGAGGATGAACGGATGTCCGATGATTTTCGCAATCAAGTTGCCATCATCACGGGTGCCTTTGGCGCGATTGGCAGTGCGGTGGCCGCAAGGTTGTATCAGTCCGGCGCTCAATTGGTGTTGGTGGATAAGATGGAAGTCGTTCAGTCGACGAACCCAAACGAGTTCCCAAACGCCTTGTTGGTGGGGGCGGATGTAACGGACGAACATCAAGTACAAGGGTACGTTGAGCAAGCCCTGTCTGCGTTCGGCCGGATCGACCTGTTCTTTAACAACGCGGGTGTGGAAGGTAAAGTCTGTCCTCTGACAGAAACGTCCCTGGCTGATTTCGATTCTGTGATGGCTGTGAATACACGCGGCGTGTTCTTAGGTTTGCGGGAGGTCATGAAGGCATTTCAGAAACAGGGGACAGGCGGAGCCATCGTGAACTCCGCCTCCATGGCGGGGTTTCGCGGTGGACCTGGGCTCGCTCCGTACGTCGCGTCGAAACACGCAGTGATTGGTCTCACTCGTAATGCCGCTCTCGAAGGCGCCGAATGGGGGATTCGAGTAAATGCGGTGGCCCCCGGCTATATTGACTCTCGTATGCTGCATTCAATCAATTCGCAGTTGCCTCGTGCAGAAGCCAGCTTGGACACCACACAGAACATGATCCGCCAGGTTCCAATGAAGCGGTTGGGTAGTCCAGAAGATGTAGCGGCTGCGGTCTGCTGGCTGCTGAGCCCAGAGGCGAGCTATGTGACCGGTACGGTCACCGTTATTGATGGGGGATTGAATTGTTAGTGATGAAAAAATTTCGCTGCGTCCCTCCGTTAACCGTTTGGAAAATTACTGAACCACCCTAAATCAGGCGTGGAATCTGTGTTAAAAATTCTCTATGATCGTTTTAGAATAATTCTATAGACCTTCAGGGCAGGGTGAGGCCGGTATCTCTTTGGCCAATTCCCGACCGGTGGTGATGCAGATGGTCTGCTAAGCCCACGAGCCCGAGGTTATCAACACTCACCTTTCCTTGTCGTTGATAACCGCAGGCACGAACGGGTGAGAATCCCGTGCCGACGGTATAGTCCGGATGGAAGAAGGTTAGCAAGCAGAGCAAGCGTCTTGATCCTAATTTTGCGTCGCCATAAAACGCCTGTTCAGCATTGCACATGTACCCTGAAGAGTCTCCAGAAAGGAGGCTCATTTTGTTGGCCGTTGCGGTGTTTTTTGTTACCATGTCTGGGCTGCTTCATTCCATCTGGAACCTTTTTGCCAAACAGAGTCTGAACAAGGCTGTGTTCCTCTGGTGCCTGCAATGGGTGGCCGTGATCGTGTATCTGCCGTGGGCTGCCATCGCTGTTCAGCATCACGTGGTGCCCCCTAAAGGTTGGCTGTTTCTTACGATCACGTCCGCACTGCACGGCTTGTACGTGATCTTGCTGTCGCAAACCTACAGTGTCGGAGACCTTTCTCAGGTGTATCCCTTGATGCGTGGGATCAGTCCACTGCTCGTGCCGCTTATCGGGGTGTTCGTCCTGGGCGAGGGACTGACGGGTTTAGGATGGCTGGGTGTGGGATGCGTTGTGGCCGGCATATGGATTCTGGGCAACTGGCGATTGGTCCGCCGTACCCACGGGTCATCGATTGCTCCAAAGACCACATGGCTTGCGCTGGGGGTCGGATTGTCCATCACCTCGTACACCACGCTCGATAAAATCACGCTACATTACATTCCGGCTGTGACACTGAACGATGCGAGCAATCTAGGGAACCTGATGGCGCTTTCGTGGCTGGCGGTCAAGTCCGGTGCCATCGGTGCCGAGTGGCAGGCCAATTGGCGAACCATCATTTTTGGCGGCATCATCTCACCCGGTGGATATCTGTTGTTTCTGCTGGCGCTTCGCATTCTTTCAGTGGCACAAATGGCGCCCATGCGGGAGATCGGGACCGTCTTCGGAACGGTCCTCGGCATCTTGGTGCTGAAAGAAGGTCAAGGTCGTCGCCGGATCATGGCGGCGGGGATGATTACACTCGGAGTGATCTTGCTTGGAATGTTCGGGTGATGAGACAAGAAGCATGATGAAACTAGGACGGGGGGTGGTCGGCCATGGATCTTCGCTCATCGCATATCTACCTACGTCGGCTTGAATGGTCCGTGCATAGTCAAGTACCATCGGTGTGATGCGTTCTTTGCGAGAAGGGGTGTAGCAGGTATCCTTTAGGTGAAATGGGGTATTATTGTGGCTAATCATCTATTTTACATTGTCGATGTATTCTCACAGGGCAAATATACGGGGAATCAACTTGCCGTTTTTGTGAATGCATCAAGTATGTCCGATTTGGATATGCAACAAATCGCCGCAGAAATAAACTACTCGGAAACGGCATTTATATTGTCAAGTCAGGAGAACAATGGCGGGTATGATGTGCGCATCTTTACGCCAACTGAAGAGATTCCTTTTGCTGGTCACCCCACTTTAGGAGCGGCTTTTGTACTAAGAGAAGAAGTTTTGAAAAGAAAAACCAACCTGCTAAAACTAAATCTCAAAGCAGGTCAGATTCCAGTTACCTACATTGATGATGTATTTTGGATGAGACAAAATTCTCCTACGTTTGGGCAAGTGCTCAATGTAACTCAAATTGCTGACGTTTTGAGTCTTCCAACAGATGCTATTGACGACAAATTTCCCATCCAGGAAGTGTCAACTGGATTGCCAGTCATCGTGGTTCCCCTCAGAAATTTATGTGCAGTTCAATCCGTAAAGATCAACAAGGACAGATACTTTGATCTGATTAGTGGGACAGAAGCTAAGGAAATGTTGGTCTTTTCTCAAGAAACCTATCATACTGAGAACGATCTAAATGTGCGTGCCTTCACTGAGTATTATGGCATCCCTGAAGATGCAGCGACAGGAAGTTCAAATGGTTGTTTGGCGGCTTGCTTAGTCCATCACAAGTATTTTGGGAGTGACACGATTGATCTTCGCTCCGAGCAGGGATATGAAATACAAAGACCTTCTTTGCTCTATTTGAAGGCCAGTAAGACGGGAACTGATTACAATGTATTGGTTGGCGGAGAAGTTGAGATGATTGCTAGAGGTGAATGGGAGGTTTAAACTAAAGGGGCTCATTTCTACTGCCGTGTTACTCGTTGCTATGTTCATGATTCTTCATCTAGGCTGGAATTTTCTGGGATATGTAGGGATGAAAACTCCATCCAAGTCAGTCGACCTTCACCACCAGGTGGCGTACATAACGTGCTCGGACGTATCCAAGTCAGGTCGGCGGACGAGTCCGACTCGCTCCGCTACCCGCATGGACGAAAGGTTGGTTGAGCGTGTCCGAGCAATTACTGGCAGCCCCGGCAGGTAGCTATTGGCCACTTTAACGTCTTCCCTAGCCACCTCGGTCGCATAGCCCTTACCCCAAGCATCGGGTGCAAATCGGTAGTACAGGTTCAAAACTTGGCGTCCCGACCATTCCATGACTCGGACACCACTGACGCCGATGATTTGCGGATCATCCAGCGTGGAAACGCACCAATAACCGATTCCATGCACGGACCAATCGTCTATCCACTGAGAGATGCACTCCTGTGCTTCCGTCAGGTCCCTCATCGGGCCGGCAGGATTGTGTTGATTGGTTTCTGGATTGGCATGTATGGCGAAGACCGCACTTTCGTCACCATGACGTGGGGTGCGAAGGATGAGCCTGTCCGTTCGCACGAGTGCAAAGGGGGATGATGTATTCATACGGGCCTCCAAGTAATATCCTCCCTATATGGATTCCTGACTGGATGTCGCAAATTCCCATTCCCTGTTCCTGTGTCTGTTCCCAGCCTCTATAATGAAGGCGGTAGAAGTGAAATGTCACGCATGGGGAAAAAATCATATGCACCCCAAATTTTATTGTCTTCAATCCGAATGACAACATTCACTGACAGGCGAATGATAGTATAAGAATATCATCGTTTCTAGTAGATGGTGATTGCCATGACGAAATAGATTTGCGTGACGTGCGGTACGCAGTATGCTCCGAGTGACGCGCCGCCAGCGGTTTGTACCATATGTGCGGACGAGCGGCAATATATTGGACATGATGCCCCATCTATTTACATGAGAAAGACCGTGAATGGGTGATGCGTCCAGTGGGTCAGTTTCATGTACAGTTACCCGAACGTGATCCTTTCGCCCGCGAGAGAAATCGAGCGTATCAAATCGATATTGGAGCCATTCGGATTTGAACGTCTCTATGGTTTCCGGTTCGAGCGAGTTGTTCAAAACAGTGCCAAGGAGGCCGTAATGAGGTCGGCGGATCGATCCATTCGTGCTCTTGGGTGAATAGGCGCTCTTCGAAATGAGCCAGATTGCTTCATTGGGAGATCTTGTCCGTTGTTTGTTTCAAACCATAAGGTGTTCAAGCGTCGGCCGTAGTCGGGCGATGTCTTCCACAAGGTCCACTTCAGTAGCACGAGCGTATGTCAATTGCACCCATCCACGCCCCGCTCCATATGCGCCTCCCGGCATGACCATCATGCCATGGCGGATGCAGGTTTTGAGAAGATTTGTGTCTTCCACGACGGAGGCGAGTTTGAGTCGCTGATATTTTGGAGAAGTTCATTCCTGCGAAATCTCACACTACACAAATTGGTTGGAGACATCGGAAGTGGATTGAAGTACGATGACTGCATATTTACGGAGAAGGTGAGCGCATGTACATACCGAAGCCGTTTGAGATGAACGATCCGACGGAAATCACGAACTTCATTCATGCCCATAGTTTTGGCATCCTGATCAGCACCTGTGACGGGCGACCGCTGGCTACCCATCTACCATTTCTTTACGATGCTGAGCAAAACGTCCTGCTTGCCCATATGGCCAAGGCGAACCCGCAGTGGCGGAACCTGAATGGGCAGTCAGTGTTGGTGATATTTCCAGGACCGCATGCTTACATTTCTCCTGCTTGGTACGAAGTGCCTGCGTCCGTGCCGACGTGGAACTATGTGGCCGTACATGTGCATGGTAAGTGCACTGTGATGGACCGTGATGAGGAACTGAGCGACCTGCTCGAGAGAATGGTGCGATTTTACGAACCGGACTCAGATGTACCATCCCAAGTCGACGAACCATTCTATCGGAACATGATGAAAGCCATCGTTGGCTTTCGGATCGACGTCACGAGTGTGGAAGGTGCGGCAAAACTCAGCCAGAATAAGCCAGTCGAGGTCAAGCAGCGAGTCATTGCCAAGCTGCGCCAATCTGTGGAGACCGGCGCTCAAGGTATAGCTCAGTTGATGCAGGAACGATGAAACGCCTTGAGAGGAACTGGACACAATTTGGGGTCCGGGTTGTCGAAGAACCGGATTGGCGCATGGAAAGGATTACGCCGCTGTCTACACAGGCAACCAAGAGGTGGTAGAGAAGAATGACACTGTGGTTAAGCCAGGGAGATGTAAAAACCTGTATCGATGAAAGGCAACTTATCCGAGAGATGAGAGAGGCATTTGAAGCGATATCACAGCAAAACCGCTGTGCCGCACCGAAACCGCAGCGAATCAGAGCAGATCTTTCATCCGTTGATGGAGCGCCAAGCAATGCGTCGGCGATGATTTTAGTCCCGGGTGTCGTGCCTGGGATTTCGGCTTACACAGTGAAAGTACATGCCAAGTACCCTGAGAATCCCAGGCAGGGGCTGCCGGCGATTCAAGGCGTCATTCAGTTGTTCGATGCAAGGAACGGGCAACTACTCGCTGTCTTGGATTCCCCCATTGTTACAGCCCATCGAACCGCGGCGGCCGCAGTGGTGGCAACGGACGTGCTTGCTCGGAAGGATAGTCGCAAAGTAGCTGTAATCGGGGCGGGTGTATAGGGGGAAACTCAATTTCATTATCTTCGACATGTTCGTGAGATCCAATCGGTTTCCGTTTATGACGTCGACACCAACCGGGCGGAACAATATGCCTATCGGCGACGCCGGGAAGGTATGGATTGCGGCGTCGCTTCATCTGTTAGAGAGGCGGTCGAAGATGCGGATATTGTCATTACTGCCACGTGGTCTCGAAGTCCGATACTGTTCTCAGACATGGTACGACCAGGCACCCACATCACCACGCTCGGTGCTGACGAACCGGGTAAGGTGGAACTGGCGGAGGAGCTGATTCGTGACGGGCGATTTTTCTGTGATGATAGAGAAAAGGCCGTGCGAGCGGGAGCGCTCAATACGTTTTCAGACCGGGGTGAGTTCAAGATAAGTACAGTGGGCGAGATTTTGATAAATGCGGACGGACGACAATCAGACAACGATATCACCATATTTGGCGGTGTTGGATTACCGTTTCAAGATTTGGTGGGGGCGTGGCATGTATATCAACGAGCACTCGTACTCGGAATAGGGTGATGATGGGGGGAGATATATCTTCGGATAGGAGGCACGGTCATGATCAATACACGCATACGTCCCATTTGATCGCCTCAGGGGCACAGCCCCGTAAGTGGAGAAAAATCTGGCCTCCCATACGGGGCCTTTGAGGTGATAATGATGAGATATAGTCGGATTTTGCGGCAGAGGGATTTCCTGTTCTTAACGGCTGGCACGGGCATTTCCACATTGGGTGACCAGATTGGATGGTTGGCACTCCTCTGGTTCGTGATGTTGCTTACAAAGTCCCCAGTTCAGATGGGGCTGGCCGGGTTGTGCTATGAATTACCGAGTGTTGGCGTCGGCATTTTCATCGGCGTCTTGATGGATCAGCTTTTCCGCAAGCGGCTCATGGTGATGGACAATATCCTTCGGGGATTATGTTTTGTATCCATTCCCATGCTGCACTGGGCACACATTCTTCCGTTTTGGCTGCTATGCGGGATGTTGGTGTGCGCCGGCATGTTAGCTCCTTTTACTACGGTCGGAGCGATGGCGTTTGTACCAGAAATCGTGCCGGTCGACATGTTGTCCGAAGCCAATGCTTGGGACGAAACACTGTGGCAAGCGGCATATCTCGCCGGCCCGCTCCTTGGCGGTATCCTCATCAGTTCTGTGGGGGCTCCTTTCTCCATTCTGGCGGATGGCCTGTCTTGTTGGGTCTGTGCTCTTTGCCTAGCCTTCATTCGGCGTACTGGTGGGGCGGAAATCAGCAGCGGAAAAGGCGGTTTTACGACTGCTTTGCAAAACGGCGCCAAGGCTTTATTTTCCATGCGTGTTGTATTGGCGATCACGCTGATCGCATTGTTCCTCAATATCACGTATGGAATGTTGGATGTATCCATTCCACTGTTCGTGCATGAGGAACTTCATCAGACTGGCCCTATGCTCGGGATGATGTGGACCGGATATGGTTTCGGAGCAATCGTGGGGACTGCGTTGGTGGGATTCGTGCGTATGAATGGGCGTCACGGTTTCTGGATGAGTGTGATGGTGGCTGGGATGGGTATGAGCCTCATCCCGATGGTTTGGGCACGTGGCCTATGGCTACCGATAATACTCATGTGGGTTGCGGGTTTCTGCTTTGGACCTTATGCACCACTTGCACGAACGATAGTGCAGAAGCTGGTGCCGGATGACCTGCGTGGCCGGGTGTTCGGAATTCGAACATCCATTATTGGTATCGGTGTTCCAGTCGGATCGGCACTCTGTGGAGTCGTGTTACAGACGATACACCCATCGGTTTGGATTGGTGCGACGGGTATAACAATTTTAACGCTCGGAATGGGCATGTTGGCGTGTCGAGGCCTGCGGGCAGTCTAAGGTGAATTCGTGAACAAACGAGATGGGCAGGGGGCTCAAAAGGGCTTCTGTCCCATCTGGCCAATATCCTTTGGGGAGAGTTCATTGATTCGGCGTGCTTACGAAACACCAAGCAGAGGAGTAAACTCGAAAAACTGAGTTGTGCAACGGTGGCTCGGGTCTGTCTCACGAACTGTAAATTTCCAACTATAGGATTTGGAGTGAATAAAAAGTGACGCCAGAACAGGAGCGCTGGAACGAAAAATACAGTCGTCGAGGTCCAAACCTGTCTCAACCGGAGGACTTTCTGGTGAACCGCCGACATCTTCTTCGTCCAGGAACGGTACTCGACATTGCATGTGGAGACGGCAGACACGCACTTTATCTGGCTCGGAAGGGATTCGCTGTGACGGGCGTTGATTTCTCTGCCGAGGGTCTCAGGCGCCTGACACATTTTGCTGCACAACAAGAGTTGTTCGTAAACACTTACCAGCGAGATTTGAGAGAAGAAGGCTCGCTCTCTGACCTGGGGCCGTTTGACAACATCATCGTCATTCATTTCAAGCCTCCGTTGTATACCTTTCAAGAGATGTTTCAGGTTTTGCGCCCGAACGGCATACTGCTCATGACTTCGTTCAACGCTCGGCAACATGCTGAAAGGAACTTTCCAGAGGAATATTGCTATGGGGAAAGAGAGTTTGTAAATTTGAATAAAGCGCTCGAATTGGTTGAGTATGTATCATACGAGGATGCTCGTGGTTATTTCGACGGATATGTTTTTCGAAAGAAAATAATATGATCCCGAAGGACAATATTGGTATAACTCAAATATATTAATTTATCTACGTCTATTGATTCAGGTGTTTTGAACTGTCGGCCTTCGTTGGCTCAAAATAAGAGCAAAATTCCTGGGAAGGAGTTGATAGGCATGAATTCCTTAAAGCCTAGCGCTCAAAGAGTACAAGGTGCCATTCAGGCACTCGGATACCCATACACCATTGTGGAACTCCCTGATAGTGCACGTACGGCCGCAGAGGCTGCCGCTGCCATAGGCTGCGACGTGGCACAGATCGCAAAATCTCTTGTATTTCGACGTAAGAATTCAAACTTACCGCTACTGGTGATAGCAAGTGGTATCAATCGTGTGAATGAGAACTGTATTGGTGAATGGCTACAGGAACCTTTGGAGAAGGCTGATGCCGACTACGTACGAGCGCACACAGGTTTCGTTATCGGGGGCGTACCGCCCATTGGTCATGCGCAGCCGCTGGAAACCCTGATTGATGACAATCTGCTCCAGTATGACGTGATCTGGGCAGCGGCTGGACATCCCAAGGCTGTGTTTCAATTGACACCGCAGGCATTAGTGAAAATGACCAATGGACACACCTTATCGGTGAAATAGGTTATACGTGAATCTGCTATGAGGCCATATCCTGCCTTCGACGTTGCGGAAGGATGCTGGAAACTGTAGATCAAGTTTCTGTTCCGTTATGACATCTTTTTTAGACTGATACCTGTGGGCGCTGTGTTCCGGTTTTTCATTATATTCAAAATAAACTGCTACTAACTGAAGGGAAAGGGGGTGTTGCCTTGAGGTTCTACCGTCACGTTCCAACCCAGATTGTCATTCTGCTCTTATTTCAGGTATTGATGTTGATAGCCTTTCGATTTACAACACTTTCTCTTCTTGGAGCCTATATTCTTGGCTACGTATTTTGTGTTTTATGGGGCAATATCGGTTATCTGGTGCTGTCTGATGCAGTTTTCTGCCTCGTCACAGTCTGGTTTTGTAAAATAGACAACTTCGGCATCGGGATAGACCTGTGCTTTTGGTATCTGCTGTTTACGTTCGTGCCTGGTGTTCTCATTGTGTATTTGAGAAACGTGCTCATCGCTCGTTTGCGTGCCCGTCTATTATATGGTTCACGCGGTTCACGCTGTGGAATTCATGAAAACGAGCGAGGTGACGCACACCGACAAAGGTGAACACCGTTTCACGTGCTGATTTGACAGCCGCCAATAGTTTGGACTCAGAGATAAGTGGGCTGATACAAATGGTCAATGCGGCGTATGGGAGAGCAGTTGCCGCAACGTGAACTCTGTTGTAAACGAAGGAGGGGGCGGAAGACCAGTATCATGTTATATCTGAGACTATTAAGGAACCGTTATTTCTTGATCTACTGGACGGGATCTACGATTGTTCAATTGGGTCTTCAATTTAGCACGATAGCCCTCACCTGGTTCGTCTTGCAAACCACGGGTTCAGCGGCTCAAATCGGTCTCGTGCTCGCCGTGGTTCCCATCTCAAGAATGGCGACGAGTCCATTCATTGGCTGTTTTATCGATAAGCTTCCAAGGCGGGCACTCATGATGTTGGACAACCTGTGTCAAGGGGTACTGTACGTACTGATTCCGGTGCTTTACGGGTTACATGTTCTATCATTTCCACTGCTGCTGGTCATCGTGGCACTGGCCGGAGCATTATCTCCTCTTTCGATGATTGGGAGAGGTGTCATCCTGCCAAACATCGTGTCTTCAGATGACCTGGAGATGGCGAATGGGTTTTCCCAACTTTGTATCAGCTTTGTGACACTGTTCGGTCCTGCGCTCGGGGGCGTTCTGGTCGGCCTGCTCGGGGCACAAATCACATTGGCCATTACATCGGCGTGTTATGCGCTCTATGTGCTATCACTCCTGTTGATTCCGGCCCCTCGATACGCTGCCTCCAATTATCAGGATGATACGACTGGATCTGAGCCACAGTTGAACGGATGGAAGTATCTCTATCGGATTCCGCTATTGTTGCTCCTTGTCATTGTTACCCTCTTTTTCAATCTGACTTACGGGCCATTGGGCGCTCCCGGTGTTGGTCTCCCGTGTGTTCCATGCCGGGGCCTCAACATTGGGGGTGATATGGAGCAGCTTCGCCGTTGGGTCACTGCTTGGGACACTGGCGTGGACCTGGTTGCGCCCGAACTGGTCGCTGCGGGTAATCATCTCCGGGATCATATTTTGCTGGGGGGGTGTTCAGCGGCGGCATCGGGTTGTCCATACACCCATGGCAGGCCATGGTCCTGATGTTCCTTGGCGGCGTTACGTTTGCTCCGTATAACATCTTGTCGGCAACCTTACAGCAGCAACTGATTCCCGACAGGCACCGCGGAAAGGTATATGGGGTGATGCAATCGATTACCAGTGTCGGGCTGCCGGTCGGGCAACTTGCCGGCGGCGTGATCGTGAAGGGTATCGGGGCGGGAATGACCATCCTCGCTGGAGGCCTTGCAACGGTTTTACTCGGCCTCATTGTTACATCGATGCGAGGAGCATGGCGAACTGCGGCCCAGAAGCCGAATCAAGCGGGATCTTGTTGAGCAGCCGCAAGGCCCGGACACGTATGCGGTCTAATGCATCGTGATCCAAGGTACGACCACCATCAGTCCATCAAGAATGTTGTGCATCCAGGCAACGCCAGCAAGGTCGTCCGTTCGATCATAATAGCGTCCCAACAAAAGCCCGATTATCAAGGCACCAATGGCTTGAGTTGCGGTGACACCGGGAGATTGATAGGTCACGTTTCCCAAATGATCAATGGAAAACAGTATCGCTGCGCACACAACTCCTGCCCGAGTTCCCAATACAGTTCGGTTTGAGAATCCGAGATTGAAGAGCCTCTGCAACGCTCCTCGATACAGCAACTCCTCTGTCCAACCAACAATCCCAAATTCAAATACTAGCCAGAGCAACGCCGATATCCATTCTCCGGTGGAGAGTGCCGCATGGACATTGATTTTTGGTCCGAAAAGGCCGAAGAGAATTCCCATCACTACAAAGTACGATATTGTCCTGACAAACAGGGTTCCGCCGTTGGGGCGAAGAGTAAATGTCGGCAGTATGATTTTCATGCACCTGAAGAGTATCAACGTACCGACAAGGATGACGGCATGCGACACGTACGCAGGAACAAAGTACCAACGAGTGTGATGCAGGGGAGCAAGGGGAATGGAGGCCGCTTCGGCAAGTCCACTAATGAGTGCCCAGCTGAATATTGCAATGAAAACATAACGGATCGGTTTGTTATTCACCGCTGGTGTCCTCCCGGTCTTTGAAGATGGAGTGCAGGATCTCGAGGGCATGCAACACCTCACGTTGTTCTTGCGGAGTCAATCCTTTCAGAAGCCCATACAAGTCTCCTTCGACGGGTTTGGATAGTCGTGATGTCACAAATTCATGTACTGTGGTGGCAGGGGAAAGAAGACGGCGACGGCTGTCCCTTCTGTCCGGCGAGCTGGTTACGAACCCTTGCCTATGCAACTCGGCCACAGCTTTGGAAACCATGCTTTGAGCCATCGACAATCGTCTAGATATCTCCTGTACGGTTGTGTTTGGAGACTCCACGATGTCACGAAGGACAATGTAGTGGTAGAACGGTAACTTTGCAGCAGATGTCCCGTTCAAAACATCCGTTTCCACCCAGGCCCGCAGTTTGCGGGCGACGTAATATACATCGGACATATCCAAGGTTCCTCACCTCATAAACATCTATATAGATACATCGTTATAGATATTAATGTCAAGCACCTATGCAATGGTTGGTTTGTCTCTGCCACGTACAGGTGTAACTGTGTCGACGGAAGGGAACGTCATTGCCCTGCGTGGTTCAACCTACGGTGGAGTCTATGGGGTATCCTTCGTAGAATTCAATGGCTTTTTTGTGTCTATGGCAGGGAACATAC
>NZ_BCRP01000009.1 GCF_001552655.1 Alicyclobacillus kakegawensis NBRC 103104 | reverse complement strand
CTCCGAGTGCAAGCGGGATCATGCATGTAAATTTCTGTATGATGGCCCGGCGTCCGCAAGCAACGTAACCTGGGCTGTGAACCAAAGCGCGCGGGCCCGCGTGTCCCCGCGCGCTTGACCGCGCACGCCCCGTCCATGAAGGCACCTGGCAGCTCAATTGTCCTGCGGCGCGGCGTGGGCACCAGTGGCGGAATGCTCGCCATGGCTCGCGTCCGCCTCCGTCGTCGCCGCCCGCTCCCGCTGCAACGGGAACAACAGGACGTCACGAATCGAAGGCTGATTGGTCAACAGCATCACCAGCCTGTCCACACCGACGCCAAGCCCGCCAGTGGGCGGCATTCCGTGTTCCATCGCCAAAAGAAAGTCCTCGTCCAGCTGCAGGGCCTCATCGTTCCCCGCCGCGCGCTCCTTCGCTTGCTGCAGGAAGCGCTCCCGTTGGTCGAGCGGATCGTTGAGCTCGCTGAAAGCGTTGGCGTGCTCGCGCCCGACCACAAACAGCTCGAAGCGGTCCGTAAAGCGCGGATCGGAGGCGTTCTTTTTGGCCAGCGGAGAGATCTCCACCGGGTGCCCGTAGACGAAAGTCGGCTGAATCAGGGTGTGTTCCACCTTCTGCTCGAAGAACTCGTTGACAATGTGGCCGTATTCCATTTCCGGCCGCACGGCCACGCCGTGCGATTCAGCCAGGGCGCGCGCCTCCTCGGTCGTGCGCACAGGCCAAAAATCCACCCCGGTCTGTTCACGGATGAGGTCCACCATGTGCTCGCGCCGCCACGGACCGTTCAGGTCAATCTCGTGCTCACCGTAGGGAATCGTCAGCTGTCCATGGACCGCCAGCGCCGCCTGCCGGATCATGTTTTCCGTAAGATCCATCATGTCGTGGAAGTCGGCGTACGCCTGATACAGTTCCAGCATCGTAAACTCGGGATTGTGGCGCGTCGAAACGCCTTCGTTGCGGTACACGCGTCCGATTTCGTACACGCGTTCCAACCCGCCGACAATCAGGCGCTTCAGATGCAACTCCAGCGCAATCCGCAGGTGCAGCGTCATGTCGAGCGCGTTGTGGTGCGTGAGAAACGGGCGCGCGTGCGCTCCGCTGGCAATGCTGTGCAAGGTGGGCGTCTCGACCTCAAGAAACCCCTGCTCGTCCAGGTAGCGACGGATGGCCTGGATGATGCGCGTGCGCGCGATGAACGTCTCCCGTGTCTCCGGGTTGACCACCAGATCCAGGTAGCGCTGCCGATAACGGGTCTCCACATCCTTGAGACCATGCCACTTTTCCGGCAACGGCCGCAGCGCCTTGGCGAGCACCGTCAGCCGCTCCGCCAGCACCGTCACCTCGCCGCGGTTGGTGCGGAACACAGGCCCCTCGACGCCGATGAAGTCGCCCAGGTCGAGCAGGCGGAAGATCTCGTAGCCGTCTTCGCCGAGAACGTCAATCTTGGCGTAGATTTGAATCGTTCCCGTCCGGTCCTGCAGCACCGCGAAGCTGGCCTTGCCGTGGCCGCGCCGGACGAGCATCCGTCCGGCGATGGAGACCCGCAGGCCAGCCGTCTCCAGTTCCTCTTTCGACTTGTCGCCAGCCCAGGCCAGAATGTCCTGCGCGTGGTGCGTCACCTCGTAGCGCGCACCGAACGGTTCTACCCCTCGCTTACGCAGCTCCTCCAGTTTGTGAATGCGCGCCTGGTACAAATCGCGTTCTTCCATGATTCACCTCACGAATACAGGCGAGCACCAGACGCTGCGCCTGGTCTCGCCTCCCATTGTCCAGTCCTGTTCATTATACATACAAGCCCTGCGACGCGCATGGACAAACAGTCGAAGCAGCGCGAAAGACCACTCAGCGCTTGATCTCAAGGATGCGAAACTGGATGGTCCCAGACGGGACGGCCACATCCACGACCGATCCAACCGCCTTCCCCAGCAACGCCTTGCCCACCGGCGATTCATTGGAGATCTTGTTGCGCGCGGGATCTGCCTCGGCGGAACCGACAATCGTGTATTCCACCTCTTCGTCGAATTCGAGGTCCTTCAGCTTCACGGTTGATCCAATGCTGACAATGTCGGTGTCGACCTCGTTGTTCTGAATCACGCGGGCGTTGCGCAGCATCTTCTCCAGGGTGAGGATGCGTCCCTCCACGAACGCCTGTTCATTCTTGGCGTCCTCATACTCGGAATTTTCGCTAATATCTCCATAACTGATGGCTAATTTGATCCGCTCGGCCACCTCGCGACGCTTGACCGTCTTCAGGTGCTCCAGTTCTTCCTCCAATTTCTGCAGCCCTTCGGGAGTCAGCAGAACTTCCTTTTCTGCCATACTTGTCTCTCCTTTAAAATCCGCCATTGTTCAAACCTCCGGCTTACTCGCTATCCATCTCTATGCCCGTCAGCAGCGACAGTATTACCCAGCAAGATGGTAGAAAACACTGACGATGCGTCCGCCGTCCGCACAGACTGGCGTGCTGCCAGCCGCCTCGGCGCCGCATCGCAGTGTTTCACCGCGTTTCCAGATTGCGTCTAGGCGAAATTATAGAGAGCCACGGAAGGAAAGTCAACGAACCTGGGGAACGCATTCATGTCCATATTTGTTATTTTTCTGTCAGCACAGCGCGCGGGACCACAACTCCTGGTCGTCCACTTCGAGGACGCGGCAGATGCGATGGACGACTTCTGGCGTGGGCGAACGTGTCCCCCGCTCCAAACCTCCGACGACAGCCAGGCTGACCCCTGCCCTCCGCGCGAGTTCAACCTGGGTGAGGCGTTTCAGCTTGCGATACGCGCGCAGCCGCCTGGCGAAGGTCTCCGACACGCCGCACGCCCCCCTCTCGTCGCAAATTCTCTGCTCGACGGCCGATGGTCCCGCCCCCTAAGGCCCGACGCGAAGGCACCAGCTCAGCCAACGGGACCAGCGCGAACGCCCGCTCCCACAGGCGCGGGTGCGGCACCTGCAGCATGGAAAAGCAGACGTACGCGTCCCCGTAGAGCAGAATATCTAGATCCAACGTGCGTGGACCAAAGCGAATGTCCCGCACACGGCCAAAATCGGCCTCTATCCGTTGCAGTCGCGTCAGAAGTTCGAGCGGCGGCAGGGCCACGGGCAGCTCGACAACCAGATTGAGAAAGTCCGGTTGGTCCACGTAGCCGACAGGTTTGGTCTCGTATACTCCGGACACCCGCATGGGGCCGCTGGCCAACCTTTGCAGCCTCTCTGTCGCCCGCAGAAGCGTTCCCGCGCGGTCGCCGAGGTTGGACCCCATCCCGATGTAAGCCTTGACCAGCTCCATGGCCTCACCCCGCTGCCAGGATGGCCTCGAGCATGCGGCAGGTCTCCACCGTCTCGGCCACGTCGTGCACCCGCACCGCCCGCACTCCAGCCATCACGCCCCAGGAGACCGTCGCCAGCGAACCCACGAGCCGGCTGTCGACATCCTTGTCCAAGGTTCTGCCGATGAACCGCTTGCGGCTGGTTCCCAGCAGCACCGGGTAGCCAAGCCGGCAGTACTCAGGCAGGCGCCTGAGCACCGAGAGGTTATGTTCATACGTCTTACCAAAGCCGATGCCAGGGTCCAGCCACAGCTTCTCCGGGCGGATGCCCGCCTCCAGGCAGCGCTCCACCCCGCGCTGCGTATCCGTGAGCAGAGTCGCGAACGGATCGGCCGCTGCCGGCTCCTGGCGATTGTGCATCCAGATGTACGTGCACCCGGCCGCCGCCACCGTGCGCAGCATGCCCTCGTCCGCCAGGCCGCCCCACACATCGTTGATGATATGTACGCCCGCGTCCAATGCGCGTTGGGCGGTCACGCTCTTGTAGGTATCCACCGACAGAGTCGCATCGGTGTGCTGGGCCAACTCTCGCAGCACCGGCTCAATCCGGCGCCATTCCTCGTCCGCGTCCACCGGCGTGTGCCCGGGGCGCGTGCTCTCGCCGCCAATATCGAGGATGTCCGCCCCCGCCTCCAGCAGCCGGTAAGCATGCTGCAGGGCCTGCTTCACCTCATAGTAGCGGCCGCCGTCGGAAAACGAATCGGGGGTCACATTGACAATGCCCATCACCTGCACCCGCGGCCGTTCCGCCACCGTGGACCCCGCAGCGGCCGTTTCCAATCTGACCGTCATGGCTCATCCCTCCCATCGTCGGACAGAATGCCTTCCCGGTGCAGGGCATCCTGCCCCGATTCCACTTCCTCTGCCATAGCCGCCAACTCGTCGGCGGTGAAGCGGTATACCTGCGCGCAAAAGTGGCAGACCACCTCCGCCCCGCCCTGGCTGTCTATCATGTCCCGCAGCTCCTTCGGGCCCATGCTCTTCAGAATGCCGCGCAGGCGCTGGCGCGAGCAGGTGCAGCGAAAACTAAGCGGACGCTCGTCCAACACCTCGGTCCCCGGCAGCACGATTTCCCCCAAATCGCGGGCGCTGGCGCCCTCCCGCAAGAGATCCGTCACACCGGCCAGGGAACGCACGCGGGATTCCAACCAGTCGATGTCCTCATCCGTATGCCCGGGCAGCAATTGGACAATGAACCCACCCGCGCAGATGACCGTGTTGTCCGTATCCACCAACACACCGGCTCCCACAGACGATGGCGTCTGCTCGGAAGCGGCAAAATAATAGGCGAAATCGTCGCCAATCTCCCCGCTCCTCAACTCCACACCGCCCCGGTACACTTCCCGCAGGCCCATGTCGCGCAGGACATACAGCATGCCGCGGCCGACCGCGCCGCCGACGTCCAGCTTGCCGAGAGCATTGGCCGGCAAGTGCACCTGCGGATGCTGCACGTAACCACGCACGTGCCCGGCGGAGTCCGCATCGACGACGATTGCGCCGAGCGGCCCGTCTCCTCTAACCTGCACGGCCAGCCGCTCTTCCCCCTTTAGGTCTGTGGCCATCATCGCGGCGACAGAAGCGGTGCGCCCCAAGGCGGCGGTGGCCACCGGCCAAGTCCCATGGCGCCGTTGCAGTTCATTCACCAGCTTGGTCGTCACGCAGGCCAAGAGCCGCACCCGCCCGTCGCGGGCCAAACCGCGCACGGCGGTGTCTCGCAGCTCGCTCATCCGTTCCACCCCATTTGCCCTTTCGCTCTGCGCCATGCGCAGAACGTCAAGTCGCGCATTCTACAATCGCTATGGTCGGGTGCTCCATCAGGTCCAATTCGTAAGGTTCCGGCACGGGTTGGCCACTGGCGTCCGCAAACACCCGTACCACCGGCCGCTGCGTGCGCCGGGGCGGGCTTTTTACCACCACGGCCCACTCCCCGCTCGACAAACGCACACTCGCCCCCACCCGATAGACGGCGACGGTCTCGACAAACGCTTCCACCACCTGTCCGTCGAACTGCGTACCGCCGCCCCCAAGAATCATCTCGTACGCTTTGTGCGGCAGATAACCGCGCCGATAGACACGGTGGGCGGTCAGCGCCTCGTAAACGTCCGCCACAGCGACGATGCGGCCAAACAGGTGGATCTCATCTTCCTTCAACCCTCGCGGGTAGCCCGATCCGTCCACCCGTTCGTGATGCTCCAATGCAATCAGCCGGCTGGTCTCCAGCAGGTCCGACTGCTGCCCCAACAGTTCGTAGCCGTAACTGGTGTGCAGCTTGACCACTTCAAACTCGTCGCGGGTCAGCCGGCCCGGCTTTTTCAGGATGCGCGCCGGAATGCGCAGCTTGCCCACGTCATGCAGCAAGGTCCCGATGCCCAGCGCCACCAATTCATCGCGTCGCAAGCCCAAGCGCAGCCCCACCGCCAGCGCAAACAGGGTGACATTCACGGAGTGGTGAAACAGTTCCCCGTCGGTCAGGTACACGCTGGACAGGTGTCGCCCCGCGTGTTCCGCGCTCTCCAGACAATCGACCACCTCATCGACCAGCGGCCGCAGGCGGCCCCGGACCGCCGACGCCCCCGCCCGCCGCGAGGCGGACGCCCCGGCCAGCTCCATCAGCGCGGCGTGGGTCGCACCAATCAAACGCCCTCGCGTGGCCGCATCGACCGCCTCATCGACGTCCACATCGTCAAACCGCTCATCCTCAATGCACACCGCCGGCACACCCATGCGTACCAGCCGCTGGACCAAACCTTCGCTGAGCCGTACGCCGCGGGCCAGCAGTACCCGCCCTCGCTCGTCTAGAACATCCTGCGCCAGGACGCAGTCTTCCCTCAGATCCTTCACCGCCACCCAGCGCAATCTCGTTGTCTCCCCTCTCTGCGCGTGCAATGCTTGCCCCCGGCTGCACAGGCTACCTTGCCACCGTGCAAACGAGCCCCCGAGTCTGCACCCGAGGGCTCGCTATCCGGCTCATTCCTTCACCATATCCGCCAGCCAAGTTACCGCGCGGACCGTGGCCGACCACTCCGCTAGCGTGAACGGTAAGCCACGAAACGACAAGGCAACATCAATCGCGGCCGCTGTCGTCGTGCGCCTCGGGTTGTTGGGCTTGGCCGGCCGCGTCAGCATGCGGGCCGCTGGGGCCTCCCTCCATCAGGTCACGGATCTCTTGTTCATCCACCGTCTCTTTCTCCAGCAAAAGCTGGGCCAGCGCTTCCAGCCGATCCCGCCGCTGCGTCAGGATGTCCCGCGTGCGTTCGTGACAGGACTCGACAATCGATTTCATCTCCTGGTCGATCTCGTAGGCGACCTGGTCGCTGTAGTTTTGCTCGGTCGAGAGGTCCTTGCCGAGGAACACCTGCCCTTGGCGGCTTCCGTATTGCATCAACCCGAGCCGGTCGCTCATGCCGTACTGGGTGACCATCTGGCGGGCGATCTCGGTCACCCGTTCGAGGTCATTGGACGCGCCGGTGCTGATTTCGCCAAACACAATCTCCTCTGCCACCCGCCCGCCGAGCAGACCGCAGATGCGATCAAGCATTTCTTGCCGTGTCATGAAGTAGCGGTCTTCCTTGGGCAGCGTCACGGTGTAACCGCCGGCCATGCCGCGCGGGATGATGGTGACCTTGTGCACCGTCTCCGCGTTCTGCACAAAATAGCCGATGACAGCGTGGCCCGATTCGTGGTAGGCGACCAGCTTCCGCTCGTGCTCGGTCATCACCCGGCTGCGCTTCTCCGGCCCCGCCATGACGCGGTCGATAGCCTCGTCCACATCGTCCTGCGTGATTTGCGACTCCCGCTTGCGGGCCGCCAGCAACGCCGCCTCGTTGAGCACGTTCTCCAAATCGGCACCGGTGAAACCGGGCGTCCGCTTGGCTATCACATCCAGCTTGACCTCCGAGCTGAGCGGCTTGTTGCGCGCGTGCACGCGCAGGATGTCTTCACGGCCCTTCACGTCCGGACGGTTGACAATGATCTGGCGGTCAAACCGGCCGGGGCGGAGCAGGGCCGGATCTAGGATGTCCGGGCGGTTGGTGGCGGCGATGATGATGATGCCCTCGTTCGACGAAAACCCGTCCATTTCCACCAACAGCTGGTTGAGCGTCTGCTCCCGTTCATCGTGTCCACCACCCAAGCCTGCGCCGCGGTGGCGCCCGACGGCGTCAATCTCGTCGATGAAGATGATGCACGGAGCGTTTTTCTTCGCCTGCTCGAACAGGTCGCGAACGCGAGAAGCGCCGACGCCGACAAACATCTCGACGAAGTCAGAACCGCTGATGCTGAAAAACGGGACCCCCGCCTCCCCCGCCACAGCGCGCGCCAACAGCGTCTTGCCGGTACCGGGAGGTCCGACCAGCAAGACGCCTTTGGGGATGCGGGCGCCCAGCGCTGAGAACCGCTTGGGGTCGCGCAGGAACTCCACAATTTCCACCAGTTCCGCCTTTTCTTCATCGGCACCTGCGACGTCGCGGAACGTCACCTTGCGCTTTTCTTCTGTATAGAGACGGGCCCGGCTCTTACCGAAGTTCATCACCCGGCTGCCGCCGCCCTGAGCCTGGTTGAACAGGATGAACATAAGGATGAACAGGAAGATGAACGGCAGGACCGATTCGAGGACTTGCATCCAAATCGAGCCGCGCGGTTGCGGGGCCACCGTCATCTGAACCTTGTTGTCCTCAAGAAACTGAGTCACGTCATGGTTGAGGAGGACTCGCGTAGAAAACTTTTTGCCATCCGTTAGTTCGCCGTCGATGCTGGCCGTCAGGCCCTCCGGCGTGATCAAGACGCCTGGATCTCGTTTCACATCCCCCTGCCTGACCTCCGTGACGAACTGGCTATATGAAAGATCCGAGCGGGTGTGACCGGAACTCGTCAGCCAGTTGACGACCGCCACGACGAGCAACAGGATTAATACGTAAAAGACAATATTTCGGTAAAACCTGTTCATGCCTTGCCTCCTCCCGGTCTGGCGGAACTATTGTATCATACGCAAAATCACAGGAACAGCGTCCGCCCAGGCATCAACCAGGCATACAATGAAAGGAGTGTGACAGTCTGTGCCCGCGAGCGCAAACCCCACTACCTCGGGCACCCGGCTATTTCTGATACACCTCGGGCTTGAGCACACCCACATACGGCAAATTGCGGTACCGTTCCGCATAATCCAGCCCATATCCGACAATGAACTGGTTGGGCACGGTAAAACCGCAGTAGTCCGGGGCAATATCGACCGCCCGCCCCTCCGGCTTGTCAAACAGCGCCGCCACCTTCACGGACGCGGCGCGGCGGTGCAACAGGTGTTCGCGCAGGTATTTGAGGGTCAAGCCGGTGTCCACGATGTCCTCGACAATCACCACATGCCGGTCCTCGATGGACCGCTCCAGGTCCTTCAAAATCCGCACCACACCTGAAGATTTGGAGGAGGCGCCGTAGCTGGAAATGGCCATGAAGTCCATCTCCAACGGAACTTCCACCCGCTTGACCAGATCCGACATGAACAGCACCGCGCCTTTGAGCACACAGATCATCAGCGGGTTTTTATCCTTATAGTCCACACTGAGCTGGCGGCCCATCTCGGCCACCTTGTCCGCAATCTGCTGTTCCGTGAATAAAACGGTTTCCAAATCTGGATGCATGTTGTCCTCCCTGTGACGTTCACTTTCCGGTCAACGGACGGTCCGACGCGGCCGGGCGCCCACGGAGGCAGGCGGGATTGGGCCCCACGCAGGTGACGGCCCAACCCGCCGCCTGGCCCGGCTCAAGCAGGCTGCATCCCGCCCGCATCAACCCGGGCACCCAGACGATCTCGTCCTCCACGCACACCACCGGCCATACGCCGCGCAGTCGGCGCGGCACCTTGCTGTCCACAAACACATCCTGCAGTTTGCGGCTGCCCGAGCGGCCCAACAAGCGCGCCCTGTCCCCCGCGCGAGCCGTCCGCACGGTCACCCGGGCCAACGGAGGCAGGCGGGTTTCCCAAGCGCTCGACGTCTTCAGCCCGAGTGCGGGTGTCCAGGCGCGGCAGACAAACCGCCACGCGCAGCCGGCCCCGCGATGCTCCCAGCGCGCCCCGTCAAACAGCCGCCAGGTTTGCGCGGCCGGCTGCTCCGTCAGGTCCCTGTCGCCGTGTCCCTGGGTCACCAAGCCGACATACAGCCGGTCGTATTCCCGCCAAGCGGACAACCCCATGCCCAGGGTGGCGCAGCCGGACGGCCGAGCGGACTCAGCCAGGCTCAGCACCGCCGCGATATGGCTCAACGTCCAGTCACCAGATGCCAAACAATACAATAGTATTTTAACGATCCGACGCTGTAAAGGACGAGCCAGGGCTAAAAATCGGGGCAGGTCGACGACCGCCTGGCCCGGCTCCATCTGGACGCACTGGCGCAAGCCGGCCCACGCCTGCTCCTCCAGCCACGCGTCCTCTTCTTGCACCACCTCGGAAAAACGGACGGCCATCTGCGCCGCCTTCGGCTCCAAGTCGCGCAGACGGGGCAGCACCTGGTGGCGCAGGTAGTTGCGCGTGTAGTCGGTCGCTTGATTGCTCTCGTCCTCCCGAAAGGGCACCTTCTCCACCGCCGCGTATGCGTATAGCCAGGCCTTCTCAAACTTCAGGAGAGGCCGAAGCCATTCCATCCCCTCGCGCACGCTGCGCGCCCTCATGCCGCCGATGCCGGTGAGCGACGTCCCGCGCAACAGGCGCCAAAGGATGGTCTCCAACTGGTCATCCGCGTGATGAGCGAGAAACACCTGGCCCGCTCCGGCCTCCCGGGCCACGGCGGCCAGAGCCTGGTAGCGCAGGCGGCGGGCGTTGGCCTCCACGCCTCGATTCTCCCCCTTCGGGGTCTGTCCGACCTGCACGCGGCGCACCCGGCACGCCACGCCCCAGTCGGCGCACGTGCGTTGCACCAGCTCCAGGTCCGCATCGGCCGCAGCTCGCAGCCCGTGATGGACGTGCACCGCCATCACCGGCCGGCCCACCTTGGCGGCCGCCCGGCGCAGCCCGTCAAGCAGCACCATCGAATCGACCCCGCCCGAGACGGCTGCCACCACCGGCCCTTGTCCATCCTCGAGCCAGCCGGCCAACTCCCGCTGCAGCCGTTCCCGATAGTTGCTGCCCATGCGTGATGACGCCTCCTGCCCGCCTTTCTTGCTGCATATCATACCAGAGCCGGTGCGGCAGACCAAAGCCCGGATGGGTCACGCCCATGGAAGGTAGGAGACCCAAGCCGCCGCGGTCACCGCGACGGCCAGTGTGATGGACCCCCACATCACCCGCTCGCTCCAGTCCAAGCGCCTGGCCGCCGGTCTCGTGGGCGTCCCACCTTGGCGGACGCTCCCCGGTTGAGCCGCCTGCCATGCGTTCGCGAAGCCGCGGGCGCTCGTCCATCCCCCGCGCACAGCCTCCGCCAGCACCCGACCTTTGGCCGAGCGCTGCATTTGCGCCAGCTCCTTCTCCAGGTACCGGCGGCGGGCGGCCGGCGGATGGGCCTGAATATTCGCCGGAGGACCGCCCGTCCAGGCAAACCAGACCAGCAACGCCAGCGCGAACAAATCATACCGGGCATCGGCTCGACGGTCGCCAAACCCCCAGAAGGCGCGGTCATAGGTGGGCGTGAATTGCCGGACGGATCGGCCAAAGGGTGTGACGCCGCCTACATCGACAAAACGCGCGGTCAGGGACAATTTGCGGTCAATCAGGATGTTTTGCGGCTTGACGTCGCAATACGCATGCCCGCCTTGGTGCAGACCGGCCAACCCGCGCAGCAGCTGCAGCACCAGCTCGTCCCAGTCGCTTCCGCCGAGTCGGCTGGCGCAGCGACTGAGAGGTTGGCCGGGAACCCACTCCATCACATAGAAGAAGCACGCAGGCACACCCGCGGCGTCATCAATAAAAAACCCGCGCGGGAAAGCGCCTCCGCGCATCTGTTCCAAAACCGCCCACTCCAGCGCGGTGTCTTGCGAGGAAGGGCAGACCTTCATCGCGGCCTGCCCCCTACCCTCAGTGCGCACCAGGTAGACGCGTCCGTTGGCGCCCTCTCCGAGCACCCTCTCGACGGCAATCCGGCGCCGCGTCCACCTGCCGACAACCGCCGTGCCCGGACTCAGTGTCAATCCGCGTCACGCTCCGGCCGCCGGTTCTCCCGGCCAGGCGCTGTCCCCCGGTTCTCTGCCGCCCCCTCGCCACGAGGCCAGGAGGTCCGTGGCGTAGGCGATGGCCGGCCCGGTCGGGGTACCCCCGCGCGCCACCAGCATCGTCTCCAGTTTGTCCGTGTCCACCCCGTTCGCAAACGGCTGCACCGTGCGCACCATCTCGGTGGCCGACCCGGGGAACATGGTCACCGCCACCTGGGACGGCCCTGTGCGCGCCTGCAGGGACAGACTGAGGTCCCGTATGGCCTCCTGGACGGTCGGCATCTTCTCGCGCATGCTCGCGCTGGTGTCCACCGCGACGACCAGCACCAGGCAGGATTCCTCCTCCATGGTCTCCATCACGCGCGCCACCTTGACCCGCTCGCTCGGCGGCAAATCCTCCACCGTCTTGCCGAGCGCCTGCATCAGCTCCTGGTTGACCACCTGCTGCAGCGTCATCTGCACCGTCTGGTGGGTGAGCATCTGCGCCGTGGCCGACAGCTCCTGCGGCTCGACAATGCGGCACAGGCCGCCACCGGCGTCGGCGATAGACATCGCCTCCTCACGCCCCTGACGGCCCATGTCCCCTTTATCCACGACACCGATGACGTTGATGGCAATCCCCTGCCGGCGCGCCCGTTCCGCCGCGGCCACCGGGTCTTCGCCGACGTTGGAACAGCCGTCGGTGATGACCAGGATCTGTTTGAGCGTCGCTTGCGTCTCTGCCAACTCTCGCACCCCCATACCTTTTCGTGCATGCTGACTCTAGCAGTATGGACGAACTTGGCGAGAGTCATTCCATGCCCGCGGCGGACCCTGCAACCGCAATCCGGTGCCCGCGGCGAATCTTGGCTAGGCCCCGCGCCGGCGCAGTTCGCCCAGGCCCACCACCCCCTGGGCCGGAATCGTCGCCCATTCCGGCTCGTGCGGCTCCAACACGGCCACCAGGACCGTCATGTCGTCGAGGATCTGCCCGTGGTTGATGCGTACAGCCGCCTCCAGCAGAGTGTCCGCGATGGCTTGCGGATCGTCCGTTTGCAGGTGCTCAATCTGCCTTTTCAACCAGTCCTCCTTATCGTAGAGATTCTGCGCGGCGTCATAGACGCCGTCGGAGACGAAGACCAGGATGTCCCCGGGGGACAGCTGTTCATCGACGGTCTGCACGTCGATATCCTGCAGAATGCCTATCGGCACGTTGGCCGCGGTGAGGGTCCGCACCTCGCCGCCCCGGCGCAGGAAGCTGGGCGCGGAGCCAATCTTCAAGAACTCGGCGTGCGCCGAGTAGAGGTCTATCAAGGCCATATCGAGCGTCGTGAACATCTCCTCGCGCGACCGCAAGAGCAAGGTCGAGTTGACCGTCTTGATGGCCATTTGCTCGTCGAACCCGGCCTTCAGCAGTTTTTTCAGCAGCTCGGTGGCATCGCGGGATTCCCGCCGCGCCCGCTCGCCGTTGCCCATGCCGTCGCTGACCACTATGGCGAAGCGGCCGTTGCCCAGGTCCAGCGCGCTGTAGGTGTCTCCCGAGACAAGCCGGCCGTCGCGGGCGGCGGCGGCGACCGCGGTGCGGACGTTGTACATGCGCGCGGAGGTGAACACGGCCGTGCACGGGCCAGGTCCATCTGATCTCACCTCACTCACGGAGATGTGTTCGCCCAGAATGCCCGATAACAGCGGCGCAATCATGCGCACCGAGTTTTCATAGGCGCCCTGGGAGGGCTGCGTGACCTCGATTTCCACCTTGCCCGATTCCAGGCTGACGATGTGCACGTGATTCACGTACAGACCCAGCTGCTCAAGCGCCGCCATGATGCGCTCCTCGCCTCCCAATGACGCCTCGTTCTCGGTCTCCATCCGATCCGCCACCTGGCGTACGACGGCGGCCACCCCGGCCATCTGGGCGGAGACCAGGCGCGACTGCTCGTGCAGCTTGGCCAGCCACTTGGCGTCGCGGTCAATCAGCTCCACGTTGTAGCGCAGCACCCCCATCATCGAGTCGAGGCGGATGCAGCGTTGGCGCAGCTCTTCCGGGGGGATGGTGCCGGGCCCGCGGGCCGCTTCAAGCTTGGCGACCGTGCGGACAATCGCCTGGTAGGTCTGATACCCCTCCTGCTCCCAACACTTGGCGCGGCGCGGGCAGCCGCTGCACACCGACTTGGCCGCCCGACCGACCGCTTCGTCGAGCAACTGGCGGGCCGAGACGTATTCGCCGCCGCCCGGATCGGCGAAGGTGACGGAAAGCTCGTCAAACACCTGGCCCACGGTGTTCATCTTTTCTGACAGCAGCGCGCGCACGCGGCGGACATGGGCCTGCTCCGACCTTTGGTGCTCGGTCGTGCCCGGCACGTAGCTGGCAATCCGCCCGCGCAGGCTGGCGGGCGAGAGCAGGTACAGCACAGCGGCCACGCCGGCGGCCGCCACAGTGGCCAGGAACGCGGACGGCCGGTCCGCGAAGGTGAGGCTGAGCAGGCTGACGCTGCCGACAAAAGCGACGGCGCCCCAGATGCGACCGGTGCTCCTCAAGGTGCCGGCCAGGAGTCCGGCAAAGGCGAGGACCGCGACCTGGGCCAGGGTCTGGGCGTGATCCAGCATGGCGAGCACGCCGACCACCACCGCTGTGGCGGGACCGAGCCCAATGCCGCCGGCCCCGGCGAGGGTGAGCACCACCCAATCGACGGCGACGCTGACCAGGCTGATGCCGCCCAGGCTGATGCCGCTCATGCCGGTGATGACAGAACCGACCAGTATCGCCAGGCTGACCACTTGGTCCTGGCGCAGTTTGTGGCTGCCCGAGCCCGCGTGGGACCAGAGGACAGGCAGCGACTGGAGAAAGATGAGGGAGAGGATGACCACCAGCGCCCCTTCGGCGAAGGCGAGGAACACGTCGTACCGGTTCCAGACGCCGCCGGTGGCGGCCAGGCGCACGGCGGTGTCGACGAAGCCGGCGATAAACGGGAGCCAATGCAGGTCGGGCTGGCGACGGGCGTACAGAGCCTTGCGCAGGAGACGGTAGACGAGGTAGGTGAGGAATACGAGCAGGGCGTTGTTGAGGCCTGCGCCCAGATAGGCTCCCGCTATCGCGGCGTAGGCCGGGAGGCTGCGCCGGGTGCCCAGGACCTCGCTGGCGACGACGTAAAGCGCCAGTCCGAACGGATACACGGCGTGGCCGATGGACGCCCGCCCCAGCAACAAGGCCAGGCCAGTGAGAAGGGTGGCTTCCGCCAACCGCAGGGATAGTGCCCGCCATCCATCCTTGGCCGGCCTGGCTGCCGGCCTTCCTGTTGCACTGACAGACTGGTGCGACATTCCGTACTCCTCCTCCGTGTGGCGGGGAACCCGGTGGCGCCCCCACCGCGCATTCGGTTGGTAGGGTCATTATACGGACGCGCAAGCGAGCAATTTGTCAAAGCAGCGGGGGTAGTTCATAAAAAATTGCGACACTTTTCTTCGGTTTCGACACCAGGTATGAAAAGCCGCACCGGCCGGCCTCGCTGTGGACGCCTGCGCCCGGGAAGAGGCCGAAACAGGGCAGGAGAGGGAAGTTTTCGCTACAATGGGTGCAGCACCGGGCGCGGCCGGCCGCCCGCGCAGACAGCGGGACCTTAGCACAGAGTCGGACGGATCGAAGCAGGGAGGAATTTTGATGACCCAGTCGAGCTTGCAATCGACACGTTTATCCTGGGACGAGTTTTTTATGTCGCAGAGCCGCGTGATGGCGATGCGCTCGACGTGCCCGCGGCTGGCCGTGGGATGCGTCATTGTCCGGGACAAACGCATCATCGCGAGTGGATACAACGGCTCCATCAGCGGCGATGTGCATTGCACCGACGTCGGCTGCAAAGTGGTGGACGGGCACTGCGTGCGGGCCATCCACGCTGAGCAGAACGCGATTTTGCAGTGCGCACGGTTTGGCATCGAGTGTGCGGGGGCCGATTTGTACGTGACCCATCGGCCGTGCCTGTCCTGCACCAAGAGCATCATCCAGGCCGGGATTGCGCGCGTGTTCTATGAGACGGAATACCGTCCCGACGAGTACGCGGCGCATCTGTTGGCGTACGCCAACATCCCGGTGCGCCAGATTCAGAGCCGGCTGGAGCGGCTCCTGTCACAAAGCCCGCTGGGCTGAAACGAGCAGCCCCGGCTCGCCCAGGCACCGCCCAGGTCTGGTGGCGCATAGGATACAAAAAGGCTCCATGACGGCGCGTCGACCGGGGGTGAAGGCGGTGCCCGAATGGCTGTGCAGCCAATTGCGTAGAGCGTTCAAGAATCGCGACGTGAAAGCCGTCCGTATGCTCAACCAGGCGTTTTTTCGATACCGGACCATGAAATCGTGAGAAGGGGCCCAACCGGGCCCCTTCTGACCCCGCGTGGGTGGAATCAGACCTTGAGGGTGGCGGCTATCCACGTGCTGTAGCCGAAGATGATAGTGGAAAGCATGAGCAGAAACGTGCCGAAGAAGCGGCGCTCCCGGAGCAGACGAATCATGCCGAGGAGCGACAGCAAAGCGAACAGGCACAAAAAAATCGCAATGAGCCATGGGTGCAGGTAGGTTCCATTATCCATGCACGCGCTCCCTCCTGTCGCATCACGACGTCACCGCACAGATTTTCCACACTGAAAGTAGCATAAGTCTGTCGATTCCGTCAAAGGGGCTCCACCGTCGCGCGACTGCTTGGCTGACGCTGCTGCCGAGCCACAGCCGGTCCGCACCGATTGATGCATGGAGCGGCAACGCGGTCATGCGTTGAGCATGCGGCCGTGAAACTTCCCGAGGATGCGCTGCAGCACCTCATCCGTGATCGGGCCCAATTGCACTTTGTACATGTCCAGCGAGATATGGCAACCGTCCCGGTCGTTGATGTTGGGAAACGCCAACATCACCCGCCGCCCGTCCGACAGCTCGTACTCCAGATACGCGGTCTCATCCCCCGCCTCTGGGGGCATTCGCTCCTGGTCTGACACGGTTCTCACCCTTTCCGGGGTGTTGTGGACGATACAAGTTGTATCATATCACAGCCCCGGTCCCCGGCGCGCATGCGTTGCAACCTCTCGCAGGTCAGGGAGTTTCGGGCGCCACACGCGAAAAGCGGTTGCTCGTCAAAGGAACCGGAACGGGGCCGACGGCAGTTGCCGTCGGCCCCGTTGTCCTTTATATGTCACGGTTTCCTCGAATGCTTCATCGGACGATACTCAGAATCAGCCCTTCTGATGGCTCTTGTCAATCCAGATCCACTCCAAAGGATCTGTGGTCGCCTTCGGAATGTAGAACCCATGCACCCACGGCTGCACAGCCGCTGTGAACACGTCATAGTAAATCGGCACCCAGGCGGCGTCCTCCATCACCTGGTCGGTCACCTTGGCGTACAGTTGGTTGCGCTCGTTCTGGTCATTGGAGTATTGCGCCTGATTCAGCCACTTGTCCACCTGCGGGTTGCTGTAGTTTGTGCTGTTATTGACTGGCGCCTGGTTGGAATTGAACAGGGTGTTCAGGAAGTCGGACGCGTCCGGGAAGTCCTGAATCCACGCCAGCCAGAACATTGGCGCCTTGCCCGCCTCCGCGACGTTCAGGAAGGTGCCCCAGCTGCTGGTGTGCAGCTTAACTTTGATGCCCACCTTGGCCAACTGGCCCTGGACGGCCTGGTCAAACTTCACCTGGTCCGGCGAGTTCTCCGAGTACATGTCAATCGTCAGCCCGTGCGGGTAACCGGCCTGCTTGAGCAGCTGCTTCGCCTTGTTCGGGTCATAGGTGTATTGGGCCTTCGGTGACAGGTTGTTGTCATAGCCCACGACGCCCGGCGGCAGCGGCTGATTCGCCACCTTGCCGCGGCCGTTGTTCAGCTTGATGATAGCCTGCTTGTCAATCGCGTACTCTATCGCCTGGCGCACCAGCTTGTTCTTGGTCGGCCCCAGCTTCGTGTTCAAGCCGACGTATTGAACCGAGTTTTGTACCGCGCTTACGGTGAGTTTTTTCAGGTTGGGGTTGCTCATAAACTGTGGATAGGCTGAACTGGGGATTCCATCACCGCCAAAGTTCCAGCCAATCCAAGCGGTCTGCCCCTGCTGGAAGTGCAGCGCGTCCACCTGGTCGTTGTTGTTGATGTTAAACGTGATTTTGCTCAGGTACGGCAGCTTCTGCCCGTAGCTGTCCGTCCGCCAGTAGTTCGGGTTCTTCTTCAGCACGATTTGGTTGGAGTTGATGGTCTGCAGCTCGAACGGACCGCTGCCCATTGCCTGCGTCGAGTCGAAGGTCGGGTTCTTCTTGTACACCTGGTGGTTGCCGACGCTCTCGATGAACTTCTTGTCCACCGCCGAGGCAAACGGCATCGCCAGCGTCTGCAGGAAGAAGGCTTCCGGCTTGGACAGCTTGATGACCAAGGTATAGGGGTTCGGCGCCGACAGACCGGAGATCTTGTCCGTCTTGCCGGCCGCGTACTGGTCGGCCCCTTGGATAATTTCATAGAAACCCTGTCCGTTCGATCCCATCTTCGGCGAGAGCACACGGTAGAACTCGTCGATGAAGGACTGGGCGGTGACCGGATCGCCATTCCAGAACTTCATGTTCTTGCGCAAGTGGAATGTGTAGGTCAGGCCATCCTTGGAGATGTCATACTTCTCCGCGGCCATGGGAACGAGTTTCGTAGTGTCCCCTTTCCAGGTCACCAGCTGGTCGTACAACTGGGTCACGACTTCATTCGACTGTGTGTCATAGGCAAAAGCCGGGTCGAGGTCGCGGATGTTTTGAATCATGTCAAGCGTGACACTGCCGCCCTCCACCGGTTTCTGCTGCGATGCCCCTCCTTGGCCTTGCCCGCTCCCGTTGGAGCCCTGGCTGCTGTTCCCGCTGGAACTTGCGCCGCACCCCGCCAGGACCAGCGCCAGGGTGCCGACGGAGGCCGCCACTGCGGCTCCCTTCTTCCAAAATACGCTCACACTCATGTCCCCCTTTATACCAAGTTCTGCGTCCCGAAGCGGCTCTCGGAGCCGCGAGCGAAGGTAGAATTGTCCGGGCGCAAACGACGCATCGGCATTGCACCGCCTTCGCCGCGGTGCCTGCATCCCCCCTCTCGGGCCAAGCAGGTCCAGGTGCTGCGGACACCCGTTCAGCTGTAGCGGATGCGCGGGTCGATGACGCTGTATAGGATGTCCACAATCAGGTTGAACAGCACCACGGCCACGGCGACGAGCAAGACGGTGCCCATGATCACCGGCACGTCCAGGTTCTGAATCGCAGTGTAGGCCAACGAACCAAAACCGTTCCAGTTGAACGTCGCCTCGACCAGCACAACGCCCGTCAACAGATAGCTGAAATCGATGCCGGCAAACGTGACTACCGGAATCAGGGCGTTGCGGACCACGTGCCGGAAGGTCACCCTGCTCTCCCCTGCGCCCTTGGCTCGGGCGGTGCGCACGTAATCCTGCTGCATGACCTCAAGCATCGACGACTTGAGCAGGCGCGTGTAGTAGGCAGCGCCGGTGATGCCGTAGGTCAGCGACGGCAGGATGAGATACCTCAGGCCGCCAAACCCGCCGAGCGGGAAAATCGGCACCTGGTACGCCAGCCAATAGAGAAGCAGCAGACCGAGCCAGAACAGCGGCAGCGAAATTCCAATCAACGCCAGGGCGCTGACGATGTAGTCGCCCAGCCGGCGGGCGTGGCGGGCGGTGTAGATACCGAGCGGGATGCCGATGATGAGTTCGGCCAGCCAGCAGCCGAGGGCGAGTTCGGCGGTCGGCCACAGCCGCTGCACAATCATCGTCGCCACCGGCAGGTTGTAAGTGTACGACGTGCCCAGGTCCCCGTGCAGCAGCCGCCAGACGTAGTGGATATATTGCAACGGCAACGGCTGGTCGAGCCCCAGTTGGTGGCGGATTGTCAGCACGACCGACTCCGGCGCCTTGGGACCCGCAATCATGCGGGCGGGATCGGCTGGAATCGCGTAGATCAAGAGGAAGGTCACAACAGAAATCCCAAACAGCACGATGACCGCGGAGAACAGCCGGCGAAGGATGTATGCGTACACGTCTGCACCTCCAATCGTTTAATGTTGGGTGTTGCGCGGATCGAGTATGTCGCGCAAACCGTCGCCGAGCAGGTTGAATCCGAGGACGGCGATGACCAGGGCCAATCCGGGGAACCACAGGGTCCACGGCGCGACCTGGTAGGTCTGCATGCCGGCCTCAATCATGTTGCCCCAACTCGGAGTCGGCGGTTGGATGCCGATGCCGAGGAAGCTGAGCCCCGCCTCGACGAGGATGTTCTGGCCGACGTTGAGTGTCGAAAGGACGATGACCGGGCCGATGATGTTGGGCAGAATCACCCTGAACATGATGCGCGTGTTGGAGGCGCCGAGCGCCCGCTCCGCCTGCACGTACTCAAACTCTTTGACGGCCAGCACCTGACCGCGCACGACGCGCGCCATGGTGCCCCACCCGAGCACGCCGATGGCAAACAGCACGTTCCAGAGGCTGGGCCCCAACACCGCCACCAGCGCCATCGCGAACAGCAGCAGCGGGAAAGCGAGGATGATGTCGGTGACGCGCATCAGGACGTTGTCCACCCATCCCCCGAAGTAGCCGGCCACGGTGCCTACCAGGACGCCCAGAACCAGGTTGATGACGGTTGAAATGACGCCGACCAGCAACGACACCTGGGCGCCGTACAGGACGCGGGAGAGAATGTCCCGCCCCAGGTTGTCCGCGCCGAGCGGAAACTTGGCGCTGGGGCCTACCGGTATGCCGCTCTCGGTGAGGCCGTCAGAAAACTGCGTAGTCGGATTGTGCGGCGAGATGACCGGCGCCAGCACGGCCGCGAGAATCAACAGGACGATGATGAGGGCGCCCAGATAGAGCATAGGGAAGTCGCGCACGCTCTTCCAGAATTTTTTTGTAAAAGGCTTCGCCGGTGGCGCCGCCGCCGCGGGTGCCGGCGGCGTTTCAAACTGCATGGCAGCCATCCATGTCTCTCCTCTCCACCTGCATCACGCGTAAGCGTGACAGGCGACGTAGTGCTTCGGCTTGATTTCCTTCCACTGCGGCGCACGCTCGCGGCACACAGGCTTGGCGACCGGGCAGCGCGTGTGGAACGGACAGCCGCTGGGAGGGTTGGCGGGACTCGGCAAGTCCCCCTGAAGGATGATGCGCTCCCGCTTGGCGTCCGGATCAGGCACCGGGACAGCGGAGAGCAGCGCCTGCGTGTAAGGGTGGAGCGGATCTGCAAACAGTTCTTCGGCTTCCACCAGCTCCATCATCCGGCCCAGATACAGCACCAGGATGCGGTCGCTGATGTGACGGACGACTGACAGGTCGTGAGCGATGAAGATGTAGGTCAGGCCCAGCTCCTCCTGCAGGTCTTCAAGCAGGTTGAGCACCTGCGACTGGACGGAAACGTCGAGCGCGGCGACCGGCTCGTCCAGGATGATGAGCTTCGGGTCCACGGCGAGCGCGCGGGCGATGCCGATGCGCTGGCGCTGGCCGCCGGAAAACTCGTGCGGGTAGCGCCGGGCGTAGTCGGCGTCCAGGCCCACGCGTTCGAGCAGGCGCCGCACCCGGTCCAACCGCTCTTCGCGCGATCCGTACAGGTTATGGATGATCATCGGCTCCATCAGCGTCTGCGCGATGCTAAAACGCGGGTTAAGCGACGCGTACGGGTCCTGGAACACCAGTTGCATCTGCCGCCGCATGGCCTGCATCTGCCCTTTTCTCAAACGGACGATGTTGCGGCCTTCAAAGTTGACGACGCCGCTGGTGGGTTCAATCAGGCGCAGGATGCTGCGGCCCATGGTCGACTTGCCGCACCCCGACTCGCCCACCACGCCCAGGGTTTCACCCTTTTGAACGGTGAAGGAAATGCCGTCCACCGCGCGCACGTGGCCGACGGTGCGCTGGAAGACGCCGCGGCGGATGGGAAAATACTTTTTCAGGTCCTCGACCTGGAGCAATGCTTCAGCCATTCGTGACCCTCCTTACTCAGCGTGCAGCCAGCAGCGGACGCGGTGCGCATCCTCCACCAAGTGGAAATCAGCGTCGCGCTGTCGGCAGACGTCCATCGCCCTCCGGCAGCGCGGCGCAAAACGGCAGCCCTGCGGCATGTTTTTGAGCGAGGGCACATTGCCCTCGATGGGCTGCAGGCGCGTGCGCGGCCCGTCGACCTTTGGCAGCGACGCGAGCAGGCCCTGCGTGTACGGGTGTTGCGGGTTGCGGAAAATCTGCCGCACCGGGCCCTCTTCGACGATGCGCCCGGCATACATGACGGCGACCCGGTCGCACATCTCGGCCACCACGCCCAAATCGTGCGTGATGAGCAGGATAGACGTGCGGTTCTCCCGCGCCACCTTGCGCATCAAATCGAGAATCTGCGCCTGGATGGTCACGTCGAGCGCCGTTGTAGGCTCGTCCGCAATCAACAGCTGTGGCTTGCAGGCCATCGCGATGGCAATCATCACACGCTGGCGCATGCCGCCGGAGAGCTGATGGGGGAACTCGTCCACAATCTGCTCAGGCCGCGGGATACCGACCGACTGCAAGAGGCGGATGGTCTCCTGGCGCGCCTGTTTGCCGGAAAGGTCCTTGTGCAGGATGAGGCTCTCGCTGATCTGCGTCCCAATCCTGTGCACCGGGTTGAGCGAGGTCATCGGCTCCTGGAAGATCATGCTGATCTCGTTGCCGCGAATCGACCGCATCTGCTTTTCCGGCAAATCCAGCAGATTCTTTCCCTTATAGCGAATTTGTCCAGAGATTTGCGTGGGAGGCTGCAACAGGCGCATGATAGAGAGTGAGGTGACACTCTTGCCGCATCCGGACTCTCCCACCAGCCCGAGCGTCTCTCCTTCGCGGATGGAAAAACTCACATCCTGAACTGCTGTATAGTATTTCTCATCCAACCTGAACTGGATGTTCAGGTTTTCTACCTCAAGGATGTTCCCCACCTATGTCCCTTCTTTCTCAGCGCCTTCTATGAGGCGGTCGCGATATAAGAAACCCCCTCCGTAGGCAGGCTATTTTTATTAAGCCAAGCTAAAGTATATCAAGATTTATCAAGAAATCGTAACCCCTTATTTATCCATTAAAGAAAAATTCCTTCATAACAGCGCCGCGGTGATGCACAGCTGCGATAAAGCACACCAGACGGCTGTAGGCCGGATCGCCATCTGGGCTGAGGGCGGCCTCGTTCCTGTGGGCACGCGGTATGCACAGTATAATGAGGACGGAGGTGAATGGGGTGGCACGATACGTCTACCGCGGGGAACTCCCGGCCATCTCGACGTTCTCCATCGTCGGGGTGGATACACAGGCGCAGGAGATTGGCGTGGCGGTACAGTCGAAGTTCTTAGCGGTCGGATCGGCCGTGCCGTGGGTGGCGGCCGATGCGGGGGCGGTGGCGACGCAATCGTGGGCCAACACCAGCTTCGGGCCGCGCGGGCTGGAGGCGCTGCGCCGGGGTGCGCATCCGGAGCAGGTGCTGACCGAGCTGCTGGCTGCAGACCCGCATCGGGAATCGCGCCAGGTCGGCATCGTGGATATGCAGGGCCGCAGCGCGACTTTCACCGGTCAGGAGTGTTTTGAATGGGCCGGCGGCACCTGCGGCCCCGGTTACGCCTGCCAGGGCAATATTCTGGCGGGCGCCGGCGTGGTGGAGGCGATGGAAACAGCCTTCCTGCAGACAGGCGGCCCGCTGGCCGACCGGCTGCTCGCCGCCCTCGCGGCTGGGCAATCGGCGGGTGGAGACCGGCGCGGCATGCAATCGGCCGCCTTGTACATCGCGAAACCAAACGGCGGCTATGGCGGATTCAACGACCGCTACATCGACCTGCGTGTGGATGACAGCAGCCAGCCCATCGCAGAGCTGCAGCGGCTGCTCGGTCTGCACCGCCTGTATTTCGAGCAGCCGCGGCCAGAGGATCTGCTCCCGTTGACCGGGGAGACGCTGCACGAGGTGCGGAATTTGCTGCGCCGCGCCGGGTATCAGCCCGGAACGGGCGCGGATGTCACCAGGGCGGACCAAGAAGCCCTGCGCGCGTACTACCAGACGGAGAACTTTGAAGAGCGATGGCGGGAGGATTTCGTCGTCGACCTGCAGGTTCTGCGTTACATGCGATCAACGCTCGCGCGTTGAGGAATGACCTCACAACAAGGGCAGCCAGCGGTCCCGGCTGCCCTTTGCCTTTGTTGTGAGGGATTATCTTTGTCTGGCCATGCGGCGAGGGAGGCCGTTTGTCAGCCGCGGCGACCGCCGCGACCGCCGCGCTTGGCCTCGCTGCGGCGCAGCGCCTGCAGGCGTTCCTCGCTGTCTTTGAGGAAGCGCGACATTTTATCTTCAAACGACTGTCTCGATCCGCCTCCATACGAGCGTCCCCGCCCCCGCGACGGACGCGGTTGCCAGTTTGGGTCTGCCTGACGGATGGACAGCCCTATCTTGCCATCCTTGTCCACGTTGATGACCTTCACCGTGACCTGATCGTTCACTTTCAGGTGTTCGTGAATGTCCGTTACATATTTATCCGAAATTTCGGAAATATGAACGAGTCCTGTCACGCCACCCGGCAGCAAAACAAACGCCCCAAAGTGGGTAATCCCGGTAACTTTGCCCTCCAATTTGCTGCCGACCTCAATGGACATACAGCACATTTGCCTCCTTAGGGTTTGAAAATGCCTTTATATAATATACGCACATGTCGCGAATCCGTCAATGTTCCACCGAAAACGGCACCTGACCGGGGCCGACGAGGTGAAACTGCGTTGCCTCGCGGGCGATGTAATCCTTGTCGTGCAGCTCCTGAATCTGTCGCTTCAAATCTGCTCGCTCCTGCTGCAATTGATGCAGGTGCGTCTGTAGTTGGGCCTGTTGGTCAGACAACGCGTCGAGCCGGGGCTTTTCCACGTACAGGTAGTCATACGCGCCCCACGCCACCACCAGGGCGAGTCCTACATAACGCAGCTTCAAAAAGCGCCAACGGCGCGGCCGCCCGGCCGTGCGCGGCAGGGAACCGACAGGCATGCGAGTCGAAGCGGGAAAAGGCACCCTCATGGCTCCTCTCACAAACGTTCCGAATGGTGGTCTCGTAAAATCCAATTCGACGCGCGCTCCCAGATTCCCTCCCAACGCGCGCGAATTTGCCCCCGCAGGACGGCGCTGCGCCGCCACGGGCCGCGCAGCGGCCAAGCGAGGATGGACAACCAAAAGCGCACCACCCAGAACAACCCGTCCTCCACTTTGCACAGCAGCCAGTACAGCCGCGTCAGCACCACCCACACGGCCAGCAGCAGAAAGCGCAGCGGGCGCAGCAAGAGCCAGTCCACCATCTTGGCAAAAAAAAGCGCGACGGCGCGCACCATCCGCATGATGGCGAAGGCGCTGCTGACCACTGTGTGGTGGAGTGTCACCCGGTAGACCAGCCAGCCTATCAGCAGCAGGGCAAACGTATAGACGCGAAAGCGGCCGAAATCGGTGACAAACGTCACATAGAAAATGACCGCCGCGGCGACCAGCCAGAACACCAAGTCCAGCACGGGACGCAGCCAACGCAGCCAGCGGGAAGAACCCAGCACCGTGTTGTAGATGTCAAACACCACGCCCATCAGGCCCCCGCACACCAGCAGCCACTCCATGTAGCCGACGGGATTCATGGCCGGCACCTAGCGGAACAGCTTGGCGACGCCAAGCTTTTTCTTGCCCTTTTCCGGGACGTACGCAAGCCCCTGCAGGGTGCCCTCTATCAACACGAGGCCCGCCTCCAGATCCAGGTGCTTCATGTGCAGGTTGGAGCCCTGAATATGCAGGGGACCGCCACTGGTTGTCAGCAGAAACTCTGTCACATCCACGCTCTCCACGCTGGATACGCCTGTGACCTCGATGAACTTGCGGCCTTTGATGGTGATGTCGTGCCCATCCACGCTCGCCAACGTTCTCCCCCCAAACCTGTCCCGATGTCAATGCCAGTGTATGCGAGCAGGACAGCGGGTAGAACAAAAGGGGGAGAGGTCATCCTCTCCCCCTGGCGCCGTTTCCGGCGTCCGCCGGGAATGCGGGCGTGCTCCCCGGAAGCTACTGGGTTTCACGCACACTCTCCCGTACGACTTCGTATAAGTCGCCGGCCGCGTCCTTCCTGGCCGTCTCCGACAGGCGCACCACCCGCACCTCGGTCGTCTTCTGCCCGTAGTGAATGGTCACCACGTCGCCGACGTTCACCTCGGACGCCGCCTTCGCCACGCGTCCGTTCAACTCAATCCGTCCCGCATCGCAGATCTCCTTGGCCACGGTGCGGCGCTTGATAAGACGCGAGACCTTGAGAAACTTGTCGAGCCGCAATTAGCGGATGACTTCCTTCAGCCGATTGCCCGGCTTGAAGGCCGGCACAACCGACGCCGGAATGGAAATCGTCTCCCCGGTCTGCGGGTTGCGGCCGGAACGAGCCGAACGCTCGCGCGTCTCGAAGGTGCCGAAACCGATGACCTGCACCTTGTCCCCGTCTTTAAGCGCCTCGGCAATGATATCGAAGACAGCGTTGACGGCTGCCTCGGCATCTTTTTTCTTCAACTCGGCGCGTTCCGCGACCTTGTTAATCAGCTCCATCTTGTTCAAGTCGATAGCCCCCTTTGTGGCGGTGTCCGTTGAGATATTCGTGTTTCCTTCCTGAATTCCTGCTAACCCCGCCGTAAATTACCGTCGATTCACCGGTTGGCCGGCTTGCTGCGATGCCGTCCGGCGTGCCCGGACGGCACACCGTCAGCCACCAGGGCTTTCGCCTCCATCCAATAGGCATCCAACGCGGCCAGGTCATGATGGTCCCAGCCGCCAGCCGCCAGCGCCCGTCGCTCGACATGCTGAAAACGGCGGTAGAACTTCCTGTTGGCCGCGGAGAGGGCCTCCTCCACATCCAAGTCTAACCACCTGGCGAGGTTTACAATCACAAACAGCACGTCCCCCATCTCCGCAAGCGTCAAGTCCCGGTTTGAAGCCTGCAGCTCCTGCCCGAGTTCCTCCACCTCTTCGCGCAGCTTGTCGAACACCTGGCCGATATCCGGCCACTCAAACCCGACCTTGGCCGCCCGTTCCTGGTAGGCGCGGGCGATGGCGTGAGCAGGCTGGCCCTGGCGCACGTCGTCCAGGAGCCCGGGCGTGTCCTTCGTTTCAGCCGCCTTGGCGTTCTGCCAGGACTGCTCCGCCTCCTCCGCCGAGCGGGCCGTGTCGCCGCCAAACACGTGCGGGTGCCGGCGCACCAGCTTGTCCGCCAGGGCCTGGTACACGTCGCGCACGGTGAAGTCGCCAAACTCGCTGGCGATCTGCGCGTGCAGCAGAATCTGCAGCAGCAGGTCTCCCAACTCCTGCGCGAGGACGTCCGGATCGCCCTGATCGATGGCGTGGGCGACCTCGTACGCCTCCTCGATGACATAAGGACGCAGGGTCCTGTGCGTCTGCTTCAGGTCCCAAGGGCAGCCGTCCTCCGGATGGCGCAGGCGGCGGACCAGCGCGGTGACGTGCCAAGGGTCCCGCCGCCGCAGCGGCTCCTCGTCCGCGCGGGGGACGAAGACACTGGTCAGGTGGTCGATAAAGTCGAGCCTGTCCAATTCGTGCAATGGCACCTGGACGATCCGCTCCTCTCCCGCCACCCCCGCGGCGCGGACGACGGTGACCGGATACTCGTCCGGGTACACCTCCATCAGCGTCAGCTTGACTTCCGACGCCACCGCGCGGTTGAACACCTGGGCAATCAGCAGATGCAGATCAGGACGGAGTTGATCTTCCTGGAGCAGGGTGCCGTCCAACAGGCACAGGCCGTCAATCGGGTCGATACCGAGCGCTGTGCACACCGGATCGAAGAAGCTCTGCCCGGACCCTATTTCCACGCGCAGGCCCGTGTCGCCGGCGCTCAGAGCCAAGAGTTCCTGCACCGATTGCTCCGCCATCAGCGGGTGGCCGGGAACGGCGTAGACGATGTCCCCCCGCTCCGCCGCCCACCGCTTCAGGCGCTGCGCCATTTCACGGTAAATCTGCGCGAAGCTTTCGCCGCTGTCGTACACCTCGTCAAAGGTCTCGTAAGCCACTCCCTCGGCGTCCAGGGCCCGGACCACCGGGTGGACACGCGTTCGCAGAACCACTGGCAATCCGCAAGTTAACCGCCGCCAGGTTCCCAGCGGCAATCCCGACGTGTCCCCGGGCCCCAATCCTTCGACAAAAATGGTTGCCATCCTCACACCCCCAGAGCGCCCCGCCAGGGCTCGGCCGCCGTCAGCGCAGGAGCCCGAGGCGGCTGCACCAGGCGGCCAGCAGCGGCCCCACCTTCGGGATGGAGGCCAGTTCCTGCTCCTCCAGGCTGCCCGTCAACAAGAGCGCCAATCCGTACACCACACCGCCGAGGAGAATCATCCCCGCCAGCGCGGCCGCTGTGGCCGTCCGCGTCCAGTCGAGCCCGTCCCAGGCCAGCCACTGTCGAGCGGCGGCATAGACCACCGCTCCCATAATAAACACCGCGACCGCTGGACGCAAAAACCAACGCCGCCAAGCGAGGCCCACCTGGAGACAGGAGGTGAGGGCGACGAAGTTGAGGACCGCGGCCGCCAGGTAGCTGACCACCGTCGCCAGGGCGGCGCCGCGGATGCCGTACAGCGGCACCAGCAACAGATTGGCTGCCAGTTTGACCACCGCCGCTCCCAACAGGTTGAGCACCGGCAGGTAGACATAGCCGCAGCCCTGCAAAACCGCCGCCACCGTCGTCTGCAGACTGGCAAAAACCGTGGCCGCGGCCATCACCTCAATCACACTGCTGCCGCTGGCGTCTTTGAACAACGTGATGTCGACCGGCGCCGCCAGCAGCGTCAGTCCGACCGCCGCCGGCAGCGCGAGGAGGATGGTCAAGCGGATGGCCATGTCCATCCGATCCCAAACCAGACGGCGGAAGCCGAGGGTAAACGCCTCCGAGACCGCAGGCATGACAGCGATGCCGATGCCCGCGGCCAACGTCGTCGGCAGCATCATCAACTTGAAGGCCCGGCCGGTCAGCAACCCGAACTGGGTGGTCGCGCCGGCTTGGCTGAAACCGCTGTGTTTGAGCAGGTTGACGACGGTGATGACATCGATGTTGTTCATCAGCGGCACCACCATCGCGCCCAGGCTGATGGGAAAGGCGTAATAGACAATCCGTTTGGACAGTCTGAAGGCGCTGGAACGCGGGGCATCGACCATCACCGGCACCTGCGGATGGCGGCGCCACCACGTGTACAAAAGCTGGAGGAACGCCGCCAGGGCGCCAGTGACCGCGCCGAACGCCGCCCCCGCCGCCGCCAACGGCTGGCCGTAGCCGGCGTGTGTCAGCCAGACCGACAGCAGGATGATGGTCACCACCCGCACCAACTGCTCCAACACCTGCGAGACGGCCGTCGGCTCCATCCACTGGAACCCTTGGAAATAGCCGCGCCAGGCGCTGAGCATCGGCACCAGCAGCAGCGCCGGGGAGATGGCCCGGATGGCCCAGGCCGCCTCCGCGTCTCCCGTCATTTCGGCCAGGGACCCGGCGCCCAAGAACAGGATGAGAAAACAGACAATGCCGGCCCCGTTCAGCATCGCCGCCGCGACCCGGAACACCGTGCGCGCTCCGTCGGCGTCCCCGACCGCCAGGCGCTCGGACACCAATTTGGAAATTGCCACCGGAAAGCCGGCCGTCGCGATGGCCAAGAGCGTCGCGTAGATGGGATAGGCCATCTGGAACAGCCCCATGCCGCGGTCGCCGATGATGTTCTGCAGCACAATGGTGTACACAGACCCGAGCAGTTTGGACAACGCGGCGGCGCCCGCCAGAAGCATGGCGCCGTGCACGAACCCGCGTGTTTGTGACAACCGATTCTCCCCCCACCTGCCAGGCTTGGGCGACTCCGGACAACCCTGTTACCCATGATTATGGACCAACAGGGCCGAATAGTCCTGCCGCCGGCAGGGAAGGGCGCACCAAAAAGCTGCCCGGTGGCTCCAGTCCACCGGGCAGCCCTGGCACAACCGCGAGGGAAATTATTGCTCCATCTGTTTGCCCAAGAATCCAGCCGCCGTCTCGGCAATCTTTTGCTCCAACTCGCCCATGCGCGTGTTTTCCTCGCGCGAGACCAGGATCACGGCGCCTATCGGATCGCCCGCGGCGATAATCGGGGCAATCACGCGCGAGGTGAACCGCTCGCTGCGGTCGCGCACAATAGCCGTCTCGACCGGATTGGAGTCGACGATGGTGCGGCGCTCCTCCATCGCCTGTTCCACGTCTTCACTGACGGGCTTGTCCAAAAACTCCTTTTTCGATCCGCCCGCCACAGCGATGATGACGTCCCTGTCCGCAATCATCGAAATATGCCCGGTGGACTCGGCGATAGACTCCGCGTATTCACGCGCGAAGTCACCCAGCTCACCGATAGGGGAGTACTTCTTGAGAATGACTTCGCCGTCCCTATCCACAAAGATTTCGAGCGGATCTCCCTCGCGAATCCGCAGCGTCCGTCGAATTTCCTTCGGAATGACAACACGACCGAGGTCATCAATTCTACGCACGATGCCCGTTGCTTTCACGTTTGACCCTCACCCTCATGTTTGATGGTAGGCACACCCTGTGACACCAAACACCCCACTTTGCTGTACATCCACCGACAGAGAGCCAACCTTTCGCCATGACGGCTGCTTGTGTAAAGACCCCGGGGGTACGCGCACCTATTATGTTACGGGGTGGATTCCTCTATGCACCAGGACAGGGCGCGGGGAGGCAAAAGAGCCGCGTGCCGGATGCGCGGCGCGCGGCCCCAGAGGTGAAGCGTCAGAGGTCGTTGTCTTTGACGAGGATTTTGATATGGGAATTTTTCATCGCATCCTGTTGGATTTGCTGTTGTTTTTGCTGCTGCAACTGCTGCGCCAGCTGCTGCTCAATCGTGGACTTCGCCTTGGCAAACGACAGCTGGGTCCGCTTGTCCACCTTGAGGATGTGGTAGCCGTATTCGCTCTTCACCGGGTCGCTGATCTGACCAATTGGCAACGTGCGACAGGCCTCGGCAAACGGCTGTACGAACTGGGAGACGAGTTGATTGGCCAAGTGGCCGTGGTTGTCCTTGACGGACGGGTCCTTGGAATACTTGTCCGCCAATTTCTTGAAGCTGGCCCCGGCCTTCAGCTGCTTCTCCACGCTCTGGGCGGTCGCCAGATTGTTCAGCAGGATGGTATCGACCGTCACCTGCACGTAATCAGACTTGTGCTGGTTGTAATAATCCTGCATCTGTTTGGTCGTCGGCTTGACCTTGCTCATCTCGTCTTGGAAATAGTTCTGCAGCCGCTCATACTTGGCGAAGTACAGGATTAAATCGTTTTTCGTCAGGCCCAGCTTCTTCATCTCGTTCAGGACCGCCTGCTTCGATTTGTATGGAGCGCCCTGCGCGCTGTAGAGCTGCGATATGGCCTCGTTGGCGTACTGCTGCGCCGTGCTCGCGCTCGGCGCCGCTTTTTTGTCCTGCAGGGCCTTGTTGTACAGATACTTGTAGTACATGATGTAATCGCTGGTAAACTGCTTTTTCGATTCATTGTTCTGCTGTTTGGGCAGCACTACCTGCAGGTTGTACTGCTCATCCAGCTCCTGTTTGGTCAATTTGCCGCCGTTGTAGGTGGCTACCACCGGGCCGCTGTATTTCGGCTCGGGCGGCAACTTCGCGGCCGCCTGGTTGGATGTGGAATTCGTCTGGTTGCCGGTTGTGCCCTGCGAACACCCGGCTGCCGCCGCCAACGCCACCGCGACCGCCGTGGCGGCCATGGCCCATTTTCTGTTACCTCGCAAATTCTTCTACCTCCTCGCCGGCCTTGACCACGTCCGCGAAATCCCGCAGAAACTGGAGCAGGCGGGCGCAAACATCTCTGTCCGGAAGCCCCTTGATGCGCAGAACCACCTGCAGGCTGCCGTTGCCACGCTTGCTGAATTGGCCGCTGTAGCGCTTGGACAACAAGAACAGCTTGCCGGCGTCGATGCTGGCCGTCGCGTCCGGACGCAGGCGCAGCGTGGCCTCACCCGACGCGGCCGTGATGGACTCCAGCCCATATCGGACAGCATAACTTTTCATGCGGGTGATGTCCAGCAAATTGCGCACCGGTTCCGGCAAATCACCAAACCGATCCTCCAGCTCCTCCTCCAAGTCGTCGGCGCCTGCCAGGGTCTGAACGTGCCGGAATTTCTTGTACATCGCAATCTTTTGCGTGGCGTCTGGGATAAACTCGTCCGGCAGGTAGGCCTCTACGGCCAGGTCGATGGTGGCCTCCGGCGCTGCGGGTTCGCGGTTGCCCATCAACTCCTTGATGGCTTCGGCGAGCATGTCGTTGTACAGGTCAAACCCGACCGAGTTGATGAATCCGTGCTGCTCCGCGCCGAGCAGATTGCCGGCGCCGCGGATGGCCAAATCGCGCATGGCAATCTTGAATCCACTGCCCAACTCGGTGAACTCCGAGATCGCCTGCAGCCGCTTCTCAGCCACTTCGCTCAACACCTTGTCCCGCTGGTAGGTGAAATAGGCGTAGGCAATCCGGTTGGAGCGCCCGACGCGGCCGCGCAGTTGGTACAGCTGGGCCAATCCCAGCTTGTCCGCGTCGTACACGATGAGCGTGTTCACATTGGGGATGTCAAGTCCTGTTTCGATGATGGTGGTGGTGACCAGGACGTCCAATTCGCCCTCTAAGAAGTCGAGCATCACCCGTTCCAGCTCGTCCTCAGCCATCTGTCCGTGTGCCACGCCAACGGCTGCCTCCGGCACCAGCTGCGCCACCCGGTCGGCCATCGTGCGGATCCCCTTGACGTGGTTGTACACCACGTACACCTGGCCCCCGCGCGACAACTCCCGGTGGATGGCCTCGCGGACAAGGGCCTCGTTGAACTCGACCACGTATGTCTGCACCGGGAAGCGGTTCTCCGGCGGTGTCTCAATCACTGACAGGTCACGCACGCCAAGCAGCGACATGTGCAGGGTGCGGGGAATCGGAGTTGCCGTCAAGGTCAGGCAATCGACGTTGGTGCGCAGCTGCTTGAGCCGTTCTTTGTGGGTCACGCCGAAGCGCTGCTCCTCGTCGACGATGAGCAGGCCCAGGTCCTTGAATCGGACCGACTTCTGCAGCAAGCGGTGGGTGCCGATGATGATGTCGATGCTGCCGTCGCGCAGCCCCTGCAAAACCTTCTGCGTCTCACTGCGCGTGCGGAATCGGTTGAGCACGTCAATCGTGATGGGGAAGCCTTCAAACCGCTCGCGAAACGTCTCCAGGTGCTGCTGCGCCAACACCGTCGTCGGCACCAGCACCGCCACCTGCTTGCCGTCCATCGCCGCCTTGAAGGCGGCGCGGATGGCGACCTCGGTCTTGCCGTACCCCACATCCCCGCACAGCAGTCTGTCCATCGGCCGCGGCTTCTCCATGTCGCGCTTGATCTCCGCTATGGCCCGCTCTTGATCCGGTGTCTCCTCGTAGGGAAAACGAGACTCGAAATCCTTCTGCCACGGCGTATCCGGCGAAAACCCGTGCCCCGGCGTCGCCTGCCGCGCCGCGTAGAGCTTGACCAAATCCTCGGCGATGTCCCGCACCGAGCGAGAGACCCGCTGCTTGACCCGGTTCCACTCGCCGCCGCCCAGGTGGTAGACCTTCGGTTCCCTATCCTCCGCCCCGATGTACCGCTGCACCTGGTCAATCTGCTCCACAGGCACGTACAGGCTGTCGTTGCCCGCGTACTGCAGGTGCAGGTAATCCTTGTGGCGGCCGTCGATGTCGAGCGTCTGGATGCCCAGATACTTGCCGATGCCGTGGTTCACGTGGACCACATAGTCACCCGGCTTCAGTTCCTGGTAGCTTCGGATCCGTTCCGCATCCGACATCTGCACGCGCGCACGGCGGCCTTTCTTGCGTTTGGCGAACACCTCTCCCTCGACGATGACCGCCAGGTGCGCAAGCGGCAGTTCAAACCCGGCCGACAGGTTGGCCACCAGGATCACCGGTTTGTCCGAACGGATGAACCGGTCGCTGCGCACCGTCTCAATCCGATAATCGGCGAGCACGCTCTGCAGCCTGTCGGCCCGCTCCTCGTCGCCTGCCAGCAGCACCACGTCGGTGTGGCTGCGCTGCCAACGCTGCACCTCGCTTTTCAACACGTGCATTTGGCCGTGGAAGTTTTGCATCGATTTGGCCGTCACGCTGGTGACCTGGGCGAAGCGGTGACCGGACGACGAGCGGGCGAACATGGAAAAGTGCAGCGCGGTGAAGCCGGTATGCTGCCAGAGCGCGTCAAAATTCGGAAGATCCAAGGTGTCCGACAACAATTCACCGCGCATCAGGGCCTCCGAAACCCATACCGAATACTCCTGGGTTAACGCCTTCTGGCGCTCCTGCAGCCGCGTCGGCTCGTCGATGCAGAGAACGGACCTGCGTGGAAAATAGTCGAGCAGGTTTCGCACATGCTCCTGGAACATGTGCGTGTAGCGGAGTTGGCGCGGGAACGGCAGGCCGGCGCGGAACCGCTCCATGTCGGCGGCCACGTGCGTCTTAAGGCGATCCCGCATGTCGATGTCGGTCACGGTCTTCAACCGGGCGGCCAGCCGTCGATCCAGTTCCTCCGCCACCCCTCGCATGACGGATGGGGGCAGCAACATATCCGTCGCGGGACCGATTTCGGCCGACAGCCGCTTCTCCAGGGAGCGCTGCGTGCTGACATCGAAGGTGCGGATCGAGTCCACATCCGTGTCGAACCACTCGATGCGCAGCGCGTGCTCGGAGGTCACCGGATAGACGTCCAGAATGCCTCCTCGCACCGAAACCTGCCCTTTGCCCTCCACCATGTCGACCCGCTCGTAACCGGCCGCCAGCAAGCGCTCCAACACCAGGCCGGGATTGATTGTATCGCCGACGGCGAGCCTCAGGATGGCCTCCTCATGGACGCGCCGCGGGGTGAGCGGCTGCACCGCCGCCGGCAGCGTCGTCACCACGATGCCGGCCCGCCCGGCCGCCAGGTGGTCAAGCGCCGATAGCCGGAGCGCGACGAGGTCGGGGCTAGCGGCTGTCACGTCCAGCTCCGCCCGCTCGCGCTCTGGCACCACAAACACCGGTTCGTCCGGCAGCAGCTCCCGCAGGTCGTCGGCGATGGCGTCCGCCTGTGCCGGCGTGTGCGTAACAATCAAAAAAGGGACTGCGTATCCCTTCTCTCGCTTGTGAAAATCGTACAAGGCCGCATAATAGGCGTGGCGGGCGCTGCCGCCCAGACCGGTGACCAACCGGTCCGTGCCATCCCCCTGGAGTCCCTCTGCCACGGCGCGGAACTCCTCATCGGCTGCCAGTCGGCGAACCAGTTCTATCACACTACCCCTCCTCGTCCTACGCCGAAAAGAGCCTTAGCGCATCCGCCAAGGCCTTGCATTGCCCGTATCCGGTTTATGCTCACTCCTGGCACGCTGCCCAGTCGGCTACTGCAGCAGCTTGCCTTCCACCAACAGCTCTGGGTGCGCTTCCAGCGCCCGTTGGCAGTCCTCGCATACCACTTGCACGTAAACGACACTGCAATCTTCATTATATGCGATATGCTCCCTGCGCTCCACCGCGTTCAGGGAGGAAAAACCACAGACCTGCTCCACATCGGAAACGTCCCACAACGGATTCTCCAGCTCACCGACTCGGTGGTGGCAGTGCCGGCACACATACTCCACGCGCATGGAACCCCTCCCCCATCCCGTGTTTCCAGGTTGAACCATCCCTTCTACCCAGTATGGGGGAGATGCGCCGTTCTCATACGCAGGGTTGTTGGCAACCGGCGAAGCGTGCTGCGTCGAGAGCGCGCCCACACGCTGAACGTCCGCTCAGAACACACAATAATGGCTCCTGTGCATGGCACATCATGCACAGGAGCCATTATCCCGGCGTATGCGCGAGCGGTTACGGTGAGTTCCATCACCGCTGCGAGCTTCCCTGTTCTCTTACAATATGCGAACATTATGCCATTATGCGCACATTATGCGGTTTGCGGTGCAGACTTGCAAATGTCTGCAACTAATCCGTTAGCGGGCCGCGTTGTAGCGGTTCATCGCCTGGGCAAACGAATGCTCCGCCGCATACTGCAGCGCCTCCGCGGCCAGACGGACAGCTTCCTGTACCTTGGCCTCATCCTCCGGCTGAAACCGACCCAAGACATAGGAGATAAGATCCCCTTTCGCGGGCCGGCCGATGCCCACGCGAATGCGCGGAAATTCGTCGGTGCCCACGTGCGCGATGATGGACTTGACCCCGTTGTGCCCGCCGGCGCTGCCTTTCTGGCGCAGCTTCAACTGCCCAGGCGCAAAATCCAGGTCGTCGTAGACCACAATCATGTCCGTGGTTGGCTGGAGTTCTGCGTAGAAGTCGAGAATCTGCCGCACCGCCTCGCCGCTGTTGTTCATATAGGTCTGAGGCTTGCAGAGTATGACTTTCTCGCCGCCCAGGCGGCACTCGTCAATCAACGCCCGCCATTTGGCATGGCGACAGTCCGCACCCACTGCCTGCGCCAGCTGGTCCACCACCCAGAACCCCACGTTGTGGCGGGTATGGGCGTACAGAGCCCCCGGATTGCCCAAGCCCACAATCAACTTCATCCTTGAATCCCCCAGACGGTGTGAAAAGACACATCGGTATGCCGAGGCACTCGCACAAAAGCCGCGCCCTCCGCAATCCGGAAAGCGCGGCCCACCAAGACGGACTTATTCGGTCGCCTCGCCGGCATCCGCGTCCGCATCCTCCGCCTGCTTACCCACCAGCACGGTCACCACGACCTCGGTCGGCTCCGACTTGAGCGTAACCCCGGCGGGCAGACGGACCTCCCCGACAGTCAGGTGCTCGCCCGGCTGCAAGCCGCTGATATCCACCGTGATGACCTCCGGCAGGTCCACCGGACGGGCTTCAATTTCAATCTCGCGCGTCTGGACCTGAACGACGCCACGGCGCTTTTCGACCTCTTGCACGCCAGTCACATGCAGCGGCACGCTGACGGTCACCGGTTTGTCCATCTCCACCCGGTAGAAGTCGATGTGCAGGATACGGCGCGTGACCGGATCGCGCTGAATCTGTTGCACAATGGCGTGCACTTTTTCCTCACCGCCCATGTGCAGCTCGACCAGCGATTTCGCCAGCGCCCCCCGCTGTTGAAACAGCTTTTCGGATACCGCGACGGCGACCGGCTCCTGATTCCGCCCATACACAATCGCCGGCACCTGGCCCTGGCGTCGCAGACTGCTGACCGTGCTGTGGTGGGACGTGTCGCGAGCTGTTGCTTCCAGCACAATCTGTTCCATGTCAAGCATCCCCTTTCCACTGCATGCAAAGCGGGTGGTTCCCGCCGCCACCGCTTGTCCACCGGGCGGGCCTGCGGCCGCCGGGGCACGCCCGCGGAGTCAGTCGAATAGTTCGCTGATGGAACGGCGCGTATGCACGCGCAGGATGGCCTCGGCTATTAACTCCGCGACAGACAATACTTTAATTTTATCAATTCGTTTCTCTGGAGGCAAAGCGATGGTATTTGTAACCACAACTTCCTCAATCTCCGAATCACGCAGGCGCTCCACACCGTTCCCGGAGAGCACTGGGTGGATGCAACAGGCGTACACCTGCTTGGCCCCTCGCTCCAGCAAGGCCTTAGCACCGGCAGTAATGGTGCCTGCGGTGTCAATCATGTCATCAATGAGGATTGCCGTCTTGCCCTCGATGTCGCCGATGATGTTCATCACCTCGGCCACGTTGACGTCCGGGCGGCGCTTGTCGATGATGGCCATGGGTGCCCCCAGCCGCTCCGCCAGCTGGCGGGCCCGTGTCACCCCGCCCATATCCGGGGAGACGACGACGGGGTTGTCCAACTGCTTCTTCAAGAAGTAATTGGCCAGTATCGGCAGGCCAATCAGGTGGTCCAGAGGGATGTCGAAGAAGCCTTGGATCTGCCCTGCGTGCAGGTCCATGCAGATGATCCGAGTGGCGCCCGCCTTTTCCAGCAGGTTGGCCACCAGTTTGGCGGTGATTGGATCACGCGCCCGCGCCTTGCGGTCCTGACGCGCGTAGCCATAATACGGAATCACCACGTTGATGCTGCGGGCCGAAGCGCGCTTGAGCGCATCCACCATGATCAAAAGCTCCATCAGGTGCTCGTTCACCGGCGCCGAGGTCGGCTGGACGACGAACACGTTCGAGTCGCGCACGCTCTCGCCGAGCCGGATGTGCACTTCCCCGTCCTTGAACCGCCCGACTCGGCAATCCCCCAAAACCACCCCGATGTGATCGGCAATCTCCTGCGCCAAGGCCGGATTCGCGTTCCCTGTAAACAGTTTTAAATCCCCGTCACGTGCCATCTACTCTGTTTCCTCCCGCCGCGATTTTCCGGCATGCCGCTCTTTCCATGCCCGTACGTAGTCCGGCTTGGTCACCTGGCGGGCGCGCGCAATCGCGAAGCCGTTGTCCGGCACGGCGTCGGTAATGGTCGATCCGGCCGCCACATACGCTCCCTCCCCCACGCTCACGGGCGCCACCAGGTTGACGTTGCAGCCGATGAAGCTGTCGTCCCCCACGTGCGTCTTGTGTTTCCTCTCGCCATCGTAGTTCACGGTCACCGCGCCGCAGCCAATGTTCACGCGCCGACCAATCTCCGCGTCGCCGATGTAAGTCAGATGGCTGACCTTGCTATCGTCGCCCACGACCGACTTTTTGATCTCGACAAAATCGCCAATCTTCACCCGCGCGCCGATTTCGCTGCCGGGACGAATGTAGGCGAACGGTCCCACGCTGGCGTCCGGTCCGATTTCACTCTCGAGCACGACCGACGATTCGACCCGCGCCCCGTCGCGCACCACCGCGTCGACCAGCCGGGTGTTGGGGCCAATCACGCAATCCTCGCCGATGATAGTATGGCCTTCGAGCACACTGCCCGGGTAGATGACCGTGTCGGGGCCGATGGTGACATCCGCGCCCACGTAGGTGCGGTCGGGATCGATAAAAGTGACCCCCTCCAGCATCCAGCGGCGGCAAATGCGCCGGCGCATAATCTGTTCCACCGCAGCCAATTGCGCCCGGTCGTTGACGCTGGCAATCTCCTCGACATCGTCCACGGCCAGCGGATACACGGCCCGCCCGCGTTCACGCAGGATGGCGGCCGCGTCGGTCAGGTAGTATTCACCCTGCTTGTTGTCGGGCGACAATTTGGCCAACACCTCGCCCAAATCCGCGGCCGCAAACGCGTACAAGCCGGTGTTCACCTGGCGAATCCGCCGCTGCTCGGGGGTCGCGTCCTTTTCTTCGACAATGCGCTCCACCGTCCCGTCTGCGGCCAGAATCACACGTCCCAGCCCGTCCGGATGCTCCAGCTCGGCAGTCAGCAACACCGCCGCCGCGCCTCGCCGCTCCCGCTCCTCGCACATTCCACGCAACGTTTCCGCTCGAACCAGCGGCCCGTCCCCGTAAAGGACAAGCACTGTGTCGGCGTCCGGGCGCAACCGCGGCCACGCGCACTGGACGGCATGCCCTGTGCCTTTCTGCTCCTCTTGGACCGCGAACTCCGCCCGACCGCCTACGACCTGCTTCACGGATTCCCTCGCCTGTCCAATCACGACGATGACTTGATCCAACGCGAGTTTCTCCAGCTCGTCGAGAATGTGCAGGATCATCGGTTTGCCACACACTTCATGCAACACTTTGTGTTTCTTCGACCTCATTCGGGTTCCCAGACCCGCGGCCAAGACAATGGCGGTTCGAGCCACAACATCGCCTCCATATTCGTGCAACCCCAGTGTATCCAAAGGCATGCAGGGGTTCAATCGGGTCTTGTCCGCCATCTGCGTCGGAATCTGGAACACTGAAATGGGGCATAAGAAGGGAAGGGCGAACGGACGAGAAAGCGCTTGCGGGAAGGGCGACAAAAAACCGCCGTCGTCCTCCCCGGACAGCTCCGCGAGGAACCACGGTCGCGGCAAGCAGTGAATCCATGTTTTTGTACCTTCCTGTCCCGCTGCCGAGCCGTCAAGCGGTCGGTTCCTGAAGCGTCTCGCTACGGTAATACTCACGCAGCACCGCATCCTGGATTTTCTGACGGGTCACGGAGGAAATGGGATGCGCGATATCGCGAAATTCTCCATCGGGCGTCTTCTTGCTCGGCATTGCCACAAACATCCCGTTGTTCCCGTCGATCACGCGGATATCGTGGACTACAAACTCGCTGTCAATCGTGATGGACGCTATCGCCTTCATGCGGCCTTCCGTGCTGACTTTACGCAGCCGGACATCCGTAATCTGCATCCTTCTCACCACCCTCTTGCGACCCGTGGAGAACTTACTTGGATATTCCACAGGTTCGGGAAAAATCCTGCTAGGTGTTTGGGAATTTTTCACGAATTCTTGGCGAACCCAGCAGGTGCCGCTGCAAACAGGCTGCAAGAAGGGAGCCCACGCCCCCCTCTCGACGCGGCCCCCGGGCGCTTTGCCATCCACTCCGTCCAGCGGCTGGTGAGTGTGGGTAATCCCCCAGTCCCGCGGGACGGCGACGAGCGGCTTGCCCGAGGCCCCTTGCCTCAGGCGCCCGCCGCCGCGGACTCCCCGCCCGTCCCGGCATCGGACGCGGCACCTCCGGCCGCCGTGCGGTTGGCGCTGGAGCCGGCGCCAGCCACCGGCGCTCCTTCCGCCTCGGCGCGCAGCGCTCGGCCGACGCCTTTGCAGGCCGCCAGGAGCAGCCGAATGGCCGCGCTGACGTCCGGATCGGCCAAGTAGGCCAGCAGCTTGAAAAAGCCAAGCGGCGTCTCCAGCGCTTTTCGGTCAGCCTTGGCCTCGTCGACGCTGGCTACGGCGCCTTGGGCCAAGCGGCCGAACGCCTCCAAATCGACGGCCCCCAGCGCCTGCGCGGCCGTCGCCAGGTTTTTCAGTCCGCGCACAGCGCCGGGTTGGTTGACAAAGTCCACCACAATGCGCAATACGTCGTCCGCCTGCTCCAGCAACGCGGCGGCCAGGGTGAGCAGCCCGCGATCATGCAGGGCCCGCGCCAACCGCAGCGCTTCGGCCAACGCGTCCACATCCGCCGCGGCCATCTGCTGCAGGCGCTCCATCGCCTTGGCCTGGGCCTCCGCCTCATCCGTCTGCGCTGGAACCACGGTGGTCACAGGTTTTGCCATGCTGCCGCCTCCCTCTCCGCCTCATCCGCCCGTAGCTTGCCGACGAGCGGGCGATAATCGGCGCGGGCCCACTTTTTCTCCACCTCAACCCCCGGCTTGGGATGCGGCTGGTGCCGTCTTGGGTTGTTGCGGCCAAGCGGCGAGGCGCCTTTGTCGCCGAGCACCTCCAGCCGCACCCGCACCTCTTTGTAAGCGGGCGTATGGGTGATGACGTCCGACTCGCTGCTGGTCAAGCGGTTGACCGCCTCCTCGTCCTTGGGCGAATTCATCGGCATGTACAATTCGCGGCCGGCGACTCTGTCGGTCACCACAGCGCGCACCTTGACGCTCCCGTACGGGGAGACCAGGCGCACCAGCGCGCCGTCCTCGATTCGGCGTTCCGCGGCCAGCTCGGGCGAGACCTCGACAAAGGTCATCGGCACCTTTTCCCGCAGCCCGCGGACGCGGTAGGTGAGGTTGCCCTCGTGGAAGTGCTCCAGCATGCGGCCGTTGTTTAGGTGCAGGTCGTAGGTTTCCTCATAGGCTACCGGCTCCTGCCAAGTGACCGGGCAGAACCGCGCCCGGCCGCCCGGCAGCGCGAACTGCTCGGTGTACAAAAGCGGCATGTCGCGCCCGTCCTCTGCAACCGGCCACTGCAAGCTGCGGTAGCCTTCCAGCCGCTCATAGGTCGCGCCCTTCATCAGCTCGGTGGTGCTGCAGGCCTCCTCAAAAATCTCGCGCGGCGACGTGTAATTCCAGTTGGCGCCCAGCCGGTTGGCGACCATTTGGATGATCTGCCAATCCGGCTTGGCGTCGCCGAGCGGCGGCAGCGCCTGGTAGAGACGCTGGATGCGGCGCTCGGTGTTGGTGAAGGTGCCTTCCTTCTCCAGGCTTGGGCAGGCCGGCAGGATGACGTCGGCGAATTGCGCCGTCTTGCTGAAAAACGCGTCCTGCACGACGAAGAAATCGAGTTTTTCAAACGCCGCCTCCACGTAGTTGGCGTTGGAGTCCACCACCGCCATGTCCTCGCCGACCAGGTACATCGCTCGCAGACGGCCGTCGTGCATGGCATCCACCATTTCGTGGTTGTCCAAGCCCTTGTTGGTCGGCAGCGTGACACCCCAGGCCGCCTCCCATTTGGCGCGCACCTGCGCGTCGTCCACCCGCTCGTAGCCAGGCAGAAAGGCCGGGGCACAGCCAAAATCGCCCGCCCCTTGGACGTTGTTGTGGCCGCGCAAAGGATAGGCGCCGGTGCCCGGCCGCCCGACCTGGCCGGTCAAAAGCAGCAGGTTACAGATAGCCGTGCTGGTCTCCGTGCCGCCGCGGTGCTGGGTGACGCCCATGGCCCAGCAGATGGACAGCCGCTTGGCGTTAGCAATCATGTCCGCCGTTTGCTGCAATTCTTGCGCGGATAAGCCGGTGACACGCTCGGCGTACTCGAGGGTGTACGGGGCCAGCGATTGGGCGTATTCGTCAAACCCCTCCACCCGCTCACGCACAAACGCCTCGTCATAACGTCCAGAGTCAAGCAGCAGCTTGGCCACCGCGTTCAACCAGACCAAATCTGTTCCCGGCTTTGGGTGCAGGTGCAGATTCGCGCGGCTGGCCAAGTCGTTCTTGCGCAGGTCGGCGACAATCAGCTTCTGCCCGTGCTTCTTCTGGGCGCGGCGCAGGCGCGTGGCGAGCACCGGGTGCGACTCGGCCGTATTGGCGCCCACGACAATGACCAGGTCGGCCAAGGCCAAATCCGAGATCGATCCGGTGTCTCCCCCGAGCCCCATCGTCCGCCGCAGCGCCTCCGTCGCCGGCGCCTGGCAGTAACGCGAACAATTGTCGATGTTGTTCGTGTGCATGACCGCCCGCGCCAGCTTCTGCATCAAGTAATTTTCCTCGTTGGTGCACTTGGAAGAAGAGATGAAGGCGATGGAGTCGTCGCCGTGCTGGCGGCGGATGTCGGTGAGGCGCTGGCCGATGTACTCTATGGCCTCCTCCCAGGAGGCTTCGTAAAACGCGTCGCCGCGGCGGATGAGCGGCTTGGTCAGGCGCTCCGGGCTGTTGACAAAGTCCCAGCCAAACTTGCCCTTGACGCAAGTGGAAATCTGGTTGGCCGGCGCCTCCATCTGCGGCTCGACCTTGAGGATCTTGCGGTCCTTGGTCCAGATGTCGAAGCTGCAACCGACGCCGCAGTAGGTGCAGACCGTCTTGGTGCGCCGAATGCGCGCCTCACGCAGCTTGGCCTCCACTTCCGAGACCGCGAAAATCGGCCGGTAGCCCGGTTCCACCTGCTTGGTCAGGTCAATCAGGCCGCGCAGGGTGGTCTTTTCCACGCCGGTCAGGTAACCGGCTTCACCCAGCATCGATTTCTCCTGCAGCGCGTTGCACGGGCACACGGTGACGCAGTGGCCGCAGGACACACAGGAAGACTCGTTGATAGGCACATCGTCATCCCAAATCACACGCGGCCGATCCCGCTCCCAATCGATGGAGAGCACCTCGCTGACCTGCAGGTTCTGACACGCCTCCACGCAGCGGCCGCAGAGAATGCACTGGTCCGGATCGTACCGGTAAAAAGGATGGCTGTCATCGACAGCGTACGGTTTGGGCGTAAACGGCTCCGCTTGCTCGTTGAGGCCCATCGCCATGGCCGTGTTGTGGATGACACAGTTGCCGTTGTTGTTGTCACAGACTGTGCAATAAAGTTCATGGTTGACCAGCAGCCTGTCCATCGCCTGTTTGCGCGCCAAGCGGGCCGCCGGCGCCTGGGTCCGCACCATCATCCCCGCTTGCACGGGGGTTGAACAGGCGCGCAGCAGTTCATCCCCCACCTGAACCAGGCAGGTGTCGCATGTCTCAATCGGCCCCAGTGCCGGATGATAGCAAATGTGAGGAAAGTCAGGCTGATCCTTCAGGAGAACGTCGAGCAGGCGGGCGCCCGCGGGCGCCTCGACCGGATTGCCATCCACGTACAGACGCACCCGGGTGGCGTCCTGTGCGGACGCCTCCCATTTTGGCTGCACATCCATCTCCATTCGGTACTCCCCTCCACTTCCGAGTCTCAGTGGGACACCCGTCCTGTGGCGAATGCCCGGGCACCCCAGCCGGCGGTGCGCGAGGCGGCAGCCGCAACCACCATCCCCCGCGACGGCAGGCACCGCACCTTCACGACGACTGGTTGCCCACGTCCTCACTCACCATGCCGCGCGGCGCCGCGTGGACCGAGTCGCTCGGTGCGGTGCGGCCCTTGAGAAACGCGTACCAATAAGCCGTGGCCACAAACAACCAGCCGCCGATGGCGTTGCCGATAAAAGCGCCAATCCACTCCACGATGATTTGCCCCCACGTGATGGGCGCGCCGACGAAGTAACCGGCGGGCAAGAAGAACATGTTGGCCACCACGTGCTGGAACCCAATGGCCACGAACCCCATGATGGGGAACCAGATGCCGAAAATCTTGCCCACGATGTCCTTCGCCCCAAGCGCCATCCAGACGGCCAGGCAGACCAGCCAGTTGCAGCCGATGGCCGAGAGGACGGTCGGGCCAAACGGCAGCGTCGCCTTGGACACCGCGACGGCTATCGTCGCCTTGTCGTACGGAGGCTGGTCGAGCATGTGGGCGCCGACGCCGAACACCCAGGCGACAAACAAGGAGCCGATGAGATTGCCAATCAATACCCACCACCAATTGTAGATCAAACCCAGCCACGATGCCCGCTTGGCATGCACCGCGAGGGGCACCGTCATCATGTTGCCGGTCAACAGTTCCCCGCCACAGATGACGACTAACATCAGGCCAATCGGGAATACAGCTCCGCCCACAAGCGCTTTCAAGGTGCCGCTGGAATCGGGCATACCGGCAGTCACACGCAGATCAAACAGGGCGCCAAGCGCGATGAACGCGCCAGCCAGAAAACCGAGCACCAACAGCTTGCCGACCGGTGTGCGAGCCTTCTCTTCGCCCGCCTTGACCGCAGCGGCCGCAATCTCGGCCGGTGTCAAGAAGTTGCTCATGAAAATCACACTCCTTTGTGCCGCGATGGTATGGAGAGTAGATAGATTGGCCGCAACCGAGCCTGCGCATCATCTGCACACAGTCTGCCCACAAGCTGCCCAGGACGGGTCCGCTTCGGCGGCACCGCCTGCGCGGCCGACACCGACACGCCCAGGCAAGCCCGCGCCGGCGGGGAGTGCCGGCCTGGGCTTGCCTGTTTCGGTCGCCCGCCAGGCTGCGGCCTAGGTGGTCGGCCGGACCGCGACCAGCTCAATCTCCACCTTGGCGCCTTTGGGCAAGGCGGCCACCTGAACGCACGAGCGAGCCGGGCGATGATCGCCGAAAAAGGCGCCGTACGCCTCGTTGACCGTGTCAAAGTCGGCCAAATCTGTGAGGAAGATTGTCGCCTTGACGACATTCGTGCGGCCCACCCCGGCCGCGGACAGCACGGCGTCCAGGTTGGCCAGCACCTGCTTGACCTGTTCCTCTACGTCTCCCTGCACCAGTGTCCCATCCGGCCGCAGCGGAATCTGGCCGGAGGTGTAAACCACCCCGCCGACCTCAACCGCCTGCGAGTACGGCCCAATCGCCGCTGGCGCCTTGTCTGTCGCGATGATTCGCATGGCTCACGACCCCTTTGTACAGCTTCTGTATGGCGACGGCTCCAAGCGGAGCCGACTCACCTGCCATCCATCTGGTCCAACACGGGTGCCGAGGGGCGTACCTTGACCCCCTCGCCTTCCTGCAAGTCTTCCAGCGTGAACAACGAGAAGTACTCTTCCACCAGCTTTTTCGCCGGTTCCCGCGTGGTCATGAAGACTGCTGTCCCGACCACTTCGGCGCGAAACTCGCCGAGCAGCGTCGAGACCGCCTTGACCGTCGCGCCCGCGCGCATGAAATCGTCGACGATGAGCGCCCGCGCTTGTTCCGGCATGGCCCGGCGCGAGATGGACATGGTCTGGATGCGCCGCTCCGATCCGGACACGTAATGCAGGCTCACGGCGGGCCCATCGGTCAAGCGGTGCTCACGGCGCGCAATCACCACCGGCACATGCAAGTAGCGGGCCGCAGCCACCGCCAACGGAATGCCCTTGGTCTCCACCGTCACGACCACGCTGACGCGCTTATCCTGGTAGACCGAGGCAAACCAGCGCCCGACCAAGTCCAGCACGTCCGCGTCCCCCAACACATCGGACATGTAGAGAAACCCGCCAGCCAGGATGCGCGAGGCGTCCGACAGCTTGTCAGACATCTCGGCCACGAACGCGCGCTGCCAGGCCGCCGGCACCTGGGCGCGGAACACCACCCCGCCGGCCGCCCCCGGGTGCGTCTCCACCCGGCCGCTGCCATCCTCCTCAACGACCTGGCGCAATAGGGTCACGTCTTCGCTCAACGAAGACTTGGCCGCGTCCCACGCCTGCGCCCAGTAGGACAGCGAGCACACCTGGTTTGGGTGCTCGACGAGTGCCTGTGTCACACGAATCAACCGCTCCGCCCGCCGCGATCCCGTCACCCCCTTGCCCTTCGTGTGCCGCCGCCCTGGGCATCAGGCGATGCGGCTCAGGTAAACCTCGCGGACAAAACCGCGCAGGGCGTTGTACAAGCGCTGCGCCGCCGTCTGCGTCCCCATCAGACAGTACAGGGTGGGTCCGCTGCCGGACATATGTACGGGCACCCGCGCCAACGCCTCCATCCGCCGCTTCAAGTCGGCCAATCCAGGATACAGGCGCATCGTCACCGGCTCCAAATCGTTGCTGATGCGCCGACGGACGGCCTCCACATCCCCCGTCGCCAACGCCTCCAGCATCGCCCGACTGCTCGGCTCGCTGCGCACCGTGTAGCCGTCCATCGCCTGATACACAGCGGCCGTCGAAACATGCACAGGAGGACGGATGAGGACGACAAAGGCGCGCAGGCTGTGCGCCACCGGTTGCAGCCGCTCGCCCCGCCCCGTCGCCACCGCACAGCCTCCATGCACGCAAAACGGCACGTCCGATCCCACTTCGGCGCCTATCTCCGCCAGTTCCGCCAACGACAGGCCGGTACCAAACAGTCGGTTGAGTCCGCGCAGCACCGCCGCCGCGTCGGACGATCCGCCCGCCAAGCCGGCGGCGACGGGGATCTGCTTGTCAATCTTGATGCGCAGCCCGCCGCGCCGGTTGGTGTGGCGAAAGAACGCGGACGCCGCCTGATGCGCCAGGTTGCGCTCGTCCAGCGGCACCTGACTGGCGTTACAATCCAATTCTATTCCATCTGCGTCGCTCCGTTCCAAGAGCACAGAATCCGACAGGTCAATGGCCTGCATGACCATATCGACGTCGTGATACCCGTCCGGCCGGCGGCCGATGACGTCCAGTGTCAGATTGATCTTGGCGTACGCCCGTTCCACCAACAAGTCTCCCACCTCGACCCTTTTAGCATGGTCGAGAATGGGCGGCTCGTCAAGTTATGCCGGCCACGGCGCGCCCGCTCGGCTCGGACACCGGGGAAGGCACCAGCACCCCGCCCATGCCCTCAATCAGGGTGGACAGCCGCGGCAATCGCTCGTAGAACATCGCGACCACCTCGTCGGGCTTCATTTCGGCAATCGCCTGGCGCAGCGCCTCCTCTTCGGAGAGCACCACCCGGCACGGTTTCTCCGGGTGCAGCCGGCGAATTTCCGCGGCCATGAGTTCGGCCACCTCGCCCTCGCGACGGCCGCGTTTGTCCTCGTCCTCCTTGACCAGGAAGGCGTCAAACCAGCCGGATAGTTCCGCGGCCGCCTCGCGGATGACCACGTCCGATCGATCTCCCGGCACCCCGACCACGCCGATGCGACGCTTGCTGCCCAGTCGCGCCAGCCATTCTCCGACGCGGCGGAAGCCGTCCGGATTGTGGCCGTAGTCCAGCACCACGTAACCGCCGCCCGGCATGCGGTAGGTCGTCAGGCGGCCTGGGTTGTCCCTGTCCGGCCGAAACGACAAAAGCGCATCGGCCACCTGCCGCCGTGTCAGCCCGATGGAGCGCAGCGCCGCAGCGGCGGCCAGGCAGTTCTCAATCTGAAACCGCGCGGTGCCCTCCAGGGTCACCGGGATCTGGCGGGCGAAGGCAATCTCCCAGGACAAGTTCCCCCGCCCTTCGGTCAGCCAGCCCCGCTGCAAGAAAAAGCCGACTCCCCCGCTGGCCAGGTGCCGGCGCAACACCGGATTGTCGGGGCCGGCCGCGAAAAACACCACCTTCGCCCGCAGACGCCGCGACAGCTCGACCAGGTGCTTGTCCTCCGCGTTAAGCACCACCGTGCCGTCCTCGAACACACACTCGGCCACCAGGGACTTGATGTGCACCAAATCCTCAATCGACTCCACGCAGTCCTGGCCGATGTGGTCCAGCGTGATGTTGGTCAAAACCGCCACGTTCGCCTTGTCGTAGGCGAGCCCGCCCCGCACGATGCCGCCGCGCGCCGTCTCCAGCACCGCCGCCTCAACGGATGTGTCGGCCAAGATCATGCGCGCGCTGTCTGGGCCCGTGGTGTCCCCCTCGACCACCTTCTTGCCGCCGATGAACACACCCCCTGTGGTGGTCATGCCGACCGTGCGCCCGGTGCTGGCGAGTCCATGGCCAATCAGGCGGGTGGTGGTCGTCTTGCCGTTGGTGCCGGTGACCGCGATGAGCGGGATGCGGCCGTCGTCGCCATCGGGAAACAGCGAATCCACAATCGCCCCCCCGGCCTCCCGCGCCGACCCGTAAGACGGGTGCTGGTGCATGCGGATGCCGGGCGCGGCGTTCACCTCGACCACGGCGCACGCCTCGCCGTCGCACGGCGGGCGGTCCACCGCCGGGACAATCATGTCGATGCCGCAGACGTCCAGGCCAATCAGGCGCGCCGCCCGCTCAGCGATAAGCCGGTACGACTCGGCCAATCGCCCCGTGATGTCCACCGCCTCGCCGCCGGTGGAGAGGTTGGCGCTGTCGCGCAAAAACACAGCGCGGCCCGCCTCCGGCACGTCGTCCAGGGAGAGACCCTGGCGGGCGAGCACCTGGCGGGCGATTTCATCCACGACGATGCGGGTGAGTGGCTTCTCATGGTCCGTCCCCCTGTCGGGGTGGGCGTTGACCGCCTCAATCAATTGCCGCACCGTGTGCACCCCGTCCCCCTGAACATGCGCAGGGATGCGCTCGCTGGCGGCAATCAAGCGGCCACCGACGACGAGCAGACGGACGTTCCTGCCCTCCACGTACCGCTCCACCATCACGCGCTGGCTGTAGCGGCTGGCGAACTGGTAAGCGCGCCGCACCTCCTCTTCGCTGGCCAGGTTGAGACTGACGCCGCGGCCCTGATTGCCGTTGTACGGCTTCACGACCACCGGTGCGCCGAGGCGGTGAAACTCGGCCACCGCCTGCTCCTCGTCCGCCGCCACCCCCCCGTACGGCACAGGGATGCCGGCGGCGCCGAGGATGTCCTTGGCCAACGGTTTGTCGGACGCGATGTCCACCGCCACGGCGGAGGTCCGATCGGTCATGGTGGCCTGCACCAGCTTCCGCTTGCAACCATAACCCAATTGCACAAGGCTTCTTTCGTTCAACCGCCGCACCGGGATGCCTCTCCGGTTGGCGGCGTCGACGATGGCCTGCGTGCTCGGCCCAAGGGCCGTCTCACACAGGATGGCGGCCGCCTCCGCCAACACCTGTTGCAGAGGATACGCGCGACCGGCGAGCATGCACTCGACAATCTCCATCGCCGCCTGCAACAAGAAGCGCTGACAGCGGAACGCCTTGCACTCCATGACCATTTCGTACCGGCCAGGCCGACCGGCGTACAGCGTCTTGCCGTAGTGCACGTCGATGCCGACGCAGCAGGCCAACTCAATCGCCAAGTGCTCGACAATGTGCCCGAAATACGTGCCTTCCTCGAGACGGTCGACAAACCCTCCTGGCTCTCCCTTGGCGCAGTGGTGTTCGCGCAGCCCCGGGAAATCCGCCAACAACCGCCCGTTGAAGCCTGGAAACTCGCGGCTTTCGCGTTCGGTCAGGTCTTCCAGGTCCACATCGGCAACCAGAATCGGTCGATAGAGATACAGATTGGGCCCGTCTATGTGGCGCACCGAACAAATCCTCATGGATTCAGCTCCTTGCAGCCTCGGACCGGTATGCTGCCCAGTCCGTTATCGGTCTCCTGTCGCGCAGGTGGAACCCGTACCCCTGCGGCAGGATGTGCAGTTGAATGCCGCACAGGCACAGCGCCTCATCGGATTCCACCACGTCCAGGTTGGAATACTTCACCCCGCCGGCGTCCACCACGCTGACAGCGCCGCGGCCGAGCACGCGGAAGGCGCCGTTTTCGACAATCACGGCCGTGTCCTCGTCGATTCCGAGGCCCAGGTGGTGCGGGTACTGGGCGACGGCAGAAACCAGCCGTCCCAGGCGGCCGCGTTGGGCAAAGTGCTGGTCAATGACCACGCCGTCGAGAAACTCCATGCCCGGAGCCATATCGACAACCGCGATGCGGGGATTGGTCTCGGCTTCCCCATCGACAATCATGGTGCTCGACATCATCGATGCTCCGGCGCTGGTCCCCCCCAGCGGCACTCCGCGCGCCAGCGCGTTGTGCAGCGCCGCGTCGACGCGGGTGCCCCCGAGCAGCTTGGTGATGCGCAGCTGATCCCCGCCTGTGAAAAAAATGCAGGTGGCGTCTTGAATGAACTGGACTGCGCTGTCGGTGTCGGCCGCAGCGCGGTGGGAGACGTCCAAGGTGCGCACATCGGCGGCGCCCAGGCGCCGAAACACCTCGACATACTCCATACCGACCTCGACCGGCGTTTCGCTGGCCACCGTCATGACCAGCACCTGTGCATGCTTGTCTCCACCGAGCCGCATGAATTCGCGCAGGATTCTGCACTCCCCCTGCTTATCCTCGGCTCCGCCGATGATGACCAATGGGCCAGTCTTGTGCGACATGGGGTCCCTCCTCACCGCTGGAACACACACGCGCTAGTCTGTCCGCGCGAAAAATCCGGTATGCAGAAAAACCGGGGGCAGAGAACGCCCCCGGTGGCCGTCGGTGCCGTGGATGTCACGGGCCTTGCCTAGCGCTTGTGCTCGGACAAAGACTGTTCCGCAATCTCGATGGCGCGCTTGACCATGTTGCCGGCGTCCCGAGTGGTGATGGCGCCCCACCCCTCACGCTGAACCGTGTCGTAGAAACCGAGTTCCTTCGCCAGTTCCAGCTTCAGCTCATCCGACATGGTGCCTCTGCGTCGCCCCATCGTTCAACACCCTCCTCATCGCAGCCGAGCCTGGCCCAAACTGCGTGATCTGACGGCCAATCCTAGTGTCCGCCTGCGCCACACTCGACAAACACGCAAATCTTGACAAAAAAAGACGGCCTCGCGGCCGTCCTCATCCCGCCCGTGTATGCGGGACCCGATTTATTGTGACTGTGTATACGTGATTTTCACGTTATCCCCGTTCTTACACACCATCAACTCAACAGTCTCCGTCAGCAAATCCGCATAACTGTAGGAGACCCGTTCAAACGAACCATCGGATGGTTCCAGGCGAACCACAAACACAGACGGATACGTTTCTTCCAACACTCCGCTGCGTTCGATGGTCTTGCGTCGACCGCCGTTCGCCCGCAGCAAAACCTTCTCCCCGACAAGTTCATCGAGGCTGCTCTTAATGTCGTGGAGCGCATTCCTGGCCAACACACACCACCTCTTTCCATCGGCCATTATACCATGGAAGAGGATATACGTCAACCAGGCTAATCATTATAGCAAGGGTCGATTTTCGTTGTCAATGGGTCAATACAGAGATTTCGGCAGCCCCAAACGGTATTTTCCACGAGATTCCAGCCCACCGATGCCGTCGGTACCGGTGTACGTGGATTGCACCACATCGTACACGTTCACAGTCTGGTTGATCGGCGTGTAGGCCACCTTTTCCGCGATGAACACCGGATCGAGCGCGTGAATCATGATGCGCTGCGGCGAGCTGGCAAAGTTGGCGCCCGCGTCGAGCAACGATTCGAAGTGGGACTGGCAGGCCCCGGCGATGATGACCAAATCGTCCATGCTGCGCGAGTGGCGTCTGGCGTTCTGCACGGTGCGGACAAAGTTCATGGAGTTGCGGTAGTTGCGGATGTCGGACAGGTCCTTGCCTTTGCGGATGACGCCGTCGTGGCCGGTGATGATAAGGATGTCGGGCTCATACTGTTCCAGTAGGGCGCGCACCGCCTCGGGCATGCGGGACTCCACCATATGTTCACCAAACGCCCGGATGCCGAGTTCCCTATACATGGCCAGACACTTTTGCAGGTAGGTGCCGTCGCCGTCAAGGTGGAGAACCCGTCCGGGCCGTTCAAAAAAATCGGGCCGGGAATCGAATCGCGCCTCCTTGCGCAGGGACAACTTTTCGGACTCCTTCTCTCGCCGCGAGCGAATCAGGCGCACGCACTCAGATTCCAGGTGGTGGCGGTAGGCTTCGAATTCTTGCCGTTCCTCGTCGCTCACAACCTCCAGGTCGGAGAGCGGAGCGTCGGCCATCAACCGCACGTCGATGCCCTTGAGGATGGCGGTCTGGGTTTCTTCGTCAATCTCCACAATGACGAAACACAAGTCCTTTCCGTACGATTTGCGCGCCACGTAATCTCCCGTCTTGGCCACGCGAATCCCCTCCCGTAGTCTCGGGGCCGTGTCTGGTTTCAGGATATGACAGGCGGGATACGCGTGACACGGGGCAAGGAGGCTTAAGCTTGGCACCTTCGCCGCATGAACCCATCTACGCGCTCATACCGGCGCGAAACGAAGCGGCGCGCATCGGCCCGGTGCTGGCGCAGCTGGCGCGCGCAGGCGCGGCGGGCTGCCTGGTGGTCGCCAACGGCTGCCAGGACGAGACGGCCGCCGCGGCCAGGCGGTTTGCCGCCCGCTGGCCGCAAGGTGCGCGCCGTGTCCGGGTGATTGAGGTAGAGGCGGCGCTGGGGCCGGACGTCGGCCGCGCCTACGCGGCCTACCTGGGTCTGCGCTGGGCCCGGCAGGCGAAGGGGTTCGTGTTCGTCGACGGGGACTGGGCCGGCGGCTTCGGACCCAGCCTGGCTGCGTTTCTCGACCGGGCTGGGAGGGCCCCAGCGCTGGTGGCATACGCGCAGGCGCGGCCCGATGCCAGCCGGCTGGATCTGGCCCTCTACCAGGCCGCCTCAGCCCGCCTGGCCCCTCATCTGTCCCAGGCGGCCGTGTCCGAAACGCCGCTGTATGTACAAAAAGACGCGTTCGACCGCGTCTCGCCCTGGTGGCTGCACCAGCCCGGACTGTGGTTTGCCCGCTGCCTGCTGGCAGGGATGAGGATGGTGGTGATCCCCCGCACGGTGTTCGATCCGCTCGTCCGCGGCGACCGCACGCGCTCAGCGCGGCAACAGCGGGCGATGCGGGAGACGCTCATCGGCGACGCCGCCGAGGCGGCACGCCTGCTCTTGGGCCGCAAGCCCGGGCGAAGCTGGCGCGGCCGCCACTACCCCGGGCTGGCCGGGCAGCGGCGAACGGACCTGCTGGCCGCGTTGGCACAGACCATCCAGCTCCCGCCGTGAAGGAGCGCGGAGCACAGCCGGCGAACGCGGCCCCACCGAGCGGCCTATCATACCTTCGTGTACCGGTCGGCGACCTTGGACGCCCCGTAGGAGTCGGGCTTGATACGCGCTTCGTAGCCGCTGGCCGTAATCCACGCGACAATCTCACGGATAAGCTGTTTGGTCGCACCCTTTTCACCGATGTCCAGATGAACCTCAATCTGCCAATCGCAGCCATGAGCCTTCAGTTGCTCCGACAGCTGCGCCCCCAATTGCAGGGAATACCCCGCCTCGCTGAACATCCGCTGCCGGAGCGAACGCATGAACGGCAACCTCTCGCGGTGGACGAAGTAACGCGCCCCTTTGCCCAAGCGGTGAAAGATCACTGCGGACACAAAGGTCACAGACTGGTCGTGGGGCTTGGGCTGCGAATCGGTGCCAATGATAATGCGGAACGCGTCGTGCGGATGGCTCTTCGCTTCCTGAACCAACTCATCGACAACCTCGTCGATGTCCATCGTGCCGCGCGTCGGGTTGAAGAACCTCCACACTGCGCGCACCTCCCTGCCAACCTCGTCAGATCGCAAATCTCCGGGTTGTGAACAGTCGGGCAATTGTCCCGCCTACAGTATATGCCAAGCAGGCCCCTGGAAGAAAGGCTGAACTCCTGGCTCTGTAGCCAAAAACGACCATTGGCCGGGGTCACCCCCGGCCGGCCCGTTCGCTGTATGCATCGGCAACCCGCACAAATTCTTGCAGGGACAAGGTCTCCCCCCGCCTGTCCGGGTCTATCCCGGCCCCCATCAGCAGGCGCCGCGTCTCATCCCGGTCCCAGCCCAACCCGCCAGCCAGCGCATTGGCCAGCGTCTTGCGGCGGGTGGCGAAGGCGGCACGCACCACCCGCCGCAGGTCCGGAAGGTGGCGCACAGGATGGCGGGGTGGGCGGCAGGACAGACGGACAACCACCGACTCGACCCCAGGCGGCGGCAAGAACGAGGACGGCGGCACGGACACGATGCGCTCCACCTCGGCCCTGTACTGGACCATCACCGACAGCGCCCCGTACTCCTTCCTGCCGGGAGCGGCCGCCAATCTGTCAGCCACTTCCTTCTGTACCATGACCAGGATGTTATTCACCGGCACGGCCGCCTCGAGGATGTGGAACAAGATGGGGGTCGTCACATAGTAGGGGAGATTGGCCACCACGTGCACGCGCGGGCAGCCAGCAAACCGCGCCCAAAGTTCCTGCAGGTCCACATCCAGCACATCCGCGTAGACCACCTCGACGCGCGCAAACGCCCGCAGCGACTCGGCCAGCAGGGGCTGCAGGGCGGCATCCTTCTCCACTGCCACCACTTTGCCTGCCCGCGCCGCCAGACGCTGCGTCAGTACCCCGGCCCCCGGGCCAATCTCCAGCACCCCGTCACGCTCGCTGATGCCGGACGCCTCGACAATCTTGTCCAGCACCCGTTCGTCAATCAAAAAGTTCTGACCGAGCCCTTTTTTGAGCACGAACCCGTGGCGGGCCAAGAACCGCTTCAGTTCCCCAGGCCTCGCCAGGTGGACGGCCTCAGCCACCGGCGCCATCTCCCCTCGTGCCGATCGACGGCGAGGTGCCCCGGGCTCCGGCTGGTGCCCCATCCGCGGACAGGCGGGCCAGGGCCGCCTCCCACTCGGCGCGCGTGACACCGAGCAGGTTCAGCTTGCGGACAAACGCCTTCGCGTTCGCCAATCCGATGCCCAACCACTCCCCCACCTGCCGCCGCCGCTCGGCCGCCCCCGCGCAGCCAGCCAAGCCGACGGCGATGAGATCGGCAATGGAGAACTCGGGAGAATGCCCGGTCGGGCTGGCGACAGGCGCGGCGGACCCGCGGGTGTGCAGCAACGCTTCGACAATCGCCTCAGCGCTCGCCAGCTCCACTCCGACGCGGCGCCCGTCCGTTGCCGCCGCCCGCGGGATGAACGCGTGCCTGCAGCCCGGCACCTCTTCGTCGATGCGGCGGCGAATGCGCTCGCCTGGCCCGTCCGGATCGGTCAAAATGATGATGCCACGGGTGCGCCGGATTCGCTGCAGCTGCTGCAGCAGGCGGCGGCTCATCCTGTCCCCGCCGACGACGAACACGTCCGCTTCCACCGCGCTCTCGACCTTGTGCCGGTCATGTAGGCCCTCGACCACAATGACGTCCTCCAGGCGCGGCCTGCCAGCCCGCGCTGCCGCGTCAGATGCGCACATCGGGGCCATCCTCCCGTGCCTTCGCGCCACCTTCAATGCGGAACAGGCGCCTGGCGTTGTCTGTGGTGAGACGAGCCACCTCGTCCACGGTCTGGCCGCGCAGCTCGGCCAGCTTCTCGGCCACCAACCGGACACGCTCCGGCTCGTTGCGCTTGCCGCGCAGCGGGTGCGGTGACAAGTAGGGGCTGTCGGTTTCCACCAACAGCCGGTCATCCGGGACGCGCGCGGCCACCTCTTGCAGCACCTTGTTGCTCTTGAAGGTGACCGGCCCGCCGAAGGAGATGTAAAACCCGATGGCCAGGCAGCGCTCGGCCGCCGGCCAATCCGCACTGAAACAGTGCATGACGCCGGTGAGTTCGGGCGCTGCCTCTTCCTCAAGCAGGCGAACGACATCCAGGGTGGCGTCGCGGTTGTGAATGATGACCGGCAGGCGCCGCTCCTTGGCCAAGCGCAGCTGTGCCCGGAGGACCTCTTGCTGCACCTCGCGCGGGGCGGTGTCCCAGTAATAGTCGAGGCCAATCTCGCCAACGGCGACCACCCGTTCATCTTGTGTCAGCGCGGCGATTGCAGGCACATCGGCGAGCGACGCCTCGGCCAGCGACTCGGGGTGCAATCCCACCGCTGCGTAGATGTCGCCGTGCTGGCGCGCCAGGGCCAGCGCCTGCTCCCCGGTGGCCAGGTCCACGCCCGGGACCACGAACCCAATCACGCCAGCTTGCCGCGCCCGCTCCAAGACCGCGTCCAGGTCATCGCGGAAGCGGTCGTCAAACAGGTGGCAGTGGCTGTCAAACAGCATCACTTGACCACCGCGCCGTTGGGGATCGAATCGGGTACCGATACCAGTTTCAGCTGGTTGCCCTCGGACGCGCACAGGATCATGCCGTTGGACTGGACACCGCGCAGCTTGACCGGCTTGAGATTGGTGACCACGACGGCTTTTTGCCCGACCAGCTCCTCCGGCTGATAATACTGGGCGATGCCCGAAACCACCTGGCGCACCTCGCTGCCCAGGTCAACCTCCAGACGCAACAGTTTGTCCGCGCCCTCAATCCGCTCGGCCACGCGGATTTGACCGACAGTCAGTTCCACCTGGTCAAACACGTCGATGCCAATCTGCGGCTTGACCTGAACCTGTGTTTCACTCATGGGGGATCCACCATCCTTGTCCACATGGGATTGTCCGCTCTCGGCCCGCGCCATCGTCCGGCCGCTGACCTGAGCGTGCCCGGCCGTGGCCGCAACGGCCCCGGCTTCGGAGACGGCTGCCGAGGCTGCGGCCCCTCCCGCCTGTACGCCGGCGCCCTGGGTGGCCTGTGTCGCGGCGGCCAGCGCCTCCACCTCGGCCGCCACATCCAGGCGCGGGAACAACGGCTCCCCCGCTTCCACCCGCTTGCCGGCGGCCAAGGCGCCAAAACGGCGCGTGCTCTCCCAGCTGGTCTCGTCCGGAGACAGCTGGAAGCGCGCGTGGATAGTCGCCGCAGCCCGTGGCAGGAACGGCTGCACCAAAATCGACGCGACACGGATGGCCTCGCACATCGTGTACAGCACCGTGCCCAGGCGCTCCCGCTCACCCGCTTTGTTCAGCGCCCACGGCGCGCTCTCGTCGATGTACTTGTTGGCGGCGCGCACCAAGCGCCAGATGTGCTCCAGGGCGACCGAGAACTGGAGGCTGTCCATCGCGTCCTCGACCTGGGGAATCGTCTCGGCCGCCAGCTTCACCAGGTCCTCCTCCAAGCGTTGGCGCAGCCCCGGCTGTGGGATGACGCCGCCGTTGAAGCGGCCGAGCATCGCCGCCGTCCGGTGCACCAAATTGCCAAAGTCATTGGCCAGGTCAAAGTTGAGCCGCTGCAGCAGCGATTCGGGCGTGAACACCCCGTCTTGGCCGAACGGAATCTCGCGCAACAGGTAATAGCGGATGGCGTCGCTGCCGTAGCGCTCAATCAGGAGCTTGGGATCAATCACGTTGCCCTTGGACTTGCTCATCTTGCCGTCTTTCATCATGAAAAAGCCGTGCCCGTATACCTGCCTGGGCAAAGGCAGGCCGAGCGCCATCAGGATGATGGGCCAGTAGATGACATGGAAACGGACGATGTCCTTGCCGACAAAGTGCACGTCGGCCGGCCAATAGCGATGGAACCGGTCGCGCTTGTCGGCATCCTCCGAGAGATAGCCGAGTGCGGTGATGTAGTTGGTCAGGGCGTCCAGCCAAACATACACCACGTGCTTCGGGTTGCGCCGCACATGGATGCCCCAGTCGAACGATGTGCGCGAGACGCACAAATCCTGCAGCCCCGGCTTGATGAAGTTGTTGATCATCTCGTTCTTGCGCGACTCGGGTTGGATGAACTCCGGGTGCTCCTCGTAGTAGGCGAGCAACCTGTCCACATACTTGCTCATGCGGAAGAAATAGCTCTCTTCCTGGACATATTGCACTTCGCGCCCGCAGTCCGGACACTTGCCGTCGACCAGCTCGCGCTCGGACCAAAAGGATTCGCAGGGTGTGCAATACCAGCCTTCATACTGGCCGAGGTAGATGTCTCCCTGGTCAATCAACCGTTCGAAAATCTCCTCAACCACCCGGGTATGGCGCGGCTCCGTGGTGCGGATGAAGTCATCATAGGAAATGTCAAGCCTGTCCCACAGGTCGCGAATCCACGCGATGATGTCATCCAGGTAGGCCAACGGCTCCTGGCCCGCCTTCTCGGCCCGTTGCTGGATCTTCAAGCCGTGCTCGTCCGTGCCCGTCAGGTACATCACATCGTAACCGCGCAGACGCTTGTAGCGCGCCAGCGCGTCCGCCGCGACCGTGGTATAGGCGTGGCCGATGTGCAGCTTATCGTTTGGGTAATAGATGGGCGTCGTGATGTAAAACGTTGGTTTCCCCATATCAAGACCTCCCTGATTGCGTCTTCGCACCCTGGTGGTGGGGAGCCACGCGCCAGCGCGACCATCCACAAAAGGCCCGCCCCGAATTGGGGCGAGCCTTGAACCCGCGGTACCACCCAAATTTGTGCACGGGCGGCAAACCGGAAGCGCCCATGCACCTTCCTTTCGATAACGGGACCCCCCGCGAATGGGGACCTCCGCGCGCGCCTACCTCAGCCGGTCAGGCTGTATCGACGCGCGAGTCTCCAGAACCATACCACCCCGGGACCGCACATCGGCTCCCACCCTCCCGACTCGCTGGCCTGCGGCACCCCCGAAGCTCTATTCCTTCACAGACGATCCTATGCGGTTGGAATGCCTGAAATATAGCAAGAAGTCTGCGGAGTGTCAAACCCAAGCGGCCGCCATCAACCGGACACAAAATCGACAAAGTTTGTATTGACTGGTATCGTAAATCAAGAGTATCGTAGAAATGAGCCGACGAGATTACAGTTATTCCTGTAACATCCATAAGACGTGGAAAGAGAAAGCGACGCTCGGTATTCCACTGCGACTATCAGAGATTTCGTGACAATTATGGGGGTGTTTTCACGTCCAGAACGGCCGAAATAACGGGAGGCCTGGAATTTTTCACGACTTCACCACAAGTAGATCTATGCAAATATCTTGCTATCATGTATAGTTACAGTAATTCAGTACGTCATTTGGACGGACCTGGACGATGAAAACGACAGATCAAGCCCCGTATTTGTACCGTTCTTGCCTGTCCATTTGGCAAATCAGTGAGTGATTCACCGGTAATCCGAAAAGTTGGTGTTGAATTCATTCTTTGGGAACTAAAAAAGGAGTGATTACCCCATGAAGTCGACCGGCATCGTCCGCAAGGTGGATGAACTTGGGCGAGTGGTGATTCCGATTGAGTTGCGACGGACGCTCGGCATTGCGGAGAAGGACGCCTTGGAGATCTACGTGGACGGGGACCGCATCATCCTCAAGAAGTATGAGCCGGCGTGCATCTTCTGCGGACAGGCGGATGAGATCATCCACTTTAAGGGCAAGAACATCTGTCCGTCTTGTATCGCGGAAATGAGTTCCTGAATCTCTCCCCATCCCGGGCCGTTGGTGGCCGTAGCGCCCCCATCGGCCCGCTTTCACGTGAGCACCAAGCCTCTCGCGGACGACTCTGAGCCCGCGGGCGCCCATCCCGTCACCCCGACATCCAACGTGCGATGTCCAAAAAGAGAGAAAGGATGCCTAGCAGGTGTCGTTCAAGCCCCGCCCCGCGGCAGGGTCGCTTGGTACAACGGCCGCCGCGGGACACCATGCGCCCGCGCCGCCTCGCGAACCGCCTGGGCGTGCGTCGCTCCGGCCGCCATGCGCGCCTGGACATCGGCGATGGCGGCAGCCAGCCCGCCGCTGCCGTCGCCCATGGCCGCCGTGTCGGTCCCGCCGGCGCCGGATGGGGAGGGGGGCTCGGTGCCCGCGCGGCTGTCCGGGACCGGGCGCAATGCGCCGAGCTGCCGCGTCGCCTCGAGGATGAGCACGTACTCGCCCCGCACCCCCTGTTCTTGCACGAAGGCCAATACTTCCTCCACCGTCCCGCGGACAAACTGTTCATGGCGTTTGGTCAATTCGCGGGCGATGACCACCCGGCGCCCCGGAAACCAGGCGGCCAGCTTGCGCAGCGTCGCCTCTAGGCGGTGCGGCGCCTCATAACAGACCACACTGCCCGGAAGTTGCGCGATGTCGGCCAACGTCGCCTCCAAATCACGCTCCCGCCGCGGCAAAAACCCCACGAAGGTGAACGGCACCACTGATTCGCCGCTGGCCGCCAGCGCCGCCAGAAACGCGCTCGGGCCGGGCACCGGGATGACCGGAACCGCCCGCGTCAGCGCCAACGACACCGCGTCCTCGCCCGGATCGGAGAGAAGCGGAGTGCCCGCGTCCGACACCAGCGCCACCCGCTTTCCCTCCGCCCACCAACGCAGCAAGTCTTCGCGGCGCGCGATCTCGTTGTGCTGGTGGTAGCTGACCAGCGTTTTGCCATGGATCTCGTAGCGCGCCAGGAGCTTGCGCGTCTGTCGGGTGTCTTCCGCGCAGATGATGTCCGCCGCGCGCAGCACGTCCAACAGCCGCAGGGTCACGTCATCCAGGTTGCCAATTGGCGTGCTGCACACCCACAGACACGGCCTTTCCGATGCAAAGCTGTCCTGTACAAAAACCATCGACGCCCTCCCATACCCCTGCCCGCCCCAGGGACCGGCAGGGCGCCCGAACAGATAAGGGGCGGCGCGCGGCCGCCCCTTCACGGGCTCAGCTTTTGTCCAAAAACCCGAGGCAGAACAGGCACTCCCCCTCGGTGCGGAGGCTGCCATACTTCACATTGCAGATGTGAAAGCCTTCCTTATAAATTCGGTACAGGTTATCCAGTCCGGATACGGTCTCCAGCTCTTCGCCGGTCGCCAATCGCTTCCAGCGTTCCTTTTCCTGCTCCAGCTGCTGGTTTTCCTCAATCAGGGTCTGGATTTTCTGTTTGAGCGATCCCAGCTCCACATACAGCTCGCCGATCCGTTCTTCCAGGTTCGCGACCTGCACAAACAGCGACTGTTTGTCCATGGCGGTTAGATCAACGTCCCCTGTTCCTGGTAGACATCGTTCTCGAACTTCAGACAACACATCAGCCGGCCGCATAGGCCCGAAATCTTCGTCGGGTTGAGCGAAAGGCCTTGGTCCTTCGCCATCCGAATGGAAACGGGATCAAACTCGCCCATCCAGGTGCTGCAGCATAACAGCCGCCCGCAGGGCCCGATGCCACCGAGCATCTTGGCTTCGTCGCGGACGCCAATCTGGCGCAGCTCTATACGCACCCGGAAGACGGACGCCAGGTCCTTCACCAGTTCGCGAAAATCCACACGCCCGTCGGCGGTGAAATAGAAGATGAGTTTGGCGCGGTCAAACGTGTACTCCGCGTCCACCGATTTCATCTGCAGGCGATGCGCCGCAATTTTCTGCTTGAAGACCGCAATGGCCTCCTTCGCCCGCCGCTGATTCTCCACCACCTGCTCGGCGTCCGCCGCGGTGGCCACGCGACCGACCTTTTTCAGCGGCAACACCACATCGTCTGCGCTGACCTGCTGCGGCCCCACCACCACTTCTCCGTACTCGACGCCGCGCGCCGTCTCGACGATGACGTGATCATGCTTCGCGACCTGATAATCCCCGGGGTCAAAATAATAAATCTTTCCGGCCGATTTAAACCGAACGCCGACAACGGTGTACACTCCATTCGCCCCCCGGTGCCGTCACCCGGCCGCGGGCCACCCTGGTTTTGGGAGATCACGGCCGCAGGCGCCGCAATCGGATGCACAGCTGCTCCGCATTGAGCGCGGCGGCCACGTGCGACCGCAGCCGCGTTTGGGCGTCCAACAACAACTGGATGCCTTCCGTCAACTCCCCGATATCCGCGGATTCCGCCTGTCGCGTGAGCGCGCCGGGATGGTCCGCAAACCGGATGGGGCCTTGGCCGACCTTGGTGTGCAGGAGGTCCTGCCACCAGGCCGAAAGAATCCATAAAACGTGCGACCATGCATCCTCGCCGGGCACATCGGCCGCCATGTTCTGTAAGCGTTCTGCCAACAGCAAGGCCGGCTCCTCGCCGTCCAGCCAAGCTTGCGTCCATTGTATCACTGGCGGCAAAAGCGTGGCAAACCCCTTTTCCGCCGCACTGTGGGCGGTGCGCCCCAGCTCCTCCGGGCCACCCGCCTCCGCACCATCTTCCTCCGGCGCCCGGGCGCCACTGGCACCCGCGTCCACCGCCGGAGGCTCCCCGACCCCCACCGCCAGCGCCCGCGGCCACGGGTCCTGGCCCGCCTCCGCGCCCGCCACTGGGAAGGCAAAGCAGCGAGACCGAATCGTCGTCAGAACCCGCTCTGGATAGGCGGTGGTGAGAATGGCGACAACCGGGGCCGCCGGTTCCTCCAGGGTCTTCAGCAGCCGGTTGGCCGCTATCGGCGTCGCCAGGTCCACCTCGCGCAGCACGTACACCACCCGCCGCCCGTGCCCGCGCACCATCAACTGCTGCTGCAGCGCCTCTACATGACCGGTGCGGATGCCCTCCTGGGCGCCGTCCAGCAGAGCGTAGTCCGGGTGGCTGCCAGCCGCGAACTGCTGGCAGGAGTCGCAGACTCCGCAGGGAGCCGGTTCGCCCGAGCACAGGAGAGTATTTGCCAAAAATTCCGATAACTGTGCCGTGGCCTCCCTCCAGCCGGTCAAGAGAATGGCGTGCGGCATCCGCCCGTCTACCATCCGCTCGTACAAGCTCGCCAGCCCCTCGTTCTGGAAGGGCCAAGCCGAAAACGGCGCAAGCACTCCCATCGCCCACTCCCCATTCGTCTGCCGGTGGTCCCGGACCGCACGGTTTAGAACTGCTCAAAGCGCTCCACGTCGAGAACAAACACCGTCGCCCCACCGACCTGGACCGAGACCGGGTATGGAACGTACGACTCCAACTGGCTGCCCAGCGTCGCCATCGGCGTAACCACCTGGTCGCGCGAGCGGCAGCTGTGCCGAATCACGTCGAGCACATCCTGCACCTGTTCGTCCTCCACGCCGATGAGAAAGGTGGTGTTGCCCGCGTGCAAAAAGCCCCCGGTGCTGGCCAATTTGGTGGCCCGAAAATCATGTTTGACCAGGTTCTGAGCCAGTTTGGGACTATCCTTGTCCTGCACGACCGCGATGACCATCTTCATCGCCGTTGTCCCCCCTGTCCGATGCGCCCGGATGCGCGGCCGCCGGCTCCCGCGCGCCCGCTTGGGGCGCATGGCTCAGGGTGCTTGGCATCCAGGCCTGTGCCGAGATTCGGCATATTCAGCTATACAAACCAATTCGCGATATGGTTCCATATTTCCTGCTCTATCGCGTCTTCGGGCAAAGTGGCATCGACCACCTGCACACGGCGGCTGTCCGCGCCGGCGATGTCGAGCAGCGCCTGGCGCACCCGCTCAAAGTACGCCTCATCGCGCTGTTCTATGCGGTCCCGCGGCTGTCCAGACGCGACCAGCCGCGCCCGGCCGACGGCAACCGGCAGGTCGAGCAAGATGGTTACGTCGGGCAGCAGCCCGCCGGTAGCCATCTGATTGACGGCGCGCACCGCCTCCACTCCGAGGCCCAGTCCCGCCCCCTGGTAGGCGAGGCTCGCGTCGACAAACCGGTCGCACAGAACGACGCGCCCCTCCGCCAGGGCCGGCCGAATCACCTGCTGCACCAACTGGGCGCGGGAGGCGGCATACAGGAGCGCCTCGGTCGCCGCGGCGGGCGCCTCGTCGACGTCCAACAGCAACGCGCGAATCCGTTCCCCAAGCTGCGTCCCGCCCGGTTCTCTGACCCGCGTGAGCGGCTTCCCGAGCGATTGAAGCCTCGCCGCCAAACGGTCGCACTGAGTCGTCTTGCCCGCCCCGTCGATACCTTCAAAGCTGATGAACACCGGGCGTCCGCCTCCTCCATCGTCAACAGATGACTGCAATCTCCCCGTCGTCCGTCACTCCCTGTACATCGTACCCGCTTCTCCAGACCGCCGCCAGCAGGTCACAATGTTCAGGCTCAATCCGCTGCCCGGGCAGGATGAGCGGCACACCGGGCGGGTACGGGATGACCATGCGCTGGGCAAGGCGACCGACCGCGGCGGCGATGGAGACCCATTCGCAGCCAGCCGCCTCCGCTTCCGCCGGCGCCACATCCAGCACCGGATGCGCCCGCGCCAAAGCTTGCCACAGGCCGCTTTCGGGCGTGTCGGAACGGGGCCGAAACTCGGCCCGCCAGCGCGCCACCGCGTCCCGGTAGCGGGCCAGGGTGCGTTCGGCCACCCCCAGCCCAAACACCGACAGCACCCCCTGGCCATCGGCGTATTCGGGGAACAGCCCGCGCGCAGCCAATTCCTCCGCCAGGCGCAGGCTGGCCGCCCGGTCACCCGTCGGCAGCCATTGGCGCAGCGGATCGATCCGGAAGTCGCCACCCCCCTCTGCCGGCAGCAGGTCGAAAGCGGCGAGCCGCGCCAGGGTCTGGCGCGCGCTGTCGGGTCCTTCCGCCTCCCGCCAGGCCCGCGCCGCATCCAGGGAGGCGAGGAGCAAATAGGAAGGGCTGGTGGAGTGCAGGAACAGGAGCGCCGCCCGCAGCCGTTCGCTGTCCACGCGCGGCCCTTGCACGTGCACCCAGGCGGTCTGCGTCAGACCGGGCAACGTCTTGTGCACACTGTGGATGACCACGTCCGCCCCCGCCGCCACGCTGTGCTGGGGAAGCTCGGGGACAAGACCGAAGTGGGCGCCATGGGCTTCATCGACAATCAACGGCAGCCCGCGCGCGTGCACCACCCGGGCGATGGCCGCCACGTCCGCCGCCAACCCCTGATAGACGGGCGAGGTCAGGAACACCGCCTGCACGGCTTCGCCGGCGTCCAGCCAGGCCGCCACCTCGTCGGCGGTGGGCGGAAGCGCCAATTGGCAATCAGCGGAATAGCCGGTCCGCCCCAGACACGCCCGCGCTCCGGACCAGACGAGCCCGCGCCAGGCGCTTTGGTGGAACGGGCCGGCCAGGAGCACGGCGCCGCCGGGACGGACCACCGCCTTTACCGCCGCCATGACGCAGGCGGTGGAACCGTTGACGCTGTACAGACACGCGTCAGATCCGTACGCCACAGCCGCCAACCGCTGCGAGCGGGCGATGCATCCCCTGGCGTTGTGAAAGTCGTCGAGCCCGGGCAGCTCGGTCAGGTCGAGCAGGAGGCCACGATCGAGAAAGGAGAGAAACGCCTCCCAGCCCACGCGGCCCTGCTGGTGGCCAGGGATGTGCAGACTGGCGTACTCCCGTTGAATGTGCTGCACCAATGCGTCCAAAATCGGCGTCTGCGCGATGCCAATCTACCCCCAATCCCAAAACCGCGTATCCCAACCGCTTGAAATCCGCGGAATCCGACAATCCTCGTCTGCTGTTATGATACAATGGTGACCACAACCTTCGAAAACGGGAAGCGAGGTATGGGCATGTCCATCCAGCAGAATGCGGGTTTGAGCCTCATCCTGCGGCTGAAGATCCACACCAGCTCTGGCTTTAGCCAGGTGGCGGCGGCGATTGGCGAAGCCGGCGGCGACATCATCGCCGTGGACGTGATTCATGTTGGAAAAGAATACGTCATTCGTGACGTGACGGTCAACGTCCACAACGAGGCTCATCGGGAGCGGGTCATTCGCGCGTTGTCGGCGCAGGACGGCATCTCCATCATCAACGTGTCCGACCGCACGTTCCTGTTGCACTTGGGCGGCAAGATTGAGGTGCACGCCAAAGTGCCGGTGAAAAACCGCGACGACCTCTCGCGTGTGTACACCCCGGATGTAGCCCGCGTCTGCACCGCCATCCATGAAGACCCGGCCAAAGCGTTTCAACTGACTATCAAGCGCAACACGGTGGCTGTCGTCAGCGACGGCACAGCCGTGCTGGGACTCGGCGACATCGGCCCGGAGGCGGCGATGCCGGTGATGGAAGGCAAGGCCATGCTGTTTAAGCAGTTTGCCAACGTGGACGCCTTCCCGGTCTGCCTGAACACGAAAGACCCGGAGGAGATCATCCGCGTCGTGAAGGCGATTGCACCGAGCTTTGGGGGCATCAACCTGGAGGACATCTCCTCGCCGCGCTGCTTTGAAATCGAGTCGCGGCTGCGCGAGGAACTGGACATCCCGGTGTTCCACGATGATCAGCACGGCACAGCGGTCGTGCTGTTGGCCGCGTTGCTCAACGCGGTCAAGCTGGTCGGCAAGAAGCTGGAGGACCTGCGGGTGGTTGTGGTCGGCATCGGGGCGGCCGGCATTGCCTGCACGAAGATGATTCAAGCGGCCGGCGTGAGCAACATCGTCGGCGTGGACAGGGCCGGAATCATTGAATACGGACGTCGCTACGACAACCCGATGTGGAACTGGTACGCCGAAAACACAAACCCAGAGCGGCGGACGGGGGACCTGGGCGATGCGATTGCCGGCGCGGACGTGTTCATCGGGGTCTCGGGCCCGGGCGTGCTCAAGGTGGAACACCTCCAGCGCATGGCCAAGGACCCGATAGTGTTCGCCATGGCCAACCCGGTGCCGGAGATTGCCCCGGAGGAGGCGGAACCCTACGTGCGCATCCTGGCCACCGGGCGCTCGGACTACCCCAACCAGATCAACAACGTCCTGTGCTTCCCGGGCATCTTCCGCGGGGCGCTGGACGCGCGCGCCAGCGACATCAACGAAGCGATGAAGCTGGCGGCGGCCAAGGCGATTGCCAGCTGCGTGCGGGATGATCAATTGAACGAGCAGTACATCATCCCCAGCGTCTTCAATCGCCATGTCGTCAAGGCTGTCAGCCGCGCCGTGGCCGAGGCGGCCTACAAATCGGGCGTCGCTCGCCGGGAGTCGCCGCTGGCGCTGCAGGGCGCCGAATAAGCCGTTCACAGATAGGTGCGCTGCGCCTGGGAGAGCGAATCATCCGCGTTGCCTGGGCGCAGCCGCTTCAACCGTTGCACGTAGTATTGATAGCGCAGTTCAGAGGTGTCCGTGGAGACGATCTCCTGCTCGCATTCGGCACAGATAAACTGCCCCCACACCACAATGCCGATTTCACGCGGCCGGTCGCAGATGATGCAGCGCCGTCCCGCCGGCTTCTTTTGTTTTGCCACCGTCTCTCACCCACCTCGCACTGTGCCCTGGATGGTAGCGGGAGGGCCCGCTGCAGCAGGTGCAGAGCCAATGCGACTCTCCCCCTACTGCTCCTACCATTATGGCAAGCCGCGGTCCGCCCTATACCCTACCAAATCTGATGAATCCCGACCGCCAGCAACAAGATGCCGGCCAGATACGCCGCGTGGTTGCCTACGTAGGGTGCAGCAAACCGGCGGCCAACCCAAGTAGAGACGGCCAGGAGGAGAAACCCGACGGCGGCGACGGCGACGGCGGTGGTGTACACACCGATGTTGGAGATGCCTGCATCAAACCCGCCGGCTATCGCGTTGAGCCCGAGCGCGACGCCGAGAATCGCCGCCTCGCGCAGGCTGATGGTCTGAGACCGGTCCATGTCTGCCTTGACCGGATCGCGCAGGATCTGCGTGACCATGGTGTGGCCGCCGTTGCGCACGCGGCTGCTGCGAATGGGCTCCACCAACACCCACAGCCCGACCAGGATGATGATGCTGCCGCCCAAGGCCGCGGCGGCGCGCACAGAAAGGTGGCGACTGAACGCGTGCCCCAGGCTCCCGGCCGCCAACGTCATCACGCCGGACATCAGGGAGATGACCAGGTTCGCCAGCCATGAGATGCGAATCCCGCGCACGCCGTATGCGATGCCGACCCCCGCGTTGTCGAGGTTGGACGCCACGGCAATCATGGCCACGGTGGCAAGATGCAAATTCAATCGGGCGACACCTCCGGTCTGTGATACACCTTATGACGCCCTGCTTGTCGTTGTTTCTGCCCAAGCGCGGTTTGCTTGGCGGACGAGAGGCGGCAGCACGAGGCGTGGCGGGGAGCGGCTTGTGCTATAATGCTGTTGCCTTGCGATTGGAGGTGTGTCCCCACGGCCGCGTCGAACCTGGCAAAAGGCGCCGCCATCATGGTGGCGTGCGTCACGCTCGCGAAGTTTCTGGGTCTTGTCTACAACATCCCGCTCAACTACCTGATTGGCCCAGAGGGCCTGGGTATCTACTCCGTCGCCTATGCGCTGTACAACATCCTGCTTGTGGTTTCAACCTCCGGATTCCCAACCGCCCTTGGCCGCCTGATTTCCGAACGACGCGCAAAAAAGCAATACGCGGATGTGGAGCAGATGTTTTCCACCACACTCCTGGTGGTAAATATTTTTGGCGTGTGTTCCTTTTTTTTCATGTGGTTTGGGGCGCCGCTCTACGCTCGCCTGGTGGCGCTGAAAGCGGCCGACGTGGGGGTCGGGCAGGTGGTGTGGGCGGTGCGCGCGCTCGCGCCCAGCCTGCTGATTCTCCCCTCGCTCAGCGCCTTGCGCGGTTACGTGCAGGGGTTTCAACAGATGGCGCCGTCCGCTTATTCCCAAGCGGTGGAACAACTGGTACGCGTCCTGACCATCGTCATCGGGGCCTGGTTGGTGGTCGACGTCTGGGATCCGGGCAACATCGCCGGCGGTGCGGCGGCGGCGACGTTTGGGGCGTTCACCGGCGCCCTGGCCGGACTGGTGCTGTTAGCCGCGGCCGTCATCCCGCTGCGGCGCCGCTTTCACCGCGAGCGCGGCGATTGGCGGGTCAGCGAGTCGCGGCGGCAGTCGCTCGCCGTCCTCTACCGCTATGCGCTGCCCGTCAGCCTGGGCGCCATGGTTGTGCCGATATCCGGGCAGATTGACTCTTTGACGGTGCAGAACTTTCTCATGTGGGGCGGCGACACATTTCACCAAGCGACCAGCCAGTTTGGCATCCTCACCCGGCAGGCGTTGCCGCTCATCAACATCCCGCTGTCGTTTGCCTACGCCATTGGGGCGTCCGTCATGCCGGCGATTGCCCACGCCCGCGCGCTGGGCGACAACCGCAGCGTCGAACGCCACATCGCCGGCACCATCCGATCGATGATGTTCATCACGTTTCCCACGTCCGCAGTGCTGTTGACCCTCGCCCACCCCATCGACATGGCGCTGTACGGGACGTACAGCGGCTGGGTGATTATCGCCAGCGTCTCGGTGATGAGCGTCCTCAGCGGCCTGGAGCTGATTTCCACCTACATGCTGCAGGGGCTCGGCGAGATGTACCGGCCCGTGCGCAACATGTTCATCGGCATCGCCATCAAGACGCTGTTCAACCTGGCGCTCATTCTTCCGCTCGGCGTCATTGGAGCGGCCGTGGCGTCCACCATCGGCTACCTGTTCTCCTCCAGCCTGAACGTGCTGGCGGTGAAAAAGTACGGCGACATCCGCTTCTCGCTGCTGCGCGAGACAGCGCCGGCGCTGGCGGCCGCCCTGGTTTGCAGCGTGGTCTTGCTCGGCGGCTCCTGGCTCGGACACTTCATAGGGGTCGCGCTGGCCGGTCGGCACACCGTGCTGGTGGCCTGGATACAGCTCGTGGTGGCGTTGGGGCTGGGCGCGGTTGCCTACCTCTTGACTGGCATCCGGCTGCAGGCGGTGAGACCCAACGAACTGGCCAACCTGCCGCTGATGGGCGCGCGCCTCGCCCGCCTGGCCGCACGGCTCCAGCCGTCCCGGGTCAGGGCCGGATCGTCGGCCGGAGGGACACCCAGGTCGACTTATCGACGCAGATGAAAACAGCCCGCGCCGGCTCCCTCGGCGGGGCGGCGCGGGTTGACATCAGCGATACAAGCGGCGATACAAGCGCGAGGCTGCGGCGCGGTGCAGACACCCGGGCGGGCGTAAGCGGGACGGCGTCACCCGGGCACCACCCACAGATGCAGCACCACCAACGCCAACACACCCGGGATGCCCAGCAGCCCGGCCGTCAGCGCGGTGAACGGATTGAACGGCAGGTGAAACTGCACGTAATGGCCCAACCAATTCACCACCAGAACAAACAGGCAGCCGGCGGCGGCACTGCGAATAAGCTTGCCCAGCACCTGACCCGGATGGCGGGCGGCCTGGGCCAGCACAATGACGGCAATCAGGCCGAGGGCTGCCCACAGATACAACGATGTGTGCGACATGTGGATGCGCTCCTCCCCTCGCGGGCTGAGGCGGCATGGACAACCCTCACGGCCCGGGTGGGTCCGATTCGGCCCACAGCCAGTTCAGCCCGGTGACGCGGATGTCCCGCTCCCTCGCCAGGTTGAGCAGGTACCGGAACTGCTGCTCCGCCGCCCCCATCCGAAACACCGTGTGGTCGACCAAGCGCGGATCGACCACGTGGTCAAACTGGCTGCGCGCCAGCTCCATCTCGCGTTTAGCGAGGACCAGCTCGTGGATGAGCAGGTCGGCATCGAGCTGTCCGTTCACACTCTGCATCTGCCGGATGCGGCGCCCATGGACCTGTGGCTGATGGGCGTTCCCCTTCATGCCGCTCCCATCTCCCTTGTCGCTGAAATTAATAGATCATAGGCAAGAGAGTGGGACAATATGACTCGCTCGCGAGCGCGGATGGAAACACCCGCGCCGCCGCTCAAGATGGCGGCCGGCAGCGGCCGGGCGCGCCTTCACACCTGGCGGCGGCCCTCGAGCGCCTTCGCCAGGGTGACCTCGTCGGCGTACTCCAGGTCGCCGCCGACCGGCAGGCCGTGCGCGATACGGGTGACGTTGAGCGAAAACGGCTTGAGCAGGCGCGAGATATACATGGCCGTTGCCTCGCCTTCCACGTTTGGATTGGTGGCGAGGATGACCTCCTGTACCTTGGAGTCGGCCAGGCGCTGCACCAATTCGCGAATCCGGATGTCGCCGGGGCCGATGCCGTCCATCGGGGAAATGGCGCCGTGCAGCACGTGGTAGCGGCCGTTGTACTCGTTGGTCCGTTCCATCGCCGCCACGTCCCGCGCGTCCTGCACGACACAGAGGACGGTTTCGTCGCGCGAAGGATCGGAACAGATGCGGCAGGGATTGACGTCGGTGATGTTGCAGCAGACGGAGCACTCGCTCAGGTTCAGCTTGACTTCGCGCAGCGCCGCCGCAAACTCCTCCACATCCGCCAGGTCCATGCTGAGAACGTGAAACGCCAGGCGGCTGGCCGTCTTCGGGCCAATGCCAGGCAGCTTCATGAACTGCTCAACCAGGTGCGTAATCGGCGCCGGGTAACTTTGCATCGCTTAGAACAACCCGGGCAGGTTAAGACCTCGCGTGTATTTCCCCAGCTCCGACTCCGCCAGCTCATCGACCTGTTTGAGCGCGTCCTGCAAAGCGGCCAGCACCAAGTCCTGCAGCATTTCCACGTCGTCCGGGTTGACCACGTCCTTGGCAATCTCTATCGCCAGCGGCTCCTTGTGGCCGTTCATGCGCACTTTGACCACGCCGCCGCCCGCGCTGCCTTCAATCTCCCGCTCGGCCAGCGCCGCCTGCGCCTTCATCATTTCGTCCTGCAGCTTTTTTGCCTGACGCATCAACTGATTCATGTTCTTCACGCGGACTCACTCTCCATCGATGATCTCCACCACATCTTGGCCAAACACTTCCACCGCTTTGGCCACCAAGCTTTCGCCGTCATCCTCGGCCGCCTGGGCAGGGTGGGGTTTCCGCTCGGCCGAAAACGCCTCCCAATCCGGCCGGTGCAGGGCGAGAAAGCGCAGTGGCGCTCCACACCCCTCGGACAGCGCCTGTTCAATCAGCGTGCGGACATTGGGCTTCATCACCGCGTCGCGGTGGATGCGGCTGGCAAAGGCGATGACCACCGTATCCTCGGTTGCCAGGACCGGTTCGCCGCCCATCAGCCAGGCGTGGGCCTGAATTTGCTGCCCGCGCACCCACTGCAGCACGTCCGGCCAGGCCGCCTGCACACGCGCGAGCACATCCGCGTTGGCCGCTGCCGCCAATTGCTTCAGCACCTGCATCTTGCGGCTGTGCCCGGAGGCCGGACGCCTTGGCGCCGGCGCGCTGTCGGCGCCGCGCGCGGCAGTGTCCCCCGCTGCAGATCCATCCGCGGCAGGAGCGGCCGTCGCGCGCCCGGTGAATTCGTCCGCCCGCTCCGCGGCCGCATCCCCCGCGTCCGCAGCGAAGCTGCGGCCTGTTCCCGGCCGCGGCCGATTTGTCCCCGCCTGCGTCCCATCCGACCGCTCCGGCGCCGCCTGTGGCGGCCGTTCCGTGGCTACCGTCAGCAACGCCGCCTCCAGCGCCAGCCGCGGTTGTTCCACATAGCGCATACTGGTGTACGTTTCCCCCAGCTTTTTCACCGCCGCCAGCAGCCACGCCTGCGAACAAACGGCAGCCGCCTGTTGGTAAGCGCCCAGCAGCGGTCCCATCTGCGCATCGCCGGCGGACAGCTTGACGACAAACACGTCGCGCAAGGTCTGCAACAGGTCGTGCACAATCCGTCCCGGGTCTTTCCCGGCCCGGTACCATTCCGCCAGGTCGGCCAAAACCTTCGCCACGTCGCCTTGCGCCAGCGCCGTGACCAGGCTCAGCAGCCCCTCTGTCTCCACGCCGCCCATCACGTGCGCGGCGTCGGCGGCCCGGATGGTGCCGTCAGCAAACGCCGCCGTCTGCTCCAGGAGGCCGAGCGCGTCACGCAGTCCCCCATCCGCCGCGTGCGCAATCCGCCACAGGGCTTCCGGCTCCGCCTGCCAGCCTTCCTTCCCACACACCTCGGACAACCGTTCGACAATCGCCTCCGGCTCGATGCGGCGGAAATCAAACCGCTGGCAGCGCGAGATGATGGTCGCCGGAATCTTATGCGGCTCCGTGGTGGCCAACACAAACAACGTATGCGCAGGCGGCTCTTCCAGCGTCTTCAGCAGGGCGTTGAAAGCCTCGGTCGTGAGCATGTGCACCTCGTCCACGATGTAGACCTTGCGCCGCAGACTGGCAGGGGCATATTGCACCTTGTCGCGCAGTTGGCGAATCTCGTCCACACCGCGGTTGGAAGCCGCGTCAATTTCCTCCACATCGACGTTCGTCCCCTGATTGATGCTCTCGCACGCCTCGCAGTGGTTGCAGGGATCCGCCCCCGCCAGCGTCTCGCAGTTGACCGCCTTGGCCAACACTTTGGCGGCACTGGTCTTGCCCGTGCCGCGCGGCCCGCAGAACAGGTAGGCGTGGGCCACCTGGCCGCGCAGGATGGCGTTCGTCAGCGTCTGGCGCACGTGTGGTTGGCCCACCAAATCCGAAAACGTCTGCGGGCGCCACGCCCGGTATATGGCCTGGTACGACAACCCACCACCCCCTCCTGCATAGGACGCCGCTGTCTCTATCGGGATCAGCCTTGAGAACTCCCTTAAAGGTAGCACAGGAACAGGGGCCAGACAAACCCACAATGCGGGCTCAGCCGGCGGTCGTGGAGCGCGCATCGGCCGCTGCGCAGGCAGATGGCGCCGAGGCGCCGCGCGTGTCGTTCTCCAGCGGCAAGAAGACGGAGAAAGTGGTGCCAAAGCCTTTGGAAAATACGCGGATGCTCCCGCCGTGATCGGCGGCAATCCGCTGGCAGATGGGCAGGCCGAGACCGGTGCCCTTGTCCTTTGTGGTAAAAAACGCTTCGAATATCTTATCCGTCTGGTAGGGAGGGATGCCCGGACCGGTGTCGGACACGTCCAGGCGCAGCCATCCCCCCTCCACCGTCGCCCTGATGCCCAACCGGCCCCCGTTCTCCATGGCCTCCAGCGCGTTTTTCGCCAGATTCAGGATGAGCTGCTTGAGCATCGCCACGTCCGCCCAGATCCAGGCCTGGCAAGCATTATCATCCAAATGTTGCGTAAATTCCGCGCCGCGCAACAGCGCATCGGCGGCTATCACCGGCTGCAAATCGGCCAACACCGCCGCCACCGCGCACCGCTCTTTCTGCATCCGCCGCGGCTTGGACAAAAGCAGCAACTCGGTGACCAGGTTGTTAATGCGCTGAATCTCTTCCATGACGAGTTCGATGTATCCGATTTCCTCCCGCAGGCCGCAAGCGTCCAAGCGCTCCCTGAGCATCTGCAGGAACCCTCGGACCGTCGTCAGCGGGTTGCGAATCTCGTGCGCGACGCCAGCGGCGATTTTTCCCACTGTGGCCAGCTTCTCTGTTGTCTGCATGTTTTGCTCCATCGCCGTCAGGCTGCCGAGGTCCTTGGCCATCACCAGCATGCCACCCGGCCGGTTGCCGTAACTTTGCAGGGGATAGCTGTCCACCAGGAGGTGGCGTAGCTGCCCATGCGACTCCCAGGCGACCAGCCGATCCCGCAACGGCTCCCGCGTCAGCACCGTGTCCATCAACAGGCGGTACGCGTCCCGGTCCGGCGGGAAGCAGTCCGCCAAGGGGACGGCCACACCCACCTCCAACCGGTCTCCCAGCAGTTCCCGGGCCACATCGTTCAGCACAAACACGTCCAAATCTTCATCCAGATAGAGCAGCCCCGCATTCATCGCGCGCGCCCACAGCGGCATGCTGTCGAGCAGCTTGGTCAGTTGCTCCGGCCATTGTGCCCCAGGCTCTGTATTGTCGTGCATCGCGGTTCCCTCCTGACGGCTGTGCATGTCTAGCTATTTCCCCACCAGCCGGAGAGTTCCTGCACGGTCGACAAAACCTCCATTCGCTCGACAGCCCTCGACGATCCGGCCCAGTTCCGGCCCATACGCAAAGGCGCGCCCTCTGACCAGGAACCAAACCAGGTGCGCCCACGTCGCCCGAAAGCACTTCCTTAGTGCTGCTTCCGCCAGGACCTGACACGGTTCGGAAGGTTTCGCCGCATGGGACCCAATTTGGTTCCTGACCGCAAGGCGCGCCTGAATGGGCCGGGGTCAGGTTGTCATGGGAGAATTCAGGAGGAAAGCGCAAATGGCGACGAGCCATTTGCGCCGAGTTCGAGCCTTACGGCTCTCCGCGTTGCGCCAAACGCGGTGGTCACTTTGCCGCTTTCGCGGCTGGCGGAGAGAGTGGGATTCGAACCCACGAGCCCCTTGCAGGGCTACTCGCTTTCGAGGCGAGCTCCTTCAACCACTCGGACATCTCTCCATGCTCGACCTGTGCGCTCATCCTCACCCGCAGGACTCGTCCGCCTCCGTGGCAGGCCGGTTGTTCCTGCGCAGACCTTGGAAAAAGTCCTTCAGTATCATACCACATTCTTCTGCCAAGATGCCAGCGGAAATTTCCGGCTGGTGATTCCACAGCCCCGGCTGCAGCACGGACAGCTTCGACTGGACAGCCCCGCCTTTCGCATCGGCCGCCCCGTAGACCAGGCGCCGTACCCGCGCCAACATCACCGCCCCCGCGCACATCGGGCACGGCTCCAGGGTCACATACAGGTCACACTCCGCCAGCCGCCAGGTTCCGAGGCGCCGGCTTGCCGCGCGCAGCGCCAGCAGCTCCGCGTGGGCGGTCGGATCGGCCCAGGTTTCGCGCCAGTTGTGGGCCGTGGCGACCACCTCGCCGCCTTGCACAATGACAGCGCCAATCGGCACCTCGCCGCGCTCGGCCGCCCTGCGCGCCGCCTCCAGCGCCAGCGACATGTAGTGTTCATCCAAGCTCCGGTTCAAGATCTGCCCGCCTCCCCCGTCCGGCACGCCTCCGGCTGTGTTTCCCGGGGGAGCTCGTGGTGCGGGTTTGCCCCGACCGCGAGGGCGGCGATGGTCAGCTCGCGCAACAAGTCGAGCCGCATCTGCGAATCCAGGTACTGGGCCTTCACGTACGCCTGCCCAAGGTCGCTGGTCACATACCGGGAAGGCAGGCGATTCAACGCGTACGCGAGGATGTCGTCCCGACAGCGCGGACACTCGCAGGCCAGCTTGCCGCTTCCCGCGAGCGCCTGGTCGAACACCATGCGGGCGAGCGTTTCCGTCACATTGCACAAGGACATCGTGCACCCCTCCTGCCCTGCAGCCGCAGGTGAGAGCGACTGCACCCCTAGTGTATACCTTTTTGCCACGTTCAGCTTGCCTGTTTTCACGGATCGGCCGCAAGGACGGACAACCTCCGGCTTCCGCACGGTGACGTTCTGGGCGTTTGCACCCCCTGGGCGTGTCGCGCATAGGTTACGCTGACTTGACAACAAGAAGCGGGGAGGCCTGCCGATGTGTGGAATCGCTGGTTGGGTTGACTGGGAACGGGACCTCACCCGAGAGCTGGAGACCATCCGCGCGATGGGAGAGACGATGGCCTGCCGCGGCCCGGACGCTTCGGGCGAGTGGCTGAGCCAGTCGGCCGCGTTTGCCCACCGCCGACTGATTGTGGTAGATCCGGAGGGCGGCAGGCAGCCGATGACGCGCCGCTTTGGCGAACATTCCTATACCATCACCTACAACGGGGAGTTGTACAACACCGACGAGGTGCGCCGAGAGCTGGCGGCCCGCGGATATTCCTTTCAATCGTACTCCGACACCGAGGTGGCGCTCGTCGCCTATGTCGAGTGGGGGCCCGCCGCGTTGGAAAAGCTCAATGGCATCTTCGCCTACGCGATTTGGGATGAAACCAAACGCACCCTTTTCATGGCCCGTGACAGGCTGGGTGTCAAACCGCTGTTCTACGCGCAGCGGGGGCGCGGGCTGTTGTTCGCCTCCGAACTGAAGGGACTGCTCGCCAACCCATTGGTCCATCCGGTCGTAGACGCGGAAGGGCTGGCGGAGGTGTTTTTGGTCGGACCGGGCCGCACGCCCGGGCACGGGGTGTTCCACGGTGTCAAAGAGCTGCGGGCCGGATACTACCTTTTGGCCAACGAGGGCTACGTGCGCGAGCACCCCTACTGGCAACTGACCGCAGAGCCCCACACCGATGACGCCGAGACGACAGTCGCCAAGGTGCGGGAGCTGTTGGTGGACACCGTCAACCGACAACTGGTCTCCGATGTCCCGGTTTGCACGTTCCTGTCCGGAGGGGTCGACTCCAGCGCGGTATCGGCCATCGCCGCCGAAGCCTATCGCCGGCGCGGCCTGCCGCCGTTGGACACGTATTCTATCGACTTCGTCGATATGGCGGAAAACTTCGAGGAGAACAGCTTTCAGACCGGCATTGACGCCCCTTGGGCGCGCCGCGTCAGCGAGTTTATCGGCAGCCGGCACCACCCGGTCGTGTTCGGCATGGAGGAACAGCTCCAACACCTCTTCACGCCCATCACCGCCCGCGACCTGCCGGGCATGTACGACATCGACACGTCGCTGTACCTGTTCTGCAAGGCCATCAAGCAACGCGCCACCGTCGCGCTGTCGGGGGAAGCAGCCGACGAAGTGTTTGGCGGATATCCGTGGTTCCACCGCGAAGAGGCGCTGACAGCCCACACGTTCCCCTGGTCGCTGCAGTTGGACGAACGCGTCCGCGTGATGTCGCCGGAACTGCAAACAACCGTCCGCCCGTTCGAGTACGTGGCCGACAGGTACCGCGACGCGCTCGCCGAGGTGCCGAGGCTGCCCGGCGAGAACGCCCGCGAGGCGCGCGTGCGGGAAATTGGCTACCTGAGCATCACCCGGTTTTTGGCCACGTTGCTGGATAGGAAGGACAGGATGAGCATGGCGACCGGTCTTGAGGTGCGCGTTCCGTTTTGCGACCACCGGCTGGTGCAGTACGTGTTCAACATCCCCTGGCACTTGAAGACCATCGGCGGCCAGGTAAAAGGGGTGCTGCGCGAAGCGATGCGCGGCTACCTGCCGGACGACGTGCTCTCCCGCAAGAAGAGCCCCTACCCGTCCGATCCGAACCCGCGCTACCTGGAGACGACCCGCTCCCTGGCCCTGGCCATGCTGGAGGACGCAAACGCACCGATTCGCCCGCTGATTGACGCCGGCGCTATCCGCGAACTGGCCGCGTCCAGCTACAAGAAGGGCGAGCACCGCCCCTGGTACGGCCAAATCGCGGGGACCGCCCAGATGTTCCATTACTTGGTACAGATAGACAACTGGCTGCGCGACTATAAGGTGCGCATTGTGTAGGGAATCACGTGTGGCCGCAAGGCTCTGGTTTCGCGAGCCAGCGGCGGCGAATCCTAAGGATTCAAGGCCGATAACATACATCGCGGCCCCATCCCGCTGGTCGAGGTGGGGCCGCGCCAAGCAAACTCTGCAGACGCAGCCCGAGTCGAAACGCCATGGCAGACCACGGCGCCCTGCCGACAAGGCAGGGCCATTAGCCCTGCCGCGCCAGGCGCATCTCCTCCTCCAAGGTTGCCAAGCGGCAATTGTGGTCATTCAGGCGCTTTTCATGGCGCAGCACATTCCCTTCGGTGCTGTCACGAAAGGATGAGTATTGGCTCCAAAGGCGCGAGTTTTCCTTCCGCAGGTCTTCAATCTGCCGCGAGATGCCCTCCGCGAAGTCGACCAGCATATGCTTGAATTCGGCAAACCTGGCATCCATCATGCGCTCAATGCGCGGCAGCCACACCATCTCAAACTTCTCTTCCAGAGCGGCATCCAGCCGACGGTCCAACGCAGCCTCAAGCTTCGCGGGCAGCTGCCTGTCCAAGGCCTCCTCTATCCTCTTGGGCAGCTGCTCGTCCAACGCTGCCGCAATCTTCCCAGGCAATTGCTCGTCCAACGCCGCCGCAATCTTGCCAGGCAACTGCTCGTCCAACACTTCGGTCAAGACGCGCCTCAGCATCTGCTCGTCCACGGGGGCTCTCACTCCTCAGCACTGTTTGCCTCCACCGTCCACGCCATCCTGAGCCCAGTATACGCCGGCCGAAAAGCGGGTGAACAGGCCCACTTTGTCCGAATTCGATAACACTTTGTGAAGCCTGCGCTGCTTGAAACCTACCGTTGCTGGTTGCCCCCGGCCTTGGTCAACGCCTGCAGCCGCGCCAACACGTCGCCCAGCTGTTTCAAGTCCTTGCCTGCCGCCTCAAAGTCGCCTTTCGCAGTGTCCTCCGTATACCGTTGGAACCACTGGTTGGCCTGCTGCGCCAGGCTCGCCGCGTCCGTGCCGCCCGCGCCAGCACCGGCGCCGCCCGTCGTCGATCCGCCCGTGTTCATGCCGGCGCCCTGCCCGGCCCCGGTTCCCTGCCCGGCGCCAGCCCCCGCGCCGCTCTGTCCGCCGGCGCCGGATGTGCCCGTTCCGGCTCCGCTGGGCGCGTTCGGCTGCGGCGTGTTCGGCGAAACGGCGGAGAGCAGGTTGTCGATGGCCGAAGCGAGCGAGGTGCCCATGTACACCTGCTTGTTGTAATCGACGATGACTCGCTCCAGTTGCGGCAGCGAGTTTTCGCGGCTGGCCACCAAGTACACGGGCTCGATGTACAACAGCGAATCCCCAACCGGCACCAGCAGCAGGTCGCCGCGCACAACGTGCGAGCCCTGTTGGTTCCACAGGCTCAACTGCTGGGAAATGGTCGGGTCCGAGTCAATCTGGTTTTCCGCCTGCAACGGACCAAACTGCAGCTGTGATTGCGGGAACTGGTACAGCGTCAGCCGGCCGTAGTTGCCCGGGTCATTGTGCGCAATCAGCCAGCCGTTCAGGTTATCCTTGCCGTTGGGCGTGAACAGGGCGCTCAGGACAAAGTGCGGCGCTGTCTCGCCGGGCATGCGGATCATCTGGTAGACCGGCGGCCGGGTGGTGGTCTCGTTCTGATGGTAGATCTGCTTGGCCAGCTGCCACTGGTCCTCCCGGTTGTAAAAGGCGGACGCGTCGGTCATGTGGTAGCGGGTCAGCGCCTCCGCCTGAGCGGCGAACAGATCCTGCGGGTAGCGGAAATGGGCGCGCACGTCCGCCGGCACCTGGGTCGTGAACAGCCCCGGATAGACGCGCATCAGGCTTTGCAGGAGCGGATCGCGCGTGTCGATGGCGTAGAACGTCACCTGACCCGTGTAGGCGTCCACCACCACCTTGACCGAGTTGCGGAGGTAATCGGCGCCCATGAACGGCTGCGCGTACGGGATGTTGTCGGTCTCGGTGTAGGCGTCGAGCATCCACAGGATGTGGCCGCGGCTGTCGACAAACGGGAAGGCGTCATGGTCATAGCGCAAGAACGGCGCGATGTCCTGCACCCGTTTGTAGATGTTCCGGTCAAACAGCCATTCCGACTTGTCGGTCAACTGGTCGCTGGTGAAAAACCGAAGCGTCCCCTGCTTGATGGTCAAAAGCAGCCGGTTGCCGTTAATGGGCAAGCCGTACCCGCCCCGGTAATGGGACGACTTGTCGGACGATCCGACCGGATAATCGAACTCGGGCTGCTTCGAGGGAGCAATCACGTTCTGCCCGCGCAGGCCGAAGTAAATCTCCGGCCGGGTGATCTTTGGAAACGGCGCCGTGGTGGTCTGTGGTGTGTTGCCGGCGAGGATGGTGGGCAGGCCGTCCTGGTCAAACTGGTTGACCGGGCTCGCCGCCAGGCCGTAGCCGTGTGTGTAGACCAGCGTCGTGTTGACCCAGGTCTTGACCGGCAACTGGGACGAATCCAGCTCCCGGGCGGCCACATACACCTCATGCCCGTCGTACCGGTCCACAGCCGCCTTGGCGAAGGTGAAATAGCTCTTGAAGCTCTGCAACTGGTTGTAGATGCTGGTGGTCTGCCCCTGGTCGTTGACGCGGACGTTGTCGAGCGCGTTTTTGTCCTTCTCCACCGCCGCCTTGGTCAGAGTCGCAGCGGCCTGGAACGGCTTGGCGTCCACCTGCTCGATGTTCAGGCCGTAGCGGGTGGCGGAGATGGTGTCCTGGATGTAGGGCAGCTCGGCGGTGCTCTGGTTGGGGTGGACGTACAGGCCGTTGACCAGCGCGGAAACAATCCAAGTGAACACGTAGCCGCTAACGGTCAGGGCGCCGGCCTGCACGACTCGCCGCCACACCCGGCCGGCGGGGCGCACAAACCCGTCTTCGCTGGGCAGCACCTGGTCGACGCGCCAGGCGGCGACCGCCAGCGCGAGCGCCAACGCGAGCAGGGTCAGGGCGTGGAACCAAGTGAACACCGGGATCACAAGACGGGCGTTGACAAAGTCGGGGCCGTAGACGAACGACTGATTGCCCCCGGCCAGCATCAGCCCGTAGCGCTGCAGAGCCGCCAGGGCGGCGAGCACGACAAAGATGGCCGATAGCAGCGCCAACAGCACCCGCGCCTGTCCGCGCACCGACACCTCCACCTTGTCGCTCGCGCGCGTGACGACGTACTGGCGCAGCCACAACACCGCCAGGCAGGCGGCGCGGGCGGCCGCAAACAGGGCCAGCGTCCCCACCAGCCGCCCCAGCACCGCCTCCAGCAGCGGCCAGACGTACACGTAAAATGAGTAGTCGAGGTGATGGAGCGGATCGGCCCGGCCGAAGGACGCGTGGGAGAACGCCAAGTACCAGTCGGTCGGGTTGATGGAACCCATGCCGTACCCGATTGCCCAGCCGATAAGGACCGCGGCGGTGCCCATGATGCGCGTGCCCCAGCGCGGCCACAGGCGCATCAGGGGCCGCAGCGCCCACAGCCCCAGCATGGCGTACAGGACGGCCCCGCCGTAACGGGCGCCGAGCGTCAGCCACATGTTCTTGGCGTACACCGCGCCGTAGCCCAGCGCCTCGTGCAGGCGATACTGATACAGCTTATCCAACCCCACATTCAACACCACAGCCAACACGACCACCATGAGTAGCACCCATGGCCAACGCCGCCGGCGCGGCTTTGCTGCCATCGCCCATCCCCCTTGAATCCGTACCCAAATAGACTGTGTCGTGCCCATTGTAACACGCGTCGTGCGGGCGTGGCATGAACGGCATGCCTTTCACCATGGTCTTCAACGTCCCGTACAGCGCCCATTGCGGTTATACAAACAATTCTATAAAATCCGGGTTGTGAGGGACTTACTTGAATTCGGTTCTCAGGTACGATTTGTTCCCCGTTGGCATACTCTCATGTTTCATTACCGCGTCATCCGGCAAAATGCCGTCCTACTGGAGCCGCGTTCGGATGGAGGTCAAAGGGATGGGCCAGGACAATTTATGGTATATAAACTAAGTGGAGGACCTTGAGGATAGATATGCTGGCTGGTACACCTGTTGCGTAATCCCGCCCTGCCCGAGACCCCGGCAACCAGAGGATAGGCCCGGCCGCTTTCTTCGCGACAGCGGCCGCCAATCAGTGCACCCAGCATCGTCCGCGAGGGAGAAAAGACGCTTTGAAAAAGCTGCTCACCTTCTTTTTCATGCTCGTGTCGGCGTTTTCGTTTGCGCTCACGTATTCGCAGGTCCAGCAAGCCACCATAGAAAAGGCGGAGAATGCGGACCTTGACGTCGGTCGGCCGTTCTGGATTCCGGACGGGCCGCTGTTTTTCGCTCCCAACAGCTGGAAGGAGATCTATCCCTTGTTGCTGCGGGCGGCCAAAGAGTCGGATGTCAACCTGTTCCGAGTGAGCATCGGCTACACCAGCGACAATCAGCCGGAAATCACGCAATACATCTTGCTCACGGGCCCCTCTCACCTCTATGACCGTTTCAGCCTACTAAGCGGCCGTTTCCTGACCCCGATGGAAACCCAACACGGCAGAGCTTTCATCTCCTCGGCACCAACCGGCAGTTCGCGACAGGTGGGAACTCTGAAAACGTTCAGCGGCACGGCGCTCATCGAGATTCGACCACTGCTGGAAGCAGGTACATACCTGCCGCTGTCCGGGCAGTTTTCGGTCGAGGCTGCGACCGCCCGCGCGTACCAAACATTTGTCAACCAATTCGTGGCCGAGATCAACCGTCATTTCCAGCGTGAGCTGGAACGTCCGTACACGCCCAAGGACTTCACGAACAGCGCAGTGGGTATAACGGTGAGCAGGCCCAAAGGGTTCGGAACGACTGGATACGGGTTGTTGCAATACGTGCAAGAGATCCGGTACCTGGTGATGTTCATCACGCTCATCCTGCTTGTGTACCATAGTTTTCACGCCGCCAAGCGGATCGGCGTGATGAAAATGCACGGGATATCCAACGGGCGGATCTGGTTTCTTGTAATTGGGCGGTTTATCCTGCTCAGTTTTCTGCTCTCATCGGCAGCGTGCGTGTCGGCGGGGATCGCCGTTCCGCATACGACCGTCCTGTTTGTGTCCCATATCCTGCTCACGCAGTGTGAAATGTACGCCCTGATTGCGGTGGCGTCGCTCATCACGTACCTGTACATCGCGAGGGTCCGCGTGAGCGGCGCGATTAAGAAACGCAGACACACCACCAGCGTCTTGGTCGTGAACACCCTGGTGAAAGCGGGCTGGTCCGTGGTCCTGGCGCTCCTGATGTTCGCCGCCTGGAGCCAGTACACGCTTCGCCACGGCCAGCAGGCGCTGCTCGCCAGATGGCAGGAAACCCCCAAAACGAACGGCTATGGCGTGTTCTATCCCGTGTCGGTGGGACATGACTTCCTCAGCGCCGCGCAAGGGGACAACAGCGCACAATACGTCGAGACCCGCTGGCTGTATCCCTACCTGAATCAACGAGGAGCCCTCTTTATCGACGCCGAGGAGTATGAAGAGCCGTACCTGCGCTTGCCCGAGCCCGCCGGTTTTGTCCGCTCCGTCACGGTTAATCCGAACTACCTGCGCCGCTTTCCGGTCTATGACGTGCATCATCACCCCGTGCGCATATCCGACCGGACAAGCGACCGGATTCTGCTCGTGCCGGAAAAATACAGCAGCCAACAAAAAAAGATCCTCTCCTACTTCCGCAATGAGAGACGGGAGGCATACCAGGAGGAAAAACCGTTCCCCGTTTCCAATCGGGTCAAGCACCAGTCAATCCGTATCATCTGGCTGGCCAATCACCAGCAGCTTTTCAGTTTCGATCCAGAAGTCTTCCCGCAGCAACACAACAACATCGTGGATCCCATCATTCAAGTGGCCACGGAAAGCAACACCGTCTCGACTGACGGGTTAGGATACATCGATGGGCGGGAAGCCTCGGCGCTGAAGGTCCGACTCATCCAGGGCGATTCCATCCGCACCTGGATGACGCTGGATCCCGAACTGAAGAAGCTCCATCTTGACGACCGACTGCAAAACCTGGTGGGCATCGACGAAGCGATTCAACAGAGCATCCACCTGCTGCAAGTCGAAATGAACGGGTTCTTGCTCATCGCCCTGGGACTGCTGGCGAGTTCGTCCTTCCTCGTCGCACAGAACCTGACGATTTTCTTCACGAAGTACCGACAGCGGTTTCTGGTGCGCCGGCTGTTCGGATGGTGCTTTGTCCGCACGTACAAAGAGTACCTGCTGTTCTTTGCCTGCACGTGGATTGGACAATCCCTGATTTGCCTCGCCGTGCTGCATGGGATGTACACCAGTGGCCCGCCGGAATCAAGCAGGATGACGGGCGCCGCCGTCGCCCATCTGTTGACCATCCTGGCCGCCCTCATCGCCATCGAGCTGGCCGCCTCGGTCGGCGCCTTGATTCGTATGGAACGCCAGAATATCGCCCAGAGCTTGAAGGAAGGGACCTGATAGACATGGCAACCATTTGTGAACTCGTCCGTGTCCACAAACGCTACGGACGTCGCATCGTGCTGGACGATTACAGCCTCACGGTCGCCGATGGGGAAATGGTGGCCATCACAGGCAAGAGCGGAGCCGGAAAAACCACGGTGTTGAACCTCATGGGACTGCTCGAAAAACCGGACAAAGGAGTAGTCCGGGTGTTCGGCAGGCCCAGCCCGCAGATTGGGTCCCGCCAGGCCAGCCGCCTTCTGCGCACCCGCATCGGCTACCTGTTTCAGAACTACGCCCTGGTGGACGAAGAGACTGTGGACGCCAATCTGGAGGTCGCCCTGATGTACGCCAAGAAATCCAAGAGGGAGAGACAAAGACAGAAAGAGACGGCACTGGCGGAGGTGGGGCTGGAGATTCCGCTCCACAGCAAAGTCTATGAACTGTCCGGCGGTGAGCAGCAGCGGGTGGCAGTAGCGAGAATTCTGCTGAAGCCCTGCGACCTCATTCTCGCCGACGAACCGACAGGTTCACTGGACGCCTGCAACCGGGACGCCATCCTGGAAATCCTCAAGAACCTGAACCGCGCCGGCAAAACCATCGTCATCGCCACGCACGATCCGCACGTAGTTGCGGCTTGTACGCGTACGGTGCAGCTGGAATATGAGAAAATGACCGAAAACGCCTCGGATGGCAGCATGAACTATATAGGGGATGTTTATGAATCCAACTGTTCGAAGGGGCCGTGAGAAAATCGCCACGCTTCATTCAAGCGTTCGCCCGTGGGTCACCTCCTCCATCACCGGGGCGCTTTTGGGTGTTTTGGCACAGTTCCTCAGACAAGTTCCGGGGGTTTTCATGGATCTCGGGGCTTCGACCGCCCCGTGGGTCACATTCGGTTTCTTGCTGGCTGTCTCGGCCTCGCGCGGTGTCCGGACGCCACGCAAGGCGATCTTCGTCAGCACCGGGACAGTGGCTGCGTACCTCCTTGCGTGGCTTGTGTTGTACCACCTTCTGTTCGTGCTGCGCTTTTCCTTGCCCCTGCGTGATGGATGGCGCGAAGCCGCACCTTGGCTCGTCGCCGCCGTACCCGCATGCCCGATTCTCGGCGCGGTCGCTGCCCTATCTCACAAACCTGGGCGCCTCGGGGACACATGTCTCGCCGCACCCATCGCTTGGACGCTGCCGGAAGCACTCGGGAGCGTGGGATTAGGTTGGTCGGCTGTCGCCGCCATTGTAATCCCTGTAGCCGTTTTCGTCGCCCTGTTGATTCGTATGGCGCGCGCCGAACGCCGGGTGCATGCGCTCACGCTGCTGACCGCTGCCGTAGCGCTAGGAGCATTGGGCGTTGCCCTGTTCCCGGTTGTCCGGAGTCTGATTCATTCCTAAGGGCTGGCCAAGGGTGATGGATATATACCGCTCGCTATGGTCGATCCGCGCGTCCATTCTGCTCCCCCATCCACTGCACCGTAAAATCGGCAAACGCCCGCGCCGCAGCGGATAATTCCCCCTGTTCCCACCACACGATGCCGACCGTGCGGCGGATGGGCGGGCTGACCACCGGCCGCTCCACCACGCCCGCATCGGCCCCCGCGCCCAGCGGCGGTAGCACGCTCACCCCCAGCCCCGCCCGCACGAAGGCGCGGATGGTGTCCGTCTCCTCGGCCTCAAAGGCGACGCGCGGGACAAAACCCGCTTCCATACAGGCTTGCTGGACCAACTCGCGCAGCGTATAGCCCGGCTTGAACAAAATGAACGGCTCTTCCGCCAGCGCGGCCAGGTGCAGGCCCCGCCCCCGCGCAGCGTCCCCGGCCCCAGCGTCCTCCGTCGCCGTCCTGTCCTCCATTGCCGCTCCGTGCTGCATGCCCTCCTCATCCTGCATCGCCGCGCCATCCTCCGTCGCCGCCCCTTCCTGCGCCATCCGCGCGTCCGCCGGCAGCACCGCCACCAGCTCCTCCTCGAACAGCCGGCGCCCCTCCACCGGCACGCCGGACAGCGGCTTCCACGGCGCGACAATGGCCAAATCAAGCGCCCCCTCAAGCAGCGCATCCACCAGCCGCCGCACCCGGTCCTGCACCAAATCGAACGTGACCGCCGGCTCCACCTGGCGGTATGCGGCCAACAGCCGCGGCACCACATGCACACCGACGCTGTGCGGAAAGCCGAGACGGATAACGCCCGCGTGCGGATCGTGAAAACGGCGCGCTTCCTCGCGGGCAACCTCCACCTGGCGCAAAACGCGCTCCGCCTGCGGCAGGAAGCGCCGGCCGAACGGAGAGAGCCGCACGCCCTTGCCCTCGCGCACAAACAAGGGCGCGCCCAGTTCCTCCTCCAGCAGGTGAATCTGGCGGCTGACTGCCGACTGGGCCACGTGCAGGCGTTTCGCCGCCTGCGTGACGTGACCAAGACGAGCCGCCGTGACAAAGTAGCGCAATTGATGAAAATCCAACAAGATCCCTCCCGCCGATCCCTATTTCATCTCATAACGAGAACTATTTCATCGAATAGATATATTTTATCGAACGGTCGGCCTCGCTTACAATAGAGCCGAGACATGCGGAAAGCCAACAGCCGTCAGGGAGGTAACCCCGTGAAAGCCAGCGATCTGCTTGTGCGCTGCCTGGAGGCGGAAGGTGTGGAGTACATCTTCGGCATCCCGGGCGAAGAAAACATTGATTTGATGGACTCACTCACTCGTTCCTCCATCCGTTTCGTCCTCACCCGGCACGAACAGGCGGCGGCCTTTATGGCCGACGTCTACGGCCGTCTGACGGGGCGTCCCGGCGTCTGCCTGGCGACGCTCGGCCCGGGCGCGACCAACCTCATCACCGGCGTCGCCAACGCGCACCTGGACCGGTCCCCCCTGGTCGCCCTTACCGGCCAGGCCGAGCGCACCCGGTTGCATAAGGAGTCGCATCAAAACGTCGACACCATCCAGCTGTTCAAAGGCATCACCAAGTACGACCAGCAAATCCTCTCCCCCCGCACCATCCCGGAGGTGGTGCGCAAGGCGTTCTCGCTCGCCGCGTCGGACAACCCGGGCGCGGTGCACCTGCAGCTGCCCGAGGACGTCGCCCGCGCCGAGGTCGAGGGCCGGCCCCTCCCCATCGGACGCTTGGCCGATCCGTACCCGGACGGGTACAGTCTGCGCGAAGCGGCGCGGCTCATCATGAGCGCCGAGCGGCCCATCATCCTGGCCGGCAACGGCGTCATCCGCAACCAGGCCTGGGGAGAAGTTCGGCAGCTGGTGGAGGAGGCCAACCTGCCGCTGGTCAACACGTTCATGGCCAAAGGGGTGCTGCCGTTTGCACACCCGCTCAACCTGTTCACCGTCGGCGGCAAACCCTACCCGACCGGGCTGCGCCCGCTCCATGAAGCCGACCTGGTGATTGCCATTGGCTTCGACCTGGTGGAATATGATCCCGCCACCTGGAACGCGGACGGCCGTCGCCGGGTCCTGCACATCCACAATGTGCCGGCAGAGACGGACGCCCACTTCCCGGTGGAACTAGACTTGGTCGGAGACCTGCGCTACACCCTGCGCGCCCTGGCCGACATGGTCGGGCACCGTCCAGATCCACAACCCCACCTGGCGATTCGCGCCCGGCGCCTCGACGCCCTCTCCACCCCGCCGAGCCCTTCCGAGGCGTTGCCGCACCAGGTGATGTGGACCCTGACCGAACGGCTGCCGGAGGACGCGGTGGTCATCTCGGACGTGGGCCTGCACAAGGTGTGGACGGCGCGCTGGTACCAGCCCAAGCAGGCCGGGCGGACCCTCATCTTCAACGGCCTGGCCGCCATGGGCGGGGCCCTGCCCGGGGGCATCGCCGCCCGCCTCGCCTGCCCGCAGGCGCCCGTGGTCGTGATCTCGGGGGACGGCGGGTTTTTGATGAACTCGCAGGAGCTAGAGACCGCCCGGCGCCTGGGCACAGGCTTTTGCGCGATTGTGTTCAACGACAAGCGCTACAGCCTGATTGAGCGCAAACAGCAAGACGCAAACCTCGCGGTCACCGGGATCGCCTTTGACAACCCGGACTTTCGTCTGTACGCCGAAAGCTTCGGCGTCAAGCACCGGCTGGCGGTCGACGCCGAGTCATTCGCGCGCGAGCTGGACGGGGCGCTGCAGGACGGGGAGTTGACCCTGTTGGAAGTGGTGTGCTAATCGCAATCCTGAAAAATGGAGGCACATAAGGTAGAATCAAAGGTGCATGGACCCGAACCCAAGCGAGGTGAGTTCCCCCGTGAAACCCCAGGCTCCGCGCCGACCGGACACGACCAAGCCATCCGCCCGAAACCAATCAGTCATCCTGCTCACCGGGCAGGCGGTTTCCAGTGTGGGCAACTACATCTATCTGGTGGCCATCAACGTGTTCGTGCTGCAGACCACCCATTCGGCGGCCGCCGTCGCCGGATTGTGGGTGATGGCGCCTTTGGCCGCCATCACATTCGGCACCTGGTGCGGGAGCCTGACCGACAGGTGGGAAAAACGCGCGACACTGCTCGGCGTGGAGTGCTTTCGCGCGCTGGCCACCGCCCTCATCCCGCTGGCCAACCACCTCTCTGTCCTCTACCTGTTGCTCTGGTTGATCAACGGGGGACGCTGCTTTTTCGACAACGCCTACCTCGCCTACATCATGGAGCGGATTCCGTCCGAGAGGCGGAAGAGGTTCAACGCCATCAGCGGCATGCTGCAGTCCGGGGCGCTGGTGTTGGGGCCGGCGGTGGGGGCTGGATTTTTGCTTCTGGGCGCCGCCAAACCGGCCATCTGGCTGGACAGCCTCTCGTTTCTCGTCTCGGCCGTGTCGTTTCTGTTGCTGCCCCGGTCCACAGTGTCTGCGCGCCAGCCGCAAGCCGAGACGGCCGCAAGCCCAGCCTCACCGGCAAGCGCCCCGCCGCCCGCAGCTCCACAGCCGTCCATACCCGTGTCCGACGCAATCCCGATGCCAAGGACCTGGCGAGGCCGTCTCCTGGCGCTCCCGCGCACTCTGGCCGCTGATTGGCGCCAAGCCGGGGGCTTTTTGCGCCAGAACTGGCTGTACGCCTGCGTGTACAGCTTGTTTTGGCTGATCATGAGCCTGGCCGCCGCGGGCGACGCGCAGGAGGTGGTCTTCACCCAGGACGCTCTGCACCTGCCCAGTTCCGCATACAGCGCCTTGGTCTGCGCCGCCGGCATCGGCTACACCGCCGGCGGCGTGACGGCGGCGGTGCTGGCCCGCCGCCTGTCGACCCGTTGGATGATGGCCGTCGGAGCGCCCCTGTCGCTGGCCGCTTATCTTGGCTACGCCTGCAGCCGGTCGTTCCCGGAGGCGGCCGCCTGCCTCATCCTGCTCGGCGGATTTTTCTCCATCTGCGGAGCCGGGTTTTCCACGTACCAACAATCCGCCCTGCCCGCCCACCTGGCCGGGCGCGTGCAAAACCTGCTGGGAAGCGGGCAGCAGGTGCTGAACGCCGCGTGCACGGTCGCAGGCGGCCTCATCGCCGACCGGATAGGCGTCCGCCTGATGATGCAATCCGACAGCCTGATTGCCCTGGCGGCCGCCCTCGCTCTGGCCATCGTCGCCCTCTGGCCGGCACACCGCCGGACCTTGGCTGTTGGGGACGACGTCGCCCCGTTCGTCTGAACCATCCGCCCTTGCGCGGGTGTCGCGGCAAGCCTGTACGAAATCCCGCGGATACCCGGAAAATTTCAGTCAGTTTGAGCAGGAAATGGGCTGCCGGCAGCGAATCGAAAGAACGTGACATCAATCTCCTAGGGGTTGGAGGGGTAAGGGTGCTGTTCCCTATCGGGAGGATACGTTGGACACGCGCCGTTCTGGCGCATGACGACATCGACACGGACGACTTGGTACGGGCATTTTCCCGATACATGCAGGGGGACTGGGGAGACCTGGACGAAGCGGCGCAGCTCGAAAATGATCTGGCGCTCACCAACGGCAGCCCGGTCTGTGCTGTCTACACTTCGCGCCAAGGCACACGCTTTTGCATCTGCACTAAGGACGAGAGCACCATCGTCTCCCTGCCTGACGAACGACACGCCAGCGGCGCCTCTCTGCAGCCGCACGCCCAAAGTCGGCGCCACTATCGTCATGATTCATAGGGGCCCTTATCCGGAACATTCCTCCACCGCTGGCACCCGTTTGTAGGGATAGGGCGAGGCTTGGCAATACCCGGGATATTCCCTATGAATCATACTCCGGATAGCTGTACATCCGAAATTCCCAATCTATAATAATTACAAATTCAATAAATCGACGCAAGCGTCCGTCGATGCCAAGCATGAAACGCCCGTGTCCGACACCAGGGCGTTTTTTGGCCCCGGACGGCACGGGACATCAACGCGAGAAGGTGGTGTGTATGTACGATGTCTCGCTCTTCTCCGTAGATTCCATTCACACGATAGGTGGCGCCAGCGCAGCCGTGCTGCTCATCGTCCAATTGCTCAAAGACTTGCCCGGACTGCGCAGGATACCGACCAAACTGCTGGCTCTCGTGGTCGGAGAGGCTTTGTTTCTCGCCATCACCACCCCTCTGCCAACCACCAGCGTCGGGTGGGCGGTGCTGCTGCTCAACGGCGTGCTGGCCGCATCGGTCGCCATAGGCGGCTGGCACATTGTGCGACGGTTAACCCCGAACGATAAAAAGAAAGAATGGTGAACATCCCGATGTACAGAGACAACCTCGACAGCCCGCGGCGCGAAGACCGGCCGCGGGCTTTCCACAGCCTCCACTCCCCCGCCCATGCCTGCAATCTCTCAACCTCGCCTGGCAGATTGATTGAATCCGAACAAAACCGGCAAGACTGGGGATAGACCTGAATTCCGGGCGTGGCAGGCAACCCCCCTTATCTGTCGACGGGCCGCGTCCGAAGAACCCTGCGGAGGTGCGCAGATGCTGCCTGTTTCCCATGTCCTTGAGGTTTCGGAAGCGTTGGAGACCCTGCGGCAAATCTGGTATTCCTATGCGGAAGGATACATACCGCCGGTCACCGGCACCGAACTGGACGACGCGCAGTTGGAAGAGTTGGAGGCCAAGCTGCCCACCGGCTGGACTTTGTCCATCATGCCACGCGGTGACATTTTAGCCGGCCGCCCCATCCTCATCGACGGCCAGATGCACCTCGTCATCTGCCACGTCGAACGCGACGGCCGCCCGTCCATCTTGCAGCGTCCGCTCTAGCGGGCTTGTATCCCGCTGCATACGAGAACGGTCCGGCTCGCGCGTGCGATCCGGACCGATCTGTTGTTTGGTTGCGGGGGCAGGACTCGAACCTGCGACCTTCGGGTTATGAGCCCGACGAGCTGCCGACTGCTCCACCCCGCGCCGACAGGCCCTACCTTACCATGGAATTGGACCGAAGTCAAATCCAAACCGTCTTGACCGTCTTGCCATGTGTCGAAACTGCGTGTATAATCATCCCCAATCGAATCATTACGGCGACGACGAAGGCCAGTAGTTCCGGACAACGGACTCAGAGAGGGACGGTCAGCGGCTGAAAGCCGTCCTGTCACGGACCGGAACGAACCCACCTTTCGAGCTGACACCCCCATAAGGTGTCCGGATCGCACCGATATCTGCGACAATGAGGCGCCCGCCTGACGTGGTGACTGTTAGGCCCTGAACACCCTCTGGGCGGCGCGAATCAGGGTGGTACCGCGGGAGATAGCTCTCGCCCCTGCCAGACCGGCAGGCGGCGAGGGCTTTTTTGATGCAGGCAGAGAGCGAAAAGCGGACAAACGGAGGGAGAATCATGAACACCTGGAGCGGGGAGATATTCGTCATTGGGGCAGGATCCATGGCCGAAGCGTTCATTCGCGGCGTGACGGAGACGCATACCGTGCCGCCCCACCAGATTGCCGTCACCAACCGCAGCAACCGGGAGCGGCTGGCCCGCCTCGCGCAGGAGTACGGTGTGCGCGTGGCCGAATCACTGAACGAGGCCGCGTCCGCCCGGCTCGTCGTCGTGGCCACCAAGCCAAGCGACGTGGACGGCGCCCTGGCGGCGGTCGCGCCGCACCTGCACGGGCAGCTGCTGTTGTCCTTCGCCGCTGGGATTCCGATTGCCCGCCTGCGACAGCAGAGCCAAGGCAAGGTCTGCCCCATTCGCACGATGCCCAACATCCCCGTCTCCGTGCTCGCCGGCATGACCACCGTGACCTTCGGCGAGGGCGTGACGAACGCCGACAAGCAGGACGTCCTCCTGCTCCTCAGCCAGCTCGGGGAGGTGGCCGAGATCCCCGAGTCGCTGATGGACGCGGCGACCGCGGTCTCCGGCAGCGGGCCCGGCTTCCTCTGCTACCTGCTGGAGGCGATGGAGGAAGCGGCCATCTCGCTGGGCTTCGAGGCGGAACTCGCCCGCCGCCTCCTGTTGCAGACGTTGATTGGCACCGCTCGTACCCTGTCCGAGTGGGGCCTGAGCCCCGGCGAACTGCGCCGCCGCGTCACCTCACCGGGCGGCACCACCTTTGCCGGGCTGGAAGTGATGCGCACCGGCGAAGTGCACCACCTGCTGGGCAAGGCCCTGCACGCGGCCGCGGAGCGATCCCGCCAGTTCAGTCAGTCGCTCCCGGTCTGAGCTCCAAGGGGCACTCTCTTGCGTCCGGCGCCGACCGAGCGCAGGCGCGACGCCAGCGGGCCCCGGACGATTGCGTGAGCAGCGGCGATCCTGTCGGCGGAGACAGACACCGGCATCTTATCCAGACAAGGTACTTGCCACCTCATGGCTTCGACATTGCTTTGGCGCACACGGAGGTGAGCGGCCCATGGCCGACATCGCATTCGAGGTCAACGGACCTGTAACGGTTGAAGAAGCCATCCGCGTTTATCGCACATCGGGGCTGCGGCGGCCGTATCAAGATACCGAGCGGATTGAGTTTATGCTCAAGCACACCGATTTGCTCGTCACCGCCCGCGACAACGGTCGACTCGTCGGCATCGCCCGCGCCCTGACCGACTTCCGGTTCTACTGCTTCCTCACCGACCTCGCCGTGGACGCGGACTACCAGAAACAGGGCATCGGCAAGGGGCTGCTGCAGACCGTGCAGGGTGAACTGGGGGAAGAAGTGTCGTTGGTGCTGTTGTCGTCGCCCGGCGCGATGACCTATTACCCCCATGTCGGCTTTCACAAGGCGGACAACGCCTGGGTGCTGCCCAGGCAGCGGTGAGACAGGGGCAAGCCCCGCCGCGCCATGCCGTCTCCTGGCTACGGCGCCGGTTTCTCCAACTCGGCCACCACATCCGGCTCCAGTTCATGCGGCGTCGTGTTGGGGGCATACCGACGGACCACACTGCCGTCCCTCCCCACGAAGAACTTGGTGAAATTCCACTTGATAGCCTCGGTCCCCATGGCGCCCTTTGCTTGCTCCTTCAAGTATTGGTAGAGAGGATGCGCGTTCTTGCCGTTCACCTCAATTTTGGCGAACATCGGGAAGCTGACGCGGTAGTTCGTCTGGCAAAACTGCAGGATTTCGTCGTTCGTCCCCGGTTCCTGCCCACCAAACTGGTTGCAAGGGAAACCGAGAATCTCGAGCCCCTCTTTCTGATGCGCCTCGTACAGCGCCTGCAAACCTTCGTACTGCGGCGTGAATCCACAGCGGCTGGCGACATTGACAATGAGCAGCACCTTGCCGCGATAGTCCGAGAGCGACTGCGGCGTCCCGTCGATCCGTTCGACGGTGAAATCGTATACAGACACGGTTGCGGCCTCCTTCCCAGGTTTGGGGCGGATTCTCTTGGACCCTTACCATGCTTGTCGAGCTCGGAGGAACTCAGCCCAAGGATGAATCCCATTCTCTTTTTACTCTTTCGCCTAGTAGCCTGCCCACTCCTCCTGCCGGAAGCATGTGCAACAGCGTTTGGCTGCGTACGGCTGCGAAAAGCCTCTCCCTGACCAAACAGCGCCAATACCAGCACTGCCGGCCATCGTGCGATCTGCACGGCCTCTCTTGTACGGCTAGGTGACTGAAATATATATGCCGGCGATGACGTCGTTCAGTTCAAGAGTTGTTTGTTGCCTCAAACTCAGAATTACTTCATTACAGGAATGCTCAAGGGTAGTCTAACCAACTGAATGGTATCTCGAACTCGCCATTCTTATGCGGGTGTTTCAATCCCTTAAAGGCAGTCTAATAACTCTCCTGGGTTCTTCGAACCCTTCGGAGCTTGTTGTCCAGTTTCAATCCCTTAAAGGCAGTCTAACAACACGTCTCGGTTGCATGGGTCATGCGTTCTCACCTGCGTTTCAATCCCTTAAAGGCAGTCGAACAACGGATTGGCTGGACGAGATTGAGGAACGATTAGGGGCATGTTTCAATCCCTTAAAGGCAGTCTAACAACCGATCCAATACCGTGGTTCTGCGTCTTTCGTCACCTGTTTCAATCCCTTAAAGGCAGTCTAACAACCAGGATCACGCCATCACCAAAGTACCGCACCCTGCGGTTTCAATCCCTTAAAGGCAGTCTAACAACGCGAGTACAGACCGGTGATGCGCAAGGGGGTACCCGCGTTTCAATCCCTTAAAGGCAGTCTAACAACCCGGTTAGCGCGCCGACCGTGTATTTGATTTCGGCGTTTCAATCCCTTAAAGGCAGTCTAACAACTAGCTCATATTGGACAAGATATCCACTCCAGGACAACGTTTCAATCCCTTAAAGGCAGTCTAACAACCTGGCCGGAACTTGCACAAGGTGATTACACGTATAGAAGTTTCAATCCCTTAAAGGCAGTCTAACAACGTCCATTGCTTGGCTGGGATTGCTGTTGACCACTTCGTTTCAATCCCTTAAAGGCAGTCTAACAACACATGGGCTATCTGGTGAAGCGCGCCGGGACCGACCGGTTTCAATCCCTTAAAGGCAGTCTAACAACGAGGCTTTGCGGCGGTCACCGTGAAAGTGACCGCCTAGTTTCAATCCCTTAAAGGCAGTCTAACAACCCGTGTGTTATAACGAGTGAGAAGTTTGTTGCTCCAAGCGTGTTTCAATCCCTTAAAGGCAGTCTAACAACTAAAGCATGGGTACGTGTGAAATCAACTGTCCAACGTTTCAATCCCTTAAAGGCAGTCTAACAACGCGCCGACACGACTTCGGCCGGCAGCTGCTCACCCTGTGGTTTCAATCCCTTAAAGGCAGTCTAACAACCGTGAAAAAGAAGAGGGATTAGAAGAGTTGTTTAGGAGCTGTTTCAATCCCTTAAAGGCAGTCTAACAACATGAGGCTGGAGCCTGAAATTGACTTGAACGCCCACATTCGTTTCAATCCCTTAAAGGCAGTCTAACAACACGCATATGCGGCCATCGACTGGGGTTTTGACGGTCGGCGTTTCAATCCCTTAAAGGCAGTCTAACAACGGAGATGAGCAAGGTCAGGGCACTATCAGGCGCGAAGTTTCAATCCCTTAAAGGCAGTCTAACAACGGGAGGCTGGAGATTTTTCGCGCGGGATGGATGTATGGAGTTTCAATCCCTTAAAGGCAGTCTAACAACCCAAGGACGCTGCGCAAGAGCTGGATGCCCTTGGTGTGTTTCAATCCCTTAAAGGCAGTCTAACAACGTGGCCATACTAATTCATCACTTCAACGGTAAAGTGGTTTCAATCCCTTAAAGGCAGTCTAACAACTGAATCGTTCGGGGGTAATAATCTTGGGAAGAGCCTGCGGTTTCAATCCCTTAAAGGCAGTCTAACAACTCCAGGTCGCTTCAGCCACTTTCTTGGGCGCGATAACGTTTCAATCCCTTAAAGGCAGTCTAACAACCTGGGGCCCGCTGAACAGCATCCAAACCCTCACGGACATCACGGTTTCAATCCCTTAAAGGCAGTCTAACAACAGGAGGTGGAAGAGTGGACATCGAAGCACGTATGGGTTTCAATCCCTTAAAGGCAGTCTAACAACCGTGTCTCCACACCCACGGCCCCGGAGTTGCAGCTTTGTTTCAATCCCTTAAAGGCAGTCTAACAACGGACAGACAGGAGTGATCGTTGGGTGAGTTTGGGAGTTTCAATCCCTTAAAGGCAGTCTAACAACTTGAACTTGCCGCCCATCTTGAAGGCGAATATGGAAGTTTCAATCCCTTAAAGGCAGTCTAACAACTGTGTCATCATCGACAGCCAGTGTCCCTTTACCATTGCGTTTCAATCCCTTAAAGGCAGTCTAACAACCCGACTTGCCGTCTGCTTGTGAAAGAATTTCCAAACAGTTTCAATCCCTTAAAGGCAGTCTAACAACTTGTTTGTGTAGACCAGAGTGAAGTACGGGCGTTGTAGTTTCAATCCCTTAAAGGCAGTCTAACAACCGGGCCATCCACTCGGAGAAAAACCTTGGCATCTTGTTTCAATCCCTTAAAGGCAGTCTAACAACTACTGCCATATGATGGTCGGGTAGTTATTTGAGCGGAGTTTCAATCCCTTAAAGGCAGTCTAACAACGAACTGATGGCGGCCACTACTTTTTCGAGAACTTGTGAGTTTCAATCCCTTAAAGGCAGTCTAACAACTCTATTTCTCCGCGCCATTCCCCGCTTTCCGGGTCGAGTTTCAATCCCTTAAAGGCAGTCTAACAACGTTCTTTCTTCGTTCGCACATCGTCAGGATGAAGTTGTTTCAATCCCTTAAAGGCAGTCTAACAACGAGTTTATTGGTTAGGACGGCCGCGCTGCCGGCATGTTTCAATCCCTTAAAGGCAGTCTAACAACGCGATCTGGAAAGGATCATGGAGTCTTTAGAGAGCGGGTTTCAATCCCTTAAAGGCAGTCTAACAACTTCTCACTGCTGAAGATGAACGACGAGAACTCGCGGTTTCAATCCCTTAAAGGCAGTCTAACAACCATCGTTTGCTAGTTTAGCACGATCCGAGTATACGAGTTTCAATCCCTTAAAGGCAGTCTAACAACTCGAGTTGCAGGACGCGCGCCATTGGAATCCTACGCAGTTTCAATCCCTTAAAGGCAGTCTAACAACAGGGATCTTCCCAAGCTTCCTGGGCATCCGAGAAATAAGTTTCAATCCCTTAAAGGCAGTCTAACAACGAGTACGGCAATCGTGGGAGCGGCCTGGAGGCGCTGATGTTTCAATCCCTTAAAGGCAGTCTAACAACGTGCCATCCGTTCACCACCTCCCAACGTTTTGTTGTTTGTTTCAATCCCTTAAAGGCAGTCTAACAACTAGTAGATGCAGTATATTCCGGCGCTTCTCGTCCAGCATGTTTCAATCCCTTAAAGGCAGTCTAACAACTCTGCGCGTACTGCTTCATCGTAAAATCTTGTTAGTTTCTGTTTCAATCCCTTAAAGGCAGTCTAACAACCCAACTGTTGCTCGCCTTGCTGTAGGCTGCGACGGTGGAGTTTCAATCCCTTAAAGGCAGTCTAACAACTGAAATGCTTCGCCTTTTGTTCCGCTCTCGTATCTCATCGTTTCAATCCCTTAAAGGCAGTCTAACAACGCGGCGACACGCTTCACATCGTGGATCTCAAGTACGGGTTTCAATCCCTTAAAGGCAGTCTAACAACTCGAGCGCGTGCGCCAACGGATGCGAAACGGAAGAGTTTCAATCCCTTAAAGGCAGTCTAACAACCAGCCATCGGAGTTACGTTCCCCCTTATCTAGTGGAGTTTCAATCCCTTAAAGGCAGTCTAACAACCGTTGTCATCGTCTGCAGACTGCGCGAGATCCGACGGAGTTTCAATCCCTTAAAGGCAGTCTAACAACTCAGCCTCCTTCAGCAGGGCTTGTGCCTGCTCGAGTTTCAATCCCTTAAAGGCAGTCTAACAACGAGCGACGTGAACGTCAGCGCGGTGCCGGTGCTGCGTTTCAATCCCTTAAAGGCAGTCTAACAACCCTATGTGTTTCCACCGCTGGTTTTCCACAGGCAATCCAGTTTCAATCCCTTAAAGGCAGTCTAACAACGGTCTTTCCGCTGGTGTATACGCTGGCCGATGGTTGTTTCAATCCCTTAAAGGCAGTCTAACAACGTTAAATTTAGACCATAAGGTTTGAGGCCATGGGCTAGTTTCAATCCCTTAAAGGCAGTCTAACAACGGTATCGACAAGACCAACGCCCTCCTCGAAGAGATGTTTCAATCCCTTAAAGGCAGTCTAACAACAGATCGTAGATGTCGTTGAACTCGACCCAGTCTCCGTGTTTCAATCCCTTAAAGGCAGTCTAACAACTGAAAAAACCGCCCATTGGGCGGCCCGCTTTCGTAGTTTCAATCCCTTAAAGGCAGTCTAACAACTTGAGCAGTGTGAACGCACCGTAAGCACTCATGACGGTTTCAATCCCTTAAAGGCAGTCTAACAACGCAGCGACGTCGGTATCGCAGCCTCTGAACGTGCCGGTGTTTCAATCCCTTAAAGGCAGTCTAACAACTCGTTGTCATCGTCTGCAGACTGCGCGAGATCCGACGGAGTTTCAATCCCTTAAAGGCAGTCTAACAACCAAAGTGCCGTCCATTCGTGACTTCCCGAAACCTATCGTTTCAATCCCTTAAAGGCAGTCTAACAACCGAGCATAGGCCGCGCGTTCGTCCCAAGGAACGAGAGTTTCAATCCCTTAAAGGCAGTCTAACAACCCGCCAGCACCTGCAGCCGCAGCCGTGAACGCAGACGGTTTCAATCCCTTAAAGGCAGTCTAACAACGAAACCCTGGCGCGCATGGCTCACCTTTACGAGGTGAGTTTCAATCCCTTAAAGGCAGTCTAACAACGTACTTCCCATGGGTCGAGGGATTTGGCGAACTGAAGGAGTTTCAATCCCTTAAAGGCAGTCTAACAACCTGAATGAGCGTCTGCAGGTCCCTCTTCTGAGCTGCATGTTTCAATCCCTTAAAGGCAGTCTAACAACTCAGCGCCTCCACATCCACGCTGGCCGACTTACCAAGTGGTTTCAATCCCTTAAAGGCAGTCTAACAACAAGCTGCAGCACACGCGCCATCGGAATTCGGCGCACAAGTTTCAATCCCTTAAAGGCAGTCTAACAACAGTCCGACGCCGAAAGATAGTATCGGCACGCTACGTAGTTTCAATCCCTTAAAGGCAGTCTAACAACGTCTCCCTGCCCGCCAGAGAGTTTTCCGCCGCCCTGGTTTCAATCCCTTAAAGGCAGTCTAACAACCCTGTCTAGCTCCGTGACCGTCATTACGGCATAGTTTGGTTTCAATCCCTTAAAGGCAGTCTAACAACCCAGACGGAAGGCCGTTTGAAGCTCATTCACAGAGAGTTTCAATCCCTTAAAGGCAGTCTAACAACTGGTACTAGCTTTGTGCTGTTGGCTTGCATCTGGCCGTTCCGTTTCAATCCCTTAAAGGCAGTCTAACAACCCGTTTGCAGACGGAAGGCCGTATGGATGGACGGGAGTTTCAATCCCTTAAAGGCAGTCTAACAACCGGTCGCTTCCTTCTGCACGAAGTCTAGCGCGGCTGGTTTCAATCCCTTAAAGGCAGTCTAACAACAGGGTTCCCGTCCCCTGCTCGCCATGCCAGTACCCAGTGTTTCAATCCCTTAAAGGCAGTCTAACAACGAGTCTGGTGAGTCAAGCTGGTCGTCGACCGGTTCCAAGTTTCAATCCCTTAAAGGCAGTCTAACAACGGTGCCAGATGAAGAGGTCGTGGGCTCATATGCCAGTTTCAATCCCTTAAAGGCAGTCTAACAACCGAGAGGATAGAGTTGTTCCCTGCATATTGCCAAAGTTTCAATCCCTTAAAGGCAGTCTAACAACGTGCCTATCATATCTCGCGTGAAAGTCGCGGAGCAGTTTCAATCCCTTAAAGGCAGTCTAACAACTTTGTTTTCGCAACGAAAGGCGGGACGAGCCGTGATGTTTCAATCCCTTAAAGGCAGTCTAACAACCATGTTCGCTGTTCCGGACGGCAATGATGCCTTTTGGTTTCAATCCCTTAAAGGCAGTCTAACAACTCGGCCGTATGCGGCCCGGTACTGGTCGTCGATCTTGCTGTTTCAATCCCTTAAAGGCAGTCTAACAACGCAGAACAACACGAGCTATCAGATCCAAGTCACGGTCAGTTTCAATCCCTTAAAGGCAGTCTAACAACTGTATACGCCATCGTTCATGTCGCGCCCTCCGCGAAGTGTTTCAATCCCTTAAAGGCAGTCTAACAACTGATGGCTGTCTCGTCCTGCTTGATCTCTTTCTCACTGTTTCAATCCCTTAAAGGCAGTCTAACAACGCATAATTCGTACCGGAGGCGTAGGCGTTGATCCGGTTTCAATCCCTTAAAGGCAGTCTAACAACAGACGCACAGGCCATCATCGTCGTAGTCATCCCAGAGTTTCAATCCCTTAAAGGCAGTCTAACAACTAGGCGTACCCGGGGTTGCCTCATCGTCCAGCTCCCCGTAGTTTCAATCCCTTAAAGGCAGTCTAACAACTGAGATTTTGCGTCAACATACCCGTCAACATACCCGTGTTTCAATCCCTTAAAGGCAGTCTAACAACGTCGCACCTTTCCTGTGATGACTTTGGTTGTGTTGTGTTTCAATCCCTTAAAGGCAGTCTAACAACAGAGGCCAATTCCACCTAACCAAATCATGCAGACGATTGGTTTCAATCCCTTAAAGGCAGTCTAACAACGGATTCGGACGGGCAATTCCGGCTTTCGCACCGTATGTTTCAATCCCTTAAAGGCAGTCTAACAACTTGCCAAAACCCGCGACGGTTGCGAGCGATGACCGCGTTTCAATCCCTTAAAGGCAGTCTAACAACGGCCAAAGAGTCGTGATTTACTCAGCTTTCACGTTAGTTTCAATCCCTTAAAGGCAGTCTAACAACCCATTCGCCGTTGTTATATTCTGGCAGCGGTCGATAGTTTCAATCCCTTAAAGGCAGTCTAACAACTAAAGTCAGTGGCGGCGGTCAGGCAGCCGAAATCATGTTTCAATCCCTTAAAGGCAGTCTAACAACGTCGAAATCTGTTGCCCCACCGTGCCGGACGCTTGATTGTTTCAATCCCTTAAAGGCAGTCTAACAACATTTATGTTGATGGGAATATTGATGTTAGGTTTCGTGAGTTTCAATCCCTTAAAGGCAGTCTAACAACCGACCAACACCAGTGCAAAGGACAGAATCTTATCTAGTTTCAATCCCTTAAAGGCAGTCTAACAACCCATTTTTTCCGCATAGGTGTCCTCAAGTCAAACGGCTGGTAAATTGTAAGAAGCGGTTTCTGCTAGGTCCATGATACCGAAAAACCCTTGCTGTAACAACGAATGTGATTGTTCCCGCGCTGTCGTCGATCTTTCGGGATTTTGACGCGACCGCAGATCGACGACGGCCAAGCGATGGCTGACGTAGACGTATGGGCCGTATTTCCGTATTTCAAAGAAAGCGGTCCTCTCCGCCCTTCTGGACGCCCATGCTCTCACGGCTCGTGTAACGTGTCGAGCGGAATATATAAAATAGAACCGAATCATCCTCCGGTGAGATAATAGCGGCTAACTTTCGCTTGAGCTCTTCAAACCCCGCTTTTGTAATTTCACCCTCTAGAACTGAATTTTGAACCCAATAAAGGTAACGACGGCACGTTTTTAAGACCTTCGATACTCTTTTCACATTCACGTCATACACAACGATAACAAACACCTTACACCCTCCCCACATATTACCATCGAGCAACAAAAGGAATATACGCTTTTTCCCCAAGGAGATGCTTCTCCAATTTATAGAGTTCCATACGAATTAACCGTCGATAGGATACCGGTCTCCCCAATTCACGTGGTTGTATAGTTTGCTGTAAACGCTCGTCCCATTGCTTAATAAAGATAGCGCGCCCAGTGTCATTGAGAAGAACTCCTCCTGATCCCTTTACAAAGTGAGAGGGTTTCAACATTCCCTTTCCCACTAGAGTGAAGATGATCCTGTCGACGAGTATTGGCTTGAATATCTCAGCCACGTCCAGGTTAAGAGTAAAACGCCTGAAATTGGTAGCATGCAAGTAGCCAATGCGCGCGTCAAGGTGCGTTTTATAGATCTCACTGAGCACCGTCGTATATAGCATGGAATTTCCGAAACTGATCAAGGCGTTTAGCGGATTCTTCGGAGGACGCTTCGTTCTCCCCTCGAACCGAAAACCTTTGTCTTGAAGAATCGCATCAAAGGCTCCGTAATATGCCTCGCGGATATTTCCTTCAATTGCCATCAACTGAGTGACATCCTCGTATTCATCAATAGTAGACAGTAGGGATTCAATCCGTTCAATTGGCCCCGCTACGTCTCGTTCACGACTTTGGTAGTACTTTAAAACCCTACGGATATTTTGTGCGGAACCTTGAATAAACCGGCGAGCTATCTCCGCCCGTAATTTTACATTGAGATAGTGGCTGGCCTGGCGAAGTATCATGTCGCCCGACACGATATGCTCTCGAGGATATATGGTACCTGCATAGTAACCATGATGGTTGAAATAGTGAACCAAAGCTTCGTTTTGGGATAGAAAATTCAGTACTTTAGAATTAAATATTACTTCGCCGAAAAGGAATATATCCCGGACTGTTGTAACTGGGATGAACTTCTTTCCCTCTTCGGTCTCGAAAAATAAGGTGTTGTCCTTTCTTTTCAACTCGCCATTGGAGAAAATGTATACGCTCTTCTCAACCATAGGTTCTCCTCCATATTCTGCTGCACAGGAACGCTGAAGCTATGCCCAACAAAACTCGGCATAAGCGCACTGCCGGCATACAGGAATTCGTGTTGGCGCCGGTGGAGATCCTTGAGCGAGTAACTCCCGAATATGGGACAAAGTACGCACAATTTCTGCCTTCTCAGATTCGCCCAATGTAACGCGAATGACTCTCTTCTCCTCTGGAAAGTGCAACTCACCTACCGCCTCTATCCCTTCCTCGTGGAGCTGATACAGATAATAGAGCAACTGCATTCGCGCCGAATGTTCATGCCGAGAACTTTTCTTTACCTCATAAACAACCAATTGTCCATCGCGTCTTACCAACCGATCCATTTTTCCGCTGCCCAAATCGGCCTCTTGCGTGGCTCTGGGAAACGACTGTTCATGGATCATGCGCCCCAAGCGAATGTTGTCGTCATCCTCGTCGGGCGTAAGCTGGCGTGACATCAACCAAGCTTCGCGAGGACAGACATGAAAATACCAGACCAATGTGCCGGTTACAGGTATATCTTCGATCATTCCGTCCATCGTGCCCCCTCTCGTTACAACATAAGTTGGATATCTTCCGGCTGATAGGCCAGCCCTGTCACCGGGTGGTAATACTCGTGCCCATTCCCCACGCCAGGCAGGTACCACAACCCTCCATCTCCAATTGGCTGTGCACCTAATGACATGGCACGCTTCGCGCGCACGGAAAGAATGTAGCCATGAAACTCTGCTTTCCGTCGCAAATACGTTTCCTGACGCCGACGAAAATCCAGCTCGTGTACAACGTCTGTCTGGTACCACGTCCATAACTCTGCGGCTGACTCGTCACATTCTACGAAGAGATTTACATACGACGGATACTCGGTGATTAAATGAAAGTCACAAACCGCCAACCCGTCACCTTCTTTTCCTGGAGAGAAGTCAAGATTGGCGGCCGAGCGCCAGATCTGCTCCGAGTCTCCCTTGGATATGGTGTCAGCCAGCGTCTCAAAATAATTTGTCACAAGCCGGGGTAACGCAGATTCCGGTATCACACCTGCCCCAGAGCCACCCAAATGTTTGTCCAACGCTCGTAGTGTAGCTTCCGACTTAAAGGCCTTGTAGACCACTTCCATCGAACTGCGCGCTCCAGACTCGCGCAGGAGCTGAAATACGCGCACCTCCCCCCTGTCGGATGAAGCGTTGTTGCGATTACACCGGCCTGCCGCCTGCACTATGGAATCGATCGGTGCCAATTCTCGGTATACCACGTCTACGTCCAGATCGACCCCCGCTTCGACAACCTGCGTGGCTACAACGAGAACGGGATGTCCGGCTCTACTTGCAGCGACGATCTCCTCAACACGCTTCCTGCGTATAGCCGGCACCACGTTCCCAGACAAGTAGCTTAAATGTTCCACAGTGCCTCGTAATTGCTGCTCAAGCCGCTGAAACACCTCTATCGACGTATGAATCGTGTTGAAGATGAGCAAGTATGACTGATCACGCCGGAATCTCTGCAGAAAATCGTCTATAAACTGGTCCAGGGATACGGGTGAGAGATCCACGTACAGATCAACCCGATCCAATTGTTCAAATAAATCCTGCACTTCCTGAGGCTCCCCAGCCAATTCGACGGCTCCGGAGACCAATAGTCGGGGCTGGGTCGCCGTCATCAGGATGACCTTCATCCGCAATTCTTTCACAGCAGTAGTCAACAAATTGCCAATTAGGGGCCAGTATTCGGCAGGTAAACTCTGCACCTCATCCAAAATCAAAATCGAATTAGCCAAACGGTGCAAACGTTTCAAGGCACGATTTCGATAACCCAACAACGTATCAAACAGTTGCACAAACGTGGTTACAACACATTCACTATCCCATCCTTCCTGCAGCATCAAGGCATCTTCGACCGGCAGCTCAACGCCATCGCGTTGAGCCTTGACAGGGGCCAAGTGGTGATGCATCATCACATATTGATGTTCATTGCCGCTGAAGGCATCCAGACTGCTCAGGACGCTTCTGAGTACCTCATAATTTTGATCGATAATGCTCGTAAATGGCATTGCATAGATGACGCGCGGGACCCCTTGTCCTGTGGCTTGACCGTGATTTCTCAGGTACATCGCTGCTGCGAGGGCAGACAGGGTTTTCCCGCTCCCAGTCGGGGCAGTCAGTGTGAACAACCCGTTTTCGCAAAAATCTCTTGCGCGCTGGCGAACCCTCTCGTATAGCCCCCGTCGCACAGTGGCCATGCCATGAACCCCTCTAAATCTCTTTGCGACATAGTCATCCACAATGGTGGCAGGTATATCCACACGTGTGGAAGTGACAATGTGTGCGGCATCGCGCTTGTCTCCATCAATCAACGCCGAGAAGCATCGAAGCAACCGCAAGAACACGGGGTGGCCCTTCATGTCAGCCGTACGACGATACGAACGGGCATCCTTGACCAACCGACTAAATGTCTTCCACCAGCCATCTTCAACAAATTCCTGCACATGTGGAACGAAACCCTCGGGCAGCAGATTGGGCAATCCATAAGCTGCCCTGCCTAACTCGGCAGCGACATCGCTCATATGCGTCGCCAGATCGCGCACTTGGTGGGACGCTTTGAACAGCGGATCGGAGAGTTGGTTTGTTATTTCAAACGGATCCGCTGCACGCATGCATTGCCTGCCAATGTCTACGTCGAGATTGGCCAGGTCTCCATGGTGATGTTTGATCGCCAGATAAATGAGCAGTGGATCCCACTCTCGCAGCCACTGGTGAGTGGCGAGAACCCTATACGCTTCAAACGCACCATACAATGCCGATATGAATGAGTGTTGCTGAAAACCCTTGGGGTGAACATGGCCGGTGACAAGATAGGTCTGAAAGTAAGACGTAAACTTGCCAAAGTCGTGGCACAAACCCGATAGAGCTCCAAATCTCTGCAGACTCACATCACGGTCGGCCAATGCTGCGGCTGCAGCATTGGCCACCGCTTGTAGGTGGTCGGATAGACGAGTCCGGCGAGAGATCCGTCCATCGGCTTCACGCCAGACGTGAGAATCGTAATCCCTCACCTTAAAGACTCACCGTCCTCAGCAAAGGCTATGACTTCCGAATGGCCGCCTGTAAAATGCAATCGCCAAGCTGGGGAGCGCAATCGCAAGGGCATGGGATTCCCAGAACGTTCCAGGATAAATTCCCGGCTCCAACCGTGAGTGCGATGTGGTCCGAAGCTGTATGGCATCAGGTCCTTGACCGCTTCAACAGGCTTTCCCATGTTATCGTCAAAACCGGAGGCCCAGCCTGCCACATCATCCAAAAGGCAAGGGGTGACGACATCAATATCGGTTCCCGCGGGAATAAGTTGCAGGCGGTCAACGGTAACGAGCTCCACCCAGTGCAAGGACGCAAGCATGGAAGCCGTTCCCAGAGCAACTGGATAGACCGGTTTGTGCTCGGCTATCCGTTCCACCAGCTCGCTCATGACGGCTGAGTCCCTATGGGAGAAATATATTCTGTATGTTAGGACGCCCTCCCCCGTTTGCGGTATGACCAGTTCCGTGGGCACCTGGGTATGGCCATTGGACCCCGACAAATCCGATGGAGATTTCACAAACAAGTTGTTTATCGTTTGCATGACGGTACGCACAGGCGTGCGCAGGGACACAGTCAACCAAGAGTTTCTTGGTCCGAGCTGCTCATAATAGGAATCCCGCTCCAGCCCCAATATAGCGGCTACGATGCCGCTAAGGGTTGTTCGCGGAGGCACCAAGTACGTGAGAGAAGAGGAATTCGTATGAACCTTGCGGAAGTGGGCCATTCTCCCGCTCATTTCAAAGACCACAATGCCATCGGGAATGGTCATGAGCCCGTCACTCTCGCACCGCTTTCAACTGCAATCACCTTTCTAGGAACGAGTTGTTCCATCACTGTGGCCAGAGGCGCCGCTTTTTCTTTATACAGGACTGAGAAATCGGGGTGCTGCCAAAGATGAACAGCTGCAATGCGTTCCTGATAAGCGAGAACGCGTTCCACAAGCCGATCAACGTGCAGCCGGACATCCCCTGTTTCGCGCAAATTCTCCTTCTCCTCCAGATTGAGAAGTTCACGCCAATCGCCCAGGATAGTCCGGTCATCCGTGTACTCCACGCGAAGATAAAGCCGCGGGTACTGTCCGATCTTGCTGCGGGTGGTCTGCAATGGAATGGCCTCCACCAAAGCTTGATCCAACCAGGCTAGATCCCCCGGTTGCAACCGCGTGAGTTCTGCGCGTTTCCCGCTGACGACACCGGCAAACGCCAGTAAGGAATAGTAGACCCGATAATCTTTGCCAAATGTGCCCTGACTTTTTTCCTCCTGCGAGCTGAACCGGGAACTGATGGTATAGGAATTCACCAGGTCGACATGGTTTAACGAATACCCCCACGTGAACTGCACAGGTCCCGTGACCTGAATGGAAGAACCAGAGCCTGCTGACTCACCCTTGATGGGCATGGTCGCCCCGAACAAACGAATGTCAATCAACCTGTCCAAAATCACAGGCAGGTCGGCGACGGTCGGTTTCTTGTTGCCACCCATGACACTCTGCAACCGCTTGTCTGCTGTCACAACCTCGCCTTGTTTTGGTTGCGCAACATACAATTCGTGCCCCATGTCCTGAAGATAATCCCGGATGTACCGTTTGAGGCGCACGTCACTCACCAGGTTGCGCCTCGCCTGATAGTCCATGCGAGGACGATTTTCATCGTCCGGATCGCCGTTGGGATTCGCCAATCGCGCGTCGTACAAAAACAGCAGTTCACTGTTGTTCATTTCGGTGTCCTCCCTTGTATTTTGTGCAATGGATTATGATTCTGAATCCCCGACCAAGCTTTCTGGCATCTGTGTATTCTGCCTCCGGTGAGAAAGAATCTGCTTGCGTCGGTAGGCAAAGCCGGTGAGAATGTAGAATACAGCTTCCTCATCGGTCAGCCTGTACTCAGCCTTCCAGCGTGGCGGATTGGTCTCCAGGGCTTGGGCAAAAGCAAAGTGCATGCGGAACAACGCTTCGGATTCGGTTGACCACTGGAATAACTTATATTGCTGGAAAGCTTCCTCAATCTTTCCAACCAATCGAATCACGTCAGCCGCGCTCATACCCCGGTAATTGATCTTCTCCAACACTGGCATGGTCTTGAGATTGTTGTTCCATTGCGCGGTGGCCACGCTGCATACAGCCGCTCCCAACCAAAACAGGGCCTCCTGCGAGGCACGATACCCAACCTGCCTGAGGAAAGCGTCTGCATCCAAATGAGTGTCTCGCTGCACATCTTTCGCCTCCCTATGAAACGGAGATCCCATGAGCTGCTTCAGGTCTTGCAACATCGACAGCACCATATTCGCCAACAGAACGTCATCGCTCAGACGAGATAATTCAAACCCAGCCTGCGGCGCCATGACATTCGTGGAGGCGTAGCGGCCAAAACGATGAATCTGTATCAATTTGCAGAAGGACTCCATCAGGGTTCGGTACGATATCGCTTGTCCCGTCAGCAACGCGTCAAACAGTTGCAGCACGCGCCGGTACTCTTCACTCCGATTCGTCCGCGTGACAGGAATGAGACGGTACAGTGCTGTGAAATCAGGCGTCCAGCGGATTCGTTCCTGGTTCGTCCCACGAGGGCCAAACAGGTCCTCACCTAGTCGCTCATACCGTCGAAAGGCGCGACGCAACTCCTGGAACCGAGTTCGCGGGACGTCCCGAACCAGGTTATACAGGCGCAGCTCCGCGTTGTTCCACACATGAAACAACAAGTTGACTACATAACCGAGGTACCCGTATTCTTCCTGATCCATTTGTATCTCGTCCTCCAGGTCAGCGATGCCCGCGAAGTTCACAACGGATTGGACCTGATGACGAACGAGCCTGGTCCATGCCCGGGGGTCTACCTCGGATGAATTTGGACCTAGAATCTCAGGAATGACGTAGAAACGCAGGTGACCTATTTGTGTTCTCATGTGGCCGTGCACAAACGCCTCCGCGGCCAGGAGAGCCTTGTAACACGTGGAGCAGACAACCAAATTCCGGTTGAACCTCTCCCTCCGCACGCCGCTGGCGAATGAAATCTTGTCCGTGTTGTAGTACTTGAATTTCATGCGCGTAAAATTGGCTGTGACCAGGTCCTCTGCCCCGCATGCTGAACATATGCCTGGCGAAGCTTCCTCCGCAAAGATATTCAGAATTCTGTCATGAACCACCAGCTCGCGGTAATCCGGATGATCTACAATTCGTTTCCCGTCGATGCATAATGACCACAGCACGACGCGGTTGCTGCTGATATTGGCCGCTTGCATAACCCGTTTTTCTATATCCGGGATAAACGTTTTCCCGCGAATCGTTTCCTCCGGGTTCGTTTGCCGGGAGCCCACCACTTCTTTCCACTCATCCGGGTGCAGGAAACCAAGCGCAACGAGATCGAGCACATAACGGTAACGTTCTTCAGGCCCCCGCTGTGGTCCTAAATCCACCATCCAGTGCGCTTGGATGTCCGAGAGCGTCGTTTTCAGCGACGAACCGTCCGGAAGCATCTGTTGTAGGTTCACGATGGTCTGGGATAGAATGTAGCGCAGGGAATTCGTTGTAGCGGTCCACTGTGGGCTGTTTGGACCTGCCGCGTTCCCAACCCAGAGCAATTCCTCGGCAAGGCGCTCCCTGTCACTTTCCCGACATTCAACTTTTTGGAACTCCAATTGCGGACGGTGAGTATCGATATTGACCCAAACGATGTACGGGTCTTTTCCCTGTACTGACGGCATGGGCTGCACCAATGTCAAGAGGAGATCGTCCTCACCACGGGCCAACATGCTTCCCAAGCGCACCATAGCATCGAGCATGGTCTCACCTCCCTCGGGAAAAGATGTCAATCATGCCAAATCCACCTGAGTTCTTCATCCCGACCCCCGCATTCCAAGCCAATTCCAACATTTTCCTTGTTCCTCGCAGTCGGAAATCACCGTCCCATCCGTGAACTGGTGTGTCTTGGTAGAGGATGATTCGCTCCTTGAGGCTGTTTTCGTCTACCGGGATCATCTCAAACTGAGCATCATCGTCGGTGATGTCCATCCCCAATGCTGTAGCCTTCAAAATTAGATTCTTGCGAAGCAATGACGTGAACTCAGGGGTGCCCGGACGATAGTAGTGTGTAAACTTGCGTCCGTCGGGTTGTTTCACGGTCCTATACACAGTGACAGGCGACAGCAGACGAATCTGGGATTGCGTTGTGGTTCCGGTATAGGTCTCGAGCCTGACAGCCCCCACTTGTACCTCCATCCCTCCCAACAACACATGCTTTGCTTTGAGAAGAGACATGGAAAAATCGTAGATGAGCTCGTCTAACGCGCTGGCCACCGTCCAACGGACTGGCCCGTGAAAGGTGATGGTTTTTGATTTCCGGTCCATCACGTACGGTCCTTCCAAGCGCGAAAACGTAAAGAGTTTTACCGGCTTGCCTTTCACCCTTCGCAAGCCTTGGTCGTGTAACACAGTCCGATAGGGCGTGTTCAGGTAGCTGTACCACACACCCGCCAACAAGTGGTTGTATTGAAGAGGCAGGCGCAAGGGTGTCTTGCTGATAAACTCGAGCGAGATCCGCATCCATTCACCTCCATTCAGAAGAAACTGATATATGAATTATAGCATCATTATGCTTCTATATTGAAATCTGAATAAAACTTTCTAGATATAGGTGTCTGAAGAGAGAAATCAAAATACACTCGTGACAACGACGGAGTCTATTTACAGGAATTGTCTTCCCTTGAGCTTTGCAGGCTGTATGATACAATCGCCCTTCTTCACGAGAGTCATTGTCTCCGTATCCCCTGCTGCTTCCCGACAATTCCTGTCTGCCTGGACAAAACCAAGAGTAAATCCCCAGGGTGACAGATCACGTCACGGAACAAAAGTTCGCCTATGAATTTCGCCGCCTACTTGAGAGCGACATCACCTGTGGCCGCAGCCACGCATAACGCGCATAAAAAGCAAAAAAGAAGCTGCCCTTTCACTTCGGGCAGCGGGGCACAACCCACCAGTCAAGTGCCGCCTTTCCCTAAAACGCGATGGACCACCCTTGATAGGGTCCCTTCGCCTTACGGAGCCCAGAACGAGGAAAATACCGTCCACTTCAAGTAAATGGATACTCCCAAAACCGCCAAGGAGGCCAGACAAACCACATAATCCAGCCTGCTGAACTGGGTGGCGCTGTACCAGGTGCGCGTCTTGCTCCGCCCAAACCCCCGCAGCTCCATAGCGTCCGTCACGGTTTGAACCCTATCCAGGCTGGAGAACACGAGCGGGACGACGATGGCCGCCATTCCCTTGGCTTTCTTCCATATCCCCAGGCGATTTCCGGTCAGGTCAAGGCCGCGAACCTGTTGTCCATACGCAATATGTTGGAATTCGCGCTGCACGGTGGGCAGGTAGCGAAGGGCTATGTTGAGGGCATAAGCAATTTTATACGGGAGCCCGAGTCGATGCAGACTGCTGGCAAGACGCCCAGGATGTGTGGTCAATACAAACAGGATGGCCATGGGAAAGATGGCCGCGTACTTGATCATGAGCATCAGGCTGTACACGAGCGTCTCTCGGGTCACCCGCACGGGCCCAACGGAAAGCAGCACGTGCTGGACGGGAAAGTAACGCCCAGCGTATCCAGGAGTCAACACGTTCGTAAGCACGGCCGTCAGCAAAACAAACCCAAACAGCGTGAAAACCATCGTCCGGATCTGCGAAAACGGGATGCCTGACAAGGATATCAGCCCTATGCCCACCAGCAGAAAAACGGCCAACACCCGCATGTCGATGAAAAGAAAGATCGAGGCGGTCCAGGTGCCTAAGAGGACGATTTTCGTACGTCCATCCAATCGGTGCAGGAATGATTGCCCAGGGTGGTACTGGAGACTAAGCGGTTTCACCTGATGCCTCCTCCCGTTCGATAAATCGCCGAATGAGGCTCTCCGCCTCGTCAGCCATGCCCAATCGCTCGGCGAGCCGATACAGGCTTGTCACCTGCAGTCCCGCCTCCATGAGCAAGGATTGATCGCTGAAGACCTTGGAGACGGGCCCGTCCCCCCGCAGGCGCCCGTGGGCAAGTACCAAAGCCCGGTCCGTGTATTCCAAAGCCAACTGCATGTCGTGGGTCACCACCAGCATGGCGATGCCTGCCTTGGCAAGCCTGGAGATGAAGTTCATGATCTCTCGCGCGTGCCGATAGTCCTGGCCGGCCGTTGGCTCGTCCAATATCAACATGCTGGGTCGCAGCGCCAGCGCGGCGGCGATTGTAAGCCGTTTCTTTTGGCCGAAACTCAACGCGTGGATGGGCCAATGTCGATAGCCCGCCAGGTCGCAGATGCGAAGTGCCTCCTCCACCCGCTGCACGACCTCGGCCTCCGCCAGCCCCCAATTGCGCGGGCCAAACGCCACCTCGTCAAACACCTTGTCCTGGGACAGCATGTGATGCGGGTTTTGCATCACGTACCCAATCGCCCGCCCGTGCTCGGTCACCGACCAACCATCCGTCTTCTCGCCGTGGATACGGACGCTTCCGTGCCGCGGTTTCAAAATCCCCAAAAGCAAGTGGCACAGAGTCGACTTTCCCGCCCCGTTGTGCCCCAGCAGAGACACGCGTTCACCCGGATAGACGGAAAACGAAACGTTGTCCAGTGCAGCATGACCACCCGGGTACGCGAAGCCCAGGTCGCGAACCTCTACCACCGGCGGCTTTGGCGAAGGGACGGGGGCCCCCCGATTCAGGTCTTCCTCTTTCCGGGGGTGCGTGGCCCACTGAACGGCGCGCTGGACCGTGCCGTCCCGAGGCACCTGGTTGACGGTGACAGGCACAGACTCCGCGTCATATGTGGCCCCCATGCGCTGAAGCGCCTCCAGGTACAGGGGGAGGCGAATTCCCGCTTTTTCCAGCCGTCCCGAAACCAGCATCTCCGCGACGCTCAAGTCCGCCTGGATGCGTCCGTCGTCGATGAGGATGATCCTGTCCATATCCATCGCCAGGACATCCTCCAAACGGTGTTCGATGATTACCACAGTCTTGCCCAACCGTTTGTGCAATTCGTCGATGAGCAGCATCATCTGCCGGCCACTCTCCGGATCGAGATTCGCAAGCGGTTCGTCAAACAGGAGGATGTCCGGCAGCATCGCCAGCACGCCCGCCAAGGCCGTTTTCTGTTTCTGCCCGCCGGACAAATCGTGCGGGCTCTGCTCTCGATGAGGCCGCATTCGCACGACATCCAGCGCCTCCTGCACGCGCTTTTTCATCTCGTGCAACGGCATCGCTTGGTTCTCCAAGGCAAACGCAACATCCTCGGCGACGGTCAGGCCGACAAACTGGCTCTCCGGATCCTGCAGGACGGTGCCCACGCAATCGGCGATCTCACTGATGCGGGCCCGCGATGTGTCCTTTCCTGCAACGCGAATTGTCCCCGAAAGGCGGCCGCGAAAGCTGTGCGGAATCAACCCGTTGATGCATCGGGCCAAAGTGGACTTGCCCGATCCGCTCGGCCCGACGATGAGTACGCGTTGACCCGCCCGAATCTCCAGGCTGACGTCCCGTAAGCTCGGGTCCGCCAGGCCAGCGTACGTGAACGTGACACCGTGAAGTGAGATGACGGGTTGCTGACGGTCACGAAGCGCCAACTTGCAGATTCTCCCCGGTCTTTCTCCGCCTTGACACCGCCGCAAGCAAGGCCAGGCCCAAGGTGACCACCCACGCCGAATTGACGAGCGCAGGAATCAGCGCCCACGACACCACCGCGGTCAGAAACGGCGTGCCGGTCGCCCAGTCAATCAAGGACGGCAGGACAAGGCCCACAATATTCCCGGCAATGTTGAGCACGGCAATCAGGATGTAATGCTTTCCTTTGACCAGGCCGCGGTCTAAGTCGAAGTCGCTGAAAAGGTAAATGAGTCCGGCGATCAGACCGATGATGCCATTGCCAATTTCCCAGTGCGGATAGATCTGGCCCGCCAGCAGGTCGGTGAGAAACGACCCAATGGCCCCCGCGAAGAAGCCGACCAGGGGTCCATACCACGCAGCCAGGAGTGTGAGGATGACAATAGCCGGCCGCAAACTGTTTCCAGCTACTGGAATGAAATTCGTGGCGTAAGACAACAGTCCGTATAACACCGCTCCAATCCCTATCACAACCACACGCTTGGTACTGATGCGCCATGCAGACTCCTTTGTGAACAATGAGATTCCTCCTAAAAATTCCTGTTCGTGGCACAGGTGGACCCACGTCAGTCCCTGGACGAGCGACCCATCGGCCAGTCCTACCATTCGAAACACTCAATCTGGCTGGATTACCCGAATTCTAATCATTAGTTTTCCAAGATGTCAAGTATGAATTTTGTGTTCGGGACATGGGCGAAGAGATGACCACAGAGACAGGGCACAAAACGCCGCAACACCTCAGCAAAAAGCGGCCCACGCCATGCGGGCCGCTGGTCCACCGGATGAATCCGCGTCGTCAAGCCACTTCAGGTTCAGGTTGGCATCCTTTTCATCAAGACAAATCATCCTCCGGCCGCAGCGTGGGCACGTCCACCGATACCGTGTTCGGGTATTTGATGCCCGCACCCGTGTTCAACAAAACGACCGACTCCCCGTCGCGGATCCAGCCCGATTCGCGCAGTTTGCGCGCAGCCGCGAGCGTGGCGGCTCCCTCGGGACAGATAAACGCACCTTCCTGTCGCGCCAGGTCCGCCTGTGCCCGCAACGTCTCCTCGTCGTCAATCGCGATGGCGCACCCTTCCGTCTGATACACAGCTTCCAGGACGAGAAAATCGCCCAAAGCCTTTGGCACTGTGATGCCAAAGGCCACAGTGGACGCATTCTCCCAAAATTCACTCTCTGTTTTGCCCTGCTCCCACGCCCGCACCAACGGCGCGCAACCGCTGGCTTGCACACAGACCAAGCGCGGCACCTTCTCGCCAATCCAGCCAAGGGCCTGCAACTCCCGCAGCGCCTTGTAGATGCCGATGATGCCAACCCCGCCGCCAGTCGGATAGAGGATGACGTCCGGCACCTCCCAGCCGAATTGCTCCAAAATCTCAAGCCCCATCGTCTTTTTCCCCTCTAGACGATACGGCTCTTTCAGCGTGGAAGCGTCAAACCAACCGTGCTCGGCAACCGCCCGCCGGACGATGGCCCCGGCGTCGCTGATCAACCCGTCGACAAGATACAAATCAGCCCCGGCGATGGCGCACTCGTTGCGGGTAATCGCGGGCGCATCCTCCGGCATGACAATGACGGCTCGGATGCCTGCCCGGGCCGCATAGGTGGCCCACGCCGCGCCCGCATTGCCGTTGGTGGGCATTGCCACCACTTGGATGCCCAGCTCTTTGGCCCGCGAGACGCCGACGGCCGCCCCCCGCGCCTTGAACGATCCGGTCGGGACCAGCCCCTCATCCTTCATGTACAGCCGCGGGACGCCTATCGACTCCCCGATGCGCGCGAGCGGCACAAGCGGGGTCATCCCTTCCCCGAGCGACACCACGTTCTGTTCCTCCTGCACCGGCAGCAGCTCGTGGTAACGCCACAGCGTATTCGGGCGGCCCGCCAAGTCATCCTTTGACCATTCGCGGCGCATGGCCTCGAGGTCGTATCTCGCCAATAGCGGCGATCCGCACGCACACACCTGTTGAGGCACATCCGCCTGATACGTCGCACGGCACTTGGGACACTCCAGATGGGAAAGGTAACTGTACCGCATTGAGTCTCACTCCTTCATCGCGGCGCCGCAAGCGGCAAACGTGGGCCATCAACCGCCAATCCTCGTCTTGTGGGACGCTGCCGGTCCTTCAATCTGCGCCGCCAGTCCTGGGCATGGCCTTGACCTTACCCATGATACATGACCTGGATCCCCAGGAAAAGCCATAATTCGAAGGTTTATATGGTTGACTTATAAACTTACTCGGATAAAATCGACCAGAGGTGATTGCGATGAAGCGACTTTCATTCCCCGTCCAAATCGTCATTGGGCTCGCTGCCGGCCTGATTGTGGGCTTGTGCAGCAAAACGCTCGGCATCTACATGCAGGATGTCGGGGACGCGTTTACTCGTTTGATTGAAATGGCCATCATTCCCCTGATCTTCCCGCTTATCGTCCTCGGTGTTGCGCAAATGCGCTCCCTGCGCCGCTTGGGCCGCATTGCGGGAAAGGCCATCCTGTACTTCGAAGTGGTGACCACCGTGATCCTGCTGGTGGCCGTGATAATCGGAAATGTGATCCCTGTCGGAGCGGATTTCCCGCTGCCACACACGTCAACGGCTGCCCTGCACGGCTTCGCCCAGGGGATCGATTTTCAGCAATTTCTTCTCAACATTATTCCCGACAACGTCTTCGCATCCTTCGTCAATGGCGATCTGTTGCCGATAGTATTCTTCTCGCTTTTCCTCGGCCTCGCCATGGCCGCCGCGGGGGAAACGGTGCAGCCCCTTTACGATGTATTGTCGGCCCTGTCGACCGCCATGTTCAAAGTCATTGAATACGTGGTCCGATTCACCCCGATTGGCGTATTCGGCTTCATCGCCTACGATGTCGCAGAATATGGATGGGGAAGCCTGCGTTCCATGGCCGAGTTCGTGCTCATCGCCTACGTGGGGATGCTTGTGGTCATGTTGGTGATTCTCCCTGTCACCGCTCGCCTGTTCGGTGTCCGGTACTGGACGTTGATCCGATACATCTGGGACCTCATCGCGCTCGCCTTCGTCACCCGCAGCTCCGAGGTCGTTTTAGCGCCCCTGACTAAACGCCTGGAACAGTTCGGCGCCCACAATTCCATCGTCTCCTTCGTGCTGCCGGTCGGGTACTCGTTCAACCTGGACGGCGCCACCGTCTATGAGGCCATTGCCGTGTTGTTTTTATCCCATGTATACCACTTGCACTTGTCATTGGGACAACAGTTTGAGACCATTGGACTGCTCATGATCCTCACCAAGGGCCTGGCCGGTGTGCCGGGAGCCGCCATCGTCGTGTTGATTGCCACCGCCAAGGCCATCGGACTGCCCCTGGAGGGCATCTCGCTGCTCGTCGGCGTCGACTTCATTGTCGATATGGCCCGCACCGCGGTCAACGTGGTCGGAAACTCGCTCGCATCCGTTGTGATTGCGAAATCGGAGCGTTTGTTCCAACCTCAAGAAGAGACGCCACGCCCGCTTCCAGTCGAAGCACAAGGGCGCGTGTAATTCCCGGCGGCACGGCCCGGCGTCGACGCAGCTTGCAGCTTACAAGGCGCAATGCTGACAGCATCACAAACGCCCCAGCCGCAGCGACTGGGGCGTGCAAACACTCCCGCCCTACCCTATCGCAACCATCCGCTCAATCGCCACACGCGCCTGGCGGGCGATGCCTTCCGGCACCGAGATGACGTGGCGCGTGTGGCGCAGGGCGTCGCGCACCTTTTCCAGGGTGATCATCTTCATAAACGGGCAGACCGCGTCCGGGTTGGCGGGGAGGAACCGCTTGCCCGGGCTTTGTTTTTGCATCTGGTGCAGGATGCCGGTCTCTGTGGCGACGATGAACTCCTCCGCGTCCGACGCCAAACTGTGCTTGAGCATGCCGCCGGTGGAGAGAATGTGCGTCCGGTCGCGCGGCAGCGTGCCCTCCGCGGCCAGGTACATGTTCGACGTCGAGCACCCGCACTCAGGGTGCACCAGCAGCTCTGCGCGCGGATGATTCTGCAGGACGGTGCGCACCTGGGTCGGCCGGATGCCGGCGTGCACGTGACACTCTCCCATCCAAATGTGCATGTTGTCGCGCCCGGTCACCTTCTGCACGTAAGACCCGAGAAACATGTCGGGCAAAAACAAAATCTCCTGGTCACGCGGAATAGATTCCACCACCTGCACGGCATTGGACGACGTGCAACAGTAGTCGGCGAGGGCCTTGACCTCGGCCGTGGTGTTCACGTAGGCGACGACCACCGCATCCGGGTATTGGGCCTTCCATTGCCGCAGCTCATCAGGGGTGATGCTGTCCGCCAGCGAACACCCTGCCTGCAGGTCGGGCAAGAGCACGGTCTTGTCCGGATTGAGCACGGCCGCGGTCTCGGCCATGAAATGCACCCCGCAGAATACGATGACGTCCGCATCCGTGTTCGCCGCGGCGCGCGCCAAGGCCAGGGAGTCCCCGAGCACGTCGGCGACGTCCTGCACCTCGGGGCGCTGGTAGTTGTGCGCCAGGATGAGCGCGTTCTTCTCGCGCTTCAGGGCCTCTATCTCCTCCACCAACCCGGCCTCAACAGAAGCCAGCATCGGCAATCACCTCGTCTTCGTTTGTCGATCCGCCCGCATCAAGCGGGCAAGCGCCTGCCCAAACTAACTGTATATACAGTTGAATTTACATGATGACCCGTGAAAAAGCCAGCCCCCGCGAGGCTGGCTCCTCACTTTTCCAGGTGTTTCGCCCTGGTGGCCGTCTATCCCGTCAGCCGCCTGCCTTTCCCGGCTCCTGCTCCGACAACGGGCCCGCGATGTCATCCAGCGCCTGCTCGTATACCTGCAGGTCCGCGTCTGAGAACAGCACGACCCGAATCTCGCGAATGGATCCGGGCGGTGGCGGAGGGGTGGACAGGCGGACACCCGGGACGGCCGGATCGACCAAGGGGAGAGGCGCCTGGGACGCCAAGTCCTCTCCGTTCAGAAAGGCAAGCATCGCTCGCAGCGCCAGCGGAGCCGCACGGCGGATGGGGAATCCGAACGCCCCGGTGCTGATGGAGGGAAACGCGATGGAGGCGATGGGCGGCTGCCCGACCGCGATGGCCAGGCGCAGGGCGTTCCAATAGGTCAGGGCCAGGGTTCGGTCCGGATCGTCATCCGTGGCGTACACAGGCCCGGTGGTGTGGACGACATACTTGGCGGGCAATCGATACCCGTACGTCAACACGGGCTGTGCGGTGGCGGCCAAAGCCCCGTGCAGCACCTGCTCACGCACGCGCCGGCAGGCAATCAGCAATTCGGGCCCGGCGGCGCGGTGGATGGCGCCGTCCACCCCCCCTCCGCCGAGCAGCGTGCGATTGGCGGCGTTGACGATGGCGTCCACCGGCTGCTTCGTGATGTCCCCGCCCAGGAGAGAAATGGTGCAGCCCTGGTGGGCATACTGGCGCATAGATACGTCCCTCCTTGGGTGGCCATCCATGGCCCTCCGCGGACCGCGGATGGGTGGATGCCTTCAGCATGCAAAATGTCGGCCGCCCTGCCTCCCTCCTCAAGCCCATGTCCCCGGCCAATCACCGCCCGTGGGCGGTCGTGTCGCGGCCCACAGCCTGGTAAATGGCGTCGAGAATCGCCATGTTGCGCAACGTTTGCTCGGGGGTTTGGCGCAGCGTCTCCTCGCCACGGATGCAGGCGCTGAAGTGTTCCACCTCAAGCCGGTACATGTCCACTTTCGGCACCCGTTCCACCCGCTCACCGTCCTGGTTGCGCCAGATGATGGACGGATCGCCTTTGTCCGGCCGGAACGGCCAGGTGACCACGAGGCTCCCTGCCTCCCCCGCCAGCTCCACACGCTGCCTGTCCGCCGCCGCAAACGAGGCGTCGAAGTGCGCCAACACGCCGCCGGGGAAGGCCAGGGCTGCCGTTACCGCCCGGTCCACGCCGCGCTTGTCCAGATCCCCGACCGCCCGCACCACCTCGGGCAACGCGTCGCCGGCGAACGACCGGATGACATGGACGCAGTAACAGCCGACGTCGTACAGCGCTCCGCCTCCCTCTGGGTACCAGCGGATGTCCTGCTCATTGCGCAGCCAGAACGAAAAACTGGCGTTGATGAGGCGCAGCTTGCCCAGCGCCCCCTGTTCCACCAGCTCGCGCACCCGGGCCCATTGCGGATGGAAGCCGTACATAAACGCTTCCATGAAGACCACGCCGTTGTCCCGGCAGACCTGCACCATGCGCTCCGCCTGCGCCCGGTTGAGGGCGGCCGGCTTCTCACACAACACGTGCTTGCCCGCCTCGGCCGCACGCACCGTCCACTCCGCGTGCAGGTGGTTCGGCAACGGGATGTACACCGCGTCGATGTCCGTATCGGCCAACAGCTCTTCGTACGATCCGTACGCTCTCTCAATCCGGTTGCGCTCGGCGTAAGCCATCGCCGTCTCGGGGCGGCGGCTGGCCACCGCTGTCAACTCCGCCCCCTCCGCCTGGTGCAGGGCTGGAATCAACGCCCCTTCGGCAATCTTGGCGGTGCCAAGAATGCCCCAACGAATCTTGCGCACTGGACGCTCCTCCTCCCGGCGAACCATGATCTACCTCTGTTTGCATCGTCTTGTACAGAATAAGCGTATTCATATTGCCCAATGTTCGTCAATAAGAAGGTGGCCCGCCATCCGGACGCAGCGCGCACGGACGCCGATGGTATCATAAAAGGCAGGTGAGGATGGGAATGAACGAGGGAACCAACGGACGGGAGACGCGTTCTTTGGTGCGCGGCCGGTTTGCGCCGACCCCCTCGGGCCGGCTTCACATCGGCAACGCGCTCGTGGCGCTGCTGGCGTGGCTGCAGGTGCGCCAGGCAGGTGGAGAGTTTGTCCTGCGCATCGAAGACATAGACCGCCCCCGATGCCGCGAGGAATACGTGGCCGATTTGCTCATCGACTTGCGCTGGCTGGGACTGGATTGGGATGAAGGGCCTGACGTGGGCGGGCCCTACGGCCCGTACCGACAACGGGATCGAAGCCAACATTATGAAGAAGCGTTGGCCCAGCTTGAGGCGGGCGGGTGGCTGTACCCGTGCTTTTGCAGCCGCGCCGACTTGGCCCGCGCAGCCAGCGCCCCGCATGGCCTGGCCGCCGAGGGACCCGCATACCCGGGCACGTGCCGGCATCTGAGCGCAGCCGAGCGGATCGCCAAAGCACAGCAGAAGCGGCCGGCGCTGCGCTTTCATGTCCCGGATGATGCGGTCGAATTCCACGACGTCATCCTCGGCAAGCAGCGCTTTCAGGCGGGCGCCGGCGGCGACTTTATTGTGCGACGGGCGGACGGCTTCTTCGCGTACCAGTTGGCCGTGGTGGTGGACGACGCGGCCATGCGCATTACGGATGTGCTGCGCGGCGCCGATCTGCTCGATTCGACGCCACGGCAGGTGTGGTTGTACGAGGCGTTGGGCTGGCCAGTGCCCAGGTTCGCGCACGCCCCGCTGGTGACCGACGCCGCCGGTCGGCGCCTGTCCAAGCGGGAGAAGTCGCTACACCTCGCCGCCCTGCGCGAGGCGGGCGTGCCGCCCGAGCGTGTCGTCGGCCAACTGGCATACTGGGCGGGACTCATCGACCGGTTGGAGGACGTGCGGCCCGAAGAACTGATGGGCCACTTTTGCCCGCATCGCCTCCCGGCATCCGTCACGCCCGCCCCGGAGACGTGGCGCCTCGGTGCCTGGCCGTGGCAGGAGAGCATGTGAACTGCGGTCAAAGGAGGCCGCAGAGCGACGGCCACCCAATCCGTGTGCCGGCGCGCCCGACTCCCTGGCTTGGCCGCCCGGCTATTGACGGTTGGCTGGGGCAAACCTATCATCTTGTATGGAATTGGCAGATTCTTGGATGATTGGGTGAACGCGATGCCCGATTCACAAAGCGTCCGCCTGGCCGGGCGGTTGTTTGACCTCGTCCACCTGATTTGGCAACACCCGAAAGAGTACACCGCCGCGCGGCTGGCCGATTACTTCCACACCTCCGTGCGCACCGTCCGCCGCGACATCCGCACCCTGGAGGACGTCGGCATCCGGGTGGAGTCGGAACCGGGGGGCGGCTACTTCATTATGCAGGACCTGCGGCGCATGCCCGCGCCGCTGAACGACGCCGAGAAGATGGTTCTGGAAATCATGCCCTCGCTGCTCGCCGGCGCGCTGGCCCACGGCCGCGTACACCCGCTGCTCTCCGCCTACCAACGGGCGATGGAAAAACTGCTGAACCACTCGTTCCCGCCTGCCCAACAGGCGGCGCTGGTCGCCGACGGCGCCTCCCCGTCGCTGGCGGCCGGTATGAACGAGACGGCACAGTCTGTCCAGGACGGCGTGATTCTCGAGATCCTGCAGGCCATTCGGCGCAGCCATACCCTGCGCATGGTCTACCGCAAGATCACCTCTCCCGCCTCCGAAGTCCGCCTGGTAGATCCGTACGCCCTTGTCCCCGAGAAAAACTCGCTCTATATCGTGGGCTATTGCCACCTGCGCCGCGCCTTTCGCACCTTCAAGGTGGTGCGCATCGAAAGTGCGGAGTGTTTGCCCCAGCCGTTCACGCGCCAACGGGAGTTCTCCCTCTCCCAATTCCTCCGCTCTGCCTGGGGCATAGACCAGTCCGGCCCCGAGTCGGACATCCACCTCCTCTTCACCGCGGAGGCGGCACGTTACGCGAAGGAAGAAATCAGCGGTGAGCGGCTCCTGTCGACAACCGAGTGGCCAGACGGGCGCTACGAAGTCTGGGTGCGCACCCACTGGAACCGTGAGTTTCAGCGCTTCTTGCTGCAATACGGGGCAGACGTGGAGGTCTTGGAGCCGGCGGCCCTGCGGGCAGACATGCGGAGAGAGATTGAGGCGATGAAAAAACGGTATCGAACGGACGTTCCGTGACGCGATATGACACCCCCGCGCGTTAGGCTTCGGGGCATAGAGAGAATCCGAGCGAGGCTGCCGTCCTCCGCCGGGCGGCGCTTGGTTCCGGCCCGGCCGCAGGGCTGGCCTGGCACGGACGCCACCGCGCGGGCGGCGGCCAACGCGAGGCGCCCAAGGGGAAAGGGTAAGTGGCTCCCCGGTCGAACGATGGGTGTACCATCCGGTCGGGGGGCTGCGGGCGTATCCGCGTCTGTGCCGGTTGTATCGCGCGACATTCTCCCCCTCAAACCGATGGAACTTTCCGCATGCCGCGTGATAGACTGGTCGGTGGTGCCTACGGATGGCCCGCCTCACCGAACCGCTTGACATCACTTTGCACGCTATCCCGCAGAGGAGATGAAAAGGAGACACACCATGAGGCCGTTCTTGAAGTGGGCAGGGGGAAAATATCGAATTGTACAACGCATACGGGAGCACCTGCCTGACGGCAAACGCCTCATTGAGCCGTTTGTGGGATCTGGGGCCGTCTTTCTTAACACCGACTTCGACGAGTACATCCTGTCGGACATCAACCAGGACCTGATACGGGTATATGAAATCCTCCAACAGGATGGCGATTCCTTCATCTCCTACTGCAAACCATTGTTCACCCCCGAGAACAACGCGCCCGATAGGTACTACGAGTTGCGCACCGAATTCAACGAAACCGACGACCTGTGGCGAAAGTCTGCGCTGTTTATCTACTTGAACCGACACGGTTACAACGGGTTGTGCCGGTACAACTCCAATGGAAAGTTCAACGTTCCGTTTGGGCGTTACAAGCGGCCGTATTTCCCCGAACCAGAAATGCGCTATTTTGCCCACAAGGCGCAAAGGGCCAGGTTTTGCTTGGCCGACTTTCGCGCCGTCATGGAGCAGGCCCAACCGGGCGATGTCATCTACTGTGATCCCCCCTACGTCCCGCTTTCCAAGACGGCTCGTTTCACCGATTATGCCGCAGGTGGCTTCGGCCCGCAGGACCAGGCGGATTTGGCGCAATTGGCCGCGGCGCTCGGCAACAGAGGGATTCCCGTTCTGATATCGAACCACGAGACCGATTTCACGAATCAGGCGTACGCGGCGGCCAAGATCGAACGCTTTGATGTCCAGCGGATGATCAGTTGTGACGGCGCGAATCGCGGTTCGGTGACGGAGGTCTTGGCCCTGTTTGGCACCTGAGCAGCGCCTGCCGCACACAAAGCCTGCTTGCAAGCCCCCGTTCCATAAGCCCTGCTGACTTGACTAGTCCAAACGCACCCTCCCCGTTCCCCGGGGGACTCCTTTGGACTCGTCGGAAAACGGTCCAACCCGGCCTTTCGGCACCAGCAGAGACCCCCGTATCCTCAAGGTGGTATGGGAAGGGGAGACTGCCATGGAGGAAACAGCTGTGATTCGCGTCCTGATTGCCGATGAACTGGAACTGCTGCGGGCCGGCCTGGCCTGCATCCTACAGTCCACCCCGGGCCTTGTGTTGGCAGGCCAGGCCGCCAACGGGGAGGAAGCGATAGCCGCGGCGCAAACCGCTAAACCGGACGTGGTCTTGATGGACATGAACCTGCCGGACATGGATGGCTTTCGGGCCACCCGGGAACTTTTGCGCAGCCAGCCTTCCGTCCGCGTGGTCCTGATGGCCACAGATTTGAGGGAGGACACGCTTGTCAAGGCCATCTCGGCCGGGGCTGCCGGGTACATCCTGAAAAACGCGCCCCCGTCAGAGGTGGTGGAAGGGATACAAAAAGCACACCGGAGTGAGTACGTGGTCCCGAGTCAAGTGACGGTGCTGGTGGTGCGGCGTCTGTTGCGGGAGTACGGTGAGAAAGGCGAGTTCACGCCGCGGGAAACGGACATCTTGCGCTGGTTGACCACGGGTGCCACGAACAAACAGCTGGCCCAGGCGCTCGGCATCAGCGTCAGCACGGTCGGCAATTACATCCAGCGGCTGCTGAAGAAGCTGGGCCTGGAGAACCGCGCCCAGCTCGCGGCCTATGCGGTCCGGGAAGGGTATCAATTGGACCCACAAAAACAATTGGAGACACGATGGTGACTAGCCTTCATTCTACCGCATAGACGCGCATCCGCCCATCGCCGCCAGCGCCACCTGCTCCCGCCCTGCCCGGCCAGCAACTTAGTTTTCCTGCAGCGGCGCCCCTTCCCAATGCGCCAGTTTGCGTACGTAGAACCGCCACACCCACTCCTCGTTGAACGTGCGCCCGAGGTCCGGCAGCTCCCGCAGGTCCTCTTCCGAGATGGAAGCCACCGTCCGGCCGGTCTGTGCGGCTTGTAGCGTGACCTTGGCCAGCGCATGGAAGTTCAACGCGCGTACCACGGTTTCCTCCAGCGTGCGCCCCGTCACCGTGATGCCATGCCCCTTCATCAAGCAGATATGGCAATCCCCCATCGTCTGGACGAGCGGAAGCGCCAGTTCCGTACGTGAAATGAGGTAGGCGTGGGGAAACACGGGAATGCCTTCGACAGCCATCCGCATGGCGGGGATGTTATAAGCACCGAAGATGGGCTTCCAATCCAACTCCGTGATGCCGCACACCAGAGCGGCAGGCGGGTGCGCATGAATGACGCAGCCCACCTCCTGCCGCGCGCGATAGATCTCCGCATGAATCGGCAGTTCATTCGGCACGCAATAGCCTTCTTCCGCCCCCGCCCCGTCGAACGTCACGCGCTGGATTGCGTCCGCCCGTGTGTACGCCACGCCCGCTTCGTGCGGGCCGCGGCAACGGATCCACATCTCCTCCGTGCCAGGAATACGCAGGCTGACGTGCCCGAGGATTTCATCGACTAACCCCTCCATACCAAGAATCCTGCACGCCGTGGCGATGGCCTCCCGCGGCTGCTCCAGTGCGCTGCTCATCCGCCTTCACTCCTCCGCCATGTGTGGGGCGGTGACCCGGTCGACCTCGACCGCCTCACCTTTGGCGCCACACGCGTGACACCACCAGAAACAGATGGACCGCCCCGCGTCCGAATATGGGTTCACCAGGCTGCGCGGATTCACCAATGATGCTCCGCAGCG
>NZ_BCRP01000008.1 GCF_001552655.1 Alicyclobacillus kakegawensis NBRC 103104 | reverse complement strand
CCAATTCAACGGCTTCAACATTCTTTGATGAGCCATAGATCTCATCGTGAAACATCTGATTCATTTTAGAATACTCATCGAACCTGCGCTCTTGCAACCGATTTTCCATCTGGCTGAGAAGTTGCTCCAATCTATGGAGAGCCGCCTTGGAAATGTTGACGGCAGCCGAACGAGCTATCAACCCTTCCAAGACCTCTCGAATTTCAAGATAATTCATGATCTCGTCCAACGTGAAAGACTTGATGGTGGCCCCCTTATTTTCCTCAATGGTTACAAGATTCTCCCGTTCTAACTTTAACAACGCTTTCTTTAGCGTGTTACGACTGACACCAATCGTTTCCGCAATATCAACCTCCACTAGCTTTTGAGACGGCTTAAACGTGCCATCCAATATCCGCTGTTTCAGATATTGATATGCAATCTCAGTTCTTCCAGCCATAGTACATCTCCCCTGGTCGCGCGTATGATGCCTTATGATGAACAATTGTGTCCGCATTGTAATCCTGCTCTTTCCAGTCTGTCAAGATACACCAGTCCGCAGAAGAAAGAAGGCGCCCACTGGACAGCCGGCTGCCTACTGCGATAGGTGCAAGCGTCGAAAGAGCCAACGACAAATCGACAGGGGGTATCATTTATGAAACACTCGGGAACGTTCAGGAGTTCGTCAGAGTCTCATCAAGCAAGCTGTGATCATGATTGTTCGTCTGAAACTGGTTCACGCGAAACAGGGGCGGGAACAGTTTGATCCATAACACGACCACGGCAATGGTCGCGAGACCGCCAATGATGGCAGCGGGGATGGCGCCGAACCAGGCGGCGGTCAGTCCGGATTCGAAGGCGCCGAGTTGGTTGGACGTACCGATGAACACTTGGTTAACCGAATTCACTCGGCCGCGCATGGCGTCTGGAGTCTGCGAAAGCACCAGGGTGGAGCGGATGACCACACTGATGACATCCGATGCGCCGAGGGTGAGCAGGGCTGCTAAGGAGAGTGTGAAAGATGTGGAAACGGCAAAGACCAGGGTGGCCACTCCATAGACGAAGACTGACAGAAACAGGATGGGTCCCACTCGGTAGTCGATAGGGCGCCGGGAGAGAAACAGCGACATCAGCATGGCGCCAATGGCTGGAGCGGATCGCAACATGCCCAACCCGAAAGCCCCGACCTGCAGGATGGTACTGGCATAAATGGGCAGAAGCGCGGTTACGCCGCCAAACAGTACGGCGAACAGGTCCAGCGAAATGGCACCGAGAATGACCGGGTTGCTGCGGATGAAGGTGAGTCCGGCTAGTACGGAGGCGAGCGTGACGGGTTCACGCGGGACTGGCTGCTGCTGTACACGCATCCGCATCATCATCAGGGCGGCCGCGCAGCAGATGGCTCCTGACAGCCCGTAGACCGTAGCGGGCCCGGTCGCGTAAAGTAGGCCGCCGATGGCGGGGCCGACCATCATGGCCACCTGGGAAGCCGAGGTGGTTTGGGCCATTTGTTTGGCAAAGTGTTCTTTTTGAACAATGTTGGCCAGGAGGGCAGGCATGGTGGTGTCCAAAAACGCGTTCGCCATGCCGAGGACAAAGACCATGCCCAAGATCCACCCGCGCGTAATCCAGCCTTCACCACTGCCGATAGCCATCACCGCGAAAACGACCGCTTCCAAGCCGAGGAACAAACTGACAATCAGCTTGCGGTTGAAGTGGTCCGCCACGTATCCGACCACAAACGTGAGCAAAACCATGGGAGCGAATTGCACTAAGCCAATCAATCCCAGATCCAAAGCGGCGTGTGTCAGGGTGTACATTTGCCACGACATCGCCACGGAGACCATTTGTGCCGTGAGGTCGGTGGCAATGAGCACAGCCAGATACATGATGAACGCAGGCGAAGATTGCAGTGGTTTCGCGGACGTCATCTCATCAAGCCTTTCGTTTCACGTCGCTTGTGGCAGTCAGATTGTGGGACGTTTCCTAGGCATGGAGCGATACCAGTTCGCACCAGAAACCACGACCAGTGTAATGCTGACACGGAGGAGCGTCAATCGCACGGGGATGAAGAGGCACGTGCCACAAGGCCACTGCCAACTTGTAAATCCACCTTAAAAAATTTCACTCGAAATCTCTTGACTTCGTCTTACTTGAAGGTGATAGCCTCATTGTATGTTCGGCCGTCTGCCATTATCGTTGCAAAAGAAGTGTTTTCGAAAGGATAATAATAGCTATAGTGGGAGGTTTGTCTGCTATGATTACTGCCAACGCACGCGCCACCTTTGGTCCGGGGGAGCCGTTCCAAGCGACCACCATCGATCGTCGCGATCTCGGCCCTCGTGACGTCCTCATTGAGATTAAGTACTGCGGCATCTGCCATTCTGACATTCACACTGCTCGCGGCGAATGGGGAGCGGTGAATTATCCCCTCGTTCCCGGCCACGAGATCACCGGAATTGTCGCCGAGGTCGGCTCCGAGGTCACGAAGTTCGCCGTCGGGGACCGGGTCGGTGTCGGCTGTATGGTTGACTCCTGCCGCGAATGCGAGAACTGCCGCAAGGGAGAAGAGCAGTACTGTCTCAAGGGAAATACCCTTACCTACGCCGCCGTCGACAAATACGGCCAGTACACCCAGGGCGGCTATTCCACCCACATCGTCGTGGACGAGGATTTCGTCCTCAGAATCCCTGAGGGTCTCGAGCTCGATGTCGCCGCACCGCTCTTGTGCGCTGGCATCACGACGTACTCACCGCTGCGCCACTGGGAAGCCGGCCCCGGTAAGAAGGTAGCCATTGTCGGCCTCGGCGGGCTTGGTCATATGGCCGTGAAGCTCGCGCACGCCATGGGCGCTGAGGTCACTGTGCTGTCCCAGTCGCTGAAGAAGAAAGACGACGGTCTGCGGCTCGGCGCGGACCACTACTATGCCACGAGCGATCCGGAGACGTTTAAGAAGCTTACCGGTACCTTCGACCTCATCGTGAATACGGTGAGTGCGAAGATCGACATCGATGCCTATCTCTCCTTGCTGTCTCTGGATGGTACATTGGTCAACGTCGGCGCTCCCGCGGAGCCGTTGTCGCTCAACGTGTTTTCAATCCTCCACCAGCGCCGGTCTTTCGCTGGGTCGACAATCGGTGGAATCCGGGAGACTCAGGAGATGCTAGACTTCTGCGCCAAACACCACATTGGCGCCGAGATCGAGGTCATCTCGGCCGACAAGATCGATGAGGCTTACGCGCGAGTACTGGCTTCCGACGTGCGGTATCGGTTCGTGATCGACATCAGCACGATGCGGACCGTGTAATCATGCGCGCTGTCGCTTACAACTTCTCATAGTCGGGGGACACGTACTTGGGCACGCACGGTGTGGCCATTTGTCTCCATCATAAAATTGCCGCCCATCGACTGGGTCAGGCGGCGCACGATGTCTAGGCCAAAACCGTGCGTCCGTCCCGGCTCGGCCACGCAATCGCGCTTATCCAGTTCATTCTCTACGACCAGTAGCACGCACCGCTCATCCACTGTCAACCGCCAGGATGCCTGGCTTGGACGGCCGTAATCCACCACATTCTTCAGAAGCGTGCTAACCAGTCGCCGCCACTCATCGGGTGTGCATAAGACATACAGACCCTGTACCGCGGATCCGGACAGGGTAATGCCTTGCCGCTCTGCCAGCCACCCGATGTGGTCGGCTACCTCTTCGGTGAGATCGGAAACAGCGACTGGTTCGCGCTCTTCGACCGGCATGCTCTCGAGCCGAAACAGATATAGAATATCGCTGATGAGTTCTGAAGCCCGCCGAATTTCCCGGACCAGCCTTCCGCGGTCGGCGTCGCGAACTTGGCTCTCCACCACTGCATTGATGGTAGCCAATGGCGTCTGGAGCTCGTGTGTAAGCTCCACCAGCATCCACTGCTGTGTCTGCCAGGACTCACTAGCCGGACGCAGTATACGCCGGCCCAACCATAGGTAGAAAAGAATCGCCAGGACCGCCCCGGTGGATCCGGAGAGCATAAGTAACCACAATGCGTGGTGAAGGACCTGTTGCTCGCTCACAATCGACTGGTACAAGTACAGCTTGTACATCCGCCCCGCATGATTCCACGCAGTGGCCACCACCTGATACGGTTCCCCTCGATACTCGAACATCCGATAGGCCAACCGCTCTTGATCAGCAGGAACTTCTCTAGGCAAGCAATTGCTGGGAATGGGCGGGTGATACGATTCGATACATACCGTGCCGTGCTCGAACACCACAAAGTATAGCCGCTTGCCGTTGTCGTCAGGCAGATATGAGTAGACAGGGAAAGTCCAAGAAGGATTGGGCGTTAGCCACGAGATGAGCGCCTGTAGCTCCGAGATATCCGTTTGCAGATCGACCTCCCCGTCTTTCTCCATTTGCACTTTGAGTTCAACATATACGAGCGATCCGACAAGCATCAAGAGAATCAACATGCTGACGGCGAGAATGGCTACAATTTGCCGGTACATGCGGCGGAACATACCGCGCGCAGGGAGGTCTAGCCGGTTGTTCAGCAGGTTCAATTCGCTATCCCTACCCACACACCCAAATGTATATCATGAAGGACTACACTAACCTGATTATGGTTTACAGTTTACAAATCGCCAATCTATTCAATGGAGTAAATGTGGAGATTTTGTGGAGGATATTTTGAGTTTTTATTGAGCACGTTATCCTATCCTAACGTCTGTCCGTGAAAAGACACGGTGTTTGAGCCCAGCAGCGTGAATTGGAGGGGCATCTCTCAAATTAAAGGTTAAGGTGGTACTCTCACCATGAAGCTGGCCCATATGAAGCGGTCCGGATTGGCATTGACCCTACTAGTTCCTTTGATGACATTCGGATTGTTTGGGTGTGGACAATCGAACGCAACTGGAGTCGCGGCTGATTCGAATGCTGTGACGAGATCGAAAGTCGCCGTGCACAAGGCTGCGGAGAAGCACAAGCTATCGAACCTGGATGCGCGCCCAGCGTCAAAACAGACTGCCACAGTCACAGTTTCGAAAATGAGTCAATCTGGCGTATTTCCTTCAAGAGTACCGATTCTTGAATATCACGACACAGCCTACAGGCCGCACTGGCCATGGGCGCTAAATCCGGGACAATTTGCTCAGGAGATGTATTTTTTAAAGACCCATCATTTTCATACCATCACCTTGGATCAGCTGTATGACGCGATGAAATACCATACACCTTTGCCTTCGCGTCCCGTCGTGATCACCTTCGACGACGGACACGTGAGCAATTTCACCATGGCGTTCCCCATCCTTCGGAAATATCATTTTGTCGCGACGGAAAATATGGTCACGAAAGCTATCAATCGGCCGGGGTATCTGTCAGCCAAGGATCTGTTGGAGATGGAGAGGAGTGGCGTGTTCGAGATTGAGTCTCACACGGTGGATCATCCGTACCTTGCCAAATGCAGTACAAGTCGTATTAAGTACGAACTCACCGAGTCCAAAAAGATCTTGACGAAGCTTTTAGGACGTCCCGTCGACTTTTTTGCGTATCCGTATGGCAGCTATGATGCGCGGGTCATCCGGGCGGTGCAACAGGCAGGATATAAGATGGCTGTAACGTCCAACTGGGGCTATGCTTCGACGAATTTCCAGGGTCGCTATACACTACGTCGCATTGGCATTCATGAAGGGTTAAGCATTCACCAGTTCGCAAAATGGTTGAGCCCATCGTTAGCACCGCAGAAGGAGTAGCTTTCTGCATATTCTAAAGACCGGCGCCTGCACAGGCGCCGGTAATTTTACATCATGGACTTGTTGAACCACTAAGTAATATCGATTGACTACTCACCAAATCCCTCTGTTGGCGTCACCTGAAGTCCTGACGCCCTCCGCCTCAGTTTAACGGGAGCGGTTTCATATAGAAGGAGTGAGATTATCCCAGCGACCAATGCGGCAAGGGCACCAATCCACAGGACAATCGACAACCCGTACCGGTCGGCCAAGATGCCGCCCATAGTTGATGCGAACATGGCAAAAAGGGTTCCAAATCCTTGAATCAACCCCATAGTTCCTGCTATATACTTGGCGGGAACAGACTCAGCCGGTATGGTCGCCATATACAGACCCATCGGCCCCCCAATGACGTTGAACAAGACGACACACACGATGAGCCACGTGGTATTGGATACAGCTAACAAGGAAAATGGCGTAAGTCCGGCAATCGCTGAAAAGATCACCATAATGGGTTTTCTTCCGAAACGGTCAGACAATGCGGGCACAATCAGTCCCCAGACCGTGCCGCCCAAGCCCAGCGCACTCATTATTAGACTCATCATGGTAGGCGACAGATGCCGAGCCTCAGTCAGGTAGAGAGGGCCAAAAGTGAAGATAGACATAAACCATAGATTCATACAGACTGCAAGCGCCAGACAAACCCATACATTAGAATTCCGAAACAGCTCCCCATAATTTATACGTCCCTTAGACCTCTGTCGAACAACGGAATGTGGAATCTCTATGTTTTTCGGTTCTCTCAAAAATTTGGCCAGAAAGATAGAAATGATGAGCCCCGGGACAAGTGTCAGGAAGAATGCTACTCTCCAATTGTACGCATTTGCCAATCCTACCAAGATGGGTGGTGCAATCACTGTAGCAATTAATGTGCCTGAAACACTCTGCAACACAGTCATGTTAAACCCCCGGCGTGATTCAGAAGATTCCACCGCCATGATGGACTGCATTACTGGTAATACCGGGCCTTCTGTAAGCCCCATGATGGCCCGAATCCCCAGGAGCATAATAAAAGTCGCAGCCACGCCGGAAAGAAAAGAGAGTAGCGAAAAAGCGAGAATCGCTCCAACAATAAAAGAGGAGACTGGCTGCATATGAGATACGGAGTGATGTCTGCCTTTGACCAACTCCGCGATACCAGCATCCATCTCAGTCAAGCCATTGATGTCGACTTCTTTATGCCTCTTCTCATACGGGGAATCAAACCATGTCCATGCTTCGGGAATCTCCTATTGCTCCCCATCCGGCATTGCGTCACTAGCACTCATCTGGATCTTTGGTGAAACAAAAGGGGAGAAAGTCGCCGGCATCCGGAGCGAGGATGTCGGCGCCCAAGATGTCAGCTGATCGTATCGCTTTATGTGAACCCAATCCGTGAATCATATTGTCGAATCTCGTCTCGTGCCATCATGGTTGTGGCTGTTGTAGAGGAATCTCAGGATGTTCAACGAACGCCTTGCGTAACTCCTCTGTGTCACGGATCCAATCGGCCCCTTCCGGCAACAAGACTCCGCCTGAACGGTTGCGGTAAACTTCGGGCTGATCGACACCGGGCGGAACCGTCCCCTTTTCCAGCAGGGCTCGTGCGGCAGCCAGCAGACGCCTGCGGACACGAATGACCATGGTATCGGAACTCGCCAGATGTTCTTGGCTACGGTCATAGATGGGACCCATGCTTTCCTGAACGGCCCTGTCCTGGGTGGCTAAATACTTAATTCCTGAGTAGTTGTCCTGACCACGCTGCACATCACGGTCAATCAGGTAATCATTGCCCGCATTCACTGCTGGCCGAAATCGCCCAAACCAATCTGTCGTATTCGGCAACATCGGCACCTGCATGCTCGGATATTTATGGGATGTGCCCTGGATTGGCAAACGGCTCGGCCTTCCAGTTTCATCTTTATTCTTGCGAATCATGATGTAAGCCATGGTATGGTTATCATCCATGGGAACCCAGGCATTCGTAATCACACTGTGGCCCAGTACCCCCTCAGGGGGTTGAGTATAGAATGGAAACGCGAAATGGGCGATACGCCAGTATACATAACCGGGTTTTGCCGGACGGTACGCTCCATACATAGCCCCATATTCCGTGTCTACCACTGCGTAGCGCGGAGCCCTATCCTTCACCGTGTAATGCAGAAATGTGCCTTCTTGAGTATCTTCCGGCATAATAGAACCAAAATGCAAGAATCCAGCATGACTCGTATCGATTTCGCCCTCAAGCGCTTGCATCCAGTTGCATTCTGCAAGGCTCGGTTGAATCAGACACTCACCATCCGGCAACTGGTTGACCTCAATGTCTGGTAGAGGGGGCGGGGTCTTGCGTGGCCCCATATAAGCCCACACCAGCCCGCCACGCTCCACGCATGGGTATGCCACCGCTTTCACCTTGTTTTTAAAATCACTTTCTGGAGGTTCGTTAGGCATGTCGATACAATTTCCGTACACATCGAATTGCCACCCATGGTAGACACACCGTAGACCGCACTCACTGTTGCGTCCAAAGAACAAACTGGCACCTCGATGGGGACAATGGTTTTGTATCAGACCAACGCGTCCCAAACTGTCTCGAAAAGCTATTAGTTTTTCCCCTAGCAACATCACACGGACAGGATCACAGTCTGGATCCGGAAGTTCAGATGACAGCAAGGCAGGTATCCAGTACTGTCGCATGAGATTGCCCATTGGGGTCCCCGGTCCGACACGACAAAGCATCTCATTGTCTTCATGACTTAACATGATGTCCCCTCCTTCGACTTCATGACCAGATTACCCATTTGCGTGTGATCGCCATGCCTGCATGGAAGAGGATTGTGGTCGCGTCAGATGAACGGATATGCATCAACAATTATGTTGAACAATTTTGAATTTAAATAGAGTATACAGATTATTCAGGTCTACGTCAATGACGTATTATGAATCGTTTGTACTGAAAGCCCGGCAGGAGAGGCTGAGACGAAATCCTTCTCAGCCTCCCGTGGGCTGCAGCGTTCATGATTCGCTGGCGTCCATCTCGGCCACGACAGTGTCCGTATCGGTCACACGTCCGAAGGCACGCCGGATCGTTTCCAGCGTCGCCTGCTGGGACGCCTCATCGAATCCACCGTTGGCATCGCTGACAAAGACCACCTTCAAGTCCCGCATATAGGCGCTGCGCGCTGTGCTCTCACAGCAAATGCTGGTCACCGTCCCTGTGATGATGACCGTGTCAACCTGCCCAGGGCCACGCGCGGTACGGATAAGCGTCTCGAGTTGGGTATTGTAAAACGCGTCATAACGGTGCTTGGGCACCACAAACTCCTCGGCTAGGGGCTGTAATTCCGAAACGATGTCAACGCCTTCCGTGCCGTAACGGATGCCCGCGCGTTGCAAGTGCGGCTGGATGCGTAGCTCCAGAGGGGAGACATTCACGTGATCATAGAGAATGTGTTGAGTAAAAATCACAGGTACGCCATGACTGCGGCAAGCGCGGAGAATCCGTTGCATATTGGGAAGGAATCGACGCGCCATAGGGACCTCCATGGGAGCCCCTGGACGGACAAAGTCATTTTGCATGTCAATCACCAACAACGCCGTCCGCAGCGGATCCACCCGCCAAATCGACTCACTTGTGTATGGAACCACGTGCATTCCCCCAACTCAATCTCTCTGTCAACACAATCATCAACATGATGAGCGACGATAATCCAGAACGGCACCGTCGTTCAGTATGCTTTCCCGTTTATCACAGAAGCGGCGTGGACACTCCCTCGCCGACATTGCGGTTTGACCAGCGGTTTTTCACCGGGGCGGTCTCCTTGATGGCAAACGCAATTAAAGCGCTTATAAACGCGCCGCCAGCCGCAATCCACAACGGCGCAACCAATCCATAATGGTCTGCCGCAATCCCGCCGATAGTCGGTACTGCTGTTCCGCCTATCAATTCACCAACCAACTGAACTAAACCGACGGCGGTACCGACATACTTCGGAGACAGGGATTCGCTCGGAACAACAACCATGAACAGTGGGAAGCACGCCTGACCGACACAGGTCAAAAATCCGATAATGCTCATTACCGCGACTGACCCGTGAACGAGGGCCAAACATACCGGTGAAAGCACTGCGATAAACGAGAACAAAATCAGCGTCGGCTTACGTCCCCATTTGTCAGAGATCCAGGGGCCAACGAATCCCCAAAAGAAGGTGCCAAGGCCCATAAATGCTGTGATAACGCCCATCTGGGTGCCGGAGAATTTGTCGTGTTCAGTTAGGAAGGTCGGTGCGAACGTGGTAAATGCGAAGAGCCACGTCATCATAAATACAGCAATAAACATGGTAATCCAGACGTTCCTCGTGCGGAAGACAACCGGGTAATCCTCACGGCGAAGCCGATGTTCATGTTTCGCCAACTGTTCTTTCGACATCCTACGATTGGGCTCTTTCATCCAAAAGAGCAGAACAAAGAACATGATTAATCCCGGTACACCGGCCAGGTAAAAACCCGCATGCCATGAATACTTTGTGGCCACATAGGTCAAAACCAGCGGTGCGACCGCAGAGCCAATCAAACCCAAAGAACTTTGCACAAAGCCCATGTTGAACCCTCGCCGGTGCGGCTGTGAGTCCGCAACTACAGAAGCTTGGGCAATCGGAAGAACCGGGCCTTCGGATACACCCATCAGACCGCGAATCACCAGCATTGAGCCGATGCTCCTTGCGATACCTGTTAAAAAGGAGAAAATTGAGAATGCCAATGTAATCGGCAGCAGTACTTTCTTACGCGATCCAATCAAGTCTGACAGGGAACCAAATACGAATCCGGACAGGGACCAGCAAATCGCCAATATGGAAGTCATCAATCCGAGGTCTGCATTATTCATTTTCAATTCGGGACCAAAGAACGGAAATAGAAAAGAAACACTCAGCCGCTCCATAAAGACAAAGCCGAAGGTAAAAAACATCATCAGAACGACAGCGTTTTCATATCGAAAAAACGATTTTTTCGATCCGCTCGCCATACTGCACACCATCCCTTCTTCATGAGTTATTCTGGAAGAACACCGAAGCCCCACCGCCCCATTCTCTAGTAATCGCTTTCACAAGAATGGCCCAACCTCCTTTCCGCTCTGTTCAACACACTATCCTCCGTATTCCTCAAAAAGGAATCTCCGTGTTCCTCCATTCGGAACATGAGAGAACTTTTGTTGTGGCACCGACGTGAAACCTGGAATGAAGGTGCCCAACCACATGTGAATCCACTCAAATACCCATAGCAGAAGGTGGCCGGCTTCGATGGGAGTACCACCAACAGCCGGCCAGCAGTTCCTCAAGTCATCCATATCGTGAACATAATGATTAACAATTGAGAGGTCAAAACAGCCCTGTCGTCTAACTCTCCTACAAACCTGGCTTCATCTGCCGCACGGTCTCACACACGTGGGCCAAGTGGATTTTCATCGCCTCTTCGGCCGCATCAGGATTCCGTGCGGCCACGGCGTCGACAATCTCCTTGTGTTCACGCAGGGAGTTCTCCGGGCGTCCTTCAGCCATGATGGTGCGGTATTGATAGCGCACACTTTGCGAACTTAACGTGTCCAACAAGCGTCCTGCCGTCTGATGCCCTGCAATCTCCACCAACTTGCGATGCAGCCGAGCATTCCCTTCGGAATAGCTGATGAGGTCGTTGCGCTCCTGACAGCGTCGCATGTCCTCCAAGATCTCTTTCAGCACCGTGACATCTGCGTCCGTGGCGCGCATCGCGGCGTGCCGAGCGATGAGTGCTTCCAACGCCGCCCTGACTTCCAAAATCTCTGCGGCCTCGGCTTGGGTGACCATGCGTACACGCGCACCGCGGTAACGCTCCCGTTCCACCAGGCCCTCCTGCTCCAGCCTCGCCAACACCGTCCGAACCGTGGCGCGACTGGCATTCATGGACTTCACCAAATCCATTTCCACCAAGTGCTGATGCGGCATCAGAGTCCCCTCGACAATTGCCTTGCGGAGACGCTGATAGCACTCTTCTTCCGTCAATAAACCTGTCTGCGGTATGGTCGACATAGCGAAGCTTCCCATCCTCTACTTATTGGATGTCTTTATTATACCCCCTCGACCACAGGTGTACCGTAGCGATGGAAGCTCGCTACTGTCGGATTGCCCCAGGCCTGCCCGCGTTTGCGTTCGGTCTCTGTCCACGTAATCGGTTGCCAATCCGGCGCCAGGACAAGATACCCGCCGGAGCACACCTCGATACGATTTCCTCCTGGCTCATACACATAGACAAAATGGGTTTGGTTGATAGCGTGTTTGCTCGGTGCAAACTCAATGTAAATATCATGATCGACAAACAGGTCGGCGGCGCGCCAGATCGACTCATTGCTGTCCACACGAAACGCGATGTGGTGCAGCCGGCCCTTGGCACCGGTTTCATCATGGGTATACACAAGATCATACGATTTGTTGGCGACACGGTACCATAGACCGGCATGGCGGCCATTATCCAGAACAATCTGTTCCGTCAGCCGCAGGCCCAACACGTCCTCAACCATCTGACCGTCTGCTTCCGGATTGGAAGACAGGTAATTCACATGGTCGAGAGTCTTCACCGAGGCGCCACGACCTGTAAACTTCTGAGGTTGATTTTTCAGTGTCGGACGAAGCTCCGCCGGTGGCTGGTAGTAAGTGGTTTCATAGTACAGTTCCATAAGGTGGCCGTCGGGCCCAAAGAATTGATAGGCGGGACCGTGCCCGTGGTCTCCTTCCACCCATTTCCCGTCCACACCCCGAGCTTGGAGGGCTTCAACCCGGCGGTCCAGTGCCTCTGGACTCATCGTTCGCAGCGCTGTATGGCCTACACCAGGTTGAGGTGACTGCGTCACCTTCAGTGAATAGCGCTCATAGTCCCCCCAACAACGCATGTAGACGGACACGTTGTCTTCGTCGACCACTTCCATGCCCAACACGTCGCGAAAAAACCACACACTTTTCTCCAGGACCGGCGTAAGGAGCTCCACATGACCGAGATGGGCGATTTCAAACATCGGTTCCAACACAAGTATCCTCCTCTTTTCTATCCCCACGAATCCTTACCTTGCCCATCACTCCGGAATATTTGGCAATTCTCCGTGGGCAGGAATATTGATGACGTGCAGTTCCGTATAGGCTGTCAATCCCTCTACCCCATACTCCCGGCCAATGCCTGACTGTTTGACTCCGCCAAAAGGAAAGCGTACATCCAGTCCCTGAACAGCCGCCGTGTTAATCATCGTGGTGCCCGCCTGAATGCGGCGCGCAACCTGAAGGGCGTGTTCTTCATCGCCCCACACAGAACTCGTCAGTCCATAAATGCTGTTGTTCACCAGGGAGATCACCTGTTCCTCGTCGTCGTACGGCAACACCGGCACGGTGGGACCAAACTGCTCCTCGACCACAATCGGATCGTCGTAGTCGACAGGCAGGACGAGCGTGGGTTGCATGAAGTAGCCTCGTTCAAAAAGGTCAGGATCCAATATCCGTCCAAGTGGAATCACCTTGGCACCGTGACTCTCGGCGCCCCGAATCAGACTTTGGACATATTCCAGTTGTCGCTTGTTGTTCACGGGCCCAATGGTTACATCTGGATTGAACGGATTTCCGACGCGAATCCACTTGTTTGCCGCCTGAACGTATCTATCAATAAACTTCTCATGGATGGAGCGGTGGACATAGATTCTCTTCGCAATCATACAAATCTGACCAGCGGTCAGGAAATTCGATATGACCAAACGACGCATGGCGCGCTCATCGTCGACATTGAACTCCGGAAGAATGACGGCCGCGTCGTTGCCGCCCAACTCCAAGGTGACATTTTTGAGCGTATCGGCAGCCGATTTCATGATGCTACGACCGGTCACGGTGCCGCCTGTAAAGGCGACCTTGGAGACCAATGGATTTGTGGTCAACTCCACTCCCACGTCCGCCCCGCCGTGCACCATGTTGACCACACCTGGAGGGAACTCGTTCGCGATGATCTCAATCGCCTGACTCACCGCCAGCGGTGCGTAGGGACTCGGCTTCAAAACGATGGTGTTGCCAGCCAAGAGGGCAGGTGCAATTTTTATGGTAGAAAGGGCGAGTGGGTAGTTCCATGGAAATATGGCGGAAATCACCCCGATAGGATCACGTGTAATGATGGTCTTTCCCGCTTCATGAACGGATACCTGCTCTCGAAGAGCTTCCTCAGCTATGGAGCAGGCATGCTCCATCCACATGGTTGTGACGAACATTTCGCCGCCAGCGTCGTACAAGGGCTTGCCGTGCTCGCGGCACAGCAAGGGTATGAGCCTGTCGGATGCCGCCTTGAGCCCCTCAATCGCCCGCTGCATTCTCCGGATGCGCTCCTGCACAGGTGTTTGCGACCACGCTGGAAAAGCGGCAGCTGCCGCCTCAATAGCCCGAACGGCGTCTTCCCGAGTGTTCATGGGGCCATAGCCAACGATTTCGTCTGGATTCGCAGGATTCTCCCGCGGGTATTGATTCTCTGTGGACACCTGTTCCCCATTGATGATTGCGCTTACCACAACGGTTTCAGTAGCTTCCATCAGAATCATACTCCTCTCTTGTCGTATGCATCTGATTACATGGACTCCTGACCTGATTTGAGAAGTATACGCAACCACTCCTCGTACGATCCGACCTGGCTCCGCTCCGGCGCCGGACAGACGCGCGCCGCCCAGGCCAATCTGTCCGCCGCTCCTCCGGCAGCGAATGGAGTAATCCCCAACTCTCGGAAAGTCGCAGCCACCTCCGCCATCTCTTCGGCGCGTCTGATTCCGTGAGCCATGTTTCTGCCCAGCAGATATTTCACGATTTCAGACAGGCGGTTCTCCGGAAAGGACGCGTCGAGCGACGTCAACACCTGCTCGCCAACCCCCACGGATTCGGCGGCTAAAAGGGCCTCCAAAAACAGGGCCTCCATGCCCTTCAAAATGGCACTCCGACACATTTTCAACGCAGCTGCGGCTCCCACTGGCCCTGGCAAAACATCGATACGCATGCCATAGGGCTTCAGGGACGCTTGCAACCGGGGCGCCCCCGGACCGTCAGCGACCATCGGCACCCGATGCTTCCAGGGTGGCACGGCTGACATCACGGCCACGCCGGCGAACGCAACGTCCCGGCGCGATTCAGCCACCACGTTGAAGATTTCCTGTTTTGTCCGGGGGGAACATGAATTCAGATCCGCGTAGATGGTACCCGGGCGCATGAAGCCGGCCGCGGTCTTAGCCACCGACAGGGCGGAAGCGGCCGTCACCATGGAGAGAACGACGTCGCTGGATTCCGCCAGGTCCTTCAGGCTTTCCGTCAGAGTAACCTCGGCGGCCGATGCTCGTTCACGGAGGATTTCGCTGTCCGCTACATCGAACGCCAGCATGCCCGTCAATCCTTCATCATGAAGACCGGTGGCTATGGATGACGCAGCCTCGCCAAAACCAATGAATCCAATACGCATTCACATCTACCTTCTCTCGGATGACTCGTTGCCATGTGACTTACGTTTTTGCCGTGCCACCCGTTCCTACGCACGATGTTTGCTCAGAAGACCGTGCGGATCTAAGACAAATTTTCGCGCCGCCCCTCGGTCGAAGTCTCTGTACCCCCTCGGCGCCTCCTCCAGCGGCAGCACCGTGGCATTCACCGCTTTCGCAATCTGAGCCTTTCCACTGAGTATGGCCATCATGAGTTCCCGATGGTAGCGCATCACAGGCGTTTGCCCAGTGACAAAATGGTGTGCCTTCGCCCAACCGAGCCCAATCCTGATCTTCAGAGAGCCAATTTTCGCGTCTTCGTCTACAGCCCCCGGATCGCCCGTCACATAGAGGCCCGGGATGCCTAATTTTCCACCGGCTCTCGTCACGGACATGATGGTGTTGAGAACGGCAGCTGGGGCTTCCTCGTGGTTGGCGCCATGACCGTGGGCTTCAAAACCGACACAGTCGATTGCACAATCCACCTCAGGCACACCCAGGATATCGTCGATCATTTCACCCACGTCATCGTGTTCGGACAAGTTAACGGTTTCACACCCAAAACTTCTGGCTTGCGCCAGTCTTTCTTCATTAAAATCCCCGACAATCACAACGGACGCCCCCAGCAGCTGCGCCGAGTGCGCTGCGGCAAGCCCAACGGGTCCGGCCCCGGCCACGTACACCGTCGATCCGGTGGTCACACCGGCACTGACAGCTCCATGGTATCCGGTCGGAAAGATGTCGGACAGCATCGTTAAATCGAGTATCTTCTCCATGGCCTGATCTTTGTCAGGAAACTTCAATAATTGGAAGTCCGCGTAAGGAACCATCACATATTCCGCTTGCCCACCGACCCAACCGCCCATATCGACATACCCGTACGCGGCCCCAGGCCGATCGGGATTCACATTCAAACAGATGTGCGTATTTCTCTCCTTACAATTCCGGCAGCGCCCGCAGGCGATATTAAAGGGCACCGAGACCAAATCGCCCTTTTTGATGAACTCTACGTCTCGTCCGACCTCTATCACCTCTCCGGTAATCTCATGGCCCAATACCAGACCCACGGGCGCTGTGGTGCGTCCACGCACCATGTGCTGATCACTGCCACAGATGTTGGTCGACACCACCTTAATGATGACGCCGTGTTCGCACTTTCTGCCCACATTCGACGGATGCACTCCAGGGCCGTCTTTCAGTACGAGTTCCGGATAATCAATATTCTGCACTTCCACATGACCAGGTCCCATGTACACTACGGCTCGGTTGCCCATCCAGCATCACTCCCCATCGCAAAGTGTCATACATCTCCACGTGGGCCACGAGCCCCCCTCATGGCCAAACCATCAAAAGAAGTTGCTGATATTTCTCATGCCCAGAATGGCCTGGTCCGGATAAATGGTCCTCCTCACGAGCCGCCAATTGCCATCTCGTTTCTTGACCACATCGCTTCGCTTTCCAAATACCTGCTCCACTTCCGTGGTGCTGCCGCGACTGCGAAGCATGTGAAAGTAGCTGGTCACATGCACCTCTTCCGGTTCCTCGCGCTCGATCCGCACGTTCGTGATGAAATGCCGGGTTCGGGACGGGGGGTCCTCCGCCCATGCGGATGTGGTCTTCAGCCGATTGACACGTGTGATGAGGCTCTGCTTGGTCTCCTCAAGGTAAGTCATCTCATCGACAATGTCGTCCCCCCCTTCCTTCTCTTTGGTCACGCGCATCGGCATGCGATACACGACCGAGTCATCAAGCATCTCCAGCCACTCGTCAAACCTGCGTTCATCCAGCAAGAAGGCTTCATCATGCAGGAAATTCACGATTTCATCCCGGATTGTCATGGTTCAGGAGCCCCTCCCTCACTTGTCCTTCAATTCATTCGCTCAGCAATTGGTCCACCCAGTGCTCGTAGAAGGAGCGAGAAATGGCGTCCAGCCAACATGTGGGATACGCTGTACCCGGTGCACGCCATTGTTCGATCGGCTCTACTCTCCCCATGCCCATGAGGTAGTTGAGTACATTGTTGTAGTGAACGTCCTTGCTTTGAACCATGAACCCCTTGCTGGCATCTTCCACACGCGTCCAAATTTCCCCATCGTCCTGCTCAAGGGTTCCTCCCGGACCAAAGGAACCCACATAGCTCCTGTATGAGGCCTCTTTGAACTCCTCCGACGCGTCCTTATCCACCATGCACCATGAACACACTTCAATGAGATCGGGAGCCAAGGGCCGCCAGGTTCGGAAATTGACGAAGCTGGTCAACGGTTCGTCAGGGCCTCCTGTCCCATGCATAGGGCTGACAAAGGACAAGTTGGGGAAACAATTTCCCACGAACACAACGGCACGATACAGGATGTCTCGTTGTTCGGCAGTCAGGTTCTTCTCGAATTCCGGCCACAGTTCTTCGGGCAGTCCCTGATAGGGGCGGCTTGTGGTGCCGTCTTTGGTCGTACAGATGTTGATGCCGTGTCCATTTTCCAATACGATTTGGTATCCGTAGCTGGCATACATGGGATCCTGAGGGCTGATGCCGAGTTCGACAGTAGAGCGGTGGCTCATCGCGACATGGTACGGATCGCCGCCAAAGTTGTCAGCGCTAATTTTCCAGTTGGTCCGAATCAGCCAGCGGTGTGGAACTCCCCGGACTTCCAGCCCATTTGTGGTACGTCCAAGCATAATGTCGAAATACCATTTCATTCCTCCCAAAAACTCGTCGAGCGGTTCCACGTCAGGATTGAGCGACGCAAAAATCATGCCCTGATACGTCTCCACTCGAGGTATCCTTCGCAGCGCCCACTGGCTGCGATCCAGTTCCTCCCCGTACACTTTGTTGCCGGCAATAATGCCAATCAATTCCCCTCTTTGGTTGAAAGTCCAGCCATGATAGGGACACGTGAACGTTTTCTTGTTGCCGCAATCCGCAACACACAATTGAGCGCCGCGGTGTGTACAGGAATTCAGATACGCTCGGATCTGACCATCCTGGTCCCGCAACAGAAGAACGGGATCGTGGACTATCCAGCGTGTGACAAAGTCTCCCGGATTGCGGATCTCGGATTCATGTCCAATGAAATTCCATGTTCTGGCGTAGATCTTCTCCAGCTCCAGTTCATAGATCTGCTGATTGGAGAATACCCACTGCGGCAAAACGCCCGTGTGGATTTTCTCCTTAATGTCCTTCAGTGCCGTTGCGTCGACAGTCGTATATGCCATGGTAAAGAATCCTCCTTCCATGCCACGAACTCCATCCTCAACACGAACCCATAGACCACAGGTGTCGAAACAATCCCATCAAGTCAAGCCAACTGTTCCTCTTCGTAGTTGCAGCCGAAGCGCCCGCACGCCCCGGAGATCAAGATGTGTACTGGCCAGCAACCTGCGTCGTCTCCGGTTTGATGAGGCCCACCTTTCTTGGAGCCGTTTCCCGCAGCCAGAAGGAAACCACGAAGACCACGAAAGAGCCGAGTGCCGCAATGAACATGGGCGCGGACAAACCGTAGTGGTCAGCGGCTATACCGGCCAGAGTCGGCACGGTGGTTCCCCCAAAGATCTCTCCAATCATCATCATGATGGAAATGGCGGAAGCCGAGAACGCCGGCGGCACGGACTCACTGGGTATGACCGACATGCATACAGCGGCGTAACCTTGGCCGATGGCCAACACGAACAACACCACAATCAAGACGCCAACGCCGGAATGAATCACCAGCAATGCCAGAGGGGCCAAGGTCGCTATCAGGCCTGACGCAATCATGGAAGGCTTCCTGCCGAGAAAATCAGAAATTAAAGGAACACAGAAGCCCCAAACCCAGGACCCGAAGCCAAAGGCGCTCATGGCCCAGCTCATCTGGGTCGCTGTGATTTTGTCTACCTCCGTCATCAATATGGGCGCAAACGTCGTGAACGTGATGAGCCAGGTGATGAACCCTATGGAACATATGACGCACAGCCAGGTGTTTCGGGTTTGGAAGATCACCTTATAGTCCGCCCAGGTCAGTTTTCTCTCCGAGGCGCCTTCCTGGGGGCTCAGCTGGGGTTCCCGCATAAACTTTGCGACAATGATGGCGAGCACGAGCGCTGGAACTCCCAATAAGTAGAATGCATACCGCCAGCCAAAGGCGTTGGCTAACGCGACAACAACCAAGGGTGCAATCGTCATGCCAATCAGCCCTGAGGCGCTCTGGGTGAACCCGATGTTGAATCCTTGACGCCCCGGTTGTGAAGCCGATTTCACGGCCACCGCTGCTATGGGAAACACCGGTCCTTCAGACAGCCCCATCAATCCGCGCACCAGAAACATGGCCAGGAAAGAACCGACCACACCCGAAAGGACCGAGGCGATGGCGAACAACACGATGAAAAAGATCAAGATTCTCTTTCTGTTTCCGGAAAAATCCGAGAAACTGGCCACGGCCCAAGCGGATATGCCCCAGCCAACGGACAGCGCAGATGCGAACATTCCCACTTGCGCGTTGTTCAGGTGTAAATCTGGAATCAAAAATGGAGACAAATACGTGATGCTCTGTCGATCCATGAACACCAATCCGAACGCAAAGAACATCATTACAATGATGGCGTTTTCGTATGTCCACAAACGAGACCTTTGTTGCATGGCCATCCCTCCGTGAAGGTTGTTCTGCTGGAACTCCTGTCCAACCAAGGGTCGGCAGGGGGCTGTTCTCACTAGTCTAGAAGTACGACCATGACCCATAATTCCGAAAGAGAGACCAGCACCAAGCTCTAGATAGCGCTTTCAAAGACTGCCAGGAAACCACGGCTTCACAAGCCCGGCAGGGTCATCCGTCAAGCCGACAAGGCATGCGGCCGCACGACCTTGTCGGAATATGGATGACCCAAAATCGTTCAAATCTCCCGCCACGACGACACAGACGATTCGACCCACACGATAAGCCGAACCACCCCTTCTCTTTTGGCTCTGCTCCATAGACTATTCTTCGCATTCCTCAAATAGGAACCACCGTGTTCCTTTGTGTGGAACGCGACGGAACTTTTTACGGGCGACTCGATATCAGTCTTGGTATCGGACTCCCAACGAGTTCAGCTTTTCTCGTAGTCCATAGATATCCAATCCCAGTTCCCCCTGAGCCAACCGCCTCCGAGTCTGGTCCTCGCGACGTCTGCGGGCGTCTGCCGCCCGAATCACATCGCTAACCTGTTGCTTGGGCACGACAACCACACCATCCCTGTCACCCACGATGCCATCTCCTGGGTGCACAATCACTCCGGCGCAAACAACGGGAACATTCACAGATCCGGGACTTGATTTTACGGTCCCTTGCGCTGAAACGGCTCTTGCCCAGACCGGAAATTGCATCTCGGTCAATTCGGCGGTGTCGCGTACACCGGCTTCAATCACAAGTCCCTGAACCCCATGGGCTCGGGCCGACACAGCCAGCAATTCACCGAACATGCCGTCTGTGGAATCTGAAGTCACTGTGACCACGAGCACATCCCCAGGCCGGCATACCTCAATCGCCGCGTGTATCATCAGGTTGTCTCCCGGGTGACAGGAGACGGTGACCGCGGTTCCACAAACCCGCGCCGTATCGTAAATGGGACGCAGATAAGGTTTCATGAGTCCGCTTCGTCCCATGGCTTCATGCAGCGTGGCGGTGCCAAATTCCTTCAGGGCCTGCATCGCTTTGGGGTCCGCGCGTTCGATGTTCCGCACAATTTGGTGGCTCACACAAACTCGCCTCCCACGTACGGATATACCCGCTGGTAAGCCTCCCCGTACTTGATTGTGCCTCCGGAGTTGCGCCCCGCCTGTACACCCCGGCGTTTCGCCACGTCCGTATAGTACTCCCACAGGTGCTCCTGGGCCTCCATACATTCCATGGCCTTCCGTTTGCGCTCAAAGACAGAAGTAATGTCCAGCAGGACATCCACCCTGAAGTTGCACTGCTCCGTTTGATGAGGCTCATACAAAAAGACTGGCGGAGCACCAATGACGCCGAATTCCGACGGGTATCCGTGCGCTTGGGCAAGTATGCGGCTTTCCAGAACGAGTTGCGTGGTGCGAACGTGATCGACATTGTAGGGGTCCTGCAAGGAATGGGTGAGTATGAATTTTGGACGGTGTTCCCGAAATTCTTGAACAATGGCATCGCGAAGTTCATTCGTCACATCCAGCGGGTAGTCGCCCGCGTCAAAGAAGCGAATGTCCGCTCCAAGGATTTCCGCCGCTCGTTCAGCCTCGCGTCTGCGGATAGCCTTAATCTCTTCCAATGATTTTCCCAGTTTCCAAAGGCGGGCCGACTCCCCTCGTTCGCCAAAAGACAAACACAGGACACGCACCTGATAGCCCCTATCGTGGTAGAGTGCAATGGCCCCACCGGCGCGCCATACGAAATCCGCTGAGTGAGCACTGACGACAGTGATGGTCTCCTTCGCTTGCGACATTGTGCGTATCTCTCCTCAATGATGCGAATTGTATACAGCCAACCGACAAAATTTTCCCGTTAGGCGCTTCTGCCCTCAGCCGCATGCTTGTCTAAGAACTCCATGACACGCCGATTAAATTCGTCCGGGGTCTCACTCGGGATGAAATGCCCACCCGGCAATATGGTGAATTCTGAATGGGAAAGCAGTGAATGCAGATCTTTCCCCAACTCCAGATCATTGATGTCATCATCCGCTCCCCAGACAATGAGAGCCGGGCACCCGATGTGCGGCAAGCGGCGACGAAGTCCGTATCGCGCCCGATTCGTGGGGTGATTCATGTGATTTAATATCTTTTGATAAGCCTCCAACGCCCCTGGCAAGTGAGTCCTGTCGTACCAACGCTGCGCCAGATTTCTGGCATCGGAGCCCCGCAAGGTCGTCGTTTTCAACACGTGATTGAAAATATCCTCAAACTCGGGCGGTCTGAACGCAGTCATGGTCGAGAGCGTGCGCTCCGCCATGCCTCCACTGTCCACCAACGTCAGTGTACGAACGCGATTGGGGCTTTCGTAGGCCAAGAGCGCCGCGACCCACCCGCCCATGGAGTGCCCGACGATGTGGGCGGATGAGAGCCCCAATGCATCTTGGAATTCTCGGACAAAATCGACCAGGTATGCAAATGAATACTCAATGTCCAACCTGTCCCCGTCGCCCCATCCGACGAAGTCTGGAGCATAGACCCGGTACTTGGTCCCCAGGCAGCGGATGTTCGGCAGCCAATAATCGCCGCCTTGCCAAAATCCAACCCCATGGAGTAGAATGACCGGCGCTCCGTCACCCGCCTCCAGATAATGCGTGTGCCCATGGCTCAGTCTTACGGTTCGCTCCTCCACATCGACTGCACTCACGCAGGCTGCCTCCCACACTCCGCTGTGCACATGATGTAATGCCAAGCGGTTATCTCCATATGGCAAAGGTCATGCCAACACCAGTTCCCGCAGGCGAACGGTATCCAGACACGTATTCCAAGTAATCAATGTTCAAGTGTTCCAAGGCACCGGCGGCCACAATCCAATTCAGAATTTCACCGGACGCGCCCTCCAACTTGTCTCGAGGAATCGACTTTAAGATATCCGGGTCCTTGTTCTTGAGCCCCCGAATCACAAGCTCATCCAATCGCTCATCGACCTTGAAGTGGCTCAACCCGCCGGACCCAATGATGGCCACTCGTTTATCCGATTGCCAGGATTCAATCACTCTGCGCAAGGCCTGGCCGAATTCGTAACACCGAGCCGGCGTGGGCTGGTTGGGTTGGAAGAAACAGTTGACAAAGACGGGCACCATAGGGATATCCTTTTTGGGCATAAGGCGCCTCTTGACAAACGTGAAGGCGTGGCCCAAGGATCGACCTTCATGCTGCGTCTTGCTTTGGGACACATCAAACCCTTCCCACATCATCTCGGAGATGATGTACTTGGCCAGGTCATCCTGAACCGGGTAATAGTCGATTTCATCTGTCGTATGCCAAGCCCAAATCACGGGTCTGAGCGATGGATGCAATTCTTCCAAGGGGTGCGGCAAATCTTTCAATTCTGTTCCCCAAAACAGCGCAAATGCCGGTTTTGAGTCGTCCCAGAATAACTCCTCCTGATCATCGCCGACGACCACCAATATGTCTGGATTGGCTTCCGCAATGGCATCGTTAAGACGGGCGATGGCCGCCTGACAGGCTTCATACTTCCTTTGCCATACCTCCGGCTTCAGCTGATCTTGGATGGTGGACGCGATTTCTCGTTCCCGCTCTTGGAATTCCGGACCCAGATAGATCTTGTCCCGCTCAACGTGCAATGGCCATATGTCCGACGGGCTGCTGACCTGTGGACTATGGGACGAACCAATCCCAAGCACAATCTCTGCCATATAGGAATCAACCTTCCTGATTCTTTTTCCTCCAAAAGTTACCGCTCATCTGAATTCAAGACGGCTATAAGTTCCAATTGTACTACCGCGCCACCCCGCAGCTGACTCACAATGGAATGACGCGCTGGCCGGTTGCTGGCATCTGGGAACATCTTGACCCACTCCACGTTCACCAAGTCACGATAACGTTCCTCTGCCAGATATACGGTGACGCGCCCGATGTCCTCTGTGGTCCCACCGCAAATCTCCATAAACCGTCGCACGTTCGCAAACGCGAGTTGAACCTGTCTTTCAGGATCTTCCGGAATTTTCCCGGTTTCGGGGTCAGCTCCTGAAATCGCTGACGAAAAGACGATTCCGTCGAGCTTAGCGCCCTGGGGAATCGGTGTACTCCCATGATTCACGCCTGGAATTTCTATACTCTGTCGACGACCCATCGTCCCCTCGCCTCCCACGGAAATCAAGATGTCCTTTCCTTCGTTGGCTACTCCGTACAGCCCTGTTCAACGTCTTCGTTCCATCCACGCCCCCCTTTCTCGCAAGGTAGAAACTTGGTTGATTGAAGCAACGACTCTCAGATCCTATGATAGCGATTACAAGAGCGCCAACGAGTTTTCCCAAGACGTTGCATTGGGCTCAAATCAAAATTGTTAACAATCTTGATTATAATCTATATGGGGCGTCTGTCAACAGTGCACAACAGCTGACCCCGACCAACAAAATTGGGTTTTTTTCTGGCGAAGATGGAAAGATAGCAATGACGACGTAGGCCGGAGCTGGAATGCGGACTCCCCTTTTGCCGAACCCCAGCCGCATCACCAACGCCAGTGAGTTCGATTCTGAATCACCCATTTGTCCTGTTTCAGATTTAAGTATCACACATTTCGTTTATATATGATATACTTATTTCAGATTCAGCCCTGTTAATTTGCCTTTCATGTCCAATCCTGATCTGGGGGGCCTTCCATGAGCAAATGGGTGTATCGATTCGACGATCCCGTTCGTCCCAACAAAATGATTTTGGGCGGCAAAGGTGCCAACCTGATGGAAATGACCCAGGCCGGACTCCCAGTGCCGCCGGGGTTCACCTTGACCACCGAGTTGTGCCCGATTTATCGAGAGCGCCACGACCTGCCAGAGGCCGCGTTTCGTGAAGTCGAGGAGGCGATTGCGTGGCTTGAGCAGCGCACCGGCAAGACGTTTGGAGGGGCGGACAACCCACTCCTGGTTTCCGTCCGGTCGGGTGCGCCCATCTCCATGCCGGGGATGATGGATACCATTCTCAACCTGGGCCTCAATCCGGAGACAGTGGAAGGCTTGGCCCGGCGTACCCAGAACCGGCGGTTTGCCTTCGACTCGTACCGCCGCTTCATCCAGATGTTTGCCGACGTGGTGCTCGGTGTCCCCAACCATCGGTTTGAACAGCAACTGGAAGCTGCCCGGAGACGGGCACGGGTGCAGACAGACCAAGACCTCGACGAGCAGGCGTTGGCCGAGTTGGTCCAATCCTACCTGAACGTCGTCGAACGTGAAACAGGCCAGCCCTTTCCGCTGCATCCCCGCCAACAGCTGCGCCTGGCCATCTGCGCTGTGTACGCCTCGTGGGACAACGAGCGCGCGAAGGTGTATCGAAAGATAAACGGGATCCCCGACACCCTGGGCACCGCGGTCAACGTGCAGAGCATGGTGTTCGGCAACATGGGCGACGACTCTGGCACCGGCGTCGCGTTTACACGCAACCCATCCACCGGCGAGCCGGGCGTATTTGGCGAATACCTGATCAACGCCCAGGGCGAGGATGTTGTCGCCGGCATCCGCACGCCACAGCCGATTCACCGCTTGGCTGAACAAATGCCGGCCGTCTTCGACCAGTTCCTCAACGTTTGCAACCAGTTGGAGGCGCACTTTCAGGATGTGCAGGACATTGAGTTTACAGTGGAGCGCGGGCGCCTGTATCTGTTGCAGACCCGCTCGGCCAAGCGCACGCCCGAGGCGGCGGTCCGCATAGCCGTCGACCTCGCGGAGGAAGGGCGGATAGACCGCCGGACCGCGCTCAGCCGCATTCCTGCGGCCACGCTCGGCCAGCTTCTGCATACACGGATGGATCCGTCCGCACCCGTCACCGACCTGGCCAAGGGTCTGCCTGCGTCGCCCGGAGTCGCGAGCGGACGCATTGTCTTCACGGCAGATGATGCCGAGGCATGGGCGCACCGCGGCGAAAAAGTCATCCTCGTGCGCAGCGAGACCACCCCTGAAGACATCCACGGGATACTGGCCGCACAAGGCATTCTGACCAGCCGCGGCGGCATGACCAGCCATGCGGCCGTGGTCGCCCGGGGCATGGGCAAGCCGTGCGTATGCGGCTGCGACGCGCTGCGTGTGAACGAGCGCCAGCGGACGCTGGAAGTGGACGGCCGCGTTCTGGCCGAAGGCGACGTGTTGAGCATCGACGGCGCCAGCGGCCGGGTGCTGATGGGCGAAGTGCCGCGCGTCGCCCCCAAGCTCTCATCCCATTTCCAAAAATTGTTGGCCTGGGCGGACGAAACGCGCCGATTGGGCGTACGCGCCAACGCCGATACCCCGGAGGATGCGCTGCGAGCCCGCGAATTGGGGGCAGAGGGGATTGGGCTGTGTCGCACCGAGCACATGTTCATGCATCCAGAGCGGGTGCCGGTGGTGCAGGCGATGATTCTCGCATCCACCAAGGAAGAGCGGCAGCGCGCGCTGCTTGAGCTGCTGCCCATGCAGGAGGAGGATTTCTACGGCATCCTCAGAGCGATGGACGGGCTGCCGGTCACCATTCGTCTGCTCGATCCGCCCCTGCACGAGTTCCTCCCCAACCTGGAGCAACTCGTAGCCCGCCAGGCCGCCCTGCGCACGCGGCGCGAGACGGCTGACAAGCAGGAGTTGGCGGAGTTGGAGAAGGAATTGGCTGAAGTCGAGCGCATGCTGGCCCAGGTGCGCGCCCTGCACGAACTCAACCCGATGCTCGGCCATCGCGGCTGTCGGCTCGGCATCACCTTCCCGGAGGTGTACGAAATGCAGGTGCGCGCCATCTATCAGGCAGCGGCTCGACTGACACAGGAGGGACTGCGGCCGCGCCCGGAGGTGATGATCCCGCTGGTCGGCCACGTGGAGGAACTGCGCCGCCTCAAGCGCCTGGTGGTGGATACCGCGCGGGCGGTACAGGCGGAGACGGGCGTGGAGATGCCGGTCAGCGTCGGAACGATGATCGAGGTGCCGCGCGCCGCTCTGACCGCAGACCGGATCGCCGAAGAGGCGGAATTTTTCTCCTTCGGGACCAACGACCTGACGCAGACCACGTTTGGCTTCAGCCGCGACGATGCCGAGGGCAAATTCCTGCACCAGTACGTGGACGAGGGTATCCTCCCCCACAATCCGTTCGCCGTCCTGGATGACGAAGGCGTCGGGCAGTTGATCGCGATGGGAGTTGAACGCGGACGACGCACCAGAGCCGACCTGAAGACCGGTGTGTGCGGGGAACACGGGGGCGATCCGTCCTCCATCCGCTTCTGCCACGCCGCGGACCTGGACTATGTCAGCTGCTCCCCGTTCCGTGTGCCGGTGGCCCGACTGGCCGCCGCCCAGGCCGCACTTGCGTAAAGTGTGCAGCGGCCTGTGTATCCCCATCGATGCTCAAAGGCGCTCGGCGGCGGTTGCTGCCGGGCGCTGATGCCTGTCATTGACACCTTCGGCCGTACACATATACAATTTTTATGACGACTACCGATGGTATGCGCAGCCCAGGGCGTCCAGACGAGGCGGGTGTGAAAAGTGAGCAGCGGCAAACTGGCGGCCATCGACAAGACGATTGTCTTCACCGGCTTCATGGGGGCCGGCAAGACGACCCTTGGCCGCGAGGTCGCGCACCGATTGGGACGCACATTTGTCGATGTGGACGAGAAGATTGAACAAGATTTCGGCATGAGCATCCCCGACATCTTCAAGACGCACGGAGAAGCGGCTTTTCGCGCTCGTGAACGCGATTTGGTGTTCCGCCATTGCGAGGCGTCGCGTAGCGTTCTCTCCCTGGGCGGTGGAGCGTTTCTCCAAGAGGACATCCGTTCGGCCTGCCTGCGCAAGTGCATCGTCGTGTACCTCGACATAGACTGGCGGTTCTGGGTCAACGAGCGGTATCACCTTGTTGTCGACTCGCGGCCGTTGCTGCAGAAGCTTGAGATGGAGGAGATTCACCGATTGTTTCAGCGCCGCCGTGCTGCCTACCAAGCCTATCACACATGCCTGAAATTGGATTATCCCACGGCAGAGCAGGCGGTGGACCTGCTCCTAGAACTGATCTGCGAACAAATGCTCACCCAGGCATCCTAGCGCCTCTTTCTCCATGGTCTCCACTTAGTCTCATATAGCTGCGCATAGATACAACCAAATGGCTCGCCGAATGTTTGGATTCCCCAGGGAGGTCGATAGCATGTCCAGCTCAAGCCACGCGTCGCTAGCCCCCGTCCCCTCGTCACCACGCACGCGCGGCGCCAGCATGAAAGCGCTTGTGTCCATCGGTCTGGCGTGGGCGTTTGACGCCATGGACTTTTCGATTCTGACCTTTGTCCTCACCGACATCATGAAGGACTACGGCGTCGCGTTGACCTTGGCCGCCGGTGTTTCCTCTGCCACGACCTTCGCCCGTCTGGGTGGCGGATTGTTGGGGGGGCTGATGGGAGACGCCTGGGGACGAAAGGTCAGCTTGGTCCTCTCCATCGTGTGGTTCAGTGTGTTCGAATTCTTGACCGGATTTTCGCTGGGCTTTACCATCCTGTACATCGTTCGCATCCTATACGGCATTGGCATGGGCGCCATGTACGCCAACGGCACGCCGATGTTGATGGAGATGATGCCGGCCAAATGGCGCGGATTCGCCTCGGGGATCATGCAATCCGGATTCTCATTCGGTTACATTTTCGCCGCCGTCATCTACCGGGTTTGGTATGGTGATCTCGGGTGGCACGCGATATTTTGGATCGCCTGCATCCCGGCCCTCCTGGTCGCCATCTACATATGGGCGCAACTGCCCGAATCGTCGCGTTGGCAGGCAGAACGCAGGGACAGCAGCGTACGCGCGGTGCCGGTTTCCCATCTGTTTTCCGGAGGGCAGACTTGGAGCACCGTGCACGCCGCCCTCGTCGCCCTGGTGGCATTCGCCATCACGTTCCCTATCAACGTATTCTACGCAACTCTGCTCAAGACAGGGGGCCATTTCAGTCCTGAGGTGGTGGCGGATACCATTATTATCCTGAATGTCGCCGGCATTGTGGGCAACCTCGCGGGTGGATATGTATCAGACCTGATTGGTCGACGCTGGACCATTATCCTGTCCTCGCTCGGCACCATCGCCTGCTCTTTTGTCTTTCAGTCCATCGCGACCGATTGGGAACGAAACGTGTTTACTTTCCTGATTGGACTGTTTTCCATCGGAGGCGTGTGGGCGGCCATTCCGACCTACCTGGCCGAACATTTCCGGACGACAATCCGGTCGACCGGCCAAGGCACAACCTATCACTTCGGCGCCGCGGTCGGCGGCGCCCTCGTCCCGCTGGCGGTCTCGTCTATCGCTCCCGATGTCGGCGGCCTGGGGCACGCAATGACGTACGCGGTGGCCATCGCCTCGGCCGTGATGGTCATCCTGGTGCTCTTGTGGGGAGAATCGAAAGGGACCGAGTTGCGCTGACACCGAGCGGCCCCAGGCTTGACCGAGTCTCGTCGACAGCCCGGGGCCACTTTTGACTCCGTTCACATTCGGCATGCGGCGCTTGGGCCGGAGCGTCAATTCCTAATGGGACGACGTTAATAGTCCGTACAGATGCGGCCGCCGGTGCGCCCGGTAATTTAGCGCTGCATCCAGCTCCCCGCACTGGCGCACCTCGATATCGGCTATAAACACCCCTTCTTCGGACCGCGCGTCAACGAGCCAGCGGCCGAGGGGATCAACCACGCCTGATCCGCCGCAAAAATGGATACCACGCTCTTCGCCGAGGCGATTGCTGTAAATCACAAACAGGTTGTTCTCCATAGCCCGCGCGGTCGCGAATACGCGATGGAAATCGCTGTAGGGGTGCATGTTGTTGCTGGGACAGATGATGAAATTGGTCCGTTGCAGCCCGAGGATTCGCGCTGCCTCGGGAAATTCCAGGTCGTAGCATACAAGCAGCCCAACGCGCCCCCAGGGCGTATCCCACACCGGCATCGTGAGCCCGGCGGCAAACGTGGCCGGCTCCTCTCCGAACAGGTGCACCTTGGCATACGTGGCGACGACACCTTGTCCGTTAACGATGGAGACCGCGTTGTACAGAGACGGCTGGGAGCGGATGGGTTGACCGCCCACGTCGGCCGTCGGCCAATCCAAGTTGTCAGCGTGATACGACGGGTGGCCCACCACCACCCATACGCCGGCCTCGCCAGCCGCCCGGCGCACCTGGTCCAGCCAGTCCTGCACGTCATCCGGGCTGGGGCGGCCTGGCCACAATTCGGGTACATACCCGGTCACGTATAACTCCGGGAATACCACCCAGTCCGCACCGAGTCCGTCGCACCCGGCCTCGTGAACCCAGCGGCGCAGCGCAGCCAGATTGTCAGCCGGCCGGCCGGGCACCGGTGTTGCCTGTATCAGAGCCACCCGCACTCCAATCCCCCCTTGTGCCTGCTCGTCTCAACCGTCCATGGCGGTCAAATCATCCAATCGTATCTCCGGCGGCGCCATGCGGAACCCGCGCGTCAACACCGTGAGATAAATCAGCCCCACGCCCAGCCAAATGACGCCCAAAATCATCGCGTTGCGATCCAGATTCAGCCACAACCAGGCGTCGAAGCCAAAGCCAACCAGCGGTAGCAACCCGTACAGGACAACGCCCCATCCGCCGCGCAAACGCTGCTGGACATAGTAGTGAACTATCACCGCCAAGTTGACGAATGCGAACGCCGTGAAAGCGCCAAAATTGATGAACGAGGTCGACGTTTCGACGCTGAAAAACAGCGCTAGCAAACCAAAAATCCCAACCAATAAAATGTTCAGATCCGGCGTGCGAAAGCGCGGATGAATGCGGCCGAAGAAGCGGCGCGGCAACACCTTGTCGCGGCCCATCGCGTACAGCAAGCGGGCGGCGCTGGCCTGGGCGGAAATGCCGGAGGAAAGCTGCGCGATGATGAGCCCCGCCGTGAACACGGCCGTGAACAGGTTGCCGCCAATCTGCCGGGCAATCTCGACCGCCCCCGCGTCGGCGTTCGCGAAGTGGGTGTAATCCGGGTACACCAGCTGCGTAAAGTACGTCGCGGCGATGAAAATCACTCCGCCTATCAGGACAATCAGCATGATGGCGCGCGGCACCGTGCGCTCCGGACGGATCGTCTCCTCAGTCATGGTGGTGACGGCATCGAAACCGAGAAATGAATAGCAGGCAATGCTGGCGCCCGCCATGACGAAGCCAAACGGGACGTCTGGATTCACGAAAGGCTGCGCCGACAGAAGGCGCCCCGCTCCCATGCCGTGCGCAACATCCCGGATGCTGAGGGCCAGAAAAATCGCAATCACCAAAAACTGGAACATCATCAAAAGCAGGTTGACGTTGGTGCTGACGCGGATGCCGACCACATTGATGAGGGTCGTGACGAGTATGAACAACACAATCCAAACCCACGTCGGAACGCCGGGCAGCACGGCGTTCAAATAGACACCACCAATTAACCAGATGACCATCGGCAGGAAGAAGTAATCCAGCAGGGTTACCCAGCCGATGATAAAACCCAGGTGTGAACCCATGGTCCTCCGCACGTACGTGTACGCAGATCCAGAAACCGGATACGCCCTCGCCATTCGCCCGTAGCTGTATGCGGTAAACAGCATGGCAATCGAGGCGATGATATAGGCCGTGACCGCCAACCCGTGCGTGGTCTGGTCCATGACGCCGAAGGTGCCGAAAACAATCATAGGGGCCATGTAGGCCAATCCGAATAACACCAGTGGATAGAGGGTCAGCGTGCGCCGCAACCCGTGCTCCATCTAGGCATCTCCTCCTTTAGCCATGCAGCGCCTGGACCGCGCCGAGAATGGCTCGCTTTAGGCGGTCAAGTCCGTCCACAAGCTCGTCGTCCTGGATGACAAGCGGACTCAACATGCGAATGACGTTGTTGTAAACCCCCGCCTTGATGGTCAGCAACCGCTCCTCCAAACAGCGGCGCGAGATCTCCGCCACCAGTTCTGGATAAGGGGCCTTGTCGGCTCCACGGACAAACTCGACAGCGACCATGGCGCCTTGTCCGCGCACCTCGCCGATGTACGGAACTTCCCTCTGCAGCTCCCGCAGGCGGGCCATGCTGATTTCGCCAATCCTGCGAGCCCGTGCGGGCAAGTCGTCGCGCTCCATGATTTCAATCACCTTGAGCGCAGCCGCAGCTGCCACTGGATTGCCGCCATACGTCCCGCCGAGGCCGCCGACCTCTGTCGAATCGAGGATCTCCGCGCGACCTACGACGGCGGAGATGGGCAGTCCCGCGCCCATCGACTTGGCCATCGTGATGACGTCCGGATTGAGCCCGGGATAGTGCTCCGTGGCAAACAGCCGGCCCGTGCGGGCAAATCCGGTCTGCACCTCGTCGACGATGAAGACGATGCCATGCTCACGGCACAAGCGGCGCAGCTCGTACAGGAAAGCGGCCGGCGGAACGATAAACCCGCCCTCGCCCTGCACAGGCTCGAGAATGACCGCCGCGACATTGTTGGCGTCGACGTACATGTCAAAAGCGCGTTTGACCATAGCCACACTCTCGTCGACAAACTCCTGCTCGCTCTGCCCCTCCGGACGGCGGTACGGATTGGGATAGGGCAAGCGATAGACTTCCGGAACAAACGGACCAAAGCCAGCTTTGTACGGGTGCACCTTGCTCGTCAGCGCCAAGGTGAGGTTGGTGCGTCCGTGGAACGCCTGTTCAAACGCAATGACGGCCGACCGGCCGGTGTAGCTGCGGGCCACCTTGACCGCATTCTCCACGGCCTCGGCGCCGCTGTTGAGCAACAGCGCTTTCTTCGGCCCGGCAATCGGAGTGATTTCGCACAGCTTCTTGGCCAGATCCAGGTAAGGTTGGTTGAGGGTCACATGCACGCACGTGTGAAACAGTTTGGCAGCCTGCTCCTGCACCACCCGCACGACCTCCGGGTGCGCGCTGCCAATGTTCAGGCAGCCAATGCCTCCGGCGAAATCCAAGTACTCATTGCCAGCGTCATCCCACATGCGGGCGCCCTCACCGCGGACGATGCAAACCGGGTTCTGCACGCTCACGCCGTTGGGGATGTAGCGACGGTACGAGGCCTCGGCAGGGGCGTCGGTCTTGACAGGGGTTGATCCGGATACACTCACGATGCATTCCTCCTAAGTAGCCTAAGTATCCTATCTTTCGTACCTCTTGGTGAATGCAAAAATCGTGCCAACGTTGCAGAGAATCTCACACAGTGAGGAGGTCGGCCTGGAACCAGGGGAGAAGAGCCACAAGCGATGCCAAGATCTCGCCCAAGCCGCCTGCTGTCGCCGGGGACGGAGCGCCGTCGCTGGCGACCACACGCAGGCAACCAGCTTGCTTTTGCTGCAGAAATGGTTCATATTGTGATGCAAGTATGCATTGCGTGGGAAGATGCGCATCAGCGGATTCTCTCTTTATGTAAGGAAAAATCCTATAGAATGAGGAGGCGATGCGGATGGAGTCGGCAGCCCTGTTGTCGGTGCTCGATACACCGCTGCTGTGGGTGACGCAGGAACACGTGGAATGGGCCAATCCGGCCGCCAATGCCCTGTTTGCGTCCGCGCCGACAGGGCGGCCTTGGCAGGAAATCACGGAAAAACTTCCCGACGGCTACACGTACCGGCTGCATCCACTGACGGCGACCACGCAGGCTGGCATGCTGATGGAGTGCATCCCAAAAGCCAGCGACGAACTCTGGCGTGAAGTTCAGCGCCTGGCCGGGGAAAACCGGGAATTGGAACAGATTCTTGATGCTTGTCTGGACGAGGTATTCGTCACCGATGCCGATGGACGCACGGTTCGCGTCAATGAGGCGGCCGCGCAGATGTACGGCATGCCCCGAGAACAACTGATTGGCCAATCTGTCTACGAGCTCGAGCAAGCTGGCGTCTTCTACCCGTCTGTCACCTCGATGGTGTTGCGGGAAAAAAAGCGGGTGTCGGTGCTTCAGACCACCCGATCCGGGAGACGGTTGATGGCCTCGGCCAATCCGGTCTTCGACGCAGACGGGAACATCACGCAGGTGGTGACGAGCGCCAAGGACGTGACCGAATTGGATTTGACCCCATGGATACCGAACACGGCCCAGCAGCAAGATGCGCAGGGCGCTGCGCCGGTATCCGCAACCACGCTGGTGGCCGAGAGCCCGCGCATGCAATCCGTGTTAAAAACCGCCGCCCGTGCGGCCGCCACCGACGTGACGGTGCTGATATTGGGCGAAACGGGCGTCGGGAAAAATCGGTTGGCTGAATACATTCACGCCCACAGCCGACGCAGCGGCCAACCGTTTGTGCGTGTCAACTGCGCGTCGATTCCCGAGAACCTGTTGGAAAGTGAGTTGTTTGGCTACGAGCCGGGCGCCTTCACGGGCGCCGGCCGGCGCGGCAAACCCGGGTTGGTCGAGATGGCGGACGGGGGCACACTGTTTCTGGACGAGATTGCGGAATTACCGCCCGCTGTACAGTCCAAGTTGTTGGAGTTTGTACAGGAACAGAGCTTCACCCGTGTCGGTGGTGTGCGCCAAGCCCGGGTCAACACGCGGATTGTCGCGGCGACCAACCGCAACCTCAGAAACATGGTCGACCAGGGAACGTTTCGCGCTGATCTGTATTACCGGTTGAACGTGCTGCCGATTGCGATACCACCGCTGCGCGAACGTCGCGAGGACGCATCGCTGTTGTTCCGGGAAGCCGTGGACAGATACGCCCGCCGCTTTGGCATATCGCCCATGACGGTGACCCAGGAGGCGTTGCGCTGGATTGAATCCTTGCCCTGGCCGGGCAATATCCGCCAGCTGGAGAACGTCGCCCAGCGAGTCGTCCTGTTGTCGGACTCATCTGTCATCACGCCACACGCGGTGCGCCAGGCCATGGAGGAGCCGACATGGGAGGCCGGCGCCCAGCGGGAGATGGCGCCCCCTCCGGGTGCAAGCGTGAGGCAGCCTGCGCGACTCCCGCCGGGCCAGACCCTCAAGGAACTGCTGGAAGAATACGAACGGCACATTTTGGAACAGGTGTCATCGTCCCATGCTTCCACCTACGCCATGGCCAAGGCGCTCGGCATCAGCCAATCCAGCGTCGTGCGCAAACTCCAGCGGTACGGCATGGCCAGGTGAGCCCGACCTGAGACCCGGTGGCAAAGTGAATACAACACGGGGCCCGGCCAACCGGCGCTTGGCCTTGTGTTCCCCGTGTCGCCGTACCTGGCGTCTGTTATCATGTCTCCAGATGCGCCAGCAGCCACAAGCCCCAATGCGCTGGGGAAAGGAGGGGATACACTGTGAACTCCCTTGGGATCCGTACGCTCGCGGCCTTGCTGACCCTGACCTCCGGCTGTGTCGACGCCATCAGCTTCCTCTCGTTGGGCCAGGTGTTCACCGCCGCTATGACTGGCAACACAGTATTGCTCGGCCTGGCTGTGGCGCACGCGCCGGGACTGGCGGCAATGCGCTACGTCGCAGCGCTTGGAGGGTTTATCGTGGGAGCGGCCCTGGGCGCGTGGATTTTGCGCAACCGGACCGCATCCGCCCGCCGCGTGGACGCCCCGCTCTCCGCCGTCCTTGCGTGTGAATGGGCGGCGTTGCTGGCGTTTCTCGTCCTCGCCACATATGGACGGAACCAGATTGCCAACCTGGACTTGTACTTAATTGTCGCCTTGTCGATGGCCATGGGGCTGCAGGGCACAGGTGCCCGCCGCATCGGCATTCCCGGCGTGACCACCGTGGTCATCACCAGCACCCTGCTCGGCCTGGTGGAAACGGTGGTGTGGCAGTGGCGGAGTTGGATCCAACGGGGCAACACGAATCCGGAACAGCGCAGTGCTGCGCGCGCCAGTCTCCAATCGATACGGACATGGATGACAGTCATCGTCCTTTACGGGATCGGCGCGCTGGTCTGTGGGCTGTGCGTGCGCCATTTTGGCTTGCAAGCCGTTTGCCTGCCGATTGTCACTGTCTTCGCCGTCGTGATTGCGTCCTGCCGCTCGTGGATGCGCGTGAGATCGAGGCGCAACACGCGCGTCACCTTGTGAACCTGTGGCCCTCCCTTTTTGGCAGCGGACACCACAGCCCCATCAACGGGAACCCGTCCCCGCCTGAGCGGGGACGGACGCTTGGCGTTTCGGCAATGACGGCCTGCACTCAACCGCCGCTGTGTACCACTGGCATCTTGAATTGCTGCAAAGTGTACGAAGCGCTCGGCTTGCCGACAATCAGCTTGCCGCTGCTCTGATTGTAGACTTCCAGCTGCCCGGACGAGTTTTTCACGGCGAAATCCCCTCGATGCAGCGTCACGGAACCGGCCGATCCGGTCAGATTCAAGGTGTATCCCTGCGCCGGAATGACCTGATAGACATTGTTCAGCTGCACTTCGGTCGAGGGCACCCAGCCGTAGCCCACGACGTGGTACCAGAGGGTCACGAATTGTTTGATTCCGTCCTCCATACCGTCGGTCATAAACTGGGCCATCTCATCGATATGGTATGTTTTCCCCTTTTGCAAGGCCGTACCGGTGGCCGGGAACAGCTTCGCCCAGGTGGCATCGTCGCACACGCCGGTTTGCGGGAGACCATGTGACGCCTGAAACTGTTTTAGGGCGCTGGTGGTCTTGGGCCCAAACTCTCCGTCAACCTGGCCGCAGGAATAACCAAGATCATTGAGTCTTTGCTGCAGTTTTTTCACCGACGGATAAGAAACCGAGGAACTCGTCTGGGATAAGGTACCGTACAAGAACGAGCCGGCCGCGTCGTCACTCAGCGATGAAAAGACAGGCAGAGAGCTGTACGGCGAGTTGGGCGCAACTTGTGCCACCGAATCGGTGCTCACTCTGTACACCGGTTCCGTGCTCGACGCGGGCGCCGGTGGATTGTTGGATGGCTGATACTGCACATAATCGCTGGCCGATCCGCCCGTCTCCGACACATATTCACCCATGATGGCGCCAATGCTGTCAGCCCAGGTCGAACTGGTGGCATAGTTGGCGTTCATCCCGACCAGCGTGGGCGAATCATGATAGTTGGACGCTCCTGGCGTCAGGTAATTCTGGCGCACCTCCCACGCCTCAAACAGGATGGCGTATTCGCTGGACGGGAACGTGCCGCCGAAGCCATAGGCGTCCCTGTCGTACGCCCCGTAGCCAAACCAGTTGTTTTTGTTCATCGCCAGCGAACTGGCCCCCCAACCGGTTTCTAGCGCCGCGTGCGCCAACAGGTACGTCGCATCGGTGCCGTACTTGTTTTGCGCCTCGATGAAGTATGTACCCAGTCCCTCCATGTTGCCGGGGTGGTACGAGGCAATCCATTGATTAATTTGGCTTGCCGTCACAGACTTGGGGGCCGAATAGCGCAAATCCACATTGGTGTACGGATTGGACGTCGTGACTTTCACGTTGAACAGCGCCGACCACGTCGCCGGTCCAACTTGTCCGTCAACCGTCAATTTGTTCGCTTTCTGAAACGCCTTGACGGCGCTCTCCGTCTTAGGACCAAAATCCCCATCGACCGTACCACAGGAGTACCCGAGTTGGTTCAGCCTCTGCTGGACTTCCTTGACCGCCGTTCCCTGGGATCCGACCTTTAGGACGGTCCCTGGGTAGGCCGGTCCTTGGCTCGACGAACTGGACCCGGATGAGCTAGAACCGGACGAGCTAGAGCCGGACGACTTCGATCCGGACGAGCCAGAACCAGACGAACTAGATCCAGACGAAGTGGAGCCCGATGAACCGGAACCTGACGATCCGGACGAAGAACCTGTCGTTACGCTGGTTGGCGGCGTCCCGCCGCGCGAAGCGATGCTTCCCAACGCGGATTTCAGAGCGGCCCAGGTCTTTGGCCCTACAATTCCGTCCACACTGAGCCCCTTGGCTTTCTGGAACTTTTTAACAGCCGACAACGTCTTCGAACCAAACACACCGTCCACCGTGCCGCATGAATACCCCAATTGATTCAGCGCGGTTTGCAGCGTTTTGACAGCGGACCCAGTAGAGCCCTCGCGCAGAGTGGGGGTTGAGGAGATGGTGACGGTGGACGATTTGCTCGCTGACTGGGAAGAGGAAGACTTCCCGGAGGTCCCGCTTGAGGATTTTGCCCCCGTCAGGGCAGCCCAGGTCTTGGGTCCTACTATGCCATCGACAGTCAGGTGGTTTGCCTTTTGGAATTTCTTCACGGCAGCCAACGTCTTCGGGCCAAAAATGCCATCCGCCTTGCCACAGCTGTAACCCAGCGCGTTGAGCCGGTTTTGCAGGTACACGACGGTGGAACCATGGGAGCCTATGCTGACGGTCGGGTAACTCGCCGCAAACGCCACCATAGGGGCCTCTCCGACAACCCCGGTGGTTGTAACCGCACCCATTCCGGCCAGAGCCAACACGGCGGCATAGGTCCGTTTCTTCAACAGTGCGCTCGCCTCCTTGCAACTCAGACAACCCTATGTGACTGTCTGGAAATCATAGTAGTTCCGACAGGTGCCAATGAAAACAGCTGCCCTCTCGGATACAAGATGACTTCGACAAGAAGCCTCGATTTCCTACAACATCCACTTGACTTTCGGCATTTTTCTACTTTCGCTTCGGCGTCGCGACCAAAGCCGAGCGCGCAAGCAGCCGGATTGCGCGTGCATAGAAAGCAGATTCATAACCTTGTGTCGGGTGATTACAGGGAGAGTGAAGTGAATGCACAAGAAGGCTGGTAGAACATGAGGCGATTTAACCAGGGAATCCTACCCATACCCCAAACCCAAAACCGCCTCCTGACAGGCATACACCGCCTGGCAGCTAAACTGCCGGACAACACGGCAGGCAGCCACTCGGCGGCTGCCGTTGTACAGCTGCGTCAGCGCGGCCGCCTACCCGACAGGTCAACGAATCCGCCGTGCGGTCCTGCCCGGTTCCGTGTGGGCGGGCCGCGCCGGCCCGTGCACCGGGTTGCGCAGTGTGCCAATTTCGTCCACCGAGATCTCCACAACATCACCGGGCGCCAGGGTGAATTCGTCCGGCGGAACGATGCCGGTGCCGGTCATCAACACGGTTCCGTCGAGAATCGGATTGTCACGCAACAGATAAGCAATCAACTCGTCGACGCCCCGGTGCAGCTGGTTGACCGCGATCTCCCCCGAGAACACACGGGCCCCCTCGCGGTGAATGGTCATACGCACCCGCCAATCGTGGGGCCGCTCCCTGCCTGTGTTCCACAGCAGGACGGGCCCGAGCGCGCAGCTGTTGGCGAACACCTTGGCCTGCGGCAGGTAGAGCGGGTTTTCCCCTTCAATGTCACGCGAACTCAAGTCGTTGCCAATGGTCCACCCGATAACCTCGCCGCGCTCGCCCACCACCACCGACAACTCGGGCTCCGGCACCATCCAGTGTGAGTCCGAACGCAGCGACAGGGGCTGCGTGGGTGCGACTAGGCGCCGATAGGTGGCTTTGAAAAACAACTCCGGCCGTTCAGCGACATACACGCGGTCATAGACACTGTCCTGAAGCTGAGTTTCCGCATTGCGGGCGTCCCGGCTCCGTTCGTAGGTGACCCCACTCGCCCACACCTCTGGGCAAGCCACTGGTGGCAGCAGACGACCGCACCGCTCCAAATCGGCAAACGACAGCGCAGGGCCGTGCTGCAGGCGGTTGGCGGCAGACTCCAGCCTCACCCCCAACACCGTGAGCGCACGCCACATATCAACCGGGCAGGTCCACCCGGGAATCTGCCGAGTGATGCTGTAGACGTCGTCCCCCTCCAGCAGGCCCAGGTGAACGCGGCCATCGGACGGATCGAGATAGCGAAGTGTACGGATCATGTGGATGGCCCCCTATCCTGCATTGCCGTGCGTAGTACGGCGGCAACATATCAATACCCTCGTTCCAGGTCCACCCCGGTCGGCAGCGGCCGCCCCTCGCGATAGGCACGGTAGTTGTCCAGGATGATTGGCACCAACCGCCGGTCGTGATGTGGCGTCCAGCCTCCGTTGTGAGGAGAGATGAGGACCTGGTCCATCGCCCAGAGCGGACTCTCGGGAGGGAGCGGCTCCTCGTGAAACACATCCAGTGCCGCGCCGGCAATCTGGCCGGACTGCAGGGCTTCGACAAGCGCCTCCTCGTCCACCACGTCGCCGCGGGCGAAGTTGAGAAACACCGCCGATGGCTTCATCCGCCCGAAACGCGCCCTGTCAAACAGGTGACGCGTCGCCTCCGTCAAGGGCGTGAGCACCAACACATAGTCGCTTGCCTCCAGTGCCGCATCCAATTGCTCGAATCCCACGACGCTATCGTGATCAGGCAGGGATTCGGGGGTGCGTTTCACCCCAATGACGCGCAGGTCAAACGCCTTCGCCTTGCGCGCCACCTCGCGTCCGATGGTGCCAGAGCCGACGATACACAAGGTTTTGTCCGTCAGCTCGCTGAGCGGATAGACACGCTCCCATTTCCGCTCACGCTGGTTTCGCCAATTCGCGTGCAGTCCGCGCGAGAAAGCAATCATCATGCCCAGCGCCTGCTCCGCAATCGGCTTGCCATGGATCCCGCGTGAATTCGATAATTGAATGCCGCGCTCGCGCAAAAGGGCAAACGGAGCCCGCTCCACCCCCGCCGAAACGGAGTGAATCCAACGCACTTGGGCGCAGTGGTTGATAAGTTCCGCCGTGATGGCCCCGCCTGGGCAGACGAGCATCTCCGCCTCTCGCAGGGCTAGTACGTAACCCCCATCCCCCCGCAAGGGGCCGAATACGACGCGGTCATGGACCCCGGCGACCAAGGCGGCGTTGTCCTCCTCCCGCATCCGATGAGCAAAATACAACACACCACATCCCTCCTAGGGTTGGGTACAATGGCGTCGATTCGAGCCGGTGACCGCCTTGTCCGCACTTCGACTATTAACCACTATTATAAATATAAACCATAGCGCCATTCGAAAGAGACAGTCGCAAAAGGCTAACGAGTTGGATTAGCGAGATGCGACAATCCAGATGTCAACCAAACGCGGTGTGGACGACCATTTGCCGCGAATCTCCGATACAAAATGACAGGAATCGGGCCAGCCATGTCGAATGATTGTCCTCGTACGTTATGGACCGATGTCTTGTAGAGTTAGAATGTCATGAGAGGCTTTGGCCAAACGGAATTGCATGTTGCGGACCGTGCGGGGATCAAAGGAATTACAAAAAACCCCTTCCGAATGACCCCCATGAAGGTTTACACTTTACGAGAACATTTCGGTCCCGATGCAGGGAAAATCGAAGAAGCCAATCTACACAATTTGGCACCAGGGAGGTTATCATGGCGCGCACGGAACAAAAGAGGCATCTGTATGAAGTTGACCTGATGCGTGCGTTCATCATGTTGAGTGTGATCTCCGTACATACATTGGCGCGGTTCATTGAAATGGAGCCCCAACAAGCGGCAACGCCTCTATTGATACTGGGGGCCGTCATCACGCCTTTACATTTCACTCGCGAGGCCTTCATGTTCATCACAGGTCTGGTGCTGTTTATCACTTACTATCGGCGTGACTTTAGCACATTGAAGTTCTGGCGTAAACGATTCTCCTTGATTGCAATCCCCTACCTCTTCTGGAACATTATCTACATCGTATTCGGCGGTATCACCCAGGGGACATATGATTGGTCTCTCGGTTCAATGATCCGAGTCTTGGCGCATTCGCTCGAGGTTGGAAATCAGTTCTACCTGTACTATGTGCTTGTAACGATGCAGCTGTATGTCGTGTTTCCAGTTCTGCTGTATGGGCTTCGGAAACTGGAACGCTGGCATACACACATCTTCATTGCAAGCTTTATATTGGAATTAGGTTTGATGTACTTAACGAAATTTGTATTGTCACATCTGGATCCGTCCAGTTTGCCGGGGATCTTGTCTCACTTGGATATACATCGACAGGCATTTTTATTGACTTACCAATTCTGGTTTATCGCTGGTGGCGTCGTAGCCTGCCATTACGACCGGATAATGTCGTTCATGGATACGCATGCACGCATGTTGTGGACGACGCTCGGGGTGGCGGTTGTCATCGTGGTTGCGCACTACTTCGTTGATCAATTGGTTCTCATGGAGGGAAGCAGTTTATCCGAAACCGTACTGCAGCCCATCATGGTTCCATTTAGTCTCATCGTGATAGCGTGCATGGGGTATGCCGGGTTTCAATGGGCTAAGCGGCGTGAATTGCCGGCCTGGCGGCCGTTCAGTCGTTTCATCAAAACTGCCTCGGATACGTCCTTCGGCATCTTTTTGATTCAACCGTTTCCGTTGTACGTCATGGAAACGACCGTCCAGCATCTTCAAGTGCCAAGCTGGGTGCATTTTAGCTTGATACCTGTCTCGGTCCTGTTTGTTTACTTTTCTTCTATGCTGGTAGCCTATGGAATAGGAAAGGTTCCAGGTCTCGCGTACTGCGTTGGACGCAAAGTGAACATCCGAATGGTTCAATCCACGTCAGCAACTGCCTGACATCTGCATACTGCGTCCATCCTACTTGTTTCGACTCCAGGATTACGTAGATGAGGGCTACGTGGAGATCACAAACCTTGAGGCAGCAGTGAACAGCAAGAAAGGAATCATTCATGAGCCCGCACAAGAGGATTCGGCAGAGCAAGCGTCCAGTTCGTCATGCAATCCAAACTATCACGGTGATCACGCTGTGCATCGTCATGTTCGTTGCTGGTTGGAAATTTCGAGACTACGCGATACACTGGTCCAATCGTATGCATGCGGCTCCGTCTCAATATGCGGTTCAGCATTCTAACCCAGCGAAGCAGACGGAAATAAAGCTCAACACCACACTCAGCACAGAAACAGTCGATGTATTTGGTGGCTCCATGGCGCATGGTTGGTTAGATCCGCATTCTGACTCATACGTTAGGCGGGCCTTCTCCGCACGAAGCATGAGTACCGACACAAATTACAAATATGTCGACCATACAATCGTTGGAGAAACGCCCGTCATGATGCAGGAAAGCGGCAAGTTTCAACTGTGGTTGAAGAAAGACCGTCCTCAGATTGTGGTTTTAGCCTGGGGACTTTTGAATTCAATTGCGAGCAAGCACAAAACGACGGTCACCCAATTTGGAGACGCCATCCGCGACGAAATCGCGGATGCCTTGGCAGTCCATGCCGTTGTGCTCATCGTAACGCCACCCGTCGTGCAGGCTTCTGCCACAGTGGAGCACGAGAAACAAGAGGTATTTATCAAGAAATTATTCAGTGTCGCGGACTCATTCAACAATAAGAACGTAGTGATTCTGGATGTGTATCATCAAATGGAAGCCTACATGCAGGCCCACCATCAAACCTATCATATGTATTATGGAAACAGCTGGCACCCCAATCAGGCTGGTCATGAACTCGCCGGTACACTTCTGGAAAATGACCTGGTTCTGAAATTTGGATTGGGCCCCATTCGGTTTCGTTCCTGAATGGCGATCCACGGGTCCTTTAGGTGGAACGAATCTGACCGTCCATGCTCTCTTGGTACCCCCATGTACGCCCATACATCTTCCGCCGATGCGGAAAACAAAGGCGCCACAGGCCCGGGAAATGATGTCCGCGGCGCCGAAACCCTACTTTGACAATTGCCGATGAAGGCCAGTTGACGGCAGCGATCCGGAGACTGCGAAGTGGGCAACCGCCGCTGAACCGCCAGCTGAAACCAATGGAAGAGTTCAAGCCCGATTGGCAAAATGGCGTTCAAACTCAACGACCGCGCGTTTCGCGCATGCTTCGTCCTGTTCCCCCGTACCACCGGACACCCCAATTCCACCCACTAGATATTCCTCTACATACAGGGGCAATCCGCCCGCAAAGATGGTCAACCGCGGTGTGTGTACGATGCCGTGCAGGAGTGCCGGGTTTTTCTCAATGCGCGCGTACCACTGCTGGGTGGGAATACCAAAAGCGCTGGCGGTGTAGGCCTTGTTCTGGGCAATCTCGCTGCTTAACAGCGGCGCCCCGTCCATGCGGATGAACCCGCGCAAGTTGCCGCCGTCGTCCATGACCGCGACATTGACCGCGATACCCATCGCTTCCGCCTCGTCACACGCTGCCTGCAGCATCTTCATGACCACCGCCCGGGTGATGACCGGTTTCATCTCGTACGCTTTCACCGCTCCATCCGCTCCTCGTTCTCGTCAGTTTTGACTCCCTACAATCGTAACACGAAGCACGCGCTTTCACCGCTATAGATTCGCATGATTGCGGAAACTCCCCCTTTTGCATTCAGCAAGGCCATACGTGGCCTGCGTCTCTGTCATCAACAGGCAGTCCCTTCACAAGCACGCGACGCAGCTTTAATCCAACAACACCGGCCTGCCGCTTGCGGCCGACCGGTTGCACGCGGCGGTCGCCCGCTGCGTCAGAAAAGCGTCTTTGTATGTGGACAAGAGTCGACTGGGGTCACCACTGCGAACAGCGTCCAGGAATGCGATATCCTCGCTGAGATAGGGATTCTCCTGATTGCGGTAGATGACCGTTTGCGCAGTCGTGCGCTCGGTCAGACCGTCCCCGCGAATCTCCAGAATCGCATCCCGGGTGAGGATATCGAGGCCCACCGTATAGCCCTGATTCAACAGACAGGTATTCGATATCGTGCCAACAGCTCCGTTTTCAAAGCGGAGGGTAATGCAGCCCACGTCCGGAACCGTCACCCCTTCCACGATGTCCTGCATGCCCCGCTGCGCGAAGACGGAGTAGACCTCGCGCACATTTCCCATCAGGTAGCGGGCGAGATCGACAATGTGGGTGGTCTGCTCCACGAATTGTCCGCCCGACTGGTCCATTCGCCGCCACCATGAAACCATAGGCATGCCGCCCAGCCAGTACCCCTGCACCATCGCCGGAATACGCCCAGCCAGACGCTCCTTGGCGCGCTGTGCAGCCTGGGAATAGCGCCAGTGGTACCCGACGGCCACAATCGACCGGCTCGATTCGATAGTTTCCAGAATCCTGCGGGCCGGCTCTTCGCCTATCGAGATCGGCTTCTCGACAAACATGGGCAAGCCGCGCTCCAACACCGAAAACTCAATCTCCCCATGCGCAAACGGAGGCACACAGACGTACACGGCGTCGAGGGCCGCCTGCTCCAGCATCTCCTGCATGTCGGAGTACGCGGCACATTCGTACCTGCGGGCCATTTCCTGCAGACGCCCGGGATTCACGTCATACATAGCCGCCACCTGCGCACCGTCCGTCGCAGCAATGTTGCGCAGATGCACCTCGGCGATACCGCCGACGCCGATAAAACCGATACGCAGAGTCATGGCAACCTCTCCTTTCTCTCATTCGTTGGGCAGCAGGGATTGCATGAAACGGAGACTCTGCCCCAGCGCCTCTCCATCGCCCGCAGGAACACCACATTCAAGCGACATCCAACCGCCGTAGGCAATCTCGGACAATGCAGCAAACACCGCCGCAAAATCGGTGTGCCCCATCCCGGGCAAAAGGCGGTTGGAATCCGCCAGGTGGACGTATCCAAGCCACGGCTTTGCGCCGCGCAGAGCATCTAGAATGGAAGCTTCTTCGATGTTCATGTGGAAGACATCCGCCAAGACCGTCATGTGAGGTGAAGCCACGCGTTGGCATAGTTGAACAGCCTGCTCTATACGGCGCACGAAGTGGGTCTCATAGCGATTGAGCGGCTCGAGAATCAACTGGGTGCCCTGGGTGCCCGCGTATTCGGCGAGTTCGCCCAACTGTTCTACCAGGAGTTCCTCTTCAAGTTGTTCGGAGGTTCTCCAGGGACTGAGGTCCGGGAGGCGCGGCGGTCCGAATATCGGTACAAGAATTAACCCTTGCGCCCGCACTTCGGCGGCCAGCGAGAGCAAGGTACGAATCTGGTCGCGCGCCTGGGCGCGCTCCGCTTTGTCAGGAAACAAAAGGCCAAATTTGTAGCCACCGCAGACACACGTTGCAGACACCCCGGAATTCTCCAACGCCCGGCGGATCTCGCCCACGCGCCCAGCGAGACCGTCTCCCCGCAGTTCCACGCCGTCATAACCTAAAGATTGCAGATTGTCCACCTTCTCTTGAAACGTGCTGCCGGGAACTAAGTTTTCCTGCGCAGCGAGCCTCATCGGCGCACCTCCTTATGGGCAAAGACCCACAGAACCTGCCTGGTGGGTCACGGCTATTGTATATGAAAGCGGATTCACTTAGAATATAAAATAAACTGTCCGACATAGGAAAAAATGAAAGGGCGGAGAGGTTTACAAATGGGTGATCGAAATCACCTGGTAACCTCTGAATGGGAGCAACGTCTCCCGCTGCACATTCAATCGGTAGGAATTCGACCTCATCAAGAATCGGTCGTTCGCGAACACGGCTTCTTCTGTTACCACTGGCTGCACACGATTGAGGGAGTTGGAGAATTTACACTTTGCGGCAAGACTGTTCGCATGCCCGCAAACAGAGGGATTCTCCTTGGTCCCGGCACACCGCACAGTTATCAAGCGGTGACCCCCAACTGGAGCACCTGGTTTCTCACCTTCGACGGCGCGTTGTCCCACGCCATAGTCTCGACTATCGGAGTGCCAACCGGCATACTGTTGAGCTGGGAGCCCGACTCGCCGCTGGCATCCATCCACGAACACTTTGACACAAACTGCCAACCCGGCTACGATTTTGCCGGCCTAACAGGCAGCGTGGAGGTCTACGCGTTCTTGATTCACCTGCGCAAGTACGCGTGGACTAGCGGACAGTCCCCGTTCTCCAAGTGGCATCAGAAACTGATGCCGGTTTTGATTGCGTTGGAGACAGAATACGCGAACCCCGACATTGGACTCTCTTGGATGTCCCAATTGCTGGGTATGAGTCCGCAGCGCATCAACACACTGTTCAAGCACGTGTTTGGCGTGAGTGCGTACCAATACGTGCTGCAGCTGCGAATTGTAAAATCGAAAGAGTTGCTGTTGTCCACCACAGACGCCTCCATTCAACAGATTGCTGGACGCGTCGGCTTCTATGACGCGAGCCACTTTATTTCCACCTTTCGCCGCTACGAAGGACTCACGCCGGAACAGTACCGGCGACACTACCTGGGCTGAGAGGGGGATAGGCGTTCCCATCCGCCCCCTTGAAGCTGCCGGCGCGGCTCTCTACAATAATGGGGTCTGTGTGATCTTCCACAGAGCGCCAGGTCGCGTGTGGTGCGGCCGTACACAGAGGAGGGAGAGGCGTGACGACTACGAAGCCGAATGATCAGGTCATCGGAGCCGCATCGGCGCTAAGCGCCTACCTGCTTTGGGGAATCCTACCCATCTATTGGAAATGGTTGTCGGGTGCCACGCCGGAGGAGATCCTGGCCCACCGCATTCTCTGGTCTTTCGTCTTCATGATGCTACTGTTGTTGGTGACGCGCAGCCTCACAAATCTAACCGCCGACGTGCGGCAATTGATAGCCATGCCGCGGAAGGCGCTGCTCATCGTCGGCGCATCTGTGCTGATTACGGTGAATTGGTACACATTCATCTGGGCAGTCAACCACGGACATGTGATTGAGTCCAGTCTGGGGTATTATATCAACCCACTCGTCAGTGTATTGCTGGGCGTGATATTTCTCAAAGAGAAGCTGTCCATGTGGCAAATTGTCTCTGTGCTGGTGGCCTTTTTGGGCGTTCTGCTGTTGACCTTGCACACGGGAACCTTTCCGTGGGTCTCGCTGGTGCTCGCCGTATCCTTCGGGGTCTACGGCCTGTTCAAGAAGACAGTGCACCTTGGAGCCATGACCGGTCTGGCCATTGAAACGTCCATCATGACCCCCGTGGCCGTAATCTTCCTGGCCTGTTTTTACACCGTCGGCGGGCATGCGTTACCGCTCCACGACGCGCGTCTTACGTGGCTTCTGTTGGTATCAGGCGCCGTAACGGCGGTGCCGTTGCTCCTGTTCGCGGGTGGGGCCAATCGCATCCCTCTGTCGCTTGTGGGGTTCTTGCAGTACATCGCTCCGACCATCATGCTCATCCTCGGGACACTCCTGTACCATGAACCGTTCAACCAGCAGGACCTGATGGCGTTCATTCTCATCTGGGTCTCGCTGGCATTGTTCACGGTTGCCCGCACGCGGCCGTTTGCCTGGATGGAACAAAAGTTGTATCGGGGGATCACCCTGCACCACTGAGACCGGTTGAACAGCTCGGCATAGTCTTCGCGGCATTGGAGATCACCGTACGCAGCTAGGGATGCCATGCAAGCGCAGGAAAAATCCTCCACTCGCGCTGGCATCCCTGCACGGCGACCTTTAGTTCCCCATACGGAGACGAACGGATCAAGTCAGCGATACAACTGTCCCTGATACACGACAAAGCCAAACGGGTGGTGCGTCTCGTCGATGACCGCGTCACCCGGATTGCCGGCGCTCGGGTACGCTTCATTCCGTGGAATGTACCGGCCTTGCAGCTCAATGGTCTGACCCGGTTCCAAATTGGGAATGGGGCCCGACAGCCCCAGTTCATCGCCATAGCGGATCGCCGCAAACGCGGCATCGTCCACATCCCACTGCGTACCGTTCCACACCTTCAGAACCTGAATGCCGTCCAACAGGAGGTGATGGTGGTAAGCGCCGTCCCGTTGAACATCGGGCTCGACCCGCTGTATGACCGCCTGAACGCGCACGATGAACTCGCGGGGATGGTGCGGTGATAACGCACCCTCCATCCCGCGCACAGGTATCGGAGTCGGCTGCGGCGGTTGCACCTGCGCTCTTGCGGGCACACTGGCCAAATACGAGATGAGTTTGGCCGCATCAAACGATCCAAACCCGGTGCACGCATCCCACCCGGCAACAGCGTCGTACCCTTCGACCCCGTTGAACGAGTTGTTGCCCGCGATGATGTCGCGATACCCGATCTTTGACGCGTCCTCGTAAAGGATATCGGCCAATCCGGACAGCGGCGGCAGCCCCTGCTGTTCACGCGCTTGGTTGGCCAAGGCCAACACCGCCGCGAACACCGGGCAGGACACAGACGTCCCGCCCACCACCACCGTCTGCCCCTGAAAGACGATTTGATAGCCGGTCGCCGGATCGGCATTGCAGGCAATGTCGGGAATCCCGCGACCACTGCCGGAGATGCCACTTTGGTAATCCGGCTTCGCGAACACGGAACTGAATCCGCCGCCACTCGCCCCGCCATTGTCGGGTCCGTTGTATGTCCACGCACTTTCCGATCCGTCCGGCTGCAGGGACGTCCCTCCGACGGCTATTGCCATGGGCACGCTGGCCGGCGCATCCGCGTGGCGTGTCTTGGGGCCACTCGTGTCATGAAGACCGTACGCGCCCTGATCGCCCGACGCGATGCACACCGTGACCCCTTGTGCATCCAATTGCGCGATAAGATCAGCCCACTGCCGGATGTCGTCCGCATTGAAGGAAATCTCGCCGTCACCGTATGAGATCGACAGAACGGACGGCTGATGCTGCTTGTCGTTGAGAATGTATTGCAAGGTGCGCGTCATGGCCTTGGCAAAATCGTCATACGTGTTGCCCGCATCCGCCTCATACACAAGGATGCGGGCACCCGGGGCGATGGCCCCCGCCCATTGCAGGTCCAGCGTTGCCTCTTCATCATCGGGGCTCCGTCCTCCGTCGTTGGGTGTGCCATCGGCGGAAACAAACGCGACCTGGGGGGCGGAAATGCCGTGCAGGCGCCAAAACTGCTGGGCGTCACGCAGGTTGTAGCCGTTGGAGAACTCCAGGATCCCAATGGTCTGGCCCTGACCATCCAAGCTGTCCGGAATGTTGTACAGCCGCCTGATGTCCTCTGGGTAAAAGCCTTGTCCACCGTTCGGAACCACCATACCGGTTGGGTACAGGACTCTACGAATCATCATGATTTTCCGAACCTCCTTTTCAGGCTACCCCCCTTGTCCCTAGTGTACGTAGAACCGCCCCGCGCCGAAAGGAATAAATATCCATATGGTCTGCCGCCCGGCTGTAACGGCGAGTTTGTATCATGAGGGTCACTGTCATTGGTGCATCTGGTATGAAATCGACGGCAAGAGAGCATAGCAGCTGGGTGAAGGCACAAACCCCAAGCTCAATACTCGGGGTTTGTGTGTGGGGTGCTCGTTCATGAAGAGGGGATCAAACAGTCTCCTGGGCATTTCCCACTCCTTTTGCAATCGGATGATCCGTACGCACTTCAAGGAAGCGTGAGAGAATGGCACTCACGATATAGAGAATAGCGAACGCCCATGCAATCCCCGCCACTCCAACTCGATTGTTTAACAGACCGACTACTGCCGGACCCACGAACGTGCTCAAGCCAGCACCAAGGTTGAGTATCGACATGGCAAAGCCTTTATTTTCTGGCTCTAGAGAAGGCATGATGGCAGACAACGGCACAAACGCCGCCAAAGTAATCCCGAAGAGACAGGACACCAACACCGCCATTCCATAATTATGCCCCGCATGCAGAGGACCGTAATAAAATAGAAGGGAGGTCGCGGCGCAGCCAATGCAGCCGAACCATTGTACAACTCGTCGCCAACCCAGTTTGTCCCCGACAGCGCCCCATATGAAGTTGAAGATCATGTTTGTGATGGACATATCCCCCCAGATCTGCAGCCACTGGGAAGTAGTGAAGTGTAAAGAATTCGTGAAGAAAATCGGTAGAATGACGACGAACCCATATTGCGCCGATGTGTTGATAGTACGGACTACACCACCGACGGCAACTTTCGGATTCTTGCCGAGAATCGTGATGCCGCCCAACAAATCGCGCAAAGCATGGCCCCCCGCCTCACCATCTCGATTTGCTCTTGATTGTGTGGTAGACCGGTCTCCAATGAGGAAGATGGCCAACAGTCCTCCGACCACTATCCATGCCAATGCGCTCCATAGAGTTCCCATGTACCCCAGAAAGGGAATGGTAAAGCTAGGATAGTATGCACCGATGAATCCCAGTCCTCCCGCGAATGCAAACCAGAACCACCCCATTGCCGCCCCGAGGCTTCCCTTATCCGAAACGTAGGATATCCAAACGATGAACGAGAACGAAAATAAAGGAAATCCGAATCCGCGAAGTCCGTACATCACAAGCATCATGGGATAATTTCTCGACTCAAGACCAAGTACGAGAAAGCCAACATCAAACAAGACCCAGACCAGAAACCCCACCAGCATGGTTATCCTAGGTCCCCAAAGCTCGACCAACACACCAGAAAACCATGACGCGACGGCAATCACAATGCCGTATACACTAAACACCAGTGCAGCTTGGTCAACCGAGAAACCTAGCTGCACAATATATTTTGACAGAAATGCCTGCTCTACTCCGTCACCGACCATGAATAAAAAGACGGCAAGAAATCCCCACGCCAAGCTGACTGGCATTCCAAACACCTGTTTGGTTTCGCCAACTGTTCGCATTAAATTTCTCTCCTTCCGAAATAATGTTCCACTTTTGAAACCAATTTTTATATAATATAGGTATATCTTGTAATATGGAATCAAAACTGGCGTATGCGTTTTCATTCCTGCGCAACGAATATTTTATGTGCTTTTTTGATCCTCTCCCGGTTCGGTGCGGCTCCCCAGGTCTCGGGAGCCACATCGATGGGGACTATCAACTGCTTCTCAGCATTGGTGCTATCATCTTCTCAATCCGGAATCACTCGGTGCATGACAGTTGCAACGCCTTCGCCTCAATATGTTGCAACAAGCGCAAGTACGACTGTTCAAAAGTTTTTAGACCTGATGTTAGAAGTTCCTGAGCGATGCACTCAGTATCAATTCCAATTGCACGCAACTCTTCAAGAATAGAGTGGGCTTGTGAAAGATTCTGGGTTACTGTCGAAGGTTCATAGTAGTCTTGTTCCATGGACAGATGCAAAATGCTCGGTGGCATGGTATTGACTGTTCCTTCTCCAACGAGAGGACGGACATACATGAGATAGGGATAGGCAGGATTTTTAGGTCCAGTGGATGCCCAAAGGATCCGTTGCATTCCTTCTTGATCACCCGAAAGAAAGGTGGAATGAAACATCGCATAGGCTACTTTCGCGTTGGCCAAGGCAGCCTTGCCCAACAAAGAGTGGTCCAAATTGCGCCGACTGACTGCTTTATCCACTGCGTCGTCCAATCGGCTCAAGAAGAAGCTGGCCACGGAAGCCACAGGGGCTGAAAGACCTTCTGCCCGGCGATCGGCCAGAGCGGTTACATACGCATCCATAACTTTTCGATACTGCTGGATTCCAAAGATCAAAGTGACGTTGACAGGAATTCCTCGGTAAATGAGTGTTCGTGTAGCTCGAATCCCTTCATCAGTTGCAGGCACTTTGATCATGACATTCGGCCGGTTGACTAGATCCCACAGACGCAGCGCGTCCTCCACCGTGGCCGTCTCGTCGTAAGCCAGCAGCGGACTCACCTCGACGCTGACGAACCCGTCCTGACCCTCAGTACGCTCGAATACAGGGCGAAGAATATCGGCCGCGTCCCGAATATCATGGACAACGAGCTCATCGTACAGTTCGTCTCGTCCTTTTCCTGCTAGGACACCTTCCAATAGGGCTGTGTTATACACTGTCGATTGTGTGATGGCACGCTCAAAGATGCTTGGATTTGACGTAACCCCGGAGACACCCAAGTCCACAAGCTGTTTCAATTGTCCAGATGCTATCATTCCTCTTTCAATGTTGTCCAACCAAACGCTTTGCCCGAGCTCCCGAAGGCGATGTAATCCCTTCATGAAGTCCGCACTCCTTCACAGACACAGTTTTCATTCACGTTAGACGGTTTGTTTGACGACATACCAGGAGTTTCAATATGTTTTAGGATAAAATCGTACATAGCCTTGAGAACCAAGTACGCCGAGGCTGCACCGGGATCAACCACCCCCGCAGAACGCTCGCCTAAAAATTTTGAACGTCCAACCTTGGCAACAAGGTCTTTCGTAGACTCCATGCCAGCACGCGCGGCCTCCAGAGCCCGTGTCAAAGACTCCGGCAATGGTCGCGACGCAACACTCTGCGAAAGTGTCTCGAGACAGGGAAGAAGCGTATCCATCAAGGTTTTATCGCCAATTTTCGCCTTGCCGCGTTCTTGCATGCCTTCCACGGCTAGTCGAAACATTTCCAAGCAGTCGTCGCTAGACAACTCGTGTTTCCCCATGACATACTTTCCTGCGCGCAGAAACGCAGTCCCATACAACGGTCCAATGGATGCGCCGACTGCCTGGATGAACCTCTTGGAACAATTGATGAGATACGTGCCGCAATCCATGGTCTCGTCGACGGGCACATCTCTCACCGCGGCCCAACCAATATCCATACTGACACCGTGATCGCCGTCACCGACCGCACCGTCAAGCTGGCATAACGCCTCGCGGTTGCGCTGGACTTCCTCTGACACACGTCGAAATAGACTCGAGAGACTTGTCACATTCGCCATCCGGCTGCCCTCCACATTGTCTAGAAGTGTGCACAAGCCATGTCGCTATGGACATCAATCAGATGCTTGAGCTCGTCATCGAGTTTTAACACGGTCAATGAGCAACCAGCCATCTCTTGGGAAGTGATGTACTCGCCGAGAAAAGATTTGTAAACCCTGACTCGCCGTTTCTGCAGTTCCTTCACGACATCTGCATACACGATGTAGAGTTCAAGTAAAGACGTGGCGCCCAGGCCATTGAGCATGACCGCTACCTCAGCCCCACTGTAATCGAAATCGTCACAAATCATCGTCACGAGTTGCCGGGCTACTTCACGAGCGGATACCATTTTTGTCCTCTGAATACCCGGCTCTCCATGAACCCCCATACCTAACTCCATCTCATCGTCAGCAAGTTCAAAGTTTGGCTTTCCCGTCTGTGGAAGCGATCCGGGATGTAGACCAACACCCACCGAACGTATCCACTGATTCGCTTTTTCTGTCGTTTGGTAAACCTCATCCAATGTCGCGCCCTGTTTGGCTTTGACCCCGGCAACCTTGTAAATCAAGATCTCGCCAGCGATACCACGCCGTTCTTCTTCGTGCCCCCGAGGAGCGGACGCTACATCATCATGGACGACAATTTCCCGAAGCTGATGTCCTTCCATTTCCGCCAATTCAACAGCCATCGAGAAATTCATGCAATCGCCAGAATAATTTCCATATATTAGCAAGACGCCTTGACCTTGATCCGTCTCCTTAATAGCCGCCAAAACTGGGTAAGGGGACGGTGATGCGAAGATATTGCCCACCGCAACGCCATCTACACCCCCGTCACCCAGGTAACCGATGAAAGCTGGCTCGTGACCAGAACCTCCCCCAATAACAATTCCCACCTTGTCCGGATGCAGATTTCGCCTCACGATGGCTCTTGGATCTAACTCACTTTGCCGTGCCACATCGCTGTGCGCGAGGAGAAAGCCCGCAAGCATATCCTCAACAACTCGATCCGGATGATTGATGAGCTTTTTGGTCAATCCCGTTGTCCTCCCACTCGACATCTTCATATTCGGAAATCTTATCCAGCTTTCTAGTAGAGTTTCCACCTTGAAACTCACTGTTCAGCCAGGCCTCCAAAATCACCTTCGCCAATTCTGGCCCTACGACGCGCGAACCCATCGTGAGAATCTGGGCATTGTTGCTTTTGCGTGAGCGCTCTGCTGAATACGTGTCATGACAGATGGCGGCACGAACGCCACGTACTTTGTTCGCCGTTATGGCAACACCAATACCTGTGCCACAGATCAACACGGCTCGTTCAAATTGTTGAGCCTGTACTGCCTTCGCCACGCGGTACGCCACGTCAGGATAGTCAACCGGGGCTTCCGAGTGGCAGCCAAAGTCGACAAACTCGTATCCCAAGGAAGTCAGGTGGCTTTTCAAGATTTCCTTTAAGTGAAACCCCGCATCATCCGATCCAATCGCAATAGCCACAGCCTCTTCCTCCTAACAAAGGTAAATCTATTTTTGTAGGTACGTTGTCTCAAGGCAGCGTATAGCCGCCGTCGATCGGGATTGTCGCACCGGTCACATAGGACGAAGCCTCGGAAGCCAACCAAACCGCCAGCCCACCCAGTTCGCGAGGTAGTCCAAGCCGTCTCATCGGAATCTGTTCCAATAGATGGTGATACACGCCCCCTGGCTCAAAATCGGGTCCGGTCATATCCGTCTTCATGTATCCCGGAGCTATCGCATTCACACGAATTCCGTATTCCGCCCACTCCATTGCACAGGATTTTGTCAGCATGATGACGGCTGCTTTCGAAGTATTGTAGGCTGCCTGTTCCATCGGCACGTTGACAATCATCCCGGACATCGAAGCCATGTTAATAATTGATCCGCTTACACCGTGCGTGATCATCGAACGGGCCGAATGTTTAGAAACCAGAAAAACTCCTGTCAGATTAATGCTCATTAACCGATTCCAGCGCTCCAGAGACATATCTTCGATACCTACACGGTCCACGATGCCAGCATTGTTTACAACAACATCCAGAGCCCCGAACATCTCCTCACACTGGCGAATCGCGTGCTGGACTTCAGACTCATTCGTGACATCCATTCTAAGACCGAGAGCTTTCACGCCCATCGACGCGATTTCGCTGGCCGCTTCTTCTACCAGCTTTGCATCGACGTCTGCGAGGACGATGCGGCTTCCCATTTGCGCCAGGGCGGTGGCAATTTCCTTGCCGAGACCTCTGGCGCCCCCAGTGATGAGAGCTGTTTTTCCATCCAGACTGAACATCTCTTTGTAATTAAAGCAGGTAGACACTTCGATGACCTCCCATATGCAAAGAAGGTGGTCTATATTTAAGGAATCAAAATGACTTTTAAGGAATTTATTCCGCTTTTCATGAGTTCGAATCCTTCCTGGAAGCGTTCAAGGGGAAGTTGATGAGTAACGACACCCGCCGTTGGCAATTTGCCCGATGCAATACCATCAATCACGAGTGGATAACAGTATGGTCCGAGGTGCGAACCCAGAACATCCAATTCTTTGCGGTCGCTGATGATGCTCCAATCGACACTTACAGCGTCTTTGAACACACTGAACTCAACAAACCTGCCAAGCTTCCGAATGGCCTGCAATCCCTGCACGACACTGCCTGTGGCTCCACTGGCTTCGATGTAGACATCGCACCCGTAGCCATCCGTCATTTCTTTAATTCGGCTGACCACATCTTCTTCTCTTGGATTCATGACGACATCCGCACCAAACCGCTTGGCGAGCTCCAGCCGCTCGGGCCGCAAATCCAAAACCACGAGCTTTCCTGGTCCCCGCATTTTTGCCGCTCCAACCATGCCGAGGCCGAGGGTGCCAGCTCCAGAGATCACCACGAAATCGCCCAACTGGATATTCGCCCGATTGACGGCATGCATTGAACAGGCATAGGGCTCAATGAGAATTGCCTGTTCCAGAGGGAGGTCATGCGGCACTTTGTGGTTGATGCTCTCGATGGGGAATTTCATATACTCAGCCATAGCACCGTTCACATTGTTTTGGAAACCGTATACATCGTGTTTCTCACACATCCAATACTCTCCACGTTGACAAAATCGGCACTTCCAGCATGGCACAATCTGTTCTGAAATGACCCGGTCACCAAGCTGAAAATCCCCCTTGACACCCGTACCCATTTCTACAATGACGCCAACAAATTCGTGCCCCGGTATCATGGGGGCCTTAATATACTGCGGCTGACCATCACCTCCCCAGAAACTCGGGGCTCCCTGCCATGCTTTCACATCGCCAGCACAAATTCCGCAGGCTTCGACCCTGATGACGATTTCACCGTCTCCAGCTCTTGGAACATTGACTGTTTCCAACCGATAGTCTCCTGGTGCATAACAGACCACGGCCTTCATCTTTTCTGGAGGTTGCGTATGCATTGGTTCCCCTCCCAACTCATCCTTCTCACATGTTTTCGGTTGGATTCGTTTTTTCTGGATCACGACAATTGAAAACGTATAAATCCGCAACGAATCCACCCATTTATCTTTCGTTTGTTTTCATTTTTATTCAAAACATTTCTTTTGTCAATAGCTAACGAAAGAAAAAGTGTTATGGGTATGACCTCGAACTGGGGTTCAAACCGCAGTGTAATCGGGTACAATAGAGCGTATATGAAAACTTGCGTAGGAGACCAATCGACCATGAAGGAATTATATACAGAAGAACGACGCTCACTGATACTCAGAGCCCTGCGAGCGAACTCTCGTGTGTCTGTTTCCGAACTCGCGAAACACTTTCAGGTTTCTGAGGCAACAATCCGATCGGATCTACGTCGATTAGAAGAAAAAAATTTGTTGCTCAGAACACGTGGTGGAGCCATTGCCAATGAGGACAGCGACCTAAGCTTTGCAAACCGGGCCACGCAGCATATTGAGGAGAAGCAAGCCATTGCCGAGAAAGCCCTGCAGTTCATCCAGAACCATGACAGCATCTTGCTGGATGCAAGTTCCACGTGCCTTGAACTCGCCAAACTACTGCGTAAATCTGAATTGGTTTTAACAGTCGTGACAAACGGCATTTATACAGCACAGGCGCTGGTAGACAATCAGAACATCCGAACCATTCTTATAGGCGGTGTCCTGAGAAACCAAAACAGTCTTGAAGGCACCCTTGGTGCAGAATTGTTGGACAAGGTTTATGCCAGCAAGTTCTTCTTTTCCGCGAGAGCTGCATCGCCTGAAGGTGAGCTTATGGATTTTGACCTTCAAGAGGTAGAATTAAAAAGGGTTATGTTTGAGCGAAGCGAAGATAGATTCTGTCTGCTGGATTCGTCCAAAATCGGCAAGCATTCGGTGGCCTCGTTTGGAAGCCTATATCATACAAAGGTTCTTATCAGTGAAGCGGATCTGGCGCTCCAATACCAGGAAAGCATCCCTACGTTGGAGGTCGCACTTGCCGAAAAACGATAGCGTCGCTTTCAACCATGTAAAGGAGGTGGTCCCACATGCGCACCATTGAACATGTATCCCTCATCGGGCTTGGCGCCATTGGCTCTGCGTATGCGGCCAAACTGCATGCCATGGACAATCAATGCCTGCAAGTACTGGCGGACGCCTCCCGCATTGAGCGCTATCGTCGTCAAGGTGTCTTTGTCAACGGAACACGCTACGACTTCAACTATGTCACCCCTGACACGCCCGTCGATCCGCCCGATTTGGTATTGGTCGCGGTCAAGTACGACGGCCTCGAGGACGCCATGGAGAGCCTCCGCGGCCACATTGGCCCCAACACCATCATTCTGTCTCTGATGAACGGCATTTCCAGCGAAGAGATGCTCGGTGAGGCTTTTGGGATGCACCGGGTTTTATACGGCATGTGTGTCGAAATTGACGCGTTGCGGACAGACACGTCGGTGACCTACAGCACGTTCGGCAGGGTGTGTTTTGGAGAGAAGACAAACAAGGTGATCTCGCCTAAAGTCGAAGCCGTGCGGTCGCTGTTCGAACGTGCGGGAATTCCGTACGAGATTCCGGAAGACATGCAGCGCACGATGTGGTGGAAGTTCATGATTAACGTCGGGATCAATCAGACCTCCGCGGTTTTGCGGGCGCCGTATGGGGTGTTCCAACAACAGAAAGACGCCCGCGACGTGATGCACGCCGCGATGCGAGAGGTGGTGGCGCTGTCGAAGAAGGTGGGTGTAAACCTGACAGAAGAGGACATTGAGCGGTTTCATCCGGTGCTGAACGCCCTCTCCCCGGACGGAAAGACCTCCATGCTGCAAGATATTGAGGCCGGGCGCACCACGGAGGTCGAGTATCTGGCCGGGGCAGTTTGCAAGCTGGGACGCGCGCACAATGTTCCAACGCCGATAAACGATATGCTGCTCAAGATGATTCGCGTACTGCAGAATGGGCATGCATAACTCGGACGTCTCTGCACGGGGATGGCAGGTCATCCCCACTTAGCTCCCCATCGCTTCATTTCCCACAGCACGCCATGGAAGTCATTTCCCTTCTCGGTTAGAGTATATTCCACCTTTACAGGCACGGTCGGATAGACCCGCCGTTCCAGAATGCCTTGGGATTCAAGATGACGCAGGGTATCGGTCAGAGCCTTGGGACTCACACCGGGCAGCGCCCGTTGCAACTCACTGAACCGCTTCGTGCCCGTATACAACTCCTTGAGCACAAGAAACGACCACTTCCCGCCAATGATCGTCAGTGCCTTCTCAATGGAACAGGGGATCGAGTCCGTGTTGCTGGGGCTGGGATTCGTACTCTGCATCCTGTATCCTCCAAATCAAAGTTAGTTACTATCAATGATTATAGTTTATATATGGATGATAACAATATCAATTGGAGGTGATTTCTTCATCTTTGAAACCACAACCGTTATAATTTCATTGGTTGCATCACCCCATCATTCCCTACAGGACAGGAGGACTGCAACATGGAATACCGCCGTCTTGGCAAAAGCGGTGTCAAGGTCTCGGAAATTGCGCTCGGCAGCTGGCTGACATACGGCACCGTGACGGAGCAGGAAAAGGCCATCGCCTGTGTGAAAGAGGCGTATGAGCAGGGAATAAACCACTTCGACTGCGCCAATATGTACGGCGCCACCCCGCATGCGGCAGAAAAGGTGTTGGCGCAGGCGCTCAAACCCTACGCCCGCGACAGCTACATTTTGACGACCAAGGCCTTTTGGCCGGTAGGTTCCGGCGTCAACGACAGGGGGCTGAGCCGCAAGCACATTTTCTCCCAGGTGGAGCAGAGCCTCAAGGCGCTGGAAACCGATTATGTGGATATCTTTTATTGCCACCGGTTCGATCCGGAGACAGATCTGGAGGAAACGCTGCGCGCCCTCGATGATCTGGTCCGGCAGGGGAAGGTTCTCTACATCGGCTTCAGTGAGTGGCCGGTGGAGCGCATCGCGGAAGCCGTCCAGCTGCAGAAGGAGTTGGGGCTGCACAAGTTTGTCGTCAGCCAACCGGAGTACAGCATGTTCAATCGGAAGATTGAGCACGCGGTGATTCCTGTCTGTGACAGTGCCGGAATTGGGCAGGTCGTTTGGTCCCCGCTCGCCCAGGGCGTGTTGACAGGCAAATACCGCAAAGGCAGTGCATTGCCCAGCGACTCCCGGGCCAATACGGAAGCTGTCAACCGTTCCATGCAAAAGTACCTCACTGACGCCTACCTGGACAAGGTGGAACAATTAATCGGCATTGCCAATGAGGCCGGCTGCTCCTTGGCCCAGTTAGCCCTCGCTTGGGTGTTGCGTGTGCCGGGTGTGAGCTCAGCTTTGATTGGGGCTTCACGGCCGGAACAGGTGACAGAGAACGTCAAGGCCTCCGGTCTCAAACTGAGCGACGATATCCTAAAAAAAATTGATGCGGTTTTGGCCAACTAACCTTTCCCGTTTCGCCACCGTATGGTGCGCCTTTGATGGCGCACCGTACGCCGCGGCTGCGATGGCTCGGTCCCCTGTAGGTCTCGTCACCTATAAGTGCCGACTCGGCGACTTTCAGGATATATTTTCTTTACCTCGCCGTTGGCGATACCAAAATTTTCGCGTGCGATTTATCGGCGAGCAAGGTATTGAACCCTTCGTCAACAATATCCTCCAACGCAATCTTTTTGGTAATCAGGGCTTTAGCGTTGATATGGCCACTCTCCATGAGCGCCAGAACCTCGGGATAATTCCGGCAATAAGCCGCGGACGAGACAATCCTCCGCTCATCCAGAACAAGCGAATTGGGGTCAAAAGCCACGTGCTTTTCCCACAGACTGACGATGACCATCTCCCCGTGAGGTTTTAAACACTCAAGAGCGCCTCGAAATGAGGCTTCCGAACCGGCCGCCTCGAAACTCACGTCCACTCCTTGGCCTGACGTCGCATCACGTATGACCTCGACAGCACTTTGGTTCATAGGATTGACCACCTGCGTAGCCCCGACTTCGAGAGCCTTCGCTAAACGCTCTTCCGACAGGTCAATCGCAATGATGGGATGAGCCCCTGCCGCGCGGGCGACTTGAATGATCAACAGACCAATCGGTCCCACACCAAATACAGCACATGAACAGCCTAGGCGAAGATCACTGCACTGAACGGCGTGCAGAGCCACGGCCGTCGGTTCGACGATGGCCCCTTCTTCAAAGGAGACGCCCGCGGGCAATTTGTAGACCAAATCCGAGCGGACAGTGATGTACTCGGCAAACCCGCCTCCCCCGCCGGTAATTCCAATAAAACCTCGTTTGCAACATAGGTTGTACCGCCCCATTTTGCATTGCGGACATCTGCCACACGACAGAATCGGCTCGACAGTTACTCTATTACCAACCTGAATATCCTGCACCCCGTCCCCAACTTCTACCACCGTGCCGGAAAACTCATGTCCCAGGATGACAGGCGCCACTTCACCTGTCAGAGGATGTGGAGTGTGAACGGGAATGGTGATTGGACCTGTCACAAACTCGTGCAGGTCACTCCCGCAAATGCCACACCACTCAATTTTGATCTTCACCCTCCCGGTTTCGACCACAGGCTCATCTGTATCCATGATACGAACATCGCGTAAACCAAACCACATTGCCGCTTTCACGTGGCTTCACCTCCCGGCAGAACATAATCCATCCACGTTATCTCTGCCCCGACTGCGGATTGGGCTCTCGTTCGATACGCATCAGCTGGGCTGGAGTGTTTCGGGCGGCAACAGCCCGGCGCCTGCCGCAATTAAGGCGAATACCGCCGACATGACGAGCGGAGCCACCAATCCGAAATGGGTCGCAAAGAAACGAGCCTCCCCGCGCGAAAATAGGGTGCAAGAGCCCTTTCCTCTCGGGGAGGCGAGCACGAGAATGCTTTGGGTCAGAAGCTGGGCTACAAAAACAGCCTTTCATTGATTGGGAGATTGTGTTCTTCGCAGTAACTTAAATAATGATCGATAAACCAAAACACATCGACCGTCTCGATGATCCTGTCGTTCTCATCCAGGAATTCCAAGGCGCCGTTTAGTTGAAAGATGGTCTTCATGCCACTTTCGGAGACCAGCGTATGACAACGTCCAGGACTCTCACGTACATAATCCCCAGGATGTGCCACCCAGTCATATTCGAGATAGCGCCAACTTCCCTCCAATGTATATCCGTTGACCGGACCGCGATGCCGATGGCGGCCAAGCTTTCCGCCAGCGGCTACCCAGAGGACATTGGTTGCCGAATTATTGCGAACATCGAAGGTCAGATGTCGTATCCAAACATTCTCGACGAAAGGAACCCAGGGCGACGCTTCCTCCGAAGCATGGATGTAACCCTCCGAGAGTGCAAATTGATCACGCCGTTTGTCCAGCCTTTTCTCGACCAGCACGTAGTTCTCCAGTTCCAGTTGCATCTCGCTTCCCCCTTTGTGAATATGTAAGGCCGTATGCCCTGTCTTTGAAAGCGGAATCATAGAGGACTGTAACGAGGTGTAAATCAAAGTATGCCAAGGTACTTCAAAGACCTCTATACCCCGAAGTATATGCATGATTACATCTGATGGGTATAATTAAAATTATCAAAATACAATTGCCTGTTCTTGAAGAGTTGTTGATCATAGTCATGAAACAAAGGAGAATTCTTTCACCAAAATGGATAGAGGGTATCCGTGATGTTGAAGAACATCCCTGTGAAAGAACTGATGCTGTTCGATGCCGACTCGCGCAAGATTTATCTGAACGACAAGCGCGTGATTCTCATGGAAGCCGACTCGCTCGGGGCACTGCGCAGAGACCTGATAGCCGCTTTGGGCATGGACCGAGCCAAGGCGTTTTTGCTTCGCCATGGTTGGAATCATGGAACCAACTCAGCGCGAACGTTTAAATCCTTTCTACCGATGGGCAAGGATGCAGACTGGTTGTACGCGGGTCCACAGATTCATGAAATGACGGGAAACGTGCGCGTTGAGGTATCGACACTTCACTTCAATCCACAGACCAAAGCGTATTACTCCGAAGGATTTTGGCATCACTCGTACGAGGCCGAGCAGCACATCAAACATTTCGGGGTTCATCATGAGCCTGTGTGTTTCACGCTTGTCAGTTTTGCCGGCGGGTACGTCAGCGAACACCTCGGAAGACGCGTCATATTCAAGGAAATCGAGTGCGTCGGTAAAGGGGACCCACACTGCCACTGGATTGCCAAGCCTGTCGAAGATTGGGGAGACGATATCGAAAGGGAGTTAACCTACTACAGTGAAGAGCATCTGGCCATAGATTTGGACAAAGCCTACGTGTGCATGGAACGCCAGAAAGAAATTCTGCACCAGGCCCTAGCCATTTATCAGGAACTTTCTCAGGCATTGCTTCAACAACAGCAGATACAAAGTGTCATGTCGGTTCTTGGGCGGCACCTGAGTGTCAGCGTCGCCTATGAAGACACCTCTTTCCGCCTCATGGAGTCGTACGGCACCTATCGAGAACACAGACTGTCTGATTTTTTTCAAAGCAATGCGAGCCGCCGCGCACAATGGATGCGTCTTCGCCGCGATAAGCAGACCATCCGTCTGACCGTTCCACGGGAGGTGGGCTGGGCCCACGAACGGCTGATGGCCCCCATCGTGATACTCGACGAAGTCGCCGGATATCTCTCGCTGATCAAGGAAACAGGGGACTTCGACGAGACGGAACGATTGTGTTTGAAGCAAGCGGCCACCATCTGCACCATCTCGATTATGAATGAACGTGCCGCTGCTAGGACAGAGCAACGTATGAAGACGCAATTGATGGATGAACTCCTTATCCACTCAGGCAACCCAGAAAGTTGGACACACCGGTTAAGAGCATGGGGTTATGCCCCCGACCGTCCGCACCGGATATATCTCATGGACATCCGCGATCCGGTCGACGAAGCCAAGGATGGGCCGATAGATTGGTTACGCAACGGACAGCTATCCTCTGAACAACAGCAGCAGATGATTGAAATGGCACTGCCTGCGGTGGAGCAATACGTCGCATCCCCGCTGATCTCCGCTTATCGGGACAACCTCATTCTGCTTGTGCCTTCTGACCGACTTGAACAGATGTCCATGACCGCCGTCACATTCGGCCAAATCCTGGCTCGGGATCTGAGCGAACAGTGTCCTGGGCGCCAGGTGTGCATCGGCATCAGCTCCCCACAACACCACGTCACCGATTACAGACGCGGCTACCATGAAGCGTGCAGGGCACTGGCCATGGCCCGCGCACGGACACCGCAGCCCGCCGTTGTCTCCTTTGAAGATCTGAGCCTCCTGGCCAGGCTCACCCAGGATGGAGACACGGAAGAATTGCGACACTTTGCATTCTCCGTGTTGGGCAAGTTGGTGCAATATGACGCACGCCACCGGGCTGAACTCCTCAAGACCCTGGGCTGCTTTTTCGCACACAAGGGGAATGTGCTGGCAACGGCCCGGGAGATGAACCTGTCCGCCGGTTCCATCAAATACCGCCTGCGAAGGATTGAAGAAATCTGTCATGTTCAACTCAGCGAGGCGCACGACTTCTACAACACATACCAGGCCTTGCAGGCTCTGCTATTCCTTGGAGACATACAATGGTGACCCGAAGGTCTGCCCAACCCCCGGTGCCCCGGGTGTCGGCTAAGAGACACCCCCGGATTTGGGCAGACCCCGACATCAAGCCTGCTTTCTTTTTCTTTCACACCGTCGGACCAATCCGATACAGCGCAAAGTCGTCCAACCCCAGCTCCTCAGCGACAGACGGCCTGCCCTCGACAATCTCCTGCATCCGCTCCAGGGCACGATCCACGTCCTGCCCGTGCCCCAGCAGGCCGTCAAAGTCGTCCTGAAACTTTTCGTGCACCACGTCCTCCATCGCAAACCGGATCAGGGGGACGAGCGGATTGCCGAAGGCGTGCGGCTGGCGCGCGAAGTGGATGATGAAGTGCACCCCAGCCGCGGCCAGGCCCGTGGCCGTCTCCAACAGGTGCGATCCGCTCTTCATCACGCTGATGGGCACGGTGGCCAACTCCCCGTGATCAATGTGAGCAAAAACGTCACTCGAACCGCCCGCAATCGGTCCATCATCGGGTACGACCATGCGCAGGCCACGGCCCAACAAAGACTGCACGAACAACTGGACCGGTTCGGGCGCCGGTTCCTGGTTGGAACCATCATAGAGCAAGCCCACCGTCAGTTGGCTCCACTCGACCTCTACCGCGGCCACCGAGACGGTCATGGCCGCCTCCTGCTCTTGCACCCACGCCTCCACCTTGGCTTGAGCCGACAGGGTGCCGCCGCTGCCCTGTATCATTACCAACTCTATCGGGCGGATCGTCCGCGATTTCGCGGCTTGAAACAAATCGGTCGTGCGGATGCCTTCACAGCCAAGTCCGACAAACAGACTGGCAAACACGTTCGGGTTTATCGCCAGGTTCGAAAAGATGCGCTGCGTCTGCACAAGGTCCGCGCCGATCTGTGCACACCCGTGCTGGTGCTCAATATATTTGCACTGTGGATTGCGCCGAGCCACGTCAATCGCCACCTGATTGGCGCAGACCACGGCCGGGAGGATGAACAAATGATTGCGGACGGCTATGCTGCCGTCGTCCCGTTGCATCACCCTGACTCCTCTCATGCTTTTCCCTCCCGCACCTCGTCCGCGAGGCGCTGCAAATCTCCGCGGCCGCGCAAACTCTCCAGGTTGTGCACATGCACGTGCTCGCCAGCACGAATCGGCTTGGTCGCCCGGCCAATCACCTGACCATACTTGTGCACCTTCTCCCCCGCGGCGATTTCACGCACGGAGAACTTATGCCCAAATGGGATGTCCTGCAAGAGCCGCAACTGTACGCCCAGGTCCACGTCCACAATGTGCTCTCCGGCCGGCATAGGTACCAGGGCGGTCGCCACATCGTCCAACCGGTTCTGAACAATCCACCGCTTCCCTGTCCTCACCCCGGTTCACCTCCAAACTTTCCCCTACAGGCTTTGCCCGACACGGTAGATGCCAAATTCCCGATGCCCCAACCGCTCCGCCTTGGTTTGCTTCCCATTCAGCACATCCAGCATGAGGGCGAACAGACGCCTGCCCGTCTCCTCCACCGTGGCCTCTCCGTCAATGATGTCCCCGGCATTGAAATCGATGTTGTCGCGCATGTTGCGGAACGTAAACGAGTTGGTTGCCACCTTGATGCACGGCGCGATGGGCGATCCGGTCGGGGTCCCGCGCCCGGTGGTGAAAATGACGATCTGGGCGCCCCCCGCAACCATGCCGGTGATCTGCTCGATATCGTGGCCCGGGGTGTCCATGATGACCAACCCTTTCTCCGTCGGCCGCTCTGCGTATTCGACGACTTCGCGAATCGGCGTTGTCCCGCCTTTGTAGATGCAGCCGAGGCTTTTCTCCTCAATCGTGGTAATGCCTCCGTCCATGTTGCCCGGCGACGGTTGCGCGCCGCGGATGTCCACCCCCATCTTCATGGCGTTCTCCTCCACCCGGCGGACGATGTGCAGGATGCGCTGACCGACTTCCGGCGTCGCAGCGCGATCCGCCAGCAAATGCTCAGCGCCAATCAACTCGGTGGTCTCGGCCAAAATCGACGTACCGCCCTGTTCCACGAGCAAGTCGCTGACCACTCCCAGCGCCGGGTTCCCCGAGATGCCGGAACAGGCGTCCGAGCCTCCACATTCGGTCCCCAAGATAATGGAAGAGAGTGGGACCTCAACCCGTTCCACAGCGGCTCGCTCCTCCGTCCATCTGCGGACGATGCGCACTCCCTCACGGACCGCGCCGCGCACCCCGCCGACCGTTTCCAAGGCTATCAGTTCCGCCTGTTTTCCGGCCCTTCGCGCCTGTTCGACAAGCCCTTTGAGATCATGCGGTTCATTCCCCCAGGCCAGGAGAAGCACCGCATACACATTCGGGTGCGTGGCAAACCCTTCGTAGACGCGCCGCGTCTGCACGAGATCGGCGCCGGACTGGTTCAGACCGTGTTGATTGCGAAACGTGACAGCTTCCGGGACAGCCCGTGTGATGTGCTCCGCGATCGCGTTCACCTCATAGGACACCGGCAGCACCAGCACGTGGTTGCGCACGCCAACGCGCCCGTCCCGGCGTCGGTACCCGAGAACCTGCATGCCTGTCACCTCCCCGGTCGTTATGCCGATTTCCCGCCGGTTACACCGCCGTCCACGACCAATCCGCTGCCGAGCACGTACCTCGATTCGTCGGAGGCAAGATAGACGGCGGCGTAGGCCACGTCCTCCGGTGTACCCAGTTCCCCGCCCAGCTGGCGACGCTTCAGGCTTTCGATAGCGGCGGCCGGATCGGTATAGGAACGCTTGAGATAGTCTTCGACAAACGGGGTGTAGATGGTACCCGGCAAGATGGCGTTCACACGAATACCGTATGGCGCATAGTCGACCTGCATCGACTTGGTCATCGCCAGCATCGCTCCTTTCGTCGCCGCGTAGGCTGCGCGTTGCGCCAGTCCGATTTCGGCGATGCACGAGGACATGTTGATGATGGCCCCGGACCGTTGCCGCATCATGACAGGCAGCACCGCTTTCGAAACTAGGTACGGCCCAGTCACGTTGACGGCCAGCACCCGATCCCAGAGTTCCCGCGATACGTTGTGCAACTCTCCGACCGCGCTCACCCCGGCGTTGTTGAACAGGACATCAATGCGCCCGTGCCGGCCGAGCACGTCGTCCACCCAGCTCTGCACCGAGTCCTCGTCGGTCACATCGACCCGGGTGAAATCGGCACGTCCACCCTGTTCGACAATGGCCGCCGCGGTTTCCCGCCCGCTTTGCTCGTCCACATCCCCAATCTCGACGATGGCCCCTTCTTCGGCAAATTTTCGTGCCGACGCCGCGCCAATCCCTTTGCCCCCGCCAGTGATGAGACAAACCTTGTCCAGCAATCGTTCTCCAGCCATCTCAGTCACCCTTTCGCCCTCACGTTCAGTCTGCGGCACCGATGCCGCGTCACCACGGATTTGCTGCCCCTACTGCCTCACGTTCACACTTCCACCATCGCCTTGATGACGCCGGTCTCGGGCTTGGTCCAAACATCAAACCGGTCCACGACTTCGTCCAATCCGGCCCGGTGGGTGATGAAGGAGGATACCTCAATCTGGCCGCCGGCGATAGCTTCCATAACCTGACGAAAGTCCTCCCGTGTCGAATTGCGGGAGGCCAGAAGCGTCGCCTCTCGTTTGTGGAACTCCGGATCGGCCAGGGGGATGTTGTCCCGGACGAGCCCCACGTAGACCAGCCGGCCACCATGGGCGACGTAGCCCAGTGCTGACGCCATGGATTGCATGTTGCCCGTGGCGTCGAACACAGCTGTCGGGTTTTCCCCGTTGGTCAGCTCCAAAATGCGGGCCTTTGTATCGGGGCCGAGGCTCACAGAGTGATCCACGGCCGCCCACCGCTGGCTGAACGCCAACCGGGATGGGTTGACGTCGACCACGGTAACCGTGGCTCCAGCGAGTTTCGCGAACGTCATGACCCCAAGCCCAATCGGGCCTGCCCCGAGGACCAACACGTGCTCACCCGAACGAACCCGGGCCCGCCGTACCGCGTGCGCTCCGATGGCCAGGCACTCGACCACAGCCAGTTGATCCAGGCTGAGCGATCCACCTTTCACCAGGTACTGGGCGGGCACCGTAATGTACTCCTGCATGCCGCCGTCTACATGCACCCCAAACGTGTTCAGCTGCGTGCAGCAATTTGGTTTGCCCGCCCGGCAGGCCGCACAGTGGCCGCAGTACAAATAGGGGAGAATAGTGACTGGTTCCCCTGGCTCCCAATCACCGTCTCCGTTGACCTTCCCCCGGACAACTCATGACCAAACACACGTGGATAAGTGAAGAACGGTTGACGACCTCTGTAGGCATGGATGTCCGTTCCACAAACCCCGACGCGTCGAATGCGGACCAGGGCTTCTCCTGCACGCGGCTTGGGAAAGTCGGTTTCTTCCATTCGCAGTACGCCCGGTTCTGAACAGACGATGCGTTTCATGCAATTCACATCCGTTTCGGAAGAGATAGCTCTCCGGCAGGCCAGCGTCAACCAACTTCTTACAACCATGTCGTGAGAGTCATCATGTATGACAAGGACACATTCCCCCATCTCAATGCGCCTTTATGTAACCGGTTTCACGCTTGTGTGCTGGATTCCAAAGCCTCCATATGGAGATGGGGACGAATCGGTTCCACTTTCCCGAGCCAAAACAGGTAGGTGAGCGCACCCAAAAGCGTCATGGCACCGGAGAGTGTGAGCGCGGGTACAAACGACTTCGCACTCGCGACTATCGCCCCGGTCACTATCGGCCCCAATATTCCTGCAATGTTGGAAGCACAGTTTTGAATCCCGCCGACCGTTGACGTCATGTTGACCGGTGCCACATCACCGGGCAAGGACCAAATAGCGCAGGCCGCAAATTCCAGGCCAGCATACGAGACGGCTAACAAGACCACGGCCCACGCTGCGGAATGCACCAGTCCCGCCAAAGCAATGGCCGTAGCAATAACCATGCCGCCAACCAGGTGAATTTTTCGGACGACCGTCAGGGAAAATCCCTTTTTGTACAGCGTATCCATCGTCCAACCAGCGACGAGTTCGGCCACCAGCCCTGCGAGCGGCGGAATCATCGCCACAAAGCCCATCGTCATCATTTTCATGCCGCGGTCGTGAACCAAGTAATCGGGGAACCAGGTAATGAAAAAGTAAATGGCGTAGTTGAGAGTGAAGAAACCAACACACATCGCCCATATATTCCGGTAGCGAAACAGTTCGTACCACTTGAGCGGAGCCCTGTCGTTCATCCCTTCTTGTTTCAGCTGGCCCGCGCGAATGTACATCCGTTCCGCTTGATTGGCGTACCGGTGTTTTTCGGGATCCCGGTAGTACCAGAGCCATACGGCCACCCACAGCAGTCCTATCAGCCCAGAGACGACAAACGGGACTTGCCAGCCGAATCGGGACATCAATAGGACAATTATAGGCATGGCCACTGCCGTTCCTACTTTGGAACCGCTGTCAAAGAGGCCAGAGACTCTCGCCCGTTCGTGATCGGGAAACCACTTGGCGGTCACGCCTGCGTTGCTGGGGTATGCCCCCGCTTCGCCTAGACCCAACAACAGCCGGATGCCGACAAGGGAACCAAATCCCCGCACAGCCGCCATTAAGGCTGTCATTATGGACCACCATCCAACCGCGAAGGCTAAACTGATTCGGTGGCCCATCCTATCCGCAAACCATCCTGATGGAATTTGAAAGAAAGCATAGGTCCAGAAGAAGGAGGACATGACAATCCCCATGTCGACTGAATTAATGTGGAGCTGTTGCTGAATCACGGGTGCAGCGGCGGACAAGTTGCTCCGGTCAATATAGTTGATCGCGATAGCCGCCCACATGAGAAAGGCAATAAACCAACGGGTCTTCGTTCTTGGTCCATGCGGTGTCAGTGCTGATCTCATGACTACCTCCCCCAACCGGCTGAGCAACGAGCCTAAGAAAGAAATCATGTGCTTACAGGCGCATTCGCCGCTTGCGGACGGCGATGCCAAATTTTCACGCCCGGCCGCCTCCACCGTCCGCGCGCGCCATTCGACAATGGGCTCACCCCCACCCCGGTATCCCGTCCTCACGGGTCAGTTTGAGAAACAGTCAGCGAGGCGGTACCGGAAACAATTCGATGCTGGCGATTTTCACCCGCTTCACCCCCGCTCTCTGCTTGGTTCTCCACAGCCTCCTCCCACACCTCCAGCGGCACCACGCCATGCGCCGCGTCCGTGCAGTGCGTCAGCCGGTTGGCTGCCGCAATGCGCCGGCGCCTCGCCAGCATGCGCCGCTTGCGCGCCTCGGCCAACTGCGTCCGGTTGGCTTGCCAGCCATCCGCCGCCGGCCGCACTCGGCCATGCCGCAGCGCCGTGTCGTCGAGCAAATCGATGCGCTTTTTCCGGAACGCCAGTTGCACGACGTCCCCTGTCTGCAAATAGAGAATGCCTCCGTCCGACAGCGCCTCTGGCGTCACGTGACCAATCGCCGCCCCGTAGGTGACCCCCGAGTAACGGCCGTCACTGAGCAGAACCGACAGTTTCTGCAGCGCGCGGTTGGCGTTGATGTGCTGCATCGGCGTGAACATCTCCGGCATCCCGTACGCTTCCGGCCCCTGCCCGGCGATGACCACCGCCACCTTGAGCAGACGACGCTCAATCATCTCGCGAAACAGGGCGTCGTAGTCGTCCGTCGGCAGCTCCGAGCCACCGTTGTGCCGATACAGCTGGCGAAGGACGGCCGGATCGACCATGCGGTCGGCGCGCCAGCGCTCCGCCAGCCGCGTGTCCAGCAGGTGCTGGTTGGCCTCCTCCTCATCCTGAAAATAGACGACCACCGCCAGCTTGTCGTCGAACTCATCCAGTTGCGCGGTGGGCATGCCGCTGATCTTGACGACCGCGCTCGTGAAGAAGTTGCTTCGGAGCACGTCCACGCCGCTGAACGGCCGCCTCGGCGTCGAAAGAATGATGGGATTGTCCGGGACGTTGGATGCGGCCAACCCTCTTTTGTCCTGCAGGCGTTCGCGCCAGGTGGCGCCCGTGATGGTGGGCGCGTCGAGGTCCATCGGAACTCCGTGTTCCACCAACTCGTGGATGAGCGTCTCCATACCGCGCGAATACCCGGCCCCGCACTGTAGCGCCAGGGCGTAGATGTCCCGCCCCTGCGTCAGGCTGTAGTCGAACAAGTCGGGGATGGGGTGCTCCTGACACACCCGCTCCACGTCGTACAGGCTGTACGGTTGTCCCGCATAGACCATCGCGGCGACGATGTGCATCATCAAGTTGGTCGATCCGCCCGCCGCACTGTGAATCTTGATGGCGTTGCGGATGTTGGCCCGGATGAGCTGGGACACGCTGAACTGCGGTTTGTTGATGATCGCAAGCAGCGCCGAGACGCATTCGTCTACTTGCTCCCGGGTCGGGGGCACGGTCAACAGCTCCACCGCTGGGTGCACCAGCCCTAGTCCGGCCATCGCGTCGCGGGAGCTGTTTCCCGTCCCGTGAAAGGCGCAGATGCCGCCCGCTGGGTCACAGGTGTTGACCGCCAACACCTGCTCGTAGAGCTTGTGCTGCGCGTGCGTGATGACCCCCTCTTTCACCGCCCGGGTGAGCACCCCTTGAAAGGCGGTGTTGGAAGAACATTGCAGGATGTACGCCATGGCGTCCCGCAAGTCGTAAGCGATGTTGGACAGGCCCATCGTTTCCGCGCGCTCTGCCACAGCCTCCAGTTCCGCCCGCAGCTTCTCCGGAATCGTTCCGCCCTTCAGCACGTGCACCGGGGCAAACGTCGCCATCACAGGCGCCTCGCCGCGACGACGGCGAATCACGTCCAGGTGGGCCAATCCGCACAGCACGCCAAAGGGCTGTTTGTCACAGCTTTGAATCACGAACGCCCCGTGGTACGACTGCGCCTCCAGGTGATTGACGACCATCGCGGCGATGGCCTGACGGCCCTGCAGGGAGTAGCTCATGCCCATCGTGTTCTGGGCAGTGCCATCGCACAGGACCGGAATGGCGGCGTAGAACGGAACCGCACCATGAGTCCACAGGGAGAGTGCGGATCGGGCAACGGTCCAGAGGTCCATCACGTGCGCTGGGTGGTCCCAAGATCCGCCGATGATGGCGATGCGCGGCGCATTTTCCTCCAGCCGCGTGTAGATCTCGTCCAGTGTCCAGGTAACCGGAATGTCCGCCACCTCAGCGCCCAGAATCATGCGCGCCTTGTCCAGCAACCCGGCCACCGTGATCGGCTCGTTGGCCTTGCCCTGAACGTTCCATGTGTAGGGATTCACTGGGTTGTCTATGGTCAACCGTGTCACTTGATTCACCCCGATTCCGAGAGATTATCAACACCTTAGTCGACATCGACCACAATCCGTTTCACACTCCCCACCAAAAACAAGTAGGACAAAGCACCGATGATGACAACCGCGCCCACAAACAACAGCGCTCCATTAAAATGATGGGTCGATAGGCGCCTCGGTCATGCCCAAGCCTAGACGAAGCCCAAACAAGAGACCAAATCCGCGCGTAAACGCTTGCAAGAGCGTGAAAATCGACCAGAAAAACATCGCGAGACCGTACGTAAAGCGCGGGCCCAGGCGATCGAGCACCCAACCGCCGGGAATCTGCAACAGGGCGTAGGTCCAACCAAAGGCGGAAAAGATGAGCCCCAGTGTGACCGAGTTGAGGTGCAGGTCCGACTTGATGAACGGAGCGGCCACCGAGATGTTGCTCCTATCCAGGTAGTTGAGCGCCGTACTGATAAACAGCACCGTCAGGATGACGTACCGCCGGCGTGTCCGCGCCCGCCTCCCGCTCACGGCGGCTATGCCCACCACTGTCGAGTTCGGTTCTTTCATGCTGCAACCCTCCCGCCACGACGTAAAGCGTTTTCACGGGTACGAGCAGAATATCGTGGCACCACCGATGCCCTTTCGTGCGTATGCCCGAATGTGCACCCCCTTTTTGACACAGTTTTACTAACACTCTGGACACATTCGCCATTGTACAAGAGAAAATAGATATGATCAATGAGCGTGATTCTCAGCTAAATTTACGCTAAGACCCGATGTATTCAGCTAATAACAACAACTCTGTTGACGAGATGCTCATATTCATCATATGATTTGTCCCGTAAGAGTATCCCCACGAGCAGGGCAGGAGTGACGACAGCTGATGACAAAGCAAGGCGTCTTCGAAGCGACGCTGACGACCATCGAAGAATACATCCGCCGGGGCATCTGGCGCCCCGGAGACCGCCTGCCGACGATACAAAAGTTATCGGAAGAACTGAATGTCGGCATATCCACCCTGCGCGAGGTTCTGCGCATCTTGGAACACCGCGACATCATCACGATTGAACAAGGACGCGGCATGTTCGTCCGTACCGATTTGGCCGCCACACAGGCTTTGAACCCTGGGTTGAACGCCGCATCCCTGAAAGATTTATTCGAAGCCAGACGACTGCTTGAGCCCGAACTGGCGTTTCTCGCGGCGCAGCGCGGGTTCATGAATGAGATGGAGAGCATCCGCCAGGCAGCGGAACTCATGTCCGAGCTGGTTGAACGTCGCCAGGACTTTCTCGAATCGGATGTCCAGTTTCATCGCTTGATTGCTCAGGCCGCACACAACGAGATTCTCTTGGGCATGTTCCGGTGCATTGAAGGCCAATTTCATCAAGGCCGCAGCTTCACGAACATGATACCTGGGATGATTGAGAAAGCCGCACACTATCACCTGATGATTGCCGCCGCTCTCAACCAAAGGAACGCGGAACAAGCGAAATCGCTGATGGCCTCGCACGTCGACGACATGATGGCCTACATATTGAGCGAAATGAGATAGACCGATACCACGTGGAAAGGGAGTGTTGCACATGGAATGGGCAAAAGAGGGCTTGAAAGCGCTCAATCTCCCCACGGGCGACGCGTACGAGTTGCCCACATCGCAGAAGCGGTTTCCGGACGGATCGCAATACCGCGTGGAGATCCCGAGCGTCGAAGGGCCGAAAGCGATGCGTGCCGTCATTGAGGAGGTGCACCGGCACGGAATCCGGGTGCACCGAATCTCGCAGGGATCAGGTATCCTGCTGCTCAAGGATGAGGAAATCCTGGAGATGGCGGAACTCGGCTATGAAAACCAAATCGAGGTCTGCCTGTTTGTTGGGCCGCGGGCGCCCTTTGACGTCGCCGCCCAGCCTTTGACACAGGCTGGCAAGAACATCGGCTGGCGCCACGCGGGCATGGACCAACTTGTGTACGCCTTGGAAGACATCCACCGCGCCTGCAGCTTGGGCATCCGCAGCGTGTTGGTGGCCGATGAGGGGCTCGTCTGGCTGGTCAACGAGTTTAAAGCCCTCGGCAAGCTCCCCGCCGATCTGGTGGTCAAGGTGTCGGTCCTGCAAGGGGCGTCCAATCCCGTCTCTATTCGCATCCTGCAACAACTTGGAGCCAGCACGTTCAACATCGCGTCCGATCAGACCCTGCCCCGGCTGGCGGCGGTGCGCCAGGTGGTGGACATCCCGATTGACATGTACGTCGAAGCGCCGGACGATTTTGGCGGCTTCGTCCGCCACTATGAATTACCCGAGATTGTGCGGATACTCTCTCCCGTCTATATCAAATTCGGGTTGCGAAACGCCCCCAACATTTACCCTTCTGGCAGCCATCTCGAAGATACGGCAGTTGCCTTAACCCGGGAGCGGGTCCGCCGGGCCGCCATTGGCCTGGAACTGCTCAAACGCTATGCCCCGTCGGCAACCGATTCCGAATTGGGTGCAGCCGGCTTAGGCATACCGGTCGTCCGCATACGATGATCCGTCGGCACCCTGCGCGGGGTCTTTGCTGCCTATGCATCTTGGATGGAGGTGGTCCTGTGGATTCAAAAAATGGATTGGCGACGAACGGGTGGTGCTAGAATGCAGGGAGCTGGCTATCAGAGCGTTTTCCAGGCACGCGTGGACGCGATCGCCCGAGGGCTGCAACAGACGCCGCTTGGACACGCGCTCGATCCGGCCTCCTATCTTGGCCCTGTGGCTTCCAGGGCGCAATACGAACAAGGTGCGGTCGTATGTCAGAATAGTGAAAACCGATGCGCGGACGCTGGCCGTGGGTCCGGCCAGCGCCGACCTTGGCAACGGCTATTACATCCAACCGATTGTAGCGACCGGCGTGGCAACGGATCACGCCCCGGCGCAGGCTGGCATGGTCCGGGTCAACCTGAGACCGCCGGCGTAGAGTACTAGGCCCCGTTTGGCGGCATGAAATGGTCGAGCTCGCACACCTGAGAGCAGGGCCAGGCCGCGATCGAGTTTTACAGCTAGGTGAAAACCTGCGCCGTGTATTACGGAGGCTGACGCTCCGAGAGAAGGGAAAGAGACGCCTGGCCAGCCGTCGCAGCCGGTGCCTGACAAGTGGGCGAATGGGACTCTGCCATCCGCCCGCGCCTGCTCTCCCGCCGCCTGGCACCGCAATGCTCGCTCACGGGCGGAAATGGACATCAGCCTCTCAGCGACTCCTCCGCCCACGCCGCAGCCGCCTCGCCGCGCTTCTGATTGACAAATAGCAGCAACAGGAAACTGAACAGAATCACCCCAGCGTCGAGCAAGACGGCCGCCGTCCAATTTCCCGTGGCATCACGCAGAGTGCCGCCCAGTGCGGGCGACAGAACCGCTCCCGTTTCACCAAACAGGTTCAGCATGCCAAATGCGGCCCCGCGCTGCTTCGGGCGGGCGATGTCCCCGACCATCGCGTGCATCATCGGCTGCAGGGCATTGAAGAATAGGCTGGTGATGAAGAGGATGACGCCCATCAAGACGATGGAATGGCCACCCACCATCATGTAACAGCCCAGCAGGCAGGTCAAAAGCCCCTGTATCAGCGTAAAGGTGACCAAAAATCCCTTTCGCCCCCAATTCCGGCGTACCGCGTAATCGGCCAGCCATCCGCCGGCGGGGAACCCAAGAATGCCCGCTACGCCGTTGAAGGCGGCGGTGACCGCCGCCTGCAGGAAGGAAGAGTGAGCCGCATCGGAGATGATGGAAACCGCCCAAAACCCGAAGAACCACAAATTCCACAGCACCGCTATACCGGCTACGTTGATCAGCATCAGGTCTTTGTTCCGTACAACGGCAGCCAATTCCCGTCCCTTGTTGAAAAAAACGAACAGGATGAGCACTACCGCGAACGCCAGTTCAATCACAGAAGCCAGCCAGCTGGGAATGCCAATGCGGTCACAAACAACGAACACGATCATAATGGCAACAAAAAAAACCACGGTGTACCGGCCAATGCCCAGGAGCGTCGTCGTGTAGGCAACTCGGTTGGTATGCTGCTTGCGAAAGTAGACAGCTATCAGAACACCCCACAGAAGTGTCGCCAATCCCAGTACAAACAACGGCATCCTCCAACCTTCGTTGGTGCCGAACATGTAATTGCCCCAGTTGATTAAATACGGAGGCAGAAGAGAAGCCAGGGTGATACCCAACGCTAACCCGACAATCACCACCCCCATGCCGAGACTCCGTTTTTCAAAGGGAGTGACCTCAGCAATCAGAGTCCTGTCGTTCGCGTAGTACAAGCCCTCGCCGAGCCCGGTCAGGACACGCAACGCCACGAATCCTACCAGCGTTAACAGGAAACCGTTTACCAGCGTGGCGAGCCCAGCCCAGATGAGACTGACCACAATCACCCGCCGATAGCCAAACCTGTCGCCAAAATATCCGCCGGGAAACTGCGTTAGCATATACGCGGTGAAAAACACACTGCCAATCAGGCCGCCCAGCGCATACGGATGGGCCGAGGTCAGCATGAACGAGACCTTATTTTGAATCATCCAGGTGACAACAGGGCCAGAGATAGACCTGTCGGCACCGCTGACCATCCAGGCTACGAGAAGCCACACCCACACGGTATGATAGCGCTTCCATCCACGGCTTGCTTCCAACTTCCTCACTCCCCTCAGACCAAGGCGGGCGCAGCCGACCGCCCACCCGGTTATGATTCCACTACAATGGCCGCAACACCACGTTGACCACGGCCGAATGGCCGTTTCGAACGTGATTCAGGGCCTCTACCAACACCCCGCGCAATTTGGCTGGTTCCTCCACCCGAGCCGTGTAGGTGCCGGGTATGACCTCAGCCACTTTCTCCAATCGAGCACCCGGGTAGAAGTCAACAGGAAAGTCCGATGCTCGACTGGCAAACCCGTCCGGATGGACAGCGAGCGTCGACAATTTGGGTGATTTCCAGCCACCGTTGTTGTAGATCACGGTTAGAAACGGAGCTTTATACTTGGCGGCCGCCAGATGGACAGCCGACGGCACGCTGAAGATGTACGATCCGTCCCCGGCAAGCGCCACCACCGTCTTGTCGGGGTGAGCCAACTTGACACCGATGGCTGCGCCGCCGTGCCAGCCGAGCGAACTTGCCCCGCTGCCGAAAAAACACCCAAGTCTCTTGGCCTGTATGTGTCGCCAGACCACCTGATAATTGGAGATGGCCTCATTGATGATGACGGTGTCCTCGTCCGTCACCTCGCGCACCGTCCGGGTCAGAAACTCAGGGGTTATCACTCCATCGTCTGGGAACTGCTCCGCCGCCTCCCACGCTCTGCGGAGCCGGAGAGCTTCCTCCGCCACAAAGGACCGGCGCGCGCTGAGGACGGATTCCTTCCTTGCGCAGTTGGCAAGTTGTTCCCGAATCTGCTGCAGGGCCACGCAGGTGTCGGCCCGGAAGGCGTGTTCGCCCGAGTAATACCACAAAGGAATGGTGTCTTTGAGCGGATCGACATCAATCCAAAACAGCGTCGATCCCGCCCGGCGTCGTGATTTTTGTGGCATCCAGGGGATGTCCGAGTCGAGCACCAAGACGACATCCGCTTTCTGCAGGTAAGAGTTCTCGTGCACAAAATCCTCGTATCCCAAGTGCATCGGATGGTCAGCCGGGAAGTTCATGTAGTACGGGCCCGCCTCCATGACCGGCACGGCCCATTCCTCGCTGAGCGCCACCAGTTCGCGCACCGCTTCCCGATTCCGCCCCAAATAGCTCGTGATGATGAGCGGAAATTGCGCACTGGCGAGGGCGGCAGCAATTTCCCGCGCTTTGGCAGGGGCCAGTCCCGACGGGTGAGTCGGTGACAGATGCCGTGTGACCGGTTCTGCGGGATTGACCGTTTCTTCCAGTACTTCGCGCGGGGCCATGAGGTACACCGGGCCCATAGGCTCTGATATGGCCAGTTGCGCGGCCCGCTTGATGACCAAGTCGATGTTCTCGCCGACATGCAGGTCGTAATCCCATTTGGTATACGCCCGTACCATCCCACGCTGGTCCGAGGTATCTTGGAGATAGTGAATGAACTCGTTGCGGCTGCCGGTCTTCTCCCCGTCCAGCGTGACCGGCGAAGCGCCAGCGAAGATGAGCAGAGGCACCCGACCACGCAGGGCGTTGTGCAGCGCACCACCCAGGTTTTGCGTACCTACATCCACGTGGACGAACACGGCCTGCAGCCGGCCGGTAGCCTGCGCGTAACCGTGAGCAGCACTCAGTGCAACCATCTCGTGCGGACAGATAATCACTCTCGGTATCGCCTGCCCCTGCGCCCGCAGTTTGGCCCACGATTCGATGATGGCCGGGTGATCGCTGCCGAGATTGGCAAAAATACAGTCGATCCCGAGCTCTGTCAGTGTTATCATCATCTTGTCTGAGGCCGTGATGGTGGCCGTGGTAGCTCTGTCAGCCGCGTTAGCCGTGATGTCCGTGACCGTCTGAAACGCGTTCCATGATTCCGCCATTTGTATCTCCCCCTTACCGCAGGTACCATGACCACGAACGCGCGCATGTTCATCTGCAGTGTCGGCGTCCTTATTCCACAATTGTTGTCGCCGTGTCACCTGCAGCTTATAATAAGAGCGAAAATACTATCAATATAGATATTTCTATGGGGTCGATAGATGCCATCAATTGATAATTGATTGTAAAGATCGGCCAGTGCGGGGGAAAGTGCATGGAAATTCGCCTTCTGGAGTATTTCATGGTGCTGGCGAGGGAACTCAGTTTTACCCGAGCCGCAGACCTTCTCGGTATCACGCAACCCACGCTCAGCCATCAAATTCAACTGTTGGAGTCAAGACTCAACACAAGACTGTTTGAGCGAACAGGCAAGCGTATTGCGCTCACACAGTCTGGACAGATTCTCCTCGCTCACACGAGACAAGTTTTTTACGAGCTGGAAGAAGCCAATCGGGAAATTCAAGAACTGCATGGATTGAAACGAGGCCGTTTATCCATTGGATGTGCAGGCAACCACATCGTCATCCAGGCCGTCCGAACGTTTCACGAACGATACCCGCATGTCACCCTGTCCGTTCTGGACATGCGCACCGAGGAAACCATCGAAGCGCTGCTCAACCACGAGCTGGACTTGGGCGTCATTTTCCGCATGTCTGAAGATGTACGTTTTGAATTTATTCATCTGTTCGATGAGGAGTTTTACTTCGCGGTCTCCAACGCCCACAGATTAGCTGATGCGCCGTGTGTAAGTTGGGAAGACCTGCGTAGCGTGCCATTAGCTATGCTGCCCAAACGCTACGTGCTGCGTCGATTTGTCGACGAGGATGCGGCCGCGTTCGGGGTGTCAATCTCCCCCACCGTGGAACTATCAAGCCTGGAATCACTGGGAGATATGTTATCCATTGACTCCATCGGCGCCATCTTAACAAAGTCCTACATTCAACAGCGTTCCATGTCGGACATCGTGGCCATTCCCATTCGGAGCGCTCCGCGGCGGAAACCGGTGGGGTTGGTCTATCCAAAAAACGCATATGTCGACGAGACTGCCAAGACATTTATGGAAATCCTCAAGGGTGTTTATGCGAAGGAAAGATAAGCAGGTGTGCACTACGAAGGGGCCGATTACAGCAGATGGATTTGTTCCTCGTTGCGAGCTACCCGAACTAACTGATAGTCAAGACGTTGATTCGTTAGGGCCACCCGGGCTGCCAACGTCTCCTGCTGTTGTTCGACCCTGTCCAAACGTTTGTGCACTGCAGCAAATTGTTCCTTCACCTCGTGCCGAAACTCGTTCATTTCGGCGCGAAAGCTCGTGAACTCCGCTCGCAGTTCGTCATTCTGTTCCCGCAGCGTCTTGAATTCCGCCCGCAGGTCGCCGTACTGCTCGCGCAGGTGTTGCTGCTCCTCATGAAACGATTCCTGCCTCACACGCAGACCGTCAACGTCTTGCCGCAGGGCGGTCAACTCCGAACGCATGCCACCGACCATTCGAATCAACTGAGTCACCATCTCTTCAATTCGTGCCAGTGAACTCTGTGTATCCGACATGGTTTGATCTCCCCTTCATCATGGACTCAAAGACATGCGAAGCTTATCCCTGCAGAAAGCATACTCGAGACGACTCGCTGCGTCCATAACACATGGTACCTATATTTTTCATTCGCTCATTCGTCCCATTACACCAAGAACGCCTCCTGCTCCAGCGTCCCGCCAACGTCAAGCAATTTCCGAACCAGAAGGCCATTCGGGTGCGTAGCGGTCATCCTGCAGCAGACTGTAGAGCCTGTCGCGATAGCTCTCATCAAAAGGCGTGACATATTCCTGCAGCCGGTCCAACCACACCGGCTCCATCCGCCAGCCTACGGCCTCAGGCCAGACGGAGTCGCGCAGGTGTTGCAGGATGAGGATGCCGCCATAGTCCAGATCGCCCCAGTGTTCGAGACGAGGCAGGTGTCCCTGGCGTTGTCCGTGTTCCCGGAGGGCCTGCAAAAATCGGCGCACGACCGGACTGGCAAACCCGGCGAGATACACCACCACTTCGTCCGCCATCCGCTCCGTCTGGACATAGTGACGGTAATTTGCCTTGTTTTCGATGGTCAGGACACGCCCTGCCGGTGCGGATACGACCTCCATCCTGCGCACCGATTCCGTCCCCAGCGCCAATCCGTAGGGGAACGCAGAAGCATCCACATCCTGTCCATCCACTCGGATCCTAAGCGAACCCGCAAACGCCACATCGTCATGGCTCGAAAGAATGCCAAGTTCGTTCAAAAGTTCTGCGTCTCCCATACCCGCTCGCACCAATTCCTCGGCAGGCGGCCAATAGCGGCGTATGACCGCCAGGAATCGTTCTTGCACCTGGCGCTCAAACGCCTTGCTCGAACGTAGGTAGCGCTTGGAGAACAGGCGCAAGGTCAACTCCTCGTCGCCTTTGTCCACCCACCCTGCCAAAGCCGACAGCAAGAGTTGACGGCGAGGCAAATCGGACGGAATCAGACTGGTCGGAAAACGCCCCTGCTCCATCAACTGTGTTTTCACATCGTCAAGCCACCGCTCCAGCCAGGGCGTGGCCAGGCGTGGGCGCCACGACTCCAATTCCTCGGCCACATCGGCCAACTGCTCGCGCAGCGGCCGCCGGCCCAGCCATGCGTAGGCCTGCTGTACGCCCTGCCACTGCAGATACACCCGTTCCAGCAGATTTCCTTCCTCGTGCTTCACCCACTTGAGTTCGAGGACACCGTTCTGCTCCAGGCTCCGCAAGTCCGCGTGAAAGGCACGAATCACGTCCGGATCGGCCGAGCCTGAAAGGTATCCGGGCGCATACCGTTCCTCCATCCGCAGCTGAATCCGCCGTGCGGTGAGCTGGCCGGTGACAAACGCTTTGCTGGATTCGTAGCGCCGGATGAGTTCACCCACCATCCGTTCCGCCCAAGGCGAACGCGTCAACGATTGACCACCTCCGCCTGCTTCGCATCAAAGGCGGAGACGCGCGTCACGCTGCGAATCCGGGTGACAACCAGCGTGCGGTCCACGTGCGGAACAATGTCCGCAATTTTCTCCGTAGGCGCAGACAAGATCAACTGCAGCCCCAACTCGCGGGTCAAGCGTATGCTCTCGCGGATACGCTGGTGGTCCATTTTGCTGTAGGCTTCGTCGAATACGATGAGCCGCAGAGTGTTGTCCAGGCCCATCTGGCGTACGCGATACATCTGGGCAAACGAAGCCAGCACCGAGATGTAAAAGGGGGTCTGCGTCTCGCCGCCCGATTTCTTGGCAATGACGCGCGACAACCGCGATTGCCGCCCTTCCTCATCCTTGACCAGCAGGTCGAAGTCGAGGTACGTGCGGTAATCGGTGAACTTTTGCAGATTCTGTTCCAACTCCGTGTGCACCAGCGGGTTCTGCTCGTCCACATCGACGATGTTGTGGAACAGCTCCTCAATCGTATCGCCATGCCGCTCCTGAAACGACTGCGAGAACAGTCCATAACCTTCGAGCAGCAGGTCGTCCATGATCATTCGATAGAATCGCTCGTACTGCGGATTCGGGCGGACAGCAAACTCGTAGCGATCGCGCCCGAACGGCACGCTTTTGATAGCGTCGTTCAGCTCGCGAATCTGGTGCTGCACCGTCTCGATGTTGCTGCGCAACTTGCTGACGAAATCCTCTTGAAACTGCACCTGCGCGCGTTCCTTGGCGGCGCGGATTTTCTCCTCGTACTCGGTCGCCTGTGACTCGACCAGCCAGCGTAACTCTTCCTCGTAAGCCTCGTTGTCCTCGCGCTGGATGTCGAACCCGGCCAGGAACTCCTTGTTATAGGCGGCGCGCAGGTCAATCAGCTCACGCTGGTACTCGGCCTCCCGATTCGCATCCGTGGCCCGTTGCCGGGTGAAGTTCGCGACAATCCTATCGACGGCGCCCAGCCGCTCTAACTCCTGGCGATAGCGCGGTTCACCGATGTCCGCGGCAAAGAGGGGGTCATGCTGGGAGGACAGCCGCAGTTTAGCCGCCTGAAGCTGCTCCTCCAGCTGAGGCAGCAATTCGCCCGCAATGCGATCCCGATTCTCGGCGAGACTGCCGCGCCGGCGCTGCAAATCGGCCATCTGATCGCGAATCCGACACAGTTCATCGTCACATTCGCCAATCTGCCGCTCCAAAGCCTCCAAGTGCGTCAGGTCAAGGGAAGCCAACTGCTCCAGCACCTTCCGCAGGTCGGCCTGCAGGCCTGTCAAGTTGTCCAACAGCCCGTCGGTCTCACGGGCCGCATCCACATCGGCGCTGGTTGGCACAGGTTGTCGGCTCCACCCCTGGGCCTGCTGCAAACGCGGTCGCCACATGACACAGGCTTGCTGAACGGCGGACAGGCGCTCCGTCTTCTGCTGCAACTGTTGGGCAATCGCCCGCTTACCGATGTACATGGTCTGCCACCGGCGCGGGTTCATCTGGCGGGCGACAAAGTTTTGGTAGAGCATGCCGTCGCGCGTGATGCTGGTGCGGTGACGGCGCAGATCCTCGACCCGGTCACACTTGATGACACGTCCTAACAGGAAGTCGGCATAGGCGCGCGCATAGGGATTGTCCGTTTCCACCTCTTCTGCCAGCGAGCCGGGGAGACGTTCCGGGTGCTCGTCAAGAATCTTGCCGATGTCGACCAGGCCCACGTCAAACACCCGCTCCGTTTTCTTCACCTGGTCGTAAATGCGCAGCGCCGCCACAAAGTGTTCGGGTGGGACAATCAGATAAAAGCGTTGGGTATGCAGGTACCCTTCGATGGCCGCCTGCCATTCAGGACTGCGCACCTCCAACAGGTCGGCAAAGATGTCAACCGCCACGGCCGATCCCGTTTGTTCCGCGAGTCCTTCGCGGAGCGCACGCTGCAGCCGCAGCACCGTTCCGTCGTATTGTTTGATGCCGCGCCGCAACTCGGAAATAGACCGCTCCAGGTCGACCATCTCCTGCTCCCAGGCGGCCACCTCGTCGCGCAGGCGCCGATGCGCCTCTCCCAGCGCATCCCGAACGGCCTCAAAGTGCGAAACGGCCGTGGCGAACGAATCCACGTCAATGCGACTGGCCGCGACATCGACTTCCAACAGGCCGCGGCCGTGCCAGTCGTACGGGCTCGGAAGCGCGGCGAGGGCCCGGCGCAGGTGATGGAGCGCTTGTTCGTAGTCAGCGGCCGCCGCGACAAACGGGAGATCCAATTCGCCGTCCGGCGTCGCCTCCCCCGCCCCCTCATGAGAGCGACTGTCGGCGGCAGCGGCAAACCAGCCTATCGCCGCGGCAAGCCCTTGCTCCACCGCCTGCCACCGCGCCGCCTGTTCTGCCAGCAGCCGCGATTGGCGTTCCCCGGCCCGGAGGATATCGGCATAACGCGTCTCAATGACTTGCCGATCCGCCCGCAGCGCCTGCTGCTTGAGATACACGTCCGATTGGGCTCGCTCCTCCACCAGCCGGTCGCGCTTGTCCTGCCATTGCTGGCGAGCACTGTCGACAACGCTGAGCTCCGCCTCAACCTGATCGAGTTCCGCCTGGCAGGCCGCAAGACGCCGGTTGGCTTCCGCCAGTTCGTCTTCCACACGCTGCACGTCGGCGCGGTCGAGCAGGTAGTGGTATACCCGCAGCCGCCCGCGCACCGTTTCCAGTTGACCGTATGTCTCCTGAATCCGCCTCAGCGCCTCTATGCGTTTGCGGACATGCTCCAATTCTTGCTCCATCCGGCGATAGTGGCGAATGTTTTCGCGCATGTCGTCGATATCGACCTGGTGCCTGACATCGCAGACAAACTCCGAGATAAACCCGGCCACGTCCATGATAGGCGTAAAGGGCACGGCCTTGCGGAACAGACGGAGAAACTTCTCGTTAAGCCGCCCCATCTTGGCCAGAAATACTTCCTGATACCGCTTGTTGCTCTCGTACAGTTCAAACCGTTGCCGCCTGCTCTGCCCCCATTGACGCAGCGCTTGGATATCCAACGGCACCTCGTCTCGAATGAAATGAAAATCTGGCAGCTCCCCATCGAGAGAGAAGAATCGGTGGTCGTAACTGCCATCCGGATAACTGTCAAAGACCACTCCCAGGCAGAACCGCCGGTGCTTGCGCGTGTCTTCAAACTCCACCACAATGTAGGAGGAGAATTGGCCCTCTCGCAGATACACGACTCCACGCTCTTCTTCCTCCGCCACCTCGCCGCGCAAGTATCCACGCAGGGTGCAGCGGGAGTTATCATTGGCCGCCTTATTGAAGTGATGACCGCTCGTGTCGCCCAGAACAAGCAGCTGCAAGGCGTCCAAAATCGTCGATTTGCCCGCCCCGTTCTTGCCCGTCAGGAAGGTAACCGGCTCAAACTCCAACACCTCGTGGACAATATAGTGCCAGTTGATAAGAAGCATCCGCCGAAGCTGAATCACTGCGCTGCCCCCTCGTCATCTGCGTCCAGGTCGGACACATCTTCGTCCTCCTGGCCATCGGATGGTTCCAGACTGTCCACCTTGAACCTGTCGTAGATGACATTGATGCGCTCGTCCGAGACCAGCAGCGTGATGCTCGGGTAGATCAGCCAGCGGCTTTCCAGGTCCTGCACATTTCCTTCCACGCGCGCCAGAATGGAGCGCTGACGCAGCCGGTTCAGTGTCCGCTCCAGGTTGGTCACGGCCAGCTTGCGGTCAATCAAGCCAAGCGTGTGCAATTTCCCCACCAGTTCGCGCAGGGGAATCACCACCTCACGTCGCATCGAGGCCTGCTCCATCTGCTCGTCATAGATCAGACGCAGAGTGTAGAGCACATACGTAGTGAGCTTGTCCAAGCGCATCCGGTTCCGGCCAAACCGGTTGTACAGCGCCATGACGCCGCGTCGCCCGTCCACCTGCAACAGAAAACCACTAACCGACAAATAGGACTGCAGAACCGGCAGCACACGTTCCGCAAACCGGTAATCGCGGTTGGTGACCGTTCTGCGTTCCTTGGCGTCCCATATATCCCGCACTAAAAACGTCTGCTCAAACAATACGCTGACGATGCGGGCAAACTCCTCTCGGTCTCTATCCGTCCAGGCCGTGTATTCGCGGTGCCAGTCCAATTGGTCATGCCCTCCCGTGTGCGCGACTGCCACGGCCATGGCCATGGCCCACTCGGCCGCTGGCCATTTTGACCTCCATCGGCACGTCGACACCGTCTCCCAGCGTCCGCACAAATGTCAGGGCCGGAATTCGATATCCTCCGACAACGACGGCCCGCTGCTGCTCGTCCCACTCTACGTCGAAGGGCACCTGCGGCTCATCCGCTTTGATCAACGCCAGCATGGTTCGCAACAGGTCTTCCATTTCCTGCAATCGCAACGATTGCGACCGCAGTACACCGTCTTCTCCCATTTGCGAGAGAATGAATTCGACGATGCGCGTCTCCGAGAAAACGGAGTCCATGCGCTTCAGCATTTCTTGAGCCTCAGCCGCAAAGGCAGCCTCCGCCACCTGGGAAGACGCCTGCAGTGGGCGCGGCGGCTGACCGATTTGACAGCCCGTCCCAGAGCCACGAATGACAGGGTCTCGACGTGCCGAATGACCGGTACCAACAGGCCGTCCGCGAGCGCCACCGCGATGCCCAAATGGATCTCGTGATACCGATGAATTCTCGCGTCGGTGATGTGTCCGTTCCGGAACCTCCCCCTTGAGGTTGTAGAGCGTCTTGTCTTCGAAGAACACGACTGGATTGTCATCCGCTATGGAGGCAAGCAGTGATGTCAACGGCTTCCCGGTGTTGTGTATGGTCCAGCCTCCGGCTGGAAATCCTAGCGGCAAACCACTGCCTCGAACACTGGGATACCATCCCCTTCGACCAACGTCTGGATCTGCTCCGCAAACAATGGAATCGGCTGCAGGAACTGCGTAATCGGATTGCACATTGACGGTGGACAGTGTAAACACAATACCTTAGACGATAAGCAAGGTGAAATAGGGCGCTGAGATCAGGTTTCAGCGCAAACCAAGAGTTCCGATGAACCCTGCGCGCCCTGCTGAATACGACGATATCCACGTGTTCGAAAGAACAGAATTTTGCCCTCTCGTCAGCGCTTTGGCCACACTTTCAAAACCCAATCCTCGCCAGCATGGACAAAGGAAGGAGAAGCTTTCTCCATTTTCTCGATACTGGGCATGTTGGATACAATCACCGGTGTCGCCAGAGACCGCGCGATCACCTTCAGCTTCTCCAAGTCCAAGCGAATGAGCGGGGTTCCCGCGCGGACGAACTGGCCGGGTTCGACCACCCGCGTAAACCCTTCCCCCTTCAGCTCTACCGTATCCAGACCCACATGGATCAGAATCTCGATGCCCTCTGGCGTAGTGATGCCTGCCGCATGTCCGCTTGGGAACAATTGCGTCAATGTGCCAGAAACCGGGGCCACAACCTCTTCGGTTTCGGGAACAAGGGCCACTCCATCTCCGACCATGCACTGGGCGAAAACTGGATCGTCCACCTCCTGAATGGGAATTAATTTGCCAGTGACGGGCGCCCAAATCGTCACCGCGGATTCCTCTTGCGCTTTGCGTCTAAACAGGTTCTTCATAGCGGAGTCACTCCTCATTGTTGCCCGCACCTGTTTACCGACGTCGCCATGCACCTCACACGCGTCAGCACCGGCTCCGAAACATGTTGCGGAAAGGTTCAATAAGCTCGTCCCCAGCGGTCCAAAAGTGAAGATATTGAAGATGAACCTACATGGTCTCCTTGATTTCGTCCACCAGCAGATCCGCAATCGTCCCCACTACGACTTGTGCATTATGGGCATCCAGTCGGATTACCCCGCTGGCCCCCAGTTTCTTCAACTCCGCTTCATCCAGCTTCGTCATCTCTTTCACCTTCAGGCGCAGACGGGTGGTACAGGCTTCGATCTCCAAGATGTTATCTGCGCCGCCCAGGGCCTGGACGTATGCCTGCCCTTGGCTCCGGGGCCGCTCCTCCCCGCCCGTGTTCGGCGGCGTGAAAGCAGCGCGGTATCCGGCGCTGGGCGCGGCGGCGGCTGCGGCCACTGCGGGCCGTCCAGCCTGGTACTCGTCCAGGATGAAGCTGCTGGCCCCGCTGCCATCGTCGCCCTCGTCACGTCCAGGCGTCTTGATGTCCCAGATCTTAATGGCAAAGTAGAAGGTGACAAAATAGATAATGAAGAATGCGACGCCAATAGGTATCAACCAATAACCATGGGTCGCGTGGTTGCGATTCAGCACGTAATCGATGAGGCCAGCGGAAAAAGTGAACCCGTCCCGAATGCCGAGCAGGTAACAGACAAACAGGGAAACGCCTGTCAGGACCGCGTGCAGCACAAACAGGAACGGTGCCAGAAACATGAAGGCAAACTCAATCGGCTCCGTCACCCCTGTAAGCAAGGCGGTGAAAGCGGCGCTGCCCATGACGCCCGCCACCACCTTACGGCGTTCCGGTTTTGCCGTCAAAATCATGGCCAACGCTGCCCCCGGCAACCCGAACATCATGATGGGGAAGAAGCCGGCCATGTACCCGCCGGCGGTCGGATCACCCGCAAGAAAGCGCGTCAGGTCACCGTGCTGGCCATGATAAGTCCCGTATACGAACCAGATGTACGTGTTGATGACATGGTGAAGGCCAAAGGGAATCAAGAGACGGTTGAACAGTCCGTACAGCCCGGCCCCAATGGCGCCCGTTTCCCCGAGCCAAACCCCGAGCTGATTGAACGCGTCTTGGACGTACGGCCACCCATAACCAAACGGGATGGCAAGAACCACGGAAACCAGCGCGATGAGGATGACTGCCAGGGCTTTGCTTCCCCCCATAAAGTCCAAACCTTTTACCTCACGGCGGCTAACCCGGTTGAACAACCACCCCGTCCACAGCCCGGTGACTATCGCTCCCAAATAGCTGAGATCATTGCTGGCGTCAATGGCCTTGGCACCATAGGACAGGATCTCAAAGGAGACAAGACTCGCCAAGCCAGCCAGACCGTGATTGTCTTTGGCGAAACCGACCGCGATGCCAATAGCGAACAATAGCGGCAGATAGTTAAGAATGGCGTTCCCGGCTGCTGCCATGAACGGGATGTTCAGTGTATCTGGCTGCCCCAGGCGAAGCAGCAACCCGGCAATCGGGAGGACCGCTATCGGCAACATAAGCGCCTTGCCAATTCGCTGAAGTTGACCCAGCATGGAAGAGCCCCCTTTGCTTCCGTGGATACAGAGCGCCCTCTCCATCAGGCGAACGCGAAGCGGACACGTGGACTATCCTCAATGCCACGTATGTCCAATCACCAGCGCGATGAACAGGGCTGCAAAACCGGTCACGATGGGCACGAATCGACGTCCGCCGAAGAAACCGAGCCAAGTGGGCAGCTTCGTGCGATAAAAGCGGTTGTACATGTACCCGGCAAGCGCCCCCGCTATCAACCCGGCCACAAGCAACAAAGCGCTCTTATCGTCCAGGCTGACGGATTTGTTGATGGCGCTCGCCCCCTGAATGATCACCTCATAGGCGACGAAAGCCGCCAAACCGGCAGCGCCCTGACTCTCATGCGCCAGGGCCACAGCGATTCCAACCGCCAGGATGGCCGCATAATTCGACAACACTCCGTAACCGACACTGACCAGGAAGGGTACGTCCAGCGCTCCGGGCAAGCCAATCCAATACAGAATGGCCGCCGCGAGAAAGACAACCCCCATCAGAATGGAAACTTTGACCAAGGTGCCGCTGGCCTGCATGACAATCCTCCTCCCTTTCGGGCCGATACCAGCCCAGTCTCCGGCATAGCGACGCGCAGCACGAAAAAAGGCAGGCAAGAGCCACCCACGTAGCTCATGCCTGCCTTCCGTGCCGACAGTAACACGCTATCCTTGGGAAAATTATAGTCTGAATCAATAACATTCGCAATAGAAAATCAAAGCAACCCATGGGCAGTCAGACTTCTCAGTTCGACGACCCAATCCTCGCAATATGCATTGCCAAGTACGCCACCTCATCGGCTGAAAATTCACAGCCGATTCGACGGCCAATGAGACCCGACGCCTTTTGGGCGATTCGGTAACTTTCCGGCAGCTTCTCCCGTACGGCGTCCACCAACGGATTGGAGATCGGCTGCTGGCGCAACACGCGTTGTATGGAAAACCGGAGATGGATGACCAAACGCGCGTAGTTCATGTGGTCTCTTGAGATCTCACGACCCAACCCCTCTTCGATGGACCTTACGGCCAGGCTGACAGCGTCCGTGACCTTTATCGTTTCTGAAAGGCCGCGAGGGTGCGTGGCCGAATGGATGTGCAGCGTTAAAAATCCCACTTCAGCGGCGGGAATCGGAATCTGAAACCTCTCCTCAATTCGACGCGCGCCAGCCTGCGCCACCCTCCACTCCCGCGGATACAACGTTCGAATCTCGTCTACAAACGGATTCTCAATCACCAGGTTTCCCTGCAGACGGGACAGGGCAAAGCCAATATGATCCGGCAGAGCGACATGGATGTGCTCGTGGAACTCGCAGCCAAGAGATTCCGCTGCGAAGCTGACGATTTCCTCCGCGACGCCGACGACCTCGGGGCGGACCGTGGTGAAAAGTTGCTCAAATTGAGCCCTGTGTGTGGGAAGTACGAGAGCGAAGCTTTTTTCCACGCGGGGATCATCCGCGGCGATGGGCTGTCCACGCCGGGCGCCAAAGCCAAGGCCTTTGCCAATCCAAATGTATTCATCATCGCGGGGAGACAGAACCACAACGACATTGTTGTTCAGCACCCGCTCAATAACAAAGTGGGCTCCCTTATCGTTCTGGCCTCCGCCATGAACGCGTTTTCTGCCCGGGTCGGTCGCTCGGTCGGACATGCTCAGGCCCCCCAACCGCTGATCCACGTTTGCGGCGCAAAAACTCAATCCCACTGAACACTCTGTTATATCTATGTCCAGGCGCATATGGGTGATGAGAGGTTGGAGCTGTGGAAGCCTATCCATTGGCGCCAGAATACGGGCAATCTCTGTATCTATATGATACTCCTATATGATACACCGGAGTGGCCCGGCGAGCGAGGCCCGACAAAAACAGCCGCGGCGCCCTTCCCGAAGCCAACCGCGGCCGATGCAGCTGTTTTACTGTACTCTATCCTTTAGTGCTGAAACCGGCGCAGCGAAAACGTGGAGACGTCCAGATCGGCGCTATCCGCCACCGCCAACTGGGCCAACACCTCGCCGACCGCGCTGGCAAACTTGAAGCCGTGTCCCGAAAATCCGCAGGCAAACAGCAGCTGTGGCCGCTCTGGGTGGCGGTCGATAATGAAGTGCTCGTCCGGGGTCATCGTGTACACGCACGTCTTCCCGGTGAGAAGACGGCCATTGGCGCGCGGTAGATAATCCCGCAAGAAGCGGCGCAAATCCCCCTCGTCCTCGGGGTAGGCGCCGAACGTCCGCTCCATCGTATCCGGGTCTGCCGTTTGCCCGCCATCGTGCCGACCCACTTTCAACCCAGATCCGTTAAAACTGGGAAACCCATAATAGTGGGCTGTGTCAGTCCCGCAGGTGAACGCGGGAAACTCCGCCGCGCCGTACAGGTTTTCGTCGCACGCAAACCAAGCGATGGCCTTGCGCGTCGGCCGCAGTGGGACATCCAGCCCTGCTGTGGCCAACAGGCGCTTGGCCCACGCTCCTGCCGTCACAATCACCCGCTCCGCCGTATACACGGACGATCCCGCCCGCACGCTGGCTCCCTGGCCGTCCACTCGAATGTCGTCCACCGGCGCATCCACCAGCACCTGCATCCCGCGCGCTTCGCCAAGCTGCCGCATGGCCCGGATGCAGTCCTCGGAGAACAGCACCCCCGAAGACGTTTCCAGACAGCCCACGTAGTCGTCGGGCACGCGCCATCCTGGCCAGCGACGGCGGATCTCGGCTGTGTCGAGCACCTCAAGCGGCAGGTCGAACGACACGCTGCTGCGCACGACCTCCTCCATGAAGGGCGATCCCGCTGGGCCCAACGACAACACGCCAGTTTGGGCGAAGAGCCGAGTCCCCGCTTCCGCCTGCAGGTCCAACCACAGCTCTTGCGCCCGCAGCGCCAGCGGCACATATTGGCGCCCTTCCCCGTATGCATGGCGGATGATGCGAGTTTCTCCGTGGTGACTGCCCATCGTGTGCGGAGGATGAAACGCGTCTATAAGGAGTGTCCGCACTCCCTGCTGGGCGAGGTGCCACCCTGCGGCCATGCCCATGGAACCGGCACCAACCACAATCACTTCGTACGGGTAAGACAAACAGCATCCCTCCACAACCAAATCCGCCACCGCAACGGGTGGATGTGCCGCCTAGGCAGCCGGCTACCGGGCCGTACGGTACACGGTCGGACTGCAATTCATGTAGCGGCGAAACAGGCGGCTGAAGTAGTTGGCGTCATCAAAGCCGACCAGTGTGGCGATCTGCTGAATCGGCAGATCCGTCGTCTGTACGTAAAATGCCGCCTTATCGACGCGGATGCTGTTCAAATACTCGATAACCCCCATCCCCACCTCTTTCTTGAACAGGTGGCTCAGGTAGTACTTGCTCATGCAGCAGTGCCTGGCGACATCCACAAGTGTGATGTTTTCGCGGTGATGCTGCTTCATGAATCGAATCGCATCGCGGATAACCGGCGAGACGTCCGGCGTGGCGGTCTCTCCCACTTGCCTCGTCAACCACACCGCGTAGTCCATCACCTTGCGGACAAACTTGTCGTATCGAATGGTGGCGTACAATTCGTGCGTAAATTCTGCGTTCTTGGACAGGATTCGCGCCGCACTCACCCCCATGTCCAGAACCGAACGCGACATCATAGTGATGAGATCCAGCACCTGGCCCTTGAACACGTCTTCGTTGTAATGACAAGCCTCGGCCATGCGATCCAGCAGCGCCCGCATGCGCGTGGTCACCCCTGGCTCATCCCCGATGCAGAGGAGGGCGACCAATTCTGTCCTGTCCGCGGCCAGTTCTTGGGCCGGGACTTCGCTCAGATCGGCGTTCACACCGTGCTGGAAGATCAGTTGGTTGCCCTGAAAGAAACGGCCGTGCATGGCGCGGATCGCTTCCTGAAACGAGAGGTGCAGGTCCTCAGGAGCCGCGTGATAGCCACCGATGCCGATGGACACCGAGACACCCAGCTTTTGCATCCCAGCCTGCACCTTCCTGGCCATGATGAGCAGCGGATCCTCAGCCCCCGGCCCGGCACCGGTGACGTCTTGAGTCTCCACAAGCAGCGCCAAGACCCCTGCTTCGGTCCAAATCCATGTAAAGGGAACGTCCACGCATGCATAAACCACAGCTATCAATTTCTGGCCGATTTCGAGCGGCCAATCGGCGGAATTCTGCAACGTCAAGTCGGGGTACCTGTCAATCGATACAACGACGACCACTTGCGGATGGACGAAGACGCCAAATCGCTCCTGAAGCTCTGTGAACTCACCTTCGTGAACCAAGGTGCCGGAAATCAAGTAGTGCGAGAACGCGAGTTGGGCGGGATCGTGTGGTGCCATGTTTTCCTCCCACATCATGTTGACAAGGACAAGCTAGAATGGAATCTCTCCAAGCAATCCCTCGACCCGGCAAACTATCTCTCCTTCGCGGATCATATCATAGATGGCGACGATATCCGGGTACAGATACCGGTCTTCCTCCAGTGTGGGGACTTGCTTGCGAATCGCCCGGTAGACGGATGCGGTCGCGCTTGACGGCCTCAAAGGTCGATGAAAGTCCAGCGCCTGGGCCGCCGCCATCAGTTCGATGGCCAGGATGTGCGTCACCTTTTCGGCCACCTGGTAGGCCTTGCGCGCAGCCTGGTAGGCGAAAGTGACCACGTCTTCCTGATAGGCGCATGTGGGAATGTTGTCCACAGTGGCCGGATGTGCCAATGCTTTGATCTCCGAAAGCAGGCCGGCCGCCGTGTACTGCGGAATCATGTAGCCGCTGTTGAGACCCGGCCGAGCGACCAGAAAGTCGGGAAGTTCGCTGACATGAAAGTTCACCAAGCGGTCAATCCGGCTTTCTGCCATTTTCGCCAAATTCCCGAGTGCAATCGCGATGGAATCGGCCGCCAAACCGACGAAAGTGGCGTCGAAGTTCCCTCCCATCAGCCCGACACCATCGTCACCCTGGCCATAGATGACGGGATTGTCGCTGACGGATGCCATCTCGTTGTGCACACTGGCCGCGGCATCTTTGAGCGTCTTCTTGACCGCGCCGTGAAGCTGCGGGATGCAGCGCAGACTGAGCGCATCCTGCAGCCGATAATCCTGATACGTCTGCGCTATCTCACTGTCTGCCAGCATCCGGGACAGATACCGCGCGGTCGCTGTCTGTTCGGGGTGCCGCTTCAACTGGTGGAGCCGCTCGTCGAACGCCCGGATGGTGCCCTTCAGGGACTCGAAAGACATGGCGGCCGCGATGTCGGCAGTCTTGGCGGCCTGGATGGCGTCGTACAAGGCCAACGCGGCGATGGCCGTGGTCGACGTTGTTCCGTTCAGGAGCGACAACCCCTCCTTAGGTCCCAACGTCAGCGGCGTGAGTCCCGCCTTTTGCAGCGCCTCGGCGCCGTCCAGCAAGTCGCCGCCAAAGTAGGCCTTGCCTTCGCCCATCAGCACGAGTGCCATGTGCGCTTCGGGAGAGAGGTACGCCACAGACCCGTCGCCCGGCACGTATGGCACCACCTGCCGGTTCAACAGCGCCGCCAGCGCCTCGAGAACCTCCATGCGCACGCCTGAAAATCCCTGACCGAGCTGCACCAGGATCATGAATTGGGTGGCGCGGACCAGTTCCGCAGGCAAAGGAGCCCCCACGGATACCGCGTGGGAACGCACGATATTCCGTTGGAGCGCCGCTGCTTCCACGGGCGAGATCACCTTGCTGACGTTGCTGCCAAATCCGGTCGTAATGCCGTAAACGACGCGATTTTCCGCGAGAAACTTTTCCACCAGCGCGTGTGACTTGGCGACACGCTCTCGGTACGCCTGGCAGAAAGACACCTTGGCTCCGTAACGGGAAACAGCCACGAGTTCGTTCACGGTCGGATCGCCATGGCCGAGCACGACTTCTTGGATCTCCTGGGGTCTTGTTCCCGGTGCCTGAGTCATGGCCAACAACCTCCACGGTGGATGAAAAGATGAAAATCAGTCCAACTCGGCTGCGGCGCCCTCTGCGTCTAGGCTTGCAGCCCGGCGATGCAGCGGATTGCTCGCCTCATCCAGCTCCAAACGCGCCGTTTCCGGCGCCCACAGGACTGAGATCAGTGTGCCAAGGAACAGCACCGCAGTCATGCCCAACATCGAGGCCTTCAACGACATGAGAGGGAGAAGAAACGTGCCCATAGCGGAGCCCACCCGGCTGACAGCCGTCACCACACCGACACCGGAAGCCCTTACATCTGTCGGAAACAATTCGGCCGGGTAGATCAACGTCAGGTTGGATGCGGCCGACATGATGAACGTGAAAATGATGAACAAAATCAAGATCAAAGCGTGCAGACGAGTCGGCAGGATGGTGATGAAAAACAGCGCGACCGTGAGACAGGCAAAGGAATAGATGGTAAAACCGCGGCGGGACAGCCGTTCCGTAAACCACAACCCGGCAATGGCGCCGACAAGAAGGAAGATGTTCAAGATGGTATCAATGCCGAAGTTGTCCTGAAACCCCAGACTGCTGAGAATGGTCGGCAGGAACGTGTAGATGGCGAAGTACGGGATGACATTGCACACGTAGAAGAGACTGCCGAACACTGTGCGCATCCTCACGTTCTTCGCAAACAGGTCCTTAAACGCAAATGTCTGCTTTTTCGCTTCCGCAATCATCGTGTCGATTTCTACGTTCGGCCCGACATATTTCTTCACGATGGAGCGCGCTTCCTGCTCGCGGCCCTTGCGAATCAACCACCTGGGCGACTCTGGTGTGCCTATGCGCAGAAGCAACACAATCAGCCCCGGGATGGCTCCGCTAGCCAACATCCAGCGCCACGCGTCCGGCGTCCCTTGCAAATAATAGCCGACGATGGTCGCAAGCGTGTAGCCCACTGTCCACAGGACATTGAGCGCCGAGAGCAAGATGCCGCGGTACCGTTTCGGCGCAAACTCGGCCAACAACGTCGAGCCTACAGCGTAATCGCCGCCCAATGCCAAACCAATCAAAATGCGGAGAATAAACAAAGTGACGGGATCATGGACGAAAAACTGCAGGGCGGACGCCACGGTCACAATCACAAAGTTTGTCAGGTAGATTTTCTGGCGGCCGATGTGATCCGACAGCCAGCCTAACAGCAGGCTGCCAAAAAACAGCCCAATCAAGGCTGAACTTCCTAACAGCCCTTGCCAAACGGGCCCCAAATGCATCTGGGGGCCAATCAGGCTCAACGCCATGCTGATGATCCCCAGTGCGTATCCATCGGAAAAGTTCGATCCGAACGTCAAAGCGGTAATGCGAATGTGGAATTTGTTCAGAGGAGCATCGTCAATCTGAATCCCTGCTGCATTCACCCACTCATTCGCCTCCTTTGATATGAATATTTCGACTATAATCAGACGGTGGGGCAGTACTTTCGTGTGGCGGCACGGTCATATGAACTACCGTGCCTAGTCCGATTGTGGATGGGTTCATTATAAATACGGAGAAAACTTGGACAGTAGGGAGGATCCTTGGAACCAGTAGCACGAAATTGCGCTTTTGTCGTACGCTGCGTGTTGACCGTCATCTCTTGCTTCCCTGCTCTCGCTCCCCTCGACGGTTTGACATCCAAAACGTTTTCGGATAGACTGTCTTCAATACTTGGGTGAGGGTGTTTGTCGGTGCCAGTGACGATTCGCGATGTTGCGGAAGCAGCCGGAGTTTCCATCACGACCGTGTCGCGGGCATTGAATGGATATGCCGACGTCAGCCCCGAAACGCGCAAACGAATTCTTCAAATCGCAGAGCGCCTGAACTATCGCCCGAACCACGTGGCCCGCAGCCTGGTGAGGCAGAGGACACAGACCATCGGTTTGCTGGTGTCGGATTTCGGTAAATCCCGGACTGGGCATCACTTCATGTTTGATGTGCTAGCGGGAGTCTATGAGCGGCTTGCGGAGCTCGGTTACGATGTCAGTCTCGTGAGCACCACAACGGCGCAGCAGCACCTGGTGTCCTATCTCGACTTCTGCACCGAGCGGCGCTTTGAAGGCGTGATTGTCATGGGCATCCGCCTGGATGATCCGTACGTCCACGAAGTAGTTGAATCGCCGTTGCCCAGCGTCGTTATCGACCTGCCTTTGCTCAGCGACCACTGCGGATACGTCATGACAGACAACATCAATGGCGCGAAATTCGCCGTTCGGCACCTGTTCCAACAAGGCCACAGGCATATTGGATTCGTCAACGGGTACGCACAGGCGGCGGTGAGCGCAGACCGTTTGCGCGGCTACAAAGAAGGTCTTCGGACTGTCGGCTTGCCCTTCGAGCCGGCCCTGGTCTACGAATCGGATTTTTCCCTCGCAGGAGGAGCCCAAGGTTTTCGCGAACTGCGGCAGGGTTACCCAGATGTCACAGCTATCTTTTTCGCCAGTGACCTGATGGCTATTGGCGGCATGCGCGAAGCACTGGCCAATGGCTTGCGTGTGCCGGAAGACCTGGCCGTGGTCGGCTTCGACAATATTGATTTAACGGAACTGGTGTCACCGACCTTGACCACCGTCGGGCAGCACAGGTATGAAATGGGAATGACCGCTGCTGAAATGCTCATCGGCATGCTGGAACGGGACGAACCTCCCCAGGGGCGGCTGCTGGCGCCGGAACTGATTGTCCGCGAGAGCGGCTGACGGCCGCGAACCCGAAGGCTGCCCAGATGACAGCGATATCCGCTTCGACCGTTGCTGCGGCATAGTCATGTGAGGTCATTGAAGACTTCTTGTTGAAGGCATGGTGGCGACTTTTGCGGGTTTTTCCAAAACGTTTTGGATGCTTGGCTCTCTACATAAGGAGGCAGCTGGGTTCGACATGAAGTTTACCGTCATCAAGGAGAATGATCTGTTTTTTGTGTCCAACAGTTCCGGGGATGCCCCCCATCCTTCCCTGGATGCGTTTGGATATGGACTGTTCACTCGCGACACACGCGTGCTCAGCCAATGGACATGGAACACGGACCCGTCTGTTTTTGTAGAGCTGGCCTCGGACGGGTCTCGGAACTTTGAGGCAATCTATCACTATACGAATCGGGAATGGCGACTCTCCGAAAACGTTGTGGTTCCGCGTGAAAGCCTACACGCCGTACGGCGCCAGTTTGTCGACGGTTGTAGGTTTTATGAACAAGGAGAGATCGAAAATTTCTCGGCGGAAACCATCACTCTTGAGGTCGCTTACGAAATGGATGCCGACTTTCTTGACATGTTTGAAGTGCGAGCAGGCAAAACGCTTGCGGGCCGAGAGCAGCTGAAGCGGCAGATTGCGATGGAAGACGGGCCGCAATCCAAGACGTTCCGCTACATGGCAAAGGACGGCACAAGGTGCACGACGATCGTTCGTTTCCATGCAAACCATCATCCCCCAAGCCCCTTTTTCGGCGTGCCGAAAGTAGGAGCGCGTCTGTGCATTCCGCCACGCGGCAAGTGCACGTGGGTCGTGTCCGTGACACCATCCATGGCTGGGACGGTGGACGTGGAAACCTCCGCCTGCCCCCGGGAGCCAGCGGCACCAAACGTGGATTTGAGTCTCACGGAAGTGGATACCAAAAGGCGGCAGATTGTTCACGACTATGAAAACTGGTTGCAGAAAGCACCCAGGGTTTCTGGATGCAAGGCGTTCACAACCTGGTACTGCAGGGGACTTAGAGACGTGCGCATGCTGTTGACCGATATCGGTCATGGCCGTTTTCCGGTAGCCGGGGTTCCCTGGTATGCGGTTCCGTTTGGACGGGACAGCCTGATTACGGCTCTACAAATGCTGCCCGCCGACGTCGATGTGGCCCGAGGAACACTCGCCACCATGGCCGCTTTTCAAGGCCGGACTGTAGACCCGTCCCGTGACGAGGAGCCCGGGAAAATTATGCACGAGCTGCGGGCAGGGGAACTCACGAGGACAGGAAAGGTTCCATTTGGGCCCTACTATGGAACCATCGACGCCACCCCGCTCTTCCTGAATTTAGCCGCCGACTATGCGGCCTGGACAGCCGACCAAGAGTGGCTGCGGAGATTGTTGCCGGCCGTAGACTCGGCTTTCACGTGGATAGAGCAGTATGGGGACCGCGACGGAGACGGCTTTGTTGAGTACCTGTCCGAAGCCGCAGAAGGAATCTCCAACCAAGGATGGAAGGATTCTGGTGATTCCATCCAACACAAAGAGGGGACACTGGCCACCGGCCCTATCGCCTTGTGCGAAGTCCAGGGTTACGTGTTTCGGGCTTATCGTCGCTGGGCCGAGGTCTTCACGTGGCTCCACATGCCGGAGCAGGCAAGGCATTGCCAAGAGCGAGCAGATCGACTCCGTCGGAGTTTTATCCAGTCCTTTTGGCTGGACGACGAAGACGCGATTGCCCTCGCGCTGGATGGAAATAAACGACCGGTGCGCACCTTGACCTCTAATATGGGGCAGGTGTTGTGGAGCGAAATCTTGCCTCGGACGCTTGCGGATCGCGTCATTGACCGCATGCTGGCGGACGATATGTTCAGTGGTTTTGGGGTTCGAACCCTGTCCGCAAACGAAATATCATATAACCCTCTGAGTTACCACAACGGATCCGTGTGGCCGCATGACAATTCCTTGATCATCGCAGGCATGGCTAAATACGGCCGTCACGACGCGGTCGCCCACCTCGTCGAAGGGTTGTTGACCGCTGCCGAAGGGTTCGAGTTGTTCCGATTGCCCGAGCTGTTCGCAGGTATAGCCGCGGACAAGGTGTCGCGTCCCGTTCCTTATCCGGTGTCCTGTTCCCCTCAGGCGTGGGCGGCGGCGACACCCGTTCTCATCCTCGCATCTCTGCTCGGTCTGCACCCGGATGTTCCGGCAGGGCGGGTTTACCTGAATCCTTCACTTCCAACCTCAATCCCGAGGCTCAAGATTGAGTCTATCTGGATTGGGGATGGCAAGTTGAGTATAGAATTGCAGCGGACATCCACCGGACAGACACGATTCCACATTCTAGAAAATACGACCGGTTTGTCCGTGCACCAGACTTCATCCAGGGAGGTGGTAAAGGACGCAACTCAGTGATGACACCGTGCAAAGAATTTTGACGTGCGTAGTCTCGCAAAGACCATCACGTTGATTTTCCAAAGGGGGTTGCAACTGATGAAGAGGAGCATCAAAAGGTATTTCGGAGCTGCCAGCATCCTGCTCATCAGTTCCGGTGCCGTCATCGGCTGTGGGCAAGGAAACACATCGGGAGGAAATCATGCTTCCAATAGTGGAGAGGAAAAAACCGTCACGCTGAAATTGGGCATGTGGTCGTCGAGCCCTGCTGAAAAACAGCTGGTAGAAAAACAAGTGAAAGCATTTGAAAAGAAGAACCCTAACATTAAGGTTAACCTGCAGGTGATCACGGGCGATTATCTGCAAGCTTTGCAGCCGATGCTGGCCTCTCATACCGCACCCGACGTGTTCTATGTCGATTCCTCGTACGCACCGACATTGGAAGCATCCGGCGCACTGATGCCACTGGACAAGTACATCAAGCAAGATCATGTCAATACAAGCGATTTCAGCCCTGCCCTGCTGAAAGCGTTTCAGTGGAAAGGTGTCACCTACGGCCTACCTAAAGACATGAACACAATGGCGCTTGAGTACAACAAGTCCATGTTCGCGAAGGCCGGAATTCAATCGCCGCCGAAGACCTGGAATGAATTTGAACAGGACGCCGCCAAGTTGAAGGCCAAGGGAATGACGCCCCTGAGCATGCCCATTGATGTGGCTCGTTATTACCCGTTCGTCAAAGACTTTGGTGGCAGCTACTATGATGTGAACAACGATAAGGCGACGTTTACCGACAAAGCAAATGTGCCTGGCCTCCAGTTCTTCATCGACAATTTCAAACAGAAGAATTTCGTGCAGCCGAAAGACTTGGGCGGCGATTGGGCCGGCATCCCGTTTGCCCAAGGAAAAGTCGCCATGGTCCTGGAAGGCGCTTGGCTGATCCCGTTCATGCAACAAACTGCCCCGAAACTTGATTACGGCGTGGCAGACTTGCCGTCGGCCAACGGACAGGACTACAACATGACCTACACCGTGAGCTATTCGATGGCCAAGTCAACCCAGCATCCTGATCAAGCTGCAAAACTGTTATTTTACCTGACCGGACCTGAGGCGCTCAAGATGACCGCTGAATCTGGCCTGGCGATTCCCTCGCGCACCAGCGTGCAGGGTGAGTTCTTGAAGAAGTACCCGAACTATAAAGCGTTTGTCGATGGTGTGAAACACGCTGTACCGTATCAGTTCGGGACGCTTGGTCAGGAGTTTGTCGATGCCATCAACAAAGCGACCGAAGCAGGTATCCTGCAGAATCAGTCGCCTGCCAATGTATTGTCCCAAGCCAAACAGACCCTGATGTCGCAGCAGGCTCAATGAATAGGGGTAATTCTCACAACGGAAGCCGCAGCTCGAACGGGCGGCTTTCGTTGTGACACGCAAAACAAGGGGGGCAATGCAGGTTGAACGGCGTGCAGACGCACACGGTTGTGGGTCACCGCGTCTCAAGAAGGAAGGCGGTGGACCAAGCGTTGGCAGGATACCTTTTTGTCTTGCCGGCGCTGGCTTCCTTGGTTGTGTTCTTGGTGGGCCCAATCCTTTATGCGTTTTATATCAGCTTCCAACAATTCTCGTTCCTTGATGAGCAATCCACCCGATTTGTCGGGTTGGCAAACTATACTCATTTATTTCACGATCCAGTCTTTCTTCGCGCCTTGTGGAATACCACGCTGTACTCGTTAGGCGTGGTGCCCGTACAAACTGCTCTTGCCCTGTTCCTGGCCATTATTGTCAATCGCGTTCAGGGGAAGACGTTCTTTCGGGTGGCCTACTATCTGCCGACCGTCACCTCGACGGTCGCAGTCAGTGTCATGTTTGTATTTCTGTTTCAGCCACAAGGACTGGTGAACCAATTTCTCGCCTTGTTTGGGGTTCGGGGCCCTAATTATTTCAACAGTCCCACCTTCGCGCTGCCGGCCATCATGGTGATGGCCATCTGGTCAACCGTCGGCCAGTTCATGATCATCTACTTGGCGGGACTGCAGGATATACCGGATGAGTTGTATGAAGCGGCCTCGATGGATGGGGCCAGCGGGTGGAAGTTGACCCGTTACATCACCATCCCCATGTTGCGCAGGACCACCTTTCTGGTGATTGTCATGTCGCTGATTGGCACCTTTCAGGTGTTCGACCAGGCGTATGTCGTCTCCGGGGGTACGGGCGGACCTCTGAACGCGACGTTGACGGTCATACTGGACCTGTTTATTAAAGGATTCAAGGATATGCAGATGGGATACGCTTCGGCAATGGCCTTCGTGCTCTTTGCCATCATTATGATTCTGACGCTGATTCAACATTACGTGATCGGCCGAGAGGACTAGGTGTTCCTGACTGCACTCGTGCTGGCGATCACACTGTGAAAGAAGGAGGAATGGCGGTGTCCCGCGAGGCGGTGTATCGGCGCCCGAAACACGTGCTGTATATCGTGGCCATTCTGTACGCTTGCGTGTCCCTGTTGCCGTTTGTCTGGTCCGTTTATACTTCGCTCAAGCCGACGGATGAAGTGTTTACCAGCATCGTGCCCATCAGTCACCTGAACTTCGGGAGCTACACAACCATCATACACGATTTCCCGTTCGCCCGTTGGCTGGGGAACAGCATTATCGTCGCTGCTATTGTGACAGCGGGGAATCTCTGCGTGAACACGTTCGCCGGATACGCGTTCGCGCGGCTCAAGTTCCCGGGACGCGGCCTTTTGTTTTACGCCTTTCTCGCAGTCATGATGATTCCATCCCAGGTCGTGCTCGTACCCATCTACATGCTTTTGGCCAAGTTGGGCTGGATTGACACGTACCAGGGGTTGACGATACCGTTCCTGATGTCACCGTTCATGATCTTTCTCGCCCGTCAGTTCTTCCTCGGTTTGCCAAAGGAACTTGAGGAGGCTGCTCGCATCGATGGATTGGGGCACTGGGGGGTCTTTTGGCGCATCTTCTTGCCGCTGTCCCGACCACTCCTGGCTGCACAAACCATTTTCACTTTTCAGGGGAACTGGAACTCATTTCTCTGGCCGGTACTCCTTGCGACAAGCCAGGATATGTACACACTACCGGTCGGATTGAACTCATTTTACGGCCAGTACGACGCCTATTGGAACAGTGTCATGGCAGGTGTGATCTTGCTGACCCTGCCGATGATCATCGTGTTCTTAGTGTTCCAGAGGCAGTTTGTGAAGGGCATCTCGACGACAGGCATCAAGTAAACGGGAGGACAAGTCGTTGTGTTTTGTCATCGAGGTAGCCTGTGCGCCTAGGGGTCCGACTCCGGGCCCCCGCTTCACACAGTCCCTACCGGTGTCGTCCGGAGGTTCACCTGCACGATGCCGTACCATAATGCAGTGTCTCCCATCCTACGGGACAATGCCCATGGCCTTACGTCCCTCCAGTTGTTCCATCACCTGCGTAAGGACAAACCAAGCCACCTCATGGGAGGACTCCACTGTGATTCCGGCGATGTGCGGCGTAAGGCAGACATTGTCCAGAGAACGAAGTCGATCATCGGGACCTGGCGGCTCCGTGGACCGCACATCCAGATAGGCAAATCTTGTCGGAAAATTCACGAGCACCTCGGCGAGCGCGTCCTCGTCGACAATGCCTCCGCGCGAGGTGTTGATAAGCACACTATCTTCACGCATCTTCGCCAAGGCAGGGCCATTGAGCAGATGACGCGTAGTATCCGTAAGTGGGACGTGCACCGATACAAAATGCGATGACCTCAGGAGGTCGTCCAGCGAGATCAGGGCTACGCCGACGTCCCGCACAACGGAATGGGAAGGGAGTATGAACGGATCATATGCCACAACGGTTAATCCCATAGCCCGTGCTCGCGTCGCAACTCGCTGCCCGATGTCGCCAATCCCGATAAGCCCCAGGGTCTTCCCGTAGACTTCCTCCCCCATCGCGGCCATCCGATCCCACGCGCCCCGTCGAACCGCCTCGTTCCAACGAAAGAGTGGCCGAACATGCTGCAACAGACACGCCATCACGTACTCTGCCACAGCGTTCGCGTTAAATCCGCGGGCGGAGACAACCGGAATGCCGCGTCGCTGGCAGGCTGTTAAGTCGATATTGTCAAGTCCGACTCCAAGCCGCCCTACGATGCGGAGATTCGGGAAATTCTCCAATAGTTCCTCATCCACACGTGTCTGGTTGCGGACAATCAGTGCTTCTGTGTCGGGGCCGAGTCGCAATAGCCGCTGTCGATCGCCGACCAAAGACGGATCGTAAACCACAGTGCGGCCATTACCAAACCCTTCGGGTAGATTAACCCAAAGATCTTCCGAAATCACAATCCGACTGGGCACACGTCTGCACTCCTTTCCTATCTGAACGCTGCGCCATCCTCCTGGATCTCAGAACCCATGCCGGTTGCATCATCTCGCTTGCAAGCTGTCTGGCGGCGGGCCCAATTCCTAGACACGCTGTGCTGAACCGCACCAGTCTACCTTGTCTCGCACCACTTGACGCAAAGCCTCATTGGCCACGCATTGAGCGGAAAACGGATCGTCTGGATAGCTCGTTGCGCCAGCCCTCCAACCGGCCATGTATGCGAGACGAAGCTCTGTGTCAAAGTTGATTTTCGCGATGCCTAGCTGGATACTCGCCTCTATTTGTTCCCGCGGGATGCCGGAACCCCCGTGCAGCACCAGCGGCACACCCGTCGCGGCACGAATTTCCCGCAGCAAGTCGAGTCGCAGCTTCGGTTCGCGCCTGTACATCCCATGGGCCGATCCGATGGCCACCGCCAGTGAATCCACCCCTGTTTCCGACACAAATTTTTCCGCAGCGTCGGGTGCCGTAAAGACGGCATCCTCGTCCGCCACTGCCACGTCATCCTCCACACCGCCAATGGCACCGAGTTCCCCCTCCACAGGCACGTCCACGGCGTGGCAGAGGTTCACCACTGCAGCCGTTGCTTGTACGTTGTCGGAATACGGTAGTGAAGAGGCATCCATCATACAGGAGGTAAACCCGGCGCGGAGCGACTGAACAACTTGATCGAACTGGTGGCAGTGGTCGAGGTGAATGACAACGGGGATCCGTACGTTTTGCGCGCTGCGCGCGATATGCTGAGCCAACACCTGCATCTGGCCGTTCCGAATGGCACGCTGACCAATCTGCAGCAGTACCGGACTGCGAAGTGCATCCACCTCTGCCAAGATGGCATCTACCATAGCCTCACTGTGTACGCTGAAGGCAGGTACGGCGTATCCCCCTGCAAACGCATCTCTCAAAATGTAGCCTGACGTGAGCGGCATCAGTTTCACTCTCCTATGGTCATCCCGGACATAGTCAGCCTTGGATGAGGGCACAGCATACTCCAGTCCAGCAACGGGCGAAGCCAGTCGCGAAACGTCGGTCCTAATTTCGCCTCGTCCTCCGTCATGACCCGCTCCTTTCCCGCCACTTCCGACAGCTGGATACCGACGGTGTCGACGTGGTACTCACTCTGGCGAGACCTCACGAGCCCCACCATTTGGCCGCTCTCTCCCGCGAGCACCTTGTGTGCTCCTTCGCGGCCGACCCGCACCGCCTCTGCTACATCCAAGGGTACACTGAACCTTGACCAACAACGCTGGAGCAATCCGAGATTTTCATATCGAACTCCGAATTTCGTCTGGTCACGAATAGCTTCGGCAAGCCATGCGCCAACGCCACCCCACATAAACGGACGGGCCTTGTCCTGGCCATGGTCTGTTTGGAACATGACCTGTCCATCCGCAGGTTGGACCCCCTCACTGACCACCACCATCGTACAACCATCCTCGCGTACACGCCGTTGCACATCTCCCAGCACCTGATCCAGGTGAAATGGCCGCTCCGGCAGACAGACGATGGGGCGAACCCGGCGTCGAGACAGGCGATTAACGTCCCATCCACCCGCATGATCCGCTGATGACCCGCGCACTTCTCGGAATAGGTCATCGTATAGGGCCGCAGCGGCGGCCAGCCAACCAGTCCTGCGCCCCATCACCTCCACGACCCGCACCTGCTCGAATCCCACCATGGCTTCCAGATCAATCGCCAAATCGCATAATGCCTTCAGGACAAACTGGGCGGCACTAGGATAACCCGGAGTGTGGTCCACGCCTGCGATGTCATTGTCGATAGTCTTCGGGATGCCTATAACCTGAAGGTCATATCCCCTCGCTTGCGATTCCCGCTCCACAATCTGTCCCAGGGCCATCGTGCCGTTGCCGCCCATCACGATGAGCGCATCCACATGTCTTTCCCGCAAGTTCTGAACCGCTTCCCCCGCATGTGCTGCGAAGCTCAATTGGCGTCCAGCCCCAAGTGCCGCCCCCGGAGTATGCAAGAGCCACTCGGGAGGACGGGCGAAAGAAAGAGGATGTACGTTCCCTTGAGACAGCCCCCAGGCGCCGCCGAGAATGCCATAAACTTCGGCACCAGCCTTGCTGAGCGAGTCCAAAACACCAAACAATGAGGCATTCAGAACCGCAGTCGGTGCACCGAACTGTCCAACCGCTACCCTCATCTGTATCCTCCCCCATGTCCAGCCGTTCCAAGACTCCACCCCAGAGAGTTCACAGAAATTTATGCGCTTTCCGGACGCTCCCTAAAACATCATGGCTTCAATTCCGAACTGTCCACACAGCTTCACAAGCCAATCTGCAACGTCTCCATAGGCAAGGGCGTAATGCGGTTCCCACCCCGCCTCCAGTACTCGCGTCAGCCGCTGCAGAGGAGGCTCTGGCCCGTCAAGCACAACACGTCCCGATGTTCCGAGGAATCGCTGGGGCTCATCCAACACGGTGCCTGACGACACTAGCGCCCGCACCCCACCATCAACATCTTCACCCAAGCGGAAAATCGTCACCCGACCTGGCTTCAGACCGAATTCCAACGTAAACCCGATAGCACGATTGGGATGTTCCCCTGCCGTGGCACCTTCCGTCGGTCGCGCTAGGGAAAACGCGCCCGCGCCGCAGTGCCAAAAGGTCATGGCGCCTGTGGATTCGTCGAGTTCAACAAGATCGCCTAAATACGCAGGTGATCCGGTCAGGCAGCTGACCACGTCCATTGAAAGAGCCCCAAGGACGTCCGCCTCGCAGGAAGCCACAATTCCGTCCTCGATAAGCGCAGACACGGTGGAGCAAGCGGCCGCGCCAAACTCCGTGAAAAACTCCGGCCAACACCGCACGGCCACTGCGTCAGCGCCAAGACGCGCCAAATCTTGTCGGAGCACGTGCTGCATCTTGGCGAACTTCAGAACGGCATCGCGCGGCTGCCGATCCAAACCGCGAACCCGGCGGCGAACATCGTCAAGGACGCTTATCACGGCATCGTCCGGCACAGATTCGGCCCGGGCAAACGTCTCTTGGAGATCCAGAGACTCCATGTGAATCCCTAATTGTTGTTGTGCCCGCCGATGAGGCAGGCTGAATTGAAACCCATCGGGCGCATCGCCCAACGTGACAACCGTAAACGAGCGCATTTTACGATAAGCTTCGAAGTAGCGCAGAAGAGCCGTAAGTCGGTTAACTGTCACTGCCTCACCAGGATCGCCATACAAGAATTGAAAAGCCACGTGTTCTTGAACCAGGACGTGGCTGGCGAGATTGGCGCCTGTCAGGGAATTCAAGGCTAATCTTCGCCGCACACCGCGGTTGGGCTCCCGAATCGCCCAGACGATAGTCGGAACGCGAATCTGCCGCGCCAAGGCCTCGATGAACCGTCCGTCCACAAACGTCGTGAACTGCACAATAAGAACATCGATTTTCCCACGCAGATTTTCAACGGCTTCGTGGACCTCCTCCATGTCCGTGACCAAATTCGAAACCGCTGTCAATCGTGGACAGTGTTCACTCAGAAAATGGATGGAATCGTCGAGATACTGAGAAGCAAGCGCTGTATCGAACGTCTTTCTGCCCAGACCCACGAATCCCAGCCGCAGTTTGGAACGCTGTACCATACAACGACACCCCTTCGTCGTCACTCCGTCCCCGCTGTTCAACCTTTCACGGCACCGGCCGTCATTCCGGCGATGAAGTACCTCTGCAAGAACACGTACAGCACCACCATAGGAATGCTGGCCAGCAATACCCCGGCAAAAATGACAGGATAGTTGGTCTGGTACTGCCCGGAAAAGCTCAGCAAGGCCAATGGCAGGGTATCTTTGTCATTCGACTTGATAAGTAGCAGTGGAAACAATAGGTCGTTCCACACAATCACGCCGGCGAAGACGGCTGCGCTGGCGATGGCCGGCATCGACAAAGGCATGGCGATACGCCAGTACATCTGCCACTCACCTGAACCATCCACCTTCGCCGCTTCAAGCAGCTCTTTTGCCAGTGTCCGCATAAAGCCACCGATAATGAACACGCATATGGGTAGGAGAAATGCAGTTTCGACTAAAATCAACCCGATGCGCGAGTTCACCAGTCCCAAACGGGCCATTTCCAAATACATCGGGATCATATTGACCTGGGTCGGAATCATCATGCCAACCGCGAACACGCCGTACACAATCATGCTTGGAATCCGAGGGAGACGCAGAATCGCATATGAGATCATACTCCCCAGGAGGATGATTAAGATCAGAGAAACGACGGTCACCTCTGCACTGTTCATGAAATAGCGAAATAATGGTACCTGTGACGTTAGGGTCTGGTACGACTGTCCGGACATCCCTTTCGTCGGCCACAGTGGATCCTGATAAAGTGTCGCGAGTGACTTGAAACTGCTCTCCACAACCACCAGCACGGGCACAGCGATCACCAGGGCATAGGCCCAAATCACCGGAATGCGAAGAAACCGCAATCTGAGTCACCTCCTCAGGCACTCTTCAGGGAACGGAACCGCAGCAGTCCAAACTGCGCCATTGTGATGAGGGCGATGATGACCATGAAAAGCATCGACACCGCCGACGCGTATCCCACGTGATTGTACTGGAAGGCCTGATGGTAGATGTACGTCGCCAGAACCTCCGTAGAGTTTCCGGGGCCACCATCCGTCATAGCAAAGATCAGGTCGAACATACGAAACGACTGGATGGTGGTGTACGCGACCACGATGGTGGTGGCAGGAGCGAGCAGGGGCCACGTCACTTTACGGAACGTTTGCCATCGGGAAGCGCCTTCCAGCATGGCGACCTCGTATAGCTCGTGGGGTATCTGTTGTAAGCCGGCCAAATAGATGATGAGCAACTGTCCCGTGTGAGCCCAAATCTCAGTGGCGGCGATACAGTAGATAGCCATGCGCTGATCGCCCAACCAAGAAGCTTGCAAACTCTGGAGCCCTACATCCCCAAGAAGCGTGTTGAGAATCCCGATGTTCGAATCGTAAATAAACATCCAAATAAAAGCTACCGAAACTGAAGACAGGATTGTAGGGAAAAAATATAACGTCCGTAAGAAGATGTTGACCTTCGTATTCTTCAGCAAATAGATGGCCAAAATCAACGACAAGGTGGATTGGATAATCACAACGGTGAGGACGAATTTCAGGGTGTTCCCAATGGCAGTGTGGAACGAACTGTCATCCGTCAAAAGATGCGCGTAATTGGCGAATCCAATGAATTGCAACTGCGGAGAGAGCCCGTCCCAGTTCGTGAAACTCAACGAAAGACCGTAAATGGTCGGCACTACAAAAAAGATGAGAAAAATCAGCCCACCAGGCAATAGAAATAGGTAGATGGACGGTTTGGCCCGCATCTGCATCCTCCTCTCAGACGACCATGACCTGGCTGACCGTAATCACACAACAAAACCATGTCTGGGCATGCGCTTCGCAAATGGCCCACTTACATGGACTTCCCTGGCCAATTGCCGCCCGCTGGAGCGACAGACGCCGCCATGCATGGCGGCATCTGCACGCAGCGAACAAGCCATACCACTCGATGGAGCAGTCAAATCGGAAAGGGGCGGCGCCATCGTGCTCACCTCATCGGCCGCCATAAGAATTCCGTGACCCCAATTCCTAATCCCGCAACCATTCGGTGATACTTCCTGCAGCGCGGCGCTCTGAATCCGAGATTCCGCCTTTTATCCGGTTACTTTTGCTGCAACGCTTGATCAATCGCTTTCTGCTCTTTTTCCGCAGCTGCTTTTGGATCCATGCCAGAGATGACATCCTCAACCGCCGTGGTCACAGCGTCTACTACCTGTTGATTGGTCAACGTGTACATCGGTTGGAAACGAAGAGGCTGATTCAACATAGGCTCCATCGCTTTTAAAACAGGATCTGTGTAATTCACATTCCGAACCGTGACCATCTGATCCGTTGCATTTGCATACTGGGCTGCCACCTTCGGCTCCGACAAGTAGCTGATAAATTCTTCGGCTTCCTTTTTGTGCAAAGAATTTTTGTTCACACCCAACATAAAGGTCGTCGTGTCAATGCCTTTATACTTGGCGTCGCTCGCACTGTTCGTGGTGATGGGTGCCATCAGGCCCATCTGAAATGCACGGTTGTTGTCCGTATTAACGGGCGCTATTTGATAGCTTCCCAGGGCCAACATGCCAGATTTCCCTTGGGCAAAGATGGCCGTGGCAGCGTCCTGAGAGGTTCCCAACGGACCTTTTTGGAAGTAACCTTTTTTCGCGAGCTCGGAAATTTGCTCGAAGGTTTTGAGGAAACCAGGATCCGTCAGTTTGGATGACCCGTCCTGCAAACCTGTGAATACTTTTGGATCCGGCACATTGTTCATCACCATGTCGTTAAAGAACTGTCCAGCACTCACTTCACCCGCGAAAACGATAGGCGTGTAACCGTGGTTCTTCAGAGTCTGGCAGAGTTTTAAAAATCCGTTCCAATTTGTTGGGACAGAGAGATTCAACTTTTTGAACAGGCCCTTATTGTATACGGGCATGTTGAATACGACTTGATATGGAATGGCTAGTTGCTTTCCCTTATCCTGTCCCGCTTGTATCAAGTTCGGATTGAAATTTTTTATAAATGGTTGATGGGTGAGGTCCGTGTACAAACCGGCCTTTTCAATCGCATTGAATTCCGAGCCTGGAAACGAAGTGAAGACATCCGCCCCATGGGGACCTGTCAGATCTGCCTGCGCCTGTGCAATGTACTGATTGGAAGGAATGACCTTCATCTGGACATTGATGTTCGGATGGAGCTTGTGAAAATCTGCGATGAGCTTGTTGAACTCAGGAACATCCTCCCCACGCCAATGCAAAAATGTCAAGGTCACGGGCTTCCCGCTTGAATTCACGGAGGACGTCGTCCCCGTCTTCGCTCCATTCGCACTCCCACTTCCGGTAGAGCAACCCGTTACTGCGGCCAACAACCCGACTGCAGACAATGCCACGGTCAATGTCCTTCTGATACTTTTCACGACATTTCCCCCTCTTGTTCATGTCCTTGTGCTGCACCCATATATTCACACGTCCCTGTCTGCCACTCCATGAAGTCATCCTCTGGAACGTTGCAGCCGAATCCGATAATCATATCTGTCCGCACGGTATTTTGTTCGACAGTATTCGATGACACCATAGTTGGCACTCATGGTAACGCGTTCCATCATCAACAACGCGGACGCAGGCTTAACTTCCAAAAGTTTAGCTTCCTCAGCGCTCGCATTGACGGCCCTGATGACTTCCTCTGCCGAAGAAAGGACAATGTTGGCATCTCCCTCCAAAATGTCGTAATAGGCGGCTGTATCGAGATCGTGATTGAGAAGGATTTGGCCTATGGGTTTTGGCCAATAGCTTTCTTCAACAGCAATTGGCTCGCCGTTGGCCAGACGCAATCGATACGTCCGAAGTACAGTGGTGCCCTCTGGACATCCCAGACATCGGGAAACCCGGGGATTAGCACCTACGAAGCCGCACTGCAGGCAGCGTGCGCCTGGGACCATGCCGCGCGAGCGGATTTCCTCCGAAAAACCCGTGAGTTTCCCCAACGTTTCAGATACACGGGGCTGTTGCACAATGGTGCCTTTCCCCTGTTTTCGGCGAAGCAGCCCCTCATTCACCAGAAGCGAAACCGCCTCCCGGACGGTCGTCCGACTGACTTGGTAAGTCTCCATCAGCTCGGCCTCAGTCGGGATGACGTCCCCCGCCCTCCATTCTCCTGCAACGATTTGGTTTCGAAGTAAATTGGACAACTGGACGTAAAGTGGGACATGCCCGCCATGTTCCAATTGGGACACACGCACATCGGTCATCCGAACCCCTCCTCTTACAGCCAGGCCAATGCTATGGCCTAAACCTTATCATCGTTCTTGAAACGCGCACGCCCATTCATCACAACGTAATAACATCATGATCTTTATCGGCCCAAAAATTTTTTCGGATGCGAAACGACTGACCGCACTGACTCAAACAACTCCTTGTACGGTGAAGAAGCCCGGTAAAAGACAGGCGGCTCCCCGAGCGGTGCGGCCACCGCCACTTCGCCTCCATGGTAGGAGTGACCCGACCAAAGATGGATCCATTCGTCTTGAGGCAGCCGAATCTTTCGCTCCACAACCTGTTCCTGCAACACAGGAGCTACCAACACGTCTCGCCCCAGCAGATATGCGTCCTGGACATCGTACCAATACGGTTCGTTTTCATAATGAAGAAAAATTGGCCGCACAACCGGCATCCCGCGCTGACTGTTTTCCCTCACCAAGTGTTGTAAGTACGGCTTGAGCGCGACATGAACTTGGCTCATGCGCGCAAAGTGGCGCAGAGTTTCCTCATCCCCGTCAAACTGCCAGTTGTCATCAGGCCTGTTCCCCTCGTGAGTTCGCATTAAAACCGTAAAGGCTGCTTGCTCTGCCCAGCGCATAAACAATTCTTTGGAGCGTTTTATGTGAAACAACGTGGTGTATCCACCGATGTCGCTGTGATGAAGACCCACTCCAGACATGCCCAAGGAAAGCGCTGACGGGATAACCGAGGGCAGACCATCGTCTCGGCTCCAATCCACATTTTGATCTCCTGCCCATACCATCGTCGTGTATTTCCCCGAGTGTGAGTAGCCCGCACGCATAAAGAAGATGACACGGCCCAGTCGTCCATACTCTTCCACGGCTTCACGGTTCACACGGGCCCAAAGCGTTGGCCATTGATTGTGCAACTCCTCGGCCCTGCCGTTGTACAGAACGGCATCTGTAGGCAGATACTCCCCAAAATCGGCCATCCAACCGGATAGTCCGAGGTCTATCATCTCTCTCTGGATGAGGCGTTTAAGCCATGCGACCGCATTTGGGTTCGTGAGATCCACCATGGCTGCGGGAAACGACGTAATCACGACGTGATAAGGATGGCCTTCCCGATTGCGGGCAAGGTATCCCTTTTTCTTAGCTTCTTCATATAGGTCTCCCTCAATGGCCAAAAAACAGTTGATATAGCCAAGGAAACGTATTCCCTGTCGTCGCCACTCGGGAATCGCTTTGTCCAGATTGGGATACAAATTTCTGTCCCATCGCCAATTCCACATGAGCTGTTTTCCGAATGGTGTGATACGCTTGCCTTGCCAGTCCTGAGCCCATACGGCGGCGACCTGAACACCTGCATTTCGAGCGCGGCGCAATTTGGCATCAACCACGTCGGTCCCGCCCTGCAAGCCTAACCAGACGCCGTCATAGACCCATTCGGGTAATTCCGGTTGTCGGCCCATGTAAGCAGTCAGTCGTTCCAAAACACCTGCAAACGTTTCATCCACGCCGATGCGGACAGAAGGCGGCGCCCCCCAAATCTCGATTTGATGGGCATCTTTGTCACGAAAATCAAATACGCTGTAACCACTGGTCTCCACGTGGAAGTAGTACTTTTGGCTGGACACAAACGTCGGCTGCGGAAAATAGGTTGTGTAATAGTCCCCGCCGGCCCCTTCATGAGTGTCCGCGAGGAACGTCTCATAGGTCTTCTTGTTCCGCCCTACGCCTTGCTCAGATACCCATAAAGGAAACCTTCGCCCCCGCAGATTCAGGTGAGAAAATTGTTCTCCGCAACCAAAGACGGCCTCTCCAGGTTCCGACGGGACTCGAATCCACCAGCGATTCCAGGCTTCCACACTGGTGCCAGATGCGTCCTGGGGGCATGGACTGAATACCACGACAACGTCGCCATGTCGGTCTAAGCTCACATCTGCACATACGGTGACCCCACCACGTCCGCTGGCCACCAAACGTACTGACGTCACCTCATCGGATAGGCCCTCTGCATAGGCTTCTAATTTGCTCAAAGGCACCTTCTCTGCCAATGAGTCTTCAATGGTGAAGTTGCCTTTGTGCATGTCGTAAGTCGCCGAACCGCGGCCGACACAGAGCCACGGCTTGTCGGCCTGATGCCGAATCAAGACCCGTCCCCGGTGGGCGACCACTACCTGGTCTCCGTTTACGCGCAGATGCATCCGACCCCCGCCTTCCGCACAATCATGTGCATAAGGTATTGTCGACCCAACAAGGAGGTTTAATATAAAGCTAGTCTATCTAAATAGTCGGTTTTTCGTCAAGGCATTCTTTGAGGAACATTTTCTCGGTATTTAGGCGGAAGTTCACGGTCTAAATGAGCCTTAAGAGCTTGATGAACAAGGTCTTAAGGCATTTTTATTTTTAATATTGTAGCCACTAAAATTGTTTGCAGAGCGGGAAGAATCTTCGATTCAGTGGCGAATGTAAATACCTATGAGAAAACCATCCAACGCCATGCACGTAGCCATCACCAAACGTACATACAAGGGCAAGACCTATACCTCCATTCTTCTTCGCCAGACGTACCGGGAGGATGGAAAGGTCAAACATCGCACGCTCGCCAATCTGTCCGCACTCCCCCGAGCATGTCGTCGAGCTCATTCGCCGCGCCCTGAAAGGAGAGGCGTTCATCTCAGCGTCCGAAACCTTCCGGATTACCACTTCCCGGTCTCACGGCGCCGTATGGGCCGTCCTCTCAACTGTTCGCCAAGTCGGACTGGACAAACTGCTCGGCGGTGATGAGCTTTCGCGCTCCATCGTCATCGGCATGATTGTTGCCCGCCTCGTGGAGCCCGGCTCCAAGCGGTTCACACGGTCTTATTGGCAGCAAACCACTCTCCCCTCGTTACTGTCCCTGCCTGAGACGCTGTCGGTCAACGACCTACTTCCGTATAAAAATCTTTCAATATCAGTTTGTATCCCAGCCACTTACACACCGAAAGAACGAGCACGAAATGTGGGGAATAGGGAAATAGTTCACATAAGAAAGTAAAAATGGCTGTCCCTTCTCCCGTCTTACGGCGGGTTTCAGGACAGCACCTTATCGGAAAATATGTTTACTTCACCAACGTTGCGACGCCAATCTTTGAATCGGCCATGCCGTAGTAGAGGTACCAGACGTCATTATGATGGACAAGGCCTTCGGCAAACACCACGTTGTCCACCTGACCTTTCAGCTCGTCTTCAGAACCTGGAATCATGAAGGGCTCGGCCGTGCGCGCCAATACCCGAGCGGGATCCTCCTGCGAAAAGAGGGCTTGTCCGACGGCATAGTAAAGGCTGTAACCTGACGAATCCAGGAACGACGCGTCGACAGGCTCTATGCGTCTGGCTGCATTGTATATTAAAAGAATACCGTCACTGGTCAGTATGGGTGAAGGCCCAGGCTCAACCAGCGCGCTGTCGAAAGCTTGGGGATGGTCCGAAGGACACAGAACCGGGGTAGCATCGGGAGTCCAGTGGATGAGGTCTTCCGAGTAAGCTATCCAGATGTTCGTATCACCGAAATACATTACGTATCGCCCTGCAATGGGATCGCCCAGAATGGCACCAGATTTTGACCACACCCTATGTGATCTACCACCCGGCCACTCAGGAAACAGAATGCCGTGCTTCGTCCAATGGTACAAATCGGTGGATGTAGCCAGGCACAACCGGGCACTGCGTCCATCAAACGCCGAATATGTGAGGTAGTAGGTGTCTCCGATTTGTGTCACCCGCGGATCCTCACATCCACCCGGAAGCTCGTAGGGCTCTGTAGGGACCAACACGGGATCGGCATGTCGTTCAAAATGAATTCCATCCTCGCTGACGGCCAGTCCAATTCGGGAAGTGCCATTCCAGCGCCCGACTCCCGAATGATCTTCCGCTCGATATAGTAAGTAGACTTTCCCATCTTTACATACAGCTGTGGGATTGAACAAGTCTTTGGCCTGCCACGTATCTCCAATTGGTCCAAGTATCGGATTGGAGACATGTTTTACAAAAGGGCCCAACGGAAAAGTGATGGTTTGTATGACTGAACTCAATGTGCGGCTCTCCCCATTCTGTAAGATACAAGAAAACCACTCCTACGCGGCAAGCCTAGGCCATATCCGCGCTACATTGTAACTATCCCTTCAAGCCTGTCATTGTGATGCCCTCGATAAAATAGCGTTGGGCTGCAAAGAAAATGGCCAGCATTGGCAGCATCACGACTACGGTCGCCGCCATAATCAGGTTCCATTCCGTGTGGTAGGTACCTTGAAATTGAGCAAGTCCTAATTGCAGTGTAAATTTCGTTGGATCATTTAAATAGATAAGAGGCGAGAGAAAGTCGTTCCAGGCACCCTGGAAAGAAAAAATGGCGACCGCTGTCAAGGCAGGTTTCACTTGCGGCAGCACAATGGTAAGAAACGTACGTAAGCTCCCGGCTCCATCTATCTTCGCAGCTTCTTCAAGTTCCAACGGCAGGGTCATGAAGAACTGACGCAGTAAAAACACGTAAAAGGCGGATCCAAAGAAGGCTGGCACCGTAAGAGGGAGAAACGTATTTGTCCACCCCAATTCGTGAAATAGGACGAACTGCGGGACAAGCAGCACTTGACTGGGTACCATCATGGTTGCCAGTAACACCATGAAAAGGATACGACGCCCAGGAAATCGAAAGCGCGCAAATCCATAAGCAACCAGCGAACAAGACACCACATTGCCGACCACATTTATGACAGCAATTAAGATCGAGTTCAGTGCATACCGCCCAAATGGAAGAGTCGTCAACGCTTGCACGAAATTCTCCCAGCGCCAATGTTCCGGCCACCAAATGGGCGGATAGACAAAGATCTCATCGCTGGTCTTAAAGGCGCTCACAATCAACCAGGCAAAAGGAATCAGGAAACAGACGGAGGTGCCTACCAGGAGAAGATACGTGACAACCCGTGACAAGCGACGCGAAAACCGTACGGACACACCTGTGGCATACGAGGTATCGGCTGTCAGCGATGTACGAGCACTCATTCTCTCTCACCCCCGTAATACACCCATAAGGCAGAACTCTTAAAGATGAGCAACGTCAAGAGCAGGACAATGAGAAACAGTACCCAGGCAAGAGCAGAGGCATAACCCATGTTTAAATCGGAGAACCCCTGAATATAGATATTGAGAGCGTAAAACAAACCAGCATTGTTGACGCCCGCTCCTTGGCCTCCGTATCCAGAACCCATGACAAACGCTTGTGTGAAGAAACTAAACGCAGCGATTACACCCATGACCAGGTTGAAAAACAGCACAGGAGAAATCATGGGCAAGGTGATGTACCAAAACTTTTTCAACACGGATGCACCATCTATAATGGCGGCCTCATACAAGTTCACAGGCACATCTTGCAAGCCGGCCAAAAATGTAATCATCCAGGTGCCGACTCCCCAAACACTCATAACAATGAAGGACGGCACCGTCCATTGTGGGGTCACCAGCCACTGGGGCTGTGGCAAATGTAATATAGCAAGGAAGCGATTCAGTATCCCGTATTTGGGATTTAATATCCAGTTCCATAAAATTGCTACGGCCACCGGAGGCAACACCGCAGGCAAGTAAAATATGGTGCGAAACCAACGCATGAGTCGCACCTTTTGATTCAGGAGAATCGCCATTCCCAGGGCTACCAACAAGTCCAATGGAACCGAGAAGATGGCATAATAGAAAGTGACATACAGAGACTGCCAGAAGTCTGGATCATGTAGAAGGTGTATATAATTCTGCAGTCCAATGAATTTTGGTGCACTTAACAGGTTGTATTGAGTAAATCCAAAATACAGGGATGCCAGCAAAGGCCCGAGCGTCAAGCACAAAAAACCTATCAACCAGGGACTGATGTAAAGATACCCTAATAGCGCCTCACGGTGTTTCGTGTTCAATCCAGCCCCCCCCTGTTCCTATAAACCCGCGGCCCCTGGTTTCACCGCCAGGAGCCGCGTAACTTGCTCAACATACCAAAAGAAATAGAACAGACCGCTCCTGGTATGCCCGCGGCTTGTCGTGTCAACGACCGCTCATTTATTAATCAAATTATTCAAGTCATCTTGGGTCTTCTTTGCAATCTGTTTCGGAGTTTCTTTGCCCAACAGCAACGGCTCATAGACATCGTTGGCCAGCACGTTCCAGAAGTTCTGTTGTGCTGTTGGATTCGGAAGCGCTTGCAAAAGGCGCGCGTGTTCCATCGATGTCAAGATTGGCTGAATCCTGTCCTTGGGCGTGTGTCCGCCCGGAGCGTCAGGCACATCCAACTGTTCCAAGTTAGCCGCGTATTGTTTAATGGGCGGAACAACCTTCCAATGGTCGATCCCGTCGAGCAGTGCCACAAACGCCTTGAATACTGTGTCCTTATCCACCTTTGTGTGGGCATTGATGGCCATGTCATCAATACCCAAGTCCGTCACTTGGACAGCACCTTTTGGCAAGGGAGCCACCTTGGCCTGAAATCCTTTCGCTGCATAGTTGCCATCGGCAGCTCCTCCCGCAAACATCGCCACCTTACCTTGTCGGAACAAGTCTTCGATATCCACGTTGGCCAACTCCGCCTGGCTCGGAACCAGTTTTTCCTGTACCAGAGTATGCAGCATGTTCAGGGCATCCACTGTTTGCGGTGAATCGAAGGTACTCTTAGTCATGTCTTTATTCCAAAAGTCTCCGCCGTAGGACCAAATAAAGTCGTACACCGGAGGCCAACCGTTGGACAAGAGGAATCCATAAACTCCGGTCTTCTTCTTTATTTGACGGCAGTCATTAAGAAAATCCTGCCACGTCCAGCCGTTCTTGGGCTCCTGTAAACCGGCCTGCTTGAAGAGTTTCGGATTGTAATACATCACCGTCGGCTGTCCAATCCACGGGAGAGCGTAGTAGTCTCCATCGTATTTGTCATTTTTTAGTGTATTCGGATAGTAATTATCTAAATTGGCCACCACATATTTGTCTTTGTATTTGTCTAGATACGGCTGCAAATCGAGAATGGCGCCGCTTTGCGCATAGGTGGTGGCCTCCCCATCCGACAGATAGAAAATATCAGGAGCCGATCCAGCCGCAATCTCGGTCTTCAGCTTTTGATCATAGTTACTTGGCGTATTTATTTCCTTAATATGGAATTCATTCTTATGTTCCTGGTTGATTTTGTTGATGATCTTGTGAAGTTGAGCATCTTCTTCTGCACCGCCCCACGTTCCAAACGTAATGGTAACCGGTCCCGCTGAATGGCTTTTGCTAGCGCTGTTGCCGTTGCCAGTCCCCCCACTGCCACAAGCTGTTGCAGACAAAAGTACTGCTCCTGCCATGACTACACTTACGGTCCACTTAGTCCCGGCGTTCAACATCACGCATGTCCCCCTTTACTTATGATCCAAGTGAATCAAATATGGTCTGCAGTGGAATTTCCACGCATGCCATCGAAGTATCCGCCACACCGTAATAGACCTGTACAGTATCTCCTTGGAGCAGAGCACCACAAGGGAATACAACGTTTCCAAAAAATCCGTTTGTCTCGTAGTCAGCCTCTGGTACCAAAATAGGATGCCGGGAGCGAACGAGAACCTGAGAAGGGTCCTCAAGATCGAGTAGGACCGCCCCCACACAGTAGCGTGCATCCTCGTCGGCGGCGTGATAAAGTTCTAACCATCCATGCTCCGTCCTCAGTGGAGGCGCGCCTGCTCCTAGCCTTCTGCTGTCCCAAGCTTCAGGGCGGCAACCCATCAAATGGTGATGGTTTCCCCAATGATTGAGGTCTGACGACTCGGCCAACCATATGTCTGGTGAACCGTTGCCACTCGGCACCGGGCGATGTAGGCAGTAGTATTTCCCCCCTATCGGTTCAGGAAAGAGAACCACGTCCTTGTTCTCGGGTGGCAAGATCATGCCATGGCGATGCACGTCGTGAAAATTTTTTGTGGAAGCCAATACAACTCCTACTCCGCGCGCAGAGACAGCGCTGTATGTGATGTAATAGGTATCGCCGATTTGCGTAATCCGAGCGTCTTCCACCCCAAATGTCTCCAACTCCGTCTGCGGGTAAAGAAAAGGTTGCTCGTCAACGTGAAAGTGGCGTCCATCCACGCTCCGAGCAATCCGCAGGTGGGAGATGGACGTCAGGTAGGTAAAGCCACCTTTTCTTTCAACAGGCGCGATACTGCGTGGATCCGAAAAGTCATAACGCTGATCATTTCGATGGAATGTCTCGATTCGAAGACCTTTAGCGCTTACGTCGAAGATGGCAGCTTTAATGGTTTGCTCATCTTGTGCAACCGGTCGCTCGGCCACACGCAGCAACAAAATGATTTCATCATGATATTTGGCCACTCCGGCATTAAACACACCAATAACCTCGAAGTCGTCGCGGTGTGGCGGTACATCTGCCGGGGTCAATAAAGGATTTTCCGGGTAACGGTATACCCCCACTGTCGTCATCCTCTCTGTATTCAACTGTCCACCGCCACAAGTGGCTTGACGTCATAGATTCCCTGAAGAGCCAAAGTGGCCCCACCGATAGCCACCGCCTGTAACCCAAACTGGGTCTCGACGATGGTACAGCGACTGCGCATGAGCCTCTGCAATTCATGGATCACGGCATTACTGACAAACTTGTCCACCAATAACATAGAGCCCCCTAGAATCACTAAATCAGGATCAAATGTATACGCCATATTGGCAATCCCCACGCTCAGATACAGAATTGCCGATTGCACTACGGATACCTCCGGCTCCATCCCCCCCTTCGCACGCCGAATGATTTCTTCAAAGGGCTCATTTTCCTGGCGCTCTCGAGAACGTTGCACATTCCACTCAATCGCATGCCGTGAGGCCACACTGGTGACACATCCACGTCTGCCACAGGTGCACCAGTCGCCGTCCACGTTGACAATCATGTGGCTGAACTCCCCAGCCATGTCGTGTGCCCCTGCGTAAATGGAACCATCGATGACCACGCCGGCGCCGACACCAGCATCGGCCAAAATGAACAATGCGTGGCGCACGTCTCCCCAGTCACCAAACCAGGTTTCACCGAGCGCGGCCGCATTCGCGTCATTTTCAAGGTACACGGGAACAGAGAACCGCTTCTGCAACAAGCTGGCCATGCAGACTCCATGCCACACTTCTGGCATGTTCTCTGGCTGCAATAGACGGCCGGCATACGTATCCAGCGGACCAGGCGCGGCGACACCGATGCCTACCAGCAGGTCTGGCGAGCAGCCGCTGGTCTCCGCAAAATCACTGAGGTATTGAACCAATCCCTCAGGGCCGCCCAAACCGGCCAGCCGCACTGTGCTCATACACTTAGGCCTAGCAAAGAGATCCGTTATTACCGTGGTAACCGTATCTCGGCCCAGATCCACTCCTAGGGCAAACCCACCATTTGGATTGATCTCCACTAACTCGGGCGGACGGCCGCCCGTCGAATCACCGCTGCCCACTGAGCGGATCCACCCACGCTCCAAGAGCCTGTCAACCCCGCGTGAAACCGTGGGCAATGCCAGCCCTAGTTCCCGCTGCAATTCAGTTCGAGAAACGGGCCCTTTTAGACGAATTGCGTTCAATATTCTTCTCTCATTCAACCGCCGCAATAATCGTGCATCGCCTCGCAACTGAGAATTTCCACCTTTCTAACTAACAGTTTAGAAGTATATTATGCAAAAAGGCAAGAGTAAAGTGCTTTCATTGTCGATTATTGTTGAAAATGTGTCTTTCGCCAGATCTATTGAGCAGCAATCCACGGTAAAGCCATGGGATACAACTCCTGATCGCAGGTAGCATATGCATCTTCATGGCCTGGGCCGCCGTGACGTCATCCCCCCGCTTCGCGCAGGCCCCTTCCTCGTGGCAGAAATCGTTCTGGACATCGACGATAACCAAAGCCGTCTCGGCCGGATTCAAATACTCCCTCATCCTTTGGCCCCCTAACAATAGAATTATTTAAATATTATTTAAATACCGAACCGAAGATTTTCAACGCTCAATCGGATATGTAATAATACCCGAATCAACGCCCAATAAGAAGGCACCCAAGATCGCTGGCAGCGAAATTTGGGTGCCACAGTGAGCGATTTTCAATCCGCGACTGCGCTGACAAACAATGACCAGCTTAGTCCGCAGGCTTCAAGTGCATCAAGACGATCTCCGGCCCTGGCCACTCGTACGGTGCGGGATTGGCATAAGGATTGTCAGCCGTCGGCCATCCCTTGAACTGCTTATCATTGTACTCCGACCAGTGAACCCCATAGAAGAGCGGAATCGCGGGCAATTTTTGGACCATTGTGTGTTCCAGGGAGTATATGTCTGCCGTTTGCCGGTCTTTGTTCGTGGTCGTAGAAAAATCCTGCAATACCTTGTCCGTACCTGGATCCCTCCATTGCTCAATGTTCCATCCTCCATTGGAACCCAGCAAATTTTCATACAGGTAGTAGGGGGTTGGCCCCGCCACGGTCCACGACAGTGCCAGCTGGTACTTGTGGTTGGTCAGATTCGAGGTGTAGGCGGCCGCCTGTTCACCCTGTACCTGGACACGAATTCCAATGTCTTTCAGTTGGGATGCAATCAGAGAACAGGCCGTATACCAATCCGACCAACCTGGGACAATCTGCAATGTGAAGGACAGTTCCTGACCGCTTGGGGACACAAAAACCCCTTTGCTGTTCTTCTTAAATCCGGCCTGCTCCAGGACCTGCACAGCCTTTTTGGGATCATAGGAAAAGTTGGTGCCCTTCAGCTTCGGGTCCACCCAGTCCTGATTGTTCGGCAGCACCAATCCAGTCGGGCTCGCGACATCCACATACCCGTCCTCCGCTTTTTGCACCAACTCTTTACGGTTGATTCCCAGACTGATGGCCTCACGAACCGGCCATTGTTTCAGCAACGGATCCTTTAAATTGGCGTACAGCATGACGACATCATTAGGCGGAAACCAGTAGCGGCTGTTGGCGTCTTTGGAGGTGTAAACGCTATCAATGTTAGGAATAAAAATCCCGGACCAATCCACTTCATGTTTGACCAAACCCATAGTCTCTGCGTCGTTGCTGGCGTACGCCTGCATTTCCACTGTTTTCACAGGCGGTTTGCCCAGGTAATAAGCATCGTTGGCCTGATACGTAATGATTTGCGGACTGAAGCTGGAGAGTTTGTACGGGCCCGTACCCACCGGGTCCTGAACCACCGCTTTGGTAGGATTGCCAAGACCGGCCCAAATGTGCTCAGGGACAATGGTGGTGCTGAGGATATACCAGGCGAATGGAACGTTCGGTTTCTTGAAGTCAAAAGTGACTTCATAATCTCCCTTCGCGGATATGGATGACAGCTGGTTCCAGATCCCATTGGTATCTGTCGCGGGATATTTTTTCAGCAGGCCAAAGGTAAAGGTCACATCCTTTGCCGTGAAGCGCTTTCCATCTGTCCAGGTGACATTCTTCCTTAACTCGACGGTCAGAGTCTTGTTCCCGTGGCTCCATTTATAGGACGACGCGAGCAGGCCGTACTGCTGCGGCCCTACCGGATTGAAATAAAACAGCGACTCATAGATAAATCCGTTTGTCCCTGGAGCCGCACTGCCACCTTGAAAGGGATTGAACACATGTTGGAAATCTCCGCTAACACCCGGCCCGATTTTCAGAACCGACGGAGTAGATGCCGCGCTGCGCTGGGATTGCGACGTGGCGGCCGAGTTCTTGGAACCGTCGGTATTCCCGCCAGAGCCTGATCCGCAGCCAGCGACGGTTATCGCGGTTCCTAATGACAGGGCGGTGACCCATTGCCACTTTGACATGTTCCCAGACCCCTCACCTTCATTCCGTTTGGCATACCAGACGACCTAAGCGTGGATGCCCATCCTTCGATTGCCCAAGTTGCAACCTTAGATATGTGTGCCCGATGGACTTTTGGCGTGATAATCCCCACGCCGCGGAGACCTACGCCCTAGGAGGCGCGCAACTTTCTCGGACCACCAGCCTAGGTGTCAGTCGTATTGATTCGGTTCCCTGGCCCGTCCCCTCTTCCATCAACCGCAGCAGCCTTTGGGCAGCCCGTTCTCCCTTTTGAACGACATCCTGGTGCACCGTGGACAACGCCGGGATGGCATAAGGTGATTGACGCAAATCGTCAAATCCGATAACCGAAACATCCCTCGGTACCTGCAGGCCGCATTCGTAAAATCCCCTAAGCAGCCCCAACGCCAAGGCGTCCCCAGTCGTGACGACGGCCGTGTAGTCGCTCCTGTCGGACAAACGATGCGCCAATTGCCGGCCCGCCTCAAACGAAATGTCCGTTTCAATCAGGCAATCTGGTTCCACAATCAGACCGCTTGCCTCCATGGCTTCTTTGTAGCCATAAAACCGTTCATTCTCGACGCCACCTGGAATCAGCTTCGATGAAGCAAACAACACTTTGCGATGCCCCAGAGCCAATACGTGCTGGGTGGCCAAATACGTGCCGTACCTGTCATCCAGGTTGACCAGATTTACAGCCTTGCCCTCCAGATAGCTGTCCACAAAAACCACCGGAATGCCGAGTTCAATAATCGCATCCACGAATTCCATGAAGCCAAACGCGCCAATGATCAGGATGCCGTCAATGTCCCGCTCATCCACCAGACGGATGTCATCCAGTGATGAGATGCCTTTGAGGATGACGTCGAATCCCTCATCGTCAACCACATTGGAAACGCCGCTGACGAACTCCCAATAATACGGATTGCTATTGGTTCCCATCACGAACCCCGGAACCAAAATGGCAATCAAACGTGAGGTCTTCTGTCTCAGTGTCCTGGCCGAGGCATTCAGCTTGAAATTCGTGTCCTCCATGATGGACAGAACGGTTTCTATGGTGCTCTGGGCGACTCGCCCCGTCCCGTTTAGTACATTGGATACGGTGGCCGTCGAAACCCCAGCCATCCTCGCGATATCTCTTATCGTTAAAGGACGATCCGCACGACCTTCCGGCACCATGCATCCCTCCGGAGCAAACTGCTTATTCGTTTTATCTTCTTCTTTTCTTTATTCGATAGTATAGCCCCCTTAACTATGAGCAGATTTTAATTAAACGTTTAATCTATGACACATTATCACGAATTTTTCGCAAAATCGACCCTTAGATGCGGCTAGATTGAAATATCAGCAATAGAGCCCCCTCAGAGCTGCCTCCCCCGGAAGCCGATGTCGTGTTATCCTTCAGGAGAAAATCAACCCGCCGTCAAAGCCGAGGTGCCCCAGATGCAAGTCTTTACCCTAACGTACATCTCGGAACACCCCGGCCGAGAGGAATTACGATGGAGATCCGTCCGTATGGATCTGCCAAGTCACCCCGAACTTATCTGTCAATACAGCGTATGCAGGGCTAAAAAATGTCTCTTGCAGGGGCATGCTGACTTTCCCATTTTCTTTCAGGGCATCAAAGAATCGCTTGGACTGCTCTTTGTCGTTGGTCGAGATGCAGATGGTGACTTGATTGCCCAATTGATGAGGTTGCCCCGGAAACGTATCGGACAACATCAGAACATCCTCGCCGATTTGTATCGTCGCGTGCGATACACGGCCTTTCGCATCCGCTGGCAAAGGAAAATCCGGGTTCTCGGGCATTTCGCCAAAAGTTTGTTTGAAGACAACCTTGGCATCCAACGCCTTTTCGTAAAACGCGATAGCCTCATTTGCATTACCGTTCATGACCAGATAGGGAGTAATTTTCAAGGGCACGATGGTACATCTCCTTTGTCAGGACTCAAGGCTGCATGCTCAAATCCCCTCTATTATGACACATAAGCAAGGCCAGTGAGGATAGGTGCCATCAAGCGCGTCAGACCATCTCCACCGTGTAATCGTCGACCCTCTTCACATTCGATCACGCCTCCGGGATCGCCCTTATAGTGGCCGAACATGCGGGGGAAGTATTCAAAACCGCCTGTTTTCCGATAAGTTGTTTCATTTCGCGAGATCCATATACTGAGTATGAGAACTCTCGATGGATTGGGAGGAAAGCGCTTTGAAACTACGTTGTGCCATACTTGACGACTACCAGCAGATTGCCCTGTCGATTGCGGATTGGACAGCCATCACAGACAGGGTGGAGGTGATCCCGTTCCACCACCATTTTGACCACGAGGACTCCCTGGTAGAGGCCATCCGTGACTTTGACATGGTCGTAATCATGCGTGAACGGACACCCTTTCCAGCCTCACTGTTTGACCGCTTGCCGCGCTTGAGATTGCTCGTCACTACCGGCATGCGCAATGCTGCGGTGGATATGGTTGCAGCGGCGAGCCACGGTGTCACGGTCTGTGGTACGGATGGGAGTTCTTACTCCACGAGCGAACTGACCTGGGCTTTGATTCTAGGCCTCGCCCGAAACATTGTTAAGGAGAACCATTCCTTCCGATCAAACGGGGTGTGGCAGAGCACCATCGGCACCGATTTGCACGGCAAGACACTAGGAATTATTGGTCTTGGCCGAATCGGCCGTCAGGTAGCCCGGGTTGGCATCGCGTTCGGCATGAAGGTGACAGCATGGAGCCAGAATTTAACCGAGGAGCAGGCTATGGCAGCAGGCGTACAATTTGCGGCTTCGAAGGACATCTTGCTTGAGACGAGTGACTTTGTTTCCATCCATCTTGTATTGAGCGACAGGACCAGAGGGCTAATCGGCCGTTCCGAACTTCAACGCATGAAACGGACTGCGTATTTGATCAACACCTCACGTGCACCCATCGTCGATCAATCCGCATTGGAAGAGGCCTTACGGAATCAAACGATTGCAGGCGCAGGCTTGGACGTGTTTGAAGTCGAACCCTTGCCACAGGACCATCCCTATCGTACCTTGCCGAACGTCTTGGCCACCCCTCACCTTGGCTATGTCAGCCTGGACACATACAAAACGTGGTACCGCCAAGTCGTCGAAGATATTGACGCATTTTTGTCCGGAGCCCCTGTGCGACAATTGAATTGACACCCCAGTTTTCCAGCAACGGCAAAGCAAAGATGCGGCGCGCTCTGTCTTTCCTCGCGTCCATAGTTCACAGGATGGTGTCGTTCGGATTTCCCACGTTCCATGGAAAACATCTTGGACATGGTCTGGCTCCAAGGGGCAAACATACCCGTCTTATCCAGTGCAACTACTCGGGATAAAAGATATCCAGTGTCTTCAAGGAGCGCGCTTCTTGATCACGAATGGCTTGAATTCCAGAGCTAAGATCTTTCGTCTGCAAAGCCCGGAACTGGCGGGTATGTTCTTCGTATGACAAGGACATATTGTTTCCTTGTCCCATGTTCAACAGACTCAACGGGCGCGACGATCGGCGTAATGACTGATGCATTTCAGTGATGAACTGATTGCCAGCAATGAACAAAATGTAGGCGTGAAATTGTTCGTTGAAATCGTAATAACTAACAGTATCGTTGTTCCCTATCGCCTCCCGTTGCTTTTCCAGAATATCCTCCAAGGCCGCTATGTCAGATTGGGTAACATTATGAATAGCTTTTTGCATAGCAATTTCTTCAAGACGAAACGTAGCATCATACAACTGATGTATTTCACTTTTTGAGAATTGCCTAACAACAAATCCCCGATGTGGTATTTTTTCGACCAACCGGTCTTTCTCAAGCATTAGCAAAGCCTCACGAACCGGGGCGCGGCTCGTCTTGAATTCCTCCGCAATGGCCAGTTCGACAAGATGCTGATTTGGATGCAACATCCTCTTGGCTATTCGCATAGCGATTTCATTGGCAATCTGTGACGCAACAGTTTCCTTTTTCTTCAACCCGCCAATCTCCCTTAAGCGAAATTAGGTCCTGTATGGTTTACTTTGTTGCACTCCAACTTCAAGGAAGAGGCGTTGGACCGCTTACATCCATGAACCTAATTTGAAATTGACTGAAGCTGTCGTCATCGATCGACAGAAGGGGGACATCCCAATCCTTCTCGCAGGACTGCGCTGCCAACACCATCTACCGACAAGACATGATGAGACGTGACATGGACGCTTGATCATTTTAGCATGAACCAGCTTAAGGAGTACACTTGGTGCTGCTGCCCATTGACAACGGGACAACCTTGGCACCACCGATCCTCCAGGAAAGTCCATAAGATGGATTGTGAACAAAAATGATGAAAACATCAAAAAAGTCCTTGGCAGAGATCTCTGCCAAGCCCTATTTTACGACATTTTCCTGTCATTCGAGATCCAGAAGCTCTCCTCAAGAGGAGCATCCGGTCATCTCTCTACAGCATCTCTATAGGACCCTCAGGAAGATCCTCAAGCCTTGCGATCCGCTAGTCAATGCGAACAGCGACCCCTTCAAGGCCTTTCTTGGCCGCCGGGAATCGCTCCATTACGAGCGGATCGTGACCTGGGACGATGATACTCGATTCATTGGCCAGTGACCGAATTAGATCAAAAGCCGCGTACATGTCGGCCAGATTGTGCACGACCGAAAAAGGCCGATTTTCCTCCAAGTTCTTGTAGAAATGCGTCGCATCCGAGGCCAAGATAACGTTGCCGTTTTCCGTATTCACTTTCACGACTTGCAGCCCTGCCGAATGACCACCCGATTTGTACACGGTGATGCCAGGAAGGATTTCTTCGACACCATTCACAAAGTGGACGCGACCGCGAAAATTTTCCCGAACCAGATGCACCACATCCTCTACTTCGACCAGTGACCGAAAATGAGGCTTTGAAGCATACTTCCCAGTCCAAAATGTCATCTCAGATTCCTGCACGAAAAATTCAGCGCTGGGAAACTTGTGCGCGTTACCCACGTGATCGTAATGCATGTGTGAGATTACTACGTACGGCACCGTGCTTGGGTCGATGTCTAACTGATGCAGCGTCTCTACTGGACAGCGTAGATAATCACGATGCCGTTTCACAGCAACCTCTCTTGTGAAGCCGACGTCGATGACAACGGTGGTCGATCCTGAAACCGCAACCCATATATAGTAACTCAGCGGCATGGGATAGTCCTCGTGCGGATCGCTGTGACCAAAGAAATTCTCACTGCTTCGGGCTTGCCGGGTTGCATACTCAATGGCGTACACTTGGTATTTCATGTTGACTTCCCCCATTTGGTTCATAGATTGTCAGCACGGTCAGGTTCCGCGCCACGTTACCACTCACTGTTTAATATTTCCTCAAGGATTGGACTTATATAACGTAAAAAGAGCAAGGGGTTTTCGGACATCGAAAAATGCCCGACCCCTTTCATTTCTATAAATATTCCTACAAGTCTGTCGGCGGCCTCTCGCCCATCCTCAGGAGTACAGGAATAGTCATATTCTCCTGTCAAAATCCACAGAGGACACTTTGCGGGACCGACATGCCTTCCTGCTTTCAGCCAATCCACGCTATAAAAATAGGTGTCTCCTTGGTAGACTCCAGGGCCTCCTTGTGCATATTGCCAGAGGGTCAGGCGCTGCCATTCCTCTGGACTCTGTGGTGCCATCAGTCCCCTGACCCAGGATTGCAGGAAGAACCCTGGGTGAACCATCGGGTGGTTGGTCCAAGGCACATAACGGCCTTTAGTCCCGAATCCGCCTTCCAATGAGATGGCAGCCGAGAATTCAGTTCCATATTCGGCTGCCAAATAAAGAACGAGTGCACCCGCCATTGAAGACCCGACAATGACCGGCCGATGGAGTTCTAGATGCTTCACGAAATCGCGCACCCAATCGGAATAGGTTTCCGTCGTCAGCAAATATTTTGTTTCCCACCATTTCGGCCCGGGATCTGATCTTCCGTGAAACGGCAGGTCGAAGGCAAACATATGCCACTGCTCCTGCAGCTTTGCGTTGGCCAACACGTATCGATACTGCCTGGAATCGGAGCCGGCCGTATGCAAGAAAACAATTGGTCGCCCCTGTCCGGCTTCTTCATAGTAAAGAACGGATTGCTGGCCGCGGCTATGGAAATTCATATAATGTCCGGTGATTGTTGATACGTCAAATCGGTCATCAATGGTGCCGGGAGCAAGAGAATCACCCTGCCCTGCTGCGTCCGATAAGCCACTCCTCGCCAGTCGCAGCACAGCTTCTATCAGACCGACGGATTGTGCCCACTTAACGTGATCACCTTCCACCGTTACGTCCCGAAAATGAGCCAGCATGGCATTGAACGTGTTATAAAACGGAGCAGGGGGCGTCTGTATGAACTGCCTCCAACGTCGCACTGGTATCACAAGATTGACATCGGCCACCTCATCAGGCTCCTCGACGTAACGAAGTATGAATTGCCCATCATGAACCGAACAGAGCAAGACGTCATCATCCACCGTGACGGAAAAATCACAAGGCATCGTCGAGGCAAGCAATCTCGCTTCAGCATCCTGGTTACATCGGCGCTGCCAATCTTCCAATCCCTCAACAATCACGGGTCCCACCCCCAGTCAAAGTCAAACGGCGAGAGGGATTATTGTGATACTCATAATCCCTCTCACTACACATGCCAGCCTCTAATGATTCATCTGCCTAGCAGCTCGTTGGATCACCTGCTATCACTCACCAGCCTCGGTGAAATCCACATCTCTTGTTTCGGGACCGGCCATGGCACCAATAGCGCCTAGAATCCCACCGATGCACAAGAGAACCAAGCAGGTGAACCGATACGGCATCGCGTGGCCAAGCCAATCCATGAAGAACGCATAAAATGAGGGAATGATGACTGACACGCTGAATCCAAGCGCAAAGCCCGAAGCTCGGACACCAGTGGAGAAGCGTTCATTGATATAAGTGACTATGACCCCCCATGGGGAGGTGACAATTGCGGCGAAGACACAGACGAGTACGATGATAGAAATCAGTGGCATGCCTTGGCCATTAAGGATGAAGGCCAGCAATGCCGTTCCAAAGACCGCGATGACCGGTCCCAGAATGATGAAGAATGTGCGACGGCCGATTTTCTGGCCGATGATGCCGGCCGCAATGTAACTGCCAAAAAGTACTGCGTATGCAATCATCAGTGTCAAGGTCAGCGGAAATCCCGACATGCCCAAGAACGTGCGCAGTACCGTCGTGGGCAGGACCAATGTGACAATGTTTTGCGTTAGCCAGAAACCGGTCATCATCGTGAAAACCTGGAGGAAACTCCGCCCGTTTTCTCCCTTGAAGGCACTGAGCAACGGCACCTTTGCCTTCTCAGATTGCTGCCAAACTTCCGACTCTGGAACACTGCGAACATAGTAGAGAACTAGCCAACCGGCAAGTAAAGCCCCAATCAGGAAGGGAATACGCCAACCCCACACTTCGTAAGGGGACGTTGGCCCGCCTTGCGGAAAGATGGCAAAAGCGAGCATTCCAAGCAAAGTGATTAGAATGTACGCAAGTGGAAACGCAGCCAGGATAAGCGCCCCTACGAAGCCGCGCCGGCTCTTTTCGGAGTATTCCATTGCCAGTGGATGGGAGCCTGTATACCCGCCTCCCAAGCAGACACCATCCAGAAATCGGAAGATAACCAGCAACCAGTAGGCAGCGATACCGATGGACCGATACCCCGGAATCAAAGCAATCAATAGGGTAATTATGGAGAAACCAAAAACTGACATTATTGTCGTCTTCCGTCGACCAATTTTGTCCCCAATCGCTCCAAATAACACCGCTCCGACCGGTCTTCCCAGCAGTGTAGTGATAAATACCAAGGATGTCAGAATACCTTCTAGACCGGCCGGCATGTGTCTGGGCTGAAAGTACTCAAGCGCTGGAGTCAGGATAACGGTCGGGAGATAGATATCAAACATATCTACAAATTCCGTAAAAAACGCCCCTCTAATCGCGGTCTTCCGCTTGCTGACGATCGACCCTGGATCAATCGCAGCCACATATGCCATCAGGATGTACCCCCTTGAATCAATCGCGAGGTTATGAGCGCTCGCATGACCTGGAACCCACTCAGAGAATGCGCTTTCACTGATACACGACAACGACCTGTTCCACAATACACTCTTACGTCTGCATGGCCACTCGGGACGGACATGAGTTGTCCCATATCCGTTCCCAGAGCCTCTAACAAACCCGCAATGCCTAACGTTTACTGTTCAAG
>NZ_BCRP01000007.1 GCF_001552655.1 Alicyclobacillus kakegawensis NBRC 103104 | reverse complement strand
CCCGAACGCAAGGAAGGTATCGCGACCATGCTATTGGTCTTAGCTCACCGCTTCAAAAAAATCCCCTTTACACCGAGTCTGACTTGGTCTTAACTCCGCGTAAAGAGGAACGTAGAAAACTTCACAAACCCGAACTGGATGTTAGAATGGATTTCTGCGTTCGGCTAGAACCTGGACATAAGCTGTATCAGGGATCGAATAGTCAACCGGGACATTTTTTAGAATACTTCTCCATTTGGTATCATCGAATTTTGAGTAATCCAAATCAAATTTAAATATGTTTGAGGTCGTGTCATCTAAACCCACTCTGGTTTTTACCAATCCGTATTTGCCGATTACTTCCGGTATTTCTGTTGAATATTGAGGTGATAATTTTTTCTTATCGATTGTCTGGTAGTATATGTGCATCGTCTTTTCAAATAGCGTTTCTGAAGAATATCGTACTCTGCCTCTGTCAGCCGCATTGGCTGCCAATTTAAGCCGGAGTGCCGGATTGTCCATTAACTCTGATATGCTTTCAGCCAGTTGGACACTGTTTCCCGTTTCAAAGATCAAGCCTGTTTCCCTGTGCCTTACGACTTCAGGTATTCCGCCAGCGTTCGAAGCCACACAAGGCTTACCCGCAACTTGTGCTTCCATTAGCGTATACGGATGCATATCCTGTTTGGATGCAAGCACAACTATATTTGAGATCTTCAACAAGGCCGGAACATCCCATCTGGCTCCAAAAAATACAATATTTTCATATAATCCTAATTTTTTTGCTTGGACCTCCAATTCATACCTCAAATTTCCGTCCCCGATGAGCCAGCAGACAAAGTCATTTCGTTTTTCCTTGAGTATTCTCAAGGCTTCGATCAGTGTCTTGTGATCCTTTTCTGGGACCAGCCGAGCAGGGCAAGCAATCACGATTTTGCCCGGATGTCTTTGCTCCTCTTTCAAGTGTGGGTATGGCTCATGTCTTAACTGCCTTAAGAAGGGATCTAGATTCATTCCATAAGGAATCACGTTGATTTTCTCGGCCGGAACTCCGTAATGAGTACTCAATTGGACTTTCTGCCAGTTGGTCGGAACAATCGTGGCATCCGTCGAAAGGTGTCCGTAATATTCCTCTGTTATCGCATATTGCCAATTAATGCTATTTGTGTCTGTGATCTCGCCGGAGTTGATATATTCGGTAGCCAGGATACCATGTATCGTTGCGACAAGGGGTGTGTCTTTCGGCTTAACTCTCCACAGGGCACGCGTGGACAGGATGTCGTGAGTATGAATCAAGTCATAATCATTCAAGTCCAGTAGAGCCGCCGCGACTTCAAAGGTATAGCGTTCAATCTCTCTCCAACGGATTCGGGGGTCGACGTGTGGCAATTCATTCTCATAGTACCGGAACACCTGATGGTCTATTACGTCTTTAATCGAGAGGGATTCAGAATGCTCGTTTACGGTCTTGTCAATTTCAGCGCCTGTTAGGTTCCATCCAAACTCATTCGGAGTGTAATTGAACTTGTAGATCTTATTCATGCCAGGATGATGGGCTAATATGTCAACATGATGTCCGTGTTCCTCAAGTTCCTTCTTTAATGTATAGACATAGCGGCTCAGCCCCCCGTAGTGAGGGAGTTCAAAGTAGCAGGCAAACAGAATTTTCAACAAGACCACTCCTTCATGGTGTCGCTTTTTCAGCACCCTTCATCCCCAGTATGTTATGTTCGTTGATCCAATGTGGAATAGGCGAATGGCAATTCTGAGAACAAATCGCCCGTCCCGCTTCCTTGTCAGTCCCGGTTGTGGGTGCTGGCAGTCTGGCGGATGATTAAGTTCTGCAGTTTTCCCGGCACGGAGTCGTGCTTTTCCGCCATACGATCGCCAACAAGATCTTAGAGCCACTCGTCCAGCGGTGCTATGGGAACACGAATGTGTCGATTTATGGGACCCATTTTCAGCTTGTACTGCTGTCTCAGCGGAGATATGGTTTCATACTGGAAGGCGCATTCTTGAAGGTCGATTTGGACTTGGCGGAATGGGTACATGATGGCGGACGACGTCCTGTTCAGTCTCTTTGAGGGGGGCAAATCCGTTGTTACAGATGCCTATAGTGCAACCCGGGGGGAGATGTCTCTCCTTTTTCGTCTGGACGCGATGCTCGTCTATTTCTGGACCTCTGTAACCTTGCCGATGGTGATGCGGGCCACGGTCTTGAACGAGACCTGTCGATTTTTGGATTTCGACACCCACTTAATCCTCTAAAAGGCACATGCCGAAGGAACCAAGAATTAGTTACAAGGCTGCAGTGTTCGTCCAAGCACTTTTCCTTGTACGTTCGTATTTTGATTGTGAATCATTTTGCCTGACAAAAGGAGTGATGAATGAAGCCACAGAAAATCAGTCCGGAATGACGATGGGTGGCATTTAGATGAGATGACAATGAATTCAAATCAGTAAATGCGAAAAAGGGGAAATAAGAATGGACAATATTATTAATAACTATCAGAAAATAAATGTTGTTTATGATCAATTGGATGCTCTTTACTTGCCCATTACGAGCCCTTTTGTACTCACAGTCGATTGGAATGGGGTGAAATTTGAATTCCTAATAAAAATTAATGCCAATGCCTCTAATTTACTTGTATTTGGGTCTGGTGCTATGGTGACTCAGGTGAGTCTGCCGTTTTTTCAGAGACACTCATGGATTTATGATTTCGAGGATTCCATGATCTACTATAATGATCCAACATTGTATTTAGGGGATATCCCTTTGGGGTGGGGGCAAGGAACTTGGGACAGATTTTATCTCGAGGATATTGCAACGATTCTTTCAAAACTAATAGGGAAAATAGGGGTCAGCCAGCGGAATGTGCTATTTTACGGGTCTTCCGGTGGTGGGTTCATGTCTCTCATATTAGCCGGTTATATCAGAGACTCAACTGCCCTGGTGAATTGTCCCCAAACGTGTTTGACGAAATGGCTTGAAGTGCCTGTTCAAAATGTTTTCAACCTTTCTTATCCAAGTTTGTCTATCCAGGAGGTTATGAAGGTCTTTCCGGAGCGCATAAATGTTATAAAATTCTATAATCACATAAAATATGTTCCTAAAATTTACTATTTGCAGAACGCAGCATGTGAATATGATATGACAAACCATGTAATTCCTTTTCTCTCGGATCTGCAGTTTATGGAAGAAGGGTGTATTGTAAATAAAGTCATCGTAGACTTATATTATGACAAGCAGCCGGGACCTCCGGTCCTTCCGGCATTGGGGGGACACGGAGCACTAGGGAAATACGAAACCATAAATTATATTAATCAAGTGAAGTCAAGATAATTACTTAACGGGAATTGATGATATCGATTTCACGTGAATCGCGAATTCGGACCCCGCAAATCGGTTCTTTGCGTGAACGCGGAACTGACGCAGTATATCCATCCCAGTTGAGATGAAAGGGAAAGGACAAGAGGAGTGAAACGCGGCATCTTCATAACATGTACCTTTGCGGGACAGGCTTATGGTCAATGCCGCTTTGCATCAAAGGAAGCTCTTCCAGTGCTTCCTAAGCAGCAGTGAACGGTCTCTGTAGGCTCTGCTCAACGGTCCGCCAGATCCCGGTGAACCCATAGGCACGAGCCAAACACGAAACAAAGACCCATGATGGACTGGATGCGTCCGCACAACGAGCGGCGCCTGCAGAATACCCCGCGAGGGGCTTGCCCGGAAGATGGCGATGAAGCCGAGAGAGGTTGAGCCTAAGGGGCTTCGCGGTGGACAATGTGTGCTTTTGCCTCGCGGATGCCGGGCGCGCAACAAAGGCTGCGCGGATTCGCGCAGCCTTACTTCTGGTGCGGTCGAGAGGACTTGAACCTCCACGAGCTTGCGCCCACAAGAACCTGAATCTTGCGCGTCTGCCAATTCCGCCACGACCGCGTGTATCGAGTTGTGTTCAGCGCCGTCTGGTTCAACCGGCGACAAGTAGGATTATATCAGGCCTTTACTCTTGATGCAAGCTCTGCTGGACAAAAAACTCGGGGAGGCAAAGTGACAAAGATCCAGGTGTCCTAGCCGCATGGGTGGCGGCGATAAAGTGAAGGCGGGGGTATCGAGAAAGTGTCTGCATGAAGGAGGATTGACCAGCGCCGACCAGGTGCATGCGCACGGTTTCGAGGGGCCGTACGGGGACGATGGGGCCACGCGGCCACGGCGGAAATACGACGCGACCATCGCCACCAGCCGGGAGCAGAAGAGCGCCCGGAGGGCCCGCTCGATCTTCCGATGTCTTTGGTGGAAGCCGCAAAGCCGGAATCCTGCTCGGCATCCACAAGCGGCTTCCATAAGCGGTCAGCGGTTGTCATACCAAAGTGCCAGCGTACTACGGCATGTGCTGAGCCTGTCGTTCTGTCGCTTGATCAGGCTTGCCGCTCGGCTGCATTGACTGTGTGCAGCAGCAAAGTGGCGATGGTGACGGGTCCTACGCCACCCGGGACTGGCGTGATGGCTCCGGCAACCTGAGAACAGGATGCAAAATCGGCGTCCCCTACGTTCCCTTCGTTGTAGCCGGCGTCAATGACGACAGCGCCCGGCTTCAGCCAGTCACCTTGCAGGAATCGCGGTCGGCCTACCGCGGCAATGACCACGTCGGCCTGCCGAACGAGGGCCGGGACATCCTGGCTTCGCGAGTGGCAGATGGTGACCGTGCAGTCGCGGTTGAGCAACATAGCCGCGATGGGCTTGCCCAGAATGGCGCTGCGGCCCAAGACGACGGCGTGCCGCCCCGTCAACGGGACTTCATAGAAGTCCAGGATATGCAGGATAGCCTGTGGCGTGCAGGCGCGGTGGGCCGGTTGGTCAAAGGCGGTGAGCCCGAAACCGGCGCTAGTCACCCCGTCCACGTCTTTGTCCAATCGAATGGCGTCAAACGCTAAGCGTTCATCGATGCTGGTGGGCACCGGATGCTGCAGCAGGATACCGTGAACCTGCGGATCGTCGTTCAGGCGCTGGATGGTGTCGATGAGGGCTTGGCTGCTCGTGGCGGCCGGCAAGTGGATGGGGACGGAACGCAGACCTAGCCGCTTGCAGGCGCGCCCTTTCATGCGTACATAGGTCGCCGAAGCTGGATCATCGCCGACCAGAACAGTGGCCAGGCACGGGGTGACACCGCGAGCGTTCAAGGCCGCCACGCGTTGTCGGATTTGGGCGTGAATCTGTTCTACGACAGGTTTTCCATAGAGTAGTGTTGCTTCTGGCATGGACATCGACTCCATTTCTGCTGGCGCAAGGACGTTACCCAGCTATCGTACCGAATCACGGGCGGGATCGCCAGGCGCGAGTTGACATCGTTTTCAGCAGTGCGCTACTATCTATTCGTAACGCATGATTTGGAATATTGTTTCATATATGTAATAGAGTCCAGGTTGAGGAGGAGAGCGTATGGGACGTCTACAGGACAGGGTGGCGGTGGTGACAGGCGCGGCCCGTGGCATCGGCGCGGCCACGGCGAAGCGCCTGGCGGCGGACGGCGCGAAGGTGGCAGTGTTCGACCTGAGCGAAGAAGCCTGCCGAGACACGGTGAACGCCATTTCAGCGGCGGGCGGGCAAGCGCTGGCGGCCGCTTGCGACGTCAGCGTCGCACAGCAGGTGGAAGCCGCGATGCAGGCGGTCGTGGATTGTTGGGGCCGGCTCGACATTCTCGTCAACAACGCCGGCGTCATTCGTGACAATCTGTTGTTTCGGATGAGCGAAGAGGACTGGGATACGGTCATGAGTGTCCATCTCAAAGGCGCGTTCCTGTGCAGCCGCGTCGCCCAGCGCTACATGGTTGAACAACGCTACGGCAAGATTGTCAACACGAGCAGCACCTCAGCCCTCGGCAATCGGGGCCAGGCCAACTACGCGACCGCGAAAGCGGGTCTGCAGGGGTTTACGCGCACTTTGGCCATAGAACTGGGGCCGTTTAACATCAACGTCAATGCCGTGGCGCCGGGGTTTATTGTGACCGATATGACCCGGGCGACGGCGGAGCGCGTCGGCATGAGCTTTGAGGAGTTTGAGCGGGCCGCCATCGAGCGGATTCCGCTGCGCCGGGCGGGTAAGCCGGAGGACGTGGCGAATGTGGTGGCGTTCTTGGTCAGCGACGAGGCGAGCTACGTCTCAGGTCAGGTGATTTATATCAACGGCGCGCGCCCGCAGGGATGAGCGCGCACGGTGGGGATGACGGGGGGAGATGGACGTGTTGGCCGACAGATTGCGTCCGTTTCTTGGAAAATCATCGGATCCGGTGAAAAACGAGGTGGAGAAACGGGCCATACGCAAGTTTGCTCGCGCTATCGGATCGAACAATCCTCTGTATCTCGACGAGGAGTACGCTCAGCGCAGCCGCTACGGCCGCTTGTTGGCACCGCCGACGTTCAGTCGCACCTTTGACTACGGATCGATACCCGGGCTTGACTTTCCCCGTGACGGCTTGTTGCACGGTGAGCAGGCGTACGAGTATTTCCGTCCGATTCTGGCCGGAGACACGGTCTATTGTTCCATGGAATTGTCCGATGTCGTTGAGAAGCAGGGCCGTTCGGGGCCGATGACGTTGGTCGTGTTTACCTATCGGGTCTTGGGCGACGACGGAGAACTCCTGGAGCGTTCCCGTTCCACCGTGATTCGCAGGGGATAGGAGGAGGCATGATGGGGACGAGGTTTGCGCGTGGTGAGACGATAGGGCCTGTGAGCATGCCGCCAGTGACCCGGACGCAACTTGTCCAATACGCGGGCGCTTCCGGCGATTTCAACCCGATACACACCGTCGACGAGTTCGCCCGGGCAGCGGGCCTGGGCGGTGTCATTGCCCACGGGATGTTGACCATGGCCTTTGTCGGCGAAATGCTGACACAGACTATCGGCGAAGCCGGCGACTTGCTGCGGTTTTCGGTTCGCTTTACGGACGTGGTGCGTCCGGGGGATGTGGTGACGTGTCAGGGACGGATTGAACGTGTAGAGGTCCGTGACGCCTGGGAAATTGCCGAGTGCGACGTGTCTGCCGCCGTATCTTCCGGCCGCACGGTGGTGAAGGGAAAGGCGGTGTTCCGCGTTCCGCATGGCACTTAGGCGTGCCGGGAAACATGGTATACTCGGATTAGGAAGCGTAGGCAGGGGGCGGCGAGGATGCGTTTTACCAAGATGCATGCGTTGGGCAACAATTATATCTACATAGATGAGTTTCAGGAGTCGCTGGCGGCTGTCGATCTGCCTGCGTTGGCGCGTGCGGTGAGTGATGTACGGCGCGGCATCGGGTCGGACGGATTGATTCTCATCGGCCCGTCTGAGCGTGCAGCGGTGCGGATGCGGATGTGGAACGCGGACGGATCGGAGTCCGAGACGTGTGGCAACGGCTTGCGATGCGTGGCCAAATACGCGTACGAATACGGGTACACGAAGGCCGAGGAATTCCCGATAGAAGTGAAGACAGGCGTGGTCAATGCCCGCGTCTGGGTTCGCGGGGGACGAGTGGAGCGCGTAACGATAGACATGGGGCGACCGCGGTTTGGGGCTGAGGCGGTGGGGTTTCGCGGCCCTGTGGAGGCGGCGCAGCCGTCCTGCGCGTCGGTGGCGACGCCGGCCGGAACGTTCACCGGGACGCTGGTGTCGATGGGCAACCCGCACTTTGTCATCCGTTCTGCGCAGGCGGCGGCAGTGCCGCTGGCGGAGGTGGGGCCCCACATCGAGCGCCACCCGGACTTCGCACACCGGGTCAACGTGGAATTTGTCACCCCGCGGGGCGACAGGGAACTGGATTTTCGGGTTTGGGAGCGCGGTTCCGGCATCACCCTGGCGTGCGGTACGGGAGCTTGTGCCAGCGTCGCCGCCGGAGTGCGTGAAGGCTGGTTGCGCCCGCGCGTGCTCGTGCACCTGGAGGGCGGAGATTTGGAGATCCAGGTGGACGATGAAGGCCGGGTATGGATGACCGGCGAGGCGGTTGAGGTGATGTCGGGGGACTTTGTTTGGCCGAGGCGCGAGGGCGCGGTTCCGGCAGCGTCAGCGGCGGGCTTAACGGGTGTGGCCGGGGCGCAAGAGGAGCAGCACTAAGAAGCTGATGACCGAGATGGCGACGGCGATGGCAGCGGCGCCGACGGCGAGTATGAACAACGTCAACAACTTCGCCGTCAACCACAGCCCAATCCCTCCCAGGCGCCCCAGGCGTTTGCGCCGGCGCCGCACGAAGATGGCGTTATGCCCCTCTCCCAGCAGCCACAGGGCCAGCACAGAAACGGCCGCGAGCCACACCCGGCCCAGCCACGGCTGCCATGCCGTGCCTACCCAGCCGATGGCAAACAAGACTGTCAGAGGGAGCAGTTTGGTCTCGAGATTCAGAAGTTTCAACCGGATGCCGGCAGTCCGGCACACGTTGACGGCCACGACGTGGTGAATGAGTGTGTACAGACGCAGGCCACTGTACACAATGGGGATGGAGACCAGGACCGCCAAGACAAAGCCGAAGTTGGCGAGGGCTGGATGCACGGGGCGCCCGCTGACCAGCCTAGCGGCTTGGGTGGGCCAGTCTGGATGGATAGTCCAGCTGGCGAGGGCGGCCACAATGACGGACCACGCGGTGGCCCACCGGCAGCGGAGGATGGCGGTCGCCAATGGCTGCGACAGGTGGTCGAGCACGGAGCGGGGCCGTCCCAGCAAGCGGACGAGGTCCCTCCAATAGGCCCAACAAGCATCTCCCAGCATCCAGCTTCTCCTCCCCCTTCATCGCGCTCGATCCACCCACTCCGTGGTCAAGTTGGCAAACGCCTTCACCAGGAAAACGGTGACCCGGCTTCAGCCATTGGCTGAGGGTTCCGCGCTATACAGGAAGCGCCCGTCCTTCCACGCGGCTTGTACTTGCCCCGCATCCAGCAGCCGTTCTACGTGCGCCTGCAGCGTTCTGCGCGCGACCCCCTCGACGCCGGAAGGCAGCGAATCGCCGTATATCCGTTGCCGCAATTCCCGGATGCTGAGCGGCCTTTGGGAGATCAACGAGAGAATCTCCGCCTCGCGCCGGAGCCGCCGTTCTTTCGTCTGCAGGGCGGCTGCGCGCGCGTTTAGCGGCGGTCCGTGCCCAGGGCCGGCGACGGGGCATCCGCTTTGCGCGATGGCTGTGAGCGCTGTCAAGTAATCGTCCATGTGCCCGTCCGGCGGTCCAATCCATACCGTCCCCGCGCCGGACAGATGGTCCCCGACCAAGATCACTCCGTCCGCCGGGACCTCGATATGCAGGTGACCGTGTGTGTGACCGGGCTGATGGCGAATGATGACAGGCAGATCCGCCAGTTGGACATGCGCTGGCGCAGGCTGCAGCAATTCCGGGGTCACTCCGAGCGCTTGTCGGGCAGGCGGATGGTCCAACGGATGAAGGTGGATGGGAACCTGCCACTGGGTCGCCAGCCGGGGTAAGCCCGCGGTGTGATCAACATGGTAGTGGGTGGCGATGATCCGCAGGCGTTGGACACCCAGGTCGCGCAGGAATTGCGTCAGCCACGAGAGATGACGCCCTTCGCTTGTGCCGAGGTCCACCAGCAGGCAGTCGTCTCCGGCCGTAATCACGTACGTATTGGTATGATCTAGGGGCGGCAAGGTGGGAGTCGGAAATGGCACTTGCCAGACGTGCCCCGATAGACGCACCGGGACGGGGCTGGATTCTTGAACGGGCAACGGACTCCCTCCTCACCAGAAGATCGAGTGTATCTCTCTATACCGTAAACGCTGACGGCCATCGAAGCAACTCCCAGGCGCATAGCCAGGCACGTGCAAACTGAGGTAAAGTAGCATGGTGGCTGAGACACCCGCAAACGGGCCGACAGTAGGTTTGAGAGCAGGATGGAGGGATGGCGCGTGGCATCGCTACTTGCACGCCCCTGGCGGGCTGCATTGATTGACTTGGACGGGACGATATACCGGGGGGACGAGGTGATTGAGGGGGCGGCGGCGTTCGTTCAGCGCCTGCGCGAACGCCGGATTCAGCCTGTGTTTCTGACCAACAACTCTATCCGCACGCCGCAGCAAACCGCGGAGAAGCTCAACCGCATGGGCATCACGGCGAGACCAGAAGAGGTGGTGACCTCAAGTGAAGCGAGCGCCGATTATGTGCTGCGCCGGGTTGGCCGCGGCCGCATCGGTTATCTGGGCGAGGCCGGGGTGGCGGAGGCGTTGGCGGCCGTCGGGCTGACCGGGGTCTGCCTGCGCGGTTGGCAGGAAGACGCCTTGCCCGAGGTGGACGGGTTGGTGCTCGGGCTGGATCGGCGGGCGGGATACCTGGATTATGCCGCGTTCTCCCTGCTCGCCATGGAACTGGGCTGGTTTGTTCTCACCAATCCTGACGTGCGGTTGCCGGTGGGCAGCCGCTTTTATCCCGGCAACGGGGCCGTCGGGCGCCTGGTTGCCGAGGCCAGTGGTGCGGACGCCGTCATCATCGGCAAGCCTTCTCCCCGATTCATTGACTACGCGTTGTCCCGCTACGCTCTTGCGCGCACCGATGTGTTCATCGTCGGAGACAACCTGCGCACCGATATCGCGGCCGGGCAGGCGTCCGGATTGACCACCGTGTGGGTGCAAAGCGGCGTCCAGTACAGCAGCGAGGAAGCTACTCCGCCACCGGATTACGTGTTTTCTTCGGTCGCCGCCCTCAGGTGAGGGGCTGAGTCGACCGCGGCGCCAAGGCAGGGGGTGGCAAGGGGAAAACCGCTCCTGGCGCGGTCCGACAGGGTTTTGGTCAAACAGGTTGCCTGCCGTATATATAGTGGGTATAATCGGTGTTGTCTAGTTATCATCCACTAGATATGGAGTCTCGCTTCGGTGATTCTGCGGACCGCCCTGGCGCCGACGGGAGGGAGAGAGATGCGATGCCCGTACTGCGGTTGCGACAATTCGCGCGTGATTGAGTCGCGGGCCGGCGAGGACGGGTGCACCATTCGCCGCCGCCGCGAGTGCACCAATCCGGATTGTGCTCGTCGCTTCACCACATATGAGCGGGTCGAACAGCGTCCGTTGATGGTTATCAAGAAGGATGCAAAGCGCGAAGAATTCTCAGCGGACAAGCTTTACCGCGGTTTGATGAAGGCGTGCGAAAAGCGCCCGATTCCAGCGGATGCGGTGGAAGACGTGGTGCGCCGCATTGAACGCGGCCTGCGCCTGGAATACGAACGTGAGGTCCCCTCCTCGGTCATCGGGGAGCGGGTGATGGAGGAACTGCGGCAGCTGGATGGTGTCGCCTATGTCCGCTTTGCCAGCGTGTACCGGCAGTTTCGGGACGTGGAAACGCTGGCTCAGGAAGTGTTGGGGCTGTTGAGCGACAAGTCACTGCAAGGCGGGCGCACCGATGGTTCCGAGGGATCGTAACTCTCCAATGGGATGCAATAAAATTAAAATACATACCTGGGGGTTGTACGCATGAGCCGCGCTCTCGAACAAAGCATGCTGCCGTTTACCGCCGAGGATGCTCTGAGCCCTACGGGGGAACGGATTGTTGCGGATAGGTACCTGCTCAAGGATGTGACCAAGAAATCGTTGAGTCCGGGAGCGCTTGTGGTCGCGGTGCTGGACAAAAAGCGCGCCTATCACGAGCTGGCGCGCGTGGTCGACGTGAACGAGGCCGAGCGCTCGGTGACGGTCGAGTTGAAGGACGGGGTGCGCGAGGTGCTGCCGTTCCACCAGGTGGACGTGCTGTTGGAGACCGCTCCCCGCCAGATGTGGCGACGAGTGGCCCGCGGCGCCGCGGAGGTGACCAAGGATCCTGCTTATTGGGAGGAGAAGTTTTATCAGCTGCAGAGCCGCTGGCGGTACGTTCCGGGCGGGCGCGTGAATGCGTCGCTGGGTTCCGGCATGCAGACGACCAGCTATAACTGTTTTGTGATTCCCAGCGTCGGGCCAACCCTGCGTGACTACGCGGAATCGTTCGGCCAAACCCTGGAGATCCAGGCGCGCAGCGGCGGCGTCGGCATGAACCTGTCGCGCATACCGCCTCAGGGGAGCTTGGTGCCGGTGTCGTCGGAGCCGCGCAACAAATACCTCAATCTGGTTCTGGACGTGTGGCACGCGGACCTGCCGGAGTTTCTTGAGGCGTCTTACCCACACAGCACCAAGGTCGTGCGCGTCAACCGCAGCTTCCTGCGCGCCGTGGAAGAGGACGCGAAGTGGCAGTTTGTCTTTCCGGACACCAGTGTCGACGGGTATGACGATTTGTGGAACGGACGGATTGAGGATTGGCTGGGGGAAGGCCGCCCGGTGGTTCGTTCGGAGCCGGTTTCGGCCAAGGACCTGTACGAAAAGATCCTGGCCAGCGGCGCCCTGGTGCTGTCGGACATCATCGGCACCGTGCTTTATCCCGGTGACCAGCGCAGCACCATTGCAGAGACGCTCGCCGACATGTGGGAGCGGATGCAGGAGGGCAAGACGGTTTCCATCATCCTGTCCTCGCTGCGCCCACGCTACAGTTATGTGCGCGGCGTAAACGGACGGAGCTCCGGGGCCTATTCTTGGGGACAGTTGTACGACAAGGGAAATCAGGTCTTTGGGGACGGTTTTGGCCCGGTGGGCGTCGGGGAGATCATGAGTGTTGGCTGCCAGCTGACTCTACAGGGCGGTTCCCGCCGCGGGGCGCTGATGTTAATCCTGGCCGACCGCCATGCTGACATCCTCAAGTTCATTCGCTGCAAGCAGGTGGACGGGGTGATAACGGGGGCCAACATCTCGGTCGGCGTATCGGAACGCTTCATGGCCGCCAAGGAGGCGGATGAGCCGTGGCCCATCGGTTTCGTGCGGGAAGAGGACGTCAACGACTTTGATGGGGATTTCGACCGGTGGGAGCAGAGTGGCCGCGAGTTTGTCGTGCACGATACCCTCACCGCCCGCCAGCTGTGGGATGAGCTGGTGACCTCGGCCTGGAAGTCGGCGGAGCCGGGAGTGGTCTTTCTGGGCCGCGCGAATGAGATGTCCAATTCTTGGTATTATAATCCGTTGGTTGCCACCAACCCGTGCGGGGAGCAGCCGCTGCCGGCTTACGGTATCTGCAATTTGGGAGCCGTGGTGTTGAGCAAGTTCGCCGTCGGATTCGCAGATTCAGGACAACGGGTGGAGTTTCAGGACCCGGCCAAGGAGGAAGCCATTCGCGAGGCCCTTTTGCGGCACTTTGACCGCGAGAAAGCGGAGTTTTTCCTCCATCACATCCGTTGGGAGGAACTCGAGGATGTGGTCCGATCCGGCCTGCGGTTCCAGGACGCCGTCATCGACGCGACGTACTACCCGTTTCCCGAAAACCGCCGCAACCAGCTGAGCGAACGGCGAGTGGGCCTGGGTATTATGGGGCTGCACGATCTGCTGCTGTATTGCGGCGTGCGCTACGGATCGGACGAGTCGGTGCGGCTGATTGACGTGTTGCTGGGCTTTATGGCGGAGTGGTGTTATCTGGAATCTGTGGAGTTGGCCAAGGAGAACGGGCCGTTTGAGCGGTTTGACGCCGAGAAATTCCTGCAGTCCGGGTACATGCGGCAAATGGCGGCGGAGCGTCCGCATGTGGCTGAGGCCGTGCGGCGGCATGGGGTGCGGAACGTGACGACGATGACCATCGCGCCCACAGGCACCACCGGCACCATGGTCGGCTGTTCGACCGGGTGTGAACCGTATTATGCTTGGTCCTACTTCCGCAACTCGCGGTTGGGCATGTTTGAGGAGAACGCCGCCATCGTGCAGGAATATTTCGACACGCATCCGCAAGCCCAGGAGTTGCCCGATTACTTCGTGACGGCCATGGACTTGACGCCGGAGGAGCATGTGCGGGTGCAGGCGGCGCTGCAAAAGTGGATTGACAGTTCCATCTCCAAGACCTGCAACGCGCCCAACTCCTACACCGTCGAGGATACCAAGCGGCTGTACGACCTGGCCTACGAACTCGGCTGCAAGGGTGTGACCATCTACCGCGACGGTTCCCGCTCGGAGCAGGTTCTGTCGCTGAAGGCTGAGGAATCTGCCGAAGCCGCACTAGCGGACGAGGACGCAGAGGCGAGGCCCGCTCCGGCAGGCGGCGACGGGCAAGGCGCAAAGTCAGCCTCGCCGGCTCCGGCAGCCGTTGGCTACGTCAAACGCCGCCGCCCTGATGTGCTGTACGGCGCCACGTACAAGAAGGAGACGCCGCTCGGCAAGGCGTATATCACCATCAATGACGATCCGGACGAACACGTGGCGCTGGAGATTTTCGTGAATATCGGCAAGGCGGGCAGTGATGTGTATGCCGCCAATGAAGCGCTGGGTCGCGCCATTACCTTGTACCTGCGCGATTCCAACAACCCCAACAAAGAAGCCGAATTGGTTAAGCATTTTTCGGGGATCGGCGGATACAATTCCGTCGGGTTTGGCGACCGCCGCATCACGTCCGTGCCGGATGCGATTGCCAAGGCGTTGATTGAACACGCGGAGACGTTCCCGATGCGTCGCCGTGGATTTGCCGAATGGGCGTCGGGACAGGAAACGGCCACTTCCGAGGGAGCCGCTGCCTTGCCACTGCGCTCGTACAGTGTAGCCAAGGACCTGTGTCCAAACTGTCACCAGCTGTCGTTGGTCCGCACTGGCGGCTGCTACGAGTGTGAGGCGTGCGGATACAGTAAGTGCTGACGCCTGCGGCGGAGTCGAGGAGCCGCATGAATGTGGCAACATCATCTTGACACTGGCCGTAAGGCCATTCATACTATAGAGCGAGACAGCTTTACATAGTTAAGTTGATAACGCTCTGTAAGTTAAATCCGGTGGACAGGGAGGGAGCGTACATGGCGTTGGATCGATGGACGGTGGATGTGGACCACAGCAGCATCGATTTTTCCGTTCGTCACATGATGGTTTCAAAGGTGAAAGGGACCTTTCAACGGTTTTCGGCGGAGATTCAAGCAGACCCCGACGACCTGACCACGGCCAGCGTTCGCTTCGAGATTGACGTGAACAGCGTGGACACCCGCAATCAGGACCGCGATAAGCACTTGGTGTCGCCTGACTTCTTTGATGCTGAAAACCACCCGAAGATCACCTTCCAGTCGACGCGCATCGTCAAAAAGAGCGACGGCGAATACGAAGTGACAGGCGACCTGACGATTCGCGGTGTCACCCGTCCGGAGACGTTTCTCGTCACCTACGAAGGCCAGGGAAAAGACCCCTGGGGCAACATCAAGGTGGGCTTCAGTGGACGTGGAACCATCAACCGCGAAGAGTATGGTCTGAAGTGGAATGCTGCGCTGGAGACGGGCGGCGTCTTGGTCGGCAACGAGGTGCAGGTCTCGATTGAATTGGAAGCGTCCAAACAGGCCTGAGGGTGTTGGCATCACAGCCAAAGGACCCGGCTATGCCTGATTTTGCGGTCGTCATGACCAAGCACCCGCATGACGGTCCGACGGGTTGAATGGCGGGGGGCAGATGAACTGCCCTCCTTTTTTGCTGCTTTTTGATGGGACTGGGCTGGCGGAGGGGGGACCGGCCCTCCGCCAGCCCCGTAAACCGTGGATGGTGTATAATGAGGATGTTGTGCGCTGTTTGGTCAGGCGAAAAACGACGCCTCAGAGACGTTGAACATGACGGTTCGTCATTGTAAGGGGAGTTATACGTTGACATCATCGGCTAGGATCGTGGTAACGGGATTGGGGGCTGTCACGCCGCATGGAGTGGGAGTTGAACCCTTTTGGAACGGAATCATCCAGAATCGCTCCGCAGTGCGCACCACAAAAGACCCGGTGCTTGCGCCTTGGGCACCTGTGGTGGCCGACGTGCCGGACTTCCAGCCATCCGATTTTCTCTCCCGAAAGACGGTCCGGGACACGGCCCGGTTCAGTCAGATGGCGTTGGTCGCGGCCATGGAGGCGGTCCGTGACGCAGGTTTGACTGCCGATGAGGGGTGGAATCCCGGGACGAGTCCGGAGAGGACCGGGGTTTTCATGGGCACGAGCTTTGGTTCCATTCGCAACATGGACGACGCCGCTACGGAGCTGGCGAAGGACGCGCTGGCGAGGGTGGAGCCGAGGTTGGTTTCCAAGTCCATCCCGAACGCGGCCGGCAGCTCGGTAGCGATTCATTTTAATATTCAGGGGCCTGTTCTCACCTACACCACGGCCTGCGCCTCCTCGGCCAATTCGATTGGTGAGGCGGCCAGCTGGATTCAAAGCGGCCGCGTGGATGTGGCCTTGGCGGGAGGCAGCGATTGCCTGTTTGCGTCCACACTTCTGGCGGGGCTGCGGGCGTCGGGGGCGCTGGTGAGCCACGGCCCGGACGACCACTCGCGCTGGTCGCGCCCGTTCGACATCGACCGCTCCGGGATGGTGATGGGAGAAGGCGCGGCCATCTTGGTCTTGGAGCCGTTGGAGCGGGCGTTGGCACGAGGCGCGCACATCTATGCGGAATTGGTTGGGTACGGCACATCGAACGATGCATTCCACCAGATTGCCCCGCATCCCGAGGGAATCGGGGCGATGGCGGCGATGCGGATGGCTCTGGCGCAGGCGGGGGTGCAGCCGGCAGACATTGATTACATCAATGCCCACGCCACTTCCACCAAGGCGGGAGATACAGCCGAGATTAAGGCGCTGTCGGCGTTGTTCGGCGAGGCGCTCGACCATATCGCGGTCAGCTCCATCAAAGGTTCGATTGGCCACCTGCTGGGGGCGGCGGGAGGCGTGGAGAGCTTGGCCTGCGTGAAGGCCTTGGAAACGGGATGGCTGCCGCCGAACTTGCACTGTGACCATCCGGAACCCGGGACACCCAGAGGGCTGGTTCAGGAGGCACGCCCGCAGGCCATCCGCTACGCGTTGAGCAATTCTTTCGGATTCGGCGGGCAAAATGGCGTTCTCTTATGGAAACGGTACGAGGAATAAAGTGGGGAACCACAAGCAGGGCAGGGCATTATGCCTGCCCTGCTTGTGTGTTCTGAGTGATAGAGGTCCGATCTCAAACCATGGTCAATCCGCCGGAGACAGACAGCACCTGTCCTGTGATCTGGGAGGCTGCATCGCTGGCCAGGAACACGATAGCCTCCGCCACGTCCCGTGGCTCGGCAATCTTGCGCAGGGGAATGCGGCGTATCATCTTGTCAATCAGCTTCTGCGCGTCTTCATGTTCGCTGTTGATCTCCAGGATGCGCGTACGCGTGGGACCAGGGGAGACGCAGTTGACTCGGACGTGGTATCGCGCCGCCTCCTGGGCAATGGATTTGGAAAACGCCACCACACCGCCTTTGCTGGCTGCGTACACTGCTTCGCCCGCCATGCCGACGCGCCCGGCATCCGACACCACGTTCACGATGCTGCCAGATTCGGCCGCCACCATATCGCCCAGCACCGCCCGCGTTGTATAGATGACGCCCCACAGGTTGGTATCGACAACGCGTCTCCAGTACTTGGAATCTTCGTCAAGAAACCGGGATGTCAGGGTGTAGCCGGCGTTGTTGACTAAAATGTTGACGATGCCGAACTCGTCCACCAGCTGCTGATAGGCTGCCTTTACCTGCTCTTCACTGCCGACGTCGACGGTCTGTCCGAAGACCCGTTCACCGAGGGCCGCCACCGCCCGCTGCACGCTGTCCGCGTGCAAGGCCCAGATGGCGACCTCGTACCCTCGTTCCAGGAACAGCTCGGCGGCCGCAAAGCCGATGCCCTGGGCTCCTCCGGTGATGAGAACTCGTTTTTTCTGCGTCATCAGCCAAGCTTCCCTAATCGCGGCCAGGCGGCATGCAGTGCCTGGCGCTCTCTTTCATAGATGCTGACAAACCGCTCGGCGGCTTCGGGCCCAGAGAGAAGCTCCAGCTTGCGGACCTCGAGCGGATCGGCATCGCGGATGATTTGCACATCTTCCTCAGTCGGGGGGTCTGTCACCGGTATCGAGCCGGGGGCGTGGATCTCGAAACCGCTCTTCTCCTGCACTTCCTCCAACGTGACGCCGGGATGCAGGGAGCGGACGGCCATGGTGCCGCCAGGGCCGGTGAAGTCAAACACGCCCAAGTCGGTTACCAGGACGCTTGGGGCCCCGTGCGCTCCCAGCGTAGCGTCCCGATCCGGCCCCGTGCCGGCCCCGCTGCGGAAATCGACCTGTTCCACGACCGTGCGCCTGCTGTGCGTCAGGACGTAGTAAAAAATCTGCGACAGGTGGCTCGTATCTTCCGGGATGCCGCGCGAACCGACCATTGCCACCTTCGGCTGGTGCCAATCGCCAATCACGCTGATGTTCGTGTTCCCGTGCCGGTCAATCTGCGCCGGGTTAATCCAGATGCGAAAGTGGTCGGTGAAGATGGCGTCGAAAATCTCTTCCATGGTCAGGGGAATGCCACGCTGGGCGTCGGTGAGAAACTGCCCCAAGCTGAGCGTGGGCATCGGTGTGACCTCCATCCCTGATTCCGGCGTGGCCAAGACGGCCAGGTCGGGCGCATAGCGAGCCTTCGCCAACAGCGCGGCCAGCGCCCCGAAGGCCGTGACCGAGCTGACCATGACCTCGCCGCTGAACTGGCGGGCCATGGTGGTGATGAGGAATTCGTCGAGCGCGTACCTCTCATCCAGTGGCATCGTGATTCTCCTTTCCAGACGGGTGTGCCCTAACCTCAGACCTTCAGGCGGGCGAGCAGCGCCTCGACGCCGCCCTGCCGTTCGAGGTAGCGGGACGGGTCTGTGTAGATGTATTGATCCGCATACTCACGCCACGCATCCTCGTTGGCTGAGTGCTTCAGGTAGTCTTGCAGGTGGCGCAGGTCCGCTCGGTAGTCGGGTGCGCAGCCGGTGGGATGCGCGCCCCACGGGAGCTCGACGACGCCGGTGGTATGCACGCGCAGGATCTGGACGTCACGCCCGTAACGCTGCAGCTCGTCGGAGGAGATGATGCGTTCGCACGACATGTACGTCCGGCGCGCCGCCTTCGCGCAAAGCACATCCACGTGGCCATCGCCAAGGATCACGCCGTTGCCCTTGGCGTCCGCATAATTCACATGGATGAGAGCGACGTCCGGCTTGAGGGCGGGCACCGCGACCAACTCCTCGCCGTGGAACGGGTCTTGGAAGCGCCGGAAGGAGGTGTTGACCGACAGTACGTCGGTAGCCAACCCGGCGTGGGTGGGGAGAAAGGGGACCCGTTTGATGGTGGCATCCAGCCCCGCCATCACGGTGTATTCGGTCCACTCCTCGAAGCGGAGCGCCTGTTGTTGACGGGCGCGGCGAAAGTGGGGGGCGAGCCCCAAAACCTCAAAACCGACGAACGCGTAAATGACTTCGGATACAGATCCAGTGCCAATCAGCAGGTCCACATCCGGTCCGCCGACATCGACGATCAGGCGCAGGTCTTTCACGGAGCTGCGCGCGAGTGCTCGTATCAGGGCCATCGGTTTGCGGGAGAGCGACGACCCGCCGATGGCCACGGTGGATCCGCTCGGTATATCGGCCACCACCTGGTCAACGGTCATCCGCTTGTCCAATCGGGTCACCTTCCTTGGCACACTGAAATATCGGCTGTTGCAGGGCGTGACAGGTTGGCCTGCAACAGCCATAGGCTGTCGAGCAGCCGTTTTACGGGCGCAGGTCCTTAGTGGTCTCAAACGGCCCGGAGGTATGGGTCAGTCCACCGTCCACCCGTATCACCTGGCCGGTGATGAAGCGGGACAGGTCGCTGGCCAAAAAGACGGCGACGTCGGCCACGTCTTTCGGTGTGGCCAACCGTCCGAGCGGGGTCTGCCGGCTCACCTCGCGCTCAAACTCGGCGTACGAATCGCCCATGTAGTAGCGGGCCGAATCGGTTGCCACGACACCAGGAGCCAATGCGTTGCAGGTGATGCCGTGCGGCCCCAGTTCATAGGACAGGTAGCGAGTCAGGGCCTCCACGGCCGCCTTGGCCGATCCGATGGATCCGTACAGCGGCAGGGTGAAGTCGGTTCCGTGCCCGGTGACGGTGATGATGCGGCCTTCCCGACCCTGCATGAGCGGTACCGCCAGTTGGACAGAGGTTACGAGTGCGTTGATCAACAGACGGTAGGTTCGGTCGATGTGATGCGGCTTCATCTGCAGCACCGGTTTGAACGCGGTGGCGGCGGCGTTGGCCATGAAGACATCAAGCCGGCCGTAGGTTTCGCCGACCACCTGAAACATCCGCTCGATGTCCTCGCTGGATTCCAGGTTGGCCTGGACCGCCACGCTGCGCCGGCCTAGGGATTGAATCTCCTGGACAACCTCCTGCGCCAAGTCGGCCTGCCGATTGTAATGCACCACCACGTCCGCGCCCGCCTGCGCCATGGCGATCGCGGAGGCGCGGCCAATACCGCGTGAACTCCCCGTGATCAGGGCAATCTTTCCAGTCAGCAAGTCGTTCATGAGGTCAAACCCTTTCCGAGCCATTCTCCACCGTCAATCACAAAGACCTCTCCGTTGACAAAATCCGCGTAGGGAGAGAGCAGATAGGTGGCGGCGTTGGCGATTTCGGACGGATCGGCAAAACGGCCGACCGGGATCTTGGCCTTCAGGCGCTCTTCGTCGGCCGGATCGGCCCACAGCGGACGTGCGCCTTCGGTGTCGGTCGGACCCGGGCAAACGGCGTTCACTCGGATACCATAATGCGCCCACTCCACAGCCAGTGTGCGCGTCATGGCGACGACCCCCGCTTTGGCCGCCACCGAATGAACGGTCCGCGGGCCGCCGGTCCACGCGTAGCTGGCGACGATGGAGAGGATGCGGCCTCCGTTTTTCGACTCAATCATCTTGAGGCCGGCCGCCCGCGTGCAGTAAAAGGTGCCGTTGAGCACGGACCCCACGACGGCGTTCCAGCCGTTGACGGAAAGCTTCTCGCTGTCCACGATGAAGTTCCCGGCTGCCGAGTTGACGAGGATGTCCAGCCGTCCGGTTTTCTCCACCGCCGTGTTCATCAAGCGGTCGACCTGCTCCGGGTCGCGGACGTCGGTCGGTACGGCGAACGCTTCGCCCCCGGCGTCCTGGATTTCCGCGACGGCTTTGTCCAGGTGTTCGGCCTTGCGACTGGCCAGGACCACGCGCGCTCCCAGGTTCGCCAGATATTTGGCGATTGCGAAGCCGATGCCCGTGCCGCCGCCGGTAATCACGGCGGTCTGGCCACGGAACGTGTCATTGGGCAGCATGGGTTTGTGCATGTGATTTTCCCCTTTCCGATGTGTTCCCCGCGTTGGGCGATGGTTCATTGGCCCGTGAAGTGGGGCTCGCGTTTTTCCAGAAACGCCCTGACCGCCTCTTGGTGATCCTGTGTCCTCGCCAGTCGGTCTTGGGCTTCCCGTTCGAATACCACGGTTTCCTCCAAGGAATGTGCAGCTGCCAGGTCGTACAAGCGGCGGATTTCTGCATAAGCCCGAGTCGGACCAGCCGCCAGCTCGGCCAGCAGGGTGCGCGCCTCCTCCCACGCCTCATCCAGAGAAGCGTTGACTTGGGCCGCGAGCCCCAGATCGACAGCCTCCTCAGGCTTCAGTGCGCTGCCACGCAGCGTGAGGGACAGGGCGCGGGCGTAGCCGATGGCACGGGAGAGCAGGAAGGTGACCGCCGTGTCGGGGGCCAGTCCCACTTTCACGAACACCGGCGAGAGAAGGGATTTGCTGTGCAGGATGCGAAAATCTGCGGCCAACACCAATGCCAGGCCGCCGCCGACAGCCGCGCCGTTGACCAGAGCCACAGTGGGTTGTGGCAGCGAACGCAGGCGCCGGACAATCGGTATGTACTCCTCCTCGACCACGCGGCCCAGCTCCGGACCGTTGGCCTCGTAATAGTCAGCCAGTTCCCGCACATCCTGGCCGACGCAAAAGGCGCGTCCGGCTCCCGTTATGAGCACAGCCCGAATATTCGGGTCCTTGGCCACCCGGTCCAGCGCGTGCAGCAACTCGCGGCGCATGGTTTGCGTCAGCGCGTTCAAGGCGTCTGGACGGTTCAAGGTCACAGTGGCAACGGCGCCATCGACCTGATATTGAATTTCCTGATAATCCATTCGCAACCTCCCCAACATGACAGACGTGCACCCAACGGCTTGTCCCCTGGCCGCGCGAACGCGTTCGAAGGGCTCGGGGAACCATTCCTATTTTATTATAAAAGCCGGGCCCGTGGACAACCCGGGGGTCGAGGGGCAAGCAGCGCCTTGGGCGGCCTGTGCCTTGCCGAGGCCGGACCGGCCGACGCCCCGGGCCAATCCGCGGCCGGGCCGCGGGGTCAGGTTTGATAGGCGGGTTCCCCGAGCAGTTCGGAAATGGTGGAAAACGTATAACCCTCTCGACGGAGCACCTGAACGATATGGGGCAGAGCGTCCACTGTGCCCTGCAAGCTTTCCCCTCGTCCACCGGCGGAGTGCATGAGGACGATGGCTTCTGGCGTAATGTGCGACAGCACGTTGCTCGCCACTTGGGCGCTGGTTAACCCCGACCAATCGAGACTGTCGACATTCCAGAACAGCAGTTTCATGTCCAGTTCCTGAATCACGTCGATCACGGTGCGATTGATGGCCCCATAGGGCGGACGCACAAATCGTGGGCTCAGGTTGACTGTGCGCATGATGGCCTCGTTGGTTGTGGTGATTTCAGTGCGAATACGCTCTTTGGGCAGTTTGGTCAGGTTGGGGTGGTGATAGCTGTGGTTGGCCACCACGTGTCCCGCGCGCACGATTCGTTTCAGGACATCGGGATGGTCCTTCACCCGCTGTCCGACACAGCAGAACGTCGCCTTCACCCGCAAATCGGACAACACAGACAAGATGCGTGGGGTCCATTTGTCGTCGGGTCCGTCGTCGAAGGTCAGGGCCACGGTCCGCCGCTGGTCGGGGCCGTTTAGCAGGACCAGACCGGGATATCGGCCGTGCCAGTCAATGTGCTGCGACCTGGGAGGGCGCTCGCTTGAGCTCTCTGTGCCGTGTTCATGCGGCACGGGCTGCTGATGGTGCCATACCCATCCGTCGCCTGTGACCAATTGCAAAACCTCCTTATTATCGCCTTTAGGATATGGGCGTTTTCCTGGCGAGGTTCCACACTTTTTTGTCTGAACGCTAATTTTTCTCTCGACCGGCCATGGTCTGAGGTAGTAACCTATACACGTGTGTGACGCAGGTCGCGGTGGACACCGAATAGGGTTCTGAAAGATTTCCGGAATGGTGGGTGCACGAAGACATGGAATGGATGCATGGTGGCGTGACGGCGCCGCAAGGGTTCTTGGCCGCGGCCGCGCGGGCGGGAGTCAAGGATTCGGGGGCAGATGACCTGGCTGTGGTCTTGAGCGAGGCAGAAGCGAGCGCAGCAGGCGTGTTTACGACCAACGTTGTACAAGCCGCGCCCGTTCATTGGTCCCGCTCCATCGTCCATAGGCGCGGCCGCGCGCGTGCCGTGCTGCTGAACAGTGGCAACGCGAACGCCTGCACGGGCCGGCGAGGCGATGCCGACGTCCGGGTGATGGCGGAAACAGCGGCCCGTCTCCTGTCCGTACAGCCGGAGGAAGTGTTGGTGGCCTCCACCGGCGTGATTGGCGTGCCCCTGCCCATGGATCTCGTATTGGAAGGAATGGGACGTTTGGGTGCTGCCTTGGCGCGGGGGCCGGCTGTAGACGCCCGGGCGGCGGACGCGATTCGCACGACCGACACGGTGATGAAGCAGGCGGCCATCCGTTTTCCGCTGCAGGGCAGAACCGTGACCATAGGGGGGATGGCCAAGGGGTCGGGGATGATTCATCCCAACATGGCTACGATGTTGGCCGTTCTCACGACGGATGCAGAGGTGGCGCCCGATGTGCTGCAGACAGCCCTGGCGGACGGGGTCGACGTTTCCTTCAACATGCTTTCCATCGACGGCGACACCAGCACCAATGACACTGTGTTTGTCCTGGCCAACGGCGCGTCCGGGGTGGCCATTGCCCGAGAATCGGAGGCCTATGCGGAGTTTTCGCGGGCGTTGACAGCGGTCATGGTCTCGTTGGCGAAGCAGATTGCCCGCGATGGGGAGGGAGCCACCAAGCTGCTGGAGGTCAAAGTTGTCGGCGCCCAGGACACCGAGGCAGCGCGGCGTTTGGCCAAATCGGTGGTGTCCTCGAATCTGGTCAAGTCTGCGATGTTTGGTCGCGATGCCAACTGGGGACGGGTGCTGGCGGCTCTCGGATACAGCGGGGTGCAATTCAACCCGCAGCGGGTGCGCGTGGAGTTTGTGAGCCCCTATGGCCAGGTTTTGCTGCTGGAGAAGGGGGAACCGGTGCCCTTCTCGGAAGCAGAGGCTACGCGGGTATTGAGCGCCGACGAAGTGCAGGTGTGTGTGACGCTGGACGCGGGGGACGGGACGGCCGTCGCCTGGGGGTGCGACCTGACTTACGACTACGTGCGCATCAACGCCGATTATCGCACGTGAGCAGATGGTCCCGAGGTTTGACGGCAGCCAATAAGGCAGAATATAATGTCGAAATGGCAGCAATACGAGGAGGCGAGGTCCATGATCAAGACTTATTTTTACAACCATCAAGATCAGCGAATGTATCATGACGTGGACCTTTCGCGCCTGCAGGATTTGCTCGCCGACGAAAACAGCTTGTTATGGATAGACCTCTACAATTGCACCCTGGATGAACTGAAGTGGGTGGCCGCCAAGTTTGATTTCCATCCCTTGGCCATTGAAGACTGTTTGCACGATTCGCCGCGATCCAAGGTGGATCGGTATGATGAATATTATTTTTTTACGTTTCACGCCCTGAAGTACGATGAAGAGAGTGAACGCGAGGTCACCACGGAAGAACTCAACGTATTCTTGGCGAAAAACTACATTGTCACCGTGCATCGGCACCCCGTTCAGCCTATCGGCCGCATTGCCGCCCAGTCGCTGCGGGATTCGTTCCACATGAACAAGGGACCGGATTTTCTTCTGTACTCGATTGTCGACGGGATAACCGATGAGTACTTTCCCATCATGGAACGGATTTCCGCCCGTATCGACGAGTTGGAGGACGAGATGTATGAGCACCCGGCCATGGAAATCACCGAGGAGTTTCTGTCTCTAAAACGAACGATTGTCCTGATTCGTCGGGTGGTGCAGCCCAAGAAGCGAATCTTTCAAAACGTGGGTTCGGCATACTCGTTCGCGGTCAAGGAAGAGAACATTCCTTACTATATGGACCTCACGGATCATCTCGAACGGATCTCCGACTCTATCGAGGTGTTCGGCGACTTGGTTTCAGGCGCGTTGGACACGTATTCGTCGTTGGTCTCGGCCAAGACCAACGAGACGATGCGGGTGTTGACGGTCATTACCACGGTGACTGCCACCCTGACGCTGATCACGGGTTACTTCGGCATGAACGTGCCGATTCCGTTCCAAAGGCGTTGGCTGGCAACTGTGATTGTGACCGCCGGGCTCCTGGTCATCACCTGGATCATGATTCGGGCATTCCGACGGCGGAAATGGATCTAGCCCAGGTTCACTTTGCGGGTATCAGGCCGTCGTGGACTGCCATACTGGAAATAAGCGCTCCCGGCTCCTCGTGTCTGGAGCCGGTCTTTTTTTGTCGTTCCTGTCCCCGGAGGGACGTGGGACAGTTGCTTCCAGGATTGTTTGGTTGCTAAAATATATAGCGAGAAAGCGTGGGAGTGGTGAACGCAAATGGATGCGGGGGCATACTGGATTCGCCAGTTCGAGGACATCATGTCTCGGTTTCAGCAGATAGCGCATGTACACTCGCAGGTGAAAAAGTTCGGTTTGACGACCAGCGAGATGTTCATCTTGCGCTATCTCGACGCGTGTGACCGAGCCAAGGCTTCGGATTTGGCCCGTGTCGTCGGGTTGAGCCCGGGCGCTGTCACTCAGGTATGCGACGAGTTGGTGAAGTCGGGCTTTGTCGACAGGACGCGGTCCGAGGAAGATCGACGCGTGGTATACATCGCCATAACCAATCAAGGCAAGCAAAAGCTCGAACATATCCGATCCGTTCGCATCCAAAAGTGGCGCAGTATCTTGGAGCAACTGGGGCCTGATGACGCGGCGACGCTGCTCCGCATCCTGCAACGTGTGGTCGATTTGATAGAAGATGCCGTCAAGGAGAATGAATGGGAACAAGATGGTGTGCGTTCGGAGGCGCCAGAGTATCCGTGCAAGTGATGTGCGCGCGATTTGTGCCGGCCTGCGTAGGCTCGGGGAACCCGATTGCCGTCTCCTGACATAGGCTACAGAGAAACTGACCCATCGCTCGCCGCGATGGACAGGGAGGCGCAGGGAATGTTTAAGGTTCGTCCGGGCTGGGCTACCGGGTACATGCCGGAATCCAATGAATGGGCACCCACCTGGAGTTATCCGTACTGGTACGGGCGACCGGTGGATCTGATGCCTTGGTGGCTGCGCGCCCACGCCTATGAACCCCATCGCCGGGACGGGGCAGCCGCCCAGTGGGCGCGAGCGAAGTCCCTCGCGAAGGCACAGGCGGCTGCTGCCTATCCGGTGGGGGGGCCTTGGTATCCGCTTCCGGTGGTTCACCCGGAATGGTTGGACCCATGGAGCATGCAGGTGTATCACGGGAGCTGGTGGCCGTGAGGCCTCTGGCGCCTGCATCGCGTTGTTTGACGGGACGGCGCGCCAAGAAAGCGGTGGCGGCAGGGCTTGGAGCGTGCTATCGCTTTCGTGCCCCTGTCACGGGCTTGGTCGCAGCAACCAGCTGGCCACGTAGCCGATAGCTCCCTCGGGCAGTTGAATCTTGTCCCATCCGTTGAACTCCTCGAGTTTCCAAACCACTTCCCCGGCCGCGGCCGACGCCACCACCGCATAATTGGTTCCCGGTCCTGAACGCACATTAATGGCTTGTCCGGTCACCACCATCTTGACCGCCCCTGGATACGGCGGAGTTCCTCCCGCCGCGTTTGGGTTGTCGTTGGAAGCGTCTGAATTTGTGCTGACCGAGGTTGTGTTACCATTTGGCTGTGTTCCAGCGGTTGTGGCAGCCGAGCGGAGGCGGGCCTGTGCGCCCATTCCGTCCGCCGGGCTCCAATGCTCTGTGATGTACGGGTCTTGCACCGGGTTCGTGACATGTATTCCGTTGTCCAGCAGGCCCTTGGCGGCATAGCGCGCTTCCGCCGGATTGACAATCCAATAGCTGGCGTCATGGGGGATGTTGGGATCTGGGTTGTGGAACGACCCCGGCAGGGTTTCACTGACCACTGGATACTGCTTGAAACTTGTCGCTTGGGTGGCTAGGTGTATCACCTGGGCCAGGCTCATGTCGGTGTCAATCGTTCCCCAAAACTCCCGGACCAATTGCGGCAGACGCACGATGTTGGCTGGATCCATAAGCTTGTGGGAGAGTGCCTTCAAGAATTCCTGCTGCCGCTGGGTGCGCCCGATGTCGCCGAGACGGTCGTGGCGGAAACGGACGAACCCCAAGGCTTGGGCGCCGTTGAGGGTTTGCACCCCGGGTTGAAGATTGATGACGCCGTATTCTTTGTCTCCCGTGCGGTAGTACATGCGCTCCGGGACATCAATCCGGATGCCGCCGAGCGTGTTGATGATTTTTACCAGGCCGCCGAAGTGGGTGAGCGCATAATTGTCAATATGTACGTCTAACAGTTGGCTTACCATTCGTTCTGTCAGGGCGGGGCCGCCGAGAGAAAGGGCTTCGTTGATCTTGCCCTGCGTGCCATCGGGGAAGGTGACCTTCGTGTCCCGCGGGATGGAGAGCATCTCAATTCGGTGATGGGCCCGGTCAATGCTGCATAATATCAAGACGTCGGTGTTGCCACCCACCTGACCCGGGCGCGTGTCGGAACCGATGAGCAAGATGTTGGTTCTATTTGGATCCGCAGGGATTTTTGGTTGTTCCGCCACGTCCGTGTATTTCGAACCGCTCGGAGCGGAAACTGTTTTCAACGGCCGGTGCAGCGCGTAATACGCCCCGCCGGCCACACCGGCGCAGGCCGCCACAGTGACGAGGACGATTGCGCGCTTCCACCGACCGGATCGGCCGCGGCCGGTGGAATGGGGGGAATTGTGCCGCCGTGGACGGCCTGCCATGATTCAGTCACTCTCCCAACATGACCAAAGTCGAGAACTGTCGAAACCGCGTTCAATCCATATGATACACGACACAAAAAATTGAGTATTATGATAATATGCCCCCAGTGCAAACCTGATGACGGGGAAAGGACGGCGGGGCGCCGTCTGGAACCGGTCCGACGGCCCTATACCGTCGGACATGGCTTCGGCTCCTGTCAATCGTGGTGCCCTTTCCAGGGCTCGTCCAGGATTTGATTGCAGTTCACGCAGACGTATCGATACGTCACATTGGTTGTCCGTCCCTCGACAGGTAATGACGATTGAATGACGACGCTGGCGTCGAGCTGAACAATTTTTTCTTCTCGGAACCATGTATGGTTGCAGTTCGGACAAGCGTGCACGTGTCCGTGATGGGCCATTCTCACTCACCTCGTTCATGATTATATAGAAGGAACTGGCATGCACGCAAACCCATGTGAGGATGTGCAGAGTGTACATAAGTCGATGGCCGCCTGAGCTCTCCCTATCCGTGTTATAATGTGGGCAATGCTAGGGTACGGTCATTTGCATGGGTCGCGATGTGGGGAGGATGTCCTTGAATCCTTTTTTGCCCGATTGGATGTTTGCTGCCTTCGCTATTGGCGGCTGGGAATTGTGCCGAACGTTGGGGCGAATGTTTCACATGATGGCGTTGATGACCCGCATTGGGGCCGCCATTGTCGGTGTGTGCGCCATGGTACTGGCGATCCGCTATGCGGTGCGGCTGCTGCGCAGGATTCGACACCCGGAACAGCCAGATCCCGATGAATGGAAGCGGTATTGAGCAGTCGGTATCTTCGTCCTTTGTGGCGCTCTCCGATAGAACTGCGCGCGGCATACATAATCAGGGAGAGGAGATGCCAAAGTGGCTCAGGTACATATGGAAACCCGCGACGGTGTGGCGGTGTTGACGCTGGATAACCCGCCGCTCAACGTGCTGAGCGCGGAGATGGGCGATAAAATCCGTGCGGAGGTAGCGCAGGTTGCGGCAGCGGAGGATGTGTTCGCCGTGGTCGTGACAGGTCAAGGTGAGCGGGCTTTCATGGCCGGCGCGGACATCAAAGAGTTTCCGCAATATGTGGAGCAGGGTATCGCCGAGGAGATGGCGCTGCGGTTCGACGAGACGATGAACCAGCTCTCTCGATTGGGCAAACCCACCGTGGCGGCGCTCAACGGTGTCACGCTCGGGGGCGGGTTGGAGCTGGCCTTGGCGTGCGATTTTCGCATCGCCGAGCAACATATCGAGCTGGGGTTCCCAGAGGTCAAGTTGGGGGTGTTCCCGGGCGCGGGCGGTACACAACGGCTGCCCAGACTCATTGGGCCGTCACGGGCCAAGGAATTGATCTTGACGGGTCAGGCGATTGGTGCCGACACAGCCTTGCAAATCGGACTGGTCAACCAGGTGGTTCCGCGCGGGCAGGCCTGCGCTCGGGCAGTGGAGTTTCTGCAGGTGTTTCGGGAACGGAGTCAAGCCTCCCTGCGGCTGGCGAAGATGGCGATTGACCAAGGCCTGGATGGCAGCCTGGAAAGCGGTTTGCGTTTGGAGGCCAAGTTGTTTGGCCAAGTCTTTGAAACAGAAGACGCCCGGGAAGGGATTACGGCTTTTATCGAAAAACGCAAACCCGTTTTTCGCCACCGATAAGCCGACGATAGCGATGTGTAGACACATCGTCTCGCATGGCAGGGGAGTGAGAATATGGGCCATCCCGCCGCATTTGCGCTGGGTGCTTGGTTTCTGCTCGGATTGCTGGCGATTGTAAGCTCGTTTGGGGTCGGGGCATTTCTCAACATGGTTTTGCGCCGTTGGTGGGTTTCCTTGTGCCTGGACGGGTTGGTGACGGTCTATGTGTTGCTGCGAACGGGGGGGCATATGGCGGCGGCCGAATGGGGATTGTTTGCCGTCGGTTGGCTGGGCGGTCTGCTTGCCGCCTGGCTCGTGCGCGGGCTGAAAAAGCGCGGCTACCCACTGTTTTCTTGAGGCTGTTTGGGCCTGCCCGGCATAGGCATCTCCCTCCTGGGCCAAGCGTATGAAAAAGGACGACTTGTCTCGCGTCGTCCTTTTTCAGCATTCGGATGGGGACTCATCCGGGTGGGGCTTGGGTTCCCAAGCGCCTGGACCCAGACGTTCCCGGCCGTGCCGAGGGCTGTCACTTTTCGTAGCGTGCCAGCGCTTCCTGAAGAATGCGCTGCGCGTCGTCCGCGCCTTTCCACCCGTCGATGCGGGTCTCCTTGCCCTCTAGGTCCTTGTACACTTGGAAGAAGTGGGCAATTTCTTTCAGGATGTGCGGAGGGATGTCTTCCAAGCTTTGCACGTGCGCGAAGCGCGGGTCCTTTGTGGCGACGCCGATGAGCTTTTCGTCCTGGCCTTTGTCGTCCGCCATCAGCAACACGCCCACAACCCGCGTCTCAATCACACAGCCCGGGAAGGTGGGATTGCTGACCAAGACGAGGACGTCGAGCGGATCGCCATCCTCGGCCAGGGTGTTTTGTATGTATCCGTAATCAGCCGGATAATGCATCGGGGAGTACAGGACGCGGTCAAGCCGGAAAACGCCAGCCTCTTTGTCGAATTCATATTTGTTTTGGCTGCCTTTGGGAATCTCAATCAAGACGTCGACATGAAAAGTCTCATTGGCCATCAGGTTTACCTCCCTCGCCGGGGGCGTACCAAGCAGCGCCCGCCGACTGTCTTTACCAATCCATTATAATGGATTGTATGCGAGGTGGAAACTGAACCGGGGCGACTGTACAAGACCGACGGGCATAGAGCGTACGCCCGTCGACGTGAATCAGGAGGTTGCGGCAAATTGAACAAATGGATTTGGCCAGTCACGGCCGTCCTCGTCGGTGCAAGCGCCATCGTGCAGTACATGCACGCGGCGGCCATCTGGGTGTTTTTGCTTTCGTGTATGAGCATCATTCCCTTGGCCGGAATCATGGGCCGGTCAACCGAATCCATCGCCGCCCATGCCGGTCCGCGCCTGGGCGGGCTGTTGTCGGCCACATTTGGGAATGCGGTGGAACTCATCATCGGTGTGATGGCCATTAAGGACGGGCTGGTCGATTTGGTCAAGGCGTCCATCACCGGGTCTATCCTGGGCAACTTGTTGTTCGTACTGGGCGTCAGCTTCTTTGTCGGCGGTATTCGCCACCCGATTCAGCGGTTCAACATTCGGGCGGCTCGCAGCAACTCATCGATGTTGGTGGCGAGCATCGGGGTCGCGTATATCGTACCCGCGATTTTCGCCACGGGGGACCACGGATCGCACATCCTTTTGTCGAGCGTCGTCGCCGCCACATTGTTCGTACTGTACATAGGTGGGTTGTACTTTTCCCTAATCACGCACCGGGACCTGTTTGAGTCCATCAACACGGTTGCGGCCAATCCGGAGGAGGACGAGCCGTGGCGGCTGTGGCCGGCCGTCCTGATCTTGTTCCTGACCACCATTCTGGTCAGCTTCGAGAGCGAATGGCTGGTGGACACCGTGAAAGAGGTTGGCCATACGTTTGGTTGGAGCGAACTGTTCCTCGGCGTCATTGTCGTGGCGATTGTCGGCAACGCCGCCGAGCACGCCTCAGCCGTACTCATGGCGTGGAAAAACCGGATGGACCTCTCGCTTGAGATTGCGGTGGGCAGCAGTCTGCAGGTGGCCATGTTTGTGGCGCCGGTGCTGTTTGCTGCCAGCCTCCTTCTGGGGCATCCCATGTACTTGGTGTTCAGTTGGCCGGAGTTGGCCTGTATGGGAGCCGGGGCGATGCTCATCGCCATTCTCATGATGGACGGGGAATCGAATTGGCTGGAAGGGGCGCTCGCGTTGTCCGCGTATGTCATCATGGCGGTCGGATTCTATTCGTTGCCCAGCTTCTGAGGGCGGCCCGTGCAGGGCCCGGTTCTAAGGCCCCACACTGGGTGCGTACGGGAGTTAGCTCAGTTGCTTCGGAAGATATCCGTGCTCATGCAGCGATGCCATCACCGCATCGATGTGCGCCTGGTCCCGCGTCTCCAGGTCGATTTCAACCTCGGTCTGTCCGAGCGCGATGCGCGTACCGACACGGTGGTGGTGAATGCTCAGGACGTTGGCCCCCAGACCGGCAAACACGTCCAAGAGGCTGCGCAGTGCGCCAGGCTTGTCGGCGAGTGTTACGGACAGCCGCACAAACCGGCCGGACTCAACCAGTCCGTGTTCTATGATGCGCGAGAGCATGGTTACGTCCACGTTTCCCCCCGATACAATGACCACGGTATCTCCCATGCCAGCCGGCAGCTTGCCATAGGCGACTGCAGCCACCGCGGCCGCGGCGGCACCCTCGGCGACGACCTTGGAGCGTTCCAGGAGCAGCACCATGCAGCGGGCAATCTGTTCCTCTTCCACGGTGATCACGTCGTCCAACAACTGGGCGGCCAGCCCGTATGCAAGGCGCCCGGGTTCCGCGACTGCGATTCCGTCTGCAATCGTGGGCGCCACCGGCACTGGCGTGCGCCTGCCGGCGTCCAGGGATATCCGAAAGGCCGGAGCGGAGGCTGTTTCAACCCCGATGACGCGGATGTCGGGCCGCAATGACTTGGCCGCCACCGCGATGCCGGCCGCCAACCCGCCGCCTCCAATCGGGACCACGATGGCCGCCGCGCTCGGCACCTGCTCGAGCACCTCCAGAGCAATCGTTCCTTGGCCGGATATCACGGCCGCATCGTCAAATGCGTGAACGAATGTGGCGCCCCGCAGGGACTGCAGTTCGCAGGCGCGGATGTACGCCTCGTCGTATGTGGCTCCCGCCAGCACCACCTCCGCGCCGTAGTGGCGGGTGGCGGCCACCTTGGCCAGGCTGGCTGATTCGGGCATGACGATGGTGCAAGGGACGCCGTGTACTCGAGCGGCATAGGCCACTCCTTGCGCGTGGTTCCCGGCCGAGGCCGCAATGACGCCGCGGCGCCGCTGTTCAGCAGTCAGCAGGGCAATCTTGTTGTAGGCGCCGCGCAGCTTGAATGATCCGGTTGTTTGCAGGTTCTCCAGCTTGAGAAAGACGCGGTTGCCGCACATCTCTGAGAAGGTCTGCGAGAGGTCCACCGGGGTCGTCTGGATGACCCCGGCTAGCCGCTTTCGTGCGGCTTGAATCTGGGCGAGGTCGGGTGTTTCGGGTTTCTGTGGTGTGGTCTGCACGGTGACGGCCCCTTTTTGTGCGTGCATGCCCGGCTTTCGGCTGGGCATGCGCAGATTGTCGACGTTTTTCCAGGTGTGATAGAATCGGATATTATTGTAGCAGAGGAATCGGCGGCGCGACAGGCCGCCGAGGCGAGGGGGCGGCAGGATGTTGCAGGTGGCAGAGCGTGTCCGACCCGGGCTGGATAAGATCCAGCCGTATGTGCCGGGATTGACGGATGACGATATCAAACGGATGTTCGGTGTGCAGCGAGTTGTCAAGCTGAACGCGAATGAGAACGCCCTGGGTCCGTCGCCCAAAGCCCTGGAGGCGATTGCGGCGGAGACCAATACCCTGCATCTGTACCCGGACGGGGGCAGCGGCTTTCTGCGCCAGGCCATCGCCCAGTTCCATGGCGTGGGAGAAGACCATGTGTTGGCCGGAAATGGATCGGATGATATTATCAAACTCTTGGCCGAGACGTTTTTGGAGCCTGAGGATGAGGTGGTGGCGCCGACGCCTTCCTTCTCCCAGTACGGGTTCGGAGCGGCGATCATGGGAGCGCGAAACGTGACCGTCTCCCTGAAGAAGGATTTCACGTACGATGTGGAGGCACTGCGAGCCGCCGTCGGGCCCAAAACGAAGATCGTGTATGTCTGTTCTCCCAACAACCCAACCGGCACCCTGTTCACGGCGGAGCAAGCCGAGTGGCTGCTGGACTCCCTGCCCGAGCGGGTGCTGCTGGTGTTCGACCTGGCGTACAACGATTACTCTGAGAACCCGGCTCGCGTGCGCGAAACGCCGCGGCTGTTGGCGGACCCGCGGGTGATTATCCTGCACACATTTTCGAAGCTGTACGGTCTGGCCGGCCTGCGTGTCGGCTATGGGCTGGCGCACCCGGATGTGTGGCGTTTCGTGCACCGCGTGAGGGAGCCGTTCAATGTCAATCGCATGGCTCAGCGTGCGGCCGCGGCCGCCCTGACGGATGAGGAACACAGGAAGAAGTCGCGTGAGCATGCGGCCCGGTGTCGGGAATTCTTTCGTTTCGCGGCGGCCGACCTGGGGTTGGAGATGGTGCCAAGTGAGGCCAATTTTGTCTTCCTTCGCACCGGCGACGGTATGGCCACGGTGCGGGCGCTGATGGCGCACGGGGTTTTGGTGCGGGCAGGCTTCTCCGGGGCTGAGGAGTATATTCGGGTGACGTTTGGCAAGGACGAAGACAATCGAGCCTTCCATCACGCGATGCGAGCTGTGCTGGCAGAGTCTCGCAAGACAGCGCCTTAATCCGTCTTCATGCACAGGGGACTGCCGCCGTTCGGCAGGTGTGAAGAGCCGCTGGATGTGCCAGCGGCTCTTGATTTGAAGCGGAATGGTGCTTTCAGCCGCGGACGGGGCCGCTCACGTGTCCCGCTCCGCGGCCACCTGACGTCGGTCGCGGATGTACAGGTAAATGGCCAGGCCGAGGCCGATGATGACCAGGGGCGCAGCCGTCCACTGGGCCGCATCCCAGTGAAACAGGAAACGAGGAGAATCTCCCCTCAACATTTCGAGGAAGAAACGCACGGCATTGTAGCCCACCAAGTAGTAGGCAAACAGCCAGCCCTGCGGCCAACGCCTCTGTTTCATAATGAGCATCAGCGCGAACAAGATGATGTCGGCCTGCCCCTCCCAGACTTCGGCGGGCCAAAGAGGCTGGTCGCCGTACGTCTGGTAGGCCAGGGTAGAGGAGGGATAAATCAGCCCAAATCCGCGATGGGTCGGATCGCCAAAGGCGTCGCCGTTCATCAGGTTGGCGTCGCGGCCAATGCTTTGTCCTAGCAACAACGCCGGTGCAAAGATATCGGCCAGCACCCAGAAGTTAAGATGGTGTCGCCATATGTACCAAGCCCCGGCGACGAGGGCGCCGACAAATCCCCCCTGAATCGACAGGCCTCCGTGCCAAATCGCGATGATCTCGCCGGGATGCTGCGAATAATAGCCCCAGTCGAAAAAAAAGACCTGCCAAAAGCGGGACCCAATCAAACCGGCAATCAAAAGCATTGGGGCCAGATTCCAGATGTGAGGGATGTACTCCTTACGCCCGTCCGCGCGCGCAAAGTAGAGGGCGGCCCCCAAACCCAACAAAAACGCTGCCGCGAAGATGGTGCTGTACGCGCGTACCGGAAAATTGCCAATCCAGAACCAGTATTGATGCAAACTCCATCACGTCTCCTTGCGCGCCGAGACGGACCGCCCGGCTCGACAGTAGGGCGATCCATCTGCGGATGGCCTGTCCAGCGTCCCCATTATAACACAGCCCAGAATCGACAGGGTTCGCGGCGGTCTCACGCAACATCTGAAAGGCTCAATTTTCGCTCTCTATGGTGCCTTCGGGAGCATTCGCCGGGGGTTTTTGGCGGGCGACCTTGCGATCTCCGCTAACCGGATTTTGGTCTCTTAGATGGGATACGCTCTGTTGGCCGGGACGCCATGGCGTCGACTTGCCGAGCCGCTTTGGGTGGGTTGTGGCCAGGTACGCGCCGTCAGGGAACTCTTCCAACTGCAGGTCGTTTCTCCAGGCTTCCACCACATCCGTATCCGCCGCTTCGACGGGGCCGGGGTTGTAGGCGCCCGACGGGGAGGATGCCTGGGATCGATTCGGATTGCGCTCAAATTTGTCCTCGCGGGTCCGGGAAGTGGACATCCGTATCACCTCGTGGTTATAGTTTCATGGAGGCGGTCGGCCTATCCACCCGCGGTGCTCAATTTGCAGCCAGCGGGGAATCTTTCAGGTGAGGAAGGATGTTCATGTCAGAGACTGTGCGGGTGCGGTTTGCGCCCAGTCCAACTGGGGCTCTGCATATTGGAGGAGCCCGTACCGCGTACTTTAACTGGTTATTTGCCCGGCAGAACCAAGGGGTTTTTGTGCTGCGCATCGATGACACTGACAGGACGCGCTCCACCGAGGCTTCTTACCGACAGATTCTCGACAGTTTTCGTTGGCTGGGCATCGACTGGGACGAGGGTCCCGACACGGGTGGGCCCTACGGTCCCTACCGGCAGTCCGAGCGGCTGGCCATCTACCGTCGCCACCTGGAGCGATTGCTGGCTGAAGACCAGGTCTATCCGTGTTTTTGCACACAGGAACAATTGGCTCAAGACCGAGATCAGATGCAGAAGCAGGGATTGGCGCCGCGTTACACGGGGAGGTGCCGGAACTTGTCTCCGGAGGAGCGGCAGCGGCGGTTGGCAGCGGGCGATCCGCACGTCTACCGCCTGCGCACTCCATCTGAGGGAGAAACGGTGGTGCACGACCTCATCCGCGGCGATGTCACATTTGCCAACAGCGAACTGGACGACTTCATTGTGTGGAAGGCGGACGATACTCCCACGTACCACTTTGCCAGCTGTGTCGATGACAGCGAGATGCGAATTACGCACATCATTCGGGCGGAGGAGCACCTGTCCAACACACCGAGGCACATCGCGCTGTTCCGCGCCCTGGCGGCGCCGGTGCCCGTGTTCGCGCACGTGCCCATGATTCTGGCGCCGGATAGAAGCAAATTGAGCAAACGGCACGGCGCCACGAGTGTGGAGGAATACCGTGAGCAAGGCATTCTTCCGGAAGCGTTGGTGAACTATCTGTTGCTTCTCGGCTTTGCCCCTGGTGACGATGTGGAGGTCCTGGACCGTGAGGAAGCGTTGCGCCGCTTCGACTTGACACGCGTGACCAAGCACGCGGCCGTGTACGACGTCAAGAAACTGGAATGGATCAATGCCCAGTACTTGCGTCGGTTGTCTCCCGACGAGGTGTTGCATAGGGTTTGGCCGGAACTCCTGCAACGCGGCTGGGCTCGTCCCGACATGGACGAGCAGGCGTTGGCCTGGCTGCGCACGGTCATCCAGGCTGTACAGGCGCGCGCCCGCAACCTGCCTGACCTAGTCGACAGCATGGCGTACTTCTTCACGTCGGATTATGACTACGACGAAAAGGGGGTTAAGAAACACTTTGCGGACAGCGTGACGGCGGCGCGACTGGAGTCGGCGGCGGCTGCGCTGCAGGATGTCAAGCCGTTCACCGTGGTGAATGTCGAGTCGTGTTACCGCCGCTTGATAGCGGAGTGGGGCATCAAAGGTGGTCAGCTGATTCATCCCACCCGCCTTGCGATCACCGGTTTGACGGTGGGGCCCGGTTTGTTTGACGTGATGGCGCTCCTGGGCGCTTCCGAATGTCAGCGACGCATGCGCAAGGCGGCCGACTGGATCCGATTGCACCAATCGTAAACCCCGTGCCCGGGTTGTGCGGGCGGCCTGCGCCGGGGCATCCCACATAGATGCCCCGGACTCCGCGGCTGCTGTGGCCAAATGAGCAGGTGCGCTCAATCGAACCCGGTATCGCGAACTCGGTATTGACAAGCGCTTTGCAACCCAGTATACTAGCCATCGTCGGCGGTCGGATCCGGAAGGAAGAGCCGCAAGGCATGTGATGCCGGATGGTGTAATGGTAGCACGACTGACTCTGGATCAGTTAGTCTAGGTTCGAGTCCTAGTCCGGCAGCCATGGCCCTATCGTCTAATGGTTAGGACGCCGCCCTCTCACGGCGGTAATCGGGGTTCGAATCCCCGTAGGGTCACCATAGGGGTCATTAGCTCAATTGGTAGAGCATCCGACTCTTAATCGGCAGGTTGAAGGTTCGAGTCCTTCATGACCCACCATGACAGCCAGAAACCCGCGTTCCCTTGCAGGACGCGGGTGGTTTTGATCTACAAATCCTCTACAAGTCTTTTCTCGTTAAAGATTATTTGATGAATTCATCGGGCGGAGAAATGTTTTGATGAACCGTTCAGTCGACTTCCCATCGCGGTGATCGAAAAACTTCTTCGAAAAGTGTTCCACCACATCCAACGGGAACTGCCCTTTGATAATGTAATCGACCACCTCAGCCGTCGTCCTTGCAATCGGGCCGGGGACAAACGTTTCGTATTCATAGTAAAATCCACGCTCACTGAGATATGATTCTAAGTCGTAGGCATAAAACACCATCGGACGACGCAGCAAGCTGTAATCAAAAATAATAGAAGAGTAATCCGTGATCAGCAGATCCGAGATCAACAGCAGTTCCCTGATGTCTGGGATTGTGGAAAAATCTATTGCAAAATCCGTCAAATGCTCCGGTATCTGTACGGCTTGTCGGACCGCCGGGTGGAGCTTGAGCAACAGGATGTGATTTTTACTGAGGTATTCCTTCATGTATTCGAGGTCCAGCTGTAATTGAAAGCTCCGGCGTTCTTTCGGCGTGCCCCGAAAAGTGGGCGCGTATAACAGGATCTTTTTGCTCCTCATATCCGGGTAGTGCGATAAATAATACGCCTTGATGGAACGCATGTACTCGGAATCGAAAAACACGTCCGTCTGCGGAACCCCTAGCGGCAGTACTTGATCTTGCCGGAGATTGAATGCTTCCGCGTAGTGCGGGATGACGGTGGCTGAGCTGACGACAGCTTTCGTAATTGCTGAGTGAGCGCGCATCTCAAAGTCAAGTGAGTTGGAATCCCGGCTTCCTACCGAACTGATTCCGAACTTCTTAAAAGCGCCAGATGCGTGCCAGACTTGAACCACCTCAGCCCCTGGTCTTGGATGAAGCCCGTACAGCTGTGGATAATAATCGTCAATCACAATCACCCTCGCGGTTCCAAGGTGGTAGTATTGTTTGCATTTGTTCCAGAAATTTCTCCTCTGTCTCAAGACAAGGCATGGTCGCCAGCCCGTCTCCGACAGCTTGTTGTAAATTGCCAGCAGATTCCCCTGCAGTTGTTCCGATTTGTTGGACGCGAGCACGATCTTCTGTGAGCGCGATGGCAATCGCTTTGCAACGGGAAACACCGCTCGGCGGAGAATGACGTTTTGCGACTTGGTCAATCTCTGTTTCAAGGGGTTGCGAACCCGCCGATGGTACCAGTTTTTCGTTTTCTTGCGAACGCGAATGAACCCTGTTGCAAACAAGTGTTCAAAGTTGCTTAGGTCCATCTTGGACAGCACCGTCGCAAGCAGCCGCCCATACGCACGATAGGCGCGGGGGCTCAGGTGCTTGAACTTAATCAGGCTTCCCGCCAACAGGACGTAGGCGATACTGGGCGCCTGATTGAACAACCTATCGTCCATCGAGCGGATCCAGTCGCATATCGAAGTCAAAGCCTCCGCCTGGTTGTCAGGGGTCCCAGACACGATGGCGGAACGGCACCTTGGCCAAATGTCACACCGAATGACTCGCTCCAAGTAGCAGGCCTGCAAATCGGGATAAGGTCCAAGTTGCTTACCGGCTATTGCTACCATTTCGTACAGATCATTGAGCGACTCGAGTGGGTTGTGCAGTGCGGTTTGCGTCAGCGACGCGTTATCCCCTTCCCGCGCGCGGTAATGGTAGACGACAGAATCAACTGTGTAGATTCGTTTCGCATTGAGGTATGCGTGTAGAACAAACGGTTGGTCTTCACCCAGTCGAATGTGCTCTGGGAAATAGATGTTCTTCACCAGTTCCTTTTTGTACAGTTTGGCACAAGGTCCCATCGAATATAATAATCCAGGACTTGAAAAAATCGTCTTTTCCCCTGGTTCATTGACGCCTTTCTGCACGTGAATCGAGATCAACCATCGCCTCTTGCTGTTGAAGCGAACCATGATCCCCGTCACTAAGTCGGCGTCATGCTCAATGGCTGCTTTGTACATGATTTCGAGAGCGTCTTCAGGCAACACATCATCGGCATCGACAAAACAGAGGTAGTTCCCTGTCGCTAACCGCAGGCCGTGGTTGCGAGCTGCAGAAGGACCTTGGTTTCGCTGCGTCACTACGCGAATCTGTGGGTATTGTGTCGCGTAATAAGACGCAATATCATAGGTTCTGTCTGAAGAACCATCATCAACCAAAATGTATTCCACGTTCTTATACGTCTGCTTTAAAAGTCCCCCTATCGTGGTCTCAATGTATTCCTCAACATTGTACAAGGGAACTATTACGCTAATTTTTGCGCCGACGGTGTTCGGATGATTCCATGTGCTTGTTGCTCGTTGCAATTGTGTTTGCATTGCGTGTCAAAGCCTCCCGGAAATCCCGCGTACGTCCGGTGCTCATTGACTGCTCCCCAACTGTCGACCATCATCCGACCCCGGCAGGCTTTATCATCTTCACGATATCATGACGGCACGAAGATAGTCTGTCAACCCTAGTTCATGATAATTATTTTACTTAAATTGTAAATTTCTATTTGTGTGTTTAAGTATTGCATTGTATCCAAATCATGTTCTATCCGAGGCAAGCGAACAATGTCGACTTTTGAACAAGTTTTGAGCTAAGAGGCCTAACCTATAGGCGTTCAAGGCAGGACCATGTCGGCCAAAATTCCGCAGCGCAGGCAAGGCAAGGCGGACCACAAGCTCGACCAGTTCTCGTTTGTAGATAAAACGTATCATATTGATGAAATCCCGCGACCTGCTCATTGACTATGCTTTGGATTGCGTGATGAGTAGCCAAGGTGCCATTCACCTACCATCGACTGCATCCGCCCGGAGGGAGGCGTCACCATCCTGGGAACTGAATATCCGATTGTGATGAACACCGGAATGGTTCTGGAAAGGGGAATTACCGTTGTGGGCATCGGCTGCAGCGGGCGTGCAGATTTTATGAGTGCCATGGAATTTTCTAGATAGCACCTGACCACTTCATGGGGGGGAGACCATCATGCAATGGCAGATTTGACAGCTGTAAGGAGTGTACATCCATGAAGTATAAATTGACGTCGAACTTGCTCGCAAAGCTGTGCGTTCAAGCCGCCTTTCTGGTGACGAGCTGGATATGCTCGGTGGATCCGAACAAAGTCACCTTTGCCTCTATCCGTTCGGCGAACCCGGAAGGCAATCTCCTCTACCTGTATCGGGAGTTGAAGACGCGACAATGGCAGGGCAAGTGCGTCTTGCTCTTTCGTAAGTATCGAGGTTCGGCGTTGGACAAACTGTCTATGCTGTTTTATATGATACGTGCCGGCCATCATTTGGCGACTTCTCGGTATTTCGTGATTGATGACTATTATTTCCCGGTATACGTGATTCGGGCCCGGAAGGGGACGGAAATCGTACAATTGTGGCATGCCGCCGGCGCTTTCAAGAAATTCGGTTACAGCACTGTGGGCAAGTCGTTTGGACCCAGCCAGGAGTATCTCAAACACGTCAGGATCCATTCCAATTACGACAAAGTTTTCGTCAGCGCGGCCGAGGTGGTTCCTCACTACGCAGACGCCTTTCAGATGCCGGAAGAACGGATTTTGCCGTTGGGGTTGCCACGCACGGACATTTTTTTTGACAAGGACAAGCACGCCGAGATCTGTGTGCGGTTTTACCAATCATTTCCAAAACTCAAAGGCCGTAAGCTGATCCTGTATGCACCTACGTTTCGCGGCCGGAGCTATCAACAGAAACGATTTGAATGTCCCATCAATGCCCGTTTCATGCGGGAAATTCTTGGACGCGATTACGCGTTCATTGTACACTTGCACCCGTTCATGAAGACACTCGACTGGAAACCAGGCCAGTATGACGAGGAATTCGTCTGTTGCGTTTCGGATCAGTTCTCGATAGAGGAACTGATGATTGTATCTGACATCTTGGTAACCGATTATTCGTCCGTCATCTTCGACTATAGCTTGCTCGGCAGGCCTATGGCGTTTTTCGCCACAGACTTGGAGGAGTATATGTCCGAACGTGGTTTCTACTATGACTACACCTCCTTCATCCCAGGTCCGATGTTCACGGAAACCGAACCGCTCGCCAATTGGATCAAACAGGGGGATTTCGACGCTACAGTGATTGAGCGGTTTCGGGATCGATTCTTTGACCATCGGGACGGAAAAGCTTCCAAAAGAATAGCCGACTATCTGCTGGAACATTGGTGAGTTCCTACATGTGAAGCGTGGGCAAGCTGGGCACATTAGGCCATCCCGGAGGGCATCGGGGTTATTGTCAGGTGCATGGGTAACAGCGTCACGTTTTGGGAGGTATCGAAGACTGATGGACGTGAGTATTGTGGTCCCCACTTTCAATGAATCTGAAAACGTTCGTGAACTCACCCGGCGGATCGACGCGTCCATGGCGGGCGCCGGGTACTCCTATGAAATATGGTTCATCGATGACAGTACGGATAGCACTCCGGAAGTGCTTTGGGAGTTATCCGAGGTTCATCCAGAGGTCAGGTATATCCACCGGACGACGAATAAAGGTTTAGGCACCGCTGTGGTCGAGGGATTCCAAAGGGCGCAAGGTCAATATTTGGTCGTGATGGACGCGGACCTGCAGCATCCGCCCGAGTTGATTCCGACCATTATCGACCGTCTCCACGATGGAATCGATGTGGTGATTCCAAGTCGCTTCATTGAGGGCGGATCAGACGGTGGTCTGAATCTTTTCCGGAAATTTGTTTCTTGGACGGCTCGAACCATTGCCAGGGTCTCCATTCATAAACTCAGGAACATTTCTGATTGCACGGGAGGGTTCTTCGGGGTTCGAAGGGGTGTGGTGGAAGGAGTTGATCTGGACCCGATTGGCTGGAAGATATTGATTGAGGTCCTGGTGAAGGGCAAGTATTCTCGCGTACACGAGATTCCCTACGGTTTTGAGTCCCGCACTGCCGGAGAGTCAAAAATGAGTCTCCGGGAACAGTGGAACTTTCTGCGGCACATTGTAAAACTGGTTCGCAACAATCCAGAGGACCGGAGATTTTACCTATTTTGTTTTGTCGGGGCATTAGGTGTCGTAGTCAATCTGTTGGTCATGACCCTGTGTGTGCGCGTATTTCACCTTCATCCGGTGGGGTCCTCAGTGGTCGCTTCGTTAATCGCCATGGCTCACAATTTTCTGTGGAACGATAGAGTGACGTGGCGGGGCACGGATTCGGTCGTAGCTTGGCGCCGTGTACTCAGGTTCCCTGTATTCGTCGCGATCTCAGCAATCGGCATCCTTGTGACCGCGGCCTCTGTTGAACTGTTCCTGTGGTTGCGCTGGAGCGAGTTGATGGGCCAATTATGGGGGATTGTGTGTTCGACAATCTGGAACTTCCTTGCGAATAACAGGTGGACATGGAGGGAAATCAGCGCGAAGTCTTCGAGGCGGGTTATCGTCACACGGGAACGGACGAATCTGCTCTAAGGCGAGTTGGGTTTCTCAGAATCGTGCATGGGGGAAGTTTGATGACTCGATGGCTTTCCAGAAAGGTTATACTTGGGTCGCTGTGTCTGTTTTACTGTGCAGTGGTCATCGGCATATTGGTTCACGGGATACACAACCGTGAATACAACTGGGACATGGTATTTTATATAGGGATTGCCATGTCGTTCTCCAACCCGGATCCCGTGGCCACCCACCACCAATTGTTTACCTATCTCGCGCACAGCATTCCCCCTTCTCAGTTTCATCAACTGATTGGTACTCGGTACACCACGGCCGTGTATCACAGTTATGAGCTGTACGAGAAAATTGTCCCCTTCTATAGTGTGAAGCCTTTGTATATCTGGCTGATATACATTCTCCATCGACTTTCCGTGCCGTGGATTGTGGCTCCATTAGTGATCAACGTCGCTTCTGTCGCCATCACAGCGATTGTAGGCCTGATCTGGTCACTGAGACGGCGGGACGTCTCCCTCAGCAGCTATTGTGTATTGGCCGCGACGGCCCTCATGGCCAGCTCCTCGGTATTTAGGGTCCTGACGGTTATGACTCCGGACGCGTTGGCCCTGTGTCTGATTACCTTGTTTGTGGTTTGTGTCGCGGCACATAAGTTAATAGGGGCTGGTGTCTTTTCGGCGCTGGCAGTGCTTTGTCGACCTGACATACTCATTTTCGTTTGTGGAGTTTTATTTCTTTACGGGCTGTATCATTCACGCACGGCTCGATGGACGGTCTGGTTATCTACCGTCATTGATGTGCTTCTGTATGGCACGGTTTCACGCCTTCAACATGGATACAGTTGGGGAACTTTGTTCGTGCACGCGTTTTACTCATCAGGGGAATTCGATCCGACGAAAAACGCCTCCCTGATGACTCCGTCCTTCTACTGGAGAACGGTTGTTCAACAAGTTTGGGCGTTTATCACAAACACTTCGGTCATGGACTTCTTGATGGTGGCCATCCTGCTGTTAGCGGCAGGGCTTTCTTGGCGAACGACCGGCGCAAGCCGAGGCGTGGATCATCGGGTACCGTTATGGATCCTGGTCGTGTCTTCATTCAGCATTATCATTCATGGACTGTTATTCCCAAATGCGGATGACCGGTTTTTCGTATATGAATACGTCGCGATCTTTCTAGCCGGGACGGAGATCGTGTGCCATCGATCGACACCCGCCGATTCGGCGCACATAAAGGCATGACGGAGAAGTGGTGATGTGGTCATGGGCGGGAAATGGGGGCGGAAAATCGGTATCTCATCGCTGGTAGTGATGTTCGCCGTCTTCAGTTTGGGAATTATCGTATCCGGAAACCATCGTCAGGAGGGGGGGCACGTCCGGCCTATCATCTCCAGCCCCACGCGTGCAGATTATCGAACTTACTCACTGGGGGCCTGGCGGTCGGACATGATGGTCAACCGAACGGCCATGTTGATGTTGAAGGAATATTACGATTTCAGACGCGGACACATCACAGCGGATCAACTTCGACAGTATGCGAAAGAATCTGAGGCGAAATTGAAAGACCTAGAGCAGCATTCGGCACATCAGAAGGTACCGGCTGCATATATCCCATTCAATCGAGATGTAAGATTGGTAACACATGCCGAGATTCAGACGATAGGATATTTGGCGCAAAGTCGCGGCATCTTGACCGATGCCTTGGCCGACCAGTTGTATCGGATCATCGTTCAATTTGATGGACTGGAGCGGCATCAGCCAAAAGTGATACAGCGGGGGTAACGACATGGAAGGTGTGATCCGGGTCGCGCGCTATCGAGCCCTTGGCCGGAGGGTAGTAGCGGACCGTGAAGGGATGTGGATATGGTTCGCTTTTATCGCACATGATCTCCTGATCTTGTCTGCCACGTTCTGGCCCGTATTGCTTCACCACCCGGCTTATCAAAGAAGGCCTGGACATTTATGGTTTCAATGGGACTCCCTCTATTACGTAATTGTCGGGGATCTAGGCTATACGCACCTTCCTGGAATCGCTAAATATAAGAATACGGCGTTCTTCCCGTTCGTTCCCATGCTGGTGCGAATGTTTGGGGCATGGGGCGTCGTTGTCATTGAGCAGCTGACCTTGGCTGCGACGCTGGCGCTGATGTATTGGTACGGGAAGAGGATGGGGCTCAGCCAAGCGGCCAGGATTCGGAGCGTATGGTTATTTGCTCTCTGTCCTGCGGCCATATTCTATTCCACCATCTATGCAGAGCCCTGGACGGTCTTCGGAACCTTGGCGAGCCTGTTCCTGGCGGTCAACCAGCGGTGGATTTTGGCCGCATTTTCAGCGGCCGCCACGTCGTTGACGCAAGGGACAGGGGTATTGGTAGGGGTGTTTCCGCTAGTTCTGTTTTTCCGTTCTCTTCTCCAGAAGAATTACCGACTCCTTTCCATGGCACTGATTTGGGGACTGGGTGCTGCATGCGGGCTGGGACTGTATATGGCATATCTAGGTTGGGCTTATCATGATCCCCTTCTATTTTCGAAGGTGCAGCCGCAGATGTGGCATTCGTACTGGCGGTGGCCATGGTTTCAATTCATCCAGGGCTTAGAACCGAAAAAATTTACCGCTACAGCGGTGCTTCATCTGGCATACGAGTGCACGGCGGTCATTTACGTGGCCGGGGCATGCTTCATTTGGGCTCGGAGCATCCGTTCCACTGAGCACTGGGAGCTTACCGCTTCCCGATTGTACACCATCATGGGGCTTTTGGTAGCGTTCAGCTTTTATCCTGGCCATACCCCATTTTACAGTGCAATTCGAATTGCTTCGGTTTACTTTCCCATGTACACAGGATTGGGAGTTGGGATGAAGAAAACGTGGTTCACGGTGATCCTGGTGGTGTTTGTCGTCATCGCGTATCTGGGCACCTCACGTTTTACGCATGGGTATTTCTTTCAATGAAAAGGCGGGTCTTTGCACGCACATCCGATTGATTCGCGTTGTATCCTTATGCTCCTTTCGAAAAGCAAAATGGGGACCAAAATGATTTTTCTCCTCCCGCGCTCTCCGTATCAATCCGGATGCGGTATGATGAAAGGAGATGTGAGGATGGGGGCGGGACCATGGACGCCAAACTGAACGCGTGCCGCCGGCAGATTGAACAGTGGCTGGAGGATTACGGCGAATCGGTGTTCACCTTGTGCACAGAACAGTGCGAGGATGCGGCGGCAGCCCGCGATTGTTTTGTTCATGTGTTCCTGGCAGCCTTCCGCGCGCTTTACCATCAACGCGACCGCAAGCTGCAGGATGCGCCTCAGGCATGGTTGTTGTCCGAGGTGTCCTCGTGGACGCCTGGAGCGCGGAGATTGGCGTCAGTGCCGGCTTATTGGGAAGCCCATTCTTCTTATGAGCACTTGCGGTGTCAAACCCAGAAGCTGCTCAAGGCGCAAACGGTGGCCGAGTGGGCACGACAACGACAGCAGGGACCGCGCTGGACACGCTACGCTCTGGCTCTCACCGGGGTGTTTGGGGTGTTGGCGGTAGCGGCCGCTGAGTTTGGCAACGCCTGGATGCATCCAGCCCATGCCGCTCTGGACCATAACAGCAAGTCTCCGGCATTGCCGCCGGTGCTCTCCAACCTCCCCACCGCGACAAGGGCCCAGTTCGCCTTGGGGAACACCAGCGTGTCCCTCGACCATTCGGCTTCCAACGACCATGCGTTGTTTTTGCCTCGCCTGCAGACCACGGACACGAAAGGCACACGCGAGATTGACGTGTACGGGTATCGCTACCGTGACAGCGGACGTGCCCTCGACAGCGCCCAAAACATGTTCGGTCGCATTCGACTCCACTCGCCGGGGGCGAAAAGTTTCACCGAGTCGGCTTGGTTGGTGGCTTCGTGGTCGTTTCAGCCTGCCGATGAACGATGGGCCATCGCCACAGTCGAGTGGCAGCCCCGGGATGCGAAGACCACGGACCGGGGCGTGCTGCAGGTGTACGCGCTGAATCTCAGCACAGGTCAGTCGGCGCTGGTCAAGACATTGGCCTTGGGCGGCAACGGGGCCGACAGCTACACTGTCGCTGCCGGTCATGGGCGTGTGGTCATGGAAGGCGAGGTTGGGAGCGCGGGCAGCACCAGCGGGGCAGGGGCGCCGGTCGCTCTGCCCATCCAGGTGTACAACTTGGAGGGGACGTACCCGCAGCACGCGCTGGTCTTATGGAAAGAGTTGCGGGCGCCTGGGATGCCGCTGGCCCATCCGGTTGTCACGCAGACAGGAATCATCAGCGAGGCAGCGGATGCGACTTCTTCCGGCAACTCGGCGTGGTATTTTCTAAATTGGAATGGCCAAGTATCGGACCTCTTGGGTCCGCCGTCCGACGGTCAACCGCACTGGGCGCTGCAGGGGGAGGATGGACGCATGTGGTGGGTCGAGACGACTCCGGACGCGCGCCAGGGCCATGCACGGCAGCAGGTCTTGATGGGGTCCATGAACCAGAAATCGAGCGTGGATCAATCGCCTGCGCTCACCCTCGACGGCTCGGTCTCCGGACTGGCCGTCAGCAATGGAAACTTAATTTGGCTGCAGGATGTCGGGAACGTCCGGCAGTTGGTGGTGGCTGAAGTCAAATGAACAATCAAATTCGCGATAAATTGCAGTTGTTGCCGGATAAGCCCGGCGTCTATCTGATGAAGGACGCCACCGGCCGGGTGATTTACGTCGGCAAGGCGAAGGTGTTGAAAAACCGGGTGCGTTCGTACTTCACCGGATCTCATGACCGCAAGACGCAGCACATGGTGTCCAACATCGCCGATTTCGAATACATCGTCACCGACAGTGTGGTCGAGGCGCTGGTGCTCGAGTGCAACTTAATTAAACAGCATTCGCCGCAGTATAACATCATGCTGCGGGATGACAAGGCCTACCCGTACATCAAGATTACAAACGAGGAGCACCCTCGGCTGGAGATCGTCCGACGGGTGAAAAAGGACAAGGCGAAATATTTTGGCCCCTACCCGAATGCGACGTCGGCGTCTGAGACGCGCCGCTTGCTGGATAGGCTGTACCCGCTACGCAAATGCAGGCGACTGAAACCCAAGGTGTGTCTGTATTATCACATTGGCCAGTGCCTGGGGCCGTGCGAGTTCCCCGTCGACAAGGCCGCATACGACCAGTTGATCCGCGAGATCACGCGTTTTTTGAACGGAGGTCACAAAGCGGTTCAGGACGAACTGCGGGAGCGAATGGAGCGTGAGGCTGAACAGTTGAATTTCGAGCGGGCGGCCGAGTTGCGGGACCTGATTGCCCACATCGAGCGGGTGATGGAACCGCAAAAGGTGTCCGTTTTGGACGACGCGGACAGGGATGTGTTTGGGTATTACGCGGACAAAGGGCTGCTCTGCGTGCAAGTGTTCTATGTGCGCTCCGGGAAACTGATTGAACGCTCGGTCAACATCCTCAAGCACTACGGCGATCCGGCCGACGATTTCATGTCCTTTGTGGAACAGTTTTATTACGAACAGGCGGATGTTCCTAAGGAAGTCCTGCTGCCCCAGGGAACGAACAGCGACGTCTTGAGCGAGTGGTTGGGCGCCCGCTGCTTGCACCCGAAACGCGGGCAAAAGCGCCAGCTTGTGGACCTGGCCAGCGAGAATGCCCGCTTGGCCTTGTTGGAACGGTTGAAGCTGCTTGAGAAAGACATGGATAGGACCCTGGGGGCGGTCATCTCGTTGGGCGAGCAGCTGGGAATTCCGGAACCGCGGCGCATCGAGGCCTTTGACAACTCCAACTTGCAGGGTGCGGACGCGGTGGCGGCGATGGTGGTGTTTCTCGATGGCAAGCCGGCGCGCAGCGAGTACCGTAAATACAAAATCCGATCCGTACGAGGTCCGGACGATTACGAATCCATGCGGGAGGTCATCCGCCGGCGCTATTCCCGCGTGCTCAAGGAGAAGCTGCCGCTGCCCGACCTGATTGTGATTGACGGCGGAAAAGGGCAGCTGCATGCGGCACTCGACGTCTTGGAGAACGAACTGGATCTGGAATTGCCGGTGGTCGGCCTGGCGAAGGACGACCGACACCGTACACACCAGCTGTTCTTCCGCGACGAAGATGAACCCATCCCAATGGATCGGCATTCCAGCGCCTTCTACCTGTTAGAACGGATTCAGGACGAAGTGCATCGGTTTGCCATCACGTTTCACCGCCAACGGCGCCAAAAGACCGGGCTCGCTTCGCGCTTGGACGAGATCCCCGGTATTGGACCGGAGCGACGCCGTCGCCTGTTGCAGCATTTTGGTTCGCTGAAGGCCATCCAGGAAGCAGACCTGGCCGCGCTGCGAAAGGTCGGCATCGGGGAAAAATTGGCGAAGAAGATTCAGGAGCATCTCGCCGATTCCGACAGCGCCAAGGATGGCGTTTCTTGACGCTGTCTGTCGCAACCAGTACAATTTGCTTTGGACCCGTCGCCAACCGGCCAGGCAGTCGTGCTACGACTGCCCTTACATATGTATGGCTTTTTTCCGGGGGGACACGTGGGCCCGCGGATGGCGCCGTCGGGGATAGGCATTGAAGGGAGGCACAGGCGTGGCTACTACCAACGCCCACACAGAGTTCATCCTGCGTCGCTTACATACGCTGGCAGGTGTGATTCCAGTCGGACTGTTCTTATTGGAACACCTGTTCACGAACGCAATGGCTACTTCGGGGCCGGAGACGTTCAACAGTGCGGTGTACACGATTCAGCACATTCCATTTCTGCATTTCATTGAGTTCATCTTTATCTTCTTGCCGCTGGTGTACCACGGTGTGTTTGGCCTGTACGTGGCGTTCACGTCTGGTTACAACGCCGGTCAATACTCCTGGGGGCGCAACGTGATGTTCGTCCTGCAGCGAGTTAGCGGGGTCATCACGTTCGTCTTCATTATCTTCCACCTGTGGACAACCCGGTTCTCCGGCAAGGCGCCAACCTTTCAGATGGTACACGACCTGCTGGTCAACAATCCAGCATATTTCTGGTTCATGATCATCGGGGTCGTGGCGGCGACGTTCCACTTCTCCAATGGTCTGTGGTCGTTCTGCATCCACTGGGGGATCACGGTCGGACAGCGGGCGCAGCGGGTGTCGGCCTACGTGTTCTTTGTAGTTTTCATCGTGCTGGCTGCGGTCGGTGTTGATGCCTTGATTGCGTTCACGACACAAACCGCGTAGGCTGGAGGAGGTAACGTTATGAGTGATCAGCGGATCATCGTGGTCGGAGGCGGTTTAGCCGGCCTGATGGCGACGATAAAATGTGCCGAAGCCGGGGTGCCGGTGGACTTGTTTTCCCTCGTACCGGTCAAACGGTCGCATTCCGTGTGTGCGCAGGGGGGTATCAACGGAGCCGTCAACACCAAGGGCGAAGGCGACAGCCCTTGGGAGCACTTTGACGACACGATTTACGGCGGCGACTTCTTGGCCAACCAGACCCAGGTACTGGGGATGTGCGAAGCGGCGCCAGGCATCATCCATCTGATGGATCGCATGGGCGTCATGTTCAATCGCACCCCTGAGGGTTTGCTGGATTTTCGCCGATTTGGCGGGACCAAGCATCACCGCACCGCCTTTGCCGGAGCTTCCACCGGGCAACAGTTGTTGTACGCATTGGACGAACAGGTGCGCCGGCATGAGGTCGCTGGTCTCGTCCAAAAATATGAGGGATGGGAGTTCCTGTGCGCGGTGCTGGACGATGCGGGTGTGTGCCGGGGCATCATTGCGCAGGACCTGCGGTCGATGGAGATCCATGCCTTTCGTGCGGACGCGGTCATCATGGCCACGGGCGGCTTGGGCATGGTGTTCGGCAAGAGCACCAACTCGATGATCAACACCGGTACCGCTCTGTCGGCCCTGTATCAGCAAGGGGTGTACTACGCCAACCCGGAGATGATTCAGGTGCACCCGACAGCCATCCCCGGCGACGACAAGCTGCGCCTGATGTCCGAGTCAGCCCGTGGCGAGGGCGGACGGGTGTGGACCTATAAGGATGGAAAGCCATGGTATTTTTTGGAAGAATGGTATCCTGAGTACGGCAATCTGGTGCCGCGCGATGTGGCCACTCGCGCCATTTTCAAGGTCTGTGTCGACATGGGGCTGGGTGTCGACGGGAAAAACCAAGTGTATCTGGATCTCTCGCACATCCCCGCAGACGTACTGAACGTGAAGCTGGGCAACATCCTGGAAATCTACGAGAAATTCGTCGGCGACGACCCACGCAAGGTTCCGATGCGCATTTTCCCCGCGATGCACTACAGCATGGGCGGCATGTGGGTTGATATCAATCAACAGACCAACATTCCCGGCTTGTTCGCCTGCGGCGAGTGCGAGTACCAGTATCACGGGGCCAACCGTTTGGGCGCCAATTCGCTGCTGTCCTGCATCTATGGCGGCATGGTGGCAGGTCCCAACGCGGTCAATTATGCGCGCAATCTCACCAAATCCAGCGCTGACCTGGATGCCTCCTTGTTTGAGCGGTATCGCCAGCAGCAGCAGGATAAGTTCGAAGGCCTGCTGAAGATGGAGGGGGACGAAAACCCTTATCAACTGCACAGGGAATTGGGCCAGTTGATGACCGACAACGTGACCGTCGTCCGCTACAATGACCGGCTCAAGAAGACGGATGAAAAGATTCAGGAACTGATGGAACGCTATAAGCGGATTGGCATGGCCGATACGTCGCGGTGGGAAAACCAGATGGCTCCGTTCACCCGCCAACTGTGGAACATGTTTGAGTTGGCCCGCGCCATCACCCTTGGAGCACTCAACCGCAACGAAAGCCGCGGCGCCCATTACAAGCCGGAGTTCCCGGAGCGTGACGACGAGAACTGGCTTAAGACCACGAAGGCGAAGTGGACGCCGGATGGCCCGAAGTTCGAATATGAGGATGTCGATGTGTCCCTCATCAAACCTAGGCTGCGCAACTATGCCGTGAAGAAGGAGGAGACTACCTGATGAGCGGGAGCGCGACGGCAGAACGGCAGACGGCTGCGACGACAAAGACGGTGCACCTGATCATCGAACGGCAGGATGGGCCCAACTCTCCCAGCTACACCGAGGAGTTTGAAGTGCCGTACCAGCCGGGGATGAATGTCATCGCCTGTTTGATGGAGATCCAGCGCAACCCGGTGAATAAGGCGGGCAAACGTGTGGCGCCGGTAACCTGGGAGATGAATTGCCTCGAGGAGATCTGCGGCGCCTGTTCGATGGTGATCAACGGCAAACCACGGCAAGCGTGCACGGCCCTGGTCGATAAGTTGGAACAGCCCATTCGCTTGAAGCCGATGCGCACGTTTCCTGTGGTGCGGGATTTGGTTGTGGATCGCAGCCGCATGTTTGAGGCGCTGAAAAAGGTGAAAGCCTGGATTCCGATTGACGGGACCTACGACCTTGGGCCGGGGCCTCGAATGAACGAGCGGGATCGGCAGTGGGCTTATGAGTTGTCTCGCTGCTTCACCTGCGGCTGCTGTGTGGAGGCCTGCCCGAATGTGAATGAGCGCACCTCGTTCATAGGGCCTTTTGCGATTTCGCAGGCGCGCCTGTTCAACGCACATCCCACTGGGGCCATGCATCGGGCGGATCGGCTGGAGGCGTTGATGGAGGAAGGCGGCATTCACGAATGCGGGAACGCACAAAACTGCGTACAGGTTTGCCCGAAGGGCATCCCCTTGACCACTTCGATTGCCGCCATGAATCGCCAGGTCACCTATCACGCTATTGGGGCTTGGTTGAAGAAATAAACCACTTTGGAGCTTGGACGCCCACTCGCGGGCGTTTTTTCATGAGGTTGCTGCCACCTTCACTAGGCCATACTGAAGTTGTGGAGGTGGCGGCATGAAACGTTCTTCCGAAGCTCCGGTCCTTGTAGCCTTGGTGGCGCTGATGCTGACAGCCACGGTGGGAGTGTTCACCTCTTCGCGGACCCAAGATGAGTTCGGACATCTGGCCACAATCGGGCGGTCCGTCCAGCAGTGGTTGTTGTCCCACCGTATTGGCCAGGGCCTGCGCCAGCACTTTTCGGTTACGGACGGGCAACCGGACAAATACGGGCAAGGACCAGCCGCCGGCAGCGCGAGGCCCTATGGGGCCGCCAGCGGTGGGACAGCTGGAAGCGAGCGGGCTGCGGGCAGTCCAGCAGCGGCCCCGGCCAGCACGTCCTCAGTCATGGCGGATTCAGAGGATATGGGGCGCCTGTCGGGGATTGCGCAGCGATTGGTACACTCATTGCGTCCCAAGGATTGGAAACTGTTGAGTGAGGCGTTGGCCACGCCCGATGAGCGCGAAGCGGAACAGGTTTTTGCGCAGGTGCTCGGCAGCCGTCTGGCACCCGAGGATGCGCAGTGGATACGGAGCCATTTCCACGGGCGGACGGCATTCGATGCTGAGGATGTGCGTCTCCTTCGCGCCGCCTTTTCCGAGATGAAGCAGGAGTTGACCCCGGAGGAACAGCGAATGCTGCTGGCTCAATTGGGATCGTGGTTGTCGAATTAGGGCGGGGCTTGGCGTCGGTTGCGGTTGTTTGACTGTTATCTCAGCGCATGGCGTGATAGACTAGCCATGGAGCTGGACAGACCGGATGGCGGCGTCAGGTTCCTGGAATACATAGAGTGAATGGTTGTGGAGGAGGAGAACCAGCGGTGTCAAAAAGGAGCCAGCAACTGGTCCAATACCTGGTTGACATCTCAACGAACCTGCAGGATGCAGCGAATCTGTTTGGCGAGGGACTCAAAGACCTGTCCCACCCTGAGTTCCTGGCTGCCAACGTGAAGCGCCTGGAGGAAAAAGGGGATGACTTGACGAGCGAATTGCTGTCCCTGATCAATGCAACCTACATTACCCCTTTGGACCGTGAAGACTATCTTGAGCTGGCGCTGCGCATGGACGACATTGTGGACGGATTGGAGGCTTGCACGGTTCGTTTCGATTTATATCAAATCACGGAACCGACCCCTGTGATGTTTGAGTTCGCCCAAAACATCGCGGACAGCGCAGATGAAATCGCCGCGGCGATGTCCAAATTGCAGGCCCGCAAGTTGTTGGAACTGCGGGAGCATACACAGCGGCTCAACCACTTGGAGAAGACGGGCGATGCCCTCCTGCGCACCTCTTTGCGGTCGTTGTTCAGCGAATCGACCGACGCCATTCAGCTGATCAAACTGAAGGAAATCTATGAAATTCTAGAGAGTATCACCGACAAGTGCGAGGACGTCGGCGATGTGCTGGATTCCGTGATCGTGAAAAACGCGTAGGAAGGTGCGAGATGTCCGGCATCATATTACTTATCGTCGTGCTCGCTGTCGTATTCGATTACAGCAACGGGTTCCACGATACGGCGAATGCGATTGCGACAACGGTTTCCACGCGAGCCCTGTCTCCGCGCCGCGCCGTGGTCCTGGCGGGAGCGCTGAATTTTATCGGCGCCTTGGTGTTCACCGGCGTCGCCAAGACGATTGGCGGGAACATTGCCGATCCGTTCACCCTCCAGCATGGCATGGTGATTGTCCTGGCGGCCTTGATTGCGGCGATTGTGTGGAACCTGTTGACTTGGTATTTCGGTATCCCCAGCTCCTCATCCCACGCCCTGATTGGCGGTTTGAGCGGTGCGGTGGTCGGCGCGGCCGGGTTTCGCGCGCTGCACTGGATGGGTTTTCTCAGTATCATCGAGGCACTGGTGTTGTCTCCGATTGCTGCGATTTTGGTTGGGTACATCCTGATGACCCTGTTGAAATGGGGGTTCGGAAGCACGTCTCCACACAAGGCCAACCGTGTCTTTCGTACCTTGCAAATCTTCTCGGCGGCCTTTCAGGCGTTCAGCCACGGCACCAACGACGCCCAGAAGACAATGGGCATCATCACGTTTGCGCTGGTTGCCGGGGGCTTTCAAAGTGAGCTGGAAGTTCCGCTATGGGTCAAGGTGCTGAGCGCTTTCGCCATGGCTGCCGGGACGGCTTCGGGGGGCTGGCGCATCATCAAGACGGTCGGATCGAAAATCATTAAGCTGGAGCCTATCAACGGCTTTGCCTCGGATTTGACTTCGGCCACGGTCATCCTCACAGCCACCTTGTGCAAACAACCGGTGAGCACAACCCATGTGATCTCCTCGGCCATCATGGGGACAGGGGCGGCCAAACGATTTCGCCAGGTCAATTGGGGAATGGCAATCCGGATTGTCATCGCCTGGCTTATCACCATCCCTGCGACCGGAGCGCTGGCCGCGCTGTTGGCACGAATCCTTATTCTGTAGCGGGTGGTTATGGGCGACTTGGCCAGCCACACGAGGGCGAGGAGACTGTCAGGACCGTCACAGGAGTTCCTGTAACAAAAAAGGCGCCGCGTGGGCGCCTTTTTGCTTCACTCGGAGGTGGAACCGGCAGCGAGGGCTGCCTCGACTGCGCTCCATTCCGTCTCATCGGTAATATTAGACAGCGACGGGTTGCCCGCAGCGTCGTAGACGACCTTCAGCAGGGCCAGTTGATCAGCGTCCTCCGCGCTTTGCAAGAGCACGTATTGGCGCTCCTGGACAGCGAACGATTCGCCAACGTAAAAGGGATGAGCCTGCCCGTTCTCGTCTCGCAGATACAGGACAGACGGCTCCTGACAAGAACAGTGGTCGTGACCGCAGCTGCATGTCATAGTGACTTCACCTTCCCGGATATCATCATACCAGAGCGCGCGGAGCGGGTCACGACCCCAGCAAGAAACCTCTACCGCGCACTGGCGTAGAGGCGATCCGCTTGCTCAGATGGTGATTTCGCCTAGGCGCACGAGTTCGACGACAGCTTGCGAACGGCCCTTGACGTTCAGCTTTTTCATGACATTAGAAATGTGGTTTCGGACCGTCTTTTCGCTGACGAACAACTGTGCGGCGATTTCCTTGGTGGTTTTGTCCTGAACAAGGAGCTCAAACACTTCCCGCTCACGGTTAGTCAAAAGCGACTTGGTGCGCATGTCTTGGTCGCCGGACATATCTCGCTATCCCTCCTTGTCGGTCGGTCTACAAGTACGGGATACAGTCACGGTATAGTATGTTGGGGTGAGATCGCGCGTGCGAGCACGTGAAAACATGGGCAACCGGCGTAGAATCCGTTGCCTTCGTCGGCTCTCGCAAGGGCCCGTCGACAGGGCGTTCGTTGACGCCCGCCGGGGCGAGTGTTACAATGCATGCGAGCATGGGACGTTTGTCCCTCGAATGAGGTGTAGAGCGTGAACCCATCCCTGCCGGATTGCGTCGTCGAAATCGAACAGAGGCTGCGTCAGATATCCGCTCTTGTTCGACGACGTGGACGAGCCTTATTGGAACGGTATGGGATAACACCTCCACAATTTGATGCCCTCCTTATTTTGGATAAAGAAGGCGATCTTACCATCGGCGAGATGAGCACCCGCTTGGGACTGGCCTACAGTACGACAACCGACCTCGTTGACCGCTTGGAGCGCGCCGGATTTGTGGTCCGCCAGCGGGATCGGGCGGATCGGCGCGTGGTGCGAGTGTGCATGCAATCCTCAGGCGCTCAATTGATTGAGGACGTGCTGGATGCGCGCCGGGCGTATTTAGCGCGCATTTTGGAGCCCTTGGGGCCAGAGGAAAAGCGCGAGGTTCTGCGTGTGCTCGACCTTCTTTACGCCCATATGGCGCACTGAGGGCGGCCACTCCAAGAGGCGCGGACGGACGGGCTTCATTCCTGCGGGCGGCTGAATACGTTATATGCTGTCAGCATCCAGGTGGGAGAGATGAGGGGACGTGCACGTAGAGCAGCCAATCGCAGTATTTGATTCAGGAATGGGTGGACTGACAGTCGTTTCGGAGATCATGTCTGTCCTTCCGGACGAGGCGATTTTTTATTTCGGAGATACGGCTCGGTGCCCTTATGGAGACAGGAACCCGAATCAGGTGCTCGAGTTCAGCCTGCAGATAGCGGATTTCTTGTTGTCTCAACAGGTCAAGCTGCTGGTGGTCGCCTGTAACACTGCGACGGCCGTGGCATTGCCGGAGCTGCAGCGGCGTTCGCCGATCCCGGTGTTGGGTGTGATTCAACCGGGCGCGCGGGCGGCGGTGAACAGCGCGACGCCGCGCCGGCGTCGGATTGGCGTCATCGGCACGGCGGTGACCATAGCCAGTGGCGCATATGCGGACGCGGTCCACGTCTTGGATCCGGCCGTCGACGTGGTGAGTCTGGCTTGTCCGCAGTTCGTCCCGCTGGTGGAGTCTGGGCGTTGGGACGGACCCGATGTGGAACAAGTGGTACGCGAGTCGCTGCTGCCTCTGCTTTTATACGATATCGATGCCCTGATCCTCGGCTGCACGCACTACCCGTTGTTGTCGGCTCCGATTGCCAGGGTGGTGGGACCTCAAGTGCAGTTGATCTCTTCGGCGGCCGAGACGGCACGCGAAGTTCGCGAAGTGTTGGCGCGGCTCCGCCTGTTGCGTCCTTCGGGTGCCCCTCCCATCCACCGATTCTATACGACCGGAGATGAACAAAAAATGAAGGCGGCTGTGCAGGGCTGGATGGGCCTGCCGCCAGACAAGGCACGGGTGCGGTGTGTGGATGCGATGGCCCTGCACGCACGTTAGGCGGAGCAGGCGCGTCTGCGGTCGCCGGAACCGTCGGCGTCCGCGGTGGTAACGGTACAATCGGTGTAAGCTGTACTGTGGGGGATTGCTGTGGAAACCGTGTTTGTGGTCACGAAAAATGCGCACAAGGTCGCCGAATTTGAGCGTCTGCTGGCGCCCTTGGGCGCGTGCGTGCGTGGATTGCCGGACGGGCTGGAGGCAGCGCCGGAGACGGGGGCGCAGCTTGTCAGCAATGCGGTGGAAAAGGCGGCCTATTACGCACCGTACTGCCACGGTTGGGTGCTTGCCGACGATTCTGGGTTGTGCGTCGACGCCCTTGATGGTAGGCCGGGCGTCATGTCCGCCCGCTATGCCGGCGTGCATGGCGACGACGCGGCCAACAATGCGAAGCTGTTGCGTGAGCTTGCAGATGTCCCGGATCCGCAGAGGACGGCGGAGTTCGTGTGTGCCCTCGCGCTGTGGCACCATGAGTTGGGCGTGGGCCTGACCGCGGTTGGGCGCGTGCGAGGCATCATCTTGAGGGCGCCCCATGGGGCCAACGGGTTTGGGTATGACCCGTTGTTTTGGGTGCCCGAACTCGGGCGCACCTTCGCCGACATGACGGTGGAGGAAAAGAATCAGTATTCGCATCGCAGGCGGGCAGTCGACAGGTTGCTGGAGCTGGCTGCACACATCCCGTTGGTTTCTTGATCTATCCCTCCGCTTGCAGTACACTTGTGGCGAATCCTTGAGGTTAGCCTGCAGCTGCGGGTGTAATTCAATGGCAGAACTCCAGCCTTCAAGCGGGTAGCGTGGGCTCAATTCCTCTTGCCCGCTCAACGTGTCTCAGTAGCTCAGCTGGATAGAGCAACAGCCTTCTAAGCTGTGGGTCGGGGGTTCGAATCCCTCCTGAGACGCCAGAGAGAATCATTGATGTGACGCGGTTTTTTTGAGATTTTGCCACCCATCGTTGGGTGGCGTTTTTCATGCGCTTGTGTGTGTATGGTGTGCGCCGTACAGGAAGGGCTCTGCCGTCCATTTATGTCGGCGCTGCTGAACGAATCGTTCTGCGGTTATCCGTCGCACCCTGTTGCTCCCGTGCTTCGCGCGAGGCGAACCGCCCGGGACGGGAAAATGCCGCTTCCCTCACAGGGCCGATTGCGTACAGTGGGGTATGTCTGTCCGAGGGGGTGTGAAATGGTGGACGGCGGATTGTTTACACGTTGGGCGATTGTATTTCTGATTATCTTCGTGTTGTTCATCCTTTTGATTCCGGAATACGGAGGCTACGTGGGGACCGATGCCTGCGGTCCGGGTGGTGGAGTCGCTGTCTCCTGAGCCGTGCGGATGGGCCTCATACCTGCTTGCTGCGGCGGGGGTTTGCATCTGTGGCGCCGCACAGGAAGGCGAAGGAATACGCAGACAAGTATAGGCAAGCGTCGCTGCGAATGGAGGTCCGATTTCGTATGGTAAATCGCACGTCAGTCTGAAAGGGGGATGATACATGGACGGGTGTTTTGGCGTATTCACGCGTTGGGCGGTCGTGTTTCTTATCATCTTCGTGCTGTTCATCTTGCTCATTCCGGGAACCGACGGAGCAGCATGTTGATCCGACAGTCTTCATTTCTCTCCTGGGGGTGACTGTGAAATGAATTGCCCGCCAATCGTATGCCCTCCTCGTTACTGTGTCCGCGACCACTACATCCCTCGGATGGTCCCTTATGTCCATCCAATTGTAAACATCAATAGGCATGTAATTGTGAACGTGCCGCAACACTTTTATCAACCTGTCACGAGGAATGTGGTCGTCGATCCAGGGTGCCCGGGATCACGTTGCAGCCGACCTGGCTATTCCGGATATCCTGGGTATTACGGATAAGGAGTCGCAAACGCAAACGCAGGCTCTGCCGCTAAGGTGGGGCCTGTTGTTGGGTTGCGCGCGTGACTGAGCGGACACCAACCGGTTTTGTGGCGTGCACGTCCCGCAAGCTCTTCTCCAACGGCCAAGCCCACTGGCAGACCTATCCACACGCCGTTTCCAATCACGACATCTCCTTTCGACTGTGGGTATCCTCGGAAATGTCTCGCAATCGATTGGCTTGTTCTTTCCATAAAAATCTGCGGATCGCCATAAGTCCCGGCGCCGATGTCAAACTCGCGGTACCGAGGTAATAGATTCATGAATTTGGATTGTCATTGGATTGTGGATACCCCTCCAGTTGATTGCGAGTCCTGCGGCTGTGGCAGCAGGGCTCAGAGCGCCGCCTTGGGAGTCAGCTGCTGCACCGGCACGCTAGAGAGTATGCGGCAACCGTGGCCTGCGTGAGTTGAGCGGGCACGACCACAAGTGGTACGATAAGGCACGACGATGTGCGCGGCTTGCGCGCGGAACGAGCCGTTCGGGATAATGGATGTCTTTTATCGGTTGTCGCTCGTGTAGAACATGGTATAATGAAACGGCTTATGATTGCCTGCAGGCGTGCGTGCAGCTTGTGGGAGGCAGGGTTGGCAGAATGACCGCGGCTGCTGTTGGCCGAAGGATTTGGGGAGGAACCGTGCATGACAGCGAAATGGGAAAAAACTGAAGCCAATGTCGGTGTGCTGGAGGTCGAAGTTCCCAGCGACCGATTTGCAGAAGCATTGGACTATGCATTCAAACGCGTCGTCAAACGCGTTAACGTTCCAGGTTTTCGCAAGGGCAGGGTTCCACGCAAGGTGTTTGAGATGCGCTTCGGCGTCGAGGCCCTGTACCAGGACGCAGTGGAGTACCTTTTACCGCGCGCCTACGATGAAGCGGTGCAGGAGACGGGGATTGAGCCGGTGGCGCAGCCTGATGTCGATGTGGTACAGGTGGAGTCCGGGAAGCCGTTCATTTTCAAGGCGACGGTCACTGTGAAACCTGAGGTGGTCCTCGGTCCCTATAAGGGCGTCGAGGTGGAGGATAAGGCGTTTGAAGTGACGGATGAATTGCTGGAAGAGGAATTGACCAACATCCGCAAGGCTCATGCCGAACTTCAGGTTCTGGAGGACGGGGAGGTCGAGCAGGGGGACCTGGTCAACATCGACTTCCGCGGCACCGTCGATGGGGAACCGTTTGAGGGCGGGGAAGCGGAAAACTATCAGCTTGAAATTGGTTCTGGTGTGTTCATCAAAGGCTTTGAGGAACAGTTAATTGGTATGAAGCCGGCGGAGGAGCGGGACATTACCGTTACTTTTCCGGGGGACTATCATGTCAAGGCGCTGGCTGGCAAGGAGGCTGTGTTCCACGTCGTGCTCCATGACATGAAGCGGAAGGTCCTGCGGGACTTGGACGACGAATTCGTCCAAGAAATCAGCGATTTTCAGACGGTGGACGAATTCGTCGCCGATGTTCGCAAGCGCCTTGAGGAGAGGATGCAACAAGATCACCAGCGGTATTTGGAAGATCAAGTGGTCGAGAAGGTAGCCGCCAATGCGACGATTGATATTCCGAGCGTGATGATTGACCACGAGATTGACCATCAATTGGGGCACTTTGCCGAGCAGTTGTCCATGCAGCAAATCCCGTTGGACGGCTACCTGGAATTCACAGGACAGACCCGGGATGAACTGCGTGAGCAGTTCCGGGAGGCGGCGGAGCGGCGGGTGCGCACCAGCCTTGTCCTGGAGGCGATTGCGGAGCAGGAAGGTCTCACCGCCACGGATGAAGAAGTGAAGGCGGAGGTCGCGAAGATGGCGGAGTCAGCCGGCGTCGAGCAGGAGCGCGTGGAGCAGATTTTGTCCCTGCGCGATCCGGGGTTGTCAGGGCTGCGCAACGACCTCACGACCCGCAAGACGGTTTCCTTCCTGGTTGAGAATAGCGTTCGCAAGTGAATTGATGTACAATGTCGATGACAGCAGGGGAAACAAGGCACGTATTCGTGCCTTGTTTTCTCAAAGTCGCAGGCCCGGTTACATGGGCAGGGAACGGCGAAGGAGGGCTTGGCGATGAGCTTGACGCCCATTGTCATCGAGCAGACGAGCCGCGGCGAGCGGTCCTATGACATTTACTCAAGGCTGCTTCGAGATCGGATTATCATCCTTGGGACCCCAATTGACGACTACGTGGCCAATTCGATTGTCGCGCAGCTTTTGTTTTTGGCAGCGGACGATCCGGACCGAGACATCCAACTGTACATCAACAGCCCGGGTGGTTCTGTGACAGCCGGATTGGCGATTTACGATACAATGCAGCACATCAAACCGGATGTTTCCACCATGTGCGTTGGCCTGGCGGCCAGCATGGGGGCATTCCTGCTGGCGGCTGGCGCCAAAGGCAAGCGCTACGCGCTGCCAAACAGCGAGGTCATGATTCACCAGCCCTTGGGCGGCGTTCAAGGACAGGCGTCAGATATCAAGATTCATGCCGATTGGATTTTGAAGACCAAGGAAAAGCTCAACCGGATTTTGGCGCATCACACGGGGAAACCTTTTGAACAGGTGGAGCAGGATACCGACCGTGACAACTTCCTGTCCGCAGCTGAAGCCAAGGCCTACGGCATTATCGACGAGGTGCTTCCAGGCGCGGGCCTGCAGGTATGAGGAGGCCGGGAAGTTGCCGTTCTTGCATTCGGAAGCGGTCGATCGCGTGACTTGACCCTCCGTTGTCGAACACTTAGCCAGAGGGAGGGATTGCGATGTTCAAGTTCAACGAGGAAAAGGGCCAACTGAAGTGCTCTTTCTGCGGGAAGACCCAGGAGCAAGTGCGCAAACTGGTGGCCGGTCCTGGTGTGTATATCTGTGACGAATGCATTGAGCTGTGCAATGAAATTGTCGAGGAGCAGTTGGGTGAGGACGAGGAGTTCGAGCTCAAGGACATCCCGAAGCCGACGGAGATCAAGGAAATCCTGGATCAGTACGTGATTGGCCAGGAGAATGCCAAAAAATCGCTGTCGGTGGCGGTTTACAATCACTACAAACGGATCAACTCGGGGGCCGCGAAGAACGATGATGTGGAATTAGCCAAGAGCAACATTTTGCTCATTGGGCCCACTGGCAGCGGGAAGACGCTGCTCGCGCAGACGCTGGCCCGCATCTTGAACGTGCCGTTTGCGATTGCGGACGCAACCACGTTGACCGAAGCGGGGTATGTGGGCGAAGACGTCGAGAACATTCTGCTCAAGCTTATCCAGGCAGCCGATTACGATGTCGAGAAGGCGGAGCGCGGGATCATCTACATCGATGAAATCGATAAGATTGCCCGCAAATCGGAAAATCCGTCCATCACCCGCGATGTGTCGGGCGAAGGCGTCCAGCAGGCCTTGTTGAAAATCCTGGAGGGCACTGTGGCGAGCGTTCCTCCTCAGGGAGGCCGCAAGCATCCACATCAGGAGTTCATTCAAATCGACACGACCAACATCTTGTTCGTCTGCGGCGGCGCGTTTGACGGCATCGAGCCGATTATCAAGCGTCGCTTGGGACGCAAGGTGATTGGCTTCGGGAACCGTACAGAATCGGTCGATCTGCGATCCGATGAGGACATACTGTCCAAGGTCCTGCCAGAGGATTTGATGAAGTTCGGGCTCATTCCCGAATTCACAGGGCGTTTGCCGGTGGTCACCACTTTGACCGCATTGGACGAACAAGCGTTGAAACAGATCCTGGTGGAACCGAAGAACGCCTTGGTGAAGCAATACCAGAAGCTGTTGGAAATGGACGGCGTGAAGCTCGAGTTCGAAGACGAGGCTTTGTCGAGCATTGCCAGGGAAGCCATCAAGCGGGGAACCGGGGCGCGCGGTCTCCGATCCATCATTGAAGGGATTATGCTGGACGTGATGTACGAGTTGCCGGCGCGGGACGATGTGCAGAGGTGCCTTATCACCAAAGAGGCGGTCACTCGTGAGCAAGGTCCCGTGCTTATCGGGAAGGATGGGAAACTCTCCCAGATTGTGCGCACGTCCGAGGAAACCGCGTGACGTCATGAACGCCTTTTGGTCCGGTAGGAGCTCTTTGCGAAACCGCGGCGGTGAAAATGGTGAAATGTAGAAATATAGAGGAGCGGTGCGATGGCGCCTGACGATGAGTCGGGCGCCATCGTTTTGTTTACGTCCGGATAGGGCCGGGAATACTGGTTGCATCGGTGTTTTTTACAAGGGAGGGGTCATCGATGAGCGCCACCATCCTGGCCGTAATCCAACTCTTCTTTGCTGTGGTTATCGGGTTGTATTTTTGGAACCTGTTGAAGACCCAAAACCACAGCCGGCACGCGATCGAGCGGGAGTCCCGCAAGGAGCTTGACAAGCTCAAGAAACTGCGGGCCATCTCGTTGACGGAACCGCTGGCAGAAAAAACGCGTCCCAGTTCACTGGACGACATCGTGGGCCAGGAAGACGGATTGCGGGCTTTGCGGGCAGCCCTGTGCGGTCCGAATCCTCAACATGTCTTGATTTACGGCCCGCCTGGGGTGGGCAAGACAGCCGCCGCCCGGGTCATCCTGGAGGAGGCGAAGAAGAACCCTGCGTCGCCGTTTCAAGGTGACGCGAAATTCATTGAGCTGGATGCCACCACGGCCCGTTTTGACGAACGGGGGATTGCAGATCCGCTCATCGGCTCCGTCCATGATCCCATTTATCAGGGAGCGGGTGCCATGGGGATGGCCGGCATTCCCCAGCCCAAACCGGGTGCTGTCACCAAGGCGCATGGCGGGTTGCTGTTCATCGACGAGATTGGGGAACTGCACCCGATTCAAATGAACAAACTGCTCAAGGTGCTGGAAGACCGTAAGGTGTTTCTGGAAAGCGCCTATTACAGTTCCCAGGATACCAACATTCCGCCGCACGTGCACGACATCTTCCAAAATGGTCTGCCGGCGGATTTTCGCTTGGTGGGGGCGACCACCCGGCTGCCGGAAGACATCCCGCCCGCGATTCGCTCCCGTTGCCTTGAGATTTTCTTTCGGCCGCTGTCCCGTCCCGAAATCCGCCGCATCGTGCGCAAGGCTTGCGACAAGATTGGTTTACCGATGCCGGATGAGGCGGTGGAGGAGGTAGCGAAATATGCGACCAACGGCCGCGACGCAGTGAACATCGTCCAGACAGCCGGCGGTATTGCGCTGACCGAGGGCCGCCAATCCATCGCTTTGGGCGATGTGCAGTGGGTGGTGCAGTTCAGCCAGTTAAACCCGCGTCCAGACACCCAGGTCGCGCACCAGCCTCAGATTGGCGTGGTCAACGGACTGGCGGTCTGTGGCCCCGGCGCGGGGACGCTGCTCGAACTGGAGGCTACGGCGGTGCCAGCGGCGCCCGGTGAGGGACGGCTGACGATAACCGGATTGGTGGAGGAGGAAACGTTGGGCGGCCGGGATCGGACCGTCAGGCGGCGCTCCATGGCTCGGGCTTCGGTAGACAACGTGCTGACGGCGCTGCGGCGCCTGACGGGCTTGGATGCGGCCAACTACCACATTCACCTCAACTTCCCCGGCGGCGTGCCGGTGGATGGGCCGAGTGCGGGGGTTGCCATGGCGACGGCCATTTATTCGGCGGTGCGCGGGATCCCAGTATTAAGCAAGCTGGCGATGACGGGGGAGATCTCCATCCGCGGCCTGGTTCGGCCCGTGGGCGGCGTCCCGGTGAAGATTGAAGCAGCGAGGGACGCCGGCGCCGAGATTGTGCTGATACCCAAGGACAACTGGCAAGAATCGTTTCAACGTCTGGACGGCCTGAAGGTGATTCCGGTGGAGCGATTTGAAGACGTGTTGCGGCTGGCGCTCGTTGGTGGAGTCGACCTGAGCCTGTCGGCAAAACCGGCTCCGTTGTCTGTCAATCCCGCCGTTCCGTCCGTCCAGACTGCTCCCTGAGGGGACGCGGTTAGACTTCTCCCTGTGGATTCAGTAAAATAAATTCCTATCGAGTGGCATGGATGGGCCGCGCGCCGGTTGCGCGGCTCACCCACCCTAGAGAAGGCGGTGCAATCGCGGAGGTGGGACGTTGAGCGCATACGGGGATGCACAAGAGCTGCTTCCGTTGTTGCCCCTGCGGGGATTGCTGGTCTATCCAGGAATGGTGCTGCATTTCGATGTCGGAAGGGACAAATCCGTAAAGGCGCTGGAGCGTTCCGCCGCGTCGGACCACCGGATGGTGTTGGCTTCTCAGAAGGATGGTCAAATGGACGATCCGACCGCGGATGATCTGTACCGCACGGGTACCCTGGTAGAAATCAAGCAGTTGATGAAGCTGCCCAACGGAACCATTCGGGCGTTTGTCGTCGGGGTGCAGCGGGTACGCATCGTCCAGTTTACGCGCGAGGACCCATGGTTTGAGGTGCGGGTGGATGCGTTGACGGAGCCCCCGGTGGACGCGACCACATCGGAGATGCAGGCGTTGATTCGGTCGGTGACCCAGCAGTTTGAACAATACGTGAAGCTGTCGAAAAAAATCGATGAGGATACATTTTCCGCCGTCCTCGACATCGAGGACCCCAGTCGGTTGGCCGACACGGTGGCTTCTCATCTGCCGCTTAAGATCCGGGACAAGCAGGTGCTGTTGGAGACCATTGATGTCAAACTGCGCCTGGAGAAACTGCTCGGCATCCTGTCTGACGAGCGCGAGGTCCTCGAGCTGGAGCGCGCCATACACCAGCGCGTGCGCAAGCAAATGGAGCGCACGCAGAAGGAGTATTACCTGCGCGAGCAGATGAAGGCGATTCAAAAGGAACTGGGGGATCAGAACGGACGGACAGCCGAGATTGAAGAACTGCGCGAGAAGCTTGAGCAGCGGGCGCTGCCCGAAAGCGTGCGGCAGCGTGTGGAAAAGGAGATCGACAGGCTGGAGCGCATCCCTACGGCCGCCGCCGAGGGCACGGTGGCGCGCACGTACATCGATTGGCTGCTGGCGCTGCCGTGGCTGGACACGGCCGAATCGGTCGTTGATTTGCGCCGGGCGGAACGGGTGCTGAACGAACAACACTACGGATTGGAGAGGGTGAAGGAGCGGATCCTGGAATTCCTGGCCGTTCAGAAGCTGACCGATCAACAGCGGGGTCCCATCATCTGCCTGTATGGGCCGCCCGGAGTGGGGAAGACATCCCTTGCTCGGTCCATTGCGGAATCGCTAAAGCGACCCTTTGTGCGTGTGTCGCTGGGAGGAGTGCGCGACGAGGCGGAAATTCGTGGACACCGCAGGACGTATATCGGAGCCCTGCCGGGGCGCATTCTCCAGGGCATGAAACAGGCCGGCGTACGCAACCCTGTGTTTTTGCTCGACGAGATCGACAAGATGGCGAGCGATTTTCGCGGTGATCCAGCTTCAGCCATGCTAGAGGTGCTGGATCCCGAGCAAAACCATTCGTTTTCCGACCACTACATAGAGATTCCGTTTGATCTGTCGGACGTCCTGTTCATCACCACCGCCAACGACATCTATCAGGTTCCCGGTCCCTTGCGGGATCGGATGGAGGTCATTCAACTCTCCGGTTACACCGAATGGGAAAAACTAAAAATTGCCAGGCATCACCTGCTGCCGAAACAGAAACGAAATCACGCCCTGTCTGGGGACCGGCTGCGGGTAGGGGATGCGGTGCTCCAGTCGCTGATTCGGGGATACACGCGGGAGGCCGGCGTGCGTCAATTGGACCGGCTGCTCGCCGCTGTTTGCCGCAAGGCCGCGCGGGAAATTGCCGGCGGCGGGAAAAAACGGGTGGTGGTGAGCGAGTCCCTGCTGCAGGCCTATCTGGGGCCGCCCGCGTACCGGTTTGGACGCATTGAGGAGCGGGATGAAGTCGGGGTCGTGACCGGTCTAGCCTGGACGGCCGCAGGCGGCGATACCTTGACCGTGGAGGTCTCGGTCGTTCCGGGCCGTGGTCAGCTGGTTTTGACCGGGCACTTGGGCGACGTGATGAAGGAGAGTGCCCAAACCGCGCTCACCTATGTCCGCTCGCGCGCCCGGGTTCTGGACATATCCAGCGACTTCCTGGAGCGCGTCGACATTCACATTCACGTCCCCGAGGGAGCCATCCCCAAGGACGGACCTTCTGCCGGCATCACTATCGCCACGGCTATCGCGTCGGCACTGACCAATCGTCCCGTCTCCAGGCTGGTTGCCATGACGGGCGAGGTAACCCTGCGGGGGCGCGTGCTGCCGATTGGCGGTCTGAAAGAGAAAGTGCTGGCCGCCCACCGGGCGGGCATTCAAACCGTTCTGTTTCCCAAGGAGAACGAGCGAGACCTGCGCGACATCCCGGATTCGGTGCGCAAGGACCTGACGCTGCACATGGTTCGGCATATGGACGAGGTGCTGGAGGCTGCGCTCATTCCGCCCCTCTCGCGAGGCGAGGCTGCGTTTGACCCAGAGCACGCGTTCATCGCGTCCTTGGTCCAGGAATCGGCGGAAGGGGAGCAGACGCATCAATGAAGATCCGCTCGCTCGCTTTCGAATTGAGTGCCGTGCGGCCGGCGCAGTGGCCGGCCGACGGATTGCCCGAGTTTGCGTTTGTCGGCCGCAGCAATGTCGGGAAGTCTTCCCTGCTCAATCGGCTGCTTGGCCGGCGCCATCTGGCGCGCGTCTCCAGCAAGCCGGGGAAGACCCAGCAGATCAATTTCTATCGCGTCAATGAAAGATTTCGATTTGCCGACTTGCCTGGGTACGGCTATGCGGCGGTCGGCAAGAGTGAGCGGGCCACGTTTCAGCGCATGATTCACACGTATCTGGAGCGGCGCGATCCGCTTGTCCGCGTGCTGCACCTGGTGGACATTCGCCACAACCCGTCTCGCGACGACCGGGCGATGCATCGCTGGTTGCTGGATCTTGGGCTGCCGACGCTCATCGTGGCCACCAAGGCGGACAAGGTCAAGCGGTCCGAATGGATGCAGGCCCCGGCGCGGATTCGTCGCGAGCTGGATTCTCCCTGGGACGTGTTGCCCGTTTCCGCTGAGAAGAATACGGGCATCGATGCCCTTTGGGCGGTCCTGGAAGATGACTTGGGTGTCACGGATCGTCCATCCACGGATCCTGCGGACGGGTGATATAATGAGGGCGAGCCAAGGCAGGCCGTTCGGTCTGCGCGACATTCAAGAGAGATCTGGTGATTGGGAATGCACATCCTCGGCCTTGGTTTGAATCACCGCACAGCCCCGGTGGCGCTGCGTGAACGGGTGAGCATCGGGGACGCCGAGTTGGCTGATGCGCTGGCCGAGCTGTTGGAGCGAAGCACTCTCCTGGAGAGTGCCATTGTCTCCACTTGCAATCGCACCGAGGTTTACGCGGTGGTCAGCTCGTACAAAGCGGGCGAGGATTTCTTGATAACCTGGTTGGCCCGGCGGGCCGGGCTGGATAAGTCCGACATGTTGCAGCATGTCTATGTCCACCATGGCGCCGAGGCGGTCACCCACCTGATGGAGGTGGCCGCTGGGTTGGACTCGATGGTGCTGGGAGAAACCCAGATTCTCGGGCAGGTGCGGTTGGCCTTTCTGGCAGCGAAAGAGGCTGGCAATACGGGCATGATGCTCAACCGCATGTTTGAAATGGCTCTGCAGCTGGGCAAGCGGGCACAGACAGAGACCCGTGTTGGGCAACTGCCGGTCTCGGTGAGCTATGCAGCGGTGCAGTTGGCCCGCAAGGTGTTTGGTTCCCTGCATGACAAACGCGTGTTGGTCATCGGGGCCGGGCAAACGGGAGAACTCACGCTGCAGCACCTGGCCGCCCACGATGCGAAGCGTCTGATTGTGGTCAATCGCACGATGGAGAAAGCGCAGGAACTCGCGGAACGTGTCGGCGCGATGGCGGCCCCGTGGAGCGCACTTGAGCGGGAACTGGCCCGGGCTGACGTGGTCATCTCCTCCACGGGGGCATCGGAGCCGGTGGTATCGGTGGAGATGGTACGGCGCGCGACCGGACACCGACCGCGTCCACTGTTGCTGCTGGATATCGCGGTGCCCCGCGACATCGATGAGAGGGTGCGCGGACTGGATCATGTGTACCTTTATGACATCGACGATCTGCAGGGTGTGGTGACGGCGAATCGGCGGGAACGGGAACGTCAGGCCGACATTGTGCGTGGAATGATTGCCGAAAGCCTGCAGGCGTATTCGCGCTGGCTGTCCGAGCAAGAGGTGGTGCCCGTCATCGCGGCCATTCGAGCCAAGGGCGAGTCCATTCAGGCGAGCGTGATGGAGAGCCTGCGGAACAAGCTTCCCGAGTTGGAAGAACGGGAGTGGAAGCTGATTCAAAAGCACACGATGAGCATCGTCAACCAGCTCTTGCGCGACCCGATTCGCAACATGAAGGAGTTGTCCGCACATCCCGGGGGAACGAGACATATGGAGGTCTTTGCCCGGTTGTTTGGGATTGCGGACGAGGACTTGGCGGAGTTTGGGAGGCAGGTCATGCTGGAGAGTGACGCGAACGGGTCCGCTCGCTTGACCTTCGCTGATTTTGTCCAGCGATGGAGCGAAGCGATGGCCAAGCCTAGCCGCGCCACGACCGATTCCTCACTGCACCCCGTGCTCCGTTAGGATGGTCGGCCGTGTCTAGCCTGCGGCTTCTGTTTGACGCCCTGACGGTAATCTACGCCCTGAGTCTCATGCTCTTCTTTGTGGACGCGATGCGGCCGCGCCGGCTCGTCAACCGAACGGCGCTGGTTTTGTTGTTTGGGGTGTTTGTGCTTGAGACGGCGTTGCTCTGGCAGCGCCTGTCTGCGTTGAAAAGGGTGCCTGTGTACAGTTCCTTTGATTCGTTGCTCCTGCTGTCCTGGTTGATCCTGTTGGTGGCTTTGGTGGTCGACAGTGTCTTTCGTTTCGACCTGATCCTGTTCTTCGCCAACGCGGTCGGCTTCGTGCTGGTGGTTGTAGACCTGTTTGTGTACCCGCGGCCGCTTCCATACCCGACGGGTAGCGGAGACTTGTTGGTCTTACACGTCGTTTTGGCGGTGGCGAGCTACGCCGCCTTCTCCTTTGCGTTCGTGTTTGCCGTCATGTATCTTGTGCAGGAGTGGTGCTTGCGGCAGCGCAGGTGGAATGGCTGGTATTTCCGGCTGGGTTCCCTGGAACACCTGGACCAGTTGACCTTTGTCGGCGTTCTTGTGGGTTTTCCGCTGTTGCTGTCGGCGATGGTCCTAGGTGTCGTGTGGGGGGAACTGCGCTTGGGCCGCGTCCCCGTGCAGGACCCTAAAATTATCGCCACCGTTGTGCTCTGGTTCATGTACGGGGTCTATCTCCTGCTGCGTGTACGGCGCGGCTGGGGGGGCCGTCGCCTCGCGTGGTATGCGGTGGTGTGTTTTTGGGGTGTGCTGGCCAATCTGGTCATCGTGGGCAGTTTTTCCTGGTGGCACAGGTCCCTCTGACAGACGCCTGGAACGTGGGACCGCAGCGCACCCCATGCCAATTGCTGAGAAGGTGGGTGGGAAAATGCCGACCATTCGTGTTGCGTCTCGGCGCAGCCAGCTCGCGATGACCCAGACCCGGTGGGTCATGGAACAGCTGCGGGCAGCACACCCGGACATCAACTTTGAGATTGTGCCCGTGGTCACCAAGGGGGATCGGGTGCAGGAAGTCAGCCTTTCGCAAATCGGCGGCAAGGGCCTGTTTGTGTCCGAAATTGAGCAGACCCTGTTGGATGGGCGCGCGGATTTTGCGGTGCACAGCCTGAAGGACGTACCGGCCGAATTGGCTTCCGGTCTGACACTGGCGGCCATGCCTCGGCGCGAAGATCCGTCCGATGCCTGGATATCGCGCACGGGCGTAGACCTCCATGAGCTGCCCACAGGCTCACGCGTCGGCACCTCCAGCCTGCGGCGTGCGGCGCAACTGAAGGAACTGCGGCCCGATTTGTCGATTGAACCCTTGCGTGGCAATATCGATACCCGTCTGCGCCGGTTGCGCGACGGAGATGTGGACGCCATCGTGCTGGCGGCGGCCGGGCTGGCGCGCATGGGGTGGGAGGCGGAGATCACGCTCCGCTTGCCGCCCGACACCTTTATCCCGGCAGTGGGACAAGGGGTGTTGGCTGTGGAGTGCCGTGAAGATGACAGCCGACTCCTGGAACTTCTGCGGTCCATTGCGGATGCGCAGACGGAAGCCGCCGCCACCGCCGAGCGCGCTTTCTTGGCCCGACTGGGCGGAAGTTGCCAGGTTCCCATCGGCGCCTTTGCCTGTCCCAACGGCGACGGGCGGTGGCGGATGGTGGCGATGGTGGCCGGAGCCAGCGGCACTCCCATTATGCGAGGGACCGCCATGGACGCCAATCCCCACAATCTGGGTATCCGGTTGGCGGAGGAGTTGCTGGCGCGCGGTGCTGGCCCTTGGCTCGAAAGCGGGGCAGCCGTGCATGGCTGAGCGCCTCCACCCGCCCGCGTCGCTAGATCCCCAGCCGCTCACCGGCGTCTTGGTTCTGGTTACCCGCCCGCAGAACCAATCCCAGCCCGTCATGGAGATGTTGCGGCGGCTGGGTGCGCGCGCTTGCTCCCAGCCGCTCCTCGACATCGAACCGGCGGCTATCGCCGATGTGCAGGCCATCGGGGCGGCTGTGGACACGTTTGACGCGGTGGTCTTCACCTCGCAGAACGCTGTCGCGGCCGTCAAGGCGGCCATCGCACCAGGCGGGGTGGAGCCTGCAAGATGGCCCACCGTTTACGCGGTCGGGAGCGCGACGGCGCGCGCGGCTGGCCAGTTGGCGGCGCGCGTGGAGGTGCCAAGTGGAGTGCGAAGCGCCCGTGAACTGTTTTCCCAACTGGCCCGCCGCTTGTCGCCCGGCAGTCGAGTATGGTTTCCGCACGGCAGTCTCACTCCCGCGGACGTGTGCGATCCGCTGGTGCGGGCGGGCCATACGGTGGTGGACACGGTGTGTTATCGGACCAAGACGATCCGAGTGCCGCCGGATGCATGGCGCGTTTTCACGGATTGGCACGCCTGTCTTGCCGTGTTTTTATACAGCCCCTCCGCGGCGCGCGCCTTTCTGGAGCAGGCTCCTCCCCGGTTGCTGGGGCAATGTCCGCAGTTGGTCGCCGTGGGGGAGACGACAGCCCGTGCGTGCGCGGAGTGGGGTCGGCCGGTCGATGCGGTGGCACCACACCCGTCGGATGCGGGCATGGTGGAAGCGTTGGTGCAGCTTCGAGCTAAAAGGAATGGGTAGGAGGCCCGCATCCGAATCCAGTGCCGCGGCTGTGGGTATCATCGGAAATTCGTGAGGAGGGAATCGACAATGGAGAGATTTAGGCGTCACCGCCGCCTGCGGACGAGTGCGACCATGCGCCGGTTGGTGCGGGAATACGAATGGTCGCCAGCGGACTTCATCTACCCTGTCTTTGTCCAGGAAGGGCTGTCGGGCCGTCATCCCATACCGGCCATGCCCGGTGTGGACCACCTGGGCCTGGAAGAGTTGCGCCGTGAGGCTCTGGAACTCTCGGAACTGGGCATCCCGGGCCTCATCCTCTTCGGCATCCCGCTCGAAAAGGATGAACAAAGCTCAAGTGCCTACGCGGAGCGCGGGATTGTCCAGGAAGCCGTCCGGGCGGTGAAAGCTGAGAACCCGGACCTGCTGGTGATGACGGACGTCTGCCTCTGCCAGTACAATCCAGCCGGGCACTGCGGAATCGTGCGGGACGGTGAGATTGTCAACGACGAGAGCCTGCACTACATCGCTCGCACGGCCGTGTCCCATGCCGAGGCGGGCGCGGATGTGGTCGCGCCGTCCGACATGATGGACGGACGTGTGGGGGCCATCCGGCGGGCGCTGGATGACGCGGGGCTGACCCAGGTGGCCATCCTGTCCTACGCAGTCAAGTATGCCTCCGCTTTCTACGGCCCCTTTCGCGAGGCGGCCCACTCGGCACCAGCCTTTGGGGACCGGCGCACCTACCAAATGGACGCGGCCAATGCCCGGGAAGCGCTGCGCGAGGCAGCCGCGGACATTGACGAAGGGGCAGACATGCTGATGGTGAAGCCGGCGCTGTCGTATCTCGATGTCGTGACCAGGCTGCGGCAGCGGTTTGATCATCCGGTCGCGACCTACAACGTCAGCGGCGAATACAGCATGGTCAAGGCTGCCGCGCACAACGGCTGGATTGACGAGCGCGCTGTGGTGTCCGAGATGTTGACCTCGTTCAAGCGGGCGGGCGCCGATTTCGTTTTGACCTACCATGCCAAGGATGCTGCCCGCTGGTGGCGGGAGGAGCGTGGCTGAGCGCTCGGGAAGGGGGAGAATAACGTGGCAGGAGTAAAATCGCAAGCCGCTTTTGCCGAGGCCAAGCGATGGATGCCTGGCGGAGTCAACAGTCCCGTGCGTGCGTTCGCTGCTGTCGGCGGAGAGCCGTTTTTCGCAGAGCGCGGCGAGGGCGCGTATCTGTACGACATCGACGGACACCGCTACATCGATTACATTCTGTCCTGGGGGCCGCTGATTCTTGGCCACACGCACCCGGAGGTGGTACAGGCGGTGGTGGATGCGGCGGCCAAGGGGACCAGCTTTGGCATCCCCACCGAGATGGAAACGGAAATGGCCCGGACCGTCCACGAATTGGTGCCGGCCATTGAGGTCGTCCGCATGGTCAACAGCGGCACGGAGGCCACCATGAGCGCCTTGCGCTTGGCGCGCGCCTATACAGGGCGCACCTGTATCGTCAAGTTTGAAGGGTGCTATCACGGGCACGCCGACAGCCTGCTTGTCAAGGCCGGATCGGGCGTGGCGACCTTGGGCTTGCCGGACAGTCCTGGTGTCCCCAGGGCGACCGCGGAGGCCACACTCACCCTGCCGTACAACGACCTGGATGCGGCTCGGGATCTGTTCGCCCGCGAGGGCGAGCGGATTGCGGCAGTCATCGTGGAGGGCGTGGCCGGAAATATGGGCGGGGTTCCGCCCAAGCCGGGCTACCTGGAGGGGCTGCAGAACCTGGTGCACGAGTATGGCGGTCTGTTTATTCTGGATGAGGTCATGACCGGGTTTCGGGTGGCATTGGGCGGCGCCGCCGCCCGCTTTGACCTGCACCCTGACCTCATCACGCTGGGCAAGGTGATAGGCGGGGGGCTGCCGGTCGGCGCCTACGGCGGCAAGCGGGAGATCATGGAGCTTGTGGCTCCGAGCGGTCCGGTGTATCAAGCGGGGACCCTGTCCGGCAATCCACTGGCGATGGCGGCTGGATTGACCACCTTGCGCTGGCTGCGGCGCGCGGCTGCCGAGGGACTGTACCAACGATTGGAGGACTACGGCCGGCAACTGGTCGACTCGTTCGTCGCGGCGGGCCGGGAGCACGGCATTCCGGTGTGGGGGAATGCTATCGGGGCGATGTTCGGGCTGTTCTTCCACTCCGGCCCTGTCACCGATTTCCAATCTGCGAAAGCATCCGACGATGGGCAATACGCCCGTTTCTTTCACGCTCTGTTGCGGGCGGGCGTGTTGCTGCCGCCCTCGCAACTGGAATCGGGGTTTTTGTCGGCTGTGCATGGGGAATCGGAGCTGTCCGCCACCCAAGAGGCCATCCACCAGGCCATGCGCGCTCTCTGACCGGGCGCCGTCGCGTTGTCGGCTTGCCTGCGGTTCAAGGCCAGCGCCTTGACCGTGGGCTTTTTTGCGCTCTGCGCGGGGCGAAGCCGAGCCTGTCTGCTGCACATAATGGTCTGGGCCCGGGCATACGGTGGTAGAGAACGTATGCCAGTCGCAAGGAGGGAACCGGACCGTGAACGAATCGGACCGTACTCCGGGGGTTCACCTTGACATCCAGCAAGAGGTGTTTCTCGACGTGGTCCGCGACGGGGATGTGATTGAGGATGCGACCGTCGCCACTGAGGTCACGTCGTTTGAACGCATCGGGGACGCGTACGTGTTGGAAGGGGCCATTGTGTTCGCCGGTTACATTCAGCGCGGCGAGGCGGACGAAGGTCTACCAGAACAGGAGATGGACGATATCCTCGGGTTCGGGATTGCGGACGGCAGCGTGGAACACGTGCACCATCGGATGCCGTTCACTTTCCGGGTGCCGGTGAGTGGGCAGCCGCGCAGCGTGATGAACGTGACCAGCCGCATTGCCAGATGGAAATTGGAGGTCGTGGGCACCGGCTGGGTACGTGTGGTGGCCGATTTGGCGATCTTCGGGTTGAACGCTGAGGAAGGCTACCACTTTCAGTGCGGGGCACAGGAAGAAGGAGACGCGTGGTTCGGCCAGGCGCCACACTTGGATGCTGGGGCGGATGCGGACTGGGTGGATTCTCCTCAGACTCGTGTGGCGAATGAGCCCAGTGAGGTCCCGGACAGCGCTTCGGCGAACGAGACTCAGAACCAGTCGGCCGAGGAAGAATTTGAGTTGGTCCGCGGGCCAGGCCAATCTGACGACGCGGCGGATGCCATCAGCTGGGCCCGCGGCGGCGCGGACGCACAGGCGCCACAGCCAGAGGGCCAAGGGGAGCCTAAATCCCTTTCCGGAGAGTTGAAGCACTATGACCGAGCCCTTGCGGGCAAGGACGGGGAGTCACAGCCACAGGTCCATGCCGAGGCGGAGCCCGGGCAGGAAGGTGTGCGCGAAGCGGCGTCCGAGCCCTGGGACGCACGGACACAGCGGGAGGAGGAAGGGGATGCGGCTTCGGGCTTGGAGCCGCCGCCGGCGCGGGAATCAGCCAGGGAAGATGGCACGGCGATTGCAGAGTATGAGTTTGAACACCAGCTTTCGGCTGATGAGATGAAGCGCCCCCCGGCCGCTGTGGCAGAGTCGGGATTGCTCGACACGGTGCGGGATTTCACAGACGAAGGCTTGACAGCACCCATAGGTTTGGGACCGCAGATTCGATACGGGAGCCGGCCGGACGACAACAGCCCGCGTGGCGCCGGGGACGGCCGCGCAGCCGCTGCGGCGGACTCGGTTTCCAAAGAGTCGGTCCCAAGCGACGGGGCGGTCACGGAGAGCGATGCCGCCTGGGACGAGGCCCAAGACAAATCCGGGGTCAGCCACATGTGGTCGTTTGTCGACTTCAGTGCACCCGAGCGGACGTACACCATGCGATTTGCGATTGTACTTGAAGAAGAATCCGTGGATGACCTGGCTGAACGGCTGGGTTGCAGCAGGCAGGAGTTGCTGCGAATCAATCGCCTGTCGTCCGGAACCACTCTGTACGCTGGCCAGACACTCCTCATTCCCAGCCGTTGAGGGTGGGCGAGAGACGGGATGCCAATGACACGCACACTGGATCCAGAGTCCGCGGCATGGTGTCTGCGCAGTTTCGCCCTCCCCAAGGCGCGGCTGGCGGCGAATACGGTCGAAGCGAACGGACCTTGCCCGGTGGTTGCAGCCGATGGGCGATACCAGTTGTGGATGGCGGCCAAGGAGGTGGCCGGACTGCGCATGGCAGTGGCCGACTACGCTGCCCGGCATGGGTTCCGCGGCGTCCCGCGCCCCTTGTGCAACCTGTACGATGAACGCCTCGTCCCGGTGGACGAGCGGACGGTGGCCTATATCACGCGGGACTGGGACGCTCCGACTCTCGAAGTCACGCCCAGCGATGTTCGCGATGCCGCCCAAAACCTGGCCCACCTGCATGCGGCCCTGTCCGGCCTGGGCGAGGCGCTGGGACATCCCGCCGTACTGCAGCAGCGCTACGGCACCTGGGCGGCTCGGTTCCGCCGCGGGGTGGACGCGTTGGCGCGTGTCCGCGTGCAGCTGTTGGCCAGCGACACCGTGACCCACAAGCGGTTGCGCTCCGATTGGCTGGCGCGCTGGACGGACCTGGCTGAACGGGCCGTCGAGCGGCTGCCGCGGATGGGGTATGGCGACGTGGCCGAACGGGCCAGGAGGGAGCGGAGCGTGGCCTGGAACGGCTATCGCTTGGCCACCCTGGGGAGGCTTGCCGACGGGCGGATCGTCACGCGCATCGTGGCCAATCCGGTTGCGGACGACGCGCTGTACGACCTGGCGTGTCTGTGCCGGGACATCGCCGAATCCGGACACGCCGATGGCGTCGAAGACGCCTTGGCTGGCTACCATGCCATACGCCCCCTGTCCCCGGAACAGGCGGGGCTGGTACGGGCGTTTGCCGCCTACCCGCACCGGGGGGTTGCGACCGCTTTAGAGTGGCTGGCCGAACCGGGACGCGCGGACGATGAAGCTCTCTCCTGGCGGCGGACGGCTGAGGCCCACCACAATTGCGCCGTGCGCCTGTTGGCGGAGACCAGGTGATGGCTCATGGCGATGGAGGTGAATTGAGTGCCTGCTTGGGTGGATCAGGGGCCGTTGGTGTTGAAGGCTTTTGGGGCGCCGGAGGACCTGTTGACCGAGTACGCCTGGCGCGGGCCGCTGCGGTTACGAGCGGCCCGCGGGGGCGTAAAAATTCGCACAGATTCAGGCTCTTTTTGGCTGCGCCGGGCGCGCGTCGGGCGCGAGCAGCTGCAGGCTGCCCATCTGTGCGCGGAAGCCGTGCACGCCCATGGGTGGCGTCCCGTTCCGCGCTTTGTCCGTACGCTGTACGGCGATCCGTACGTCGTCGATGCTTCGGGACTGTACTATGTGACACCCTGGTTTCCCGGAAGCGTCTGTCGCTTCCGGGAGCGGCGCCAGATGCAGCAGGCGGTGGAAACGCTGGCCGCTTGGCAACGGGCGGCCCTGGGCAGTCTGCCGGTTGCGGATGTGCCGCCAGGCTCCACCCCGAGCGCGTGGACGGATTGCCTCCGGCAGGGGATGGACGAGGTGCGGCGAATGGAGGCGGCCGCAAACGGAGCGGGTGTGTCCCCTTTTCAGCGTCTGGTTGCCAGTGTGGCCGATCAACTGAAGCGGCGGTTGGACGAGGCGGCCGCGCAGTTGCAGCGGATCGAGTTTAGTCGTCTCGAGGAGACTGCCAAAGCGGCCGGTCACGTGTGCCATGGGCGTTTTCACGGGGATGCGTTGTGGAACGACGGCACAGTGGCCGTTGTTGACTACGAACAGGTGCACCCGGGGTTGCCGGAAACCGACCTTGCCAGTTGGATGCAACGCTACCTGCCGCAGCACGATTGGGACGTGGAATGGACCTGCCAATTGGTCGACCAGTACCTGAACGCGCGCAATGTGGCAAATGGCGAGCGGTCGGATGCTGTGCGCGTACTGGCGGCGCTGCTCACGATTCCCATGCCGAGCTTGCAGCTGGTCCGCTGGTACGTCCATGGGGCCCTGCATTGGGACGAAGACGACTATGTGGACGCGCTGGAGGCCGGCCTGGAACGGGAAGAGGGGCGCATCCGCGCCATCCGGGAACTCCTTCGACGGCATGCTCTGGCTTCGACCTCCAGGGGAAAGCGGGAAGAAATCGCGACGGCCGCCGCCGCGCCCATGTCTCCCTCACCGGACCCGGGGGAGACGGTGCACGCCGTCGCGTCGGTTGTCGTCCCGACGGATGAAGGGGTGGTGCCGCCTGCCGAGATGGCTGAAAGTGGCGCGGGCCTTGTCTCCACCGCGGAGTCGGAGCCGGAAGCCACCTTGCAGATTCGCCTCAGCCCGACTCAGCGTGAGCGGCTCCAACAGATCCAGCAGGAGCGTCGGCGGATGCGTGAACATCCCGACCGGGACCGGGGCATCCGCTTGTGGGGGGACGCGCGGTCTCTGGAAGAGTCGACCAAGCCCAACTGATGTGGGCGATGGGGGACGAGTATGCGCGCACCTACGCGGGTGCGCGTTTATTGTGGATGCGTTAAGGCGGCGAGCTGATGAACATGGCGGCGAAAACGATGAACAGCAACAGGAGGACAAACAAGTCCAACGCACTCGGCCAGAGAATGGCGCGCAGGAACAAGAGAAAGATGGCGATGGCCAGAAGCAGTTTGACGAATCGAGCCAGGGCGTAGAAGAAACCCATGCGGCGCCTCCTCCCGGTGCGGCTTTCCGCCGCATGACTGTCTTTATGTATATGCCGGGAGGGGGTAAAAAGGACCTGTCCAGCCGCGCGGTGGTCAGGCGAACGCAGCTTTGATAAGATAATCAAAGTACACTTGGCCGTCTGTCCATATCCTAAGGGAGCGCGGCCGCACATCAACGGAGTGGGGGATGTCCGCTTGCCGCAGTTTTGGAATGGCAATGGTGTATGGCGCGGTTGGCACCTGAAAACGCTGGCCGTCACCGTTCTGGGTCTTCTGGTTCTGCAACTGATTGCCAAATACGCTGTCCATTATCCATTGCTGTACACCGTAGCGTTGGCCGAAATCATCGCTTGCTATTTCGTCGTCCCGCGAGTCAAAAACCGTCCCGTGGCCAATGCCCTTGCCGCCGTCATCGCCCTATTCATCATCAACCTGGTGCTGCAGTTCGAATTGGAATGGTCTGTCCTCGCTCAGGTCGGTTGGCGCGCGACCGCGCTGGAGGACGGATTCGCCTTGTTGATTGGCTTGGTCTGGTCCGTTCTCTATTATCGGCTGAACGCCTGGTCGGAGAAAAAACGGGCGGAGGCTGAGGAACAGCGCCGGCGTGAAGCGCCTCCGGCCGAGAAGGAGCCCGCACCGCCGCAGCGCGGCCATTCGCCTTACACCCGGCGGCGCCAGATGGAGAAGCGGAAGCGAAAACAGCGCCGTCAATAACCTTGACACGGAGAATAAAGGGGTATACAATATAAGGCAAATCTGACCTTGTCGAGCTGTGACGGGAAGGAGTAGGCGTGCCTCCTTCGTGCAGAGAGGACGGCCGCAGGCTGGAAGCCGTCTCGAAGTGCATGCTGAATGTCGTCCCTGAGCTGTCTTCAGACCGGCTGCACCCCGGTATCGGTGTGTGAGGGCTCGTATCCTCTCTGTTCTCTGTCCATGGCAGTTGGGCTGGGTAGAGAGAGGTGCGGGAAATCAGGTGGTACCGCGAAAGCAACCTTTCGTCCTGATGGGCGAAAGGTTTTTCTATTGTATTGTCGATAGGGGAGGGTTGCGCGCCAACGCAGCCGTTCCCGGTCAGGAGGAGAATCATGGCAGAGTCAACACGTGAACCTTTGTCAAAGGTGTACAAGCCGACCGATGTCGAGCTGGACATGTATCGGTTTTGGGAGGAACGCGGGTATTTTCAGCCTGCCGGCGGAACCCCGCGCGGTGCCTTCTCCATCGTCATGCCGCCTCCCAATGTGACGGGGCAGTTGCACCTGGGGCATGCCTGGGACCTCACGCTGCAGGATGTCATCATCCGCTTCCGGCGGATGCAGGGACATGACACTGTGTGGGTGCCGGGTACGGATCATGCCGGCATTGCGACTCAGGCCCGTGTGGAAAAGGCGCTGCAGGAGGAAGAGGGAGTCTCCCGGTACGATTTGGGGAGAGGCGAATTTGTCCAGCGCGTGTGGGCGTGGAAGGAACAGTACGGCAACCGCATCACCAAGCAGGTGCGGCGGCTGGGCGCCTCCTGCGACTGGTCCCGCGAGCGCTTCACCATGGACGAGGGCCTGTCGGCGGCTGTGCGGGAGGTGTTTGTGCGGCTGTATGAGCGGGGGCTGATCTATCGCGGGCAGCGCATCATCAACTGGTGTCCGCGCTGTGCCACCGCCTTGTCCGACATCGAGGTGGAGCACACCGAGGTGCCGGGGCACCTGTATTACGTGCGTTATCCGCTCGCCGACGGGGACGGCGGGATCACCATCGCGACCACGCGACCCGAGACCATGTTTGCCGATGTGGCGGTCGCCGTGCATCCCGACGATGATCGGTACGCGGCCATGGTGGGCAAGCGGCTGACGCTGCCGTTGGTGGGCCGCGAGATCCCGGTGCTGGCCGACGCCTACGTGGACCCCGAGTACGGGACTGGATGCCTGAAGATCACGCCCGCGCACGATCCGAACGACTTTGAAGTCGGCCAGCGCCACGGCTTGGAGGTGCTGCAGTGCATCGGCGCAGACGGCCGCCTGACCGAGCTTGCGGGCCCGTATCAGGGAATGGACAGGGATGAGGCGCGGCGTCGGGTGGTGGAGGACCTCCGGCAGCAGGGGTACCTGGTGCGGGTGGAAGAGATCACGCACGCTGTCGGCCATTGCAGCCGCTGTGACACGGTCGTTGAGCCTCTGCTCTCGATGCAATGGTTTGTCCGCATGCAGCCGCTCGCAGCCCCGGTGCTGCAGGCAGTGGCCGACGGCCGCCTGCAGTTTGTCCCAGAGCGGTTTGAGAAGGTGTTTGTGCACTGGTTGGAGAACGTGCGCGACTGGTGCATATCCCGGCAGCTCTGGTGGGGGCACCGCATCCCCGCTTGGTACTGCGACAATTGCGGGCAGCTCAGCGTGGCCCGGGAAACGGTGCAGGCGTGCCCACACTGCGGTTCACAGCAGGTCCATCAGGAGGAGGACGTCCTCGACACGTGGTTTTCTTCGGCGCTATGGCCGTTCGCGACCCTGGGCTGGCCCGCCGATACGGACGACCTGCGGCGCTATTATCCGAACAGCGTGCTTGTGACCGGTTATGACATCCTGTTTTTCTGGGTGGCGCGCATGGCCTTCATGGGTGTTGAGTTTACCGGGGAAGTTCCGTTCCACAAGGTGGTTTTGCACGGGCTCATCCGTGATTCGCAAGGCCGTAAGATGTCGAAAAGCCTGGGCAATGGGGTGGACCCGTTGGAGGTCATTGATCAGTACGGGGCCGATGCGCTGCGCTTCACATTGACGACCGGATCGTCGCCTGGAAATGATCAGAGATTCTACGACGAACGGGTTCAAGGCAGCCGCAACTTCATCAATAAGGTGTGGAACGCGGCCCGGTTTGTCTGCATGAACCTGCCCCCGGCGGAGCGCCTGCCCGAGTGGGATCCGGCCTCGCTGACCATTGCGGATCGGTGGATTTTGACGCGCTTAGGTGAAGTGGTGAGCGAAGTGACCGACCACCTGGAGCGCTACGATTTAGGTGAGGCGGGCCGCGTTCTGTACGATTTCACATGGGATGAGTTTTGCGATTGGTACATCGAGTTCACGAAACTCTCCCTGTACGGCCAGGACGAAGCGGCCAAGGCGCAGACGCGGGCGGTGTTGGTGACCGTATTGGACACGCTGCTGAGGCTGCTGCACCCGTTTATCCCCTTCGTGACCGAGCGCATTTGGAAAACCCTGCCGGTGGAGGGGGAGGCCTTGATTCGCGCGCAGTGGCCGGAGGCGACGGCATATGTCCGCGATGAGGAAGCGGTGCGTCAGATTCGGGTGGTCATGGAAGCCATTCGGGCCGTGCGCAACATTCGGGCGGATTTGAACGTGTCTCCCGGAAAATCGGTGGCGATGTCCATCCGTTGCCAGGATGCGGGGGCGGAAGCCTTGTTCCAAAGCGTGGAGCCGTATCTTGTTCGTTTTGGCAACCTGAATCGGGTGGAGATTGGCGTGGGCATCGAGTTGCCCGGTCAGGCCATGACAGCGGTCGTCAACGGGGCAGAGATCGCCCTGCCCTTGGCCGACTTGGTGGACTTGGCGGTAGAACGGGAGCGGATGCAGCGCGAGCGCGAGCGCCTGGTGGCCGAGGTGGAGAGGGTTGAGCGGAAGCTGGCCAATGCGCAGTTTGTCGCCAAGGCTCCGCGCCACGTGGTGGAGGCGGAGCGTGAAAAGGGCGCGGAGTACCGAGCCAAGTTGGCGGCAGTGGAAGAGCGGCTCCGACGCCTGGCCAGTTCATGATGGCAAGTGTCTCCCGGACAGCGAGGCGAATACATTATGGCGGAGACCATGACAGATGCGCTGGCGTGGCTGAGGACACTGTCCCGCTTCGGCATGCGGCCGGGGCTCGAGCGGATGCGGCGGGCCCTGGCCGCCCTCGGCCATCCAGAACAGGGCTTGAACTTCATTCACGTCGCCGGGACCAACGGCAAAGGGTCGGTGTGTGCGATGGTCTCGTCGATTCTGTCGCAGAGAATCCGAATCGGGACGTTCACGTCGCCGGCCTTCGACGGGTTTCGCGGTCGCTTTCAGGTCAACCTGCGGCCCATCAATTTGTCTGTCTTTGCCGACCTGGCGGCCCAAGTGCGGCGTGTGGCCGAGCGGGACCTGTCCGACGACCCGCCGACTGAGTTTGAGGTTCTGACGCTGATGGCGTTGTTGTATTTTCAAATGGAGCAGGTGCAAGCCGTGGTCTGGGAAACGGGCCTGGGCGGGCGCTTGGATTCGACCAACGTGGTGCAGCCGCAGGTAACCGTCATCACCAACGTGGGCCACGACCACCAGGATGTGTTGGGCCCCACCCTCGGGGCCATCGCGGCGGAGAAGGCGGGCATCATCAAGCCCGGTGTGCCGTTGCTGACCGGTGTCGGCGATGAGGCCTGGCCTGTGGTGGCGCGCGTGGCGCACCGGGAGGCTGCCCCCTGTTTGCGCTCTGGCATTCACTTTCAGGCGGTGCAAGAGAAGGTTTGCTCGACTGGACAACGTATCCATTACCGCGGAGTGGCACGGGATGTCGACGGTCTGCAGCTTCCTCTGTTTGGCAAGCACCAGGTGGCGAACGCCAGTCTCGCTTTGGCGACTGTGGAGGTATGTGAACAGCAGCGAGTTTGCCCGCGGTTGAGCGACGAAGAGTGGCGAAGCGGCCTTGCGGAGACTTCCTGGCCGGGACGGTTTGAGGTACACTGGCATGGTGGGGTGCCCATTGTGCTGGATGGGGCTCATAACCCAGAGGCGGCGGCCTCGCTGTCCGCGGCGCTGACCGAGTTTGCCAAGGCCATCGATGTGCCGGCCCGGGAATGGTTGATGGTCATCGGGATGTTGCGCGATAAAGACGCGGCCATGATGATGGGGACGATGCTCCCTCACGCTGGGCAGGTCATCGTTTGCCAGCCGCAAACCGCTCGCGCCCTGGAAGCCGAGGAATTGGAGCGGCGGGTACGGGCGATACGGCCAGATATTCGCGTGTGGGTGGAGAGGTCGGTTGCCCAAGCTATCGTAACTGCGTGCAAGAGCGCGCGTCCAATTTGTTGCTGGGGCTCGTTGTATACGGTGGATGAGGCGAGGAAGGCTATCCAGCAGATGCTAGATTGATTTTTTGGATATGAGGACGGTGGGGCCTGTGAACGAAAGGGAGCATGTACACTTTGTCGGCATTGGCGGGTACGGCATGAGCGCGATCGCCGGCGTGATGCTGGACCTCGGCTACCGTGTGTCCGGGTCCGATGTGGCCAGCCAGGAACTCACACAGCGCTTGGCGCAGCGAGGAGCCACGGTGTATCACGGTCATCGTGCCAGCCAAGTCGAGGGTGCGGACATTGTCGTCTACAGCACCGCGCTGTCTGCGGATAACGTCGAGATTCAGGCCGCCCAAGAGCGCAACATCCCCGTCATTCATCGTTCGCAAATGTTGGCCCGTTTGATGCAGGATCGCATTGGCGTGGCCGTAACCGGCGCGCACGGAAAAACGACGACCTCCTCAATGATCGCGTACGTGATGGAAAGGTGCGGGCTGGATCCCACCTTTGTCATCGGTGGGGTCGTGCGGAATATGGGGGGAAACGCCAAAGCGGGCCATGGCCGGTTTGTCGTCGCAGAGGCAGACGAAAGTGACGGCTCCTTTTTGCATTACCGTCCACATATAGCCGTCATTACCAATATTGAGGCCGACCACTTGGAGCATTACGACGGCCAATTTGACAATCTGCTGCGGGCTTACCAGCAGTTCATCACCCAGGTCGATCCGGACGGCCTATGCGTGATCTCCGCCCATGACGTTCACCTTGCCCGTCTGCGCCGCAAGGCGCGTTGCCGCGTGGAGTCGGTTGCTGTGGAACAACAGGGGGAGCCTCTGCCCGAGGCGGATTATGTGGCGAGGGACATCGAGCTGTTGGATAGAGGCAGCCGTTGCCAGGTGTACTGCCGCCAGCAGCACTTAGGCTCTTTGGAGTTGTCGCTGCCCGGTTTGCACAATGTCATGAATGCGTTGGCCGCCATTGCCGTCGCGCGTGCGGCCGGTTTGTCGTTTCCCGACGTGGCCGCCGCGTTGGCGGAGTTTGACGGAGCGAAACGGCGCTTTCAGGTGATAGCGGAGGCCGGAGGCGTCTTGGTGGTGGACGATTATGCCCATCACCCGACCGAGATCGCGGCGACCATCGCCGCTGCCCAATCAACAGGCCGGCGGATTGTCGCTGTGTTTCAACCGCAGCGTTACACACGCACTTATTTTCTGTTCGATGCCTTTGCCCGGGCGTTTCGCGGCGCGGATGAGGTCGTGATTTGCGAAATCTATTCCCCGGCTGGGGAGCAGAAGATTGAAGGTGTCACGGCCGAGCGGTTGGCCGATGCGATACGCGCCCAAAGCAATCCACATGTGCGCTTTCTCAAGACCAAGGACGAAGTGTTGGACTATTTAAGGGAGAGTGTCCGCCCGGGGGACCTGGTGTTGACGATGGGAGCCGGCGACATTTGGCAGGTAGCCTGTCGGCTCGGCGAAGAGCTGACCAACCGCGAAGCTAACGCGATTGTGTGAACAGCAAGCATGGGATTCATCGGATGCGGCACACCTGCAGTAAGGGAGGTTCTGCGCCCACACTGGCGCTGAACCTCCCTTGGTGTTTCGTTTAGCTTCGTTCCCGATTTGGTTTACAGCCGCCAATTTGGTTCCGTCTTTCGCCGCTTGGCTCGCGCGCGGGTAAACCAATAATAGGCGAGCGCCAGGAGAGCCAAGACAAGCGCAGCCTTCAACAGCAGACCTACGAACACCAGCGCGACGCACAAAACTATCATCAGTATGCTCATCCATACCAGAGCACGCAGGAAATTCAATGTTCTCCCTCCCAATCGTGAAGCCGCAGACGCGGCTCGTCTCCAGGAGCCTTAGCGCCAGTATACCACATCGATCAAAACAAGAGGACAAATTGCCAATATTAGTTGGAATCCTCCAATTGAAAGCAGGCGATTCGGCTTCGGCCGGCGAAACTGTAGTTACCATGATTGGCAGGAGGGGCAACATGCTCGACGCGATTCGATGCCGACACCTGGCTATTGCCGGGGCAACTGGGGTGACGGCTGGGCTGGTGAATTGGACCCTCTGTACCAACGCCTGGTCGCAATCGCTGGTCTGGTGCACCTTCTGGGTCGTGTTGTGGATGGCCACAGTCTGGGACCTGTGTTGCATGCGCATTCCGAACTGGCTCACCTTACCTGGCGCGCTGGTGTTGGTTGTGCTGGGTCTTGCCTTGGCCGGGCAGGGGCCGGTTAGACCTTTGCTGGGTCTGGCCGTGTGTGCAGGAGGGCTCTCGGTGCTGGCGTGGCTGACCGGAGGGGTGGGGTGGGGGGATGTGAAGCTATCCCTTTCCATCGGTGCTGTGTTCGGACCCGTGTTGGGCATGATCGCGCTGACGCTGGCGTTTTCCACTGCGGCACTGTGCGGGGGGCTGTTATGGGGATTGGGGCGCCTGCGGGCTGGACAACCGTTTCCTTTTGCCCCCTTTCTGTTGGCTGGGTGCGGGTTGTGCTTCGGGGTGGTGCCGCACCTCGTGTCGTCGTATGTTCCGTTGGCGGGACTGGGAGGGGCGTCATGGGCTTAAAGGCGTGGATTGAATACGCGCTGGCACGGGGCGCCTCCGACCTCCACGTGGGTTCCGGTGTTCCTCCCGCTCTCCGCGTCTCGGGGCGACTCGAATTGATTCCCTCTACGCTGGCGCCTGCAAAGGCCACCCTCGACATGGTGGAGGAGCTTGTGCCAAGCGTGGACAGACGGGCGTGGGCAAGGGGCGACGAGCTGGACTTTTCCTTTAGTCTGGGTGATCTCGTGCGCATCCGCGGGCACTTGTACCGCACCTATCAAGGCTGGAGTCTGGCTTTGCGTCTGCTGCCGGCTCGTGTTCCCAGTTTGGCCGACCTGCATTTGCCGGCCTGGTTCGAGGTGCTGGCCAACCAGCCGGGGCTGGTGGTGGTGACAGGGCCCACGGGAAGCGGCAAGTCCAGCACACTGGCGGCCTTGGTCCACTGTGTGAACCAAGCGTGCCCGTGGCACATTGTAACGATTGAGGACCCGATTGAGTTTGTGCATGACCCCGTGCGGGCACGCATTGATCAACGCGAGGTGGGCACGCACACGCGTGATTTCGCCTCCGGACTGCGGACCGCTCTGCGGCAAGACCCCGATGTGATATTGATTGGCGAACTGCGCGACGCCTCCACCATGGAAATTGCGTTGACTGCCGCGGAAACGGGTCACTTGGTGTTGACGACGATGCATACCGGGGATGCGGTCCAGACGGTTGAACGCATTTTGGGCAGTTTGGACCAGGGACGGGATGTGGTGCGTTGGCAATTGGCTTCGGTCCTGCGGGCGGTTGTCGCGCAGCGGCTGTTGCCGGCGAGAGCGGGTGGATTGATTCCTGTCCTGGAGGTGCTCGTCAACACGCCGGCGGTGACCAATCTCATCCGGACGGGACAGACCCATCAGCTGCGGTCGGTCATGCAGACGGGCCGGGCGCACGGCATGCAGACGTTCGCTGCACACGTCCAGCAGCTGTTGGACAAGCGCCTGATTGAATCAAGTCCGTGTTTGTGAGTGCATAGGATCAAAAGAGAGCCGCAAGATGCCCGTTCTTGGAGCCGTGTCGGAAAGCGGCCGTATGCAGCGGCAGGGAAAGGGTTTCGTCGAACCGGCTCGAAACGGAAAGGGCTGGATTGCATTCATTCTGGACAGCCGCTATACTAGCCACAGTCTCGGCGTTAAATCCGGCAACCTTTCCTGTGCAAGCTTGAGGAGAGGTGATGGAGTGCGTATCCCGAAGTCAAAGGTTCTGTACGTTTCGGCCGCGGTGTTAGCCCTGTTTGGCGGATCGGCCATGACAGCCGACGCGGCTTACAAAACGGTAACCGTTCAGGACAACGGAGAACGCAGGGTGGTACACGGATTTGGATTTGGCACAGTGAGGTCGTTTTTGAGGCGCCAAGGGGTTACATTTACCCCGGATGACAAGGTCGTTCCAGAGCCGGATAGGCCGGTGACCGATGGCATGGAGGTTACGGTGCGGCGGGCCAAGCTTGTCCATCTTGTGGACGGTGGAGTGCCCCGCGACATGCAGACCACGGCGCTGACCGTAGGTCAGTTGCTGCGGCAGAGCGACATTGAGATGGGCAAGCAAGACATCGTCAGCAAGCCGTTGCATGAACCTCTGAATGAAGGGGAATGGGTGCGGATTTATCGCGTCGAGACTCGTACGTCGACCTCTCGAGCATCGATACCGTTTCAGACCGAGCGTCGGATGACAGATCAACTGTACGAGGGCCAGCAGCGAGTGCTGACGCACGGTGTGAAAGGGTTGCAGGAGGTCTTGACAACCCACAAGTTTGTCGACGGGCGTAAGGTCAGCACCAAAGTCACCAAGAAGGTGTTGCGCAGACCAATTCATGAAATCGTCCTGGTCGGCACCCGGGAGCGCCCAATGGTATCCCGGTCCGCTTCCCTGGCGTCTCGCGGAGGGGGAGGGACGCTGCAGTTTGCGCGAAAATTGGTGATGACCGCGACCGCGTATGTGGGTGGAGGCCGGACCGCCGACGGCTCTCTGGCAGAGCCCGGAGTGGCTTCGGTAGATCCGGCGGTTATTCCACTTGGAAGTCGTCTGTATGTGCCCGGTGTCGGCAAGCTGGTGGCGGCCGACACGGGGGGAGCGATACATGGGAACCGGATTGACATCTGTGTATCCACCGAAAGCGAGGCTCTATCTTTCGGGGTTCGACCGGTCACGGTGTATGTGCTGCACTAGCGGAAGGTTCCCCACGGCCGGTTGACGGGCATGGTAGCTTTAGGGCGGCCGTTTGACATCACATGCAGATGGGAGTCGGCGGGATGGCGACCCGCTGGCTCCCTTTCTCTGTCTGCGGCTCTTCGCGTCATACAGCGGCGATGGTTCTCATAGGATGTCCTCAAATGAGCTTGGACAGGACCCCCTGACGGCTCGCCACGAAGGGAGAACCGTGCGACATGGCAATCCATCGCGCCTATTTCGCAGCAGACGGTCAGCGTGATCACGGTCGTTCTCAACCGGTCGTGGTTCGCGTCGGTGACAAACAGTGGGTGATAGGAGACCAGGTGCAGCCGAGGCAAGGTCCCCATGGTCCGCCGCAGAAAGGTGAGGGGCCGGGTTGGGACGCGGCTGCGCGGCAGTCATCCGCACAGGTGGTGGACAACCCTCTTCCGCCTCCAGCCAAGGGAGAGCCGCGCAAAGGGCAGGCGTGGTTCAGATGGTTGGAGTCGTTTTTGGGTCAGTTGGCCGACACAGGACTCGCGAATCCCGCGCGTTCCGGTCTGGCCAGGAGGAACCGGCGCCGCGCCAGGATGGCTGATAGTTTTCGAGGAGGTCTGGTGTTTGGTCTCGCTCTCGGCTGCCTGAGCTTGATTCTCTTCCACCAAATGCGGCCCAACCTGCCTCTGCCCCAGGACGACTCGGTGCAGCCTGCGCCCATCCGCGCCACGGCGGTGAAAATGACCGGGATCCCCTTGCAGGTTCCGGCCGTGCATCTGTCCGTCTTGGAGATCGGAGAATACCGCAGCTACGACGCAGCCGCTGCAGCAAAGGTCAAGTATGGCAAGCGGGGGGATGGGGCCGCCGTTATCGGGACTTCCCCGTATCGTCTTGTGGTGGACGCGGCGGTTCGCAGCAGCAGTCTGCGCGCTCGTGAAGCGCGTTTGCAGCAACAAGGGATCCCCTCGTCGGCGCACACTCTGATTGTGCCAGCGTGTTTGGTGCGAACGGCGAGTACGGCGACGACGGCGGATGTTCACGCGCTTTCGACTTGGCTGGGAGCCGCTGTGAGCGCGGGCAACGCGTTGGTCGCTGTGCTGTCCGACGGCGCGCCGGAGCGGGACGCGTTGGCCGCCTATCGTGTCTCTGTCGATTGCTTGCCCAAGTCGGACGTGTTGGCGGAGAGCGGGCATGCCGATATCCTGACTGAGGCGGAGAAGGCCTTGCGCCAGGCATTCAACGCCATGAAACAAGGCAATGTTCAGGCCGCGATGAGCGACCTTCTCAACTTTTACAGCAGGGTGATTCAGTTGTCGGCGTTCAAGGTGAAGGATTGAAACCTTGTCCTTTGTTTGTTCACGTGTTTCCATCTGTTTTGGGAAGGGATTTGCTGCTTCCTGTCGAAATACGTAGACGGCTGTCCGACAGAACTTCACGAGGAAGGAAGGGTTTCGTTGCGCGGATCGTTGGGCATCGTCGTCTACGTGCTGCTGGGGGCTATTCTTGGTACGGTGGCGGGGCAACTGCTCGCGCACCAGGTGCCCTGGCTGGGAAGGCAGACGGTGGTGCGGATGAATCCGAGCGGGAATTTGTCGTTTCTGAGCTTCTCGCTGGATCTGACGTTCCGTGTCAACTGGCTTACCTTGGTTGGCGTGGTGGCTGCGTTCATGTTTGGACGGCGGCGGAAGTAGGATTCGCCGGCCGATTCACGTCAATTTGTTGAACACTCGCCACATCTACGGACAGTTGGATAGATTTATAATGGAATCGGTTTGGCTACGCTCTCTGTTTCCCCTATTTTATTTTCTGCGTACCGTTTGACCGCCTGCGGCCTGGGATGGGCGCAGGGGACGCACGCAGGATAGGGGGAGGGCGCATGACCAAAAAGGCGCATTCACTCTTGGAGGACACAGATACGCCGCGCGAGCGTTTGCTTCGCTGTGGCGCGCAGGCCCTGCGCAACGACGAACTGTTGGCTATCATTCTGCAAACGGGATCCAGGTCCGTCCCGGTGCAGGAATTGGCGAGACGCGTCATTCAGTCCGTCGGGGGCTTGTACGGTTTACTGGATTGTGAGGTGCAGGAGCTTGTCTCGGTACCGGGTATAGGGACGGCCAAGGCCCTGCAAATCGCAGCTGCGGTCGAGATGGGGCGTCGCATTGTGCGCCGGCCCAGCGCGGACCGGTTGCGCATCCGCAGTGCGGAGGACGCGGCCGAGTATGTTATGGACCGGATGAGGTACCTTAAAAAGGAACACTTCATCACTTTGCACTTGGATACCAAACACTGTGTCATTGCAGAAGAATTGATCTCCATGGGGAGCCTGGATGCTTCTATTGTTCACCCCAGGGAAATCTTCAAATCTGCAGTCAAGCGTAGTGCGTCTGCGATTCTATGTATCCACAACCATCCCAGCGGCGATCCGCAGCCCAGTCCGGAAGACATCGCGGTCACCAGGCGGCTGTGTGAGGCAGGCAGATTGTTAGGCATCGACGTTCTGGACCACATTGTCGTCGGAGATGGCCGGTTTGTCAGTCTGCGCGCGCAAGGATACTGCGGGTGAACGATGGATGAGGGGAATAACAGCCTGTGCGAGAGGAGTTTGGAATCTAGATGTTTGCTGGACGGGACATGGGCGTTGATTTAGGCACCGCGAACACACTGGTATATGTGAAGGGGAAAGGCATCGTCGTACGCGAGCCGTCGGTGGTCGCCATCCGCACGGATACAGGGGCCATTGAGGCTGTGGGTGAGCAAGCCAAGCAGATGATTGGTCGGACGCCCGGCAACATCATCGCCGTGCGGCCAATGAAGGATGGGGTCATCGCCGACTTTCAAACCACAGCGACGATGCTCAGGCACTTCATTCGCCAGGCAATGCGGAACAAGTCCTCATGGTCCGGCAAACCGCGGGTGATGATCAGCGTGCCCTCTGGCATCACGGCGGTGGAAAAACGTGCTGTGGAAGAGGCTGCCATGGAGGCGGGGGCGAAGGACGCTCAGACCATCGAAGAACCCATGGCTGCAGCCATTGGCGCCGGTCTCCCGGTTGGAGAGCCGACGGGGAGTATGGTAGTGGACATCGGCGGCGGCACCACCGAAGTGGCCATTATTTCGTTGGGCGGCATCGTCACCAGCCGTTCGATTCGCGTTGCTGGCGACGAGATGGACGAAGCCATCATGCAATACATCAAGAAAGAATACAACATGATGATTGGGGAGCGCACGGCCGAGGAACTGAAATTGACCATCGGAACCGCGCTGGATATGGGTGAACAGGAGACCCTGGAGATCCGCGGCCGGGACTTGGTGACGGGGCTGCCAAAGACGTTTTCCCTCTCCTCTTCGGAGATCAGCCAGGCCCTGGCGGATACGGTCGGATCGATTGTGGACGCTGTGAAGGTGACGTTGGAAAAGTCTCCGCCGGAGCTGGCTGCGGACATCATGGACCGCGGCATCGTGCTGACCGGCGGTGGAGCGCTGCTGCGCAATCTCGACAAGCTGCTCTCTGATGAGACGGGGATGCCCGTGATCGTGGCGGAAAATCCGTTGGACTGTGTGGCCGTGGGCACGGGGAAGGCCCTGGACAACTACGATGTCTATCGCCGTCGCAACCACCCGGGTCGGCGCGTGTCGAGCCGGGCTTGAGGAAGACGACGCGACGGCTTCCAGATAAGACGCACAATGGGGAGAGGTCCCAGCGCCCGCTTCGTGGATTCGCGCAAGCGGGCGATACCCTGATCAGAAAGTGGGATGCGGGTGTCCCGTCTATTGACTAACCGTAGGCTGTTTATTCTGCTCGCGGGGTTGATCTTGGTCATTGCCATTGCAGGCCTCACGTTGCGAGAGCGTAACCGTGCGGCGTCGTGGCCTGAACGCGTCGTGATGGACGTTCAGAACACGGTGGCTGGGTGGGTGTATCGGCCGGTGAGCAATGCTACCGCTTTTCTGTCTGGTATCCACGCACTGCACCAAATGTATGTAGAAAACGCACAGCTGCAGAATGAACTCAAGGATTACGACGCACTCAAGGCAAAACTGGCCGATGCCGAGGCGGAGAACGAGCGTCTGTGGGAGATGTTGGGTTTTAAGCGTTCCCCTGCGAATCGGTATCACCTGCTGCCGGCTTACGTAATCGGGCGCGACCCTTCGCAATGGAACGCGGTTATCACGATTAACGTGGGCAGCGTGGACGGTGTGAAGGACAACATGCCGGTTGTGGGACCGGATGGGAGCTTGGTTGGGCGTGTCGACACAACCGCGCGCACGAGTTCCAAGGTTATCTTGATTACCGATGCGGAGGTCGGGGGCGGTGTCTCCGCCGAGGTACAAAACGGCACCAAGAAGCCTCCCTTTGGGGTGGTGACAGGTTCTACGGGAAAGACAGGCACGCTGCAGCTCAACTTTCTGTCGCCACTCGCCGATGTGAAGCCGGGGGATACCGTGGTAACCTCCGGGTTGAGCACGATGTATCCACCGGATATCGTGATCGGCCGGGTGCAGTCCGTGAGCGGTGGCGGGCAAGGGCTCACCCAGTCTGCTACTGTCAAGCCCAGCGCAGACCTGCAGTACTTGCGCGACGTGTTCGTGGTTGAATCGGGGGGCCACGCATGAGAAACGGGATCGCCTTTGTCCTGCTGTGGGCGGCCCTTACCCTGCAAGCGACGGTGTTTCAAATCCCGCCCATTGATGTTGTGCAACCGGACCTTGTGATTGTGGTCATGGTGGTTGTCGCCCTCACCCAAGGGCCCAAAGCTGCATTGATTTTAGGGATTTTGGTTGGCCTGTGCCAGGATGTCGTGTACGGGGCGTTCATCGGTCTCAACGCGTTCACCTATGCTGTCATCGGATACTTTGCTGGCACGGTGTTTGCCCAGTTTCTTCACCGCAACGTGGCCATCACGTTTCTCGTGACGATTTTCTTTGCGTTTATCAATGTTTGGATTACGTACGGCATGGAACGGCTGTTTGATGTGACAGGGTACACTGCCCAGGCTGTGCTGCGTCATTCCCTGGCGCAGATGATAATTGACGGGATTACCTTACTCATCCTCTATCCCTTCTTGGTCCGCTTGCTTGTCCCTCGCAAACGGAAACGGTACCCAGAACCTGAGGCAGACGGAGTGTCCTAAGGCATGAGCAGGATTTTGGAACACAATCGCGAATTGACAAGCCGTGTTGGTGCGCAGGGGCAGGGGGGAGTTTCATGGCGACAAACATAACGGAACAGACCAGGATGGGACCCAAGCCGCCGGTTGCCGTCAAGGGCGTGCGCGATGGACTTTTGTTCCTATTGAATGACCGATGCCCATTCGACGAATTGCTGCACCACTTGCACGATCTGCTCACAGGGGTGGGGTCCAGTCTGTTTGATGGACCTGAGGTTTCTGTCTTTGTCGATTATGGTGAACGGGAGTTGACGCGCCCGGAGAGCCAGGCGCTGCTGACGGAGTTTTTGCAAAAGGAAAACTTTATCCTGCGGGAATTTGGAGCGCATACGGTGGCGCGCCGGCTGCTGTTTCGAAACCCGACTGGGGGCATCAAGCAGTCCATCTACAAAGGGACGGTGCGGTCGGGTCAAAGCTTGTTGTTCGATGGTGACGTGGTTGTGGTGGGGGATGTCCATCCCGGCGGTGAAATCGCCGCCACAGGGGACATTTTTGTGTTCGGCCGCTTGCATGGCATTGCGCATGCCGGGGTCGAGGGGGACACCCGGGCTGTGGTAGGGGCGGCGGAATTCGCCCCTTTGCAGGTGCGGATAGCGGATTACATAGGACACGCGCCCCGGGCTGAGGGGAAGCGCCTCCGGACCTTCATGGAACTGGCCTATGTGCATGAGAACGGGATGGCGGTAGGGCGCATGCACTTTCTTCCGTCTTTGCGGCGCTGACATGCTGGCGCAAGACGATGGGGAAGGGGATTCAAGCTGCGCCGAACCCAGCTGGCGTTGCAAGGCCTGATGGGGACGTGGAGCGAAGACTTTTGGGGGGACGCGGATGGGCACTGCAATTGTCATCACGTCGGGCAAAGGGGGCGTGGGCAAGACCACGTCTTCAGCAAACATCGGCACCGCGCTGGCTTTGCTGGGGCGCAGTGTCTGTTTGGTCGACGCGGACATTGGCCTGCGCAACCTGGATGTGGTCATGGGATTGGAGAATCGCATTATCTACGACCTGGTGGATGTGGCGTCCGGGGAATGTCGACTGGAGCAAGCGCTGATTAAAGACAAGCGATTTGAACGGCTGTACCTGCTTCCGGCCTCGCAGACCAAGGACAAAACCGCGCTCTCTGCCGATGCAGTCAAACGGATTGTGAATCAACTCAAAGAGCAACATGATTTTGTCATCATCGATTGTCCCGCAGGCATTGAGCACGGGTTCAAGGTCGCGGTGGCGGGAGCGGACGAGGCAATTGTCGTGACAACCCCGGAGAACGCGGCCGTGCGCGACGCCGACCGGGTCATCGGGTTGCTTGAGGCGGCAGGTCTGCGTCAGCCGAAACTGGTGGTTAACCGCATCCGGCCGAACATGGTCAAGGCCGGGGACATGCTGGACATTGACGAGATTGTGCAGGTATTGGCCATCGACCTGTTGGGGATTGTGCCGGATGATGAGGCCATCATCCGGAACGCCAATAAGGGAGAGCCGACTGTTGTGCGGCCGGATACAAAGGCGTCCATCGCCTATCGGGATATCGCGCGCCGCATCCTTGGCGACTCGGTTCCACTCATGTCCCTTGAGGACGCACCCGGTTTTTGGGGACGGATCCGGCGCTTGATGGGTGGCCGGTCATAAGGACCTGGCGACTGCCCAAGCATACTCGTCCACACTCCGTCATACGAATGTACTGGCACCGCGGTACCATGTGGTGCGGCAGTCGATGTGGAGAGGGGATGGGGTGTATGCTCCGCAGTCGCCAATCGTTACGGTCATGGTGGAATCCCAAGCCGGAAGCCTCCCCTGGTACGGGGCCATCCTCGGTTTCTGGCTCTGAATTTCCTCCCTTGAAAGATAACCCGTGGATGTCGCTGCACGCTCCTCGGGACCATCCATTCGCGGATGGCGGCCCCGATGGCCCGGCGGGTTCGAGCAAGGACAACGCGGCAGCCTATGTGCGCTGGCTGTCCGACGAGAGTTCTCCCTACGGGTTTGCGGATCAGGACGGAACGCTCAAACAGGTGGACAGCCGGACGTGGCAACGCGTCACACCGCGCACTCACAAACGGTTTGTGGCATCAACCACTCAACCGCGCAAGACGAGCGGATTGACCCGGCAGAAAAGTGAAACGACCTGGCTGTTGCAGGGACTCTTGGCGGTTGTCATGATTGGCCTGGGCTGGTACGGCGTTCATGCCAAGTCTCCGTTTGGCCACCAGGTGAAGGCGGCTTTTGAACGGGCGTTTGCCGATGACTACAGCGGTCAGGTCACGGCGGCGTTCGACCGGGTAGCTGAAAAATACCATCTAGACGTGCCGGTTTTCGGGACTGTGGCGCTGCACTATCACGTGCCCATGCAGGGGCGAGTGACGGTCGACTTTTCCGCCCAACACCCGCGGATGGTCATCTCGGGCAAGGCCAATGAAGGGGTATCGGCCGCTGGCTCGGGAACCGTATCGCGATTGGTGAATCAGGGTTCCAGCGGGTACCTTGTCGTCATCGACCACGGTGGCGGTCGGAGCACGTTGTACGACGGCTTGGCGACCGTGACGGTTCACAAGGGGCAGTCGGTCGCCTCCGGACAGCTGATTGGCCGTTTGCGCAACAACGGCCACCCCACCCTCCAATTTGCCTTCCAACAAGATGGGAAATTTGTGAATCCGCATGACTACATCGTCTGGTCGAACGAGGAAGCATGAGGGGCAGCTTGTTAGCTTCCCGCTGGCTCGGCGGACCGACCTGGGGGATCCTGGCGCGCATTCGAGTGCATCCTCTCTTTTTGGCTCTGCTCCTGTTGGCTGTATTCCTCGGTTTGTGGAGGAACATGGTTGTTCTTTTCATCCTCGTGATGCTGCACGAGTTGGGACACGCCATGGTGGCCAATCACCTGGGGTACGAGGTGGAAGAGGTGTCGTTGCTCCCCTTTGGCGGTGTGGCGCGGCTGACCTACGGGCGGCTTGGATTTATTCCCAGAGACGAGGCCTTGATCGCGATTGCCGGGCCTATGGTCAATGTCTTGCTGATCGGCGTTTCCTGTGGCCTGTACGCAGGCGGTCTTTGGTCGGAGGACTTCACGTCTGAGGTCGTGCGCTTGAATCTGTGGCTGGTTGTGTTCAACTTGTTGCCTGGGTTGCCTTTGGATGGGGGACGCATCCTGCGCGCCGCCCGCGCCCGCGAAATTGGATTCGAGCAGGCGACTCAGGAGGTGTACGGTGTGGCCTTTGTTCTCGCGATTGCGCTGCTGATTCTGGGCGGCTTGTCCATGTGGGCAGGTATGCCGCACCTGGGCATGGTCATTTTGGCCGCTTTCCTCTTGATCACGGCATGGAGCGGGATGAGAGACATCCGTGTGGAGACCATTCGCTTTTTGGACGCCAAGCGTCGCAGTGAACGGCGGCAGACACTGGAGATTCGCGCCTTTGCAGCGCCGGCACAAGCCACGGTGCGGGACGTCGTGCGGCGATTCTCTCCGGATCATTACCACATGGTGTACGTCCTTGGTGCCGGTGGGCAGGTGGCGACTATCCTCGAGGAGGATGAGCTGCTTGCGGCCGTGTTTGACGGGCGCTGGTTGGACACGTTGGAAACGTGGATGCAGCGCGTCCCGTGAATGCCGAGAAATCGGGGTCCCTTGATCGCGGACGACAGGTGAACTTGCCAGTTGCGTGGAAGCATGATATGCTAACATGGATTTGTTACTTCAACCGCATGTTGCAGGCAGAGAAATCCCCTGTGGGTGCCTGGACAGCGAGTCTAAGTAAGGAGCGGTTTGGTCATGTACGCGATTGTGGCTACCGGAGGCAAGCAGTATAAGGTTTCCGTGGGGGACGTCGTAACGGTTGAAAAACTGGCGGCCGAGGTCGGTGACTCGGTGACCCTGGACGAGGTTTACCTCGTCAGCGGTGACGGTGGCGTCCGGGTGGGTTCTCCTGTGGTGCCGGGAGCGCGTGTAATTGCCAAGGTGGAGGGGCATGGCCGCGGCGAGAAAATTGTGGTGTTCAAATATAAGCCGAAAAAGAACTATCATAAGAAACAGGGCCATCGTCAGCCGTACACGCGCCTGCGTATAGAGGCCATCGAGGTCTAAGGGGATTCATGATTGTCTGCGATGTGACCGAGGTGAACGGGCGCATTCACCAGTTTCGGTTGCGCGGGCATGCCGGATACGCGGATGTGGGATCGGATATCGTGTGCGCGGCCGTCTCGGCGTTGGTGACAAACGCCATCAACAGCTGCGAGGCGCTGTTGCGTGTGGTGCCGGAGTGTACGGATGATGGGGATGAGTTGTTCTGTCGGCTTCCGTCCCATCGCATCTCCGCCGAGACCGACTTGTTGTTTCGCAGCATGGTGCTCGGTCTTGAGCAGATTTCAGAGCAGTATCCACGTCATGTGCAAGTGCGCATGCATCACGAATAGGGGTGAAGACGATGTTGCAACTAAACCTGCAGCGATTTGCACACAAGAAGGGTGTGTCGAGCACCCGCAACGGTCGTGACAGCATTTCGAAACGGCTGGGCGTCAAGCGCGGAGACGGTCAATTGGTGACGGCCGGCAGCATCTTGGTCCGTCAGCGGGGAACCAAGATCCACCCGGGCGTCAACGTAGGGATTGGCAAGGATGATACGCTGTTTGCGAAGGTGGAGGGTCGAGTCAAGTTTGAGCGTTGGGGCCGTGATCGCAAGCGCGTGAGCGTGTATCCGGTCGCGGTGGAGGAGCCCGTGGTCAGCGAGGCCTGAAGAGAATCCTCGGGCTTGGCATTTATGACATACAGTGGGGAAAAGGGCCTGGCGGTTTCGCCAGGCCTATTTTTCAGGCGGAAGGGTGTTGGCCCGTGGATGGGTGGCCGGATGTCTTTCGGCAGCATCGACACGATGTCTTGAACGGATTGCAGCTGGTGCAAGGGTATCTGCAGTTGGGAAAACCGGATCGGGCGCTGGCCGCTTTGATCGAGTTGTCGGGGTGGCTGCAGGGGGTTTCGCGAGCCCAATCGGTGGCTGCGGACAGCGACTGGGAGTTTGTGTTCGCCGTGGCCACGTGCGCTTCCTTGGAACTGGCGGCCTGTGAGCGGCTGTTTCCGATGGATGAGCCGCTGTTGCGCGAACTCTCCCACCTGTGGCGGGCGTTGCAGCAATCATTGGCCTCCTCGTCTGTGCCTCGTTTGCGCGTACAGGTCTACGGCACGGCCGAGCCGGGCGTCCCGAGTCGCTCCGCAGATGTGGTGCTGATGGGCGATCCGGACGTCGACAGGTGGTGGCTGGGTGTGGCGGATGAGCTGGGCAGAGGTTTGACCCGGGTGAATATCAGAATCCGTCGCGACGGGTGTCACCCATACTAAGGCAAGGATTCTCCATACATAGGGCGCAGACTGGATATGGAGGGATCGCGATGTTTGTCGACGAGGCGCGCATTTATGTCAAGGGGGGCGACGGAGGCAATGGCATTGTCGCATATCGCCGGGAAAAATACGTGCCGCTTGGGGGGCCGGCCGGCGGCGACGGTGGAAACGGCGGCAATGTCGTGTTGATGGTGGACGAAGGCCTGCGCACCCTGATGGACTTTCGCTATCAACGACATTTCAAGGCGGCCAGGGGTGAGAACGGGCGCAACAAAAACCGCCATGGACAGAGCGCCGAGGACCTGGTTGTGAAGGTCCCGCCGGGGACGGTCGTGTACGACGGGGACACGGGGGAGTTCCTCGGGGACCTGGTGCACCACGGCCAGCGCCTGTGCGTCGCCCGCGGTGGGCGGGGAGGCAGGGGGAATACGCGCTTTGCCCATGCCGGCAATTCGGCTCCTGAGATCGCGGAGAAGGGAGAGCCGGGGCAGGAACGTTGGTTGCGGTTGGAGCTGAAGGTTCTGGCCGATGTGGGATTGGTTGGCTATCCGAGCGTCGGCAAGTCCACCTTGCTGTCGGCCGTATCCGCAGCTCGCCCGAAGATCGGGGACTATCCTTTCACCACCCTCTCACCCGAATTGGGCGTCGTGGAGGCACCGGACGGGCGCAGTTTCGTGATGGCGGATTTGCCCGGGTTGATTGAGGGGGCCCACGAAGGCAAAGGGCTGGGACATGACTTTTTGCGCCACATTGAGCGCACGCGGGTGTTGGTGCATGTGATTGACATGGCAGCTGTGGATGGGCGGGACCCTATCCAGGACTACCAGGTCATCAATGAGCAGCTCTACAAGCATGACGCTCGGTTGGCGAGACGCCCGCAGTTGGTGGCCGCCAACAAAATGGATCTGCCGGAGGCTGAAGAACACCTGCAGGCGTTTCGCGACGCATACCCGGATCAGGTGGTGTATCCAATTTCTGGGGCTACTCGTTCCGGCTTGGCCGAGCTGTTGACGGCTGTGGCCGACGCGTTGGAGCAGGCGGAGGCAGTCGACGCCGCGGCTCTGCCTCAGGCGGAAGATACGGATCCGGAGAAGAAGGTCTACCGCTACGAGCCCAAGCACCCGTTCCGCATTTACCGGGAGGGATCTGCCTTTGTCGTCGAATCCGAGGAGCTGGAGAAGTTGGTGCGAATGACCAATTTTGAGCAGTATGATGCGGTGAAAAGGTTCCAACGCATTCTCAAGCGCCGCGGTGTCGACGATGCGCTCCGCCAGCGTGGGGCCAAAGAGGGCGATGTGATAAGGATTGCCGACATGGAATTTGACTTTGTCGAATGACGCGCCCGAGTGGTGGGGGCCGCCGTTCGCGGCCGAAGCGGCCCAGTGGGCAGACACCTGCTGGCCGGATGAGGCCCTGGGGTGGTTCTGTCGGACACGAGAAGGACGGGTGGTCTTTCGCGGCGTCCGGGTGGAGGCGACTCCGTATCACTTTTCAATCCGGCCGTCTGACCTGGTGGACTGGGCTTATCATCTCCATGATGCAGGAGAGTCTGTGCTCGCGTCGTTTCACAATCATCCGATGGGCGGGGAGTCGTTCTCTCGCGCCGATCATCGTTTGGCTCTGTGGGCCCCCTGGCATGTGCTGTGCGTGTCCTCGCCTGGTGGATGGGTCTTTCGCTTTGCCCGTACGACAAAAACGTAAAAGCGTGTGAAATGCATACAATCTTATATATTCCGTTTCGTGTTGCAAACAGGCGGCTGCCGCGGCTTCGCGAATTTCTCTAGCAAGACGCCCGGTCTGGGCGGGAGATGGAGGGATTCGCATGGAGGAAGCGTCAGCCGTCTTTCTGTGCCAACAGATATTGGACGGGGCTTTGGAACAAGGTTGCACGGATGTGCATGTCAGCGTGAGTGGCGGCCGGCTTGAGGTGAAATTCCGATTGGACGGTCTTCTAGTGCCCTACTTGGCGAGCGAATCGCCGGTCGGCCCCGCGTTGGTGCGGCGGATCAAAGCCTTGGCGAACATGGATGTCGCCGAGAGCCGTTTGCCCCAGGACGGCGCCTTTCACTGGGAGGGAAAGGAGACCTGCGACGTTCGCGTCTCGACGCTGCCGCTTATTCATGGTGAATGTATGGTCCTGCGCCTGTTGGCGGGGACGGACAGATACGATTTTCGTCAGCTCGGCATGGATGAGCTTCAGGTACGACAGTTGTCCCACATGCTGAACGGAGCTGGAGGCCTGATGGTGGTGGCGGGGCCAACCGGCTCGGGCAAGACCACCACCTTGTATGCCATCATGCGCTGGCTGGCGGAACGCGGCCGGCACGTAGTCAGTCTGGAAGACCCCGTGGAGAGGCCGATTCCAGAACTCCACCAGTTCCAGATCCGGGAAAAGATCGGCTTCACTTTCGCGAGCGCGCTCAAAGCGGTCCTGCGTCAGGACCCGGACGCGATTGCCATCGGCGAGGTGAGAGACGAGGAGACGGCGCGGGTGATGTTGCGGGCGGCGCTCACAGGACACCTGGTGCTCGCGACCGCGCACGCGGCCGACCTCATCGGAGTGGCCGAGCGGTTGTCGGAGTTTGGCCTGGCGCGATCCTTGATCGCCGATGTGCTCATTGGGGCGGTGGTTCAGACCTGGCTGGACGAAGTGTGCTATCGCTGCCAGGGTCGGGGATGCGAGGCCTGTCGCAGCGGGGTGCTTCGGCGCGTGCCCCGCTTTACGGTACATCGCATGACACAGGCGCTGCGTCATGCGATTGCGTCCGGATCGACTTGGCACGACATGCATGCAAGCCCGCGTGATCAGCGGATACGGGAGGAACCGTTGGAACATGCCGGAACGTGAACACGCACAGGCGCTTACAGGTCCGTCGAAGTCAGAGCGTATAGGGCGGTTGGGAGCGCGGTGGCGACGCTGGCGTCCTGCCGATTCCGTGAGCCTCTGCCGCGACCTGGCGGAACTCTTGGAAGCGGGGCTGCCGTTGCGGGAGGCCATTGCGTGCTTGCAAACTCCAGGTGGGCAGCGGGGACGAGTGTTTGCGTTACAGGTGGCTCGTGAGGCGGTGGAACGGGGAGAACTGCTGAGTGACGCGTGGCGTTCATGGGCGCCGACAGATCTCACCATGATGCTCGAAGTGGGGGCGCAATCCGGCCGTTTGGCCGAGTGTCTCCGGCTGTGGAGTGAGCAGACAGGGAAACGCCGGGAGTGGCAGGCCGCGATGGTCCGGTCTGCGGCGTACCCCGCGCTGTTGATGGTCATGACGCTGGTGCTGCAGCTGTTCATTTTGCGCATGATCCTACCGTCGATGACCAACATGTATCAAATGGCCGGGGCCTCAGCCCCGGAGAGTTACCGCCTGGCGAATCAATTCTTGCACCTGATGCCCGTGTGCTTCCTGTTTGTCCTCGCCGGATTCGTGGCAGCCGTGGGGGCCGTTTGGTGGCTGGACCGTCGGGCGCACAACCCGCTACAGCGGTGGATTCATCGCACGTCCCTGGGGAGGTGGTTCCGCCTGCAGCGGACTGCGACGTTCGCCTCCATGACGGCACAGCTGGTGAGCGCTGGTGTGCCGATATTGGACGCCCTGTCGGTCTTGCAGCAACAAGGGAAACCCCGCTGGTTGGCCGTCGCCTGCAAGACCTTGCGAGTGGAGCTTTTGGCTGGCAACAATCTGGCCTCGGCCTTGACAGGTGCCTGGGATCCGATTCTTTCGTCCTTGATGTCCCTGACGGAGACAACCGGAAACCTCTCGTCTGGACTCGAACGGGCGGCCGTTCTTCTCCGCGCGCGCTGGGTACGCCAAATGGAGGCGGTCATGCGTATCTTGGAGCCGGTTCTGGTAAGTGTGAGCGGCGGGCTCGTGGCGGTGACGATGTTGGCTCTGTTGCTGCCGATGTATGACTTGATGGGGGCCATGTCCAGCCCCGTGCTGGCACCCTGAACACATTCCAAAAAACGGGTGGTGTGCGAACGAATGAAGCGGTTCAATGCGGCGGTAGCGCAATGGCTGTCAGCGCCTCGGTCTTACAAGGATGGGCATCCCCGGCGGGCTGTCGGCGAAGGCGGGTTCACGTTGCTGGAAATGGTAGTGGCCGTCTCCATCCTAGCTGTCATGACGGCCATCGTGGCCCCGCACGTGTTCGGTATCGGCCAGCACGTGCAGGCGGTTGCGCGCTCCGAAAACGAGAAGACGATTGAGGCGGCGCTGAATGAATATTACATGATCTACCACCAGTATCCGAGCGGAGATTCCCAGGCGCAGTTGCAAGCTCTCAAAGACGCTCAACTGCTGGATTCCATCCCGCAAGACCCGGCAGGCGGGCACTACGTGATTACCATTCAGCCGGACGGATCTGCACAGGTGACATACCAGGATGGCGCGGGGAGCGGAACAAATGGTACTGGGCAATGAGGTGTCGCTGCGGATTGCCGGGCGGAAGGTGAGGCTGCGGAATCCCGAAGCAGGATTCAGTCTCTTGGAGGTCTGCGCGGCGGTTGCGCTGGTTGGCCTGTCGCTTTCCGTTTCGTGGTTGGGTGTGGCGCCCGTGCTGGGGGCCCAACAGGTCACGCAAACCGCGCAGTCACTGGTATGGGATTTTCGTGAGACACAGGAACTGAGCCAAGTGGACGGTCCTTATGCCGTCTTGGACCTGCATAAGTATCAACCTCAATATGACATCTGGGTTGGACCGCAGGTCCTCTCGCACAGGGCGTTTCTGGACGGAGTGAATTACAAGGATGGATATCTACAAATGGGCACAGGATGGGTGGCATTCGACTCGGCCGGGGATGCTCATGTAGCGGGTGTAGTGCGCCTGACGGACGGTGTGACAGAAGCTGATGTCCACCTGTATACGGGGGCAGGGTGGGTCAGCATGGGCCCGAACGCGGCAGGTGAAGGGTCGTCATGACTCTGCTCGAGGTGTTGCTGGCCGCCATGTGCTTCCTCTGGGCGGCGGAAGCGGCGGCGGCCGCAGAGGGCCAAGCGTTTTCCGAAATCCAGTTGTCAGACCAGGTCCAAGCTGCCGTGGAGGCGGCCCATGAGGCTGCGGAATTGTACACGGCCGGTGACCCAAGCGTTCCCGCTTCACTCCAAGTGAATGGCTATACATGCCAGCTAGAGGTGCAGAAAGATGTGGAAGATCCATCCTGGATCCGTATTGAAGCGAGTTGTCAAGGGACGGTGCAGAGCATCTGGGTGCGTCGAACGGCTGGTGAGCCGTGAACATGGGTTTTCCTTGCTGGAGGTGACCATGGTCATCGGGCTGTCGGCTGTGTTGACGACGGTGGGGCTGTTTTGGTTGCTCAGTCTGGGCCGACAATGCAGGGCCGGATTGGACGCAATGGCATCGGAAGCCGCCTGGGACAATGCGGCGCGCGTCCTGAGTCAGGACGGCCACGCCAGTTCTCGGGTGCGTGCGACCACAAATACGCTCAGCTTGGATTTGGTAAATGGAGATTCTTACACCTACCTGGTCAATGCGGAGGGCCAGTTGGTTCGTGTGCAAGAGGGGGGAGGGACCAGTGTTCTCGCGGATGGCTTTGCGTCCCTTAACTGTGCTCCCGAGAGGTACGGCTTCTCTGTCAAAGTGACGATGCTGGATGGTCACGAACATACGTTGCACGTATGCACAATTGGGGGTGTCATGCCATGAACGGAGTCGGTCAATCCCAGCGCAGGGTTGTGCTGCCCGATGCGCGCACGGGACTCCGGTCGTTTTCTTTGCGCGGGCACAGCGATGCGGGCAACGTGTTGTTCGCGGCCGTTGGGTTCGCCGCGCTGTCGACCGGTTGGGTGACCGTGCTGATGATGGCGGCCGGTGTGGAGCTGCAGATTCACCGTCAACAAGCGGATCTGCAGGAGGCGTATTGGTTGGCCAGGGGTGCAATGCAATATGTGCTCTCTGACTTTCGCGACGAGGGTCCGCACGTGTGGAATGAGCAGGTGACTGTCCCCAGCGGTCAAGTTCAAATTCAGGTGTTGCATAACAGCACATGGCAGGTGTATGTCAGCGCTCATGTAGACGGGGCGCAGGACGTCGTGGCCGCCGAGTACGATGCGCAGAATGGTCGTTTGACCAATTGGCTGGATGAGAGTCCCCCGCCGTCGGATTGACGAAGACCAGGGCGTGTGCCATTACACGGCTCGGCTGTAACGAGTATGGGAAAACCACGGCGAGAAGGTCCGCAGGGGGAAGGTGCCTGGCCCTAGATCGGTTGTCTTTGTCCGCCGTGGTGGAAGAGATTATACTGAAGCTAGAACGCGTAACGCATTGAACGAGGAAGGACGTCACCATGCAGCATATCAAATCGGTATTGCCATCCGCTCACATGCCGGACGCCTCAGCTTGGGACGTCACTTACTTTCGGCGGGAGATCCCGGAATTGAATACCTGGCGGGTAGACGACAACGCCATATGGCGTCATCGCCACCTCTTGTTGGAATACATCCGACAGCGCGATGTATGCGCAGGTTGCCGGGGGTTCGAGGTCTGCCCGAAGGAAGGGGACATGCAGGGATTTGTTCAGGTGCTGGAACCGTATGGCGGGCAACTGACCGTACGGGTGCGTCGGTGTCAACCTTTTCGCGAGTATCACTTGCGCCTGCGCTTGCAGCGTTACGTGGTCGAGGCGGGGGGATTGCCCCAGGATACGTCGTTTCGGTTTGAGAATTTTCCCCGTGAGCAAAGGCAGAAGTATCCGCGGCTGGTACGGTTTGCAGAACAGTTCGCGGAGACTTATGAGATGGGGAAGCCCAGTCCCGGCGTCTATATATTCGGTCCTCCAGGGGTGGGAAAGACTCATCTCATGTTGGCTGTGCTGAATCGGCTGCAGGAGAGAGGGATTCCCTGCCTTTTCGTGCGTTCGGATTCCATTTTCGATAGAATGCGCCAAATCATTGCCGACAATGGGGATTTGGAATCTCTGTTGCACGCCCTCTCGACAGCCCCGGTTTTAGGAATTGATGAGTTCGCCCAGGAGCGAGCCAACGAGTTCACGTTGGAAAAGTTATTTCGTATCGTTAACCATCGTTTTCATGCCAAACTTCCTACGTGGTTTACCAGCAACTACGCGCCTCCAGACATCTATCGGCGCAACGGGGAGGATTTGCTCGATTCTGTGGGGCCCTTGCGCAGCCGCATCATGCAGATGTCCAAGTTGGCCAAAATGGATGGACCGGATGCGCGCCAGCGAAATTTGCAATCTTTGACCTGAAGCCTTACCGTGTGTCGGACGACGTGTCAGGCGGATGAATCATCCGTTCCGGCAGGCCAATCAGCGCGACTTGTTGGTATGCGATGACGATGTGCGGCTCACTGCGTTGGCGCAGTTCTTCTCGTTTCCGGTCCCGTTCAGCTTCCACCCAGGTTCGTTCCTCCACGTCCAGGTCGGGGAGAAGACTCTCGTAGTACAAATCGATTTGTTCCAGTTCTTGTTGCAGGTTGTGCCGAGCTTCTTCCGCCCAGGAAAGGTCGCTGCGCAGTATTTCGCGATGCAGGGTGTTGTCCAGTCGCCCTAGTGCATCGGAGATAGAGAGGCGCGAGCGCTGCAGCAACCGTCCGGGCTTTGCTGGTTGCATGGGGAGACGGCGCACGAAGTCGTAAAATTCGTCCACAATCTCCCCACGGTCCAAACGAATGGCCATGGAGCGGTAGGCCTGTTGCGTGAGCGCAGCTTGGAACGAAACCATAGCATTGACCATCAGCCATGGAACCATGCACTCGCCCGGTGTGGAGGCATCGTACGTGACACAGGCAAAGCGCCCTCGTTTCGCCAGTGAGTCAAATATTTTATTGAGCCGAAAGCTCCCCAGGGTAATCAATTCGCAGACAGGGGGGCGAAAGAACATCCGCTCCACGTCCGACATGCCGCGTGCCTCGGCGGCCGTCCAAGCTTCCTTGCGCAGGCGCTCATTTTCTCGTCGCGCTGCTGGCTCGGAAAATGCCAGTCGCAAGACGGTAGGTTCGACCGGATGACCGGTTTGTTCTGCCCACAGCCAAAAATAGGGTCTGTCCGTGAGTTCTTTGTCCACGTCCATCGGCAGTTCGTATTCCAAATACGCGTCACTGCGACGGAGTTCTCGTGCACCGACCGCTTGCAGATACGTGTCGCAAAACTGGAATCGTTCTTCGGGAGTTCGCAGTGGGGGATTGGAAATCGCGTGTGGACTCGGTCTGAGACTCGGTTTCAAGCGTGCCACAGGTTCGTGTTCTCCTCCTTGTTCCACTCCCGTAGGACGCGATCGCCAAACGCGTTCAGGCGTTCTTGGAGTTGTGTGTCAGTATCGCTTGTCATGGCAATGTCCATCACCTGACGATCGAAGTCGTCACCCAGCCGATGATCTCCGACGATGTAGTCCAATTCTCCAATAATCATCTCGAACAACCGTATTTTTTCTTGCAGAAGTTGAACCATGTGCGCCTCAATCGTATTCTCGGTAGCCAGGTTGTGGATGTATACCTCTTCAGTCTGTCCCAAACGATGGATGCGGCCGATTCGTTGTTCCAGGCGCATTGGGTTCCAGGGCAAATCAAAGTTGATCATATGGTGGCAAAACTGCAGGTTGATGCCTTCTCCGCCCGACTCCGTGGCCACCAAAACCTGCACTTTCCGGGCAAACAGGTCTTTCATCCAGTCCTTCTTGCCGCGCCCAAAGCCGCCGCGAAAGGGAACCACCGATATCCCCTGGCGCTTGAGCATATACAACAGAAAGTCCTGGGTTGCACGGTACTCTGTGAAGACGACACACTTGTCGTCAATTTCCTTCAGCATATGGAGGACTGTCTCTACTTTTGTATAGGTCTGGATAGACTCTGCCATACGCGTGAGCTGTTGCAGGGTTTGCCGCAACGAATCGTCTTTGCTGCGCTTCATCATTCGTTCCATGGTGACCATGGCGGCGTAGGGAGAACTGCAGATTTCTCGCTGTAGCGTGATCAAGGGAAGAACCGACGCACGCCCCTGGCTGCGCGCCCGGTACTCGGTGCGCAGGAAGGTCTGTACCGCATCGTACAAGGCTCGCTCCGGCGGACTGAGTGTAAGTGGCACCGAGCGCACGTGCCGAGGGGGCAGCGCGGTTGATCCATCCCGGCGCCGGTTGCGAATCAGCACGTTTGCGACCTGCTCTCTCAGTGTCTCAGGTTGTTTGGCGGTGCGCGGAGATTCGACAAATGAGCGCGCAAACTCCCGACTGTTGCCCAGGTGACCAGGTTTCAACAGCGTGATCAGGGTGTGCAATTCATGTAGGTCGTTTTGCATGGGGGTGGCTGTCAGCAGCAGTAAAAACTTGTTCGGAATTTGATTGACGGTCTGCCAATTCCTTGTACGCGGGTTTTTCAGCTTGTGGGCTTCGTCGACGATGACCAAATCCCACGCTTGTCCGAGCACTGCGGTGCGATGGGGCTCACGCTTGGCGGTGTCCAGCGATGCCACGATGATATCGTGTTCCGACCAGGTCCATTCATTTCTCTGCGCGAAACATGGGATTCGAAACTTTTCATTCAATTCTCGCGTCCACTGCAAGACCAAGCTGGCCGGCACCAGGATGAGCGCCTTTTGTACGAGTCCCCGCAGCAGGTATTCTTTGAGGATTAGCCCAGCCTCAATCGTTTTGCCAAGACCCACCTCGTCGGCAAGAATGGCCCGGCCGTGCAGGTCGCGCAGCACTCTGCGGGCGGTTTCCACCTGGTGAGGCAGGGGTGTGAACCCTTGCACGTGCTCCAATGCCAAAAGTTGGTCAAAACCTTCGGCCAAACGGGCTCTGACGGCGTCGGCTTGCAACTGGAACAAGATCCATTCGGAGGCTCGGTGTTCGGTCTCGTGCAGGTGCGACAAAAACTCGGCTAAGTTATGCTCCATTTGTTCGCGGTCGTCTCGAATGGGAGGCGTCCGCACCGCGACGTTCCATCCTGATTCCATAACCCTACCTCCATCGCCGACTGGACAGCCGGCCGTATGGCTTCAGGTGACTAGTATGAACCAGGATGAAAAAAGGATTGCATTGGGCCCGCGCCGACTCCGAGCGCGCCTCGCTCAGCGTGGTGATGCCGCACGCGTATCATTTCCGCTCCCTAGATGCATTAGGTGCTCTTGGCAGTCTGCACAGATGACGCGCCATTGTCCTTCCGTGTGGGCGACCCGGCTGACGCTGGTGTTGCCGAGAGCCGGGATGGGGTGACCAATGTAACCGAGCCACAGGCGGATGAACCCGCCGTGGCTGACGCACAAAACCCGGCCATGGTTCACTTCGCTGACGATGCGGTCCATCATGGAGATAAGGCGTCGCTGCATCTGTTCTTCCGTCTCCCTGGAGGGGGCCCCGTTGGGATACCGTCTTTCCGCCTCGACACGCAGCAAGCCTTCGGCTTCTCCGAGCCCCCGCTCGCGCAGTTCCGGGCTGGTGCGGACGGGCAGCGGCACGTTCTTCGCGAGGATGCGGGCTGTGGTCAGGGCGCGTGTCAGGTCGCTTGAGTACAGGGCTCGAAACGGGATGCCTTGCAGTTGATAGGATAACGCCTCGGCCTGCCGCCGGCCGTTGGCGTTCAATGGGATGTCCAACCATCCTTGCACACGCTGTTCCAGGTTCCAATCCGTTTCCCCGTGACGAACCAGCCAAACTTCCAGCAACTCGGTTCCCTCCCCTGCAGTGGTTCCAGTATAGCAAGTTATTATGGTACAATGTAGCCGATTTTGGCCTTGTGCGCCCCTGGCGCCCGGGAAAGCAGCTTGCCGTGAAAGGCTAGGTGGTCAGAGTGCCGGACACCATATTGCTTGTGCACGGCCCCAACCTCAACCGTCTTGGCCAGCGTCAACCCGAGGTATACGGAAAGGATAGTCTGGCGGACGTGGTCCAGCGCGTCCGCAAGGTGTGCCAACCCTACGGGGTCGAGGTCCTGGATTTTCAATCCAATCATGAAGGGGCAATCATCGATTTTCTCCAAACCCATGGACCACAAGCGAGGGGGATGATCATCAACCCAGGCGCACTGGCTCACTACGGGTATGCGCTGCGGGATTGTCTGGAAGATGTGGGCCGCCCGTTTATTGAAATACATATCTCCAATGTTCATCGACGTGAATCCTTCCGCCACCATCTGGTGCTGGCACCGCTGGCTGCCGGTCAGATTGTCGGTCTGGGCACGATTGGATACGAGTACGCGGCCGCATATCTGTTGCGGTTAACCTCGTCAAAATAAGTTCCCAAGGATGGAGGGTTGGCGATGAACCACCGTCTTGAGGCGCTGAGGGCACAACTTCGGATCCAGGGGCTGGATGCCGCGTTTATTGCCGAACCGAGCAATCGGCGTTACTTGAGCGGGTTCACGGGAACCTCTGGCTATGTTTTGGCTGCACTGTCTGAGCAGTGGTTCTTGACGGATTTTCGCTACGTGGAGCAGGCCAAGGCCCAATGTCCGGACTTTGATGTGGTCAATTACGGCCCGTCCTTGGTCTCAGCGCTGGCCGACCTGTTGCGAAAAGCGGGCGTAAAGTCCCTGGCGTTTGAACAAGATTATCTAACGTATGGAGAGGTGCAACGTTGTCGGGAATTGGAAGAGCGCGTTCCGGGCCTGTCCCTGGTTCCTGTCTCCGATTTGGTCGAATCGCTCAGGATGGTGAAGGATGCGGAGGAGATCGAGCGGATTGAGCAAGCAGCCGCCGTCGCCGACGCGGCCTTTGAATACATCCTGGGCGTCATTCGGCCGGGCGTGAGCGAAAAGGAAGTGGCCCTAGAGCTGGAGCTGTTCATGCGCCGGCAGGGGGCGTCGGGGCCTTCGTTTGAGACGATTGTGGCCTCCGGTTGGCGGTCCGCGCTTCCACACGGAGTGGCCAGTGACAAGGTCATTGAAAATGGCGAGTTTGTCACCTTGGACTTCGGCGCCGTAGTGGATGGCTATTGTTCGGATATCACCCGCACGGTGGTGGTTGGTGAACCGAGCGAGCGGCAGCGAGAGGTTTATGAACACGTGCGACAGGCCAACGAATTGGCGCTGGCCAAGGCTCGTCCGGGTCTGACGGGACGCGATTTGGACGCTGTGGCGCGCGATTATCTGGCTTCGCACGGGCTGGGGGAAGCGTTTGGGCACAGTCTCGGCCATGGGGTGGGGCTGGCGATTCACGAGTCACCGCGCCTGTCCAAGCAGAGCGATGATCGTTTGGCCCGCGGGATGATTGTCACTATTGAACCAGGTGTTTATTTGCCGGGATGGGGTGGTGTGCGCATCGAGGACGACATCGTCTTGACAGATGATGGCTGTCGTCTGCTGACGCACGCTGACAAGGACCTGATGACAGTCGGCAAGTAAACCATGACCATATGCTCGGTACCGAGTGATACAGAGGAGGCCGCGAGATTGATCTCAAGCAATGACTTTCGGACTGGAACGACGATTGAAGTGGACGGGAACATCTACCGTGTGATTGAGTTCATGCACGTCAAGCCTGGCAAGGGCGCGGCGTTTGTGCGCACCAAACTGAAAAACGTGAAGACGGGGGCGGTCAAGGAGCAGACGTTCCGCGCCGGGGAAAAGGTGCCCCGGGCCCGCATCGAAACCCGGGAGATGCAATATTTGTATAACGACGGGGATCAGTACACGTTCATGGATACCGAAACCTATGAGCAGATTCAGATTCAAAAGTCCCAGTTGGAATATGAATTAAACTTCCTGAAGGAGAACATGAACTGCTACGTGGTCCTGCACGAGGGCCAGACCATCGGTATCGATTTGCCCAACACTGTCGAGTTGGAAGTGTCCCGCACAGAACCGGGCATCAAAGGGGACACAGCTCAGGGCGGCAGCAAGCCAGCGACCTTGGAGACGGGGTATACGCTGAGCGTGCCGTTATTCATCAACGAGGGAGACCGAATCATCGTCGATACCCGCAGCGGAGAGTACGTGTCCCGCGCGTAGTGGCATTATCCCCCTGCCAGCGGAATCGTGCAGGGCCACGCCCGATGCGAAACTGGGCGCGGCCCTTGCTGTTCAGAGGACTATTCCTTGGGTTGTCCGCATATCCAAAGGTAGGGGGGGGTGCGGATGTGGCATGTCGTGGATCGAGTTGTCTATGCCATGGCCGGACTACGCGTGATGTCGGGCCTGCTTGAGTTAACTGCGGCCATCCTGATGCTCTACGCCGGCACAGCGGCCAAGGCGCTACAAATCAACGGCGCGTTGGCCTTGGTGGGGCCGTTCATTCTGGTGTCGGTCACCACCTTAGGCGTGGCCGGGCTTGCGGAACGCCTGGCATGGGGGCGCGTGCTCTGGATTGTCATCGGGGTGGCCTGTATTTTATATGGCGCCCGCTCGGGGTGACACGTGTCGCACCGTCCTTGGCGGTGCGCATCGCGGGCACCCTGCCGTCAGGCGCTTCGCTGGCGAAACAGGTTGAACACGAAGAACATGAGCAGCACGAATATGACCAAGAACACAACAATCCAGCGAATGAGGATAGAGACATCCATGCGCGGCATTCCCCCTTCTGCTTCGTTTCCCCTTTTCCGCTTTGGCACTCCCCTTATCAGATGCGCCAGCATGTTACAGTGTGACGACTCCCGGTACCCCGTGCTGCGCCCTCGCTGGCATAAGGGCGTTCGCCCGTCCATATACATGGACTAACCGAGGAGGTGGACGACCGTGGACGCGCACGAGCAGCGTGCACCGAGCGTTGGACACCGCAGTTGGGAGGCGGTGGTCCGGGTGTGTCCGCCGGACATTTTGACGTGCCTCGAAAAATTGGCCGAGTCGGATCGCAATCGGGTTGAAGAACTCCGCTTCCGCTTGGGTCAGCCGTTGCAGGTGTGTGGCGATGGCCTCAACGCCTTCCTGGCCCCGGATGGGCAGTTGACCGATTTGCCTGGCGAGGGTGTGCGGGTGGAGTCCGAACACCTCGCTCGGGTCCTGCAGGTTGTGACTCAATCGTCGTTATACGCCGTGGAGGATGAGCTTCGCCGGGGGTTTGTAACCATGGCTGGAGGCCACCGAGTGGGCGTGGCGGGCCGCACGGTCCTGTATGAATCAGGTACAGTCCGATCCGTTCGCAGCATCAATTCCGTCAACGTTCGGATCGCCAAGGAGCGGATTGGTTGCGCGGACAGCGTCTGGTCCGCCTTAGTGGACAACGAGACGCGGCGTCCGCACAGCACCCTGGTCATCTCTCCTCCGCAGTGTGGCAAGACGACCCTGCTGCGCGACTTGGCGCGGCGCTTCAGCGAAGGGGATGGGCGCTGGATGGCGGGCGTCAAGGTGACCGTGGTCGACGAGCGTTCCGAAATCGCCGGCTGTGTGGACGGCATGCCTCAATTCTCCCTGGGGCCGCGCACGGATATCCTGGACGCTTGCCCCAAGGCGGAAGGGATGCTGATGGCCATTCGCAGCCTCTCCCCGGAGTTGGTGGTGACCGACGAGATTGGCCGGGCTCAGGACACGGACGCCATCCTGGAGGCGACCCATGCGGGGGTGGCTGTCCTGGCCAGCGCCCACGCCCGCAGCCTAGAGGAGTGGTGCGAGCGCCCGTACATGCGGGACCTGTATGCCATGCGCGCGTTTCAGAGGTTTGTGGTGCTCAGCCGGCGGCGCGGCCCGGGGACGGTGGAGGCGATACTTGACGAGAATGGGCGAAAGCTTCCGGTGACACCTTCGGTGGGACGGAGACCGCGTGGATGATCCGCGAGATCGGCGCGGCTTTGGTCTTTGTCGCCTGTGCCGGAATGGGCTTTCGCATTGCTCGGGACTACCGGGACCGTCCGCGTCACCTGCGCTCCCTGACGCACGCGATGTTGCTCTTGCAGGCGGAAATTGAATACAGTGTCACGCCCCTTCCGCAGGCCCTCGCGCGTGTGGCTGAACGCGCCGGGCCGCCGGCCGACGCGCTTTTGGAGCGCACATGCGCCGCTCTCCAGCAGGCAGACGTCAGCGTGGAGGCCGCGTTTGCCGACGGGATTGAATCCTGCCGCAGCCGCATGGCCTTGACGAAGCAGGATTGGTCGGTCCTGCGCGAATTCGGCGCCACGCTGGGGACCTCCGACCGAGCGCACCAGAGCCAACAGTTCGCCGTGGTGCTGGCGCATCTCAACCGGCTGGAACAGGAAGCGCGGGACAGTCAGCGGAGGAACGAGAGGCTGTGGCAGTATCTCGGGGTGCTTTTCGGCCTGCTCATCGTCATCCTGCTGTACTGAGGGAAACGTCTGTTGTGGGGAGGAGCCTTCATGACCCCTGAAATTCGCGCGGTTTTCCAAATTTTTGGAATCGGTTTCCTGGTGGCCATCCTGCACACAATCCTCAAACAAAGCGGAAAGGAAGAGTTTGCCCACTGGACGACCTTGCTCGGGTTTGTCGCCGTGTTCGTGATTGTCATCGGCTATGTGGATCGACTCTACGATGAAATCCAGCGCGTGTTTCTCAGTCAGTAGGTGACCACCTTGCACATTCTGCAGCTTGTGGGGATAGGGCTGGTGGCGACCGTATTGGTGAGCGTGCTGCGCCCGCAGGTTCCGCAGTTTGCCATGCTGATGGGCATCCTCGCCGGAAGCGTGATGCTGCTGGTTGTCGTGCGAAACATGGACGCGGTCGTGGTGGTGTTGACCGACCTGGCGCGCGAGGCCAATGTCGACAAGGGCGTGCTCGCGACGGTGCTCAAGATTATTGGCATCGCCTACATTGTTGAATTCGCGGCCCAAGTTGCGCGCGACGCGCAGGAAGGCGCGCTGGCCAACAAGATTGAATTGGCCGGCAAGGTGGGAATTGTGGTCTTGGCGATCCCGATTGTCACCGATGTTGTGGAGTCGCTGGTGCACCTGCTGCCGTAGCCGGGACAAGGGGGATTGAACGTGGTGACTCGCCGCTTCGCCCAGGTGATGCTCGCACTGGCCGCGATGGTGCTGTTACTGGGTCTCGCGACCTCGGTGAAGCCAGTGGTCGTTCACGCGGACGCAGCGACGGAGGGGAACGCACCGGTGCAGGCAGGGGCATCCGAGCCCTCTTCTTCAGCGCGCCAGATGCTGCAACGGGCCGCTCAGGAACAGCTGGACGACCTGCCGACGGAATCCATCACGAAGTTCTGGACACAGCTCGAACAGGAATACGGGGGGTACCTGCCGGAGGCTTCGGGCACCGGGCTGATTCGGTCCATCCTGGACAACGGCGGGGTCAATTTTCGGGGCTTCACCGCCGGTTTGCTGCATTACTTTTTCCACGAGGTAATGGGGAACCTGCGCATTCTCGGCTCCATCCTCATCCTGGCGGTGTTGGCGGCGGTGCTGGAATCCATGCAGACTGCCTTTGAACGCCAGGTCGTGAGCCAGGTGGCGTACGCGATGATTTTCCTGGTGCTTATGATCCTGGCCATCGGGTCGTTCACGCAGGCGATGGGCTACGCCCAGCACGCGATTCATACCATGACGGATTTTATGCTGGCAACGGTTCCGTTGGCGGTGACCCTCCTGGCGGCGTCGGGGGCACCGGCATCGGCGGCGTTTTTTCACCCCGTGCTCTTGTTTGCCGTGCATTTGATTAGCAATTTGGTGTTCCTGCTGGTGTTTCCCTTGATTTTCTTTGCGGCTGTGTTGGACATCGCCAGCGCCTTGTCGCCTCGTTATCGATTGACGCGTCTGGCGGGACTGTTGCGCACGGTGGGTGTGGGGGTGCTCGGGATGTCGTTGACGGTGTTTCTCGGCATCGCCAGTGTCCAGGGATTAGGGCGGGGGATTGCCGACGGTGTGGCTCTGCGCACAGCCAAGTTTGCGGTCGGAACCTTTGTTCCGGTCATCGGGAAGGCGCTGTCCGATGCGGCGGAGACGGTGGTCAGTGCCTCGCTGCTGGTGAAAAACGCCGTGGGTATCGCCGGTTTGGTCATCGTGGCCTGTATCGCCGTGTTCCCCGCCTTGAAGATTCTGGCTTTGGCCTTCATTTACAACGGCAGCGCCGCCCTCATGCAGCCGCTGGGCGACAATCCGATGATTCAGTGCCTGGGCGCCCTTTCCAAGAGTTTGATTCTCGTGTTTGCCAGCGTGGCGGCGGTGGCCCTGATGTTTTTCATGTTTATCTGCATCCTCTTGGCGGCCGCGAATGTGGCGGTGGTGATGGCATGAACGCGTTAGGCGCGTGGTTGAAGCAGATTGTGCTCGTGGTGATGTTGGCCGTTCTGGCCGATATGCTGCTGCCGACACGGGCCATGCAAAAGTATGTGCGGATGGTGATGGGCCTGGCCATTATCGCTGTCATCCTGGGGCCGCTCACGCCGATGGCCAGGCGAGACTGGGCGGCTCATCTGGCCGATTGGGCCCTCCGGCAGGTCAGCGCTGCATCCCCGGAAGCGGTCTCGCCTGCGAATGGGCTGGATACAAACCGCCTGCAACAGACCCTGGCCGAGCAGCAGGACCAAGTGGCGAAGCAAAACCTTGCCCGGGTTCTGAAGCAAGGGTTGGCCGATGACTTGGGGGTGCAGGCAGATAAGGTGGTGGTATCAGGAACGTCCACAGCCAATGGGCCGCGGGCGTTTGTGACCGTATCTTCCAAGTACGCTGAGCGTGCTTCGGAAATCCGTCAGTTTGTTGCGCGGATGCTGGGCGTATCCGAGGCCGATGTAGAGGTTGTGACCGGCGGGAGGGAACGGTAGTGGACTGGAAGCGATTGTTGGAAAACAAGTGGCTGCTGATCCTCGGTATCGTTGGCGCGGTCTGTCTGCTATTGGGCTCCTTGTGGCCCGCTTCGGTGGCCACAGTGGCCACAATCGGCAAAAGTCAAACGGCAAATGCGACAGCCTCCAACAGCAAGGCCTCTGCGTCCGCTGGATCGGACAGTGTGCAGGGGTTGGATCATCAATTGGCCCAAATGCTCGAGAAAATTGAAGGCATTCATGGGGTTTCAGTGATGGTCACGTTTGCGTCCAACGGGAGCGTGGAAGTGGCCAACAATGTTCGACGTACGACGACAAGCCAAGGCGGCAGCAAAGGTTCGCAATCGACCACCACGGATACGGAGGTCTTTTCTCAGCACAATAGCGACGGCAGTGAGTCGCCGTATGTCATCAGTCGCCAGTCGCCCGTGGTGCGCGGGGTGCTGGTCACGGTGAACGCGGACGACTTCGATGTCGCGAAGGCAGAAATTATTGACGCAATCACGAATGTGTTGGACGTGCCCGCATATAAAATTAGCGTGGAACCGCAAAAGCCGAGTTCATAGAATCGGGGAGGAATGTACAGTGGTGAAACGGCAGACTGTCTGGCTTTCAACGATGATGGTGTTGTCGCTGATGCTGATAGGCTACTACACCATGAACGGATCGCAGAATCAATCGGGCACGAATCAGGAGGATACCATCACCACCACAGCGGGCGACAATGAGAAAAATACAGGCAAGGACACGGGGACTTCCGATTCGACCCACACCTCCAGCGACAACAATGGCAGCCAGACGGCCGCAACCGGCAGCGAAGACTGGTTTATCAGCCAGCAGACACAGGTACAGCAAAACCTAGCGAAGCTGGAGGACACCTACAAGAATATCATCACCAACGCGAAATCTCCCGATTCGCAGGTGGCCCAGGCGCAAGAGGCGATCCAGGTCTTGGAGAATGTACGGGGAGGCATTGAGAACGCCCACGATGCGATTGTCAACGATGGATTCAAAGATTGTGTCATCTATCCCGTCTTTGACAAGCACGGCGACCTGACCAAAGTCAACGTCTACGTAAAGGCGGATAAGCTGTCTGCGGATGAGGCGGTCAAGGTCATGAACATCGTCCATCAACAGCTGAACTTGGACCTGATGGATGTGTCTGTGCAGGTGCCGAAAGCCAACTGATTCCCAAGCCGCAAGGGTGGAAAACCGTGTCCAATTCGAGCCTCTCCCTGCCCCGTTCGTCAGGAGCGGGGCGGACGTCTGTTCGTTCCAAGCGCGGGTGGCACATGCGCCCGCCGGAAACCGTGTGATATACTAGTGCGAGTAATTTGTGGACACGTCCTTTAGGGAGTGAGCATCGCTTGTTGAAGTTCGGAGAGATTCGGGAACTGATCCGCTTGTTCGACGAAACCAGCGTGGTCGAATTGAACCTGGAAGTTGAGGATGTCAGGATACGTCTGAAAAAAGCAGACGCCATCGTCCATAACACTCCGGCTACGGGGATCGCCCCAGCCATCACCGCTGCCGTGGCGCCGGTCAGCCCAGCCAATCCAGGAGCGTTGGCCATGGGTTCCGCCGTGCCCACAGCGAGTCCCCCTGGTGCGGGCGTCCCGCAGGCGGATGCCGCAGCTGACGCCCCGGCCTCTGAGGAGGCGGGGATTCACACGGTCGTCTCGCCGATGGTCGGGACCTTCTACCGCGCGCCGTCGCCTGACGCCGCACCGTTTGTGGAGCGCGGGTCTCAGGTGGATGAAAAGACTGTAGTCTGCATTGTCGAGGCGATGAAGTTGATGAACGAGATTGAAGCCGAGGTCAAGGGCGAGGTTATCGACATCTTGGCAGAAAACGGACAACTTGTCGAATATGGTCAGCCCTTGTTTCGCATCAAAGTGTCGTAAGGAGAGCCAACGATGTTTAAACGGGTGCTCATCGCCAATCGCGGCGAGATTGCTGTTCGTGTAATCCGGGCTTGTCGGGAGTTGGGTATCGAGACGGTCGCCGTGTACTCCGAGGCGGACGCGGACGCGCTGCACGTGCAGTTAGCCGACGAGGCGTATTGCATCGGCCCCACCGCCAGTGCCCAGAGTTACTTACATATTCCCAGCATCATGTCGGTGGCCACCCTGCGCGGGGTGGACGCGATTCATCCCGGTTATGGGTTTTTGGCCGAGAACAGCGACTTTGCACAGGCCTGCGAGGACTGCGGGATTACCTTCATCGGTCCCAGCAGCCACGCCATTGAAACGATGGGAGATAAGGCGGTTGCCAACGCGACCATGAAAGCAGCCGGCGTGCCGACCGTCCCTGGCAGTGATGGATTGATTGGAAGTGTGGAGGAAGCCCTTGCGACGGCCGCGGAAATCGGCTATCCGGTCGTCATCAAAGCCACGGCTGGCGGCGGGGGCAAAGGCATCCGCGTGGTGTGGGACGCAGCGAACCTGCCGCAGGCGGTGGTCACGGCCCAGCGCGAGGCCCAGACGTCGTTTGGCAATCCGGGTGTGTACTTGGAAAAGTACATTGAGCGGATGCGCCACGTGGAAATTCAGATATTGGCGGATCGTCATGGCAATGTGATTCACCTGGGCGAACGCGATTGTTCTGTGCAGCGTCGGATGCAAAAACTGGTGGAAGAGTCCCCGTGCCCGGTGTTGAGCGAGGAAACGCGCCAAAAAATGGGGGCCACCGCCGTGGCGGCGGCGCGCGCGGTCGATTACGTCGGCGCCGGGACGGTCGAGTTCATCTATGCGCCGGACGGGACGTTTTATTTCATGGAGATGAATACGCGTATTCAGGTGGAGCACCCGGTGACGGAATGGGTGACCGGGGTGGATTTGGTGCGCGAACAAATCCTGGTGGCCGCGGGAGAGCCTCTGTCGATTCGACAGGACCAGGTGCGGCTGAACGGGCACGCCATCGAGTGCCGCATCAACGCGGAGGACCCGCTCCGGCAGTTCATGCCTTCGCCCGGGCGGATCACAGAATACCTGGCCCCGGGGGGCATGGGGGTGAGGGTGGACAGCGCCGTCTATCCGGGGTACACGGTATCGCCGCATTACGACTCGATGATTGCAAAATTGATTGTCTGGGCGCCGACGCGCGCGCAGGCCATCGACCGCATGGTGCGGGCGTTGACAGAGTATCGCATTGAGGGCGTGAAAACCACCATCCCCTTTCACCTGAGCTTGATGGCGAATGAAAAATTTCGTCGGGGGGACGTGAGCACAAGGTTCCTGGAAGAGAACACGCTGCTGTGAACGTTGGGACGCGGTTGGACGCACCCGCGGGCTCTGATATACTGCCACTAGAGTGGGATGGGAGGGATGTCTTGCCATGCAAGACATGGAGTTTCAATCCACCGAGTACGGCAAGATCCAGATAGCCGATGAGGTCATCCAGGTGATTGCCGGTCTGGCGGCCACAGAGGTGGAAGGGGTCCTCGACATGACCGGCAGCCTGGCCGGCGGCATCACGGAGTCTTTGCTCGGTCGCAGGAATCTGTCCAAAGGAGTGCGCGTTCACTTCGCGGACGACGATCGCAGCTGCTCGATCGACCTGTCTGTGGTCTTGGAGTTTGGCGTCAACATCCCTGAGACCGGCGCAACCATCCAAGAGCATGTGAAACAGACGGTGGAAGGCATGACTGGCCTTGACGTCGCGGAGGTCAATGTGAACGTCGCGGCGGTGGTGCTGCCGGGTGAAAAGGAACGAGTGCGCGAGTTGCCGGAACCGGAGAAACGCAACCGGGCATAGGCGTGCCATGGCGGCCGTTGCGCCGCGCGGCCCCTGCCGAGGAGGGTCCTTGTGAGCGTACTGGACAGAATTTTACTGGTCGTCTTTTCTCTGGCGGTGTTGTGCGCTGCCGTCGTATTGATTGCCTTCGGAGTCGGTGTGAGCCCTGAATGGCAAAATGTGGTGTATCTGACGCTGACGACGTATCCAGGAAATATCTACACGGTGGTGTTGAGCATCGTATTCGCGCTCATCGCCATCCGTTTCCTGTTTTACCGGCTTGCCAGGCATGAACCCGAATATGTGGTCATTCCCGGCCCCAGCGGGCAAATCCGGATTTCCTTCGATACGATTCGGCAGCTGGCCAATCGGACGGGGCGGGAGATTCGCGGCGTGCAGGAGTTTGATTCGCGTGTGCGGCATGGACAAAACGGGATTTTGCTGGCGGTTCGTGTCCGAGCCTTGCCGGACATGGACCTGTCGGCCATGGGCAGCGACATTCAAACGGCCGTAAAGGATTATGTGGAACGCAATTCCGGGGTTTTGGTTGAACGCATCACGGTCAATATTGTGGAGTTGGCGTCAAGTCCGCAGAAGGTCCAGAGAGCGTAGGTGGAATGGCCATGGACTGGATACGGGGAGCCCTGGTCTGGCTGATCAGCCGAAAGCGCCGATGGCACGGATTGATGGCAGGATGTCTTTTGTGGATCCTGTGGATGCTGTTCGGATTTTGGGCCGTGCTTGGCTTGGTCATCTTGGCTGCGGCTGGCTACGCGGCGGGCAGGGTGATGGAGGAACGCCAATCCTGGAAAGAGATTGTGGACAAGCTGTTGTCGGAGCGCTATGGAGAGTGAAGCAAGTGCACAAAGACGCGTTCGCGCGTCGAGTCGGAGAACGGGGGAGCGACGGTGAGACGACGGGAACTACGCCGCCTGGCCCTGCAGGCGTTGTTTGAACTGGATATGGGAGAACCCGAGGTGGAGTCCGCCCTTGCCCACGTCCTGGGGGAGGTTGAGAACGCGTCGGAGACGGACATTCAGTACCTGCGGCGTCTCGTCAGCGGGACGCGCGCGCGTTTGGCCGACATCGACGCCATACTTGCCGCGCATGTGCAGAACTGGCGGTTGGACCGGATGGCGAGGGTTGACCTGAACATCTTGCGCTTGGCCGTGTATGAACTCCTGGAGGAGATGGATGTCGATGCGGCGACGATTGTCGATGAAGCTGTGGAGTTGGCCAAGCATTTCAGCACGGACGAATCCGGGCGCTTTGTCAACGGCGTATTGGCCAGGTGTCTGCCTTCTCTGCGGGCAAAGGCGTAGGAGGGCTGGCGATGGAGTGGGTGCTGGGCATTGATACAAGTAACTACACCACGTCGCTGGCCGCTGTGGAGTGGGCAGAGGGTCGGCGAATGGTGCAGGCGCGCAACATCTTGCCGGTTCCACACGGAGCGAGGGGGCTTCGTCAATCCGAAGCGCTCTTTTTTCATGTTCAGCGTTTGCCAAAATTGTTCGATCAACTATACGCACAGCTGGTGGAACAGGATAGGCACGTTGTCTGGCGGGGGATTGGGGTGAGTGTGCGGCCGAGGCCATCGTGCCGCTCCTACATGCCGGTCTTTTCAGCAGGCGCGAGCCAGGCGTTCGCGCTCGCAAGGGCCCTGGGTGTGCCGGTGTTGCCGGTGTCCCATCAGGAGAATCACCTGTCGGCGGCCGAGTTCGCGCTTCTGCGCATGGCCCCGGCCGAGACGGCGGAGCGGGAATCCTTGTTCCCGCCTGGGGCTCCGTTCATCGGCATTCACCTGTCGGGAGGCACGTCCGACCTCGTGTTGGCGCGAAGCACGCGTTTTGGCTACCGGATCGATCCGGTCGGGGAAGGCATGGACCTGCACGCGGGTCAATTTGTCGACCGTGTGGGCGTGGCCATGGGACTCCCGTTTCCGGCCGGCCCCCACTTGGAACGTTTGGCCGAGCAGGCCGAGGAGGCCTTCGTTCTGCCCTCCCGGGTGGTGCAGGGGAGAATGAGCTTTTCCGGGCCGTGTTCCGCTGCTCTCCGCGCTCTTGCCGATGGGGCAGCCCCGTCCGCCGTTGCGAAAGGGGTGCAAGTGTGCGTTGCCAACTCGGTGGTGAAGGCTGTCACGTATGCGTACGCTCGGTGCCCCGATGCGTCGGGCGTGCTGATAGCAGGCGGTGTGGCGGGCAACCGGGACATTCAACAGCGCGTCCTGCATCGGCTGCGGATGCAAGCGCCGCAGTTGCCTGTATACTTTGCTCCGTCAGAGTACGCGCGCGATAACGCGGTGGGCTGTGCCCGTTTGGCACGCTGGTTCCTATCCTGGAGAGGCTCCGACTCGTAGATGGCAGGCCCGTCCAGAGTGCGGTATAATGGCCAAGACTATGATTTCGACGATTTCTGACGGGAGGGGCGGGGTCTCTACCATGGCCGATATCCAGAACGTGCCAACTGACAATCAAATCTATGATATCACCATTATCGGAGGCGGCCCAACGGGCTTATTTGCCGCCTTTTACTGCGGCATGCGCGATTTATCCTGCAAGATTATCGACAGCTTGCCGCAGTTAGGTGGCCAACTGGCCATGTTATATCCGGAAAAGTATATTTATGACGTGGCCGGGTTTCCAAAAGTACGGGCGCGAGACCTGGTAGAGCAGCTGAAAGAGCAGGCGGGGCAGTATCATCCGGCCATATGCCTGAACCAGCAGGTGCAAACCTTGCACAAGCGCGAGGACGGCGTGTTTGAGCTCGGGACCAGCGAGGAGGTACACCTCTCGCGCGCGGTCATTATCTGCGGTGGCATTGGATCCTTCACACCGCGGCCGTTGCCGGCGGCGAGCGCGCAGCAGTTCGACGGCCGCGGCGTCTATTACTATATTGACCAGTTGGAGCGCTTCCGGGACCAGCGCGTGCTCGTAGTCGGCGGCGGAGACACCGCGTTGGATTACGCTCTGATGTTGAAACCTGTGGCCCGGAGTGTGACCCTGATTCATCGCCGCGACAGATTTCGCGCCCACGAGGACAGCGTGAAACAGCTTTATGCGTCCGGTGTGCAGGTGAAGACGTTCACAGAGCTCATCGACGTGGACGGGGACGAGCAGGTGCGCGGGGTGACGTTGATTCACAACCAGACGAAAGAGACTGAGCGTCTGGAGTTGGACGCCATCGTCAGTGGACTGGGCTTTTCCGCGTCGCTCGGTCCCATCAAGGATTGGGGCCTGACCATCGAAAAGAACGACATTGTGGTGAACACCCGGATGGAAACCAACATTCCGGGCGTGTACGCAGCAGGAGACATTGTCACCTATCCTGGAAAATTGAAGCTGATTGCGACCGGGTTTGGCGAAGCCCCGGCAGCCGTCAACAACGCGAAGACGTATATCGATCCGGACGCGAGGCTGTTTCCCGGTCACAGCAGCGAGCGAAAGGCGTAGAGGGCCATGGCGGGGCTGGCAATGGCAAGCAGTGCTGTCCCCAATGAGGGTGTGCTGAGTGTTTCGGATTTGACCGCCATCATCAAGGAGCGGCTGGCTGGCGACCTCCGCCTGCGCCTGTGCGCGGTTACCGGAGAACTGTCGAATTTCAAACACCACACCAGTGGACACCTGTACTTCACGCTGAAGGATGAGAAGAGCCGCATCCGCGCGGTGATGTTTTCCCGCTGGGCCCGCTCACTTTCATTCGCTCCCAAGGACGGCATGCGCGTCATTGCTCGCGGCAGCGTGGGTGTGTTTGAACGGGACGGTCAGTACCAACTGTACGTCGAAGACATGCAGCCCGATGGGGTGGGCGCTTTGTACATAGCCTTCACCCAGCTCCGGGATAGGCTGGCGGCGGAAGGGTTGTTTGCCGCCGAGCGCAAACGTCCGCTGCCCCCGTACCCGCGCCGGATTGGAGTGGTCACATCACCTACCGGCGCCGTCTTGCGGGACATCTGTTCAACGCTGCGCCGGCGTTATCCTCTGGCCCGAGTCGTGCTCGCCCCCGCCCGCGTCCAGGGCGAAGGGGCCGCCGAGTCGGTGGTGGAGGCTCTGCGTCGGCTGGAGCGTTTTCACTCTCAGCACAGCCCCATCGATGTGATCATCGTGGCCCGGGGAGGCGGGTCGCTGGAAGAATTGTGGCCTTTCAATGAGGAGATGGTCGCGCGTGCGGTGGCCTCATGCCCGGTCCCGGTGATCTCCGCCGTGGGCCATGAGACCGATTATACGATCTGCGACTTCGCGGCTGATGTCCGCGCGGCTACCCCTACGGCGGCCGCTGAGTTGGCCGCCCCGCATATCGGTGAAATGCGTGCCACGCTGCAGCGCCTTGAGGAGGCAGCCCGACAGGGACTGCTGGCTGGCGTGGAGCGGGCCAGACGTCGGTTGGAGACGGCGGCATCCCACACAGCCTTGCGCCACCCACACAAGGAGTGGGCTCGACGGCGCCAGCTGGTCGATTATCTGGAAGGGGAAGTCACCCGCCAGGTTCACCGTCCGTTGACGCTTGCTGACCGGAGGCTAAGGGAACTTCAGGTGCGCCTGCACAGGGTCCAACTCAGCGGTCGACTTGGCCGCGAGCGGGCGCGTTTGGAGGCGGTCCGTGAACGGGTGCAGGGCTTGCAGCAGCGGCGGATACAAAACCTGACTGGCATGTTGGATACGCGCATCGCCCAGTTGATGGCACTCAACCCGTTGTCCGTTTTGCAACGCGGGTACACACTGGTCTATCGGGGGGAGGATGAACTGGTCACATCCGCGGTTGCCACCAGGCCCGGTGATCGTCTGAACATCCGCTTCGCCGATGGATCGGTTCCGGTGCGGGTCCTCAGAGAGGAGGAAGCAAGTTCGCATGGAGTCATTCGAACCCGTTCAGGGGAATCAGGACGAGCCGAACAAGTCCGACTTGACCTTTGAACAAGCGATTGAACGTCTCGAAGAGATCGTTCGCCTGTTGGAGAACGGGGCGCTCTCCCTATCCGAGTCGATTGAAAGGTACAAAGAGGCGATGCAGCTGGTCCACTCCTGCCGTCGACAACTGGATCAAGCCGAGCTGGAAATTGAACGGTTATTGGAGGATGGACAGACCGTGGGCCATTCCCTTGAGGGAGACGTGGAAGCATGACGGACCGGGCTTTAGGAATCGAGACCTACGTCGAACGCTGGGCTCAGCGTGTGAACGAATACCTGGCCTCCGTTTTCACCGGCGACAATCTGCGGCCCAGGGGCCTATTTGAGGCCATGAACTACAGCCTGTTGGCGGGCGGAAAGCGGCTGCGCCCGATTCTCTGCCTGGCGACCGCCGAGGCGCTGGGAACCGCTCCGGAGTCCGCGCTCCCTGTCGCTGCCGCTGTGGAAATGATTCATTCTTATTCGCTCATTCACGATGATTTGCCTTCGTTGGACAACGATGACTTGCGGCGCGGGCGGCCAACCAACCACAAGGTGTTCGGCGAGGCTATGGCGCTGCTGGCTGGTGACGCTCTTCTGACTTACGCCTTCGAGCAATTGTCCTGTCCCCGGTTAGTCAAGACATTTTCAGCCGATAGCCTCGTCCAGATGATCTATACATTGGCGCACGCGGCCGGCTGTTTCGGCATGGTGGGCGGGCAAGTCGCAGACGTCCAAGGGGAGGGGCAAGCTGGCAGTGAGGATGAGCTGCGGTTCATCCACATACATAAGACAGCGAAGTTGATTCAAGCTGCGGTTCTTCTGGGGGCTCACGTGGCCGGCGCGCACGGCAATGCGATATCTTCCCTGGGGCGGTTTGGCCTGCATCTGGGTCTGGCCTACCAGATGGTCGATGACCTGCTGGACGTGACGGAGACCACGGAACACCTGGGAAAGACTGCCGGCAAGGATGAAGCAGAGGGTAAGCTGACCTATCCGCGGTTATTCGGCGTGGACGCGACCCGGGAACGCATTGAGGTCGAACTGCGCGAGGCGCGTGCAGCCCTTGCTGATGTCCAGGCCCGCGGTGTAAATACTCATCGATTGCATGACTTGGCGGACTACATGATTCGCCGCTCCAACTGAGTGGAATGCGCGTCCGCAGGTCCGCGGCTGTGTCCGGGCGTGCATGACGAGTCGCGGGTCACCTACTTTCAGGTCCTGGGCCAGCGTCGGCTGCAATCGCGTTTTGTGTCCCATCCACGCATTAGGGGCGGTCGTGTGCGTATGCTATAATAGCGACTGTCAACGGGTGGCGCAGTATTCTAGTCAACCGTCCGTTTCTGAAGGCGGGGCTAAAAATCCGCTAAAGGGCACATCGATGAAGTTCCTGGTGTTGGCTTGGGGCGCCCAGCTCTGGGCTGATGCTGGGAGTTAAGAAAGGTGGGCAGTCCGCAATGGCATGCGGAGTCTGACCCAGCTTTCGCGGAGGCCCAAGTGCGTGGCCTGCCACGTCGTGGGGTTACGGCTTGGGGTATGAACCTGCATGCGGAGCTCATCTGTGTGCAGCGTAGCCTGCCTTGAGTGGTGCCGAAGGATTGCGGGGAGCAGGCAATCTCGTCTTGGCCGAGACGAGGTTGCCGGTGCCGCATGAAATCTGTGCTGCAAAAGAGGCTAGGAAACGGTAGCGGTTGTTGCGGAAAACGCCTAGACTGTTCGCCAAAAGCGGGGCTTTCTGAGGATTATAGTGTGGACTCAGTGGTAATCTAGTCTGACAGTCGGCGACGCTGTCAAGGGATGGGTAAAGGGAAACCGCCTCGGCGGCGACGCGGGGTTCCGTCCCTGGGAAAACCTACTGGACCTAAGCCACAGCGTTTACTCAGAAAGTTGCCACCCGGCTGCCTTATTGGGCGGTCACAAGGCGGAGGTATCCGGATACATAATGAAAAAAAGTTCGTTGCGCGGCGCGTTGCCATTTGTCCTGACGATTGCCGCGCTGTCGTTTCCTATCAGTGGCGTCTTTGATACGTCCACTATTTTTTTAAACGAGGCGCCGTGGTACATTGGGGCCATCGTGGTTCTGTTGATTGTCTTCATTGGCGCCCTCTTTGACATGCTTGGTGTGGCCGCTGCGGCGGCTCGGGAGACCCCTTTTCACGCGATGGCGTCGAAGCGCGTTTTTGGAGCCCGGCGCGCCATCCAAATTGTTCGGAATGCCGAGAAAGTTTCCAGCGTGTGCAGTGATGTTATCGGTGACATCGCCGGGGTTTTGAGCGGCGCCGGGGCGTTGGCCGTGGCCACGCAATTGAAGAACGCCTTCGGCTGGACCGGTTGGTTGGATGAAGCGTCGGTTATCGTCCTGACGGCGCTCACCACCGCACTCACGGTGGGAGCCAAGGCGTGCGGCAAGACCATCGCAATTTCTTCTCCGACACCCATTATTCTCTTTGCCGCCAGAGCCGCAGATACGCTCTTATTCTTTCGCCGGGATTCGGTTGCTCGCAAACGGTAGCTTCCAGGGTCTATCCGTTGGCCGGTGCAGGTTATAGGAATATGCGCTATTATGGAAGCATGAAATGGGGTGTTCGTCACGCTGTTAGATCAAATTCATGAACCGTCTGACCTGAAGCGTTTGACGGAGACGGAGTTGGTCGAATTAGCCGGGGAGATTCGTCAATTTCTCGTCGAGTCGGTTGCCCGTACGGGTGGTCACTTCGGGGCTAATCTCGGCGTGGTCGAACTTACATTGGCCCTGCACACGGTGTACGACAGCCCGCGGGACAAACTGATTTGGGATGTGGGCCACCAGGCCTACGTGCACAAACTGCTGACTGGACGCCGAGACCGTTTTTCTACGTTGCGGCAACACGGCGGGCTCGCCGGCTTTCCGCGCCGCGACGAGAGCCCACACGACGCGTTTGGCGCAGGCCATGCCAGCACGTCCATTTCCGCGGGAGTCGGCATGGCGGTTGCCCGGGACCTGAATCGAGAACGGTACAAAGTGGTTTGCGTCATCGGCGATGGAGCCCTGACGGGCGGTATGGCCATGGAGGCGTTGAACCATGCAGGCCATTTGGGTGTGGACCTGACGGTCATCTTAAATGACAATGAGATGTCCATTGCGGAAAATGTGGGAGCTGTGTCGCGCTACCTTACACGTCTGCGGACGGATCCCACGTATTCGCGGGCCAAGATGGAGATTGAGCAGACCCTGCGCAAACTCCCAGCGATTGGGGGGCGGTTAACCAAGGGATTGGAGCGGCTGAAGGACAGCCTGCGGCAATTCGTCGTTCCGGGCCAGTTTTTCGAGGGCTTTGGTTTTAAGTATTTGGGCCCTATTGACGGTCACGACCTACCGGAACTTATCCGTGTTTTGCGCGATGCGAAGCGTCTCCACGGCCCTGTGTTGATTCATGTTATTACAAAAAAAGGAAAGGGCTACGCCAGTGCCGAGGCGGCTCCCGACAAGTTCCACGCGTGGCCCAGCAAGTCGAAGACGCAGGGACCGCCGAGTTACTCGTCGGTGTTTGCCCAGACGTTAATCGAACTGGCCCGCAGGGACCCGCGGATTGTCGCGGTCACTGCCGCCATGCCGGACGGGACGGGATTGAACAAATTTGCCGAGGTGTTCCCGCAGCGGACTTTTGACGTCGGCATCGCGGAACAGCATGCGACCACGTTCTGCGCGGGCCTGGCGGCGGCCGGCAAGCGTCCGGTGTTTGCGGTGTATTCGACCTTTTTGCAGCGGGCGTATGACCAGTTCATCCATGATGTGTGCATTCAAAAGCTGCCCGTCGTGTTTGCGATTGATCGCGCCGGCCTGGTGGGGCCGGACGGCGAGACGCATCAAGGGGCGTTTGACCTGGCGTATCTGAGAACCGTGCCGAATGTGACGGTGATGATGCCGAAGGACGAAAATGAGCTCCGGCACATGCTGTATACGGCTCTGACCCTGGAGGGGCCGGTGGCCGTTCGCTATCCGCGCGCCGACGGGGCGGGCGTTCCGATGGACGACAAGTTGACCGTATTACCTATCGGTCAGGCTGAGGTGCTGACCCACGGAACGGATCTGGCGATTTTGGCGCTGGGGCCAATGGTGGGCGTGGCGAAAAAGGTCTCCGACCAGCTGTTGGTGCAAGGGGTGGCGGCCACGGTGGTGAACTTGCGGTTTGTCAAACCCTTGGATGCGAAACTGCTGTTGCAATTGGCGGATCAGCAGATGCCAATGATGATTGTGGAAGAAGCCTCATTGGCGGGCGGCGTGGGGTCCGCCGTATTGGAGTGCCTGGCGGATAACGGCCGACACGTGCCGGTGCTGCGCAGGGGGTTGCCCGACAGGTTTATCGAACACGGGTCGCGCACCGAACTGCTGGCCGAACTGGGCTTGACGGTGGAGTCGTTGGTGAGCGATGCTTTGGCGCTGCTGCAGGGTGTGCGGCAGAACCAAGCCAATTCATCGCGCGCGTGGAGTTGACATGGCCAAAGTCCGGGTGGATGTGTTGGCCACTGCGAGGGGGCTGTTTCCCAGCCGCGAGGCAGCGCGGCGCGCCATCATGGCTGGCTTGGTCACTTGCAACGGGCGCCGAGTGGACAAGCCAGGGACCATGGTCACCGACGATGCCGTGATTGAGGCCCTGCACGCGGAACACCCGTACGTCGGCCGCGGTGGGTTGAAGCTGGAACGCGCTCTGGACCGGTTTGGCCTGCGGCTGGACGGCAAAATCGTGGTCGATGTGGGGGCTTCCACCGGGGGGTTTACGGATTGCGCGCTTCAGCACGGGGCGGTACTGGTCTACGCGGTCGATGTGGGGTATGGCCAGTTGGCCTGGCGCCTGCGCAACGACGAACGGGTGCGGGTGATGGAGCGGACGAATTTTCGCCACGTGGACCCTGGGGCGTTCGACCCGCGGCCCGAGGTGGCGGTGATGGATGTATCGTTCATCTCCACGCGTCTCCTGCTGCCCAAATTGACCACGGTCCTGCCGGTGGGTGGGGAGGTCATCAGCCTCGTGAAGCCACAGTTTGAGGCGGGACGTGAGAAGGTGGGCAAAGGGGGAATCGTGCGCGATCCATGCACCCATCTGGAGGTTTTAGGCGGTTTGGTGAACTGGGTGTACGAGCACGGCATGTCGTGCCACGGGCTTGACTATTCACCCATTGCCGGTGGGGATGGCAATTTGGAATATCTGGCCTGGTGGCGCGTCGGCACGGACGGTGGCTCGGTTTCGCGGGGACAGTGGTTGTCCAGAGCCCAGGATGTGGTCCGACAGGCTTGGTCGGACCTGCGCGGTCAACAGGTTGACCTCTCGGGGTGCGGCCCAAGTGACAGGCCGCCGTCGGGCGGATAACCGCGCGTGAGAGGAGGGCCTCCATGGGGTGGCAGGCGGCTATCGCTATCGTTATTGGAGCCTCCTTTGTGCTGCTGGTGCTCCGGTCCATGCTGTCGCAATGGCGGTCCCCGGAACAAACGGCGCCTTTGCGGGGAAAACTGAGTGCGGCCAAGCAGTGGCTGGAAGACAACGGATACCAAATTACCCACGTGAAAGCCCGTTGCGAATGGGTGGGGTACTACGATGCTCGGGAGTTCCGTAAGACCCTGACGGCCGATTTCATCGTGCGCAAAGGGGCGCGTTCCCTTGCGGTCAAGGTCGTCAATGCCCGGGAATCGGGGATGAGCGGGGCCCGCATGCGCGAGCAGTGGTACCCCTTGTATGCCGCTTTTCAGGTGGACGGCATCCTGCACCTGGATGTCGATCAGGAGCACGCGCACACCGTGGATTTCGAAGTGAAGGCCCCGCGCTACGTGGTGACCCGCAAGGTGATCAACCGCTGTTTATGGCTGCTGTCGGGGGTTTTTCTCGGGTTACTTTGGTCCCATATGCAATGAAACCATGCAGATGTAGGGCGTAACAGGAGGGTGCCAGCGGTGAGGACGGTGGCAATCGTGGCCAACCCGCACAAGCCTCGGGCCATGGACGTGCAGGCGGCTCTGGCCGGTCGGCTTCAGGCAAGCGGTTTAGGGGTTTACACAGCGACAACAGCGATGGAACAGGGTTGGTCCGATGCCGTGCGGTCGCAGGTCGCCAGCGCAGAACTGGTTTGTGTGCTTGGCGGAGACGGCACCTTGCTCGGAGTCGTTCGGGAGCTGGCTGGACACACGGTTCCGTTGCTTGGAATCAACATGGGACGGCTGGGATTTCTTACGGAGGCGGAGCCGGCCGATCTCGATGATATTGTGCACCGGCTGGTGCAGCACGAATATGACCTGGAGCGACGGTTGATGCTGGAGGCCAGTGTCAACCGCGCAGGTGCGTGTATGGGGCGGCTGGTCGCCCTGAATGAAGTGGGTGTCGCAAAAGCCGCCTTCGGCCGTATGGTGACCGTCGACACGTACGTGGATGGCGTGTTTTTGGATTCGTACAGCGGGGATGGTGTCATCATTGCAACTCCTACCGGTTCCACCGGGTACTCCTTGTCGTGCGGCGGACCCATCGTCTGTCCGCACCTGTCGGTGATTCTTGTGACACCCATTTGCCCTCACACCTTGTCCACACGCCCCTGCGTGGTTGACGACAGCCAAGAAATCCGTCTGGTGGCGCATGCCGCCCATGAGGACCTCGTCCTGACTGTCGACGGTCAGGTCAATGTGCGGCTGCAGCCCGGAGACGCGGTAACGGTACGGCGAGCGTCGGCCGATGCGGTGCTCGTGAAGTTGCGGGACCGGGAGTTCTTCTCGGTGTTGAGGACGAAATTGCACGGAGGGGAAGACGGGCCGGTACGTTCATAACGGCCCTACGCGGCACGACTGGGGGAAGGTGCGGCTATGCTGCTGGAACTGTCCGTCCAACGGATTGCTCTGATCGAGTCGTTGCATATCCATGTCCGTCCGGGGCTGACCGTGTTCACAGGGGAAACAGGAGCCGGCAAGTCGATTCTTCTGGACAGCATCGGATTGTTGCTGGGCAATCGCGCAAGCTCGGACTGGATTCGCAGCGGGTGCGACGACGCGGTCGTTGAGGCTCTCTTTGAAGTCGATAGTGAAGACGTTCGGCGGATGCTGTCGGAATGGGGATTTGCGGACGGACTGGAGGAGCCGATTCTGCTGTCGCGTACGATTCACAGGTCGGGCCGCAGCGTATGCCGGATAAACGGGCGTTTGGTCACGGTGCAGATGTTGCGCGAGCTGGGCATGAGGCTGGTACAGCAGCATGGACAGCACGAGCACCAGGGACTGGTGCGCAGCGAAGAGCAGTTGCGCGTCTTGGATTTGTATGGAGGGCATGAGCAGGCCCTGGAGGAGATGCAGCGCGCCTACCAGGCTTGGCGTGAGGCGGATGCCAAGTACCGTGAGGCGCAGATGGACGAACAGGAACGGGCGCGCCGTCTGGATATGTTCTCGTTTCAGATACAAGAGATAGAAGCTGCCCGTCTTCGCCCTGGGGAGGAAGAGGAACTGCGCGAGCGACGGGCGCGTTTACAGAATCTGGACAAGATCTATCGAGCGGTGCAGCAGTCTTTGGATTTGCTGGACGGATCGTCCGGGGCGGTGGCCGCGCTGGTGGAATCCCGGGAAGAGATCGCTGCGGCTGTGGAATTCGCAGCGGAGTTGCGGGAAACCGTAAACCTGTTGGAAACAGCCCAGGTGCACGCGGAGGAGGCCGCTCATTTTCTGTCGCGGTTTGTGCACCACTTGGATGCGGATCCGCAAGAGTTGGAACAGACCGAGGCGAGGTTGGCCGAAATTCGTGCCCTGGAACGGAAGTACGGGGCCACGGAGGCTGAAGTCCTAAAGTATTACGAGGAAATTCTCGCTGAGCACCGTCGGCTTCTCGCCCACGACGAACAATTGGCCAAATTGGCCGCTACGTGTGAACGCCGCCGTCGTGAGATGGAGCGAGCGGCTGAAAAGTTGCACCAGCGCCGACTTGAGACCGCCGCCAAGTTGAGTGGGGAGATTGAGCAAGTGCTGCGTTCCCTGGACATGGAGCATGCCCGTTTTGCCATTGACGTGCGCCTGCGCACGACCGGGGAGGGCGATGTGGTATACAGCGAAACCGGGGCCGACCAGGTGGTGTTCTTGTTCTCCGCCAACAAAGGCGAGGAGCTACGGCCCCTGGCCAGAGTGGCGTCTGGCGGCGAGCTGTCGCGCACGATGTTGGCCGTCAAGTCGGTGTTAGCCGAGGTGGACGGGTTGGATACCCTGATCTTCGACGAGATCGACACAGGCGTCAGCGGCTCGGCGGTCCACAAGCTGGCTACCGAGTTGCGCCGCTTGGGCCGCGGGAGGCAAGTGCTGTGTGTGACACACTCACCCCAGATTGCGGCGGCCGCGGTTGACCATTATGTCATTCGCAAGCAAGAGCGCGACACGGACACCATCAGCTTGGTGGAACGCCTCGACGAAGAGGGCCGGATTCGGGAGGTCGCCCGCTTAATCGGGTCCGATTTGGCCGACGCCACAGCCTTCACACACGCGCGGGCGCTGGTGGAGGGCTTTGCCCATGCATCCGCATAAGGCGCCTGACGTGGTAGGTTTTTTGCATCATTAAAGCGTTCCCCTCGGGGCACCTTACAATCACGAAGCAGACCGTGGGAGGTGCCGGTTCAAGGGGGGCGTACACGAATGCAATCCAGACGCAGGAGTCACGTGTGGTGGCGTATCGGTCTTGCGGTTTCCGTGGTCTCCATGTGCTTGTCTCCACCCGTTCGGCAGTTGGCTGATTCCCCGCCCGAAGTGTGGGTGCCTACGGGTGGGCGCGCCGATGTATCGGTCGGCTGGAAATCCTTCTGCGTCCACACCTCGGACGCCCGGGTGGTGGAAACAGACACCCACTCTCGCGAACACGCATCCGCCTTTTCTGTGATTGGCAAACACCCAGGCCAAGCCTATGTTTCCACCAAGCTACTGGGTGTCATTCCCTGGAAGGCGGTCCGGGTGCAGGTGGTGCCCGCGTCGTCCGTTTACGTCGGCGGGCAATCGGTCGGCATCCGCATGAATTCTCATGGGGTTATGGTCATCGGGTACCAGCGCGTTGGGGGGCAGGATTCACCAGCTGCCCGGGCGCATGTACAGATTGGGGATGTCATCGAGCGTATCAATGGCGCGCCCCTGACGAACTCGGACGAGCTTCAACGCCTATTGGCCCGTTTTTCCAAGCATCACGCCCTGACACTCACGATTCGTCGCCGCGGGCACCTGCAGACCCTTCAGGTGCGGCCGGCTCTCGACTCGTCAGGAAGAGGGCGCCTGGGGCTGTTTGTTCGCGACCGCACCTCTGGGGTTGGCACGTTGACGTTTTACGATCCGTCCGATCAACGATTTGGTGCCCTGGGTCATGTGATCACGGATGTGGACACCGGTCAGCCGATAGACGGCGACGGTTTGGTGTACGAGGCTGAGGTCACCGGCATGGTCAAGGGTACCGCTGGCCACCCGGGAGAAAAGCGCGGGCGCTTTGTGGCTCCTTCCGTATCCATCGGCCGGATCGACAAAAACACGGCTTTTGGCGTGTTTGGGAGCATGAAATCCCCCCCGCCGCATTTGTACTTGCGGCATCGCGTCCCTGTCGCCTTGCCGGAGCAGGTTCACGACGGTCCAGCTGAGATTTTGACCGTGGTTTCGGGTGAAAGAGTGGAGGCCTTCCGTGTGGAGATTGAAAACATACAGAGTCAAGACGAGCCAAAGACCAAAAGTATGGTGATCCATGTTACAGATCCTCGCTTGTTGAAGCTGACCGGCGGCATTGTTCAAGGCATGAGCGGCAGTCCTATCCTGCAGGACGGCCGTCTGGTCGGCGCTGTAACGCATGTTTTTGTATCCGATCCGTCCCGGGGATACGGGGTATACGCCCGCTGGATGATGCGGGAGTGCGAAGCCGATGCGAAGGCCGGCACGGACCAAGCCCGGGTCGCCTGGGCGCGGAACGGTCATGTCGAATGATGTCGAATAGGGATTGATTGACGCGAAAACTATTCAGAAAGCTTGGGCAGGACATCCGCCATGGGGTGTCGAATAACAAAAACCGACAGTCAAGCGGGGAGGAATTGCCCAGTGGCAGGTTTTCGCGTGTTGATTGCAGATGATAATCGTGATTTTGCTGAACTTCTTCATGAGTATATCTCGAGTCAGGACGACATGAGTGTCTGTGGGCTCGCGTACAATGGCAACGATGTGGTGAAAATGGTACGCGAGCAACGACCCGACGTCCTGATTCTGGATATCATCATGCCCATGCTGGATGGCCTGGGCGCACTGGAACGATTGGTCAAAAGTGAAGAGAGGATTCCGAAGGTGATTATGCTTACAGCCTTCGGACAGGAATCTGTGACAAGACGGGCAGCTGAATTAGGGGTTTCTTATTTTGTGCTGAAGCCGTTTGACATGCCTGTCTTGGTCGAGCGTATTCGTCAAGTTTGCACGCCCAGCGCTGTGGCCGCTGGGGCGTCGGTTCAGGCTTTGCCATCCGTAAACGCCTCGGGGCTGGCCGCTTTCGACAATCATGCTGATGCCATTTCTCGGCATGCCCTGGATGCGGCTATCACCCAGATCATCCACGAAATCGGGGTGCCTGCGCACATCAAGGGATATCACTATTTGCGAGAAGCGATTGCGATTGTGTTTCAAGACGTGGAGATCCTGGGCTCCATCACGAAGGTGCTGTATCCTCAAATCGCGGAGCGCTACAAAACCACCCCGTCGCGTGTGGAACGGGCCATTCGCCATTCCATTGAAGTAGCATGGGGGCGCGGAAACATGGAAGCTATCCGTAACGTATTTGGGTACACAGTAAGCGCAGCCCGGACTAAACCCACCAACAGCGAATTTATCGCCATGATTGCGGACAAGCTGCGGATTGAGTACAAGGTGGGGTAAGGGTTTGGTATGCGAAGTTTCACTGCATAGAGGGGCAACTGCCAATTCAGGCAGGCATGCCCCTCATCCCATTGATCAGGCCTAAAAAGAACTACGTCGCCAGCCATAGTTTAACCACGAAGTCATTTCTCATCATAACATCCCTCACATACGATTATGGTGATAAATCAATATGGTGGAATATATTACATAATATCTGATCGCACAGCTTGCTCGCTTTTGTCAAGGTGTCTGCGCTCGGATTCCATGTTACTATAAGAGACGAGAAAGGCACCGGTATATACCCTATAGGCTGGGTTCACCGCTGAATGCGCTCGGGCGAGCGCACGGACATTCGGAAGAGGGAGCGAGGATGAAGACTTGGGCTTGGCTGAAAATGGTGTTGAGTGGAGCTGTGGGAGCGGCGGTCGTGTTGGTTGGAGTCTGGTATATGCCTCATCGGATGCAACGATCGACGTCCGACAAAGCCACCCCAGGACCGCAGGTGACGATTCACGTAGGACCCGCCACACCGGTTAATTCCGTCAATCCCAGTGGAGAAGATTCGCAAGCGGAACGCAAAGTATATGATACCGTGCAACAAATGCTGCAAGCACCACCTGACAATCTGGACGCCTCTGGTTTTGTTCAGTCTGTAATGGCAAAGGCCGGCATCTCGGTGCCGAGGACGGTGGAGGAACAGGCACAAACAGGGACTATGGTGGACAATCCGGCTGATTTGCGGATTGGAGACTTGGTGTTTTTTGATTTGGAGGGTACCGGCAGCTCGGCAACGTTCGACGGCGTTTACATAGGGCAGGACCAGTTTGCCGCCATGACCACCCATGGCCTGCGGGTTGTGAGCCTCAGCGATGCCTACTGGTCGGACAAGTATTTATACGGCCGGCGTGTGATGTAAAGCGTGGGGCCTTGTCCGCCGATGGACGCCGAGCGAGTTGATATCGGCAGGCCCCATGGCGATTGGATTCTGCCGGCTTGTGTTCACTCTTCACGCAGGTCTGCAACTGGCACGGTGAGGATTTCCCCAGTCTCATATCGGATCTTGGCATAACCGTTGGTCTCGTAAATCTCATCGATGTGGACCGGTCGCCCTCGATACGTCACCGCGATGACGCGAGGCGATCCGAGAATCTGCTGAGCACGCGTGAATTCCATGGGCTGTCGCCTCCTGTTGTTGGTCACACCTGGTCATTTATAAGATTCCCGCGGCTCGGGGTGTGATGCGGGAAGTCGCAGGGAAAACCAGTCGGGCAGTCCCAATTTTGTAATGGCAGAGGGGCCGTGGCCTCCAACTGGGAGAGCCAACTTGACAATCCGGCCTAGACTTCATAAAATAGACTTCGTCCCGTTTCTACGAGACGGTTTGTATGGAGTGATGGCCGAGTAGGTCGAAGGCGCTCGCCTGCTAAGCGAGTATACGCTGTAGAGGCGTATCGAGGGTTCGAATCCCTCTCACTCCGCCAGTTTCAGCGAGCCAAACACGGCTCGCTTTTTTCGTTCACCCGCCATCTGGCTACTGGGCAGTGGTTCAGTGGCTGCTTCAAGGCGATGGTTTCAGGGCTTCATACCGTCCCGGAGCCGCAGTGCCTCCTGGTACCAGGACAAGTACGCTGCGGCGAGGGCCGCTTCCACCTCCTGTGCGTCAAACTTTCCCTCGAATACCACTCGTTGATCCATCCAGTCAGCAAATTTGTCAAATACATTGGGCATTTGCCTCCAATGGCCATCCTTGACTGTGACTTGCACACGCTCTTCTTGGCAGGTGGTGGACACGACGAACTCCGGTGGCTGAACCGAGTCCTGAAATCGGATTGTGAAACCCGGATTGGCGTCCGGCGACGGACCAACCCGCAGGTGCGGGTCCGCAGCGGCCCATTCTCGCGCACACCGCGACAGCATGGTCTCCAGTTGCGCCTGAGTGTCCCGCTGTATCGCCTGCATATGGGTTTGTTGCCGTGTGTATAGGGATGCCGCAGACTCATGCTCATGTCGAATTCGTGCCATTTCTCGTTGAACGTCGAGGGATTTAACCACGGGCGTTTCCTCCCTGCCGTGATTCAGTCGAACAGCTTTGTGCATTTACATTCTCGCTTCTTTGGTTCCAGTTATGCAGGGGTCTATCACAGGACAAGCGGCTGCGGGCGGGGAGAGGTATGTCCGGTATGCCGCGAGGGAGACTAAGCAGGCAGTCCCAGGGGAGGAGATGCGTCACAATGTTCGAGACCAATCAAGAAAGGGAAGTTGGTCGTAATCCACGGCAATGGGACCTGGACAAGCAACACGTGCCCCCGATCTCCCGCAATCTGCAGGACAACGTGGATTACTTGAATCGACTGCTTGGAGTTGGGTACGGTCCGGGCAACGCCTGGGACCTGATGGCCAAGCCGTTTCGCTACGGCGGCCTGAATATGATGGCGTATGTTCTGAACGGGTATTTCACGACGACCAATCTGGTGTTGATTCTGGACAATTTTGAAAGGCAGATCAGTGAGTTTGTGACGCGCCGGGAAGGCCAGGGATTCAGCATTCAGGAGTTGGCTCAATACTTGAATACGCACATTGGTTTTGTGCAGGTTCAGCCGTTTGCCGACATGGGCGAACTGATCCGGCAAATCCTGTCTGGTCCCATGGTGATCTTCATTGATGGTTTTGACGTAGCACTGCTCATCGATACGCGCATTTATCCGATGCGCAGCATCGGCGAAAGCGAGATTGAACGGACTGTACGCGGGCCGCGTGACGGTTTTGTGGAAACCATGTTGTTCAATGTCGCCCTCATCCGCAGGCGCCTGAAGGACCCGCGCATTCGCACGGAACTGCTGCAAGTGGGCAACCGTTCAAAGACGGATGTCACCATCATGTACCTACAGGACGTGACCAATCCCGAGTTGGTCGATCACGTCCGGATCGCTCTCAATTCGATTGATGTGGATGCGACTCCGATGGCGGAGCAAGCCATCACAGACCAGATGATGCGCGTCAAATGGAACCCGTATCCGATTGTGCGGTATACGGAACGAGCCGACGTGGCGGCGACAGCGTTGGTTGACGGACATGTGTTGATTATTCCGGATACCACCCCGGAGGTGATCATCGCCCCCATCACATTTTTCCAGTTGTTACAAAACCCAGGCGAGTACCATTCCTATCCGTTGGTCGGTACGTACATGCGCTGGGTGGTCTTGTTGTCCGTCTTGCTCAGCACCCTGCTACCGGGCATCTTTCTGGTCGTCAATCTGCACCCTGAGGCGGTTCCGAAGGAGTTCTCATTCTTCCGCGCCGACACCACCTATCCGCTGCCCATATGGATGGAACTGTTGATTGTAGAGCTGGGATTGGACGTATTGCGGATGGCGATGGTCAACATCCCGAGCGTGCTCGCCTCGTCGGTCAGTATTGTGGCGGCTGTCATCTTCGGAGAATTTGCGAGCAAAATCCAGTTGTTTCAACCGGAGGTCTTGGTCTATATGGCGTTCGTGTTGATTGCCCAATTCGCGATTTCCTCGTTCGAACTAGCGAACGCCAACGCGCTCACACGCCTCTTTCTCATCCTCGTCACCGAGGCCGGATTTGCCGTGGGTATCCGGGCTTGGGGTTTCCTGGTGGGGGTCGCGGCCTGGGTGCTGCTGCTTGCCACCACGCGCTCCTTGGGAGTGCCTTACCTGTGGCCCCTGATTCCCTTCCGATGGAAAAATGGCCTGCAAGATATCCTGCTTCGCAAACCGATGTCCACCATTTCTGGGCGGCCTGAAGTGCTGCGGCCACGCACGGCTAAACGCAAGGGTTGAACCGGCGCACATCTGGGTGATCACCCAGGCGGACCTCGGCGCATAGGCTACCGTGGTTGTTAGCCCAAACGGGCAGCGGCCCGGAGACTGACCGTCGAGGTGATGTGCGTGCGCCGAACACCTCCCGCTTCCGAAGCCCATGAACATTCCCGTGAAATCTTGCAGCGTTACCGGGACGGTCAAATCGCGCTGGCTGAAGCCCTGCAGTGGTTGGCAGGGCCGGGAGACAATCCGCAAGGCGCTGACCAGGAGCCCCTGAGCCGGTCGGCGCTGCTCAACCTTCTGGCAGAACTGGACACGATGGTTGGGTTGGAACAAGTGAAAGCGACCGTGCGAGAGATCTTTGCCCTGTTATACATGCAGCAGCGCCGCCGACAGTTTCAGCTTCAGGATGAACCGGTCGTCTTGCACATGGTGTTCAAAGGCAATCCCGGTACCGGGAAAACCACAGTGGCCCGGCTACTGTCGAAGATGCTTCACCAGTGTGGATGGCTCAGCAAAGGACACCTGGTGGAGGTTGAACGGGCCGATTTGGTCGGCGAGTACATCGGGCATACCGCCCAAAAGACGCGTGAGCAAGTGAAAAAGGCACTCGGAGGCGTCTTGTTTATCGACGAGGCGTATTCACTGGCACGCGGCGGGGAAAAGGACTTTGGGCGCGAAGCCATTGATTGTCTCGTGAAGAGCATGGAGGACTATCGTGACCAACTGATTGTGATCATCGCCGGATACGAACAAGAAATGGATTGGTTTCTGGCGACCAATCCGGGCCTGCCAAGCCGCTTTCCCATTCATCTGAGCTTTCCCGATTACGACGCCTCTGCCCTGATGGCCATCGCACGCAAAATGGTCAGCGAACGGCAGTACCGATTGAGCCGGGAGGCAGAGCACAAACTCCGTGCCCATCTCCAGGAAATTCTGCAAACCCACACGCGCCGAGGCCACTTTAGCAATGCCCGCTATGTCCGTAACACGTTGGAACGTTCCATCCGCCGACAAGCGATGCGCCTGTTCGAGGAAACGCGCATCAGCCGCGAAGCGGCCATGACTCTGGAGGCGAGCGATTTTGTCTGGGAGGGGGAAGTGCTGTGAAACGGGCCCTAATTATAGGGCGCAGCAATGTGGGCAAGACCTTGTTTTGCATTCATTTTGCGGAGTATCTGGGGCTCTCCAAGCTGCGTTGGCGCGTGCAGCATCCGGAAGGCCAGCGGGAGAGCCTGCGGCTGGGCGTGCAACAGTCCAAAGCTGCATTGACCAACTCTGCTCCTCACTTCACGCGCGCTCTTCAGTCAGTGGACATCGCCATCCCACGCGGCAAGCTCGGGTACCAATTGATGCTCACCGATTCCACGGGGTTGACCGACGGCATCCACTCGGATGTCAGCCTTCGCAGAGCCATGGCGCAGACGCTGGAGGAGCTGTTGCACGCGGATGTGATCTTGCACATGGTGGATGCAGCGGAAATTGTGTGGGCGCCTCTGGACGAACAGATTTACGCGTTCGGCCGAAAGTCGAGTGGCTACCTGCTGTTGGCCAACAAGATTGACTTGCCGGCCGCCAAACGGGGCTACCGTCAATTGGCGCGCCGGGTCTCGCCAGCACTCATCCTGCCCGTGTCCGCTCTGAACGGAAACGGGTTTCGCGAGGTGAAACAGTGTGTCTGGCGAATGGTTTGACGCTTTGCGTACACTCGCCTGTCTGTTGCTGATGGCCGCCGCGGTGAAGCTGATGGACGACTATTTGGATAGCGATTATGACATGGCTTGCGGGAAACGAACGCTGGCAGCCCGGCTGGAGCGCGCGGCTCTGCCGTACGGTCTCGCCATTGCCCTTGTGGCTGCATTCTTGAATCTGGACGTCGCCATCGCGGTTTTTTTCGGCAGTTATTCGGTGGGGATGTTTTCCAATTGGAAGGCGAAGATGCCAACTCGTCTTCCTGCGTACGTCGAAATCGCGGCCTCGGTGGCATTGGCGTGCCTGCTTACGGGATGGCAGACGGCTCTTTGGGGATTGGCGGTGATGGCTGCGATAGACTGGCTGGATGACGTCGTGGATCGAGCGGTCGACAGGCGCAGCGGGCAAGGGAATGTGGTTGTGCGCATGGGCACCGTCGAAACCTTGCTGCTGGTTCTGGCCGCGCTCTGTGTCTCTGTCTTGACCAACGCAGGGCTGACCGTGCTGGCGTTTCTCGCTCTGCCGGTCGTCAGCGTATTGGCCGAATTGACGACGCATCGGCTGTGGCAGGCACAAGAGGGGAATGGGGGGCATTGGCGATGAATCTATGGGGCTGGGGCCTGGTTGCCTTTGTGCTGTGGACCTTGCTCGTGTTCGCCGTGGCCAGACGATCCGGCCGTCGCGAGGGCCGCCGCGAGGCCGAGGCGGCGCTTCCGCTGGCACTGCGTCGGACGGCTCTTGCACGTGGGCGCTGTCCAGTGTGTGACCATCGCTGTGATACAATCGAAAAAGAATAGTAAGGCCGTCCTGTACCGGTGGATAGGCTTCCGGGCTTGATTCGGTGCTTGACAGGAAAGGATGAACTCATGAACGCTTCCCCATCGTCGATACTTGAGGCGGCCTGGCATAAGGTGCAGCCTGTATTTGCCCGAATTGACCAACAGGCCATCGTCAATCAGAAAAAGGTGCTCTCAGCCTTTCAAGCGGAGCACGTCACCGCCCATGACCTGCTGGGTTCCACCGGCTACGGTTTGGACGACGCCGGAAGGGACAAGCTGGAGGCCATCTGGGCGCGCGTTTTCGCTTGCGAAGCGGCTCTGGTGCGGCCGCAAGTGGTGTCCGGTACTCACGCCCTGCGTCTGGGGTTGTTTGCCGCGCTTCGACCGGGGGACCACCTCGTGTTTGCGACCGGTGCGCCGTATGACACTTTGGAGACCGTGGTCGGCATCCGCCCCCATCCGGGGAGCTTGAGTGCGTGGGGGGTTTCGCACACCATCGTGCCTCTACAGGCTGATGGGACGGTTGATGTGGACGCGGTGATCCGGGCTATCGGACCGACGACAAAGGCAGTGATGTTTCAGCGGTCGCGCGGTTACAGCCTGCGCAACTCGCTGTCGGTCGGGGAACTGGCGAGCGCCATGCAGGCGATACGGGCACACGCCCAGCAGGCTTTCCTGCTCGTGGATAACTGCTACGGAGAGTTTGTCGAGACACAGGAGCCAACCGAGGTGGGAGCAGATCTTGTGATGGGCTCGCTGATCAAAAATCCAGGGGGAGGATTGGCTACCACGGGGGGATACGTGGTTGGCAGGAGAGACTTGGTCGAAGCTGCCGCCGACCAGCTGTACGCCCCTGGCCTGGGACGGGAATCGGGGCCGACGCATGAATTCTTGCGCACCTTCTACCAGGGACTGTTTTTGGCGCCGCATGCGGTCTCGCAGGCCGTGAAGGGCTCGGTCTTGGCTGCGGCTGTGTTCGAATCCTTGGGGCTTGAGGTGTCTCCCCGCTGGCAGGATCCACGCACAGACCTTATCCTCTCAATTCGGTTTGAACGCCCCGACAGGTTGATGGCGTTTTGCCGGGCTGTACAAAACAGCGCCCCTGTGGACTCCTTTGTGCGGCCGGAGGCCGCTCCGATGCCGGGATATGAATCCCCGGTTGTCATGGCAGCCGGGACCTTTGTCCAGGGCGCCTCCCTGGAGTTGACAGCCGATGCACCGTTTCGTCCGCCGTATGTGGCCTACATGCAAGGCGGACTGACTGTGGAGCACGTATATATAGCGTTGGAGCGCATTCTGGATGCGATGTGTCATACCTAATCGTCGGAATTTGGGCATGTTTTGTCACGTTGAATGTTAAGAAACCTGCCAAAAAAGGTTGTGCCGAATAGGGGGGAATGATAACATGACCTTAACCGCTGGGCACGGAGGGGTGGCGATGGACCTCAAGGACCGGATGCGGCAGCCGCTTTTCTCGATAGGGGTGGTGCAGCAATTAACCGGGTTGACCGCTCGGCAGATTCGCTACTATGAACAGCAGGGATTGGTTTCGCCTGGCCGAACGGAAGGAAACCGACGCCTGTTCTCCTTTGTCGATGTCGAGCGCCTCGTGCACATCCGCAGCTTGCTGGACGAGGGCATGACGTTGTCTGACGTTCGGAACTTTCTGGCTGCAGAAGCCAAACAAAAGCGGAGGGGTCAATCGGTCCGAGAGGAGGCGACTGACCAGCAGGTGTACCGGTGGGTCGAGCGGGAACTGCTCGGGGAAGGCAAAGGTCCGTCGCAATCAGTGCTGCAAGGGGATTTATCTCGTTTTTACCGCCGTCGTCCATGAAGGAGGCAGTCGGAGCCTCATGGCCTCGACAGGAGAGTTGATGGGCGGAGATCGTTGTGAGTGGAGGGTGTTCATTTGAAACAAGAGTACAGCAAAGAGCAAATTCTTCAACTTGCCAATGAGCACAATGTCAAGTATGTACGCCTGCAATTCACTGACTTGTTAGGTGTCGTAAAAAATGTTGAAATTCCGGTGGATCAACTGCCAAAAGCCCTTGACAACAAAATCATGTTTGACGGGTCTTCCATTGAAGGATTCGTCCGCATCGAAGAATCAGATATGTACCTTGTGCCGGACAGGAGCACTTGGCTTGTGCTTCCTTGGAATTCGGAGCAGGGCTCTGTGGCGAGATTGATTTGTGACATTTATACCCCGGAGGGAGAGCCGTTCGCCGGCGATCCGCGGTCTGTCTTGAAGCGAGTCCTGAGCGAGGCTCGGGACATGGGTTTCAGTGCTTTCAACGTGGGTCCGGAACCGGAGTTCTTTTTGTTCAAGCTGGATGATCACGGCCGTTCCACGCTGGAAGTCAACGACGACGGCGGATACTTCGATTGGGCGCCGTTGGACTTGGGGGAAAACTGCCGGCGTGAGATTGTCTTGACCTTGGAAGCCATGGGCTTCGAAATCGAGGCCTCCCACCATGAGGTGGCCCCTGGACAGCATGAAATTGATTTCAAGTATGCGGACGCCGTAGCCGCCGCGGACAACATCGCGACGTTCCGCATGGTGGTGAAGACGATTGCCCGCCAGCATGGGCTGCATGCTACCTTTATGCCCAAGCCGGTGTTCGGCATCAACGGTTCTGGCATGCACTGCCACTTGTCCCTGTTCAAGGACGGGCAGAATGCTTTTTATGATGAAACGGACGAGTTGGGGCTGAGTCAGACGGCCCGCTATTTTCTGGCTGGCGTTTTGGAGCACGCTCCGGCGTTCACAGCGATTTGCAACCCGACTGTCAACTCGTACAAGCGGTTGGTGCCAGGCTATGAGGCTCCTTGCTACGTGGCGTGGTCGCCGAAGAATCGGTCGCCGTTGGTCCGCATTCCGGCCGCTCGGGGCATGAGCACGCGCATTGAGGTGCGCAGCCCGGATCCGTCCTGCAACCCGTACCTCGCCATTGCTTCCATGTTGGCCGCCGGTTTGGATGGAATCCGCCGGCAACTGCCATTGCCGGATCCGGTAGACCGCAATATCTACATCATGAGCGACGAGGAGAAAGAGGAGATTGGCATCCGCAACCTGCCGGAAAATCTGCTCATGTCGCTAGAGGCTCTGACGAAGGACGAGGTTGTCTGCTCGGCTCTCGGTGAGCATGTTCTCACTCATTTCGTAGAGGCGAAGAAGATTGAGTGGAACATGTACCGCACTCAGGTTACGGAATGGGAGACGGACCAGTACTTGAACCTGTATTGATACAGACTGGGAACCGATAAAGCAGAATGCAAGCGGACGCGGGAAAATTGCCCCGCGTCCGCTTTTTCTCGAGCGGCTTGATGTCGCAGGTTTGGACATTCGTTTTTATCACTTCGGCGAAAAGGGAACCGGTCTTGACGCAGGCCCTCCCTGACGAGGGAACGCTAAGTCAGTTGTCGAAATACGCCGATGACGCGGCCGAGAATGCGCACGTCTTTGTAAAACAGGGGTGCCATGGTCGAGTTCTCGGGCTGCAGGCGAATGCGATCCCGCTCGCGGTAGAACCGTTTCACCGTCGCTTCGTTGTCTTCAGTCAACGCCACGACAATTTCCCCGTTGCGTGCCGTATCCTGCTTGCGCACGATAACATAGTCTCCGTCCAGAATACCGGCTTCCACCATGCTATCGCCTTCCACACTGAGGAGATACACGTCTTCATCGCGCACCATGTCTTTGGGCAACGGGAAGTAATCCTCGATGTTTTCCACCGCGGTGATGGGGATACCCGCGGTCACTTTGCCCACGATGGGCGCCAGTACCGTATCGACCGTCGGCAGGGAGCTCTCTGCCTGTCTCTCATCTTCGAGGAGCTCGATGGCACGGGGCTTGGTTGGGTCTCTGCGCAGAAGCCCTTTCGCCTGCAGGCGGGCCAGGTGCCCATGGACTGTGGAACTGGATGCCAATCCCACAGCCTCGCCGATTTCGCGCACGGACGGCGGATATCCTTTTTCACGAATGTTTTTACGGATAAAATCGAGAATCGCTTGTTGCCGGGGGCTGAGACCTGTCGTCACAGGAAATCCTCGCTTTCCGAACTGCTTTCGGCTTTTCCACAGCATATCACAAGACCAGACGACACGCAAACAGGTGTTCGCGTTTGGCCTTGACAGCGAACGTGCGTTCGGGTATGTTCATGGGGAACAAGCGTTCCCGTGTGCGAAGCGTCTTCCTGGGAGGGGAATAAAGTGTACAGTTATTGCGAATTACAGCGCATCCGGCGGTCTTTTGGGGGCGGGCAGGCGGCATCCCTGCCAAGGGTGCCGCGCCGTGTTCTGTTATTCGCGGTCGCCCTGTGTTTGATTGGAGGATTCCTGGGGATTGGGACGCTTCCTTCAATCCAGGGTCAGACGGAAGGGATAGCCAAATATCGGGTGCGGCCGGGGGATACCGTGTGGTCCATCGTCGAACGGCAGCGTCTGCAAGGCGATGTGCGGCACTGGGTGCAGGTGGTCGTACAAATGAATCACCTGCGCAGCTCCGAAGCCATTCAGCCCGGGCAGACGCTGCTCATCCCTATGCCACACAGTATGGTGCAAGGATTACAGGAGTCCCAAGGCTAGGCAAGCATGCAAGACCCCGTCTTCTTCCACCGATTTGGTGACAAGCGAGGCCTGTCGTCGCACGGGCGCCGCAGCGTTGCCCATGGCGACCGAGATTCCCACGTGTCGAAACAGGGGGATATCGTTGCCGCCATCGCCGATATGGACGGCTTGTTCCGGTTTGATTCCGAGGTGGGTGAACAGTGCCTGGGCGCCTACAGACTTGTCGCACGCACCCTGCTGCAAATCGATAGCGTTCCAGTCCCAGCGATAGAGCAGACACTCAGGAAGTTGCCGTTGGATTTCTTCATCCCAATCCGGTGTCACCAGGACATTGCTCTGGAACACGGTTGGCTTGTCGGACAGCGGATACTCGTCAACTACTTCGATGGGGGAGAAGTCGTAGGCATTGAGAAGTGGTTGCAGCGGCTCGGGAATCGGGGACAGCGTGACGGCCCTGTCCGTGGTGTGCATAATCAGCGGCAAATCGTGTTGCCTCGTAAATCCAATCATTCGTTCTACCACATCGTTCGGCAGCGGCATTGCCTGGACAATGCGGCCACGCGAACTGGCGAGGGCTCCGTTGAAATAGACACCGTGTTCGACACCCAAGACGTCTTGCACCCGACGCGCATGAAGGACAGAGCGTCCTGTGCATAAAGCCACTTCGAGCCCTTTCTGCTTAAGTCCTGCAATCACGCGGTGTGCGCTTGGAACCAAGCGGCGCTGATGCACAAGAGTTCCATCGATGTCCAACAGTACCATGCGAATCTCCAATCGGCTTCCCCCCGCTCGAATCAGACTGGTGTATCGTGTCTCATTATACACGGGCCCGTCCGCACGCATAGGCGCAGAGAGTTTTTGCAGGCGGGAGGTATCTGCGGATCTGAGAAACCACTTCTTCGTTGCACCAAGCAAAGTCCTTACAGTATGATAGCCGTGTGTACTTGCGAGGTTGACAGGGTTCGGGAGGACGAGACATGTCAGTTACCATGGAACAATTAGTGGCTCTGGCGAAACACCGGGGTTTCATTTTTCCAGGCTCCGATATTTACGGCGGCTTGGCCAACGCTTGGGATTACGGGCCTCTCGGCGTCGAGTTGAAACTCAATCTGAAGCGTTTGTGGTGGCAGAAGTTTATTCAAGAATCCCCTTACAACGTGGGCCTAGACGCCGCCATCTTGATGAATCGGGACGTGTGGGTGGCGTCTGGGCATGTGACCAACTTTCACGATCCGATGGTCGACTGTCGTCAATGCAAGGCGCGGTACCGGGCGGACAAGCTGCTTGAGGAGGCATTGTCCGCTCACGGCGTGGACATATCCGTGGACGGCATGTCGTTTTCCGAGATGGAATCTTTACTTCGCGAATACGATGTTCATTGCCCCGAGTGCGGCGCTGCGGATTTCACCTCGATTCGTCAATTCAACATGATGTTCCGTACGCACCAGGGAGTGAATGAGGATACCAGCAGCGAGATTTTTTTGCGCCCGGAGACTGCTCAAGGTATCTTTGTGAATTTCCGTCATGTACAAAGAACGATGCGCAAGAAGCTGCCTTTTGGTATTGGGCAAATCGGCAAGAGTTTCCGCAACGAAATCACGCCTGGCAATTTCATCTTCCGAACCCGGGAGTTTGAACAAATGGAGTTGGAATTTTTCTGTGAACCTGGTACCGACATGGAGTGGTTTCAGTATTGGCGCGGGTTTTGTCATGACTGGCTGCGGTCTCTCGGTCTTTCCGATGACAATCTGCGTCTGCGGGATCACGCTCCGGAGCAGCTGTCCCATTACAGCACAGCGACGACGGATATCGAGTACCGGTTTCCCTTCGGCTGGGGAGAATTACTGGGCGTGGCAAACCGCACAAACTACGATTTAGGGCAGCACCACCAACACTCCCAGGAAGACTTCATGGTGAACGAGCCAGGAAAGGAGCCGTTTTTACCCTATTGCATAGAGCCTTCCATCGGCGTGGAGAGGTTGTTATTAGCCGTCTTTGCCGATGCATACGAAGAGCAGTCCCTAGAGGACGGGGATACACGCACGGTTTTGCACTTTCATCCCGCGGTGGCGCCCTTCAAGGCGGCTGTGTTTCCCCTGTCCAAAAAACTCGGGGGCCCCGCGCGCGCGCTGTTCCAGGATCTGTGCCGCGAGTTTCGTGTGGACTATGACGAATCCGGCTCGATTGGCAAACGGTATCGACGCCACGATGAGATCGGCACCCCTTACTGCATCACGTACGATTTTCAGTCTGAGGAAGATCAATGTGTCACCATCCGCGACCGCGATTCCATGGAGCAGACGCGGGTGCCGATGGCCGAGCTTTCCCATTGGCTGCGTGAGCACACGCGGCTGTGACAGGAGCATACGGCTTGCACGCATGCGCCTGGTCCAATCGGGAAGTCCTATGGGCAGGGGGTGTGTGGCATGACAAATCAACACACGGACAATCACAATGATGCGTTCACGTTCCACGGTGCGCTGCGGCGCAATGGCGTCACCGAAGGCATCGTGGAGAGGCGCGGCCGGGTGATGGACGAAGCGGCTCTGACGCCGATTCCCTGGAAACAAATCCACCGCGCCAACGTGCCACATCTGGCGAGGCGTTCGAATTGATTTGACGTGGGTCCAACACATTCCCGCACGCGGCGAGGGAGCCTTGGCTCCCTCACGCCGCCAGTGGACAGGGCGACTGCTCAGAGTGATGATCTACCGGTTGGGTGTGTTTGTTGAAACACTATAAGGACTGGGGGCTGGCGGTTATGGACGTCGGAGTAGCCGAAAAGACGGTGCTGGTTCAAGCGGCGACCCGCGGGCTGGGTTTTGCCGTGGCAAAGGCGTTCGCGTCCGAGGGAGCGCTGGTGGCCATTACCGGGCGAGACGAAAAGCGCCTGGAGGAAGCCGTGGCGACCCTTCAATCTGCCACGGACAATGAAAACGTCATGGGTGTGACCTGTGACCTGTCGCGGGCGGATCAGCTCGACAATGTCTTTCAGGTGATTGAACGTCGGTGGGGTGGGGTGGACGTGCTCATCAACAACACCGGCGGACCGCCCGTAGGGACTTTTGCGGAGGTTGATGACGCCCAGTGGCAGGAGGCCTTTGATTTGTGCCTGATGAGTTTTATCCGCTCCACTCGTCGCGTGCTTCCGCACATGCAGAAACAGCGTTGGGGACGCATTGTCAACATCGCGTCCTCCTCCATTCGACAGCCTGTCGATCGCCTGATTTTGTCCAATACCTTGCGAGCGGGTGTGCTGGGACTGGCGAAGAGTCTCGCGACGGAATTGGCCCCGTACAATATTTTGGTCAACACACTGGGCCCCGGGCGCATAGCGACCGACCGGGTGGCCTCGCTTGACCAAATGGATGCGGACAAACAAGGGATCTCGGTGGCTGAAGTGCAACGGCGGTGGTATGAGAGAATCCCAATGGGACGGTACGGACAGCCGGACGAGTTTGCCCAGATGGCGCTGTTTCTGGGTTCCGCAGCCAACGGCTACGTGACGGGGCAGGCGGTTTTGGTTGACGGAGGCATGGTGCGCAGTCTATAAACCCCAGGATCAGGAAAGAGAAGGGTTTGAGAGTTCTCTCTTAAACTTGTATAATTATTTTGCTTCGTATGGTGACTTGTTCAATTTCAGGAAGTAAGCGCTCGCATAGGCATGGCAGATTGCAAGATATCCGATTGTGATTTCCATCCTTCTGGTAGCAAACCGGACACACTGGGACACCGAGGGGGAGTTGACACATGGAGGCCCCGAGCCAAGCGTTGGACACCTGGATGCATGAGGATCGGATGTTTTCTCCTTCCGAGTCTTTCCGGCAGCAAGCCAATTTCGCAGATCCTTCCGTCTACGAGCGGGCCCAGCAAGACCCACAGGGGTACTGGGCAGAACAGGCTTCGTATATCACCTGGATGAAACCGTTCACTCGGGTCTTGGAGTGGAATCCCCCGCACGCTCGTTGGTTTGCGGACGGCAAGCTGAATGCCGCGCAGAACACGGTGGATAGGCACCGAGAGGGTCCGCGGAAGAACAAGGCCGCCATCATTTGGGAGGGCGAGCCTGGGGATCAAAGGGTCTTCACGTACGACCTGCTTGGGCGCGAGGTGGACCGTGCTGCCCACATGCTGAGGCGGTTAGGGGTACGGAAGGGGGACCGGGTCACCATCTATCTGCCGATGATCCCGGAGTTACCCATAGCCATGCTCGCTTGCGCCAAGATCGGTGCCATTCATTCGGTGGTCTTTGGTGGCTTCTCAGCGGCCAGTCTACGGGATCGTCTGGTCGATGCGGGCTCCAAGTTGTTGATCACAGCGGACGGAGGGTGGCGCCGCGGCCAGGTGATTCCCCTCAAGCAAAATGCGGATGAAGCGGTTGTCGGGACATCGGTCGAACAGGTGTTGGTTGTCCGGCGTGTCGGCGAGGCGTCAGGAGCCACCATGGTGGCCGGCCGGGACCTGGACTGGCAGGAAGAAATGGCGAAGTCGCCGACGGCTCCCTTCCCACCCGAACCGATGGATGCCGAGGATGTTTTATATCTGCTGTATACCTCAGGCACCACAGGCAAGCCCAAGGGGATTGTGCACAGCACGGGCGGATATATGGTGGGCGTGAACACGTCCATGCGCAGCGTCTTCGACATCAAGGACAGCGACGTCTACTTCTGTTCGGCGGACATCGGCTGGGTGACGGGACATACGTATGTGGTTTATGGCCCTTTGTCCGCTGGGGCGACAGTTGTCCTGTATGAAGGGGCTCCGGACTACCCAGGGCGCGACAGGTTTTGGCAGCTCATCGAGCGGTATGGAGTGACGATTTTCTACACGGCTCCCACGTCCATTCGTATGTTCATGAAGTGGGGCGAGGAGTATCTAAAGCCATATAACCTGGACAGCCTGCGCCTGTTGGGGACGGTCGGTGAACCCATCAACCCTGAGGCGTGGATGTGGTTTCATGAGCACGTGGGTCAGGGGCGTTGCCCTATTGTGGACACGTGGTGGCAGACTGAAACCGGATGCGCCATGGTGGCGCCGCTGCCGGGTCTGGTGGCCACAAAACCCGGATCGGCCACGCGGCCTGTACCCGGAATTGAAATCGATATTGTGGACGAGCAGGGCCAATCGGTTCCTCGCGGCCAAGGCGGCTACCTGGTGGTGAAACGTCCGTGGCCCTCGATGCTGCGCACGGTGTGGGGCGATGATGAACGGTTCCGTACCACGTATTTTGGCAAGTTCGAGGGTCTTTATTTATCGGGAGACGGGGCCTATATGGACGAAGACGGGTATCTGTGGATTTTAGGTCGAATCGACGATGTAATTAACGTGTCTGGGCATCGCATCGGCACGATGGAGGTTGAAAGCGCCCTGGTGGCGCACGCGGCGGTTGCCGAGGCGGCGGTGATTGGACGCGCGCATGATGTCAAAGGTCAGGCTATCACCGCCTTTGTGACGGTGAAAGAAGGCGTCGACCCGGACGACCAGCTGGCCCAGGAACTGAAGCGTCATGTGGCGTCGACCATCGGGGCCATGGCTCGACCGGAGGAAATCATCTTTGCGGCTGACTTGCCCAAGACCCGCAGTGGTAAAATTATGCGCCGCTTGCTGCGCGACATCGCGGAAGGCCGGGTGATTGGTGACACCTCCACCTTGGCCGATCCGTCCGTGATCAGGGCCTTGCAGGAGCAGCATCGGGGCATGGAGGGCTAAGTGTGACCTGAGGCCCCGGAGAGCATACTACAAGCACCTCATCCTCCCCGGGGCCATGGTCCGCTGCGCCAGGTGATCTACCCCTTCATCGACTCCAACCACTCTGCGTAACACGAGTCGCACAGCGGCTCGTCGTGTTCATCATCCGCGTCGTAGAAGGTTACATAATGCGGGTCCCCCTCGATTGGGTGTTGGCAGTAGTAGCAGCTATCCATTGCTCTCCCCTCCGGTACGACAGGCTGCTCAACGCCATTGCTTTGGCCGTCTTAGCTTGTGCATTCTGTCGCCGGTTTTGCACGGATTTTGTTGCCATGCAAGGGACGCCCCGTGCAGCCAGGGTGGTGACCGGCATGGCGAGATTGCAGAAGCTGTTGTGCGCAGGCTGGACCGGGCAAATACCGCGACGAAAGTACCTAACTGCCCCATATGGTGAACCAAGTCCAGGTGAGGAGGTGTGGAAAGTGTACGGGGTTTTTGGCGGATATACCCGGTGGGCGGTCGTGTTCCTGATTATCTTCGTCCTGTTCTTCCTGTTGGTTCCGGGTTATGGCGCAGCGGCTGGATATTGAGTCCCCGTGATGGGTATGAGGCAGCCCCGGTGGTCTTCTAGGAGACATTTTGTGCATGAAGGAGGGCTACGGGATGTACGACGGAGTTCTTGGCGCATATACCCGCTGGGCGATTGTGTTCTTGATCATCTTCGTCCTGTTCATTCTCCTGATTCCGTATCACGTGCCAACCTGTACGACCACCCCTGCATGCTGAGGCGGTATTCAGGGGGAGTAGCCCTGTGCGGTGCGTTCTGCACAGGGCCGACTTATTCGGCGAAAAAAGTATTGCAGCGTGTTCATTTCCCGATTATAGTGAGGTGAGAAGCGGAAAAAATACATACTGCGCAGATGACTGTTGGCGTGAGAGTGTAGCAATACCACCGATGGGGCAATGTGCGGTTGCAACCTCGGCCCGCACAAAATCTCTCAGGTCGTGATAGCGCCACAGGATGCAGCTCTGGAGAAGCCGACGGACGACGGCTACCGATGGGGCAACCACGTGGTTGTGGGGAACTCTCAGGTTGTGAGACAGAGACGACGAGGACACGGTCTTCGTGTGTCTCTGTTTTTTTATGCATTTTCACGCGCAAAAGGCGGGGAAGGCCGCCGCGCGAACGGGAGGGAGTGGCGTGGCCAGTCTGAAACGGACCGCCCTTTATCCAGTATACGCGGAGTATGGCGCAAAACTGGTGAATTTTGGCGGTTGGGAGATGCCTGTCCAGTTTGACAGCATCCTCAAGGAACATGAGGCCGTGCGTCGCGCGGCCGGTTTGTTCGATGTGTCACACATGGGAGAACTGGAGGTTGTCGGGCGCAAGGCGCGGTCATTTTTACAGTCGATGGTGACCAATGACCTGTCTAAACTCGTCCCCGGGCGTGCAGCGTACTCGCCGATGCTGTATGAACACGGTGGCACCGTGGATGACCTTCTGGTTTATTGCTTGACGGACGAGCGGTACCTGCTTGTGGTGAACGCGGCCAATATCGACAAGGACTACGCCTGGTTGGCGGAACATGCAAACGGGCATGCGGTGTCCGTAACGGATCGGTCTGATGAATGGGCGTTGTTGGCTCTGCAGGGTCCACGAGCTGCAGCGATTCTGGAGAGATTGACGTCTGTGTCCTTGGCTGCTGTACGGCCGTACCGTTTTGTCCTGGACGAAGTGGACGGCGTGCAGGCTCTTGTCTCCCGCACCGGATACACGGGGGAGGACGGTTTTGAAATCTACGTCCCAGCGGAATCGGCGCCCGCTCTGTGGCGGAGACTGCTGGCCGCGGGTGCGGCGGATGGGCTCGTTCCCTGTGGATTGGGGGCGCGTGACACGCTTCGGTTGGAAGCCGCTTTGCCGCTGTATGGGCATGAGTTGGACACGGACATCACCCCGCTTGAAGCCGGTCTCCACCGCTTCGTCAAGTTCGACAAAGGTGATTTCATCGGCCGCTCCTCCCTGATCACCCAGCAGGAAACAGGTCCGGCTCGGGAGCTGGTTGGGTTGCGTCTGCTCCACCGAGGCGTGCCGCGGGCGGGGCAGGCGATTGTCTCGCTGTCTCATGGTTCCATCGCACGCGAAGGGGAGTGCATCGGCAAGGTGACATCGGGAACGCATTCGCCGACTCTGCACCAGGGAATCGCCTTGGCTCTCGTGAGGGCCGGATGCGTCCGGGTTGGCAGCCAAGTCGGCATCGACATCCGCGGCCGGGCGGCCGTCGCCGAGGTGGTGGAAATCCCCTTCTATCGGCGGGCGCGCTCGGTGTGATTGAAACCAGCATGAGAGGTGAAGGACGGTTGGCAAACTTCAGCTATCTCCCGCACACCGATGAGGACCGGCAAACGATGATGGATTTTCTCGGCATTTCGGATATCGGCGAGCTATTCGCCGACATCCCCGAGTCGGTGCGCCTGAAGCATCCGCTCCAACTGCCCGATGCCATGTCCGAGTTGGAGCTGTTTCGTCACATGCAGGGACTGGCCCAGCAAAATCGGGACCTTCATCAGCTGGTCAGCTTTCTGGGAGCCGGCGCCTACGAGCACTATCAGCCGAGCGTTGTGGAGGCGATAATCGGTCGATCCGAATTCTACACGTCCTACACGCAATACCAGCCGGAGGTCAGCCAAGGGATGCTGCAGGCTATCTTTGAGTACCAGACCCTGGTGGCCGAACTCACAGGCATGGATTTGGCCAACGCGTCGATGTACGATGGGCCGACGGCGCTGGGCGAAGCCGGTATGGTGGCCTGTACCCACACGCGCCGCAACCGGCTGTTGCTGGCCGGCACGCTTCACCCAGAGTATCGACAGGTGGTGGCGACCTACGCCGGCGGCCAGTCGGTGGAGCTGCTGGAGATTCCGCATCAGGGCGGGCGCATTGACCTTAATCAGCTGCAATCGATGTGTGATGGGACGACAGCGGGTGTGATAGTGCAATACCCGAATTTTTTCGGCCAGCTGGAAGACCTGGCCAACATCGCAGACATCGCCCACAGAGCGGGGGCGCTGCTGGTCGTCAGCGCGTACCCTGTGGCCTTGGGATTGTTGGAGCCGCCCGGGCGGTTGGGCGCGGACGTAGTGGTTGCAGAAGGGCAATCGCTCGGCAACTGGCTGAGCTTTGGCGGGCCCTATCTGGGCATGATGGCCGCCCGCCGCGACCTGATGCGGCGCCTGCCGGGACGCATCGTGGGCGAGACGGTGGACGCAGACGGGCGGCGGGGATACGTCCTCACGCTGCAAGCGCGGGAACAGCACATCCGCCGCGAAAAGGCGTCGTCCAACATCTGCTCAAACCAGGCTTTGAACGCCTTGGCGGCAACGGTCTACCTGACGTACATGGGACCACAGGGCATGCGCGAGTTGGCGCTCCAGAACTACCATAAGGCGCATTACCTAAGGCACTGTCTGGAACAGGTCGATGGCGTGCAGGGCGTCTTTTCTGGTCCCTTTTTCAACGAGTTCGTCGTTCGACTGCCGCGCCCGGTCGCAAGCGTACAGAAGCGCCTGCTGGCCGAAGGTTTCTTGTTTGGGCTGGACCTGGGCCGGTTCTATCCGGAATTGCAGGACTGTGTGCTGCTGACTGTGACCGAGGTGCGTACGCGCGCTGAAATCGATACCTTGGTGCAGCGAGTGAAGGAGGCGCTTGTATGACCGCCGAGACCAAGCAGACGGTTCCGCTTGTGTTTGAGCGCAGCCGGCCAGGACGCACCGCTTACACGCTGCCGGCCTTGGACGTACCGGAATTTGACGTGGCGGGCGAATTGGGCAGGTACTACCGCCAGGATGCGCCCCGTCTGCCGGAGTTGAGCGAATTGGATGTGGTTCGCCACTTTACGGCCCTGTCCACGCGCAACCACGGCGTCGATTCGGGCTTTTATCCGCTCGGCTCCTGTACGATGAAGTACAACCCAAAGCGCAACGAAAAGGCGGCCGGTTTGCCTGGTTTTGTCCACATCCATCCCTATCAGCCGGAAGAGACGGTGCAAGGGGCATTGGCGTTGATGCACCGTTTGCAGCAGGACCTGATGGAGATCACCGGGATGGATGCGGTCAGTCTGCAACCTGCGGCTGGCGCCCAGGGGGAATGGACCGGCCTGCTGATGATTGCCGCGTACCATCGGGATCGCGGAGAAAAACGCGACAAGGTCATTGTTCCCGACTCCTCCCACGGAACCAATCCGGCCAGTGTGACGATGGCGGGACTGAAGGCTGTGACGATTCCTTCGGACCGAGATGGCAACGTGGATCTGGCGGCTCTACGCGCCGCGGTCGGTTCCGATACGGCGGCGCTGATGTTGACCAATCCGAGTACGCTCGGTTTGTTTGAGACCCAGATTGAAGAGATTGCCCGCATTGTCCACGAGGCGGGCGGCTTGCTGTATTACGATGGGGCGAACGCGAACGCGATCTTGGGCTACACCCGTCCGGGCGACATGGGGTTCGACGTGGTGCACCTGAACCTGCATAAGACCTTCTCGACGCCTCACGGGGGCGGCGGCCCAGGAGCCGGTCCGGTGGGGGTGAAGCAGTTTCTGGCTCCGTATCTGCCCAAACCGACTGTGACTCAGGACGCCGACGGACGGTATCGGTGGAATTGGGATGTGCCGCGCTCGATTGGCAAGGTCAAAGGCTTCTACGGAAATTTCGGCGTCTTGGTCCGCGCTTACGCGTATATCCGCACAATGGGCGCTCTGGGCCTCAAACAAGCGTCCGAGTCCGCCGTGCTGGCTGCCAATTACGTGATGCGGCGACTGGAGAGTTCCTACGACCTGCCGTTTGACCGGGTGTGCAAGCATGAGTTTGTGCTCTCTGGCGCACGCCAAAAGAAAAACGGGGTGAAGACGCTGGATATCGCCAAACGCGTGCTGGATTTCGGTATACACCCGCCGACCATCTACTTCCCGCTCATCGTGGACGAATGCATGATGATTGAGCCGACGGACACGGAGAGCCTGGAAACCCTGGAGGAGTTTATCAGGGTCATGCTGCAGATTGCCGACGAGGCTAAGGAGCACCCGGAGGTCGTCAGGTCGGCGCCGCACACGACGGTGGTGGGGCGGTTGGATGAGGTGAAGGCGGCCAGGCAGCCGGTGCTCCGCTATCGGTTCGAGTGAAATCGAGGTGTTGGAGAGTGTCCTTTACCAGCCTTTCTCAACTGGCGCGGCAGGCGGAAGAAAGAGGCCTGTCGATTGCTCGTCTGATGATGTCCGTGGAAGAGCGACAATCGGGGCTCGACGAAGACGAGCTGATGGCCAAGATGGCGAGCCAGTTTGCGGTGATGGAACAGGCGGTGCGCAAAGGTATCCTGGAACCGGAGCGCTCGCGCACGGGGTTGACCGGACAGGATGCGGCGCGCGTGCACGCCTACCTTGGACGCGGCGCCAGCTTTGTGCCTCCGGAGCCCCTGCGGGCGATGGCGTACGCGTTGGCGGTGTCGGAAGTCAATGCGGCGATGGGGCGCATCGTGGCTACGCCGACAGCGGGCGCTGCGGGAATCTTGCCGGGGGTTCTGGTAAGCCTCCTGGACTCCGGGCGGTATACGCGAGACCAGCTGGTGTGCAGTCTGTTTACGGCCGCAGCGCTGGGGCTTGCCATCGCCAACGCGGCCTGCATTTCCGGCGCGGCCGGCGGCTGCCAGGCGGAAGTGGGGTCTGCCACCGCCATGGCCGCCGGGGCGCTGGTCGAATTGGCGGGCGGATCGCCGCAAGCGGCGGTGCATGCGGCGGCTTTGGCGTTGCAAAACTCACTCGGGCTTGTGTGCGATCCGGTGGCGGGACTGGTCGAGGTCCCTTGCGTCACGCGCAACGGTTTACACGCCATCACCGCGCTGGCAGCGGCCGACATGGCGCTGGCGGGCGCCACCAGAGCGACCGCTCTGGTGGCCAGTTCCATCGGCGGGGGCAAGGTCGAGGTGATAGAACTGGACGGCCTGCACGTCAGGTTCACAGGTGAACGTTTCACGCTAATCTTGTATCATGTGGATGAACAGGGGTTTCTCGCTCGCGTATCGCGCCTGTTGGACGAGCGTGGCTCCAACATTGCGCGCCTGAGTTTGGAGCGGTGGACAAAAGGTGGCGACGCGGTCACAGTGTGTGAGGTGGATCAGCCTGTCCCATCTTCGGTGCTGGCGGACTTGCGGACCGGCATCAGGGGGGTGCGCGATATCCGCGTCGTCTCAGTGTTCTAATGCGTGCGTGTGCGGCGATGGCCCGATCACGAGGGGGAAGGCATGTGACGTTTTTGAACCAGATGGATGCGGACGTGGCCGCAGCCATGCAGGCCGAGTTACAGCGGCAGCGGCAAAAGATCGAACTCATTGCTTCGGAGAACTTTGTCAGTCGGGCCGTGTTGGCGGCCATGGGAACCGTTCTGACCAACAAATACGCTGAAGGGTATCCCGGGCGTCGTTACTATGGCGGCTGCGAACACGTGGACGTGATCGAGCGGATTGCCATCGAGCGGGCGAAGGAATTGTTCGGCGCCGACCATGTCAACGTGCAGCCCCATTCGGGAGCCCAGGCCAACATGGCCGTTTACTTTGCGGCTCTGAACCCGGGGGACACCGTGTTGGGGATGAACCTGGCGCACGGCGGCCACCTGACGCATGGGAGCACGGTCAATTTTTCGGGCAAGACCTACCAATTCGTGCCGTACGGGGTCGATGCCTCCAGCCAGCGGATTGATTACGATGAAGTGGAGCGGCTGGCCGAAGAGCACCGGCCACGGTTGTTGGTCGCGGGCGCTAGCGCCTATCCGCGGGTCATCGACTTTGCGCGGCTGCGGGACATCGCCGACAAGGTGGGGGCGTTGTTGATGGTGGACATGGCCCACATCGCCGGTCTGGTGGCCACGGGTCATCACCCGTCGCCGGTGCCGTACGCAGACTTTGTGACCACGACCACGCACAAAACGCTGCGCGGGCCGCGAGGCGGGATGATCCTGTGCAAGGTAGAACACGCGAAAGCCATCGATAAGGCGGTGTTCCCAGGCATTCAAGGCGGGCCCCTGATGCACATCATTGCCGCCAAGGCGGTGGCGTTCGGCGAGGCGCTGCGCCCTGAGTTTCGCCAGTATTCACAAGCGGTGGTGGACAACGCCCAGGCTCTCGCTGACGCGCTGTCCGAGCGGGGATTTACGTTGGTATCCGGGGGCACGGACAATCACCTGATGTTGGTCGACTTGCGCAACGTGGGCTTGACGGGCAAGGAAGCTGAACGACGCCTCGACGAGGTGGGCGTGACCGTAAACAAGAACGCCATACCGTTCGACCCGGAAAAGCCGAACACGACCAGCGGCATTCGCCTGGGCACTCCCGCCGTCACCACGCGCGGCATGGACCAGGAGGCCATGGCGGAGATAGCCGACATTCTGGCCCTCACACTCAAGGACGGGAGCGAATCGGCCTTGGCCGCGGCGCGCCAGAAGGTGCGGGCGTTGTGCGCGCGCTTCCCGTTGTATGACGGGCTGACCTATGTTTAAGCTGGGAAACTTGGCATGACAGAGGGGGGCTGTCCCAAAACCCATCGTATGATGGGGGAGGGGAGAGCCCCAGTTATGTTTGGGGATTTGTTTGTCAGCATCCTGTGGATTGACCTCGGCGTCCATTACCGCTTCTGCTTCCCTTAGCTTCGGATTCGGCTGCTTCATGTTTTACGGTCCCGTATCAATTGAACTTGCCAATCGAATTCGGCCCGTTTCTTCTGGAAAACGATGGTTCGCAGTTCGGTGTCTCCACCCCTCTAAGTAATCGTGTAGGGAGTAGAAATTCGATTTTATGAGTCGGACTTTCTCCTCCTTCGTTTCGCTCCGAATCATTTCGTCGAGCAGTTTTCTCAGCCGGACATCGCTCATTCTGTTTCCTGCATGGATGGACATGACAACAGGTTTTATTTTCTCTGGTCCATCCGAAATGATCACGGATTGTAGGTTGCCATGCTTAGCTGCGTTGAGAATACGTCCTATCAGTTCCCTGCTACATTGATTCATATAATCGACCGTCTGAGCGTCATGGATTTGCAATGCGTGTTGGAGTCGATTTAGAGACGTATGAATCATTTTTTCGATCCCGCGCGCATTCGATTGGGCATCCGCTCTAACCGTTCAAATTGATGCGTTGAAATTTGAACTTGGTCGGCGTCACCCCCTGATAGGATCGAAAACAAGGAGTTGTGAAGAGAAAGTTCAAAAATATTGAATAACTCGATCCGGTAATCAAATCTATGCAACCGTCCGAAACTCTCCATCATATGAATCAGGGCATCTGGGTTAAATCTCAAGCAAAATTCATTCTCGAGTTGCAGACGTTCCAAATAGTGCTGAATGTAGACGATACCCTGCAAACGCATGTTATCCATCCCCAAGGGATAATCAATGCTCGCCATTGTGTTATGGGCTTCGAATATGATGTTGTATTTCTTTATAAATAGGGGTAACGATTCATCAATCGTCGTATGGTAGGCATCGACCGGAACCTCTAGCTTATGTCGCTTGACCTCTTTATAAAGTGACTTTACCTCTTCGAGGCATTGACTGACCCGTTCCACCCCTTTTTTCACAGAGTTTCACAACGTCGCTTGTCTTCAAGTAGGTGATTGCTTGATTGGGATGCTCAAGATTCAATAAATAAGTGTCCACGGCATACAGGATGGACGTTAGGATGCTTTCCGCTGTGTCAGTTGCAACGGATGAGCTTTCTCCCTGTGTGTATCGCCAAATCAGGTCCCCCAAGATAACCATCAGCCTATACTGGATGCTATAAACTTCCTGATTGCTTAACAGGCCAATGCGCTGTGCTTCGTTCAAGAGGGAGAGTGTATACTGATGCTTGTCCAGCCGTGATGGATTGATATCGTTTGAGCAAGTTAGTGACTGGTCATCACTTGCGGAATAGCCTGCGTCGCCAGGTATCACGATTCATCGTCTCCTTCCTTCAGATACTCTAGATGCATGGTCTGGATTCTGAAATTCTCGGCAAACTCTTCAAGCTTGTTTCGTAACAGTTTCAGGGAACCCGCGCATTCGTTGTCAAAGTAATGTTTCATTATCGCGATCAATTTGAAATCGCCGATCTTGTCTTCAGTCTCGTTCTTCAGGTAATAGAAAATCTCGTGAAGTTCGTTCAGCGTCGAGATGTAGTTCTCTTGACAAATACACGGGGACGCGGAAAAAACTTCAATGAGTTCTTTTGTGGCTTCCATTCCCGGCCCACTCGCCCGTAACTGTACAGAACCTGAGTTCTGGCCGTCATCAAGTCCTGAATGTCACGAGGGGTTAGTCGCAGGTTGTACGCTATGGTCCTTTCGTTTAGGGAGAGTAGTTCTGTTACATACGGCATTTGAGTTGCAATGCTCATGCAATTGAGGAGGCGGGACAGTACCATGTGGCTTCACTCCCGTAAAGACCGAATTCTTGGCACATAACCGTTCAAATTCCCATTGACATTCGATGCAAATTGTTATATAATAAAAAATATATAAAATTTTGGTGTATATTTTACCGCACGTTCATTGCAGCGTCAATGGATTTCGGAGTGTTATCGTGTACGTTTGTAACTCGCATATGCGCTTTGACGATTGCGCCGCATGGTCTGAGCAGGACTCATGCGGCGCATTCAACATTTGTAAGAAAAACCCCCCTGTTTCTGCCGCGCAATTTGAGAAAATCTCCGACACTCGATGGGCGTCTTGAATACACCCCGTAGAGGAAATTTGTACACTGCTTGCGGCATCTCGTTCTTCATCATTCAATCAGGGGGAACCCAGCAGCTCTGTGCTTGTGCAGTGCAGGAGGTTCCTCAAGGAGTGTCAGGTGAAGGGCTAACCCCCCTTCATGTCCATGCTGCCGCGGCTAGCAACCCAGCCCCCGCCGTGGAACTCGCGCTGCACGTCCGCTGGGGCGCAGTCCTCCTGATGGGGGAGTCCCAATTGAGTGGCGCCCCTTTCTGCTGTCCAGGCACTAATACGGACTATGCCTGTAGCACGAAAGGACTATTTCCAAACAGGCCGAGTGCGTCTTACTCCAGTGTTTTGAAGGAAGTATGGTTGACATGGGTTCCGTACGATCCACGGTCGGATCGAACGAAAGTGAACGAACCTGTCGGGCGCCGCAGGGGTGTGACCGGGTGCACAGGCAGCAAGGGCGCCGGGCTACCCTCGGCACGAGTGTTAGAACATCGAAGACAGAAAGGAGAGATAGGGCCTTGAGGAGTCGGACACCAAGACGTATGGGAGCGATAGGTCTGACGGCGTTGGCTCTGCTGTTTCTGGCCACCGGATGTGGACCTGAATACATAGTGCTCAACCCGGCAGGACCTGTCGGTCGCGAGGAGTTGCACCTCATTGAGTTGTCCACGGTTCTCGTGCTCATTGTCATTGTACCCGTATTGGCATTGTTGGCGTTTATTGTCATACGCTACCGAGACCGTCCGGGAAGCAAGGCCGGGTATACGCCGGAATGGTCGGAGAGCAAATGGCTGGAGGTGGTGTGGTGGGGCGTCCCGATTGTCATCGTCGGTCTGCTCGGGTACTACACCGGCAAGAGCACGTTTGCTCTTGTCCAGCCTCCGGAAAAGGACGTGAAACCCCTCACGATTCAGGTCACGTCCCTCGACTGGAAGTGGTTGTTCCAGTACCCCGGTCAGAAGGTGGCCACAGTCAATTACTGTGAGATTCCGACGGGGGTTCCGGTGCAGTTTGTACTCACGTCCGACGCCCCGATGAACTCGTTCTGGGTCCCGCAGTTGGGCGGGCAAGAGTACACCATGCCCGGCATGGCGATGCGGTTGTGGCTGCAGGCGGATAAGCCGGGAAGCTACTTCGGCACGGGCGCCAATTTCACCGGCAAGGGGTTCGCCCACATGCACTTCCAGGTGGTCGCGAAGTCCGACACTGAGTTCAATCAGTGGGTAAAGCAGGTGAAGTCGTCCTCGCCCGCCTTGACCATGGCTGGGTACAACAAGTTGCAACAGCCGGGGACCATGGGCACGGCGAGCTACTCGTCGTATCCGAAGAACTTGTTTGACAAGATTGTGTGGAAGAACGGCGGCCGCTACATGCCTAACATGATGATGGACCAGGGCCTGGATGCCAACATGGCCGGCATGAGCGGTATGAGTTCCCAGACTTCCAAGGACTCGAATGCACATTCCTGATGGTGGACTGGCGAAAGGAGTGAACGGTCGATGCCACAATGGCTCCATACGTTTGGGGACCAATACCTGATGTGGAACGAGGGTCCGCTGATTTGGATTTCGGACGTCCTGATTCTGCTTACAGGTTTTGGGATTGTGTTCGTCCTCACCTATTTCAAAAAGTGGGGATGGTTGTGGCGTGAGTGGTTGACTACGGTTGACCACAAGAAAATTGGCATCATGTACTTGATAGCGTCGCTGTTGATGATGTTCCGCGGCGGCGTGGACGCCCTTCTCTTGCGCACGCAGTTGGCGGTGCCCAACAATCACTTCCTGGATGCCGAACACTATGATCAGATCTTTACGACGCATGGTACTATCATGATTCTGTTCATGGCCATGCCGTTCATCTTCGCCTTGTTCAACATCGCGGTGCCGCTGCAAATTGGCGCCCGCGACGTGGCGTTTCCCTATTTGAACGCCATCAGTTTTTGGCTGTTCTTCTTCGGGGCGCTGTTGTTCAACATCTCCTTCGTGTTTGGCGGTTCCCCGGACGCAGGCTGGGTCAGCTATCCGCCGTTGGCCGGACCGGAGTTTGACAAGGGGCCCGGTGAGAACTTCTATCTGCTCGCGCTGCAGATCTCGGGTATCGGCAGCATCGGCACGGGCATCAACTTCCTGGCCACCATCCTGAAAATGAGGGCGCCAGGGATGACCTTGATGCGGATGCCGTTGTTCACATGGTCGGTTGTGGCGACCTCGTTGGTCATCATCTTCGCCTTTCCGGCACTGACCGTGGCGCTGGCGTTGTTGCTGCTGGACCGGATTGTCGGCACGCACTTTTTCACCATGACGCACGGCGGCGATCCGATGATGTACATCAACCTGTTCTGGATCTGGGGTCACCCAGAGGTGTACATCGTCATCATGCCGGCTTTCGGGGTGTTCTCCGAGGTTGTGGCGACGTTCTCGCGCAAGCGCGTCTTCGGATACACTTCGATGGTCACTTCCTTGTTGCTGATTAGTGTCATCAGCTTCTTTGTGTGGGCGCACCATTTCTTCACGATGGGCGCGGGCGCCGATGTCAACACCTTCTTTGCCGTGGCGTCGATGGCGGTGGCCATCCCGACCGGTGTGAAGATCTTCAACTGGTTGTTCACGATGTTTCGCGGCCGAATCCGTCTGGAGCTGCCGATGTTGTGGACCATCGCGTTTGTGCCGTGCTTCGCCATCGGTGGCGCCACCGGCGTCATGCTGGCGGCTGCACCCGCCGATTATCAGTACCATAACAGCTATTTCTTGATTGCTCACTTCCACCAGGTGCTGATTGGCGGCGTGGTCTTCGGCATGCTGGCTGGGATGTACTATTGGTGGCCGAAAATGTTCGGCTTCAAATTGGATGATCGGCTCGGCCGCTGCGCCTTCTGGTTCTTTAACATCGGTTTCTACGTGTGCTTCATGCCGCAGTATGCGCTCGGCTTTATGGGCATGCAACGGCGTATGTACGTCTACCCGGCCAATATGGGTTGGAACACGCTGAACCTGGTCTCGACCATCGGCGCGTATCTGATGGGGATTGGCTTCTTGTTCATCGTGGCGCAGATCTTGTACAGCATCAGGTACGGTGAGCGTGACGTGACGGGCGACATCTGGGATGGACGCACGCTGGAGTGGTCGTTGCCGTCGCCGGTCCCGCACTACAACTTTGCCGTCATTCCCACCATCACCTCGCGTGACGCTTGGTGGGAGATGAAGCAAACGGGCCAGACCCAGGCGCTGCGGCCGTCTGCGGATGAGATTGCGCCGATTCACATGCCAAAGAATTCGGGCCGTCCCTTCATTTTGAGCGCCTGTTTCTTCGTGGCGGGATTTGGTTTCGTGTTCGAGTGGTTCTGGCTGGCGGCGCTGGGATTGCTCGGTGTGGTCATCTGCCTCATCCTGCGTGCGTTCGAGTATGACGACGAGTATCACATTCCGCCCCACGAGGTCGTTGAGACCGAGTCGGCGCTGGGGAGGTTGTAAGCATGGCGCTCGCAGAAAAGCACGTCACCTCTGGCGGATCGGCGCGGGCCTCGTCCATCGAATACCGGGACCCGCACCAGGCCGTTCGAATTCTTGGGTTCTGGTTGTTTCTCTCAACAGACATGCTCTTGTTCGCGTGCCTGTTTGCCACCTATCTGGTGGTGCGGACGCATACGGACGGCGGCCCGACGCCGCATGAAATTTTTGACGTGCCCGGTTTCACCATCGAGACGTTCCTGCTGTTGACCAGCAGTTTTACCGGCGGGTTAGCGACCTTGGCCATGCGCAACGGCCACAAAAAGCAGCTGATGGTATGGCTTATCGTCACCATTCTGCTTGGACTCGGATTTGTGGGCCTGGAAATTCAGGAGTTCATGGCGGACGTGGCGGAAGGGGCGACGATGCAAAGGAGCGCGTTCCTGTCGGCGTTCTTCACCCTGGTGGGCACGCACGGCAGCCACGTGTCGCTCGGCATCGGCTGGATGTTCATCACCCTCCTGCAGGTGGCGCGGCGCGGCATCACCGAGGTCACCGCTCGCAAGGTGTTTATCGTCAACCTGTATTGGCACTTCCTCGACGTGGTGTGGGTGTTCATCTTCACAGTTGTCTATTTGTCCGGGGTGGTGATGTAAAATGGAGCGGGGAGCGCAAACGACTCAGCACGGCCACCATTCGCCGACCCTATACATTGTGGGATACGTATTGTCCCTGGTGCTGACCGCCATCTCTTTCGTGTTGGCGCTGACGCACGCTATGTCTGTCGGGCCGATGATGTGGATCTTGATGATTCTGGCCGGATTGCAGATTTTGGTGCAGCTGTTCTTCTTCATGCACGTTACGGAAGGTGACGGTCCGCCTTATCACTCGGTGACGTTGTTGATAGGTCTAATCTTCACATTTGCCATCTGTCTGATGTCCATCTGGATTATGACCTTTCATTATCAATCGTACTGATACTGACGGGTCTGGTGCATTTTACCGTCCCAAGGGTCGCACACTGGGAAGGGGCTGGGTGACTCACCCAGTCTCCGACCAAGCCCCTTGATGAGAAAGGAGAATCGTCCATGGCGACGATGTCAGTCGGACGGGCGAAATCAGATGCGGACGTTGTCGAAGTGCCGCGCGGCTGGCTTGACACCGTCAAGTTGTTCATCGAGCTGACGAAGCCGCGCATCATGGTGCTGCTGTTGTTTACCGCCTACGCCGCGGCTATCGTCGCGCGAGGAGGCATACCCAGCCTTGGAGAAAGCCTCGCACTGCTGCTGGGTTTGGCTCTGTCGACAGGTGGGGCGGCGGCCGTGAACATGTGGTATGACCGGGACATTGATGCGGTCATGTCGCGGACGTCCAAGCGTCCTTTGCCTATGGGGCAGGTATCTTCACGGGCGACCCTTGTTTACGGAATCGCTTTGGGCGTGTTGTCGGTGGTCGTTCTCTGGGTGTTTGCAAATCCGCTGTCGGCGCTGTTGTCCGCAGCCGGATTTGTCTACTACGCCGTGATTTACACCATGTGGCTTAAGCGGACGACACCGCAAAACATCGTGATTGGCGGGGGCGCGGGCGCGTTTCCGCCGCTCGTGGGCTGGGCCGCCGTCACCGGGCACCTGAGCGTGACCGCCTGGGCGTTGTTTGCCATTGTGTTCTTCTGGACGCCGCCACATTTTTGGGCATTGGCGCTGTATAAGAATGCCGATTATGTACGGGCCGGAATTCCGATGATGCCAGCGGTCCGCGGTGCGCGGACCACCAAGCGCCAATGCGTAGGATACGCCGTACTCTTGTTGCTGGTTTCGCTCGTGCCCTGGCTCACCGGCGCTGTTCATACTTGGTACGTCTTTGCCGCGGCGGCTGTGGGCGTGGTCTTTTTGCTGGCCAACCTGCGCATGTGGCGCGAATCCGACGAGACGACCGTCTGGGCCAGGCGGACGTTTTTATGGTCGCTGTTGGATTTACCAGCATTGTTCACGCTGCTCGTGGTGGCGAGTCTGGTGTGATGGAAACGCAGCTGGCCTTCTCCGCAGTGGGGATCTCAATCGGCTTAGGGCCCGCCGGGATACGAGCGTTCGAAGTACAGGAGGTTACCGCAGATGAGCATGCAGGCCATAAAACCCACGTCAGGCGGGGCAGCTAGGTCCCGGCGGGGTCGGCTGTTCGGGTTGTCGCTGACCACCCTCATCGTCCTGTTTGTCGCCAATGTGATTGGTTTTGCCGATACGGCGACCGGATCGGTCTATGGGTGTGGACATGATTGGCCGCTCTGCAATGGACAGTTGATCCCGTCCGTTTGGTCGGAACACACCGCCATTGAGTATGCCCATCGAGTGAGTGTGTTCGCGATGGAGATCTTGCTGCTGGTGACCATCATCTGCGCTTGGCGCTGGTACGGCAGACATCGTTGGTTGCGCATTTCGATTGCCTGGATGGTACTGGGCGTGGTTCTGGAGTCCATACTCGGGGCGCTGGCCGTGTTCGCCATCAATCCACCTGCGCTGATGGCTACGCATATGGGCATAGCCCTCTTGGCGCTGGGGGGTGTGACGGTTATGACAGTGGAAAGCTGGCGAACCGAGCGGGGACAGGGGTGGCGTCCTGAGCGAGCGCGCAAGGTTGTAGAAGGCCGTGACGACACGGGCTTGGGGAGAACGCTGTATCTTTGGTCTTGGTTTGCTCTTGCGTTTTCGTACGTCGCGATTTATGTCGGGTCCTATGTGGCTAGCACGGGCGACGGCGCGAGTTTTCAGGGCTGGCCGTTGCCGATGGAGTCGTACCACGCGATGCCCCATGTGTTTGTCATTGACGTGGTGCATCGCGGCCTCGCCCTGGGCATGCTCCTGGTCACCATCCGGCTGGCCCTCCTGGGGTATCGGTTCCGAGCTGTAAGTCGAGGGGCTGCTTGGTTTACCTTGTTGTCCGTCATCCTGGTTTGCCTGCAGGCATTCAGCGGGGCTTGGCTGATTCTTTCCCACCTGAGCTTGCCCGCTTTTCTCACGCACGTTTCCTTCTCTTCGCTCTTGTTTGCGGACCTGTGCGCCGTGACCGCTCTGGCCGCAAACTATCGGGTTATGGCTCCGGGCCACGAAGGGGAACCTCAAGTGTTACCACTGTTCCCCGGCCGATCTCGGAGTTGACCTGGCATCTGCCGCCGATGAGTTGGCACCGTTCACGCATCGTTTGAAGTCCATAGTGCCCGGGCGAGGCGGGGATGGACGGGGTGAACCCCCGTCCATTGTCGCTTATGCTGACTTCAATCCCGTCACCATCGACCCCTCCGTTTCCATCCAGGTCTGAAGCTGCCGAAGTACCCGTTCGTCGGACGCGGATTTGCACGCGTTGCGCATGAGCGTGTTTGCGGACGTTGGCCAGAGCTTCTTGCACGACACGCAGAACTTGGCTTGTGATGTAGGCGTCCAACATCGGGATGGCACCGTGGACGTCAACTTCCACTGTGATGCCGTAGCGGGACTGAAAGTCGGCCGCATAGCGGCGAATGTGGCGCAACAGGTCTTCGTCCGGATCGACAGCGAGGTCGTAGATGGCCTGACGCAGTTCCACCAGGCTTTGATCCAGAATACGGCTGATGGCTTTTACATCCTCCGCTGGGATGGGGCAACCCGCTTCGCTGTCCGCGACCAAGCGTTTGGCCAGCGAACTGGCGTAGGCGAGGTCCTGTGAGATACCATCGTGCAAATCGCGCGCCAAGCGATGACGTTCCTGTAGTGTATAATGAAGCTCCAGCCTCCGCCGGGCTGATTCACTCAGTTTGTTCCGACGGGCTGTTTGCGATTTTCCGGCTCGGACGACCTCTTCCACCCAATATCCACTCCGTTCCCCGATGGGTGTGCCAGGCACACCAGCGAATTCCCTTCGCGTAATTCCATTGTAATGAATCGCACATGGCGGTAGCCAGAGGCTCCCATATGTTGTCACGGTTCCGACACAGTCCGACACGCGTGGCGGGCGTGCACCGGCAGCGCCGGAGCGCTATCATGGATCTTGCCGAGAGGTATGAAGTGGAGGCGATAGGTATGGACCTTGGCGAACCGAAAGCTGCTATTGGCGTGTTGGTGGTGGATGACCACGAGTTGTTTCGGCAAGGCGTGCGGGCGATTCTCGAACGGGCAGATGACATCGCGGTGGTGGGGGAAGCTGCGAACGGCCAGGAGGCTTTGCGACAATGCGCTGAACTCCGCCCGGATGTTGTCTTGATGGACATCAACATGCCGGTGTGCAACGGCTTGGAAGCCACGCTGCTGATTAAGCGGCAGTTCCCGGATGTGTCCATACTCATCCTTACCGTGTCGGATGCCGAAGAGACACTGTTCGAGGCTGTGAAGAACGGCGCGGCAGGATACATTTTGAAGAACGCGAGTCCCACTGAAGTGATGGAAGCCGTTCGTCGGGTGCACGCCGGGGAACCTGTCATCCCTGGTAACTTGGCGATGCGCATCATTACGGAGCTCAATAACCCACAGCCGGCGAGTCAGGACGAAGGGGTGGAAAAACTGACCGACCGCGAGGTAGAAGTGTTGCGGCACCTGAGCGTGGGGGCCAGCAACCGCGACATCGCTCGCGCGCTGTTCATCAGCGAAAACACGGTGCGCAACCATGTGCGCAACATCCTGGACAAGTTGCATTTGAACAACCGGGCACAGGCGGCTGCGTATGCGGTCCGAGAGGGATACACGATTCCCGGTCAAGGGGATGACGCATCGCAGAGTTAGCGCCGCTTTTTCTGCATCTCCTCCTGCTCAATTTCTGTAAAGATCGCTTCCAAGCGTGACAGTTCGTCCGTGGCTTTCTTCAGTTCCTGGCTGGTGTGTTCCTCGTGCAGCGGAAACAGCAGGAAACGAACGGCGGCCAGCGATGTGCGGATTTCGTTGACAACGGCCCAGGGCAGAACCTGGGGTTCATGGCCGTCTTGGCTGGTCAGCAACCGCTGTTTCGCTTGCTCCTGCTGCTGCTTGTGGCGAAAGCCGAGCCATGCGCTGCAGCCGTATCCCACGCATTGCAACAAGATGGGCGATACGCTCCAATTCGCACCCATCCCGACGCCCAGTCCAATGTCCGCGCCGGTAAACGCGATTCCACAGAGCAGAGAAACGGTCAGGCCCATGAAATAACTCAGAGCGCCGACGGCCGCCGTGCCCAGGACAAACCATGCGAACCCAGACACCAATCCCCACACGCACAGACCGACGAGGACGAGAGCCATCAGCAGGTTAAAGCGTCTCTGCAGGAAATCAATCAGCCAAGCGTCCATACGGGCGAGCGCGTGACGGGGGCGATGCCACCTATTGGACCATTTCACGACGGAAATCACCGGGCTTTCCACGAGGTTGTTGCGGTGCCACCAGATGGTGGACCAAGCGTGTCGGGCGGAAATCCATCTCATTCTGCAGTATTGTACAGCTTTCAAAACTTTCACTCCAGTTCCATGGGAACTAGTCACTGCCTAGTCCGAACGGACCATCGCGGTTGGTTCAGTGACCACCGCTCGACTCTTCGGCAGGTCTTTGACCGCCTATGGTCAATACATGGCACAGCGCGGTGAACAGGATGAGTGCGCCCGCGGTGGTCAATGCCGCACTGACGCAGGCTCCGGCCTGCTGCCATGCAATGGGCACCAAGCCGCAGATGAGAAGGCACCCCAACAGGGTACCTAATGCGTACAGCGTGAGAGCGGCGCACGCCAAGCGAGGCGGCACCATGTCGTCGATGAGCGGAGCCGACTTGCGCTCGGGCCGCTTGCTGAAGCGATACTCAAACCAAAGAAAGGGTACGATTTTTTGCGTATAGGCGAAGACCAATGGGACCAAGCCGGCAAACAGAAATAGGTATGCCGTCACGACCAGCAGGCGCAGGTCCGGTACAGCCGCACAGATGGCCAGCAAAGCCTCGCTCACAAGCATCACACAGAGGGCAGCGAGGGCTACGCGCAGCGGAAAGACCATTCGCCTGCGCTTGCGGGATGCCACAATCCGCTGCATATCCAGGCTGAACAAGCCCAAACCGACGAGAGTGGCCGCCGCGGAGAGCGCATCGACGCATCGCAGCCAGGAGGCGCCGGATACGGACAAGGTTGGCTGCAGGTGCTGGGCAAACTGGATGGCGGCCAGAAGGCCACAGCCTGCAAAATAAAATGCTGCCGTCCGGGGCAATGATGCACGGTACCCGTGACTGAGCGCGAACATAGGGACGAACTTATAGGAGATGACCATAACCAATCCGCCCCAAAACACCAGCCCGCCCAGAACCGCGTGTGTGAGCACTAGGTGTCCGTCGACGCCTGCCGGTCGAGCAGCTTGATCCAGTCCGAACAAAAAGGTAAGGACCAACCCCAGCATCGGAATGACCAGCATGCGGTAAACGGGGGTCCGGTTGCGTGCGTGTGTGTAGCTTCTGTGATACAAGAAATGGAGAAACGCCAGCAAAGCCGCCAACACTCCCAGTCCGCCCAATGTGGTCAACCACATCAGGTGTGCAACAAAGCCCAGCAATAACCCGGCTGTGGCTGCTAGGTGCAGCGGGAGATGCCAGTACAGCACGTGGCGCGGCATCGGCGGTGCTTGAAAAGCGATGGGGACGACCTGATACAGCACGCCGTACGCCACTGTGAGCAGAAACCCGAGCAACACGCCATGCAGGAGACTCACCGTTGTCTTTGTCCACCACTGACCGCCAGCCCATTCCGGTAGGGCCCACCCGGTCACAGCCAGGCAGGCAGAGACAATCAACAGCCCGGCCAGCAGATAGGCAACGGTGGCGGAGAGGTGTTTTTTCGTCGACGTTTGCACAAATACAGCCTCCCGTCCGGTCTCTGCATCTGTCTCCAGTCTACCCGAACGCCAGGCCAAGTGGAGACGAAAACGGGTAGATTTGCATGCGCACCACCAACCACAGTGAACCAGCCCTTGTGGACGGGTCGACATAGTCTAAATGAACTACGCCATGAACTACGCCGGATTGAGCGCACCGGAGCGGGTCTCTGTGCGAGTTTCGCCGGGGCGGGAGAGAAGCCGCCGGCCGTAAGGAAAATGGAAGGCTGGGATACAGATGGCACGAGCCCCTCGTTGCATGGACTCATTTGATGGATTAGTCTGATTTACAAAGGATTACAAAGGTCATACGCGCGAGGGGAAGGTACTTAGTTGTGGGAACAAAGGGCCGGGATAGAACAGACGGGTACATTCGGCTTTGGGACCCATGTCATGCGACGCGGATACCAGGGCGAGGGGCATTCAACTCACGGACGATCCGTCTCCGGACCAAGATTCAAGGCGGGAGTACTCATCGATTGCGGCCATGCCTTGGCCGAGGAAACGCTCAAACGAGAGCACGCAGAGGCACCATGACGTGCCGTCAACCACATTTGTAACCTGGACAAGATCTTGGCAACCGTGATCGCAAATCCGCTCCGTGGTTGGAAAAATTCGCGTGAACAATACAGCCTTGGCTCGATCCATCAAGATGCCTCCCGGAAATGTTGGTGTTCGGCAATTTTCCGCATCCTTTACAGCATAGCCACAGGATGAGTTCCTCCATACCTGGGGTAATCGGTGTGTGGTTTTCACTTTTGTGAAGGTGGGATAGAAAGGATGGTGTCCGCAATGTCCCCCATGCCGGGACAACCGGCCCGTACATGGTTTGACATATTCATCGGATCCTACAGCGCCGCTAACGAAGCTGGTATCCACTGGTTGCAAATGAACCCGTGCACCGGGCAGTTTGCTCACGTGGATTCGATTTCAGGTATCGAAAATCCATCATTTCTCGCGGTTCACCCGTCGGGTGCCTGGCTCTATTCCGTCAGTGAAACGGACGAGGGTCAGGTTGTTTCGCTTCTTGTCGATCGTGCGTCCCGCAAGCTCCGGACGCACAATCGAGCCGCCACAGACGGGGCGGCTCCTTGCCACATTCAATTTGCGGGGCAGGATAAATTCCTGGTGGTCACGAATTATGGGAGCGGTAGTGTCTGCACCCTCCCGCTCGGGCCCGACGGACGCATCGGGGAGGTGGCGATGCGTGTCGTACATCACGGACGCGGTTTGCGGCCGGATCGGCAAGAGGGGCCGCACCCCCACAGCGCCATGCCCGTCCTGCAATCCCCGTGGATTCTGGTCCCGGATTTAGGCCTGGACCAGGCCATCGTATACCGCCTGGATGAAACCACGGGAGCACTGCAGCCGCACGGTTCCATCCGAACCCGAGCGGGCGCCGGCCCTCGGCACGCGGCTTTCCATCCTCGCTCTTCCTGCGTCTACGTCTGTTGTGAGCTCGATTCGACGATTGTCTGTTATGCGTTCGACCGTGCGCAGGGCCGGATGGTTGAGCGAGGCCATGTCTCTCTGCTTCCTCCTGGATGTTCCGCCGCAGCAAACACTGCTGCGGATATCCATGTCAGTCCAAGCGGACGTTTCCTCTATGCTTCCAACCGGGGGCATGACAGTATCGCCTGTTTTTTAATCGGTGAGAATGGGGAACTCACCAGTCTCGGGCATGTCCACGCGGGCGGGCGAACCCCGCGCAACTTTGAGCTGACCCCGGATGGCTGGTACATGATTGTAGCCAGTCAGGATGATGACCGCCTGCACGTATTTTCTCCGAATGACAGGGGACAGTTGCGGCCAACAGGCTACACCTATCCGATTCACAGGCCAGTGTGTGTCCAGGTTTATGCCCCTGGAGAATAGACAAAGGCCACTTCCTCGGCTACCACAATCCATAGCTTCCAAGTCAGTAGCAGTCCGGCAAATGGTAGTCGCTTGCGGATGGCATCGCTGCGGTTTGCGGTTAACATTGGCCGCAGGGCTGAAGTCATGCAGCCATACGCGGGATAGCGCATGCTACACCTGCAAGCCCCGCCCTTTAGGGATGGGGGTCATGACCCAAACGACAGACCACATTGGCTAGGGGCAAGCCCTGCCGACATATGCTTATAGAGATGAACACCAGGAAGGGAAAGATTGGCTTTGGACAAAGCTAGACCCTTGAATCCCGATGATATCGCCATATCTTCGAAATATAAGATTGACGTTTTCGCTGAAGGTTTAATGGCACCCATCAATTTGGTGTTTACAGACGAAGGAGATATGCTTCTCGCAGATGCCGGGATCACCGATGGCAACGGGAAGGTTCTGAAGTATACATCGACTGGCTTTGTTGTGATTGCGGAAGGCTTCAATCCTCCCCTGACAGGAATTAATTTCTATCACGGGGATATTTATGTTTCCCATCGAGGAACCATCACGGTTGTAAAACCGGACGGCAAAAAACAGGATATCCTGAGTGGACTGCCAAGTTGGGGCGATCATCACAACAACCAGGTGGTTTTTGGGCCAGATGGAAAAATGTATTTCGGACAAGGTACGGCAACGAACTCCGGTGTGGTCGGCGAAGATAATAGGTGGGTGAAGAAATATCCTTTTTTCCATGACTATCCTGGTGTATCCATCCGTTTGACGGGTCAAAACTTCGTCTCAAAGAACGTTTTTTCGAAGGAAGCACAAGATCAAGCGGTGACTGGGGCCTACTCTCCGTTCGGTGTGCCAGCAAAGCCAAGGGAACGGATCAAAGGCGTGGTGAAGGCCAGCGGCAGCATTTTACGGGCCAACCCGGATGGTACGCAACTGGAATTGGTGGCATGGGGATTGCGCAATCCGTTTCGAATCAAATTTGATCGTAAAAATCGTCTATTTGCATCGAATCACGGTGCGGATGAGCGGGGAAGTCGTCCGATTGCCAATTCACCGGACGAGTTTCACAGGATTCAGCCTGGTGCATGGTATGGATGGCCGGATTATACAGGAGGATTGCCGGTCACTTTGCCACAGTTCAAACCGGAAGGGAAGCCTCAGCCTACGTTTTTGCTTTCGGAACATCCCATGCCTCCCCCAACACCTGTCGCCAATTTTGCACCTCATTCGGCAATCATGGGGTTTGATTTTAATTACGATCCTACCTTCGGACCTATAGGGGAAGTTTATATCGCTGAGTTTGGAAGCGAAGCCCCATCGACGACAGGAGGAAAACCGGCGCCACGAGTCGGCCATCGGATATCACGGATTAATGTAAAGACTGGGCGGATAAAAAACTTCGCAGTCAACCGGTCCGGCTATGCCGCTTCTGAGACAGGAGGTGGAGGATTGGAGCGGCCAATCGATGTCGTATTCGGCACGGATGGCCGAATGTATGTTGTAGATATGGGCATAACCGTTGGGTTTGGTAAATTAATACCAAATACCGGTGTAATTTGGCGAATCACTCGAGTGTAGCGCACCTCTTTCCGGGCTTTCCGTCAAACATGTATCTTGAAATTTATACTTCAAACCGGTTCTCCTGATATCTGTGATCACCGATCGAGCGACGGGATGTATCCAACACATCCACCGATCAGTTCTGGTGACAACCCAGTATGCCGATGACGACTGGCCGGCGGATCGCCCGGTTGGTCTGTGATTGCGGACGGTTCTCCTCCGGGATGTCCGCTATTCTAAATTTAAAGGGACATTCGATAATAGCCTTTCCCCATGCAAGTGATGAAATTTAGGTGGACAACTATGCGCGGTGGTTGTCCACCTAGATTTCAATCGGGCTCACAGACCGGCATGTATCATAGTCTAGCCTCGGAATAAACAACCGTCTTATTTCGTTAAATTGATAGGTACAAGCCGTTGTGTTTGAAATGTGGTTGCATATATTAAAACTGCCCAACGGTGAACCACCAAAGACTCCGTCGTACATTCAACCTCCCCTAATAAAACGCCCCTCTATACGGGGCGTTTTATTGTTTGTCCGAAAAGGGCGTACAAGCTAATCCTTTCTATGATACAAGCCGTCTCACGACCGAATTTCCCTCCATACTCTACATTAACTTTGGTCTGCAAGGAGGTGAATTAGAATGGATGGAGGTTTCCCAGTGCGCCGAGCTGAGATTGCGTTTCTGGTCATTTTTGTCCTGTTTTTCATCCTGACCCCGTTCTTTTGATAGGTAAAGGTCTCTCGTGAATTTTCAATAAAACGTCCCTCAATATGAGGGGCGTTTTATTGTTCGTTTAAAGAGGCGTACGAGCTAATCTTTTCTATGATACAAGCCGTCTCACGACCGAATTTCCCTCCATACTCTACATTAACTCTGGTTTCAGGAGTTGGCCTAAAATCATCGTGACGTCCAGACTGGCGATAAACCCTGCACACTCGCAATCGATGATGGGGCCATGAGTAGAAAGACACACGAAGCAGGTACGACGGAAGAAAGAGGAGGGATACTTTCTATGCCAAAGAAATCTGCAAAAAGGCCAAACACGTCGTCTGGATTAAATGCATTGAAGCAAACCCTTTCGGGTAAAGAAGGCACTATTTCTGAAATTCTTTCTGACGTGAAAAAGGTCAATCCTGATCAATGGAAAAATAAATCAAAAATAGAAAAACTTGCTCGAAAGTATATCGACAAGTTGGGTCTTTCGGTTCCCGAACAACGCATCAAGCAATTTGTGGATGCGTATCAGGACGCGACAAAGAACAGATCTTCGAATGTTGATGAATGGATTCACAAATACGGTAAGAATGTAGATGAGCAGACCGCAAGGGCGATTAAAAAATATGTTCCGAAATCAAAATGAACATAAATCGGACATATCGAGAGGTGACTATCTCCCTCCGATATGTCCGATGTTCTGACTTTGCGGGTACATATCGGTAAGTAACTTTCCCCATGAGAAGTCTGAGGCCTTGACTCACACAGCCCTAACAATGTGACTTGTCCTACAAGATACCTGTCCGTTTCAACTGGGAATGGTTCGTCACTATAATATGGCATGTCTGTGGTACATGAAAACTTCATATTGCATGCATGTCACCCCCCTCCTTTCTGAATGGACGTACCACAGACGGGCATTGGACAACCCTTGGGTGGTTGTCCAATGCCATAAACAACTCAAGGGTATACGTGTAGAAACCTTACACCAATGTATGTAATTACTCACAGCCACCAATGTTATTGGCCTTGAAATGCAGGCCACAAGACCTTTGTATAGGATGGGGAATAGGGCTTGGGAAGATAATTTCATAGGCAACGGCTATGATGGAGAGAGTACGCGGTCCGGGCAGCACAGAGAGCCGGTGGAGGGTGTGAACCGGTCTGATGGACTGGCGGAAGTTCACTCCGGAGCTGCCAAGTGAACGCCCCACGACTGGGTCAGTAGCTTGAGCCGGAAATGCACACACGTTTCCGTTATTCGAATGAAAGGAGAAAGACAGGGTATGTCTTCTATTAGGGTGGTACCGCGGGAAAATCCCGTCCCTTGCTGGGACGGGATCTTTTTACATGAGTCCTTTGCAAATATGAGAGGTGTCTCTGGAGATGAAGTATACGGGAGGAGAGAACAGTGGTCATTATCATGGAAAAGCGAGCTTCTGAGGAACAAGTACGACAAGTGGTCGCGTACGCACAAGGAATGGGTTTGAAAGCTCACGTTTTGGGCACCGAAGACAGAACGGTGATAGTACTTATCGGAAACACACATCAAGTAAAAGTGTCCCATATGCCGGGAGTCAGTGGCGTCGTAACTATTCCATACTCGTTTAAGCTGGCCAGTCGACAATTTCATTCACAGCCTACTATGGTCACCATCGGTGATGTTGTCGTAGGAGGGGGTAAGCCGATTGTGATTGCCGGACCGTGTGCTGTGGAAAACCGTGATCAAATTCTTGAATCGGCGTACCAGGTTAAGGCTGCAGGTGCTCACATGCTTCGGGGAGGTGCATTCAAACCTCGGAGTTCTCCGTACTCGTTCCAGGGTCTCGGCGAAGAGGGGCTGAAGCTGCTTGACGAAGCACGAAGGCAGACAGGACTGAAAATCGTTTCCGAGGTCGTGGATCCAGTTAACTTGTCTATGATTTGTGAGTACGTTGACGTACTGCAGGTCGGATCCCGGAATATGCAAAACTTCCATTTGTTAAGGGAACTCGGTCGAACCAACAAACCCATTTTGTTGAAACGCGGCATGTCCGCAACGATTGAAGAGTGGTTGATGTCCGCGGAATACATCTTGAGCGCCGGTAATTCCAACGTGATCTTGTGTGAGCGCGGGATACGGACGTTTGAAAAATACACTCGAAACACCCTCGATCTTAATGCGATTCCTGTGGTGAAGGACTTGAGCCATCTACCAGTGATTGTCGATCCCAGTCACGGAGTCGGCATTGCGCGCTATGTCCCGGCCATGAGCATGGCAGCCCTCGCTGCCGGGGCAGATGGATTGATCATAGAAGTTCATCCTCGACCCAACGAAGCGGCGTCGGATGGTCAGCAATCACTGACACCACAGGAATTTGCTCAACTGATGCATAGACTTCAAGGGATGATGGCTCAGTTCACGAACACCTGACTCGTCATCGTGACCCGCGGTGTCGTGTCACCCGGCATAATTAAGTTATTAGTCCTTTTTTTTGATTTATTTTTCTAGGTGGACAACTATGCGCGGTGGTTGTCCACCTAGATTTCAATCGGGCTCACAGATCGGCATGTATCACAGTCTAGCCTCGGAATAAACAACCGTCTAACTTCGTTAGATTGATAGGTACAAGCCGTTGTGTTCGAAATGTGGTTGCATATATTAAAACTACCCAACGGTGAACCACCAAATACTCCGTCACACATTCACAACCTCCCAATAAAACGCCCTTCGATATGGGGCGTTTTATTGTTTGTCCAAAAAGGGCGTACAAGCCGATCCTTTCTATGATACAAGCCGTCTCACAACCTAAATTCCCTCCATACGCTAAATTAACTTTGGCTTATAGGGTGGTGAATTAGAATGGGTGATTTCGGTTTCTGTGGTGACGGTGGTTTCCCAGTGCACCGAGCTGAGATTGCGTTTCTGGTCATTTTTGTCCTGTTTTTCATCCTGACCCCGTTCTTTTGAGTAGATCAAAATCCGTTACAGGAGGTGATAAAGACAGGAGGTGATAAAGACAGGAGGTGATAAAGATGGATGATTTCAAGAAGGAACTCAAAAAGTTGAACCTGGATGACTTCAAGGCGAGTACAGTGACGCCTTCGGATGATACTGTGCAGGCTCAGTTCTTCGGCGGTAGATGTTTTAGGTGCTTCCTTTGTTTTAATTGCTTTAGATGTTTCTCTTGTTTCGAGTGCTTCAGATGTTTCAACTGTTTCCGATGTGCCCGCGGGTAGTTTCCTAATAGACATCTTTATTGCCCATGTAGAAGAGGGTACCCCTGCGCGTAGCCGTTAGTCGCAGGGGGCTTTTTATATGAACTTCCTGCAAAGATGATCCATCAGATCCATCGTACTACATCCCCCCGTGGTAAAACACCCATACAGATGGAAATTTTCCTTTTTATCTAACGAAAGAGCACAAGCTTAATCTTTTCTATGATACAAGCCGTCTCAAGACGGAATTTGCCTCCATATGCTAATTACCGAGGAAAAACGAACTCATCAATGTTCCAATGGATGGAGGCGGAAGGATGAAGCTAAACGCGTTAATCAAATTTTCCTCCATGGCGTTTAATCTGATGCAAAACGAAAAAGTACATCAATTGTTAAAATTGGCATGGAACCTGTATAGTCACCGTAACCAGAAACAAGGAAGAGGAATAACACCAAGAAGAATGATACGAAGATGATGAGAAGCATCAAAATAAAGGGCCAGGTGTTTACCTGGCCGAAGACACCCGTAGTGTCGGGCGACACAAAGATCCTAAATAGCCCTTTCATCAAAATTATCAGACATATAGGTATTTGACGATAGAGATTAAGGATTTTTGTGTCCTAAAAATCACGACAAAAATATCATGAAATAAATGGCTGCCACACGACACAAAAATCCTTAATCACGAAACTGTCATCCTGGAATTTGTTTTTTTTTTATACTCCACTGCCCCTGAACGAGCGAAAATAGTCACTCACTGTGTGCTCAAGATCATTTGGCCGAGGGCCGAGTGGCGTATTCCTCATTTCCGTATAATTTGTATAATAAGCATGAATCAAGCATGCGTAACGTCTACTTTGTTGTGGCTCTATTGTAGGTTTGCAACGACGATGAGAGGGATGGTGTGCCCTATGATGGCCGTCCGATTGGAACTCTCTGTACAGAATGTCCAACAATCGGCCAACTTTTATCTCGGAGTACTTGGGGTTACCCGGGGCACGAAGCAGTCTGACGAATACACATTAGTTGGCAAAGGGAGAGATGGGCATGAACGCCTGGATATGTACGACCTGCGGGACTCAATTTTCACCAAGCGACTCTGCTCCGGAACGGTGCCCGATTTGCGAAGATGAACGGCAGTACATTGGCCGGGGCGGGCAAAAGTGGACGACGCTTGAGCTTATGAAAGCGGATGGGTACAAGAACTCCTACTATGAACATGAGCCCAATCTGATTGGCATTGAAACGGTTCCTGAGTTTGCCATTGGGCAAAATGCCAAGTTAATCCGTACGTCAGAAGGGAATGTCCTGTGGGACTGCATATCCTACATTGATGACGTTACGGTCGATCTCATTCGTGGACTCGGCGGCATCAAATTCATTTCCATTTCTCATCCGCATTTCTATTCCTCGATGGTGGAGTGGGCCGAGCGATTCGATGCACGCATTTACCTGCATGCTCGTGATAAACAGTGGGTGATGCGCCCAAGCGACCGCATTGAGTTTTGGGATCGGCCACAGTTCTCTTTGACTAGTGAGGTAACACTCGTCCACGTGGGCGGGCATTTTGCCGGTTCGACCGTTCTGCATTGGAAGACTGGAGCGGATGGCAGGGGAGTTCTGCTGACCGGTGACACGGTTTCGGTGTCCGCCGATCCCCGATGGGTGTCCTTCATGTATAGTTTCCCGAATCGGATCCCGCTGTCTGAAAGAGCCATTGACCGCATTATAAGCAGGCTGGAGCCTCTTTCATTTGACCGCCTGTACGGGACGCAGTTCGACAGTGTGGTCGAATCAGATGCTAAGGGTGCTGTCATGCGGTCGGCGGACCGATATATCCGAGCATTGAACCGACAAGACGATCGCTGATCTGTCACATATTCTTAGGATACTTTGCTAGGCGATCACACATAAAAGGCTTTTTCTCTAACGTCCGATAATATATATTATGTTAACTTATTTTGTTCGAGTATCATATCTGCTGTTGGCGGAGTCGGCTAATTACTCGGACGCTTCATCCAGTCGTCACACGTTTGAGCTAAAGCCCCCTTGAGTCCAACAACAAATGTAACAAATGGAAAACATGAGCATAGACTAAGCTTAGAGGGATGCTGCTACATCTAAAAATCTTTCCACCCAGTTTGAAAAGGAAAGGTCTTTATCCCAGGTGACATTATTAATTGCCCAAGCACATCCCCAATCTAAAACACGTTGATGCAGCATATGGACTCTAAAACGTTCGATGAAGGCTTCCCTCTCCCCAGAATGGCCCAAATAAACGGATAGAAAGTGTGTCGCCAACTCCTCTTCTCCGTTTTCTAAATACATCGCAGTCATTCTAGGTAAGTCTGCGATTGGATCTCCGAAATAGGCGGTGGTGAAGTCAAACACTCCGCTAACTTGCCAGCCATTATAGTGGACCCAAGAAACTGGACACCAGATTGGAGGACAGTTGGGTTACACTATGGCTATGAAAAAACAATACTCACCCGAATTCAAAGCCCAAGTCGTTAGAGAGATTCTCACGGAAGAAAAGACCATGGCACAGATTGCAGCGGAGTATGGTGTCCACCCTGTGCAGTTAAGCCAGTGGAAGAAAACTGCCATGGACAATTTGGCGAGTTTGTTTGTTGACGAGCGCAAAGTGGCAAAGCAACAGAAGGCACAAGAACAAAAAATCGAACGCCTCTATGCGCAGGTCGGGAAGCTAACCACTCAACTCGAGTGGATCAAAAAAAATCCGGCATCGACCCGGAGCAGGGATGAACGCCTGGCCATGGTGGAGCGTGAAAACAAAGACATTCCCTTACGAACGCAAGCTCGCATCCTGAGTCTGAACCGCTCCAGCTTTTACTACAAGCCCACAGAGCCGTCTGACACGGAAGTGAAGCTTAAACATCGGATAGATGAAATATACACGGACCACCCGGTCTACGGAAGTCGGCGTATCACGCAGGAGTTGCGATTTGAGGGCTGGGATGTAAACCGTAAACGTGTGCAGCGTTGCATGCGAGAGATGGGCCTCCAGGGCATTTGTCCTGGTCCGAATCTCAGCAAGCGCAACCTGCAACATAAGGTGTACCCGTATCTGCTGCGTAATGTCAGACCGAGCCGTCCGAATCACGTATGGGGAATCGACATCAACTACATTCGCCTCAAACACGGATGGATGTATCTGGTTGCCGTCATTGACTGGTACTCACGATATGTGGTGAGTTGGCAGCTCGACCAGACTCTTGAAATGCCATTTGTGCTGACGGCGGTGCAATCCGCTCTGCGCCAAGCAAAACCGGAAATTTGGAACAGCGACCAAGGAAGCCACTTCACCAGTGAACAATACACGGATCTCTTAAAGCAAGCAGGGGTTCGAATCAGTATGGACGGGAAAAACCGAGCACTGGATAACATCATCACTGAGCGCTTCTGGCGCACTCTGAAGTACGAGGAAGTCTACCTACACGAGTACAACAGCCCGAAAGAGGCGAGGCAAAGAATCTCCCAGTTCATACAACACTACAACTACCGACGCCGCCACCAATCACTGGGCTATCGGACGCCAGCAGAGGTTTACTTCCAGGAGGATGCTACACTACACCCTCCCACTGCTATCTGAAGAATCGGTAATCAATATATTAAC
>NZ_BCRP01000006.1 GCF_001552655.1 Alicyclobacillus kakegawensis NBRC 103104 | reverse complement strand
TGGTAAGAACCATCAAGACGCAACTTAACCGGTATCATTTTCGAACCATCTTAGTTCCCGGACGTGCTGAGGAATCGGTGGCTGAGCACTACAGTATCTTTCATTCATTGGCAATGAGAGATCCGGAATTGGCTGAACAACAAGTAAAACGTCACATTCTCCATGTCAGACAGACGATTGAGCGGAACTATGAGATATTGGTATAAATATTGTGAATATAAGTTATTTTGTGGATCAGGGGGTGTAAAAGGACATTCCTGATGCGGCGAACCGGGTCGCGTGTTTTCTATCTCTCTGTCCCCCGAGTGCGTTCTGCCTGAATTTTGTCCTGTCCTCCATGAGTATTGCCTGGTGACTCGCGCTTAATCATTTATTTAATCAAACTACATAAAAAGTTCAATTAGGTTTGACATTGAATATAATAATCGTGTATACTTCTTGTTGAGAACATTATTGATGAACAATAATGATGTCAATGATGTTCTGGATTAATCCGTCTGATGTGGGTTCCATCGTTATTCGGGGGTGAAGGACTGGCAAGTGGATTTCGCGTCGGAAGAAGCAAGACTTACGCGCTTAACGCCCCTTTCTTGAAGCACGAGGTTCATGAGGTCGTGGAAGAATCGATTGTCCAAATGATTGTTTGCATGTTATCGCCAAATAGGTTGAATGCGTGACCTCGGATGCCCAGCAACTCTTGTCTCATGGAGCACCCCAAGTCGACTGCTGCACACTTCATGTCATCTGCCCAACATCCAAAAGTAAACTTACTGTCAATCATCCGTGGTAGGGAGTGACATTGATGCTGAGTCCTGAAGAGAATGAGATGCTTTGTCGTGTGGGACCGGGCACTGCGATGGGGAACTTGATGAGACAATATTGGATACCGGCGTTGCTTTCGTCGGAACTCCCCAAGCCTGACTGTGATCCGATTCGCGTCATGTTGCTCGGAGAAAAGTTGATAGCCTTTCGCGATAGTTTAGGGAGGGTGGGATTGATACAAAATCACTGTCCTCATCGTGGAGCGAGTTTGTTCTTCGGTCGTAACAGTGATTGTGGAATTCGTTGTGTCTACCATGGGTGGCAATTTGATGTTCACGGAAATTGTATAGACATGCCGAATGAACCTAAAGAAAGCGATTTCAAACACAAAGTAAAAGCAGTAGCCTATCCGTGCGTGGAGCGCGGAGGACTTGTGTGGGCATACATGGGCCCACGCAAAACACCTCCGCCGCTGCCTGATATTGAAGTCAATCAGCTGCCAGAAGGGGAATATGCCATCATTCCCACGATGTTGGAGTGTAATTGGCTTCAGACAGTAGAAGGAGAGATTGATACAAGTCATGCTGGTTTTTTGCACTTTGGCTCCATACAGCCGGAGGACACACAGGAAGGCACCTTTTTGCACTATACGGTAAAGGATAGGGCGCCTCGCTATGCTGTCGTAGACACCGAGTATGGATGTATGTACGGGGCGTACAGGCCTGCTAAACCAGGATATATGTACTGGAGAATTGCCAATTTCTTATTTCCGTTCTTCACGCAATCGCCTGAGGGAATACTCGGACATCATGTGATAACCAACGCTTGGGTTCCGATGGATGATCATCACACGATGTCGTTCATCATGATTCGTAAGTCTCCGGATCAAGACAATTGGCCCAAACGGCATCCATTGTTGGGGGATTCTGATAAATATCCGACGGTGCAAACGCCCATGTTGCCCAACACCAGCGACTGGTTCGGGAGATTCAGAAGCGCGCTCAACTCAAGCAATGATTATGGCTTGGATAGGGAGCGTCAACGCGAGGGACTCGATTATTCCGGCATTAAGTATTTGCCTGTTCAGGATCGAGCGGTACAGGAAAGTATGGGACCTATTTATGATCGGACACAAGAACATCTCGCGGTGTCTGACGCCATGGTCATCCGTGTGAGACGTCGCTTACTGTCAGCAATCCGTGCACTGGCGGACAAGAACATCACGCCTCCTGGCGTTGCCCAACCCGAAGTATATAGGACTCGTTCGGGTAGCGTGATACTTCCGGAAGGTGTGGACTGGGTAGAAGCCACCCGTGAGCTTCGGCAAGCTTTTGTAGAACACCCGGAGGTTCTGGCTCAGCGTCCATGAATGACCGCGGTCTTGGGAAAGGGGAGCCCATCATGACGATAGATGATTATTTAGCTATCCCATACATTCTTGAAGTATGGTCGCTACAAAGGCCAGATGGACAGTGGGTGCGACATGCCGAATATCCAGAATTACCTGGGTGCTCTGCGGAAGCCTTTACAGCAATTGAAGCGATGGAACTGGCTGATGCTGCGCGCGTTCAGTACATTCTTGCCAGGTGGGAGAACGGGGAGTCAATACCTGTGCCTCGGCCCCCATTGCGTGCTTAACGGGTGAGACGAGAGGGTAAGGGTGCGAAACACCGGTCGCTTGATTCTTCTGTTATGACTTTATGATGAGGGGGCAACGTCGTGAGCGTAAACGAAGCCGCAGTGTCACGTCCTTTTACCCCGGACAGGAAGCGGGCCATTCTAGGGGGCTGGCTTGCCGGGATGCTCAACACATATGATTTGTTTCTTCCCACTCTCGTGTTGCCGGCGGCCATTGGGTATTTCGAGCCCCCTTCCTTGCCCACTGTGGTTCAGGTCACGCTGGTTAACGTGGCCTTTGCTATTTCCATGCTGGCCCAGCCAGTCGGTGGACTTGTTCTGGGGCCCATTGGTGACCGTATCGGGCGTAAGCGGCTGGTCATTGTCACTTCCATCGGATTTACGATAGGCACTTTTTTACTAGCGGTTATACCTGGGTATGCTCAGTGGGGCTACGCTGCTATCGGGTTATTTTTGTTCCTGCGGTTTGTCAATGGTGCGTTTTCCGCCGCCGGCCTAGGCGGATCTGTGCCATTGGCCTTGGAACGCAGCCCCAAACGATGGAGGGGATTGATCGGCGGCCTGCTCGGCGTAGCTCCAACAACCGGTGTCATCTTGCTCAGCGCCGTGCAATTGGTCATGAATAGTATGCTTTCCGAGACAGAGTTCACACAATGGGGATGGCGTATTCCGTTCTTTGTGGGAGTCGTACTTGGGGTAATACTCATCTTCTTCATAAGCCGAGTGGGAGACTTAGAATTGTTTCACGAAGAAGGGAATGCAAGCAAAAGACCGGTCCGAGAAATTTTTTCCTTATCAAACATCAAAACATTCGGTCAAATATTCCTTCTATACAATGGGTATATTTTCGCTATACAGGCTGCTGTGTCTTTCGTGCCTTCCTTATTGATTAATGTCCTGCACCAACCTCCCAGGGAGGTTGACATCCTGGTGCTTTGTGGGAATGTCGGGATTGTGCTTGGAGGGATATTGCTAGGAGCGTGGAGCCAGACGATAGGACGCAGGCGAGCCTTGATGTTGGGCGGCGCTTGGATTTTCATCCTGTCTACTCTTTTATATTATCTGGTTATACGCCTAGCGAATAATGGGGCTTCTTTTACTTGGATTGGCGTCATTGGCTTCTTTGTTATCGTGCTTACGGTCGCGCCGTTTTCTGGAATGGTGCTGACGTATACGGCTGAGCGTTACCCGTTTCACACACGTTCCACGGGTTTCAGCGCGGTATCGACTTTGGCCAATGTGATTCCGGGATTTTATAGCTTTTACCTGCTAGGATTGTCGAAATTGATGCCTTATGAATACACCATTCTCGTGATCACAGCTGTAGCCGGATTCCTCACGTGGATGGGAGCACAAGCAGGACCTGAGACTGTGGACGTAGACATGGTTCCGCCTCATTACGAGGACGTGAATGTCGTCGAGATAAGCCGCAGTGTTGAATCCCATTTCAACACAGAGTAAGGATGAATAAGGGTGACAAGGCCCCCTCATTTCGAGAGCTGAAACCGTCTTGGTGCTATGTGGACTAGGCAGCGGATTGCGAGCGGAAACCAAATCTCGAGTTCATGGGTACAAATATACAGTGCATAGAGACTGTGTAACAATTTTTTCACATTTTACCCTCTTGCATATACATGATGACATGATAAACTACACATGGAATTGCATGAAGGACGCAACGGTCCCCAGGGTGCACAGCATCCGTCGGTGGGCTGTTTTGTTCTTTACTGCGGGTCCAGAGTCAAATACAGTTCAGAAATGATCTCGCCAACATCCTGCCAAATTCCACTAATTGTTTCTCAATATCATACCCAGGAATGAGCTATAAGATTGGCCTTGAAATGGGGGCCAGTCAGGTGGGGCCGTCTCCATCGTTAAAGGACGTATAGGGTATGATGCTTTTGAGACTCAGTCAGGCTTCTCAACAGCGACGTAATCGAGATCACCCTGCATGATTCTTGCGGACCGATCCATTGAGTGTCCCTGTGGCCGGTTGTCCGGAGACCGGAAATTCCGGTCGCTAAAAAAGCATAGAGAATTTGCTGGAGGGAGAGGAGATTATTATGAGCCAGCAACAGATGACGCCACGAAGTACGAACGAACAGAACGGCGGAGTTCGCGTGGCGCCCATCTTCGTGTTGATGATTGCGGGCGCTTTTGTGGCCTTTCTAAATCAGACCTTGATGAATGTGGCTCTGCCGCAGATTATGGATCGGCTGGAAATCAGTGCTACGACCGGGGATTGGTTGACCACCATCTACATGTTGGTGAACGGCATCGTCATTCCCGTCACCGCCTTTCTGTTGGAGCGGTTCACCACGCGACAGCTCTATCTGGCGTCCATGGCGTTGTTTGCCGCCGGGACCTTGGTCTGTGGTGCTGCGCCGGACTTTTTCACGCTCCTGGTCGGACGTGTCATACAGGCGGTAGGTGCAGGTGTGTTGATGCCGTTGGTGACCAACGTGATCTTTTCCTTGTTTCCCGTGGAGCGGCGCGGTTGGGCCATGGGGATATTCGGCATCGCATTGAACTTTGCACCGGCACTGGGACCGACTTTGTCAGGGTGGATTGTTGAAAACCATTCTTGGCGGATTCTGTTCTTTATTATCTTGCCGATTGCATTGGTGGACTTGGTTGTATCGGCATTGTTTCTGCGTAACGTGACAGAAACGAGGAATCCTAAGTTTGACGTGTGGGGCGTGGTTTTGTCCAGTCTCGGCTTCGGCGGCATTCTGTATGGGTTCAGCAATGCTGGCAGCGTTGGTTGGGGAGCGGTCGATGTGGTGATATCGTTTGCGGTCGGGGGTATCAGTCTGTTGTGCTTTGTCTGGCGGCAGATGAGCATCGACCAGCCTATCCTTGAATTCCGCATCTTCCGTTACCCGATGTTCACCCTGACCACCGCCATCCTGTTGATTGTGACGATGGCGATGTTCGCTGGGATGCTGTTGATGCCGATTTACATGCAAAATGTGCGTGGTTTCTCGCCTTTAATGTCGGGCCTGATGCTGCTTCCTGGCGGCGTGGTGATGGGCATCATGTCGCCCATCACAGGCCGGTTGTTCGACAAGATTGGTGCACGCTGGCTCGCGGTGGTCGGTTTGGGTGTCACCGCGGCGACCAATTACGCGTTGACGCGGCTTCAGCTGGATACCAGTTTTGCCTACGTGACTGCGGTCTACACGGCGCGCATGTTTGGTATTTCCATCCTCATGATGCCAATCATGACGGCGGGGCTGAATCAGTTGCCCAAGCGCTATTATCCTCATGGTACCGCGATGTCGAACACGTTGCGCATGGTTTCAGGCGCCGTCGGCATGGCGTTGTTGGTCAGCATCATGGCCAGCCGCACGGCCACACACTTGAAACAGCTGCTGGTCAGTCACCACGTATTGCCGACAGACAAGGTGCAGGTGGCTGATCTCAGCCGGCAGGCGATGGTCATGGGCATCAACGACGCGTTCATGATTGCCACGGGGCTGTTGGTTCTGGCTTTCATCCTGGCGTTCTTCTTGCAGAAGACCACGCCGATGCCCGATTTGATTTCTGTTACCCGGAGCCGCCGGCAAAGAACACGCACCCCGCGGCGCGTGGCGCTTGGGATGCGGGAGTAGCCCGATGCGGCCGCCCGCCTTCGGCTCCGGGCGGGTATCTCGGTACATGCACGGCGGCCCGTGTTGCGGGGCCGCTTTTCTTTGTCCAGGGGTGGCTGCGGAGTGTCTTCGATATTATGAGATTATGAGTGCAGTGCTGTCACCTCCGGGACTGTCCGCGGCGTTTTTTTGCATTGATCGTGGCACACCTGTTCGAGGCTGCAGCACAAGGAGCAAATCGGTGCGGCATGGAAAGGGCAATGCAGGATGTCCTCCGGTTCATACGAGTAACCACAGCACGAACAGGTGGCCTCAACCTGACCAGTCAGGTGCGGCGGTTCCGGGGATGGCGCAGTCTGCACGTCGAGGTCTCGACGGCTGTCTCGTGCAATATAGTATTTTCCTTTCGTCACCAGCGCGATGATGGGGGCCAGTACAAACGCCAGGACGAGGGACAAGAGAGCCGAAAACGCCTGCAGGGTGGATCCGAACGCGCCAAAGAATGCGGCGATGGAGACGGCTGAGGAGATGATCATGGACCCAAATCCAACCGGATTGAAGTTGTACAGATGTCCGCGCTTGAATTCGATGTGTTGTGGACTGATGCCCAGAATCTTTTTGTTGATAACGATGTCTGCCACCAGGGCGCCTATCCAGGCCACGGCGACATTGGAATAGAACCCGAGCACCTTGTTGAGAAAGCCGAAGATTCCCCATTCCATCAGAGCTAAAGCGATAGCTACGTTTAAGAACAGCCAAACCACTCGCCCAGGATGAAAGTGGAAAATGCGAGAAAAGAAGTTCGACCAGGACAGGGACCCCGAGTAGGCGTTCGTGACATTGATCTTGATCTGCGATAAGAGCACAAAGAAGGTGGCCACCGCCAGCGCGACGAACATGCTCGGGATGACGGCATGGAAGGCGTAGGTGTACATGCGAATCGGTTCATCCGCTTGTACCTTGCCGACCATCGGATCGATGTAAGAAGCCATGAATGAGCCGGCAATCTGTTTCAGGGCGCCGAGAATCACCCAGCCGGGGCCTGCAATGAGCACCGCACTCCACCACTTGGAGCGGTTGGTTGGGGTGAGGTCGGGCATAAAGCGCAGATAATCCACCTGCTCTCCAATTTGGGCGATGAGTGACAGAGTCACGCCGCAGGCCAGGCCGAATTCTAGCGGGCTGAAGGCCACACCTGATGCGGACGCACCGGCAAAGTGGCTCCAGGACGTGAACGCGCTCGGGTCTTTGATGGCGATGGCCGCCAGTGGACCGAGCATCATGATCAGCCAAACGGGCTGCGTAAGGACCTGCAGCTTGGACAGGGCGGTCATCCCGTACATCACAAGTGGGATGACAACCAACGAGCAGATGAGGTAGGCCACCGCAAGCGGGATATGAAAGAAGAGATTTAATGCCTGCGCCATGACGGAACCTTCGGTGGCGAAGTAAATGAACGTGAACGACGCATACACCAGGGAAGTCAAGGTGGATCCATAATACCCGAATCCAGCACCGCGGGTGAGCAGGTCCATATCGATGTTGTACCTGGCGGAATAGTAGGCAATCGGAATGCCGGTGGCGAAGATGATGGCTGAAACGACGAGGATGGCCCACAGTGAATTGGCGAATCCGTAACTCAACGCGATAGAACCGCCGATGGCAAAGTCGGCCATGTAGGCGATGCCGCCCAGCGCCGAGTTGGCCACCGTGAATTCGCTCCACCGGCGGAACGAACGCGGCGCGTAGCGCAGTGCGTAGTCTTCCATCACCGGGTTGTTGACCCACCGATTGAAGGCTCGCTTCTGTCTGATCTTCTGGCTTTGTTCCACATCCAGCACCGACATTTTCTCCACTCCTCTCTTCCACGCCAATCTTCAATAAATGGTAGAGTTTTGCGTTGATTTGGCGTGAGTACACTTTATCACGTGAAGCAGAACGCTTCAATTGCGATTGTAATTTAACATGACAAATTTGAACGTGATCGACTGTATTTGCTGAATAGGACAGCTTTGGATCCGGGTTTTATTGTTATAATATATGACAATAAGCGTTGTGTTTTGTGGTTGACGTGCTAAAGTGGTCTTGCAGACGTCATCCAGTTAACCTTTCATTCCATGCCCGTCTGCAATCCGCTGAGGGGAGGACACTGTTTATGCCTGAGGTTCTGTTCCATATCGATCTGTCGAAGCCAATGGAGGAGCAGGATGTACCCGGCCATAATCGTTGGCATCCCGACATTCCCGCTGCGGTATCGGTCAAGCCCGGATCGGAATTTCGCATTGAATGCAAAGACTGGACCGACGGGCAGATTCAGAATAATGACGACCCTGCCGATATTCGTGAGGTGGACCTCAACCGAGTGCATGTGCTCAGCGGCCCGGTCCACATTGAGGGCGCAGAACCGGGCGATCTGTTGGTGGTGGATATCCTCGACATAGGTGCCCTGCCAGGGGCCGAATGGGGATACAATGGTATCTTCGCGCGCGAGAACGGGGGCGGGTTTCTGGTTGACTACTTCCCCGAGGCGCGAAAGTCGATTTGGGATTTTCACGGAATTTACACCACGTCCCGTCACGTGCCTGGTGTCCGTTTTCCCGGCCTGATTCATCCGGGGTTGATAGGGGTAGCGCCTTCCCGCGAATTGTTGGCCGCGTGGAATGCGCGGGAGCGAGAATTGGTCAGATCCAATCCAGGCAGGGTTCCGCCTTTGGCCAACCTGCCTGAGCCGCGAAGCGCGGTCTTGGGTTCATTGCGCGGTGCGCAATTCGACAGGGTGGCCATAGAGGCTGCTCGCACCGTGCCACCGAGAGAAAATGGGGGCAATTGTGACATCAAAAACCTGTCGAAAGGCAGCCGTATCTACTTCCCCGTATTCGTGCCCGGGGCCAAGTTGTCCGTCGGCGACATTCATTTTTCGCAGGGAGACGGAGAGATCACGTTCTGCGGCGCCATCGAGATGAGCGGGTGGATAGACCTGCACGTCGACGTTATCAAAGGCGGAATGGCCAAATACGGTATTACGGACAATCCTGTATTTCGGCCGGGGCCCGTGGAGCCTCGCTTCAGCGAGTACCTGGTTTTTGAAGGGATTTCGGTGGAGGAGACAGCCGGCACCCAACACTACCTGGACGCCAATGTGGCCTACAGGCGAGCCTGTCTAAACGCGATCGCGTACCTGCAGGTATTGGGCTACACGGCGGAACAGGCTTACATGATCTTGGGGACGGCGCCTGTGGAGGGGCGCATCAGCGGCATTGTCGACGTGCCTAACGCTTGTTGCACTCTGGCCATCCCGACGGCCATCTTTGACCGGGACGTGCTGCCGCACGCGTGACATTTCCAGCGAGGAGGAGGCTTATGCCGGAGTATGGGTTTCGCTGTGGGCAATGTGGGGAGTTTCAACTCACACTGAGCATGCGGGAGGCCGTTTCGGTGGCGGTGTGTCCGCAGTGCGGCCGCAAGGCGGTGCGCGTATACAGGCCGTTTGGGGTGCTTCGGCAATCCGCCTTACTCAGGCAGCGGATGGAACGCGGTTCCGAGCCGAGGCGGGTGTCGGCCGCCGAGTGGCGCGCGCAGGCGCACCATCATCACCCGGCTGCGATGCAGCGTGCGCATCGTCCGTGGCAAATCGGGCACTGAGGAAACGGCGGATCAACCATCTGCGAGAGGAGCGAGTGCGATGCGCCATGGGGATATCTCCAGCAGCAAGGATACGGTGGGGGTTGCAGTCGTCAATTACAAAATGCCGAGATTGCACACCAAATTGGAGGTCATTGAGAACGCGCGTCGGATTGCCAACATGATTGTGGGCATGAAGCAGGGGCTGCCGGGCATGGACCTGGTGGTATTCCCCGAGTACAGCACGCATGGAATCATGTATGACGTGGACGAAATGATGGCGACGGCAACTACGATTCCAGGCAAGGAGACGGAGATCTTTGCGCAAGCCTGCCGCGCTGCCAACACATGGGGGGTTTTCTCCATTACGGGCGAGCGCCATGAAGATCACCCCCTCAAGCGTCCGTACAATACGCTCGTGCTCATGGACAACGAAGGGAACATCGTGCAGAAGTACCGCAAAATCATGCCCTGGACGCCGATTGAGGGGTGGTATCCCGGGAACCAGACATTTGTCACTCCGGGACCGAAAGGATTGATGGTCAGCCTGATCATCTGCGATGACGGCAACTATCCAGAGATCTGGCGGGATTGTGCGATGAAGGGGGCGGAGTTGATTGTACGTGCGCAGGGATACATGTATCCAGCGCAGGAACAGCAGGTGTTGATGGCCAAGGCGATGGCGTGGGCCAACAACTGCTATGTGGCGGTGGCCAATGCGAGTGGATTCGACGGGGTCTATTCCTATTTTGGGCACTCTGCCATCATCGGTTTTGATGGGCGAACACTCGGCGAGTGCGGGGCGGAGGAAAACAGCATCCAGTACGCGGAGTTGTCCGTGTCGCAAATTCGCAACTTTCGCCGCAGCGCCCAGTCGCAAAATCATCTGTTCAAGCTGCTGCACCGGGGTTACACCGGTATCTACCACTCCGGAGAAGGGGACAAAGGGGTGGCCGAGTGCCCATTCGACTTTTACAAAGAATGGGTGGCCCGTCCGGACGAAGCGGCGGCGCGGGTTGAACGGTTGACTCGGCCAACGATTGGATACGAAGAGTGTCCGGTGCCGGGCATTCCTCAGCCCGAGACGGTGTTCGACAAGGAACCGGTGGAGACCTGACGTGAGACTGACCGATAGGGAGACGGAAAAACTGTTGCTGGTCGTGGCGGGGGATCTGGCGCGACGGCGGAGAGAGCGTGGATTGAAGCTGAACCACCCTGAGGCTGTGGCGCTCATCACCTGCGAGATCTTGGAAGGCGCCCGAGACGGCAAGTCGGTGGAGGAACTGATGGTGTTGGGCCGACAGGTGCTCTCACGCGACGATGTCATGGAGGGGATTCCCGAGATGATCCCCGAAATTCAGGTGGAGGCGACGTTTCCGGACGGAACCAAATTGGTCACGGTGCACAACCCCATCTCCTAGCGGCGGAAGGGTTGCACCGGGACCGCTGGGCGAGACCCTGAATTTTTGACCAAAGGTGGAGTGTCTTTGATACCTGGGGAATATCTACTTTTGGAAGATCCGATAGCATGCAACGAGGGCCGGCCGGTGGTCACGGTGACCGTGGTCAATCGCGGCGACCGGCCAGTTCAGGTCGGCTCCCACTATCATTTCTACGAAGTCAACGAGGCGCTGGTCTTTGACCGCTCGCAGGCGTGGGGTAAGCGCCTGAATATTCCATCCGGAACGGCGGCCAGGTTTGAGCCGGGGGATGCCCGGACGGTGGAACTGGTGCCGTTTGCCGGGGAGCGCCGCGTGCACGGGTTCAACGCCCGTACAGAAGGTCCGCTGGAGGGGAAAACCGAGTCATGACGCTCTGGATGTCGCGCAGACAGTACGCGGACATGTTTGGCCCCACAACCGGGGACGTCGTGCGGTTGGCCGACACGGAACTGTTTATCGAGATCGAGAAAGACCTCACTGTGTACGGAGACGAGGTGAAATTTGGCGGGGGAAAGGTGATTCGGGACGGCATGGGACAGCACCCTCACGCCACGCGGGCGGACGGCGTGATGGATTTGGTGATCACGAACGCGGTGATTGTGGACGCCTCCGGGATCTACAAGGCGGACGTTGGGATTCGGGATGGTCGGATTGCGGCCATCGGCAAGGCGGGAAACCCGTGGGTAATGGATGGGGTGAACGTCCTGATTGGCGCGGGCACCGAGGTGATTGCGGGTGAGGGAAAAATCCTCACAGCGGGGGGCGTGGATGCGCACATTCACTTCATCTCTCCGCAGCAGGTGTCGACGGCGTTGGCTTCGGGGATCACCACGATGCTCGGCGGGGGCACCGGCCCAGCGGACGGTACGAACGCGACGACCTGCACGCCCGGGGCATGGAACCTGCACCGAATGCTGCGGGCGGCCGATGGGCTGCCTGTGAACGTGGGGTTTCTCGGCAAGGGCAACGCCTCCCATGCCGATCCGCTGGTGGAGCAGGTGGAGGCCGGGGCGATTGGGTTGAAGCTCCACGAGGACTGGGGATCCACGCCGGCGGCGATAGACACGGCCCTGCGGGTAGCTGACGAGATGGACGTGCAGGTGGCCATCCATACCGACACATTGAACGAGAGCGGGTTTGTTGAGCGGACGCTGGAGGCCATCGCAGGGCGCGTGATTCATACCTATCATACGGAGGGCGCCGGGGGAGGGCACGCTCCGGACATCATGAAAGTGGCTTCCTATCCCCATATCCTGCCGTCCTCTACCAATCCGACCCGCCCGTTCACTGTGAACACGGTGGCTGAACACCTCGACATGCTGATGGTCTGCCACCACCTGGATGCGAACGTGCCGGAGGACGTCGCCTTTGCCGATTCTAGGATTCGCCCGGAGACCATTGCGGCGGAGGACATCCTCCATGACATGGGCGCCATCAGCATGATGAGTTCCGACTCGCAGGCGATGGGGCGTGTCGGCGAGGTGATTATCCGCACCTGGCAGACGGCGGACAAAATGAAGCGCCAGCGCGGGAAGCTGCCCGACGATGTCGGGCGGGTGGGGGACAATGCGCGCGTGAAGCGGTATGTCGCGAAGTACACCATCAACCCGGCCATCACCCATGGCATCAGCGCCTATGTGGGTTCGGTGGAGGAAGGAAAGCTGGCAGACCTGGTCCTGTGGGATCCGGCCTTCTTTGGGATCAAGCCCGACCTGGTGCTCAAAGGCGGCATGATTGTGCTGTCTGCGATGGGGGATGCCAATGCCTCCATCCCGACGCCCGAGCCTGTCCTGTATCGTTCCATGTTCGGCGCCCTGGGCGGGGCGCGGTTTGACACCTGCGTGACTTTCGTGTCCCAGGTGGCGCAGGAGAACCAGATTGGCGAGAGGCTGGGCCTGCAAAAACGCACGTTGCCCGTGTCGGGGACGAGGCGCCTGCGGAAGTCGGACATGCGGCACAACGACCTGACCCCCGAAATCGAGATCGATCCGCAGACCTATGAGGTGCGGGTGGATGGGGAGTCGGTTCACTGTGAACCTGCGGATAGGTTGCCGATGGCGCAGCGGTACTTTCTGTTTTGAGCGTCGGCCAATCCGTTCGTCTGCGGCCCATGACCACAAGAGAAACGGAGGTTTTTTCGTGATTTGCACCCAGGTGGTCGGCAATATACACCGGGACGCCGTGGGTTCCCGCCGGTTGGACCGGGTGTGGGTGAATTCGGAAGCCCTGCTGAAACGGATACAGCGGCTTCGCACCGAATCCGGACGGGAATTGGGGCTGCGGCTGCCCGCGGACTGCGGCACCTTGCGCGATGGAGACATCCTGTGGATGGACGACGAGGAGGCTGTCGTGGTGTCGGTGTCGCCAGAGCCAGTGCTGGTGGTTTCTCCCAGGTCGCTGCGGGAAATGGGCGAGGTGGCGCACCGTCTGGGGAATCGCCATGTGCCGGTCCAGCTGATGGGGGATACCCTGATCGTCGCCGACGATCCGCTGTTGGAGCAGCTGTTCGTCAGCCTCGATGTCCCCTTCGCCCGAGAAGAACGGGTGCTGCGGGAGCCGTTTCGGCATATCGCGGAGCACACTCATAGTCACGGGCATAAGCACGCTTGATGGTCGATATGATGGACGCGCTGCTAATCCTGCTTCAATTGTATGATTCCAATTTTCCATCCGGCGCTTACGCTCATTCGTGGGGGCTGGAGACGTACATCCAGGATGGCCGCGTGCGCGACGCGGCAACCTTTCGGGAGTACCTGGAGGCCCATCTGCGAGGGCCGCTGGTGTACACGGATGGCTTCGCCTTCCGGCTTGTTCACGAGGCGGCTGCGGACCACGATTTCGAGCGGGTCGCGACGGTGGACGGGCGCTTGTATGTGAACAACGTTCCGCAGGAGACCCGCAGCGCGGCGTGCCGCATGGGTAAACGGTTGGTGGTGATTGCCCGCGCCTTGTTTCCAGGGGAAGCGTTGCTGGCGGAATACGAGCAAGGCGTCCGGGCCGGTCATGTTCACGGGCATCCAGCGGTGGTGTATGGACTGGCTGCGCGCGCCGCCGGGGTCGACATGCCACGTGGGCTGGCTGGCTATTTGTACAGCAGCCTGGCTGTCCAGGTGCAGAACGGGGTGCGCGCTATCCCGCTGGGGCAGACCGACGGACAAAAGCTGCTCTCTGCGCTACGGGTGCAGATTCCCGATTCTGTGAGCAGGGTGCTTGAGCTGCAGGATTGCGACTTTGGCGCCGTCTCTCCAGGATTGGAGATGGCTCAGCTGCGGCACAGTCAGCTTCACGTACGAATTTTCATGTCGTAGCCCTCAGGGAGGGATTCCGGTTTGGAAACGGTACGCATTGGTGTTGGCGGTCCCGTTGGCGCCGGCAAGACGATGTTGGTGGATAAACTGACACGCCAGTTGTATCCGCAGTTCAGTGTCGCGGTCATTACCAATGACATCTATACCAAGGAAGACGCGAATTACCTCATTCGCGAAGGGGTTCTGCCCGAGGACCGCATCATCGGGGTCGAGACGGGCGGGTGTCCGCACACCGCCATCCGCGAGGACGCCTCCATGAATTTTGCCGCGATGGAGGAACTGCTTCACCGTCACGGACACCTGGATGTCATTTTTGTCGAGAGCGGTGGCGACAACCTGTCGGCAACCTTCAGCCCGGAACTCGTCGATCTCTCAATTTACGTGATTGACGTGGCCCAGGGGGAGAAGATTCCGCGTAAGAACGGGCAGGGGATGATCAAATCGGACCTGCTCATCATCAACAAGATTGACTTGGCGCCGTACGTCGGAGCCCGCCTGGAAGTTATGGAGCGGGACGCCATGCGGGCACGGGCGGGTCGTCCACTGTTCCTTACCAATCTGCGGGATGACGTCGGTGTCGCCGAAGTGGTCGGGTGGTTGCATGAGCACGCATTCTTGGCCGGACTCTGAGGCCCGTTCCCCGAAGTGGACGGGGCGGTTGCGGATGGAGTTGGCGGAGCGGCGGGGGCGGACTGAGATTCAGTCCTTGGTCGAAGAAGGTGCGTTGCGCCTGTCCCGTCCGGTGTACGGAGTGGGGCCAGATCCACAATTATACCTGATTCACGTGGGTGGCGGGTGTGTGGAAGGGGACGTGTACGAATTGACCGTGGTCTGTCATACCGGATCGCGTGCGGTGTTGACCACACAGTCCGCGACCAAGGTATACAAGAGTCCGGTGCGGCCTGTCACACAGTCCCTCGCCATCGAACTGGCGCCAGGCGGATGCTTGGACTTTCGCCCGGATGTCATCATCCCCTATGAGGATGCCCGCTATCACCAGCGTACCCATGTACGCATGAGTTCTTCCGCGCGGCTGCTTTATTCGGAGATTCTTACCCCGGGCTGGTCCGCCGATGGGCAGTGGTTCCGCTACAGCGAGTGTCGATCGTGGTTGACGGTTTGGGTGGATGATCGACCGGTTTTGTACGACCACCAGTGGCTGTGCCCGGGTGCCACATTCTCGGGCCTCGGCCAGATGGAAGGTTACACCCATTATGGGTCGCTGCTGGTGATGGGCTATGAGCTCTCCCACCCGACGCATAACGTGTTGGCCGAGTCCGTGCAAAATCTGGGTGTACAGGGGTGCGTCGGCTTGTCGCCGCTGCCGGGCCCGGGGTTTATGGTGCGCGTGTTCGGATTGTCCACCGACGAGGTGGAGCAGGTCTTTCATGTTGTTCGGGGGCGCATCTGGCGCGAATGGTACGGCGCAATGCCGCAACGGTTGCGCAAGTATTAAGGCGCCCGGCGGTCGAGAGGGGGGGAGAGTTTTGAGCGTACAAGGCGCCCCTGGTTACCGCTCTACGCCGGAGCTGGTGATAGGCATTCTGCAGTGCCTGGGATGGGGGACGTGGTGGTGGGGGGCCCATCATGTGTCGAGCCTGTGGACGCTGGGGCCGATGGCGTATCTGTTTGGCCTGCGGCACGCGGTCGATGCTGATCACATTGTCGCCATCGACACCACCACGCGCAAACTTTTGCACGAACGATCCAGCCCGCGGGCGGTGGGGCTGTACTTCTCACTGGGGCATTCTACCGTGGTGTTTGGGCTGACTGCCGTCCTGGCGGTCTGCACCCGCCACTGGGTGACCACCGCTCCGGGCACATTGACGCTCACCGGGTCCGTGGTTTCGGCGGCCTTCTTGTACGTGGTGGCCATCTGGAACGGGGCGTTGTTGTGGACGCTGTCGCGCAACAGACAGTTGTATGCGGGAGCGGAGCACAAGCATGCGTCGGCCACGGGGCTGTTGAGCACCGTGTTCGGCTTCAGTCTGCGCTGGGTGAGCTGTGACTGGCACATGTATTTTGTGGGCTTGTTGTTTGGTCTCGGCTTCGACACAGCGACCGAGATTGCCCTATTGGCTTTTGGTACGGCGACAGCCGGGGATATACATACGCACATCTGGACACCTCTGGAAGGCTTGAGTGTCTTGGTGTTGCCCCTGTTGTTTGCGGCGGGCATGAGCCTTTTGGACGGTTTGGACGGGTTGTGCATGGCCAGAGCCTACGGTTGGGCGAACCAAGACCCCGTGCGGCGCTGGCGCTACAACGTGACGGTCACCGCCCTGTCGACAGGGGCAGCTTGGATGGTTGGCACCTTTGAGTGGGCGCAGATTTTGGCTGGGGGTCTCGCGGGCCCGGTGTGGCAGGCCATCAACTCGGCCAACTGGTGCCACGAGGACATGTGGGGCTTGTGGTTATCGGGGATTCTGCTGTGTTTGTGGGGAGTGGCTTGGCTGCGTAGCCGGCGTGCGCCCCGTGGGCGCGGCGACGCTGGGGCGCGGCGCCTGTCCGGTTGAAGGGATCCTCTGGATGGAACACGCACGATGACTATACTTGCACGGAATGTCAATCGTTTGGGCTTGTTTCCATTCGTTTTTTGTTATGCAAACGGCGTCTGTATTGGTGATAGAAGCGCCATAAATCTCAATTCAATCCATGTTCGCCTGTAAGCGATTTCGATAGAGTGTGGTCAGGCGCGTGGGCGACACCAGAAGCGGAGTGCATTCGTGAGCGCTACGCGGCCAAGGTGGCATCTGGATGAGCAGCGGGGAAGCTCGTTGTGTACGGATGGGTGCATACGGAATAGGGGGACATCGTGTGATCATAGATCTGAATGGCAAGTGGCGCATGAAGGCTGTGAATGCAACGGAGTGGATCCCAGCTCAGGTGCCGGGGTCCGTGTATTTGGACCTGCTGCGCGCGGGCCGCATTCCCGACCCATTCTATCGCGACAACGAGCTGCGCGTTTTCGACGTGGCGAATCAGGACTACGAGTACGAGCGGGACTTCCAGGTGGATGAGCAGCTGCTCGCCGCCGACAGGGTGCTGTTGACCTGCCTGGGTCTCGATACGCTGGCGGACATTGAGGTCAATGGTCAGCATGTTGCGCACACCGATAATATGCACCGGACGTATGAGTTCGATGTGAAGCATCTGCTGCATCCCGGGCAGAACCACATTCGCATCGTCTTTCGTTCGGCCCTCAACTACATCTTGGAGGCCAACGCGCGGGATCCACTCTGGGGACCCGGCGATTCGGTCGAGGGCTTTCCGCATGTGCGCAAAGGGCACTACATGTTCGGATGGGATTGGGGTCCTAAAATTCCCGATTTGGGAATCTGGCGCGACATCTTTCTGCGCGCCTACCGGGTCGGCCGAATTGCCGATGTGCGTGTCGACCAGCGCCACTCGGACGGTCGTGTACGGCTGGACGTCTTGGCGGACGTCGAGGCCTGGCAGGACGCTTCGTTGGAACTGGTGGTGGAGGTCACCGCACCGGACGGCCACGTCCAGCGCGCACACCAATCCGCGGCGCGCGGGCGCAACGCGCTTGCGGTCGAGATCGGCAACCCGGAGCTGTGGTGGCCGAATGGCTACGGGAAGCAGCCTCTGTACCAGGTGGAGGTGCGTCTCCAAGCGGCCGGTCAGACGTGGGACGCGCGGTCGTTTCGTATCGGGCTGCGCACTTTGCGCTTGGTGCGGGAACCGGACGAGTGGGGAGAATCGTTCCTGTTTGAGGTCAACGGGGTGCGCATCTTCGCTTGCGGAGCCAACTACATCCCGGAAGACAACCTGTTGGCCCGGCGCAGCCGGGAGAAAACCCGGCGGCTGCTCGAAGATTGTGTGGCGGCCCATTTCAACTTCGTCCGTGTGTGGGGCGGCGGTCTGTATCCGGAGGACTACTTCTACGACCTGTGCGACGAGTTGGGGATCGTGGTGTGGCAGGATTTCATGTTTGCCTGCGGTGTCTACCGGCTGACGCCTGAGTTTGAAGACAACATCCGCCAGGAGGCCGTCGACAACCTGCGCCGGCTGCGCCACCGCGCCAGCCTGGGGCTGCTCTGCGGCAACAACGAGATGGAGGTGGCTTGGGCGGACTGGCAATTCCCGAAGCCCGACGACCTGCGCCAGGACTACCTGAAGATGTTTGAGCAGGTGTTGGCGCAGGTGGCGTGCCAGGAAGCGCCGCAGGTGGCTTACTGGCCGGCATCGCCGTCGTCGGGGGGCGGCTTTGACAACCCGAACGACGAGAACCGCGGCGACGTCCACTACTGGGATGTTTGGCACGGGCTCAAGCCGTTCACGGAGTACCGGAAGTTCCACTTCCGTTTCTGCTCGGAGTTTGGATTTCAGTCCTTTCCGTCCATCAAGACGATAGAGACCTTCACCGAGCCCGAGGACCGCAACGTCTTCTCGTATGTGATGGAGAATCACCAGAAGAACGGATCGGCCAACGGCAAGATTTTATACTACCTGGCCGAGAACTTCCGCTATCCAAAGGACCTGCCTGCGCTTGTGTACACGTCCCAAATCCTGCAGGCGGAAGCCATCAAGTACGGGGTCGAGCACTGGCGCCGCCACCGCGGGCGCTGCATGGGGGCCATCTATTGGCAGCTCAACGACTGCTGGCCGGTCGCTTCTTGGTCCAGCATCGATTATTATGGACGGTGGAAGGCGCTGCACTACTTCGCCAAGCGCTTTTTCGATCCGCTTCTCATCTCGGCCTGCGAAGACGGCAGCCAGGTGGCGCTGTGGTTGACGAACGACCGCTTGCAGGAGGTCACCGGCACAGTGCGCTGGCGGCTCTGCGACGCCCAGTCGCAGGTTTTGCGCGCCGGCGAACAGGTGGTCAGAGTGCCGGCGCTTTTGCCGCAAAAGGTCATCGACCTCGATGTGTCCGATGTGTGCGCGGACATGGACGTGCGGCGCCGCACCTATCTCGAATACAGCTTCGAGACTGGCGACGGGGTGCGTCAGGGCACGCTGCTTTTGGCGCCGGCCAAACACTTCGAATTTGTCAATCCGCGCCTGTCCGTCGCGGTGGAGGACGCGGGTGACGCCTTTGTGGTGCGCGTTTCGGCGCAGGCGTACGCCAAGTACGTGGCGCTCGATTTGTCTGGCGCGGACGCGGTGTTCAGCGACAACTTTTTTGACCTGTCGGCCGATGCGCCGCGTACAATCACGGTAGCCAAGTCGTCCCTGTCGCGACCGTTGTCGCGCGACGAGTTTGCGCAGGCTTTGCAGGTAACGAGCCTATATGATACGTACGATCACGAATGAGCGCACGGCGGGCGCGCCGACAGCGCTGAGAAATGGAGGAACACCCGCCGTGTACAGTATTGGCGTTGACCTGGGCGGCACCAAAATCTTGACCGGGGTTCTCGACGAACAGGGCACCCTGCAGCACACACTGGAGCTGCCGACGATGGCGGCGGACGGTCCGGATGCCGTCATCCGACGTATGCGCGATACCATCGATAGAATGCTGGACCGGGTGGGTCGCGCCAATGTCATCGGCATCGGTATCGGGGCTCCCGGGCCTCTCAACCCGCACACCGGCATGGTGTTGGGTCCGCCCAACCTGCCGGGATGGGACCAGATCCCGCTGCGGGACGAGCTGCATGAGGTGTATGGCCTTCCCGTGTACCTGGAGAACGACGCCAACGCGGCTGCGGTTGCTGAGCACCGCTTTGGGGCCGGCCAGGGCAGCTTGCAGATGGTGTACATCACTGTCAGCACCGGTATCGGCGGCGGCGTGGTGATCGACGGGCAGGTGCGCCAGGGGGCCGCCGGCGGGTTTGCCGAGATTGGCCACATGATTGTCGATCCGGACGGCGCCCGCTGCAACTGCGGGAACCGCGGATGCCTGGAGGCTGTGGCGTCGGGAACAGCCATTGCCCGCATGGCGAGCGAGGCGTTCGGGCGGGCCCTGACGGCGGAGCAGGTGGCTGAACTGGCGATGCGCGGGGACAACAAGGCACAACAGGTTCTCGACACAGCGTTTTACTATCTGGGCATCGGCCTGGTGAACATCGTCAATCTGTACGACCCCGACTTGATTGTCATTGGCGGGGGGGTGGCCCGCATCGGGCAGCCTTTGTTTGCAGCGCTGCTGCAGGCGCTGGGGAGCAACTATTTCCGTAGGAGCTACGGGATGGACGTGCCGATTGTACCAGCCCAGCTGGGCGCAAAGGCCGGTGTCATCGGCGCCGCGGCGCTGCCCTGGCTGGCACGGGAGCAGGCATAGAATGCGCGGTTTTGTTTTGCGGGGGCTGGATCGTGCGTACGATCCAGCCCCTGTTGGTGTTCCAGCAGGGATATCGCACCGCAGCGTGGAACGCATCCGCTGCTGACATGTGCGAAAATCCGCCCTTCTGGAGAATGCGTAGACCGTGTGGCGTTCTTGCACAGAGGGAGAAACGATTGCAAACGCGCCCGGCCAGGGTATAATGGACGTATGGGAACATACGTTCGAAGTCATGGATTCCCAAAGTGCGATTCGTAAACCGCGACAGTTCACGTGGGTGGTCCGTGACGGAGGAGGGTGCCAGTGCGTCAGCCGCCGACATACCAAGACGTTTTGACAAAACAGGCGATGAATCGGGTGAACGCCCCCAGCATGCCGTTTCATTGGTCCATCAACCCGTACCGGGGCTGTTCGCACGGATGCAGTTTCTGCTACGCGCGTGTGACGCATACGTACCTGGGCATGGGGGCCGACGACACGTTCCGCAGAAACGTTCTGGTGAAGGCAAACGCCGCCGACGCCTTGGCGGATCAGCTGGAGCGCAAGCTGCGCCGGTGCGGGGGCGACTTGCAGTGCCTGGCGGCTGACATTGGGCTGGTGACCATCGGCACCGCCACAGACCCATATCAACCGATTGAGGCCAAGCGCCGAGTCACGCGGCAGTGCCTGGAGGTGCTCGCGGAATACCAGGTGCCCACCTCCATCACGACTCGCTCTCCGCTCATCCTTCGAGACCTCGACATCCTGCAGAGGATGCGCTTGCACTCTATCAACATCAGCGTGCACACCCTGGACAAGCAGGTCTGGCGAAATCTTGAGCCGGCCACGCCAGCGCCGGACAAGCGCTTGGCCGCCGTACGCGAGTTGGCGGCAAACGGTCTCCCGGCAGGTGTGTTTTTGGCACCAATCGTACCCTATCTGACCGATTCGACGCCGCAACTGCGGGCGGTCGTCGAAGCCGCAGCCGCTATGCACGCTCGTTTTTTAGTGCCGTCCATCCTCCGTCTCACCCCAGAGGTAAAACAGTGGTTCATGCAGACTCTGCGCCAGCGTTACCCGCATCTAGTGGCCCGCTATCAGCGGCTGTATCGGACGGCCTACCCGCCAACCGCCTATGTCGATCCGGTCCTGCGCCGAGCGCGCGCCCTGATGGCGGAGTTTGGGCTGGACTCGCATGCCCCGCGGATGGTGGAAGCTGCTCCGTCGGCGGCAGCAGAAAGTGGTGTCGGCGGCACGGCATCATCCGCGGCAAAACGGTCGGATGGGGCCAGCCGGCAGCTGGTGCTGCCGATCTGAGGTGCGTTCGGGAGCAGCATCGTTTTCGGAACAGTTCTGTTGAGGTGGATGTCGTGTATCAGAAAATTCTCGATTTCCTAATTGATGCCAAAAAAACAGACGTATGCCTCTCAGGGGGATGATGCTTCTGTCACTCCACTTTTAACAGGTTCCCGTCAACTTGAATACCGTAGCCGGGAACCCCCGGCTCGTTTTGTTAAAGTGAGCTGCAATGTAAACCGCGAAGAAAGACGGATATCAGCCGACGATAGCTCTCGTCTGTATCGAGAGAGAGCCCAAAGCCTCCCGCTGCTTCGAGCGATACAAAACCATGAGCGACGCTACGGAAGCCACGGACAACGTGTAGGGCGTCCTCGTATTTAAAATGAAACGGCTCCAGCACGGTCAGTACCGTTTCAATGATGGCTTGGGATGCCTCTTGTACCTCACGGTCTTGCGGATCAGGCGCGTGCAAAGTTGCCTGGTAAAGGCCGGGGCGTTCCCTGACAAATGAGCGGTATGCATATAGCATTGATTCAATGGCCTTATCAGACTCTTTGCCGATGGCGGCCCCTTGGAGTCGCTTGTTTAATTCACGTATGCCGTAAAGGGCAAGTTCCCGACGCAGCCCCGGTAAACCTTTGACATGATTGTACAGTGAGGGAATGCGTACGCCAAGACGCGAGGCCACTGCCGCAAGTGTGACATTTTCAAATCCAACTTCATCGGCTAATCTAGCCGCGGTGAGAACGACGGACATTCTATCCAATCCAGCCCTAGCGACCATCTCTATATCTTCCCCTTCAACTTGCGTTCGGCCATCTTAATGGCGGCATCCATGGCTTCGAGTGGATTAACAAGTATATTGCCATGTCCCACAGCTAAGTGAGACGGACGCAATTGACGTAAGTGTTTCGCGCTGGTTAGAGCTGTAGGCTTGTGCCAGGTTGCAAGTGCAGGAAACGGGAATAGTGGTCGTACCGTACCCGAAACTGCCACTCCTCCCTGTGTCTGAAACGCATCACCTGCGATGAGAGTTCTATCCCTTGTATCGAAAAAGGCAACATGACCAGGTGTATGTCCTGGGCACGAAATCACCTCAAGGGAACCAATGCGGTCTCCTGCATTGAGGAGGCGAGTAGGACTTGTCTTACACGGTCTCACCGAACCGCGGACCTTAACCTGCGGCTCGCTAGGATCAATACTGGTGTCTCCACGAAGCAGTCGGGCATCGCGGACTGAAATCATAACTTCCGCGTTAGGCGAAGCTTTGCGCAATGTATCGAGGGAACCAACATGATCCCCGTGGGCATGCGTGAGTGCGATCCGCAGGATCGGCATGTCGAGCTTCTGAGCTGCCGTGCGAATGGCCTTGGCGCTCGACGGAAGTCCTGTGTCAATCAAAGTTAGTCCGTCAGCCTCTTTGACGAGGTAGCAATTCACTGGGAATACGCCAGGGTAAAACGTAAGTTGGATGCAATTCCCGAAATAAGTCATTCTCATTGATAGGTTTACCCTCCTTGATCGTGGTCCTGGGTTAGCTGACTTGTGCCGTCATGCCAACACTTTCATTGGGCCAGCAAAAACTAATATGCATTCATTTTAAGCTAACTACATTAGTTTGTCGTGATGATCGATTCCGTATTACGCTCTCCCACCAGTTGCCGCCACAAGATGTCACTCGCGTTCGCTTTCGTCTCGTCCCGCATTGTTCTGGAGCGGCCACACATCGATGAGCCCCTGAATCAGAACAATTGTTCCCTTTTTGCCGTTATGGTAACATAAAAGGTAGCACACTGCGTCTGCGGACGCGGTAGTTACCGCGGCGCACCAGGCCGCGCCCTGACGAGGGTGGTGGGCGCCGACAAGAGGGGCGATCCGTGTTGTCCATCGACAACGGTCAGTTTGAACTGGTCTCTGACTATCGTCCGACGGGGGACCAGCCGGAAGCCATTGATAAGCTGGTCAAGGGACTCGAGTCCAATCTCAAGTATCAGACGTTGCTCGGGGTCACCGGATCGGGCAAAACCTTTACCATGGCGAACGTCATTGCCAGGGTCAACCGGCCGACCCTGGTCATTGCCCATAACAAAACGTTGGCCGCGCAACTGGCGGCCGAGTTCAAAGAGTTTTTCCCCAATAATGCGGTCGAGTACTTTGTGAGTTATTACGATTATTACCAGCCGGAGGCGTACATCCCTTCGACCGACACGTACATCGAGAAGGACGCGAAGATCAATGACGAGATCGACAAACTGCGCCACTCGGCGACCGCGTCTCTACTGGAACGGCGGGATGTCATCGTCGTGGCCAGTGTCTCGGCCATTTACGGCTTGGGCGATCCGGACGAGTATCGTGGCCATGTACTGTCCCTGCGTACCGGCATGGTGCGCAGCCGCGACGACATCCTGCGCCGGCTGGTCGACATGCAGTACGAGCGCAACGACATCAATTTTACGCGCGGGACGTTCCGGGTGCGCGGCGATACAGTGGAGATCTTTCCGGCTTCACGTGGTGAGCAGGCGATTCGCGTAGAGCTGTTTGGCGACGAGATCGACCGCATCACCGAAATCGACGTGTTGACCGGCGAGGTGCTGGGAGTGCGGGAGCACGTCGGGATTTACCCGGCGTCGCACTTCGTGACCTCGCGCGAGCGACTGGAGCGGGCGATAGAGCGCATCCGCCGGGAACTCGCCGAGCGGCTGGAAGAGCTGCGCGGTGAGGGGAAGCTCCTGGAGGCGCAGCGGTTGGAGCAACGGACCAACTATGACATCGAGATGATGCTGGAGATTGGTTATTGCTCCGGGATCGAAAACTACTCGCGCCATCTGGAGGGACGGGCGGCCGGAGAACCGCCGCATACCCTTCTTGATTACTTTCCTAAAGATTTCTTGACCCTGATTGACGAATCGCATGTCACTCTGCCGCAGGTGCGGGGGATGTACGGTGGCGACCGGACGCGCAAGGAGACGCTGATCTCGCACGGGTTTCGGTTGCCTTCGGCGGCGGACAACCGCCCGCTGACGTTTGAAGAGTTTGAGCAGCGGCTGGGTCAGGTGATCTTTGTCTCCGCCACGCCAGGGCCGTACGAGCTGGAACACCAGCAGCAGTTGGTCGAGCAGATCATTCGTCCCACCGGGCTTTTGGATCCGGAGGTTTTTGTCCGTCCCATCAAGGGACAGATTGACGATTTGGTCGGCGAGATCAACGTCCGCATTCGTCGCGACGAGCGGGTGCTGGTGACCACATTGACCAAGAAGATGGCGGAGGACCTAACCGACTACCTCAAGGAACTGGGGATCAAGGTCCGTTATCTGCACTCGGACATCAAGACCATAGAACGCATGAAAATCCTGCGTGAACTGCGGTTGGGGACATTTGACGTGTTGGTCGGCATCAACCTCCTGCGGGAAGGACTGGACCTGCCGGAGGTGGCCTTGGTCGCCATCCTCGACGCGGACAAGGAAGGGTTCCTGCGCGCCGAACGGTCGCTCATTCAGACAATTGGGCGGGCAGCCCGCAACGCGCACGGCCAAGTCATCATGTATGCGGACCAGGTCACAGATTCGATGCGGGTGGCGATTGAAGAAACGGAGCGCCGCCGCCGCAAGCAGCAGGCGTACAACGAGGCGCACGGCATCACCCCGCAGACGATACAAAAGGCGGTACGGGAGGTCATAGAGGCCACGCGCGCCGCGGAAGAGAAGGCAGAGTATGTGAGCGTCATCGAGCAGGCGCAGAGGATGTCCCCGCGGGATCGCAAGTCGCTGATTCAGAAACTGGAAAAAGAGATGAAGCAGGCGGCCAAGGAGTTGCAGTTCGAGCGGGCGGCCGAGCTGCGGGACATGATTGTCGAGCTGTCCGAGTCGGCCTCTGCTTGATGCGACGCGAGCCCGCTGGGAGCCGCTGCGGGCAAAGGCGGCGGATTGGCAGGCCACGGTCGGTCACGGGGCTAGGCGGTTGCAGTGAAAGAGGAGGCTGTTGATGTCACAAGACCGTATTGTCGTCAAAGGGGCGCGTGCCCATAATCTGAAAAACATCGACGTATCCATTCCCCGCGATCAGTTCATCGTGATCACGGGATTGAGCGGATCTGGCAAGTCGTCGCTGGCGTTTGACACCATCTACGCCGAGGGGCAACGGCGTTACGTGGAGTCTCTGTCCGCGTATGCACGACAGTTTTTGGGCCAAATGGACAAACCGGACGTGGACTCCATCGATGGTCTTTCACCAGCTATCTCCATTGATCAAAAGACGACCAGCCGCAACCCACGCTCCACGGTCGGAACGGTGACCGAGATCTACGACTATCTACGGCTCCTCTTCGCGCGCATCGGGCGGCCGTACTGCCCGAACTGCCACATTCCCATCACCTCGCAGACGGTGGAGCAGATGGTGGACAGGCTGCTCGCGTACCCGGAAGGTACGCGTCTGCAGGTGTTGGCCCCGGTGGTTCGCGGCCGCAAAGGGGAACACCAGAAGTTATTGGAGGACCTGAAGAAGAGCGGTTACGTGCGGGTCCGCATCGACGGGGAGACGCGCGAGGTGGGGGAACCCGTCCGCCTGGAGAAAAATCGCAAGCACAACATCGAGGTGGTGGTCGACCGGATCATCATCCGCCCGGACGTGGGCGCCCGCTTGGCGGACTCACTGGAGACCGCGCTAAGCCTGGCCGGCGGCATCGTGCTGATTGACCTGATGAAGGACGGGGAGGAGCTGCTGTTCAGCCAGAATCTCGCCTGCCCCAATTGCGGCTTCAGTGTGGGCGAGTTGGCCCCGCGCATGTTTTCTTTCAACAGCCCGTTCGGCGCCTGCGAGGCCTGCTCCGGTCTGGGGGTGCACATGGAAGTCGACCGCGACCTCGTCATCCCGGACGACAGCCGGTCCATTGCGGACGGGGCGATTGCACCTTGGTCGGGTGGGTTTTCGACCTATTACCCGCAGTTGTTGGCGGCGGCCTGCCGCAGTTTCGGGATTGACATGGAGGTTCCCGTTTCCCAGCTTCCGCCAGAGCAGCTGGATAAACTGCTGTACGGCAATGGCGAGCGGATCCGCTTCACCTACGAAAATGATTTCGGCCAGACGAAGACGGCCGAGATCCCTTTCGAGGGCGTCATTCCGAACCTTGAGCGCCGTTACCGGGATACCTCGTCCGATTCCATTCGGGAATTCATAGCCGAGTACATGGCGGCCAGCCCTTGTCCGGCATGCCGCGGCAAGCGCCTGCGTCCGGAGAGCCTGGCGGTCAAGGTGGGAGGCAAGGACATTGCCGAGGTGACCGACCTGTCTGTGCAAGAGGCCCTGACGTTCTTTGCGGGGCTCGAATTGACCGACAAAGAAGCCGCCATTGCCCGGCTGATCTTGCGTGAAATTTCCTCGCGGCTTGGCTTCTTGCGCGACGTGGGGCTCGAATACTTAACCCTGAGCCGGTCGGCCGGCACATTGTCCGGCGGCGAAGCGCAGCGCATCCGCCTGGCCACGCAGCTGGGGTCGAGCCTGATGGGCGTCCTTTACATCCTGGACGAGCCCAGCATTGGTCTGCATCAACGGGACAATGAGCGACTCATCCGGACTTTAGAACACATGCGGGACCTGGGGAACACCTTGATTGTCGTGGAACACGACGAAGACACAATGCTGGCTGCCGATTATATCATCGACATGGGGCCGGGCGCTGGGGATTTGGGCGGCCAGGTGGTCAGCGCCGGCACGCCGCAGCAAGTGATGGCGGACGAGCGTTCATTGACCGGACAATACCTGTCCGGCAGGCGGTTCATCCCGGTGCCGGAGAAACGCCGCAAGCCGGACGGGCGCTGGTTGAAAGTGAAAAAGGCTCGCGAGAACAATCTCAAAAAGATCAACGTGAAGATCCCAATTGGCGTGTTTACGTGCGTGACCGGGGTATCCGGGTCTGGAAAATCGACGTTTGTCAATGAGATTGTCTATAAGACGCTGGCGCGGGACTTGAATCGGGCGCGGGTGCGGCCGGGCGCCTGCGACGGCATCGAGGGCCTGGAACACCTGGACAAGGTGGTGGACATCGATCAATCGCCGATTGGGCGCACGCCGCGGTCGAACCCGGCCACCTACACCGGCGTGTTTGACGACATCCGCGACCTGTTTGCCACCACCAACGAGGCGAAGATGCGCGGGTACAAGAAGGGCCGGTTCAGCTTCAATGTGCGGGGCGGCCGCTGCGAGGCGTGCCGCGGGGACGGCATCATCAAAATTGAGATGCACTTCTTGCCGGACGTGTATGTCCCCTGCGAGGTGTGCAAAGGCCGGCGGTACAACCGGGAGACGCTGGAGGTCCACTACAAGGGCAAGAACATCGCCGAGGTCCTGGACATGACGGTCAGCGATGCCTTGAAGTTCTTCGAGAACATCCCGCGCATCCAGCGCAAGCTGCAGACGCTTGAAGATGTGGGCTTGGGATACATGCGCTTGGGCCAACCGGCGACGACACTTTCCGGAGGAGAGGCCCAGCGCGTGAAGTTGGCATCGGAACTGCACCGCCGCAGCAACGGCCGCACTCTGTACATCCTGGACGAGCCCACTACCGGCCTGCATGTCGCCGATATTGAGAAACTGCTGGCGGTGTTGCACCGCCTGGTCGATGCGGGGGATACGGTGTTGGTGATTGAGCACAACCTCGACGTGATCAAGACGGCCGACTACCTGATTGACCTGGGGCCCGAGGGAGGTGACCGGGGCGGGGAGCTGGTGGCCGCTGGGACGCCGGAGGCGGTGTGTCAGGTGGAACAATCCTGGACAGGGAGGTTTCTAGCTCCCATTCTGAAGCGGGATCGGGAGCGGGCAAGAGTTCAGCAGGCTCAGGAGGAGACGGTCGGCAGCGTACAGGAGGTCGGCCGCTGATGGCGGCGGCCCCGTGGTATGCGCCCTTGTTCGAGTGGGCCGACGCCACTGGGTGTTCCTTCGTCATTCTCCATTATGACGCGCCAGAACGAAGGCGGGAGCCGGGGGATTGGTGGAAGTGGGGACGCGCGTGGTGCCTGCACTTGGACGACGCCGTGTACGCACGCATGGACCGGGCACCGGACAGCATGACCCGCACCACATTGTCGTGGTTGGTGCGACAGTGGGCCGAGGCGAAAGGGGACACCGGCTACCTGTGGTTGGAGGGGGAGTTGCGGGAATTGTTTGTGGCGAAGCCGGACGACCTCATCCTGGCTTTGTCCAGCCCGCCTTCGCCAGCCGCGCAGTGGCCGTTTCGGGCCGACTCCGGCCGGTTGGTCTGGTTGCAGCCGTTTCCGCTCAGCCACACCGGCTCCCGTGACGAGAGCGAAGATGTGGAGAGGGCTATTCTGGATTTGGTGCGGGAACTCGACGACAGTGTCGAGGGGGGCTGGCTGCGCCTGGCCGATGGGAGTTCGGGAGTGTGGCTGTTTTGGCCGGACGGGTTTAGGGCGGTGAAGTCCAATGAGCGTGCTGTTACCGGCGGCGAGGCGGGGCACGCCGAGCCGTCATCACTGGTTTCTGAGCAGGCTCATGCATTGGTGGATTTGCGCGCGCGCTTGACGGAGCTCCTGCAGGCGTTGGGCGCCGAACTGTTTATCTCCTGCGAGGCGGCGGCCGGAGCACCTGCCTCGACCCCTGGCGTTCTGCCACACGCGCTCGCGACCACGGTTTTAACCTGGCGGCGTCGCCACCGCATGCACGGGCCAAACCGGATCTACATCTGGCAGGAGAACCCACTTGAGAGCTTGTTCATCCTCCAGACCGATGCGGCTGCCAGCCTGTTCCTGGAGGCGTTGCGTCAGCACCTTCCTGTGACCAGCGCCCCCGCGCGCGTTTTGCCGGACGAACTGCAAGCGACCTTGGCGGGGCTGGTGCGGGCGAATCTGAACGTGAGCGAGGCGGCGCGGCTTTTGTACCTGCACCGCAACACGCTGCTGCACCGCATTGAGCGGATCCGCGAAGAGACCGGATACGACCCCCGCTGTTTTGAAGACGCAATGACTCTCTATGTGGCCCAAGCGTTGCTGCGTCGGCCTTGAAGGCAACTTGCCCAATTGGACGCCCGGACATGAGGCACTTTGTCTATTGGGTGGCCTCGTGCGGGCTGGTATATTCAAAAGCAAGGGGAAGCTGCTGGATCTTTACGTTCCCAAATGAAACCGCTTGAAGTGAGGAGGATGCGGCATGGCAGAGGTCATCCTGAAGAACATCTACAAGCGCTACAACAACGAAGTGACCGCGGTGAAAAATTTCAACCTGGATATTCAGGACAAAGAGTTTGTCGTGTTCGTCGGTCCCTCGGGTTGCGGCAAGACGACGACACTGCGTATGATTGCGGGCCTGGAGGACATCTCTGAAGGTGACCTGTACATCGGCGGCCGGCGGGTGAACGATGTCGCCCCGAAGGACCGGGACATCGCCATGGTCTTTCAGAACTATGCGCTGTATCCGCACATGAGCGTGTATCAGAACATGGCGTTTGGCTTAAAACTGCGCAAGGTCCCGAAGGCAGAGATTGATCAGCGGGTACGCGAGGCGGCACGTATTCTCGACATCGAGCATCTGTTGGACCGCAAACCTAAGGCGCTGTCTGGCGGCCAGCGGCAGCGCGTAGCGTTGGGCCGGGCCATTGTTCGGGAACCCCAGGTGTTCCTGATGGATGAACCGCTGTCCAACCTGGACGCGAAGCTGCGTGTGCAGATGCGTGCGGAGATTCGCAAACTGCACCAGCGCATTCAGACGACTGTGGTGTACGTGACGCACGACCAGACGGAAGCCATGACCATGGGCGACCGCATCGTCGTCATGCGGGATGGTGTCATCCAGCAGGTGGACACGCCGCAAAACGTGTACAACTACCCCAGCAACCTGTTCGTGGCAGGGTTCATCGGATCGCCCGCGATGAACTTCCTCCGCGGAAGCCTGGTCGAGGATGGCGGCAAGGTGTACTTCCGGGCTCCGGAATTGAACCTGCTGATTCCCGAGGGTCGTTATCCTGCGCTGCGGGAGGCGGGTGTCATCGGCAAAGAGGTGGTGCTCGGCATCCGTCCGGAAGACCTGCATAACGAAGAGGTGTTCCTCTCCGCCTATCCGGAAACCTCGTTCACGGCCCGCATCGACGTGGTGGAGAACATGGGATCCGAGCTGTATGTGCACACCAGCAAAGGCGGTCAGACGGTTGTGGCCCGCATCAGCGCGCGCAGCCATCCGCAACCGGGGACGGAGATTCAACTGGTGCTTGATGGAAACAAGATCCATATCTTCGACGCGGAGACGGAGCAGGCGGTGCCGCTGGTCGGACAGTTGCAGACCGCGTGAGTGCCTGTTCTTCTGAATCCAGCTGTCCATCGTCTGTGTTTGGGCGTTGCCCTCGTTTCGCGGTGCGTGTCACAATAGAGGTGTGGATGTGGCGTGTCCGGCCGGCCCGAAACATCAGGGCCGGCGTTCTCTTCTGCTTTGGGGCGTCAGGCGCCACCCGATTGGCGAAAGAGGTGACAGGCGGTGAGCAAAGAGCGAGGGGTCAGCGTGGCGGAGCTGGTGGACGGGCTGCGGCTGAAGGTGTTCACTGAGGACGCGGACTTTGACCGCAAGGTGTCGACGATAGACATTAACCGTCCGGGCCTTGCGCTGGCTGGGTACTTAAAGTATCATCCCGCGGATCGAATACAGCTCTTGGGACGGACCGAGTTGTCTTTCTTGGCAGGCATGGACAGCCGCGAGCAGGCGCTGCGCCTGTTTGCGTTTTGTTCGTATGATCAAACGCCGTGTGTGGTCGTCTCCCGGGGCCAAACCCCTCCCGAGGCTCTGCTACGCGAAGCGGAGAGCCGGGGGCTGGCGGTGTTGGGCACCGATATGGTGACGACTCGGGCCGCGGCCGTCATCTCCAGTTTCCTCGAGGCGCGGCTGGCGCCCGAGACATTGGTGCACGGCGTGCTGGTGGACGTCTACGGCATCGGCATTTTGATCACCGGATCGAGCGGGATCGGCAAGAGTGAGACCGCCCTCGAATTGGTCAAACGCGGACACCGGTTGGTGGCGGACGACGCGGTGGTCATCCGACAGATTTCCGACAACACCTTGGTGGGCAGCGCTCCCGAACTGCTGCAGCACCTGCTCGAAATTCGCGGGCTGGGCGTGCTCAACGCGATGACCCTGTTTGGAGCGGGCGCGGTGCGCACGCACAAAAAGTTGGCCATGGTGGTGCATCTGGAGGCGTGGCGGGAGGATGTGGCTTACGACAGGCTCGGCATCGACGAACAAAAGGTGCGCATCCTCGACACGGAGCTCCCATCCCTTACCATCCCGGTCCGGCCCGGCCGGAACTTGGCGGTCATCATTGAGGTGGCGGCGATGAACTACCGTCTCAAGGTGCTGGGCTATCATGCGGCGCGGGAATTCACGGACCAACTGACGCAGGCCATCTTGGCGGAACACCGTCCATAATTTGGGCATTGGCTTGGTGCAGCAGGATTTTGTCCCTTCCCGTCGAATTCATGCGGTCGGCGGGGAGGGGCTTATTCTGTTGAGATGGAGACGACCAGGCGGGGTGGATGCGGGTGGAACTCGCAGCACCAGCGCAGACCATGACGTTTTGGCGGGGCGGGGAGAAAGGCGTTTTTGGCGATGGCAGCGCTTTCTTCGGTGGAAAACGGTATTTCGCCAGGGACGTTGGGGAACGGACAGCGAGGGTACGCGACGGCGCTCCAGTTGGGCACGCCTGTATGCGGCGGCAGGGTTCACCGTCGTGCTGCTGGCCGGTGTGGGCTGCTGGGTCCGTCACAAACTCGTTCAAACTTCCGAATGGGTGCAGGTGTACTCGGATGGCGCTTACGTTGGCATGGTGCCCAATGACGAATCGGTGCTTGCCTCCATCAGGCGATTGGCGCTTGGGCATGATGTGAGCATAAGCCTGCAGCCTGTCCACACCTTGGTCCCGAAATCTTACGACTGGTCGGCGGTGTGCACTCTGCCCACGCCAGCGACCGCGATCCTGGCCGACGGACGACCGCTTGTGTACACTCGGGACGCCGCCGCGGCTCAGCTGGTCTTGGACGAGGTGCGGCATGCTCTGTGGCCCGAGGCGGCGGGGGATGCGACCGGTCGCTTCCGCGAGGATGTATCGCTGCGACCCGTGACGGTAAGCGTGACCCAGGTGGTTTCGGCGGGCGCGGCGGTTGAGGAGATTCTGTATCCGCGGGCCATTCCTCTGGTGAAGGGGATTGAGAACCGATCAGGGGGGCTGCCGCCGGTACAGATGCTACAAACAGCCGCCGCGATGGCCGAGTCGAGAGAGGGCGGGGCCCGCCAGCTAGAAACATCCGGGCTCCGAAAAGGCGTTCCATCGCCAGCCGGAGACCGGGACGCGGGCCGCGCCCTGCACCCCTTGTTGCAGCTGGACGTGACCGTCATCCAACAACATTCGCTGCGCGTACCGTTCACCGTCCGCTATCAAGACGACGCCCGTCTCCCGGCCGGTGACTCGAAGGTCGTCCAGCGCGGGAAGGTGGGGCGTGTGCTGGAGACACTGCGGTTGCGCTACGTCAACGGGCAACTTCAGGACACACAAGTGGTGGCGCGCCGCACGACGACCGAGTCCCGACCGGAGATCCGACTGCGCGGAACGAACGAGGCGGAAGCCAGCAGCACCTGGCAGTGGCCGGTCTCCTCACATGTCGTGACCTCCGGGTTTGGCGAGCGCATACTGGGCGGGCAGTAGGAGTTCCATCCGGGTATCGACCTTGCCTGTCCGGTCGGGACGCCGGTGTACGCGGCCAACGACGGTCGAGTCGCGGAAGCGGGTCCCAACAGCGGCGGCTACGGGATCTGGGTCGTTCTGGATCATGGGAACGGCGTTCAGTCGGTTTATGGCCACCTCTCCCGTGTGGTCGTGCGAACCGGAGAGATGGTGCACAAGGGCCAACTGATTGCCTATTCCGGCGCCACCGGCCGCGTCACCGGACCGCATCTTCATTATGAGGTGCGCGTGGATGGCAAGCCGGTCAATCCGCGCCCGTATCTGTAGCCGGCCGTGGTCACTTTTTAGACGAGCGACCGGATATGGCCTTTCGACCGATGTGCACCATCCCGTATTCCAATATGATGATGGTCGTGGCGAAAAAACCCACTGGCCAGCCGGAATCGTAGGCCAGCAGGAGGGCCAGCCAAACCGCCACGAGGCCGAGCGCGCCGGCAAGGAGCAGGGTGTGCAGGCCGCGCCGGGTGACCAAGCAGGCGGTGGTAATCGGACCAATGAGCAGGCTGAAACTGAGCAGGGCGCCTACGACCGGTACGGTCATGACGCAGACGAGACCGATGAGGACGACGAATAGGTTTTCCAACAGCCGCTCCCGCACCCTTCGGGCCAGGGCTTGATCCCGGGCGACAGTGAGAAACAGCAGCGGGCGGTAGAGAGTCATCCAGAGCCCAGTTGTGACCAGGCCGACGGTCAAGGTTTGACCGACCTGAGGACCGCTGATGCCGACAATCTGTCCAAACAGCAACGCGTAGGCCGTTTCGCCATAAGCGTGACCCAGTGTGAGAAACAACTCGCCGGCACCCAGCGCCAGGACCAGGGTCAAGGCAGTCACTACGTCCCGCTTTCCCCGGCGGGACAGCGCGGACAGGACCAGACTCCCGAGCAGGTTGAAGGTGAGCAGCCCTGCCAGCGGCGGTATCTGCAGCACAGTGGCGCCGGCAATACCGGCGAAGCCAATCTTCGGCAGACTGTGAGCCATGAAGGCGGCTCCTCGCAAGACCACGAAGTATCCGACCAGGGTCGCCACCACGGCCACGACGGTTCCGCAAACATAGGCGTGCCACATGTATGGCGTTGTCAGCAGCCCGGGCGGCAACAGCCACAGGCACAAGGTATCCAGTACACCCATCATACGCATCTTTTCCCTCCCAACCCTCGGATGTGAGCGCGCCACCTGATGGTCATGCAGGCAAGGAGGTACTCCAGGAAGATGATGCCGGCGACGAGGAAACTGCAAGGGTAGCCGCGGCCTGCCGGCGGCCAGTTGTAACTGGCGTAGGCTAGACCGATGCCGAGCCAAGCCGCTATCGTCGCCAACAGCGCAGAGACGCCGATGGCTGTGCCCATACGATGGGAGAGGCGGACGCCCGCCGCCGCAGGTCCGATGAGGAAGGCGGTGCTGAGCAGTGCGCCCATTGCCAGCGCACTGTCTTCGGCTGCCACAACGAATGCCAGCATGAACAACAGTCCGATGAAGCGGACGGGAATGCCGCGCGCCTGCGCCCACTCGGCGTCGATAGAGCAGGTCAGCAACGGTCGGTAGAGTGCAGCGAACAAGAGAAGGATTGCCACCGATGTGCCGATGAGCCAAGGGGTCGTGTTCGGATCCACAGTGAACACGGAACCGAACAGGACCGACATGGTGACGTCCGCGGTGTTGCTGACCCGCGTGTCGAGAAACAGAAACAGCGCTCCCAACCCCATAAAAAAGGTGAGTACCAATCCGGTCGCGCTGTCGCGGCCGCTGGCGCGTTTGCCCAACACCTCCATACCCGCTCCGGCCAGCAGGCCAAAGGACAGGAAGCCGTACCAGGCATTGATGGAGACAAGGAAGCTGGCCGAGGCACCGGTTGCGCCCACATCGGTCAGGATGTGGCCGGCGAATGATTGACCGCGCATGACGATAAACACGCCCACGACTGCCGACGCGACGCCGGCGGAAGTGGTGATGTAGAGCGCATTCCACACTTGTGGGCTGTGCCAGAACGGCGAATGCACGAAGGTAGCCAGGTCCATCACGGAGTCGTCACCTCCCAGTCTTGAAGACTGGTGTACGCTGTTGCATCTGGCGGGACCACATGCACGTCCGGGCTTCCGACGACGACAATCCTCCCCTGCACCCGCATCACTTCGACCGGGTATCCGTACAATCGGCTGAGCGACTCTGACGTCATGACTTCGTCGGCTCTGCCTGCCATCGACCGGCCCCGGGCCAGATAAACTACCTTGTCCAACGCGGACAACAGCGGATTGAGGTCGTGCGCGACGAGCAGGATGGCCACCCCGCGCTCGCGAGCGAGGTAACGGAGTAAGCGCACGACTTCATGCGTATTGCGGATGTCCAGATTGGACAGCGGTTCATCGACCAAGAGCAGGCGTGGCTCACCGACCAACGCCTGGGCAATCTGCAGGCGTTGCAGTTCGCCGCCGGACAGTCGCCCCACCGGTGCATCGGCATAGGCCAATGCGCGTACAGACGCGAGCGCTTGCTGCACGCGTTCCCGCCGTGACCGGCGCGGCAGGGGCACACCCCAGCGTACGCCGTCCAGACCGAGGGCGACGAAATCTCGGCCCCGCAACGGGATGTCTGGGTCAAGATGGACCTTTTGCGGCACGTAACCAATGGCCGGGTTGCCACGGCGGATGGGCCGATTATCCATTAAGATCTGTCCTTGGGCAGGGGTGAGCAATCCTAGGATGGTCTTGAGTAAGGTCGTCTTGCCGGCTCCGTTGGGGCCGATGAGACCGACAAATTCTCCGGCTTGGATTTGAAATCGGACACCGGATAGCACCAGTCTCCTTTGCAGGTGAACGTGGACGTCCCGTACGTCGAGCACTGGTTTCGCCTCTCCCATCAGTCAATCCTCTCCGTCGATTTTCCGTTCTGCAGGGCCCGCTTTAATGCCATGATTTCGGCTTCCATCCAGGATTGATAATTGTGGTGCGCCGGCATTGTCTCATACACGCCGACGACGGGAATGTGGTTCTGCTTGGCCAAGGCAAGCAGGGATTTGGTCGCCGGGTCCACCACCTGCTGGTTGTAGACCAGGACTTTGACACGCCTCTGTTGCAATAGGTCATCCTCCTGCTCAACCAGCTGCGGAGCCGGGTCTGTGTCGTTCATGACCGCGGCCTCGTACGCCCATGGCGTTTTGATGTCCAAGCCCGCTGCCTGCAAGAGATAATCGGCCACTGGCTCCGTAACCGCTACGCCGGCGTGCGGGAATTCTCGCTTGAGGTCTGCCACTTCTTGGTGCCACGTCTCTAGCGAGTCTTGAAATTTCTTGAGGTTGGCTTCGAAGTAGGATTTGTGCTTCGGATCTTGAGCCGACAGGGCATGGAACACCAATTGCGCGACTTTGGTCATGGTCCCAGGTTTGTACCAAAGGTGCGGATTACGCGTGTTGGTGCTGAGGCCGAGAGCCTCGCTCACATCAATCACTTTCCGGTTGGGATTCGGGGATCCCGCTTCCAGCTTGTTCATGAAACCGTCGTAACCGAGTCCGTTCTGTACCACAAGCGTGGCTTGGCTCACCGCTGCCGCGTCGTGGGTCCCCGCCTCGTATGTATGCGGGTCTGTGTTCGGGTTGCTCATGATGGCCTCGACCGACACATACCTGCCGCCAATCTGTTTAATGACGTCCGCGTACTCGTTTTCCGCTCCGATGGCGTGGATGACTTTGGTTGCGGCTTTGGAATCGACCTGGTTGGTCGTGGAGTGTCCCGAAACCGAGGGTGATCCACAGGCGCAAACGATGGCAGTTGTGGCGGCAATCCACACGGCCGTGACCAATCGACACTTCTGCAAGAGTTCACAACCCCTTTGCTTGTAGAAAATGATTTTCTATTATCTTGGATGGAAGGCAGTATAGCAGAGATCCATGAGCCTTGTAAATAGGAATAATTCTTATTTAATCTGCCTTTGATTCGCTCGGCTCCGCTGGTTCCATTCGGACGCTCCGCGGTCACGACCTGTCGAGTGCTTTCGGACATGAAGCGGGTGGTGGTGGTACACTGGCCCTACAACGTGCGTTCAAAGTGAAGGGGGGAGTGAGCGTTGATAGACAGAGAGCAAGTCGCAAAGCGACTCAAGGGAGCAGGCTATAAATTCACGGGCCCACGCCGACTCGTTATAGACGTGTTCTTCCGTCATCCAGAAGCGAGTTTGGCGGTCAAGGATGTCCTGGCAGAGGTGCAGGGAGAGTGCCCGCATGTCAGTCCAGATACCGTCTATCGCACCGTAGCCTTGCTGGAGAAGCTGGGTGTCGTGGAGCCCCTGGATTTTTCCGATGAGGCGAAGAAGTACAGGCTGGCCTGCGGAACGGAGCATCACCATCATCTGGTATGTCTGCGTTGCGGGGCGGTCATGCCGCTTCAGTACTGTCCGCTGGTCGAAGTGGAGGATGGGGTAGAGGGTTTTTCCATCGTGGACCATCGATTTGAACTCTATGGCTACTGCAAGGCGTGTCAGCAAACGCCGTAATGGCTGACCAGAGGATGGCTACAGACCAGGTGCGCACCGCGGACGATTCGGGGTCACCCAATCCCTGCCGCCATCCTTGGTGAGCCTTGCGTCACATCGCCTCCGGTGCCTTGAGGCCCAACAGGTAGAGACTGAACGTCAGGACCCGGCGGACGGCAAGGGTCAGGACCAAACGCTGTTCGCGCAGCGCAGGCTCTGCCCCGAGAATCGGGGCGTCGTGGTAGAAACGGTTGAAGGCGTGGCTGACATCCAGCGCGTAACGGGCAATCTGGGACGGATCCATATCGTCCAGCGCGCGTTCGAACACCTCGTTGGCCTGCGCGAACAAGCGTACCAACGTCCATTCGCTCTCCGTGACCTGCGTGAAGGAAGCTCGCTCTGGCACCCGCACGCCTTCCGACTCGGCCTTGCGCAGGACGCTGCACGCCCGCGCATGCGTGTACTGCACATAAGGTCCGGTTTCGCCATCAAAGTTGAGCACATCCTCGAAGCGGAAGTCCACTTCGTGCAGGCGGTAGTTCTTGAGGTCGTTGAAAATCACCGCGCCGACACCCACATCCTTCGCGACCTGCTCCTTGTTCGGCAGCGACGGATTTTTCTCTTCGATAATGCGCGTGGCCTCGCTGACGGCCTGTTCCAGGACGTCTTCCAGGTACACCACCTGACCACGGCGTGTCGACAGACGCTTGCCGTTGTACTTCATAAGGCCGAACGCCACATGGCGGCAGTTGGCCGCCCACTCGCGGCCCATCCGGCGCAGCACCTCGAACAGCTGCGCGAAGTGGAGCTTTTGTTCCGCCCCGACCACGTAAATCAGGTGATTGGCGCCGAGCACGTCGTGCCGGTACAGGGCGGCTGCCAGGTCACGGGTCGCGTAGATGCTGGTGCCGTCCGATTTCACGATGATGCACGGTGGCATGTCCACGTCCGACAGGTCCACAACCTCGGCGCCCTGGCTCTCGATGAGCAGGTTTTTGGCCCGGAGCTCGTCGATGACCGCCTGCATCTTGTCGTTGTAAAAACTCTCACCTAGATAATGGTCAAATTCCACGCCCAACAGGTCGTAGGTCTTGCGAAACTCTTTCAGGCTTTCGTCGATGAACCAACGCCACAGCCGGACGGCCTCGGCATCGCCAGATTCCAGGCGCTTGAACCACATCCGTCCCTCTTCCTCAAGTTCCGGGTTGTTCTCCGCTTCTTGGTGAAACCGCACATACAAGTGCAAAAGCTCTCGCACCGGGTTTTGGCGCACCGTCTCCTCGTCGCCCCAACGCAGGTAGGCGGCGATGTTCTTGCCAAACTGGGTGCCCCAATCCCCCAGGTGGTTGACCCCGATGACGGTGAAGCCGTCGCACCGCATCATGCGCGCCAGGGCTTGCCCAATCATGGTGGACCGCAGGTGCCCGACGCCAAACGGCTTGGCGATGTTGGGGGACGAGTAGTCAATGGCCGCCGTGTCGCCCTGATGCCGGCGCTTGGAGAACAGGGACGCTGGGTCGCTCGCCGCCAGGTTGACAAACTCGTCCGCCACCTCCGCCCGGCTCAGACGGATGTTGACATACGCCCCCGCGACCTCGACGGTGGCAAAGTGGCCGCTGGCGGTCAGCGCTTCCGCCACCTGGGCGGCAATCATCTGGGGGCTTTTGCGCAGCTGCTTGGCAAAACGAAAGCAAGGCAGCGCCAGATCCCCCAGCTCCGGCTGCGGCGGGTACTCCACCAGCGCCGCCACTTCGTCCACCGCCGCGTTGAGCACCGGCGCCGCCACTTCGGCGACAGCGTATTTCTGCGATTTCATCGATGAATCTCCTCCACATTCCGAGAGGCGGGAGGGCAATCGAAGCCGCGGCCCGCCGCATGTCATAATTCTAGAATTATACCATAGTCCGGACCAGCTCCCCACCAGCCTTCACCCGTTTCCGGCTGTATGGTATACTGCAGTCACATTCCAGTGGTTCACATAACTTTGGCACAGGCTGGACAAAGATGGACCGCGGGCAATCGTACGGGAGGTGGTCAGGTGAGACGGACGGCCACATCGGACAACCAGGTTCAGGCGGATCGTCAAGGGAATGTGATTTCCCTGCGCCAGGATGCGGACTTCTTTATGGAGCGGGGACTCACATACCTCGAGCGAAACAACCTGGAAAAAGCCCTGCGGGCGTTTCGCAAAACGGTGGAATACGATCCGGACAATCCGGTGAACCATTGCAATTTGGCGGGAGTTTTGGCTGAACTGGGGAACTTCGAGGAATCCAACCGGGTACTCCTGCACATTCTCCGCGAGCTGGACCCGTCCATGGCCGAGTGTCAGTTTTATCTGGCCAACAATTATGCGAACATGGGCGATTACGAAGCAGCGGAGGAGCATGTGCTGCGCTATCTGGATGCCGATCCGGACGGGGAATTTGCCCTGGAGGCGCGGGAGATGCTGACCATTCTGGTGGAGGAGTTCGGCGGCGGCAAGGTGTACGAAAAGTGGAAGGCGCGGGCGATTGAGAAAGAACGGGCGGCGGCCCGCCGCGACGGCCGACAGCTGTTGGAGGAGGGGCAGTTTGAGGCAGCCGTCGAGTGCCTGGAACGGTTGGTGGCCAACGACCCAAACAACCTGGCGGCACGCAACAACCTCTCCCTGGCGTACTACTACGCGGGTCACTACGAGCGGGCCATCGCCACAGCCGAGGCGGTTCTCGACGCGGAGCCGGACAACATCCACGCGCTTTGCAACCTCGCCATCTTCAGCGCCCGCTGTGGGCCGATTCTCCGTTTGTATGAGTGCATCGAACGGTTGAAGAAGGTCTTTCCGCTTCACTATGACCAGGCCATGAAAGTTGCGACCACGCTCGGCATCGTCGGCGAGCATGAGACAGCCTATCGGATTTTCCGCGGGCTGGCGCGGCTGGTGGATGAGGTGGAGCCGGTTTTGCTGCACTCGCTGGCCGCTGCCGCCGCGAATTCGGGACGGCTGCGCACGGCGCGCCGGTACTGGCAAACGCTTTGCCAAGCGCCCGGGATGCACGAGGTCGCCCGCTATTACCTGGACAAGGTCGAGGCAGCGATTGCCCACCGTCAACCGCTGCTGCGCGTCAGCTATCAGTATGACTATCCGCTGCAGCAACAGCTGCGGATGATGAAGGAGCGCTTGCGGCGGGCCAATCCATCCGAATGGCGAGACGACGCGCTTCTGCGCGCATCCCTGTATTGGGGGTTGCGGCATGGCACGTCGGTGACGCGGCGGGCGGTGATTCGCACCCTCGCCTTGATTGCCGACGAGGACGCGCAGCAGGCACTGCGCCTGTTTGTCAAGCGCGCGGACATTGACTGGAACCTCAAGGCGGCCGCCCTGTGCGCGCTCAAGACGTGCGATGCGCACGCCACCGTCGAATGGTACCAGGATGGTGAGATGCACACGGCGAAATTGATCGAGTTGCCCTGGGATCTGCTGCTGGAGGCCGAGCCCTTGTGGCAGCGGGTTTGGCAGATCACGGAGGAAGGGTTGCGCGAACACGTGGGCGAGGCGTCGCTGGCTCGTGCGAAGACTGTCTGGTTGGCCTTCCTCCGGCGGCTTTTCTTGCAGGATGACGTGCGCATGGTCAAACCTGAAATCTGGGCGGCCGGACTGTACTATTGTCAGCTGAAGGTGGACGGGCTTAAGGTACGGCAAAAGGATGCGGCAGCTCGCTACGGGGTGTCTGTATCGTCAGTACGCAAGGTGGCCCTGCGCCTGCAGCCTTTGTTTCAGTGATGGCAGTTTGAAGGGTCAAAGCAACCGGAGCCTAAACCGGTCGTGACAAAGTCCCTGGAGGTGGAGACATGTACGACGTCGTCATCATCGGCGGCGGGCCGGCCGGACTCTCGGCGGGAGTCTACGCGGCGCGCGCCAATCTGAAGACGCTGATTGTGGAGCGCGGCCTGCCGGGAGGACAGATGCAAAACACGCTGGAAGTGGAGAATTACACTGGCATCAAGATGATTTTGGGGCCCGAGCTGTCCGAATCGATGCGAGACCACGCCGAGTCGTTGGGTGTGGAGTTCAAAATGGCCGCGGTGGAACGCGTTGAACTGGAAGCCCAGCCCAAGCGGGTCTACACCACCGAGGGTGAGGTGTTGGCTAAGGCGGTGATTGTCGCTACCGGCGCCACCCCGCGACGTCTTGGCATTCCTGGCGAGGACAAACTGTCAGGGCGCGGCGTCAGTTGGTGTGCGGTGTGTGACGGGGCCTTCTTTCGCAACAAGCGGATTGCCGTAGTCGGAGGCGGTGACAGCGCCTGTGAGGAGGGCGTGTTCCTCACCCGCTTCGGGGAGAAGGTGACCCTGATTCACCGGCGCGACAAGCTGCGGGCGCAGCCGATTTTACAGAAGCGCGCCTTGGAGAATGACAAGATGGAGTTCATATGGAACCATCAGGTGGTCGAGGTGCTGGGCGACAACAAGGTAACCGGCATCCGGATTCGCCATGTCGCCACCGGGGAGGAGCAGACCCTGGATGTGGACGCTCTCTTCATCTATGTCGGGTTTGACCCCATCACGTCGTTCCTTCAGGGCAGCCGCATCCTGGATGAGAATGGCTACGTGCTGACCGATGAGGATATGAAGACCTCGATTCCTGGCGTGTTCGCCGCTGGCGACGTGCGGGCCAAGGGATTGCGGCAAATCATCACGGCGGCAGCGGAAGGGGCGATAGCCGCTATGTCCGCGTATCACTACGTGGAATCGCTCGCCGACGGGGAACAGGAACCGACAGGGGCGGGCGGCGTGGCCGTCAAGCCGTGACCGTGAGAGAATTGGCGCTGTCACACATTTTTAAAACGGATGTAATACGCGTGAAACATGACCGTTGTAGGATAAAGATGCATCACATTTGACCCCCTTATTCATATAGATGCTTGTTGGGCGCCGCGTTGTCGGCGCCGCTTTTTTATGGTCACGCATCTAATTCTGGCCTCTTTCGTACGCATCCACTGCAAAATAGGTCTTTGCGACAAGATATAGGCCTTTACGGTGCTCGTTCCCATCACATATATGTACATCACAGGCTATGGGAGGGAGGGATACGGAGGATGGACGACTTCAAGAAAGAGCTGCAAAAGCTGAAGCTCGACGAGTTCAAAGCCAGCGAGGTCGCGTCGGCGGAAGGCAAGGGGTCCAAGGATGCGGCTCTCGCCCAGTTCGGCTGTTTCCGTTGCTTTAATTGTTTCCGCTGCTTTAACTGTTTTCGGTGTTTCAATTGTTTCCGCTGCTTCAACTGCTTCCGTTGCGGCGCCTGCGGCCGCTGTTTCTGACCGGATGGGCACGCCCCCCGGAAAATGGTGCTGGCGAAGTGAACGAGGAACCCATATAGGTTGTCCCTACGGCATGGGCCCCTGTCCGATACAGCGCGTACAGGGGCATTTGCCGTAAGGGCAGATTCCGCACGCGTACATAGGATGGGAAAGACGGGAGCCGCGTGGGGGACATGACAGACATGGAGGAGAGGCGGAATGAACGCTTTGCGGCCTTCGATGCGAATGAAAGTCAAGGCGGACACGTTTTTTGTTCCGGATCCGAACGGCGACGGCGTGTATTTCCGGAACAACGAAGGTTCTTTTCGCATAGAGGGGAGGTCCATCCACCTGTGGGTGGAAAAGCTGCTGCCTGTGTTCAACGGGCAGCACACGCTGCAGGAGTTGACTGACGGATTGCCGGAACCTTATCGGGACCGGGTCTACGACATTGCCGAACTGTTGTACAAGAACGGCTATGTGCGCGATGTGAGCACCGACCTTCCCCATCAGCTGTCGCACCAGGTGGCGATGAAGTACGCGCCGCAGATTGAGTTCCTCGACAGCCTGGGCGGAAATGGAGCCTATCGCTTTCAGCGTTACCGCGAGGCCAAAGCGCTGGTCGTGGGATGCGGCCCGTTTCTGCTCGCCCTGACAGGGGCACTGCTTGAGACCGGCTTGCCGCGGGTGCACCTGCTGGTGACAGACTCCACTCCCACGAATCGGCAAAGGATAACAGAATTAGAAAGTCATTTTCAGCAGGCAGACCCTGAAGTGGCGGTCGTGGAATTGGAACCGCTGCAAAAACCGGGAGCATGGCGGGAGACGGTGCGTCGCTTTGACGCCGTGTTCTACGTGAGCCCGTCACTTGACCTGACGGAATTGCTCGCCCTGCAGTCGGCGTGCCGCGCGGAGCGCTGCTTGTTTGTGCCGGCTGTGTTTGCGGAGCAGGCGGGCATGGCGGGACCTCTAGTGGGGCCGGACAGCAAGGTGTGTTGGGAGTCGGCGTGGCGCCGCCTGCACCGGTCGGCCGTGTGCAAAGACCCCGAGTTGCACCCGTTCTCGCCAACCGCGGCTGCGCTGCTGGCGAACGTGGCGGTGTTCGAGTGGTTCAAGTCGGTCACCGAGGTGGACGATCCGCACACGGAGGCGTCGGTCTTCCTGCTCAACCTGGAGACGCTGGAAGGCGACTGGCACTCGTGTCTCCCGCACCCGCTGGTTTCCGGTCTGGTGTCGCCGCAACGGGTGGACAAATCCCGCATCCTGGATGATACGCGCGATTTCAGCGACGGGGAGAACGGTGTCCTATCCTACTTCGCCGGTCTGACATCCACGACGACAGGCGTCTTCCACCTCTGGGAGGAAGGCAGTCTTCGGCAGTTTCCGCTCCCCCAGTGCCGGGTGCAGCCGGTCGATCCGCTGTCCCCCGGACCTGCTCTCCTGCTCCCGGACCTGGTCGGCACAGGCTTCACGCATGTAGAGGCGCGGCGGGAAGCCGGACTGCTGGGAATCGAGGCCTATGTGGCGCGCCTGGCGGAGCAAGTGGTGCCGCCCGCCTTGGCCCATCGGGACGAGTGCATCGGCGTGGGGGCGGGCGTCACGGCTGCGGAAGCGGTCTGCCGCGGCCTGGAAAAGTGTTTGGCCGCGGCGTTGCGCAAGCAGTTGGCCTGCACGAGTCCGCGGGTGGTCCCCGTGAAACTGGGTACGGTTGAAGATAAGCACGGCCATTTCTACTTGCAGTCCTTGGCGGCGCTGGAAACGAACGTGGTGATTGGTCTGGGGCAGGCGATCTGCGGTTTCCCGGTGGTGTGGGTGGGCGCGAACGGGCGTTGGTACGCAAGCGTGGGACTGAACGAGACCCTGGCCCTGCGCGCCGCCCTGCAACAGGCATTGTGCGCGCAGAGCCCAACAGAGGGTCCCGCGATGTGCGCCTTCCAAGGCCCCTCTGTCCACCTTACCGACAAACCGCCATCCATTTTGGCCATCCCCTCCTGTGCGGCTGTATCGTGGGCCGAGGTCCTGCGGGTGGCGTTGACGGTGTTGAGGCGAAACCACAAGCGGATCGACATCCTTGACCTGACGCTGGAGCCGTTTCTGGGCCAACCCCTGGCCGGTGTCTTCGGCGTACTTGTGCGTGACGAGGAGGAAGCCTGATGAGCACGGTCCTGGTGATTGGCGGAGGCGTGCTGGCGGACCGCGTGAGTCAAGCACTGGCGCCCGACCATGATGTGATTCGCAGGCCGGATGTGGCGGTCGAACTGCCCGATTCCGTACGCCTGGCGCTCGTTGTCCATGACCAGTGGCGTCCGGCGGTCCACAGGCGGGCCGAAGACGCGTTTCAGCGAGCCGGCATCCCGTGGCTGCGCGGGTTTGTCGCCCTGGGCGCGGGGGTGGTGGGCCCGCTGGTGCGCCCGGGACAAGCGGGGTGCTCCCGGTGTGCCGATTTCCGGCGCTGGATGGCGGGGGCGGACAGGCAGGAGATGCGGCAGCTCGTGCAGCGCTGGACAGACTGCAGTGGGCCAGGACGAGATCCGTGGGCGTCGCGCTCCGGCCTGCTGCAGGTGGCGCAGCTGGTGACGGAGGAGGCGCGGCGGCTGCTGGCGGGACGCCCGCCGCGGACCGCGGGATACATGTACCTGGTGCACTTGAAAACGCTGCGGAGTTCCCGGCACCTGTTTCTGCCGAATCCGCTGTGCCCCGTCTGCGGCCAACCGGCCGCGGATTCCCCAAGCGACGCGCACATCCCGCTGCGACCCAGTCGCAAAGTCAGCCCAGACAGCTTTCGCTGCCGTTCCCTTGCCGAACTGAAACCGGTTCTGGAGCTCGAATACCTGGACGGCGAGACCGGGCTTCTGAACGGAAAGCTGCATGACCTCGGATCCCCCTTTGCGGCGGCGAGCGTCAATCTGCCCTTGATTCAGGGCGACGAGCCGACGGCAGGCCGGACACTCGCCTACGATGAAGCGGAACTGACCGCGATGCTGGAGGCGCTGGAGCGCTATTGCGGATTGGCACCGCGCGGCAAGCGGACGGGGGTGCGCGATTCCTTCCGCAAACTGGCTGCCGACGCGCTCAATCCCGCCACTGTCGGGCTGCACCGCCCCGACCAATACGCGCGGCCCGACTTTCCGTTCCAACCCTATCATCCCGACCGAGAGTTGGACTGGGTATGGGGCTACTCGTTCCTGCGCCAGAACCCCATTCTGGTACCGCGGGCGCTGGCGTATTACAGCCTCGGCTGCCGGGACGGCTTTGTCTATGAAACGTCGAACGGGTGCGCACTCGGCGGGACCTTGGTGGAGGCGATTTTCCACGCCATTCTCGAGGTCGTCGAGCGCGACGCCTTTCTGCTCACTTGGTACGCGCGGCTGCCGGCCCCGCGCCTGGACCCAGGTTCCCTGGACGACCCGGAGCTGCGTGCGATGATTCACCGTTTTCAGGAACTCACCGGCTACGAGCTGTTTTTGCACAATATCACGATGGAGAACCGCATTCCCAGCGTCTGGCTGACGGCGAAGAACCGCCGCCCCAGCGGGGCCAACCTGGTCTGCGCGGCGGGAGCGCACCTGGACCCCATCCGGGCTATCAAGAGCGCCCTGCACGAGTTGGCCGGAACCTTGGCGTTCCTCGATGAACGGTACGAGGAAAACCGGCACCGGTGCCAGCGGATGTATCGCGATCCGTTCTTCGTCCGCAGCATGGAAGACCATTCGCTGCTGTACAGCCTGCCGCAGGCCGAAGAGAGGCTGTCCTTCTTGTTCGACGGGCGCAGTGAATCGCGGGCGTTCAGCGCCGCTTTCCCCCGCTGGGAGACGCACGCGGACCTTACGGATGACCTGAGGGACCTGCTGGCGGTGTTTCGCCGCCTTCAGCTCGACGTTATTGTGGTGGATCAGACCGCACCCGAACTGAAGCGCAACGGGCTCTATTGCGTGAAAGTCCTGATTCCCGGGATGCTGCCGATGACCTTTGGTCATCACCTGACACGCCTGGAGGGGCTGGAACGCGTGCTGCGGGTGCCCCAGCAGCTGGGATACACCAAGCGGCCGTTGCGGCGGGGTCAGTTAAACCCGCATCCACACCCGTTTCCATGAACGCTTGGAGGTTATAGGATGGATTTGAAGGAGTTTCTCCGCAACCTGCATTTTGACGTCGACAAGGTGCGTCCGCCGGACTGGCACGTGGATTGGGAGGACGCTCCGCTGCCTTACAAACTCTACCGTGGCTTGCCCGCCTTCCCGCTGTCCGCGGAAGTGCCACTGACCCTTGCGCCCGATGCCCTAGTCCCAGACGCGGAGGTGGATTGGGAGCGGATCGGCCATTTTCTTTGGTATGTCTACGGGCTCAGCCAATTCAGCCACTCGGCCCTGGCCCTGAGCGAGCAGGACTTCGCTGCACTTCCCGTCTACACGCCGCGGCGGTTTGTACCTTCGGGAGGGGCGTTGTATCCGAGTGAACTGTACACCTACCTGAAAATCCGCGGCCTTCCCCGCGGCGTGTACCACTACGACGCGGCGCACCACCGTCTGGTGCTGCTCCGGGAAGGGGACTTTGACTCGTACCTGGAGCGGGCGCTCGGTCGCGGCTGTGACCTGTCCGCCTGTTTCGGCACCTTGTTTGTGTCAACAATGTATTGGAAGAACTTCTACAAATATTGCAACTTCGCCGCTCGCCTGCAGGGCCTGGACGCGGGCGTCCTGATGGGGCAGGCGCTGTCCGTGGCGCAGCGGTTTGGTTTCACTTGCGCCGTGCACTATCAGTTTCTCGACCGGGCTGTCAACCATCTGCTCGGGCTCGATTGGCGGGAAGAGACCGTCTTCGCCGTCATGCCCCTGTCACAGCAGCCGGCGCAAGTGTGGCTGACATGCGACCGGAGCGGAGGGGAGTGCGTCACGGCGTCGGGTCTCTGCGACCAGTTGCCGCCGTTGCAGCACCGGCACTTCGTCCGCTCGCGGACGGTCAAGGACTGCCCGGCTCTGGTGGAACTGAACCAAGCGGCGGCCTGGGACGTCACGGAATGGACTCGCTGGGTGCAGGCGAAGGAGGACAAGGAGTGGGCGCCGTCGGGAGCCGCGACGGTATCCTTGCGTGCGACGGCAGCGCCCGAGCATGACCTGGCGGCGGCCTGTCGAGCCCGCCACTCTCCAGGCACGGATTTCATCCCAGGAAAGGTGGATGCCGCGCAATTGGCCGCCCTGTTGCACCAGACCCTGGGAAGCTTCGTGTACGCGAATGATCTCGATGGAAGTCAGGGCCAACCTGCGTCGCGGCTGTCTCTCTGCGGCTGCCTGTACGGTGTCGAGGGCATCCCGGACGGTGCATACGTCTATGAGCCTGCCCGCCGCGAACTCCTTTGCCTGAGTCCAGGGGATCACAGGCACTGGTTGCACCAGGCGATGCCGCTGCCTACCGTCAACCTGTTTCAGGTCCCCGTCTGTCTGCACGTGGCGGGTCATCGCCACCATCTGCGGCCGTTTGGCGCGCGTGGGTATCGGATTCAGCAGATGGAAGCGGGGATGTTGGTGCAGAGATTGCTACTTGCCGCGTGCACGCTCGGTATGGGCGGGCACCCGCTGCTTGGCTTCGAGGCGCTCCCGTGCGACCAGTTGTACCGCCTGCCGCAGCAGGGGAAAACCAGCCTCATCCAGGTGCCGGTTGGACCGTACCGGCCCCATCCGCGGTTGCAGGGAGGGCTGCACGCGTAGGGGCGCGTGCAGAGGAAGGGACGATTTTTGGTTGAAGTTCGAGCCACCGGAGTTTGCGAACAGCGGCTGACCTGTGTGTGGTGAGTCCTGACGCATCGGGACAGCCAAGAGGACGGTTTGAGCCCCTTGACCGCGGCGTGATATGCTACCTGTGGAGGGGGGAGGGCGCTTGCAGATCATCGTCAACTGCTGCGTGCCGTGGCAGGGTGGCATTGTCATGATCCAAAAGCCGCGCCGCGGCTGGTGGTACCTCCCGGGAGGCAAGGTGAACCCGGGCGAGATCTGGCTGGAAGCGGCCGCCCGCGAGGTCCTGGAGGAAACAGGGTTGACGGTTGAGCGTCTGCGCCTGCGCGGGGTTCACTTGGTGGAGATAGAGCCAGGCCCGGATGAAGCGGGGCGCGAGCAAGCCATCATCCAATATTCCGCGGCCCGGGCCACAGGTGAGCTGCTCTCCCAATCCAAAGAAGGGCGTTTGGCCGTCGTGGCTCCGCAGGAATTGGAGCGCCTGCCGATGAATGAAGGGGATCGGCGGATGGTGCAGGCGCTCTTGTGGGCGGACGCTGGAAGTGTGGACACGGTATTCTATGGGAAATTCCGATACACGCCGGCGCATGACCTGTTGGAGTGGCGATTGCTGCCGGAGACGGATATCGCCGCATCGCTTGAGTCTGGGCTGGCAGGATTGGATTTTACCAGTTGGCTGAGAGGAGTCGGACGGGACCGGTGAAGTGCTACTATGGGGTCGATGTAGGGGGCACGGCGGTCAAGACAGCCGTGTTGGACGAAGACGGGGTCATCATGGCGAAGCGGGAATTTCCGACCGAGGCCGAACGCGGCTTCGAGGACCTGGCGCGCCGGCTCAGCCGCATCTTGGACGAGTTGCGGCAAGCGGCCGGCCTTGCTGTCGAGGATGTGCGCGGGGTGGGCGTCGGGGTGCCGGCTTTCCTGGACGGGGACGTGGTTCGGGAGGCGGTAAACCTCGGTTGGCACAATGTCCCGCTGCGTCAGTATTTAGAAGACGCCCTGCGTAAACCGGTGCGCGTCGACAATGACGCCAACGTGGCTGGCCTGGGCGAAGCCTGGAAGGGCGCAGGTGCAGGCGCCCGAACGGCATTGTGCGTAACGGTTGGCACAGGTATCGGCGCCGGCATCGTGATTGAGGGAAAGATCTATCGGGGCATGAACGGATCGGCAGGCGAGATTGGCCACATGGTGGTCCGTCCCGGGGGTCGGTTGTGCAATTGCGGCAATCACGGCTGCCTGGAGACGCTGGCGTCGGCGAGCGCGTTGGTCCGCGAGGCGAAACGGCTACAGTCGGTGGGCGAACTGCCGGACGACCTGGAGATCGACGGGGCGCAACCGATCTTCGCGCTGGCGGAAGCAGGCAACAAGGTGGCGGCCGGCATCATCTGGGACGCCGGATACTGGCTGGGTTACGGCCTGGCAAGTACAGCGACGGTCCTCAATCCGGACGTGATTGTGGTCGGCGGCGGGGTTTCCAAGGCGGGCGAAGACCTGCTGCGGCCCGTGCGCGCCGCGTTCGTGGAATATTCGCCGGCGCGGGTGCATGAAGCGGCCGAGATTCGCTTGGCGAGGCTGGGCAATGACGCCGGTGTGGTGGGTGCGGCGCGGCTGGCGGCGCAGGCGTTCGGATAATGGGTAAGGTCGTCTCTTGAACTGGTAAGGCAGGGTGCGCAAGGGGGGAAGGACGTGGCTGCGGTGTCGTTGCAAATCCTCATTCTGACCGGCATGTCGGGCGCCGGCAAATCGCTGGCCATGCAAGCTCTCGAAGACATGGGCTATTATTGCGTCGACAACCTGCCGCCCGCGCTCATTCCCAAGTTTATCGACCTGATCCGCCAGTCGGCCGAAACGTTGCGCAAGACCGCGCTGGTCTGCGACCTGCGCGGAGGCGACCTCTTTCAGCCCTTGGTCGACACCATTCGCTCGTTGCGTGCCAACCCGGACGTGACGGTCACGCTGGTCTTTTTTGACGGCGATGACGACACCTTGGTGCGCCGCTACAAGGAAACACGCAGGCGCCACCCGTTCGTGGAAGGCACGCGGCTGTTGGACGCCATCCAGGCGGAGCGGGCGGCCCTCGCACGGGTCAGGGAGGAGTCCGACATCATCATCGATACCTCCGGCTGGAAGCCAGCGCAGCTCAGGGAGGAGATGGTCCAGCGGTTTGGCGAAGGGAAACGCCTGCTGCCTGTGCACATCATCTCCTTTGGCTTCAAGTACGGCGTCCCTATTGACGCCGATATGATTTTTGATGTCCGCTTCCTGCCCAATCCGCACTACATTGAGGCGCTGCGCCCCTACACGGGCGAGGACGGGCCGGTGTATGACTACGTCATGCAGTGGTCGGCGACACGGGAGTTTTTGCGGCGCATGGAGGATCTGGTGGATTTTCTCATTCCCCAGTACACGCGCGAAGGCAAAAGCCACCTGGTCATCGGCATTGGCTGCACCGGCGGCAAGCACCGCTCGGTGGCGATAGCCCGCCATCTGAAGCGGCACATTCGGGCGAACGCGGAGGTCTACCTGACGCATCGAGACTCCGGGCGGGAGGGGTAGGCTGTGAAACGTTGGTGGTTGCTGGCTTGGACCCTCGGCATTTTCGGATGCGGCATTCTCGCCGGCGCCATGGGCTGGCGGCGGGCAGTCGGGCCCAATGACATGTTTTGGCTTGGGTCCGCCGTGCTGGCGCTCGCCATGCTCCTGCTGGCGTTCGGCTGGTGGCGGTCCATCATGGAGAACCGCAAGCGGGTGAAGCACCTGCAGCGCCGGCCGCGCATCGTCGCCATCGGCGGGGGCACCGGATTGTCCGTGATTTTGCGCGGTTTGAAGGAGTTTCAGGTCGACATTACGGCCATTGTGACGGTCGCCGACGACGGCGGCAGCTCGGGCCGGTTGCGTTCAGATTTCGCCATGCCGCCCCCCGGTGACATCCGCAACTGTCTGGTTGCCCTGGCCGATACCGAGCCGCTTCTGGAGCGGCTGCTGCAGTTTCGCTTTCCAAGCGGCGGCGGGCTGGCCGGGCACAGCTTCGGCAATCTGTTTTTGGCCGCGATGACCCACATCATGGGCGATTTTGAATCGGCCATCCGCGAGACCAGCCGCGTCCTGGCCGTGCGCGGCCGCGTCCTGCCCGCGGTCAAGCAGGACGTGACGCTGCGGGCGGTGCTGGAGGACGGATCGGTCGTGGATGGGGAGTCCAACATCCCCAACGCGGATCGGCCGATTCATCACGTGGAGCTTGTGCCCACCGAGGTCGATCCGCTCCCGGAAGCGCTGGAGGCGATTGCCCAGGCGGACGCCATCGTGGTTGGGCCTGGAAGCCTGTACACAAGCATCCTGCCCAACCTGTTGGTACCGGGTCTGGCCAGTGCGATAGCGGCCAGCCCGGCGAAGAAGATCTTTGTCTGCAACGTGATGACGCAGCCGGGGGAAACCGATTCATTCTCAGCCTCTCGCCACGTGGACGTCATCTACCAGCACGTCGGCAGGCGGTTGTTTGACTACATCATTGTGAACGGGGCCGCCCTGCCGAAGGAAGCGCTGGAAAAGTACCAGTCACAGAACTCCTACCCGGTGCAGGTGGACATGGAGGCGTTGCACCGCATGGGACTGCGCGTGATTGCGCGCGATTTCGTGCACTACGCCACCTACGCCCGTCACGACAGCCGTTTGGTGGCCGAGCAGATTATCAGCCTGATTGGCTATGAGCGGCAAAATCCGGCCCCTGTCACGCGGTGATCCGTTGCTGCGCGGGCTTTGGTTCACGGCGCCCCGGCGCGGAGGGGGACAGGAGTGCAACACACTGGACATCCGTCCGGAAGGAGGCGACCGGTCCTGTCGTTTGCGGCACGCACAAAGAAGGAACTGACCCTGGTGCAGGAACCTGCCTGCTGCCGACGGGCCGAGCTCCAGGCGCTGGTGCTGGGCAGCGGCCGCATCGGCGAGGTGGACGGGCGGCCGGTGCTGGACGTGGAAACGGAGAACGTCGCCATTGCCCGCCGCATCTATACGCTGATCAAGGACGTGCTCGACGTGCGCCCGGAGGTACTGGTCCGACGCAAGATGCGCTTGAAGAAGAACAACGTATACTGCGTGCGGGTGGCGGTGCAGGCGTTCGAGGTCCTGGCCGAGCTCGGGCTCGGCGGGCGCCTCGGCGAGCCTCTGCGCTTGACCGGTGCCGGGGCGCACAAGCCCTGCTGCAAGCGCGCCTTTCTGCGGGGGGCGTTTCTCGCGGGCGGATCGGTCAATGATCCCGGCAGCAACTCTTACCACCTGGAGATGGGCGCCCACGATGAACAGGCAGCCGAGTCGCTGCTCGGGTTGATGAACGGATACGGCCTGCACGCACGCCTGTTGAGGCGCAAGAAGGGGTTTGTGCTCTATCTGAAGGAAGGCGAGAAGATTGTCGAGTTCTTGAGCATCATCGGCGCCCACCAGGCGCTGTTGAAGTTTGAGGACGTGCGGATTCTCAAGGGGATGCGCAATCAGGTCAATCGCCTCGTCAACTGCGAGACGGCGAATCTCAACAAGACCATCAGTGCGGCGGTGCGACAGCTCGAGGTCATCCGCTACATCGACGAGCGGGTTGGTCTGTCCAGCCTCCCGGATCACCTGCGCGAAGTGGCGGAGATGCGCCTGCGCCACCCCGACGTCAATCTGCAGGAGCTGGCGTCGCGCATGCCGCACAAGGTGACGAAGTCGGGGCTGAACCATCGCTTTCGCCGCCTGGAGGAGATCGCCCAACGCCTGCGCCACGAGGGCCATCCCTGAAGGAGCTTGTGACGAAGCGGCGAAATGGGTGGGAAGAGCCCGAGTCGGCAGGCCCGGAGCGATTGGTTCGGACTTGCAAACATGCTATACTTTCCACAACAGAGACTGGGGAGGTTCGTCCTATGGTTGAAAACACTGTCACCGTACGCTTGCGCTCGGGTTTGTTGGCCCGGCCTGCGGCGTTGTTTGTTCAAGAAGCCAATCGCTTCACCAGTGAGACGTCCGTCGAGAAGGACGGGAAATCGGTGAACGCCAAGAGCATTATGGGCATCATGTCGTTAGCGATAGCTCACGGCCAGGAGATCACGATTCGCGCCGATGGTCCGGATGAGGCGGAAGCGGTGCGGCACCTGGTCGAGATGGTGAGCCGCGAGGAATAAGGGGAACCCAGCCGCTGGTTCTCCCGCTCCACCCTGTCACATAGGCTGTACCATGACAGCCGGATGGGGGGAGCGACATGCGCGGGAGGGCACGTGCGCCGGCGCCCGGAAAGCGCCGATTTCGCCCGCAGGCGACGAGAGGACGAGGCCCTTTGTGGGCGGGATTGGCTGCCGTCCTGCTCCTGTTGGCGGCCGTGTACGGGATGTACAGCGCCGTCGACCCTTCGCAGTCTTTCAATCCCTTGTGGCGCGAGGTGACCATAGGTCAGACGGTGATCGGCGACTGGCGGTACGGTGGCCAGGACGAGGAAGGATATCTAAAATTCTACAGTCGCGGCGAGACAGTCGTCCTGCCGCCAAGTGCCCGGGTGCTGGATTTGGACGGGCGCTTTGTCGTGCTTGAGGGCCATACGGCCAGTACGCTGTCGTTTGCGTATCCGTTGGCAGCCATTCCCCTGCCGTGGCTGATGGGTATCCTCATGGCCGCCGCGGGTTGCGTGGGCTTTGTCTGGCGCCGCCGGCGGGCGCTACGCAGGCGGCGATGGCAATCTTCGCGTTCGCTGGCGTCTGGGGCGGGCGCGCGGCGGGCGGTTGCGGCGGTTCCACAGCCGACGGTGCTGTTTTTTCCGATGCCGGGGCGACGTTGGCGGAGTTCGTCGCGCTGGACACAGGCGGCCAAAGGCTTGGTCCGCCGCCTGCGCCGCAGGAGCAGGGCGCGGCGGTTCCGGCCGCGCCCGCCCAGGGGCAGGCGGTGAAATGTGTAGGTGTCCTCGACAATCTGCGGGCGGGTCTCATGTACTGTAACGGCAGGGATGATGGGCAAGAGTGCTGTCACCCGCAGAATAGGTCGAGGAGGGATAGCATGGCTGTGTTCGGCGTTTACACCAAGTGGGCGATTGTGTTCCTGATTATCTTCGTGCTCTTCTTCCTGGTTATCCCGGCAGCCACACCCGGCGTCCAGGACGGGGCTGTCGCCACAGTCAGCTATTGACCGGTGATGAACGTTTACGAGGCCGCCCCGCGGGGCGGCCTTTGTGGTGGCGGGGCGGGCGATTTTGCCCCCGTGCATGCGGCATGGTACCCTAGAGGAAAGGCAGAACCAGGAGGAATGAGGCGGCCGATGGGGCTTAGACCAGGGCGCGTACAGCGTATCCATAAACGTGAAAATCGGGGCATCGACCGAAGCAATGAACCGTTTGTGATTGAGCGGTTCTCACGCCGTCAGGGGCTCATCACCATCCGCCGACCGGCCCTGGAGGGCGGCTACAAGCAACAGATGCGCGAGATCTACCCCCAGTGGGGGATTGGTGTCAGCACTTGCTTGATCGACGGCCAGCCGGTTAAACACCCGCGCCTGCATTTTGATCACTATGTGGATTTGGTCAAGGTGTGGGAAGATCAAGACTACATCTATGTCGAGGATATGTACGTGGACGTGCTCATCTTCGAGCGTTCCTACTACCACGTGATTGACCTGGAGGAGTTCGGCGAGGCGCTCTACAACCGGCAAATCAGCGCGGCCGAGGCAAACCGGGTGATGGAAAACACGCAGCGGTTTGTCGACGGCATCAAGCGCAGCCGCCTGTCTTACCAGGTGTGGAAGCAAAAATATGGGGCGCGCCCGCACCTCCTGCGCTGACAGCAGCGTGATGCAGGCGAAACGAGCAGAGGGAGACAGAGGCGGCCGGCGGCCGCACCCTGCCTGCTGACTGCGTGGACACAGGGTAGATCCGGCTAGTCGATCTGTTCCATCACCTTTTCAGCGATCTGCTCAGCAGCTGCATCACCGCCGTTGTGCATAAAGCGCTGTCCACCTCTGCGCAGCGCTTCCCAGGCGGCGATGCCGACGCTTGCCCCCACCAACATGGCGGTCATCGTATGCATGCCGTTGCGTCGCCTGGGCATCATCCGGTGACGGACACCGTCAGCCATTCCACTCATCAGGTCCCACATGGCCAGCACCTCCCGGGCGTATTGTACCCAGCCGTTGATTTTGCTATTTGTGATGCCGAGGACAACTTGTGAGGAGGACACGCGTGCGGGACGAAACCTCATACAGCACAGCGCATAGACTAGTGACATGGTACGAGCAGCACCGGCGGGACCTGCCGTGGCGCCGGACGCGCGATCCGTACGCCATCTGGCTGAGCGAGACGATGCTGCAGCAGACCCGGGTGGAAACTGTGATCCCTTACTACCACGAGTTTCTCCGCCGTTTTCCCAGCGTGGGCGCCCTGGCGGCAGCTGAAGAAGCGGATGTGCTCAAGATGTGGCAGGGGCTCGGATATTATTCCCGGGCACGCAACCTGCACCAGGCGGCCCGGCTGGTCGTGGAACGGTATGGTGGCCGCATTCCGGACGACGAACAGAGTCTGTCCGAGCTGCCGGGCGTCGGCCCGTACACGCGCGGCGCTGTGCTGTCCATCGCGTTCGACCAGCCGGTGCCGGCTGTGGACGGGAACGTGCTGCGGGTGATGGCACGCTTCCTGGGCATCGACGATCCGATTCAGTCCCCGGCGGTTACGCGCCGGGTGCAAGGCTTCGTCGCGGGATGGCTGGCTGAAACCCGCCCGTCCCAGTTGACCCAGGCCCTGATGGAGCTTGGCGCGCTGGTGTGCGTGCCGCGGCAGCCGCGCTGCGCCCCTTGCCCGTTGCAGGAAAACTGTGTCGCGTTCCAGACGGATCGGACCCAGGAATTGCCGGTTCGCGCCAAGGCGCGCCCGCGGCGGGAGGTGGTCGTGGTGGCGCTGTGGTGTGAAGATGCCCGAGGGGTGCTGCTGGAGCAGCGGCCAGGCCGGGGGTTGCTGGCCCGTCTTTGGCAGTTGCCGGCAATCGAACTCCCGATGCCGCTCGCGGCGAGCGATGAGAAGGCGAGGCAGCGGGCAGCCGGACAAAAGTTGGCCGATCTGTTCGCCGCCGGATGGACAGAGGGGGGAGAGGCCGCGGCCACAGCTGTGGCCGAATCCGGTCCGCGTGCGTTTGCCTTGGTCGGCCGAGACCGGCACGTGTTCTCGCATGTGGAATGGGAGGTCTTTGTCTATCGCCCGCTTTCGTTGACAGCCTATCCGACGAACTTGCCAGAACCTTATCGGTTTGCCCGGCTGGATGACCTGCGGCCGTTTGCGCTGCCCAGGGTATACGAGCGGCTGCTCCGGTCGATACCAGCTGGTAGGAATCCTGGCCGCGAAGAGTGAATGGATGGGGCACATCCATAAGCCTGGAGGGATGCCGAATGGAATTGACCCTGAGCCGTCAGCGGCTGATGAGCAAGGTGTTCTTTGGTCTGTTCCTGAGCCTGTTGTCCGCTTTCGTCGGTCTCGGACTCGGACGCTACCTGCCACCTGCGTTGTTGTTGGCGGCCATGGTCGCCGAAGTGGTCATGATTATCGTCGCCATGTTCGTGCAGCGGTCGCGGCGCATCGGCATGGGGTTTGTGCTGGTCTTCACATTCGTCTCTGGATTGACCCTTTATCCCGTGATCGCGGCGTACGCCTCGCAATTGGGCGCCACTTTGGTGCTGCAGGCGGCGGGCGTCACGGCGGCCACATTCTTGATTTCCGCGCTTGTGGCTGCCCGCAGCGACTTTGATTTCTCCTTTCTTTCCGGGTTTTTGTTCATCGCCCTGCTGGCGCTGCTGCTGATGGGCGTAGTGTCGCTGTTCATCAGTTTCTCGACGGTGGCGCAGTTGATTTACTGCGTGTTGGGGATTGCCGTCTTTATCGGCTATGTCCTGTTTGACATCAACCGCATGGCTCGCCACGGCGTGGCGGAGGAGCAGGTGGCGTGGGTGGTGCTGTCCCTCTATCTGGACGTCCTCAACCTATTCCTGTTCATCCTCCGCTTGATGGGCGTGCTGCAGTCTTCCCGCGATTGAGCGGGTGTTCAGCCGCTTGTATTTGCGCAGATTGCCGGCGGTCGATTATAATGTTGGGCAAAATCGAATCGCCGACGCAGGCCAGATTGAACGGATGGAGATGGGCCTCTCGTCCGCCCGAGGATGGGGGCTTTTTGTTTCATGAAGGAGTCGAAGGACGATGGAATACAATGTACGAGCGGTAGAACGAAAGTGGAAGCAGCGCTGGCGCGAGCAGGGCATGCACAGAGCGGATGAGACGAGCGGCAAGCCCAAGTATTATTGTCTGGACATGTTTCCCTACCCGTCCGGGAGCGGCCTGCATGTCGGCCACTGGCGGGGGTACACGATTTCCGACGTGTGGAGCCGATACAAAAAGCTCCAAGGGTATGAGGTCCTGCACCCGATGGGGTGGGACGCGTTCGGCCTGCCGGCCGAGAACTACGCCATCTCCCACGGCGTTCATCCGGCCGTTTCGACCGCCGAAAACGTGGCCAACTTCAAGCGTCAGCTAGAAGAAATTGGCGCCTTGTACGATTGGGATCGGGAGATCAATACAAGCAGCCCGGAGTTTTACAAGTGGACCCAGTACTTTTTTATCAAGATGTTTGAGCGAGGCTTGGCCTACAAGAAGAAGATGCCCATTAACTGGTGTCCCAGTTGCAAGACCGGGCTGGCGAACGAAGAGGTTGTCGACGGCAAGTGTGATCGCTGCGGCAGCGATGTGACCAAGCGGGAGATGGAACAGTGGATGCTGCGCATCACTGCTTACGCCGACCGGCTGTTACAGGACCTGGACAAGCTCGATTGGCCGGACAAGGTCAAGCGCATGCAGCGGGCATGGATTGGCCGTTCTGAAGGCGCCCGCATCACGTTTCGGGTGAAAGGCCATGCGGACGAGACCATCGAGGTGTTCTCGACCCGCCCGGACACGCTCTATGGGGCGACCTACATGGTGTTGGCTCCGGAGCACCCGTTGGTCGAACGCATCACAGCGCCGGAGCAGCGCGCCAGTGTCGAGGCGTATGTCGAGCAGGCGATGAAAAAGTCGGCTATCGACCGGCAGGTGGTGGACAAGACCAAGACCGGCGTGTTTCTCGGCGCTTACGCGGAACACCCGTTGACCGGGGAAGCGCTGCCCATCTGGATCTCCGACTATGTGCTGATGGATTACGGCACCGGCGCCATCATGGCGGTACCGGCGCACGACGAGCGCGATTACGAGTTCGCACAGGCGTTTGGCCTGCCGGTGCGGCAGGTGATTGAGCCGGAGGACCCGGAACTTGCCGCTGAGGTGAAGGGCGGCCTGTACACGGGGCCGGGGCGCTTGATTCATTCCGGCGATTTCGACGGCCTCGACGTGGAAGCGGGCAAGCGCGCCGTGATAGAGCGTCTGGAGGCCCGGGGCGCGGGCGCGTCGGCGGTCAACTATCGCATGCGCGACTGGGTGTTCGCCCGCCAGCGCTATTGGGGAGAGCCTATCCCCATCGTCTACTGTGAACATTGCGGCACGGTGGCGGTGCCGGAGGATCAGCTCCCGGTCACGCTGCCTGAGGTCGAGCGCTATGAGCCGACGGGCACGGGCGAATCGCCGCTGGCGGCCATCGAATCGTTTGTGCACACCACCTGTCCCAAGTGCGGCGGGCCGGCGCGGCGGGAGACCGACACGATGCCGCAGTGGGCCGGATCGAGCTGGTATTTCCTGCGCTACGCCGATCCGCACAACGACAAGGAGCCTTTCAGCTGTGCAGCGGCCAACAAGTGGCTGCCGGTGGACATGTACATCGGCGGCGTGGAGCACGCGGTGCTACACCTGCTGTACGCGCGCTTTTTCACCAAGGTTATCCACGACCTCGGCCTGATTGACTTTGACGAGCCGTTCCAGCGCCTGTTCAACCAAGGCATGTTGACGCTGAACGGATCGAAAATGAGCAAGTCGAAAGGGAACGTGGTCAACCCGGATGACATCATTGAACAGTTTGGTGTCGACGCCCTGCGCGTCTACGAGCTGTTTGTCGGTCCGCCGGAGGATGACGCCGAGTGGAACACGAACGGGTTGGAAGGAGTCAGCCGTTTTCTCCACCGCTACTACCGGTTGTTCATGTCCCACGTGGAGCATCCTGCGCCGGAGCGGGAGGCGCTGACGAGGCTCCGCCACCGCTTCGTGGCGACGCTGTCCGAACGCATGCAGGGGTTCAAGCTGAACACAGCGGTCAGCGCGTTCATGGAATACACCAACGCCCTTGCCGAGGAGGCGCGACAAGGCGGGTTGGACAGGGCCACCTTGGAGACGATGGCGGTGACCATAGCTCCCTTTGCGCCGCACCTAGGTGAGGAGTTGTGGTCGCAGCTGGGAAACTCCGAGTCGGTGTTTACGGCCGCGTGGCCGACATACGACGAGCGCTGGCTGCGCGAGGACGAACTGGAAATCGCCGTCCAAATCAATGGACGCGTGCGCGCCCGCACGGTGGTCGCGGCCGACGCGGACAAAGGAGCGGTGCTGGCCCAGGTCCGGCAGTCGCCCGAGCTTGCCCAGTGGCTGGCCGGCAAGACGGTGGTCAAAGAGATTTACGTGCCGGGCCGCTTGGTCAATCTGGTCGTGAAAGGGTGACACCATGCCTCCCGTCCAGGCTGACGAGCATAAGCTCTACTATCGCATTGCCCAGCAGATCCGTGGCATGATTGAAGAAGGGGTGCTGCGGCCTGGCGACCGGTTGCCCCCGTTGGCCGCACTGGCGGAGCAGTTCGGGTGCAGCCGGGCCACCGTGCGGGAAGCGCTGGGGGCGCTGCGCGGACAGGGACTGGTCGAGTTTCGTCACGGCAACGGCACGTATGTACGCACGGCCACGGTGGAGATGTGGATGGAGCCGCTCGAAGCTGCTCTGTTGCTTGGACAATCCGAGACCCGGCAGCTAGTGCAGACGATGACCGCGCTTTTGGCGGGGGCGGCCAGCGTGGCCGCCCAGCGGGTGGGGCAAGTGGATTGGGGCCCGTTGACTCAGGCGATGTTCCAGGTGGAATGCGCCTATCCGCGCGGCGAGGATGCAGTGGCCGCGGATATGGCGTTTTATTTGACCCTCGCCGCCTGTTCAGGCAACCAGGTGCTGGAGAACGCGTTGCGTGTGACGCAGGAAGCGCTGCGCAGCGCCTTGCGCTTGCTGGCTGACGATTGGCAGAGCGGGCCGCAGACGTGCCGCGCGGTCTACGACGCGGTCGTGGCGGGTGACGCGAAGGCGGCGCGGGACATCTTGTACGAGTACGGCCAGCGCATGCTGGAGCGACTGGATGCGCGTACCGGGTGAGCTTGGCCAGCGTCGTCGCAGAGAATCGGTTATCCGTTTTCAAACGAACGCGATTGGTGTATAATGCAGATGTAAGCGCTATCAATAAGGTCGGACTCCCACTTCACCTGGGGAGATGAACGGGTTATGGGCGCCGAGTATCAACTGTTGTTGGTCGCGTTTTCGGAGGCGGGTGTGGAATACGCGCGCAAGGCCCAAAAGTTGGGGGCGCAGGTACGTGTGCTTGACTGTTTTGATACCTACCACCGTCAACTGCGGCAATGGTATGGCAGGGACATGTTGTTGACCACCGACGGCAACCGGGCGGCTGTGCGCCGGGCGGCGGTCGAGGCAGGGGTGGAGGTGGCCGTCGTGCACGACGATGTGGACTTCGTGCGCAGTGCGCTGGTGGCGCAGTCCTTGTTTCAGGCGGGGGTGACCGAGGTGCTGGTGGTAACCGAGCACCCGAGCCATCGGCGGATCTTTCGCAATCTGGGGGCGCATCAGGTGATTGTCTCCTCCAGCAGGGAGGCGGCGTGGGCGCAGCTTTACCGCCATCTGCCCAAACACATGCCGGCATAAGCGCAGTCGTCCGTCATACACCACATGGACAATCGTGAGACAACCATAAATTGGCCCCTTCGCGCCTTTGGGCAGGCCGAAGGGGTGTTTTTTGTCTTTGCCGACCGGTTCTCGAGTACCCAGGTCGCGGGCACGGCCTGTGCGGATGTGGTATTATCGTCTTGATATGCACCGCGTAGGAAGGTGACACCGTGTCGCAACGGCATAAAGTGACGTTTTTCTGTTTGGCTGTTTGCACGATGGCCTGTTTTGCCTTGGGCAGCGTGATGTTGGCCGAGGAGCGCGGCGGGCTGGCAGTGCTCCTGTTCGTCGTCGCGGTTGTCCTTACCGGCCTTGGATTTATGACCCGCAAGCGCATCCTTCGCCACGCACAGCGTTCGTGAGTCCCGCCTTCGGAGACGGGAAAGGTGGTCGGGCCATGAGGTTGTCGTCGAATCAAGCGGAAATGCGCAGGTACTTGTGGCGTGTCGTGGAAGTGGTCTCTCTGTTGGCCCTCGTCGTCCTCTTGTGTGCGGCGTTTGCGGCCGCGTGGCCGTACATCTTTCCGTTTGTCATTGGCGGTGTGCTGGCCATGGTTCTCCTGCCGCTGGTGCGCTGGTGCGAACGCATCGGCATGGGACGGACAATCGCGGTTTTGACCGTGATGGCTGGCATTGTGGTCCTGTTCCTGGTCATCTTCACCTATTTGGCCATCGCGATTGCGAGAGAGGCCACAACATTGACAGCGCAGCTGCCCACGTACCTGGCGGAGGCACAGAAATGGGCCAGGCAGCGCCTGGAGGCGGGCATGGACGTATACGGCCAGCTGCCGCCCCAGGTCAGTTCCGGGCTGCAGGACGCGGTCAACCATGTTCTCAAGAGCGTTGAGGGTTGGTTCAACAACCTTGCGTCCTTTATTCTCAATTCCCTGACGATGCTGCCGGAATGGACGTTCCTGGTCGTGATTGCCCTGATTGCCACTTTTTTCATGCTTGTGCGGCGAGAGCGGATGTATCAGCGGTTTTTGGGCGTGCTGCCGCCCGGTTGGTCGAGCAAGGTGCAGGTGGTCGTCAACGACGTGGTCCGCGCCTTCCTCGGCACGATTCGCGTTCAGGTCATTCTGATGATCCTGTCGGCGGTTCTGGGAGTCCTCGGCATGTGGCTGCTCAACATCCCTTACGCCCTGATTCTCGGGCTGTTGTTCGGGATCTCGGGGATGATTCCGATCCTCGGCTCCGCCATCATGACCGTGCCGTGGGCGGCCGGGGCGCTGCTCCTGGGTGATGTGCCCCTGGCCATCAAAGTCCTGCTGATTCAGGTGGTCATCTCTTCGATTCGGCACCTGATTGAACCGAAAATTTTGGCGGACAGCGTGGGGTTGGATACGCTGTCGACGCTGTTTGCGCTCTACGTCGGCATGAAGCTGCTCGGTGTGCTGGGGCTGTTTGTGGGGCCTATCGCCTTGATTGGCGTCAAGTCCCTGTTACGCATTCGCCTGTTCGTCGACTTTCTCCCGCCTGAGGCGGTGCAGGAGGCGGATGCGCGCGCGGTTGTAGCGAGTGGGGCAGCCGGCGGGAAGGCGGATTTACCCAATGTGTCGATCCGCGCGGCGCAGGCCGAGGGGGCGGACAGGCGAGCCGATGAGCAAGAGCGTGGGGAACGCGAAAACGGGCGGGGTGGAAAGCGGTGAAGATCACGAGCCTGCACGGCGACGGCCGGCCACACCGATGCTGGCCGGAGGCCGTGTGCACGGATGACCCGTGGGTGTTCTATGTACCGCCGGGGAGTCCGGTCGTGGAGGCGGACGGCCGCCGTTGGACCGACGAGGACCCGGTGCTGCTGATGTTTTGGCCCGGGGCATTCTATCAGGTATGCCTGCTCCTGCGTCCGTACGGGACAGACTATTATTGCAACATCATCACGCCGCCAGTCTATCAATCCGGCGCGGGCGTGTGCTTTCATGATCTGGACATCGACGTGTTGCTGATGAAGGGCGAATTACAGGTGGTGGATGAGGAGGAGTTCCGTGTCCGCAGTCGTCGGTACCCGGCCGTGTGGGTGGAGGCTGCGCAAGCGGCGCGGGACTGGCTGACGGCAGCGGCCCGCACTCGGAGCGGGCCGTTTGCTCCCGCCATAGCCAGCCGCTGGCGTGCATGGGTGGAGCGCCGCGGCCAGGGCCGCGGCGATTGACCGTCATGCGTCGTCCCGTTGGGGGGTGCGCAGGTCCCCGTCCAGAAGTTTGCGCGCTCGCTCCATGATAGCAAACAGGGTTTTCGAGTCCTGCTCCAACTGCTCCGCGGTGACGGGACCGAGATCGCCGACCGGGCTGCGCGCCAGTTGCGCCTCCAGCTCCCTGACCTTGGCGGCCAGCTCGTCGCGTTCCGCCTCGACCTGTTCCAGCTGGGCCCGCAGCTTCTGGTATCCAGCGTCGAATGTCTGGAGGAACTTAATGACGTCCTGCATCGATTCTGAGGTCGTAACCGTGATGACACTGGCAGAGTCTTTGAGGGATGGGTTTGTCGCGTTCATCTTCTGTACGGACTTACGCTCCTTCTTGGCTTGTTCAATTTCCTCACGGCGTTCCTTGCGCAGCACGCCGTTCCAGCGATATCCGCAGGCGGCCGGTGTGCGGCCCAATTCGGCCGCGGCTTCCTCGAACGCTTTCAACTGCGTGCTGCCGCTGCGGATGTGATGTAAGACAATCTCAGACAGCCGTTCGTCATCGCTGGGCAACCATGCGTCGGATCGCGTTGTCCAGCGTTCTGCACTTTCCATCACAACTTCCTCCTTCTACCGGCTGCTATCATTTATTTCCAAGGTGTACGAGATTCATACCCTGCCAGGTAAAAACCCACTATTATGCTATGTGAGAGCCGGGCAATCGTGACCTATTGCGCCGAATTTCGTAGAGAGGTGCGAACAGGAGTTCGCCGGCGCACCGCGAAATAAGAAATAAGTAGAAAGGCCGACAGGAGCGAAGGAAGCGAAAGAGGTTAGGACGAACCGATGGAACTCACACTGTTGCTCGATGAATGGCGGCGCGACGAGGCGTTTATGCGTGATGTGGCGGCTTGGCAGGTCGAGCCGGCGCGGCCGGCGCGCACGCGGCCTCTGCCTGAATGGCTGCACGAAGAGGTGCGCAGCGCCTTGATAGGGCGCGGCATAAGCAGCCTCTACCTGCATCAGGCGGAGGCCGTGGAACAGGTGCGGCGCGGCCGGAACGTGATGGTGACGACGCCGACCGCCAGCGGCAAGACCCTTTGCTATAATCTACCGGTGCTCGACGCCGTCTGCAAGCAGCCACAAAGCCGCGCCTTGTACATCTTTCCGACCAAGGCGTTGGCGCAGGACCAAGTGGCCGAGTTGACGGATCTCATCGGGCGCTTGACGACGACCGTCCACTCGTTCACGTACGACGGGGACACACCCATTCACGCCCGCGCCAAGATCCGCGAGGCCGGGCATATCGTCGTCACCAATCCGGATATGTTGCACAGCGCCATCCTGCCGCATCATACCAAGTGGCTGCGGCTGTTCGAAAACCTGCGTTATATCGTGATTGACGAGGCGCACACGTACCGTGGCGTGTTTGGCAGCCACGTGGCCAACGTAATCCGGCGCTTGCGGCGGGTATGCGCGTTTTATGGCAGTCGTCCCCAGTTCATTCTCTGTTCGGCCACCCTGGCCAATCCCGAGGAATTGGGCGCCAAGCTGATTGGCGACGAGGTGGCCCTGGTCGAGAAATCGGGCGCTCCGCAAGGCGAGCGGCATTTTGTCATCTACAATCCACCGCTTGTGAATCCCAAGCTCGGCCTGCGCAGGTCCGCGCTGGGAGAGGCGCGGCGCATCGGCACCCGGCTGCTCAACGAGGGCATTTCGACGATTGCTTTTGTGAGGTCCCGCAACCAGGTCGAGCTGCTCGCCACATATTGGAAGCGCGGCGTGCGGGGTGGAGAGGACGGTCTGGTGATGGGCTACCGTGGCGGCTACCTGCCGAGCGAGCGGCGGCAGATTGAGCGGGGATTGCGGGAGGGACGTATCCGCGGCGTGGTCAGCACCAACGCGCTGGAGTTGGGGGTGGACATCGGATCGCTGGAAGCGGCCATCTCAGTCGGCTACCCGGGCACCATCGCGTCTCTCCGCCAGCAGGCTGGCCGCGCTGGGCGGCGCAGCGGACTCTCCCTGTCGCTGTTCATCGCCAACGCTTCCGCCCTGGACCAGTACGTCGCCACCCACCCAGAGCAGATTCTCTCCCGTTCTCCCGAGGCGGCGCGGATATATCCGGACAACCTGTTGGTCTTGGTGGATCACCTGAAGTGCGCAGCGTTTGAACTCCCGTTTCAACCGGAAGAGCGATTCGGTGTGGAAACGACAAAGGAACTGCTCGACTACCTGGCGTCTGCCAGGGTCGTGCACCAGGGGCGCGATGGCCGCTATTATTGGATGGCCGATTCGCTGCCGAGCCATTCCATTTCGCTGCGCAGCGCCGCCCAGGACAACGTGGTCATTGTCGATACGACCTCCGCGCGGCATGTGGTGATTGGCGAGATGGACAGGTTCAGCGCGCTGACGATGCTGCACGAGGAAGCCATTTACATGCACCAATCGCAGGTTTACCAGGTGGAGAAGCTGGACCTGGAGAACGGGAAGGCCTATGTCCGCGCAGTGTCGGTTGACTACTACACCGACGCCGAGCTGGCCGTCCGCTTGCAGGTGCTCGACGAGATGGAGAGCCGGCCAGCCGCGGACGCATCCGCCTCCTGGCACCACTTCGGCGAGGTGATGGTCAACGCGGTGCCGACGTTGTTCAAGAAGATGAAGTTTGACACGAACGAAAACCTGGGCTGGGGCAAGATCTACCTGCCGGAGGCGGAACTGCACACAACCGGGTATTGGTGCTCGTGGCAAGACAGCAACCTATTGGCCAACCGCGGCCAGTGGGAGAGCGCGTTGAAGGGAGTGGCGCACGTGTTGCGCCAGGCTGCGTCTCTGCACTGCATGTGCATGCCCTCGGATTTGCACGCCGCAGCCCACATCAAAGACCCGCACACCGGATTGCCGACCGTGTACCTGTATGACGCCTACCCGGGAGGCGTCGGGTTGGCCGAACGCGTCCACCGCATCGCAGAGGAAGTGTATGGGACGGCGTTGGAGATGGTGCTTGGCTGCTCTTGCACGGGCGGATGCCCGTCTTGCATCGGACCCGGAGAAGAGGACGGCGACGCCAAGGGCTGGGTCAGCGCCCTGTTGACCAAATGCGTAAAGGAAAGCTGGGTGGGCGCGCGTGGGTAGGTCGTTGCTTGAGCGTCTGGCTGCCTTGGAACAATCTGTCCACCGCCAGGGCCCGGATGCGGCAGCAGCCGCAGCCGCCGGCGCCCCGGCGGCCGAGACGATGGGGGCAGGGCAATCTCCGCCCGGCATCCCAGTGGGCGCGCGGGAGCATAAGGCCGGCGACCGGCCCGGAGCTTCCGCGTCGCCCCGTCCTCCCCTGGAGCGGCTTGGTTTCCGCCTGGAGGACGACGGGTTTGGCCCCGTGTGGCACCGCGAACTGCGCTACGATGTCCTGGCCTGGTACGGGACGGGGCCATTCCTTGAGCTGATGGAGTGTGACCTGGAGACGCTGCTGCGACTCGCCGCGGCGGACGAAGCCACTGGCGAGGCTGAATTCGCCGCGTCGCCGGCGGCTTGGCCCGGTACACAGCCGTCCTCGCCGGGGCTGTGGGCGGCGCTGCGCTTTTACGATACCGAAACCACCGGCCTCGGCAGTGGGGCGGGGACGTTTCCGTTTTTGCACGCGGTGGGCCAGGTGGAAGGTGACGAGTGGGTCGTCCATCAGTACCTGTTGGCGGATTACACGCAAGAAGCGGCGCTGCTGCAGACCTTGGCCTGCCGCCACCTGCAACCGGGAGCGGTCATCGTCACCTACAATGGGCGCAGCTTTGACTGGCCGCTGTTGGAGAACCGGTTCACCCTTTATCGCTTGTCGCTGCCGCCCAACCTGCGCCAGCTGGATCTCATACATCCGTGCCGCCGACTGTGGCGCAGGCGGTTGGGCCGTATCAACCTGACCAGTGTGGAGGAAGGGATTCTCGGCGTCCAGCGCACGGAGGACCTGCCTGGCAAGGAGGCACCCGGGCGCTACTTTCAGTTCCTCGCGGATGCCAATCCGCTCCCGCTGGCACCGGTCTGCGACCACAACGCCGCCGATGTTTCCAGCCTGGCTCGATTGGCGGCGGTGGTGGCCGACGTGTTGGCCGGACGCCGCCCGGTGACGACAGGCGGCGAGTACACAGCCCTGGCGCGGTGGTATGGCGAGTGGGGAGAGTACGACTTGGCGGAGCGCTGTTTGGTGGCCGCGGCGGAGTGCCCGGACAGCGATTGGCAAGCGCGCTGGCTGCGCGGATTGCTGCTCAAGCGCCAACAGCGTTGGTCGGAGGCGGGCGCCGTGTGGCGGGACATGGCCGAACGCTTTGCGTGGACGGTAGCGCCGCTGGTGGAATTGGCGAAACTGGCGGAGCACCGAGAGAAGGACTTCGTCGCCGCGGCGGCCTGGACGCGCCGGGCGCTGCAGCGGCTGGACAGCCTGGAGCCGGTCGGCCGCGGCCAGGCGGGCGGCATCCGCACCGAGGCCGAACTGAGAGCCTGGCAAAATGGCCAGTCGTCGGCCGCCGGCGCGGTGCCGGAGCACCAACGGGATCGGGTGCGCGCCCAACTGCTGCACCGCATGCGGCGGCTCGACCACAAACTGGGTCAGGCTTGACCTCCTTGAGTGGCCGTTTGCTGCTGACGACGATGCTGGCGCAGGTGCAACAGTTCGTACATGACCGGCACGAGAATCAGCGTAAGCAAGGTCGACGTGACCAAGCCGCCGATGACCACCACGGCCAGCCCCTGGGAGATGAGTGCCCCCTCGGAGAACCCGAGCGCCAGCGGCAGCAAGGCGCAAATGGTGGCGACGGCGGTCATAAGAATCGGCCGCAGCCGCGTCGCTCCGGCTTCCAGCAGCGCCTGGCGGATGGAAAGACCGGCGCGCCGTCGCTGTTCCACCCGGTCCACCAGCACGATGGCGTTGGTGACGACGATGCCCATGAGCATGAGGATGCCGATGAGCGAGGACACGCTGACCGGCTGGTGCGTGACAACCGTGCCGAAAAACGCCCCAATCAGCGCCGCCGGCATTGAGAACAAAATCGCAAACGGGGCTGACCATTCGCCAAACGTGATGAGCATCACCAAGTAGACAATTCCCACGCTGACGATGATGGCCTCAATGAGTTGGTTAAAGCTTTGGTCTTTCTGCTGACTGTCTCCCGACAGTTCCGTCTGAACGCCGCGCGGCAGGTGCAGGGAATCCACCTTCGCCAGCGCCAGTTGGGTTGTGCGCCCGGTGTTTTGCGTGGTGAAGGTGCCGGTTACACTTGCGTACGCCTGTCCGTCACGGTGCTGGACGGACACCGGCGTCTGCACCATGCGCACCGTCGCCACATCCGACAGTTCCAGGCTTTTGCCCGTGGCCGACGGAATGGGCAGGTGTTTGAGGGTGTTCAGTTGATCCAGCGGATGATTGGATTTCAGCTTGGCCACGAGCGCGTACGTGTTTTGCTGCAACTGGATGTTACCCACTTGATTCCCGCCGATGTAGTCCTTTACGTAGTTTCCCACCTGATACGCGGTAAGGCCGTACTTGGCCGCCTTCTGCGCGTCCGTGTGCACCTCCACCTGCGGTTGCGTCTGGCTCAGATTGTTGGTGACATCGGCCAGACCCGGAACGTCGACGAGTGCCTTGGTGATGTCCACGGCTGCGCGGCGGATGCTCTCCTCCTTGGCGCCACTCACGACGAGGGAGAACGATCCGGACGAGCCTCCCATGTTCAAGCTGTTCACCTGAATCTGGGCCGGACCGGCGATGGGCTTGAGCCGACTCCGCAGGTTGCTGGTGACAGCGTCCACATCCGCATCCGGACGCAACCTCAGCATGATGGTGGCCTGATTGCTGCCGGCCACAGTGCCGCTCATCGACAGTTGGCCGCTGTCGCTGCTTACCTGCGTGTTCATCTGCGTCACCGCGGGCAGGCGGCGCACAATCGCCTCCACCTGGCGGGCCTTGGCGTCGGTGGTCGCGCGCGCTGTCCCAATGGGCATGTTGATGGATATGGTGACAAACTTCTCTTCCGTCTGCGGAATGAACGTGCTGCCGGCCAGCGGCAGCACAGCAACCGATGCCACCAGGGCCACCGCAGTGCCGGCCAGTACCAGGGCCTTGTGGTCGAGGCACCAACCCAGGACTCGTTCATATGGCCGCCGCCAATTCCGCTTGGGCTCCCCATCTTCGCTGGCCCGACGCGGCTCTCGGCGCGTGACCAGGAGCCACGATAACAGCGGGACGACCGTCAGTGCCACCAGCAGTGATGACAGCAGGGAACAGACCACCGTCAGCGCGAACGGGAAGAATATCTTGCCGACCAGCCCGCCGACCAGCCCCAGCGGCAGGAACACGGCGACCGTGGTGAGGGTGGAGGATGTGATGGCCCGCCCCACTTCCGCGCTAGCGGACAACGCCAGCTCGCGCCCCCGTCCGGTGCCACGCCGCCACTGGCGGTAGATGTTTTCGATGACCACGATGCTGTCGTCGACCACTCGCCCGGTGGCCACCGCCATGCCGCCCAAGGTCATGATGTTGAGCGTCACATGGAAGCGATTGAGCAGCACGAGGGAAATCAGAATGGACAACGGGATCGACACGACGGCGATGACCGTGGTCCGCAGGCTGCGCAGGAACAGGAGGATGACCACGACGGCGAATATGGCGCCCAGCACCGCTTCGCGGATGGTTCCGTTCAGCGACGCGGTGATCATTTGCGAACTGTCGAACAAGGTGTGCACGTGCACCCCCCGCGGGAGTTACGGCGCCAATTGCGCCAATTCGGCGGAGACCGCCTTCGCCATCGCAACCGTGTTGGCGTCTTCGGATTTGCTGACGCCCAGGAACACGCTGGGGCGGCCGTTGGTCCGGTTGATTGACCCGTTGTCCGGCTGCTTCAGTTCAATCTTGGCCAGCGTTCCCAGCGCGACTGTCTTCTGCACGCTCGACTGCTCCCCACTGCTGGTCGGCGCCGGCGTTGCCGCCGTCCCAGGGCTGGCGGCAGCCGTATTCCCCTGGCCGGCATGCGCCTGCTTTTGCAGCGCCTGCAGTTGGGCGGAAAGCTGGGCTTGCGTCTTCTGCAGCCCGGAAATTTGGCCTTGCAGCTGTGCAATTTTCTGGCTGTCGCGGGCGTCCGCCGGCTTCTGGAGCTCTTGGTTGAGCGCCATTTCCGCCCCAAACAGTTGCCCCTCGACGCTTTGCAGTGAGCTGAGGAGTTCGGTCTCAGCCTGCACCACACCCAGCCCCTGGCCGACTTGACCGAGTCCAGCGGACACTTGTCCCACGGCCGAGCCCAACTGCTGCATGCCCTTGCTCAGCTCGTTCAGGCCTGCTGACGGGTTGGCGGGGACGGGGATGCGCAGCTTGCGCAGGTCGGCGAGGGAGGACACAGAGCTTGTGAGCTGGACCGGCTGCTCCTTTCCGTCTATCACCGCCGCCCCCAGCGGCATCGCCGTGTCGTCCGCCTGCAGGTCCTGCAGCACCTGGTCCAGGGTGAGGTTGTATTTCTTGAGCTTCTCCGAGTCAAACGTCATCACCACCTGGTCCGGGGCCGCGCCGGCTGTGCTTACGCTGGCCACCCCGCTGACGCCGGTGAGTGCGGGCACAATGGTGTTGTTCACTACGTCGCGCAGTTGCCGAGCACTCTCTTGGTCCGCCGACACGGTCAGGTACAGGACAGGCGAAGAATCAAACGAGAAATCTTGTACGTTCGGCTGGCCTGCTCCGTCGGGCAGCTGGACCTTGTTCACCGCCGCCTGGATCTTCTGTTCGACGTCCTGCACGTTGGCGTCCATGTCGAGCTGCACCTCAATCCCCGACACATTGGCCGTCGAAGTCGACAGGACGGTCTGGACGCCGGGCAGTCCCTTGAGCGCCTTTTCCAGAGGTTCAGTGACGTCGCTGGCCACCTGATCCGGAGCGGCTCCCGGATAGGAGGTGACCACTGACACGATGGGCAGGGATATGTCGGGCATCAACTCTTCCTGGAGCTGGCGGCCCGACAGTATACCTCCAACCGTCACGAGGACAGCGAGAATGGCGATAACGATTGGGTTTTGCATGGAAAAACGGGTGAGAAGGCGCATGCTGGCACTCCTTGTTGAGTTAGTTTCTTCCTCATTCTAAGCGCAGATGGACGCGCACTGCAATACAGTTTAGAAGCGAAACATTTCACTAAAAAAGAGATAGGAAGCATGGGTCATCGCTGGTAGACTTGCGGACAATCCTCCTCTCGTCTACTGTTGTAAGGAGAGCCGGTCCCGGTTGCCGCTGGGCTGTCCTCCCCGCGCCACCGCGGCGGGCGTGGCCGCTTGGCGGGTGGCCGCCGACGGCGCAGATGATGACCGTCATGCCGGGCGGGCAGCCAGCCTGTGGTCGGCTGGGGCGGCGCGCGTAGGGAGGAATGGGTGTGCAGTTCAGCGGATTTACGGAGGCAGACTTCGAGGTGTTCGCAGTGCCGGGGCTGGAGCCGAGAATGGCCGAACTGAAAGCGCACTTGCGGCCCAAGCTGGAACAGTTGGGAGCGGATTTGTCGGAATACCTGAGCGCCCACCTGCAGCGGCCGATCTGGGCGCACGTAGCCAAGCACGCCCGGCGAACGGTGAACCCGCCGGATGACAGCTGGGTGGCGTTTTGTCACGAGCGGCGTGGGTACAAGAAGCATCCGCACTTTCAGGTGGGCGCCTGGAGCACGCACGCGTTCGCCGTGTTCGGGTTGATTTCTGAATCCGCCTTGCGTTCCCAGTATGCCAGACGGCTGTTGGAGCGACTGGATGCGGTGCAGGCTTGGGTACCGGAGGATTACGTGTGGATTCCTGACCATACCAGTCCTGTGGCATTGCCGGCAGTCGCCGTCGACAGGGAGCGGTTGGTCGAGTTGATTCAGCGACTGGGCGAGACGCGCCAGGGCGAGCTGCTGGTCGGCATTCGCGTGCCCCGGGAGGAGGCTGTCCAGCTGGGGGCAAGCGGATTTGAACAGCGGGTGAAGGAAGCGTTCCAACGCCTGACTCCGTTTTACCAACTGGCGATGGGGGAGGTCGTTACGGATTGAAAACGATTGGCGACGCAATGGCGCTGTTGCACGAGTACACGCAGGGGGAGTCGCTGCGCCGGCACGCGTACGCGGTTGCGGCGGCGATGCGCGCATACGCGGAGCGGTTTGGCGAAGACCCCGATACGTATGAGATGACCGGACTCCTGCACGACTTTGACTATGAGCGTTACCCCGACCTCAGCCAGCACACGGTGGTCGGGGCGCGGATTTTACGGGAGCAGGATTGGCCGGAGGAGATTGTCCACGCCATCCTTGCGCATAACGACCGCAACGGGGTGGCGCGGGATACGCTGCTGGCCAAGACGCTGTACGCTTGCGACGAATTGTCCGGCTTTGTCATGGCGGTGGCGATGGTCAAGCCGACCCGCGATTTGCGCGATGTCAGCGTCAAGAGCGTGAAGAAGAAACTGAAGGACAAGACGTTTGCCCGCGGGGTCAACCGCGATGACGTGTATCGCGGTGCCGAAGAGCTGGGGGTGGCGCTTGAGGAGCACATCGAAATGGTCATCGGCGCGCTCACCCGGGTGGCGGCGCGGTTGGGACTGAACGGACAAGAGAGCGCATAAGTATAAGCGCGGGGCCAAAACCGAGGTGCCATGGTGCGGATTCACCTGTTTCATGTCAACGATGTTCACAGCAGATTGGAAAATTACATGCGCTTAGGCGCTCTGCTGCGCGCCCGCCGCGAGGCGGTGCGGCGGCGCGGAGAGCCGGCGCTCACGTTCGACATCGGCGATCTGGTGGACCGGATGCGCCCCGAGAGCGAAGGGACGCTCGGCGAGATCAACGCCGCTTTGCTGGCCGCCCTGGGCTGCGAGGCGTGGGTGTTCGGAAACAATGAGGGCCTGACGCTGCCGGCCGAGGTCTGGCCGCGCCTGTCAGAGCGATGCGAGACCATGATACTCGTCGCCAACCTGGAGCGGAGCGGCGGAGGGCGGTTTCCCTTCGTGCGCGAACGGGCCGTGTTCCGCGCGGGCGGGCTGCGGGTGGGGGTGTTCGGGTTGACCCCAGACTACCCCAAGCCGTACGAATTTCTCGGCGCCACCCCGATGGACCCGTTCGCGGCGGCCGCGGAGCAGGTCGGGAAGCTGCGGGCGGCGGGCTGCCAGATTGTCGTGGCGCTGTCCCACCTCGGGTTGTATGCGGATAGGCAATTGGCCGCGGAAGTCCCGGGCATCGATGTCATTTTGGGGGGACACACTCACCACTTCATGCAGCAGCCGGAACGGGTGGGGGAGACGCGCATCTTTCAGGTCGGCAAGCACGCGCTGGCATTCGGCCACACCCAAGTTGTGTGGGACGAGGATTCCGAGCGGGTGCTGGAGGTCCGCTGCGAGGCGATCCCGATAGACATCCACGGCCCGCTCGATGCATCAATGCTCTCTGCCTACCGCGGGTGGTTGCCGGCAGTTGAACAGGAGCTCGGCGAGGTCATTGCCGAGTTGGTGCAGCCGCTGCCGGTGGCGTATGACGAGGAATCGGAGTTTGCCAACTTGCTGGTGGACAGCCTGTTCCAGGCGTATCCCTGCGACATGGGGATGATGATGGCGGGCGCGCTGACGGCGAGTTTGCTGGCGGGGCCGGTCACCCGCCGGCATACACTCGCTGCCTGCTCCACCCCGACGCGACCGCTGCTGATGACCTTGACGGGCGCGGAGATCCAGCGCGTTTTGGATAAGGCTGTGCAATCCGAGTACCACTTGCGGCCGGGCATCGGCTTTGGCTTTCGCGGTGCGGTGGTGGGCTGGCTGGCGGTGGCGGGGGCAGAGGTGGAGCTATGCGCCACTCCGGCCGGGACGCGCGTGCGCTCGGTGCGCATAGGCGGGCAGGAGCTTGAGCCTGAGCGCGCTTACCGCGTCATCACCTGTGAATATCTCTGGTTGGCGCCGGTGTTCGAAGAGATGCAGAGGGGGCGGGATGTGCAGGTGATGCCCCCGTTGGTGCGCGAGCTTTTGCAAAAATCGTTGGGCGATGCGGGGTGTATTGCGGCGGCCAGACGCCGTCGCTACCGTATGCACCCGCCCGGTAGCCAACCTATGGTCAGGAGCGTTTCATCATGACACGGATTTCGAAACAGACGGCGAAGCGGGTATTGGAAAAATTGGCCGCAGCGTATCCCGACGCGCGTTGCGCACTCAACCACAAAAACGCGCTGGAACTCTTGATAGCCACGATGCTCTCTGCCCAATCAACCGATGCCCGCGTCAACAAGGTGACAGAGAGTTTGTTCGTGAAATATCGCTCAGTTGAGGACTATGCGGCCGCATCGCCGGAAATACTACAAGAAGACATCAAAGAGTTGGGATTGTATCGGTCCAAGGCGGAGCACATCGTGTCGGCCTGCCGCATTCTCATCCAGGAGTACGGGGGCGAGGTCCCTGCCTCGCGCGAGCAGTTGACGCGGCTGCCAGGCGTAGGGCGCAAGACGGCCAACGTGGTCCTTTCCGTGGCGTTTGGGGTTCCGGCTTTGGCTGTGGACACGCATGTGGCGCGCGTCGCCAATCGGATTGGCCTGGCCGAAAGCGACAATCCGCTGCAGATAGAGCAGCAGGTGTGCGAGCTGGTGCCCAAGCGGTTGTGGTCATCCGCCCACCACTGGCTGATTCATCACGGGCGCAGAGTCTGCCACGCCCGCAGGCCCGAGTGTGCTGTGTGTCCGGTTCAGGCTGAATGTCAATATGTCAAACAGCGGCAAAAAGAAGGCAAGCTTCACTTGACATAGGGTTCATAGGTGCCGGAGGGCGTCCGCTGCAGCGGCAGCCCGCAGTGGGCACACGCATCATACTGGCCGGTCGGTCGGGTGTCGCGTCCGCAGCGCGGACACTGGATGGTGCGAATGCTTGGGTTGACCGGTCCAAACCGAAAATACAGCAGGATGCCGGCGAGGACGCCAATCCCGCCTGCGATGGTCAAGTAGGGGAGCAGGCGTTTGCTGTACACGCCCAGGTACATCACGAAAAATCCAGCGAACAGGAAGACCAAGGCCAGGTTGCGCCACCTGTTGACGTTCATGGAGTCTCACCCACTTCTTCGGTTTGGATGCGGGGAAACATTCGCGTTCAACCGTAAATTCATAGTACCCGAATAAATGGTGCGTGTCCAGGCGACTGGGCAGAGAGAGGAGGCGGCGGCATGCATGGGTTCTGGAAGCGGGCGTTCATCGTCTTGCTGGCCCTGGACTTGCTGGTCGTGGTCGCCGTTACCGTCTGGTGGGGCACGCTGCCCAAGGCCGGATCGACGCCGAGTGTGACGAGCGCCCGACAGGCCGGAAAACCGGCCACCATCCAGTTGAGCATCGGACAGGACGCTGTCAACGCGTACCTGGATTACGCCCTCAGCGAGCAGCCCGACTTGAAGGACACCCTCTCGTACGCCCGCGTGAGCTTCGGCGAAACCACGTGGCAGGTGCAGCTTGGCGCCAAACTGGCGGATCGGGTGGTTCCGTTCAACGTGGTGTTCACTCCGGCGATTCACAACGGGAACCTGGAGTTGCGGATAGACAGCGCCGACCTCGGCCAGGTGTTTCTGCCTCCGTCCGCCCTGATGGTCATCCTCCGCCACCTGCCGTGGCCGGCATGGATTTCCGTCCACGGGGAGGAACGGGCGCTGGACCTCAACTTCAGCCAACGGCCTCAGCAACCGTATGGGCTGCGAGTGCTTCGCTATGCTCCGAAGACCCGTCTGTTGACGCTGGAAGTGACGATTGTCCCGAAGACTTTGCTGCAGCCCACGTCTTGACACAAAAACCCAGGGCCATCTCTTATGCGGGCGAAGCCGCATATTTCTTGTCCTCGCTTCGCAACCTAGTCCTGCGACCTGTCATTTTCGACCAGCGTGAGGGGCTTGGTAGCGTGCAGATCCCAGCATGGATACAGGCTTTGTTTCGGGTTGATGATTCGCTCCTGGCTGAGCAGTTCGTGTTAACCGACGAGGTCGTGGAGGACTCGAACGACCCTTCCAAAGGGAATTCGACCACCGGGCCATCCGCCGACTCAGGCGGCGCAGACGCGGCAGGCAAGCGAGCAGCGGGACGAGACCAAGGCAGCGGCGGCGAATCGGAGGCCGGGTCTCCTGCGCGCGGAGGACAGCCAGACGCGCGCGGTCCGCGGCCCGTCCGTCCCGTGGCGATAGAAGACTATGTGCAACAGGCGCAACGGGAGGAAGACGCAACGCACCAGCCGCCTGAGCAGGACGACCGGCTGCCCGCCGAACTGACGGAGGCGAAGCGGGAGCTGTCCGCCCTCTTTCACCTGCCGGCCAACAAAGACGTGGTCGTCCGCGAGTTTGTCGTTGGCCGCCGGCGGTGGCCGGCTTTGGCCGTGTTCATCGACGGCATGGCCGACAAGATGGTCATCAACACCCACATCTTGCAGCCGTTGATGTTCCTTTCAGAAGTGGCGGAGGACGACGCCGCCCGTCGCATGGAGCCGATTACGCAAGCACTCTTGCCCGGCAACCAGATTGAGCTGGTGGAGACGTGGCAGGGCGTCGTGAGCGGGGTGGTGGCCGGATCGACCGTGGTCTTTGTCGACGGCTGCAGACAGGCGGTGGTGGTCGAAAGCAAGGGCTGGGAGCACCGCTCGGTCAACCTGCCCAGGACCGAACAAGTGGTGCGCGGGCCCCACAACGCGTTCACGGAAAGCTTTCGCGCCAACACGGGTCTGGTGCGCGCGTTTTTGCGCAGTGAACGATTGGTGACGGAAATCTTGTCGGTTGGTCGGGTGGGGAAAACCGACGTGGCCGTCATGTACATTGAAGGTCTGACCAACAAATCGCTGGTGGACGAGGTCAAGCGACGGATTCAGGCTATCGACGTCGACTATCTGGCCGACAGTGGAATATTGGAACAATTCATCGAAGACAACCCTGGCAGCCTCATCCCGCAGGTCTTGGCGACGGAGCGCCCGGACCGAATCGCGCACATGCTGAGCGAGGGGCATGTGGCCATCCTGGTTGGGCAGAGCCCGTACGCGCTTGCCGTGCCTGTGGTGCTGTGGACCATGGTACAGAGCCCGGAAGACGCTTTCTTGCGCTTTCCCTTTGGCACCTTTGGCCGCATCATTCGCTGGGTCGCTCTGTTGGCCGCATTCCTGCTTCCCGCCGGCTACGTCGCCATCACCAATTACCACTCCGAGATGATCCCGACCGACCTCATGCTGGCCATCGCAGCCAGCCGCGAACGGGTTCCGTTTGCCGTCATCATGGAGGTGATCATGATGGAGTTCGCGATTGAGCTGATTCGCGAGGCTGGCATCCGGATTCCGAACGCCGTCGGTCCCACCATCGGCATCGTCGGGGCGCTGATTATCGGGCAGGCGGCGGTCGAGGCCGGATTGGTGAGCCCGCTGCTGGTGATTGTGGTGGCGGTCACCGCCCTTTGTTCCTTTGCTATACCGGATTACGCGCTGTCCTACGCGGTACGCATCCTGCGCTTTGTGTTCCTGGTCTGTGCGGCGTTTTTCGGTTTCTACGCGATTGCGCTGCTGATGTGCATGTTGATGGTGCGCCTGGCGGTGATGAAGTCGTTTGGGGTGCCGCTGCTTTCGCCCCTCACGCCGGTGACTCCCAGCACGCACGACGTGTGGGTGCGGGGACCAGTCTACAAAATGAACCAGCGGCCGTCCTACCTGCGCACACAGACGCAGCAGCGGCAGGAGCCGATAACGCGGGCGTGGAGCCCCTTCACGCGCAAGGCCGCCCGTCGCAGTCTGTTCCGAAGGAGGAACAAGTGATGGCCAATTCGGACATGAAGGCGCGCATTGGCACCAGAGAACTGATTGCGATGATGACCTTGTTCGTCTCCACGGACACGTTTTTGAGCTTCCCGCAGCACGCCACCGCGATGGCCCTGGAGGCCGCCTGGATGGTGCCGCTGTTGGCTGCCGTCATCGCCCTCGCGATCTTCTTGTACGTCGACAACATGCTGCGCAAGCACTTTTACGGCATGGATATCGTCGAGGTCACCGTCGACACCCTCGGATCGGTGGCCGGCAGCGTCCTGGCCGTTATCATTGGCGTCTACTTTCTGCTGGAAACGGCTGGGGTGATGCGCCAATTCAGCGAACATGTGACGACCACCGTCCTTCCCAACACGCCCATCCTTGTGGTGGGCAGCATGTACACCATCACCATTGGTTACATCGCCTACCACGGCCTGGAGGGCATCTGCCGCATTGCTTACCTCTTGATGCCCATTCTGCTGGTCGGAGCTGTTGGGCTGTGCCTGTTGACCGCCAAGTGGTGGCATCCGCTGATGCTGCTGCCCATCTTCGGCGCCGGCGTAAACCACATCCTCTTCGCCGCCGCCAGCGACGCAGCGGTGTTCATGAACGTCCTGCTGTTGTGCATCGTCTACCCGCACGCTCACAATGCGCGTTCGCTGCGCCGGGTGGGGATTTGGAGCATCGTCGTGCCGGCGTTCCTGATGGCCGGGTTTATCGCCACCTACAACATGGTGTTCCCGGCGATTGAGACGCAGCTGTCCGCGTTCCCGCTGTTCCAACTGGCGCGGATTATCTATCTCGGACGCTTTGTGCAACGAATGGAGAGCATCTTCATCTTCCTCTGGGTGACCGTGGCCATTGTACGCATGGGCATGAGCCTATGGGCGGCCGCCTACCTGTTCGCGCGCGGGCTGCACTGGCCGACCACCCGGCCGGCGATTCCCGCCCTGGCGCTGTTATGCTTTGCGCTCAGCTTGCTTCCGGCCGATGTCGGCCAAGCTGTGAACCTGGTCGAGACCTATCTGGTTGCCTGCGGGGCCGCGGTGGTTTTTGGCCTGCCCGTCCTGATGGTCACCCTTGGCGCCCTGCGGCGCCGCGGCGATAGCAAGGAGAGATTCGGACGTGCCTAGCATCACCATCCTCGAATTTGCCCTGACCATGTCGATTCCGCTCTGCATCGGCTTTTACACCTACCGCTTCGGACGCTGGGTGGGCGGCAAAGGCTCCACCATCGGCAGCGTCTCCGCCTACGTCCTCGCCCTCGTCTCCCTATCGGTGTCAGGTCTTGTGCTGTGGCGAATGATGACCTGAGCCGCCGCCAGTCCGGTGGTCCTGTTATAATGGAGCCGGAGGTCGATCCGTACATGAAAAGCGCGCTCTCTGCCCTGGTGCCGGTGACCATCTACACCGACGGGGCTTGCAGCGGCAATCCCGGACCGGGCGGCTGGGCGGCCGTCCTCGTCCATCAGGATAAACGAAAAGAGATCTCCGGCGGCGAGCGGCTGACCACCAACCAGCGCATGGAGCTGACAGCCGTCTGCGAGGCGCTGGAGCGCCTGCGATACCCGTGCCAGGTCATGCTGTATAGTGACTCCGCCTATGTGGTCAACTGCATTCGCCAGCGCTGGTACGTCAATTGGCGGCGCAACGGCTGGCGCAACAGCAAGGGGGAGCCGGTGCAAAACCGCGATTTATGGGAGCGGCTGCTGGGACTTTTGGAGACGCATCGGGTGCAGTTCGGGAAGGTGAAAGGCCATGCCGGGGTCGCTCTGAACGAGCGCTGCGACCAGCTGGCGCGGGCGGCCATCCCGCGATGACCGATTTGAGCTTGGCGCGGCTTCGGGAATTGGGCCGACAGGCGGGGCTGGACGCGGTCGGCGCCACCACCGCGGATGCGTTCCCGGACCTCGTTCCCCACTTGCAGGCGTATGCAGAGCGGGGGCTGACCGGCTTTGAGTGCGCCGATATCGAGCAGCGAATCGACCCGCGGCGTTGGTATCCCGAGGCCAAGTCGCTGATTGCGGCTGCGATGGCGTACCTGACTCAGTCGGGGCGGGAGGCGGCCCGCCGCCACCCGGCCGGCGGGCTGACCGGCCAGGTCAGTGTCTACGCGTATGGGGAGGACTACCACCGGGTGCTGCGGGAGCGCCTGGCGACCTTGGTGCAACTGATGGAACGGGAAGTGGGGCGGCCCATTGGCCACCGCATCGCCGTCGATACCTCGCCTTTGGTGGACCGGCGTGTCGCCGAGCGGGCGGGGATTGGCTGGATGGGGAAAAACAGCATGTTTTACAGCCCTCCGTACGGATCGTTCGTGTTCTTGGGCACATTGGCTGTCGACATCGAGGTGGAGGCGGCTGCGGCGCAACAGCAAAGCCGCTGCGGGACCTGCCGCTTATGCCTGGACGCCTGCCCGACCGGGGCGCTGCTGGCCCCCGGCGTGATTGACGCCACCCGTTGCCTCTCGTACATCACCCAGATGAAAGGCGTCATTCCCAAGCCTTACCGGGCGGTCATGGGCCGGCGAGTGTGGGGGTGCGACACGTGCCAGTGGGCCTGTCCGGAGAACAAAGGCGTGGAGTCCTCCCCGCACGCTGCGTACCTGCCCCAGGGTGAGTTGGAGTTCCCGGACCTGGTGGAGATCCTCAGCTGGAGCAACCGCGCCTTTTTGCGCCGCTATGGCCACACGGCCGCCGCCTGGCGGGGGGTGAGGACCTGGCAGCGCAACGCCCTGATTGCGCTGGGCAACTGCCGGAATCCGGCGGCCATCGGCCATATTGTGCCGTTTCTGCGCCACGAGCGATGGGAGCTGCGGGCCAGCGCCGCCTGGGCGCTCAAACGCATCGGCGGCGAAGAGGCGCGGCAGGCTGTGGCAATGGCGTATGCGGCGGAGACGGTGCCCGAGGTGCGCGAGGAGATGCGCTGGGCTGTGGCGGAGGCCGAAGCCGCCTCCCCCGAGGGGGAGAGCATAGCGCGGGCATCCATGCGGCCGGCGGGCCGACACGGGCGTGGGTAGCCGGGGGATGCGGGCGCGGGTGTCAAAGTTGCTGGACCTGATCGGCAAACGCCGTAAGAAACGATTGCCGCTGGCTCTCTTGACGGGCGTAGTCCTCCAGTTCCGCGGCCTCCTCTGCCCGCGCCCCCAGGCGAAAGTGGGAGTGCGCCAGTCGCCAGGCGCGATAGGGAAAAGTCAACAGCGCCTGAACCAGCGTGTACTCCGCCTTTTCCAGCGTCCGCACGCGGTCGAATTCGACGAAACAGCGGTACGCCACCTCTCCGGCCCACTGTTGCCGTTCCAGGCTCCGGCGGAGCAGGTGGGCGATGTCGAGGGCGCGCGGGGCGTAGGCGGCAAGGTCGAGGTCGAGCACATAGGCCTCGTGTTCCGGCGTGTAAAGGAAATTGTCCGGGACGGCGTCGAGGTGGCAGACGCACGGGTCCTCCTCTTCCCGGAACAGGTGCGCGCGCACCTCAGAGGCGGTGAGCAGGTTGAGCGCCTTCTCCCCATCCGCGCGCAGCGCCGGCGCCAGGCCGCACAACCGTTCCGCGAACCTGTCTTGCCGTTTTCGGTTTTCTGCTTCCACCAGCAGGACGCGCAGGTCTGCCAAACGTCGTTTGTACAGCTCCTCCAGGTTAAATTCGTTGCGCACAGGGATCTCGGAATCGGGTTCAAAGCCTCGTGAGGACTCGTGAAAACGGGCGAGGGCGCGGGCGACGGCGGCGACTTGTTCGATGCGGCCGAAGTTGCTCGGATTCCCCACCACCCAGCGGGTCGCGTAATACTGCCTGCCGCTTTGGCTGTAATATGGGCGCTTCGGCTTTTTCGTCAAGGCGAAGCGCGGCACCGACGGGAAGCCGTGGATGCGCACGTGGTTGGCCAGCTCGTGGATGAAACGGATCTGTTCCGGGGACAGGTGCGTGCGCTTGACCGCGTACGTGCGGGACTCGGTGACGACACGGACGACGCCGCCCACCGCTTCCATCCGTTGGACGCGCCATCCATAAGCCTTGACCAGGCTGGCGGGTATGCCCTGTTGGCGCAGAATCGCTTGCCAGGACGGCTTGCCGAGGGCGGGATCGGAAAGGGTGGCGGTGACGACTCCCTCCGCCCCTGACTCCGCCGAAGGGTTTTCAGGTGGCCTTGTGTGGGTCGGGTTGCGCAAGGCCGGGGCCTGTCCGGCGCCTGATTGCGGCGCGGAGCGCCATGGGGTGCGGGCTTCGTAAACCCGGGACCGGCTACGGTCGGCCCCAAGCGGGCCGCCGGTCGGGTCGCCGGCGGCCTTGCCCTCAGGAGTGCCGCTGTGTGGGGAGTCGTAGCCGTCTGTGCGAGGGGGGGAATGGCCCTGCCCCTTGCCGGCGGCAGCTAGCTGTTCCAGAAAATAAGGAGGCTTGAGCAGCTGCTGCAGCAACACCTTGGCCCAGGGGGGCATGTTTTGCCTGCGTCTCATCATCGGCCATCACTCCATCCACCCACCGCTTGGGCGTCGATACCCTACAGTATGCGATGGCTGGGCAGATGAGCGGGCATTCGTCCTGCTCAGTGGCTGTCCCCGAGCGTGCTCCACACCTCAAGCTTGGCTTTGACGCGGCGAATCACCTCATCGGTGAATTCTGTGGTGCTTGTGCCGCCGCCCAAGTCGGCCGTCCGCACGCCCATCATGATGGCTTCGAGCGTCGCCTCGTAGACTGCACGCGACGCCATTTGCGCCCCTTTGTCATCGTGGTGCGCCAACAGCGAGGCGCCCGCGAGAATCATCGCCATGGGGTTGGCTACGTTCTTGCGGAACAGGCTGGGCGCGGTGCCGTGGGGGGCTTCCGCCATGATCACCTGGGGCTGCCAGTTGTCATCCAGGGACAAGAGAATCGATTCCGCACCGGCGATGGAGCCGAACATCTGCAGCACCAAATCAGAGAGGCAGTCGCCGTCCCGGTTGAGCGCCGGGATGACCAGGGGCTCTCCCGCCTTGACCAACAGCAGCGCGTAGGTGGCGTCAATCAACTGCGGATCGTACCGGACGTCGGTGTACTTGGCCGCCGCTTTGTCCAGCTCCTCTTTGAACATCCCTTCGTAAATCGGGCTGACGGTGAACTTGGGACCGCCAAAAACGGTGGCCCCCAAGCGGCGCGCGTATTGGAAAGCGTACTCGGCGACACCGCGGCAGACGTTGCGGGAGATGCGCTCGGTCCGGAAGGCGATTTCGTCCTCGCCCTCGTTCTCGCGCCACTCCTTGGCGCCGTATGCGTCATCGACCGCCATGCGAACGACTGAGATCGGAGAAAAGACGCCGACCGGGGGCGCGATGCCCGGAATGCGCCTGCCCGTCCGGACAATCACCGTGCCGTTGATCTCCTTGCGCAGGATGGCGTTGGGGCTGCCCACGTCGCCTTTGGCCTCCGGCGTGATTGTGGCGGCCTTCAGACCGAAGCGGTGGCGCCGCATGGCCTGAGCCGCTTCGTGGACCACCTGGTTGCTCGTCTTGCGGCGGTTCTCCAGGCTCAGGTCGTAGGTCTCGAACGCTATCGGGATGCCCAGCACATCCGGCGAGAGCACGCGCAGGGCTTCGTCAAGCAGTTCCTGACCGGTCTGGTCGCCTTGCATGACGACAATGGTCAAGTCTGGCATCTGTTATCACCTCTTGATTGTGCGCATCGCAGAAAACAGGACCGTCCGCTAGTATAGCATAGCCATTCTCGCCCATTCCAAAGGTATCAAGCCCTTCGATGCAACCATTGGGCATCGTGATTTGTCCCGCAATGTCACGATGGGCTCCAGTGTCATAGGCTGCAGTACGCCATGTTGGGTGGGTGAGTGCAGTGACCGACGTGAAAGCGGCGATTCGCGAATACATGGAGCGCAGGAACCGGTACTGGGTGAGCGGGGACCTGGACTCTTTGGCCAGCTTTTGGGCCACGGGCGGCCGCGGCGAGAACTGGGATTGGCTGCACCGGGGCTGGGAGCGCCGGCTGCGCCTGGCCAACGCCCGCGCCTGCCAACTCCTGCGCGCCCACAGCCACGTCCGTCTCACGCGCCTGGACCTAAAGGCGGAAGGGCGCGAGGCGGAGGTTGAACTGCAGGAGACAATTCATTGGGTGTATCGCGATGGCATCGACTACGCCGTAGAGGGACGCGTGGTCCGCCATTGGCAGCTCTGGAACAGGAGCGAGCAGGGGGTGTGGCAGATCGCCCATGCCCAGGAGTCGGACGAGACGCGGCCATGTCCGAGGCCGGGCACCGATAGCGCGGACGGCGGGGCGGACGGACACGTGGATGCGCCCAGGTCCTCCGTGCGCGCGTTGCTCCGCCGTTTTGCCGGGCCGACCTGCAACGAATACGACCGGGTCAAGGCGCTGCGCTACGCCGAATTGTGGTGGAACCGCCCCAATCCCCAGTACGCGTATTTTCGCTCCGACGATTGCACCAATTTTATCTCTCAGTGCCTCTACAGCGCCGGTGTGCCGATGCACGGCACCGGAGACCGGGCCAACGGGTGGTGGTACCGGTTCAACGACAGCGGGGCCGACACGTGGAGTTTTAGTTGGTCCATCTCCAACGCCCTGAACCTGTACCTGGTGGGGCAGGTGCAAGCGACTGAACTGGCCTCCGCGCGCGAATTGAAAATCGGCGACCTCATCTTCTACGATTGGAACGGCCAGGGCCGCTACGGCCACTCGACGATAGTCGTGGATTTTGACCAACAGGGCGATCCGCTCGTCAATGCGCACACGGATGCCAGTTACCACCGGCACTATCTGTACCTGGACAGCCGCGCCTGGACGCCCCAGACCCGTTACGCGTATGTTCACCTGCCGCAGCGTGTGTGCTAGTCCGTTGGCGGGGCGTGCTTATGGTAAACTAAGTTGGATGATGGACCAAGGGAGGCAAACGGGATGCACGTTGTGCTGGTGGAGCCCGAGATCCCGGGGAACACGGGCAACATTGCACGGACCTGCGCAGCGACCGGGAGCGTGCTGCACCTGGTCCGCCCGCTCGGCTTTTCCACAGACGACCGCTATCTGCGGAGGGCAGGGCTGGACTACTGGCACCTGCTCGACATCCGGTATCACGACTCCTTGCAAGAGGTCTGGGACAAGCACCCGGAGGGGAGATTCATTTACACATCGACGCGGGCAAAACGGTGGTACAGCGATATTCGTTACCAAGAGGACGATTTCCTGGTGTTCGGCAAAGAGACGGCAGGGTTGCCCCAGTGGGTGTTGGACAGAAACCCGGACACCGCGGTCCGGCTGCCGATGATTCCGGGGGCGCGTTCCCTCAACCTGGCCAACTCGGTGGCCATCATGGTCTATGAAGCGCTGCGGCAGTGCGGCTTTCCCCGTTTGGCCTAGCGGAAGAGAAAGGTGACCCCGACATGTTGAACACGCTCTTGTTTGACCTGGACGGCACGCTGCTGCCGATGGATCTGGACGAGTTCATGCGCGCCTATTTCGCGCGCTTGGTGCCGCGGATTGCCCATGTCATCGACGGCCAGCGGGCAGTGCGCGAGATCTGGCAGGCCACCATGAGGATGATTGAGAACGAGGAACCCGACAGGACCAACCTGGACGTCTTGAAACAGCAATTTCTGGGTGCGACCGGGTTGCGCGAGGACGAGATCTGGCCGCTGTTTGATCGGTTTTACGAGGAAGAATTTGGAGAATTGCGCCGTCATACCTCGCCCACTCCCATTGCGCGGGAAATATGCCAAACCGCCATCGACAAAGGGTATCAGCTGGTGATAGCGACCAACCCCATCTTTCCGGAGCGGGCCATTCGCCACCGCATGGAATGGGCCGGAATCTCGGACATCCCGTTTCGTCTCGTGACCACACTGGAAGACATGCACTTTTGCAAACCCAACCCTAAGTACTATCTGGAAATTCTCGACAAGTTGGGCATCCCCCCCTTTTCCTGCATCATGTTTGGCAACGACGTGCAGGAGGATGGGGTGGCCGGCAAGCTGGGGATGGCCACGTACCTGGTGACCGACTGTCTGATTGACCACGGCCGCGGCCACTTCGACTTCACCTATCGAGGGACGTTGGCCGACGCCCTGATGTTCGTTCGCGATCTGCCGCCGCTTGCGTAGACAGCGGCCGCTCACCCGCGCGGCAAGAAACGTCCCGCCTCCTTGCGGATGGCGGGACGTCCTCGCTTTTGTGGAGTTTCATTACTTGCTGACGATGTGGATGGGGGAGCCGAGAGCGACCTCGGACGCCTCCATGACCATCTCGCCGAGGGTGGGGTGGGCGTGAATGGTCAGCGCAATGTCCTCCAGCGTGGCGCTCATCTCTATCGCCAGGCCCAACTCCGCAATCAGGTTGGACGCCTCGTGGCCGATGACCTGCGCCCCGACCAGCAAGCCGCTCTTCTTGTCGGCCACCAGCTTGATGTAGCCATCGCTGGCGTTGAGCGCCACCGCGCGGCCGTTGGCTGCGTACGGGAAGCGCCCGGTGGCCACCTCTCCGTACTGCTCCTTGGCTTCCTCTTCGCTGAGGCCCACGCTCGCAATCTCCGGATCGGAGAAGACGACGGAGGGGATGCAGCGGTAATCCACCGCGCTCTTCTTGCCGGCGATAACTTCCGCCGCCACCTTGCCTTCGTACGACGCCTTGTGGGCTAACGCGGGTCCGGCCACGATGTCCCCGATGGCGTAGATGTTGGGGACACTCGTCCGGCACTGCTCGTCGACCTCAATCAAACCCTTGTCGCTCAGCTTGACACCAATCGATTCCAGACCGAGTTCATCGGTGTTGGGGCGGCGTCCCACCGTGACCAGCACGTACTCCGCCTGGACCGACTTCTCCGCGTCGCCCGCCTTGTAGGTCAGGGTCACGCCGTCCTCGCGCTCCTCGACGCCCTGCGCGAACGCCTCGGTGACCACCTCGACGCCGAGCTTTTTCAGGTTGCGTTGAACCAGCCGCACGGCCTGCGGGTCAAACGTCGGCAGGATGGATTTCGTTCCCTCGATGATGGTCACCTTCGACCCGAACTTGGCGAAGGTCTGTCCCAATTCGATGCCGATGTAGCCGCCGCCGACCACGACCAGGCTCTCCGGCAGGTGGTCCAGTGAGAGCGCCTCCGTCGAGGTGATGACGCGCTTGCCATACGGCAGCGACTTCAGTTCAATCGGGCGCGATCCGGTCGCAATGATGCAGTGCTGGAACTTGTAGCGCTCGCTCTCATGCTCCTTCATGACGCGAACCTCGTCCGCCTTGGAGAAGAACGCCTCTCCCTGGACGAAGTTGATCTTGTTGCCCTTGAACAGGGTCTTGACGCCGCTGGTCATCTTCTCCACGACCGACTGCTTCCATTCCATGACCTTGGCGAAATCCAGCTCCGCCTGGGTGTTGACGCCCGGGAACGGGGATTGCTTGCTGCGCTCGTAAAACTCAGCCGCACTGATCAGCGCCTTGGACGGAATGCATCCGACGTTCAGGCAGACACCGCCCAGGTTTCCCTTGTCTACGACGGTCACGCTCTTGCCCAGTTGGGCGGCCCGGATGGCAGCCACATAGCCGCCCGGCCCCGCCCCTATGACGAGCACGTCCACTTCCTGCGTGAATTCACCGACGACCAATCGTCACACCTCCATGAGCAACAGCCGTGGGTTCTCCAGCAGCCGCTTGATTTCATTGATGAACCGCTGCGCCAGCGCACCGTCCACCACCCGATGGTCAAAGCTCAGCGAGAGGGCCAGCATCTGCGCCCCAACGACTTCACCGTCTTTCATGATGGGTCGCTCAGTGATGCGGCCGACACCCAAGATGGCCACTTCCGGATAATTGATGATGGGCGTGAAGAACATGCCGCCGACCGATCCGATATTCGTAATGGATATGGTGCTGCCCCGGATCTCCTGCGGGCCCAGCTTGTTCTCGCGAGCGCGGGTGGCCAAATCGTTGATCTCTTCGGCGATGGTCCACATGCTCTTGCGGTCTGCATCGCGGATGACCGGGACTAACAGCCCCCTGTCGGTGTCGGTGGCGATGCCTATATGATAGTACTTTTTCAACACCAGTTCCTGTTTTTCCTCGTCCAGCGAGGAGTTGAGCACAGGGTGTTTCTTGAGCGCCGCCACCATGGCCTTGACGATGAACGGCAGGTAGCTGACCTTGACGCCGCGCTCTTCGGCGAGCGGTTTGATCTCCTTGCGCAGCTGCACCAACTGGGTGACGTCGGCCTCGTCCATCACCGTGACGTGCGGAGCCGTATAAGCTGAGCGCGCCATCGCCTGGGCGATGAGCTTGCGGATGTTGGGCAGCGGCTGCCGTTCTTCGAGCGCCTCGTTGTAGGATGCGCTGACAGCCGGGGCGCCGGCCGGCGCCTGGGCACGGGCCGTAGCGCCGAGAGCGGCCTCCGGCGCGGCCGCGGCCGGTGCGCTCGCCTGGCCACCCCGGAGATAGGCGTCCACGTCTTCCTTGGTCACCTTGCCGTTGTTGCCCGTACCCCGCACTTTCGTGATATCGACCCCGTTTTCCCGGGCGTACTTGCGTACACCGGGGGTGGCCAACACCTCGTGGGCGTGGCTGGCCAATTCGGCGCCGGGCGCGCCGTCCTGGACGGCCGCGGGCGTCTGGGCCGGCGTTTCAGGCGCGGCCTGGCTCTCCTTTTTCACACTGGCGGTCACGGATTCCAGACCCGCGCCCTGCACCCCCGCATCGCTGGCGTGCGCCGCCGGGGTGTCTGCCGTTTCCGCCGCGTTGCCCTCGCCTTCGACCTCGAAGGTGAGCAGGATATCACCCACCACGGCGGTGGCTCCTTCTTCCACTTTCAATTCCAGCACCTTGCCGGCCACCGGGCTGGGTAATTCCACCATCGTCTTGTCGTTTTCAATCTCTGCCAGAGCGTCGTCTTCCTGCACCGTGTCGCCAGGTTTCACCAACCACTTCTCCAGGCGGCCTTCGTGCAGCCCTTCGCCGAGCTCCGGCAGCCGGAATGCGTAGACTCCCATGTCAGTCACCTCCAGACTGATACCGTCTTACAGACTCATGACCCTATCCAGACCGCGCACAACCTGCTGCTCATCAGGCAGCCATTCGTCTTCAATCAGGCCGAACGGATAGACCGTATCCGGGGGCGTGATGCGCAACACCGGGCCTTCCAAGTGGTAGATGGCGTGTTCGTTAATCTGGGCGATGATTTCCGCCGCGGCTCCGCTTGAGCGCTGCGCCTCTTGGACCACGACCGCGCGGTGGGTCTTTTTGATGGACTGGACAATCGTCTCAATGTCAATCGGATTGAGGGTGCGCAGGTCGATGACCTCAGCCTCGACGCCTTTCTCCTTCGACCACTGTTCGGCCGCTTTTTGCGCAACGTGAACCATGTATCCATAGGCGATGACGGTGACGTCCTTGCCCTGCCGGACCACATTGGCCTTGCCGAGCGGGATCGTGTACGACTCGTCCGGCACCTCCTGGCGCAGGGACCGGTACAGGCGCATGTGCTCCAGGAACAGGACGGGGTCGTTGTCGCGAATCGCCGAGATGAGCAGACCCTTGGCGTCGTACGGGTTGGAGGGGACGACCACCTTGATGCCCGGGGATTGCACAAACAGTCCCTCCAGGCTGTCCGCGTGCAGTTCCGGCGTCTTCACGCCGCCGCCAAAGGGCGAGCGGATGACGATGGGACAGCTGAAACGGCCGCCTGTGCGGTAGCGGGTGCGGGCGGCCTGCCCGACAATCTGGTCCATCGCCTCAAAGACGAAGCCAAAGAACTGGATCTCCGCCACCGGACGAAATCCCTGCATGGCCAGACCGTTGGCCAGTCCGATGATGCCCGACTCGGCCAATGGGGTGTCGAACACGCGTTGGTCCCCGTATTTCTCCTGCAGGCCTTCGGTGGCGAGAAACACGCCGCCGTTGCGGCCAACGTCCTCACCGAACACGAGCACCCTCTCATCGCGCCCCAGTTCGAGGTCGAGCGCGTTGGTCACGGCCTTAATCATTGTCAATTCTGCCATGGTTACTTCGCCTCCCCAGAGAACTCGGCCTTCTGCCGTACGAGCGACTCGGGCAGGTTTTCAAACATGCTGTCAATCAGGCCGGGGATGGTCATTTTCGGATACGAGTCGGCCTGCTTCAGGGCGTCGTTGAACGTGTCCTTCGCTTCTTCGATGGCCCGGTTCTCGTCCTCTTCCGACCACAGGCCCTTCGCTTCCAGGTAGTTGCGGAAGCGGATGAGTGGGTCTTTACGCTCCCATTCCGACTCCAGTTCCTTGGTGCGGTAACGGGTCGGGTTGTCACCGGACATGGTGTGCGGGCCATAGCGGAATGTCTGCGTCTCAATCAGGGTCGGGCCGTCGCCTTCGCGCGCCCGGTCCACCGCCTGTTTGACCGCCGCGTACACAGCCAGGACATCCATGCCGTCCACCTGCACGCCCGGAATCCCGGCTGCCACCGCCTTTTGCGCCAGCGTCGCGGCAGCGCTCTGCAGGCGCACCGGGGTGGAAATCGCGAATTGGTTGTTCTGTACGATGAAGACGGCAGGGACGTGGAACGCGCCAGCAAAGTTGATTCCCTCGTAGAAGTCGCCTTGGGAGGTGCCGCCGTCGCCTGTGTAGGTGACCGCCACACGCTTTTCCCCGCGCAGTTTGAAGGCCAGCGCCATGCCTGTGCACTGGACGTATTGCGCTCCGATGATGATCTGCGGCGGCAGCACGTTGACGTCCTGCGGCACCTCTCCGCCGTGCTGGTGGCCGCGCGAATAGAGGATCCACTGATACAAGGGCCAGCCGTGAAAGTGCGCCTGGGGTACGTCGCGGTAACCGGGAAGGATGAAATCTTCCTTGTTGGTGGCGAATTCGCTGCCAATCATCGACGCTTCCTGGCCGGCGACCGGCGCATAAAATCCGAGCCTGCCTTGGCGCGTCAAGCGGATGGCGCGCTGGTCCACTATGCGCGTGAACACCATGCGCCGCATCAGTTCGCGCAACTGGTCGTCTGGCAGGTTGGGCAGCAGGTCGGAGTTGACCACCTGACCGTTTTCATCGAGCACTTGCAGATGCGGAATCTGATCCGCCGCCATGGTCGTGCTCATCCTGTTCACCTCGTTTTATAATTTTCCTCGCGTGGTTTACAATAGGCAGTCAGAGACAGCCAACGATTAATACAGAACCCGTAACTGATTATAATACACATTCGCATGATGTGCGAATCCCAATAAAATAAAGGGATCGGCTGTTATATAATATATCGTCCGCGTTTATAGAACAGATGCCGAATCCGGTCACCACCCGAAACAGGAGGGATTGTCATGGCGGAGCCTGCGTCCACCCGTCGTGTGATTGAGAGCCACGAGATCTACAGTTCCCATCTTTGGGAGGATCGAACCATCAAAGTCTGTCTGCCTCCGGGTTACCCATCCAATGGGACTTATCCCGTGCTGTTCTGCCATGACGGCAACGAATTCATCACGCATGGGCGGATTGCCACCATCGCCGTCGAACGGATGGTGAGCGCAAGCTTGTCCCCCATGGTCATCGTTTGCATGGCGATGAACCCGCGGCTGCGCAGCGCCGATTACGACATATCCGGTGAGCGGCACGAGGCATACACCCGCTTCGTCATGGAGGAGTGCATTCCTTTTGTCGAGGAGCAATACGCGATTTCCCCGGCACGGGAGGAGTGGTTCATGGCGGGGGTCTCGCTGGGAGCGGCGGCGAGCCTGTCCATCCACTTGCAGCATCCGGACGTGTTTGGACAGCTCCTGCTGTTCTCGGGCGCTTATTACCCGCCGCTGCAGGAACGGGTCAGGGAGGCGACCAATCTGTCCGGGCTCAGCGCCTACATGCTGGTCGGGCGGCAGGAGACGGCCGTGGAGACGAAAGAACATGGGACACTCGATTTTTACCATTACAATCGGCAGATGCGGTCCCTGCTGGAGGCCCGGGGGGCGGTGGTTGACTACCGTGAGGCGGACGGGACGCACGTCTGGGGCTTCTGGCAACGGCATCTGCCGCAGGCGCTGGACTGGTTGCATGAACGGCTGTTGTCCCACCGAGCGTGACAGCATGGGCGGGGCGGTGGGACACCTTACGTTCGTCGTGCATAGAGTAGAAGCAATCCTCACACCCCGCGGCCTCCGGTCTTGTATTCGAAATCTTCGCGACATGGGTGGGCGTGGGCATGTGGCCAAGGGTGGCGAGAATATAGTCTGATAAATACGGCGCGTATCCTCGGATACTGGGACACTGTGGGCGAGCAGGTCTCGTTATTCCAAGCGATGAACCACGAGGGCTCGGGCCCGGACAAAAGGGGGATGACGTCATGAGCTTTCTCTCTCGTCTCAATGCCTATCGGGCCGAAGAAGAGGAGTTGCGCTGGGAAGGAACGTTTCTCGACTACCTGGAGATTGTCCGCCAAAACCCCGACGTGGCGAAAACGGCCCATAACCGGATTTACGATATGATTGCGGACGCCGGCATCGAGACCGACGCAGACGGCCGCCGGCGCTACCGGTTTTTTGAACGCGAGCTGTTTGGCCTGGACGCCACGATAGAGCGGTTGGTTGAAGAGTATTTCCACGCAGCGGCCCGCAGGCTTGAGGTGCGCAAACGCATCCTGTTGCTCATGGGGCCGGTCAGCGGCGGAAAATCGACGATTGTCTCCATGCTCAAGCGCGGCCTGGAGCGCTACAGCCGCACCCCGCAGGGCGCCCTGTACGGAATCAAAGGCTGCCCGATGCACGAAGAGCCGCTGCACCTGATTCCGGAGGCGCTGCGCGACGAGTTCGCGGCCGAGTACGGCGCCCGCATTGAAGGCAACCTCTGCCCAGCCTGCCAGCTGCGCTTGGAACTGGACTTTGGCGGCGACATCGAGAAGGTGCCCGTGGAGCGTGTCATTCTGTCGGAAACCAAGCGCGTGGGCATCGGCACCTTCAGCCCGTCCGACCCCAAGTCCCAGGATATCGCGGACCTGACCGGCAGCATCGACTTTTCCACCATCACGGAGTACGGATCGGAATCCGATCCGCGCGCGTACCGCTTTGACGGCGAGTTGAACAAGGCCAACCGCGGGCTGATGGAGTTTCAAGAGATGCTCAAGTGTGACGAGAAGTTTCTGTGGCATTTGCTGAGTCTGACCCAGGAAGGTAACTTCAAGGCTGGCCGGTTTGCCCTGATATCCGCAGACGAGATGATTGTAGCCCACACCAACGAGGCGGAATACAGGGCGTTCATCGCCAACAAGAAGAACGAGGCGTTGCAGTCGCGCATGATTGTCATGCCCATTCCGTACAATCTGCGGGTAGACGACGAGATTAAGATCTACGAGAAACTGGTCAAGCAAAGCGATTTGCGAGGCATTCACATCGCTCCGCATGCTCTGCGAACGGCCGCCATCTTTTCGATTTTGACCCGCCTGCGCGAGTCCAAGAAGCAAGGCATCGATCTGCTCAAGAAGCTGTACGTTTACAACGGTCAGGTTGTGGAGGGCATCAAGGACGCGGATGTGAAGGAGCTCAAAGAAGAGTTTCCGGACGAAGGCATGTTCGGGCTGGACCCGCGCTACATTATCAACCGCATCTCGACCGCCCTGGTCCGCCAGGACACCACCTGCATCAACGCCTTGGACGTGCTGCGGGCGATCAAGGACGGGCTGGATCAACACGCGTCGATTTCAAAAGAGGATAAACAGCGTCTGCTCAACTTCATTGCGACAGCCCGCAAGGAGTATGACGAGATGGCGAAGACCGAGGTGCAGAAGGCGTTCGTCTACTCCTTCGAGGAATCGGCCAAAACCCTGCTGGAGAACTACCTGGACAATGTCGAGGCGTACTGCAGTTGGCAGAAGATCAAGGACCCGCTGACCGGCGAGGAGATGGACCCGGACGAGAAGCTCATGCGTTCGATTGAAGAGCAGATTGGCATCTCGGAAAACGCGAAGCGCAGCTTTCGCGAGGAGATCCTCATTCGCATCTCGACCTACGCACGGCGCGGCAAAAAGTTCGACTACCGCTCGCATGAACGGCTGCGCGAGGCGATTGAGAAGAAGCTGTTTGCCGATTTGAAGGACATTGTGAAGATCACGACATCGACGAAGACCCCGGATGAATCGCAGCTGAAGAAGGTCAATGAGGTCGTGGCCCGGCTGATTGATGAACACGGCTACTGCGCGGTTTGCGCGAACGAGCTTTTGCGCTACACCGGCAGCCTGCTCAACCGCTGAGTGGTTGTCGAGCGCCCTGGTGTGAGAGGAGGGAGCGTGATGGCGGCCTCGCAGTTCACCCTCAGCAAGGAAGACTGGTCCCTGCACCGAAAAGGGTATCAGGATCAGGAACGGCATCGAGAAAAGGTCAAGCAGGCCATCAAGGAGAATCTGGCAGACCTCATCAGCGACGAAGGCATCATCATGAGCGATGGGCGGCAGATTGTCCGGATTCCAATCCGTTCCCTGGAGGAATACCGGTTTCGTTACAACTTCAACAAGAGCAAGCAGGCCGGCACGGGCAAAGGGGACTCCCAGGTGGGCGACGTGATTGCCTCCGACGGGCCGCCGCAGCCCGGGCAGGGGCAGGGAGCCGGCAACCTGCCCGGCGTGGATTACGTGGAGGCGGAGGTGGCGCTGGAGGACATCGAAGCGGAGCTGTTCTCCGAGTTGACCCTGCCCAACCTCAAGCCCAAGTCGCCGGACGATGTGGTGACGCGCGACATCGACTTCCGCGATGTACGAAAAACCGGCTTGGCCAGCAACATCGACAAGAAGCGCACGCTGCTGGAATCGCTTCGCCGCAGCCAGCGCGAATCCGCCCACCAGGATGGCCTAAACTGGCGGATACGACCGGACGATTTGCGCTACAAGACCTGGGAGGACGTGGAGGAGCCTGATTCCCAAGCCGTGGTGCTCGCCATGATGGACACGTCAGGCAGCATGGGGCTGTTCGAGAAGTACTGCGCGCGCACATTTTTCTTCTGGATGACGAGGTTTTTGCGGACCAAGTACGAGACGGTGCAAATCCGGTACATCGCCCACCACACGGAGGCGCGCGAGGTCAGCGAGGAGCACTTCTTCACCCGCGGGGAGAGCGGCGGCACCATCTGCTCGTCGGCTTACGAGTACGCGTTGACGCTCATCGAGAAAGAGTATCCGCCGCAGCGGTACAACATCTACCCGATACACTTCTCGGACGGGGACAATCTGACTTCGGACAATGAGCGGTGTGTGCGGTTGGTGGAAAAAATGTGCGAACAATCGCAAATGTTTGGTTACGCAGAAGTCAATCAGTACGGTCGCGGGTCCACTCTGATGAACGCCTTCGGGAAGATCAATCATCCGTATTTCCGGACCGTCGTGATCCGCGAGAAGGCTGGAATCTACCAAGCCCTGAAGGCGTTTTTCAGCGTCCGCGACGACGCCTCGCGGCCCGCGTGACGGAGATGGGGAGGGGCTTGGATGAACGACGCGGAGCTGAAGGAACTGGAGCGTTCGATAGAGCGGATCATGGAGATTGCGGACGGGTTCGGCCTCGATTACTTTCCGATGCGGTACGAGGTGTGCCCGTCCGATGTCATCTATACGTTCGGCGCGTACGGCATGCCGACGCGTTTCAACCATTGGAGTTTCGGGAAGGCGTTCCATCGCCTCAAGCTTGAGTACGATTTTGGTCTCAGCCGCATCTACGAACTGGTCATCAATTCGAACCCGTCATACGCGTTTTTGCTGGACGGAAACACGCTGCTGCAGAACAAGACAGTGTGCGCGCACGTGCTCGGCCACTCCGATTTCTTTAAGAACAATTCCGCCTTTGCCCAAACCTCGCGGGACATGGTGGAGAGGATGGCGGCGAACGCGGAGCGGGTGCGCCGGTACGAGCTGGAGTACGGGCGGCAGCGGGTGGAACAGGTGCTGGACGCCGGCATCGCCCTCCAGCAGCACGTGGATGCCTCGCGGCACGCGGATGCGGTGCGGCGCGAACGGATGCGTCGCCTGCGCGAGGACAAGCGGCAGCGGGCGCGCTCGCGCACCGGACCTTACGACGATTTGTGGCGGCTTGGCGAGGAGAGCGGCGGGAGCGGGACGGAGTCGCAAGCGAAACATGGGGTCGACCAGGCGGGGGCGGACGCTTATGCTCGACGCTCAACCCAGCGAATGCTGGTCCCGGAACGTGACCTGATGCTGTTCCTCATCGACTACAGCCGGGTGCTGGAGGAGTGGGAGCGGGATATCCTCTCCTTGCTCCGGGAAGAGATGCTGTACTTTTGGCCGCAGCTGGAAACCAAGATCATGAACGAGGGCTGGGCGACCTATTGGCACCTGCGCATCATGCGCGAGATGGATTTGACGGACGCGGAGGCCGTCGATTTCGCGCAGATGCATGCCGGTGTCGTGCTCCCCTCGCGCACCACCATCAACCCGTATCAGCTGGGACTGGCCATCTGGGAAGATATTGAGAAGCGTTGGAATGACCCTACAGAGGAGGAGCGGGAACGGTTTGGTCGGGAACCGAGCCAGGGCCGGGACAAAATGTTTGAGGTGCGCGAGACGGAGACGGACGTTTCCTTCCTGCGCAATTACTTGACCAAGGACCTGATTGAAGACCTGGATCTGTACCTGTACCAGAAAGTAGGAAATGAATGGAAGGTGGTGGAGACCGATTGGGAGAAGGTGCGCGATCACCTCTGTGCCTCGCGGGTCAACGGGGGCATTCCGGCGATTTGGGTGGAGGATGGGGATTACAACAATAATGGGGAGCTGTACCTGAAGCATGGTTATGAAGGGGTGGAACTGGACCTCAAGCACGTCGAAAAGACGCTGCCGTACGTGCACCGGTTGTGGGGACGCGGATGCCACCTGGAGACGGTAGTGGACGACCGGGCGGTCCTGTTCAGTTACGACGGCAGGCGGGTGCAGCGCAAGTTTTTGTAACCCCCATATCGCCGGGGAGTCGAGTGGACTGACCACTGGTTAAAATCGGTCGATTCCCGTACTTTCATGTTATACTGCAAACAACGATAGAAATGGAAGGCAGGGTATGCATTGCGCATCGAATCGCGGGGAACGTTGGCGGTAGCGGCGGCGGTGTTGGGGATTGCGGGTTTGTTGGTGCAGGCGGGATTGGGCCACGTCGGCGGTGTGGTGACGGTGGTCGCATGGATCATCAACATCCTCCTGCTTGTGTTGCTGTTTTGGGCGGGGCGATTGGCGAAACAGCGCGCCTGGCGGCCGGTGTGGACGGGCGCGTGGGTAGGCGCGGTGTATGGGGTGTTCCGCGGCTTGGCGGGCTTTTTCACCCATGTAACCGCAGAGCAGTTGCAGAAGAGTTCCCATGGGCAGTTGTCTCAGGATGCTATCGAGAAAGCGGTGGCCTTCGCGAACTCGACGACGACCCACTTCATTTCCCTTGTGACCATGATTGTGGTGTGGGCCATTGTCGGACTGATTGTGGCGTGGCTGGGCGGAACGACCACACGGCGGGGGGGCGACGACGACCGCGAATAGGCGGACCTGGGCAAAAGGTTCAATCCATCCAATGCGGACGGCACCGTGTGGCTGTGAAAGACCGGCACCAACGGCACGGTGTTCAGAGCGTGGCCGCTTGGGCGAAGGAGCCGCACCATCGGCATTGAGGCGGTGCGGCTCTTCGGATTGGGGTTGTTCGCTTGCCGCAGGCATTACCCGTTTCCGGACACGTCGCGGCGGGTGAACATCACCCAGGAGACCACATGGAAAATGATAAAGTACACCGCCAGCACGATGATGGAGAAGGTCAAGGTCATCCCTTTCACCACAGGCGTCCCTTCGATGTACTGGGTGAGGTCGGTGTTGGCAAAGAGGATGAATTTGACCCAGGTGTGGTCGCTCAGAACTCTGACCAGTGTGCTGCCGACAAACAAGAGCAAGAGCGAGACGGCGATGGCTAAGCTGCTGCTGCGCAACAGGACGGAAATCATGAACGAAATGGTGACAATCATCAGCAGGTTCACGCACTTGAGTCCATAGGTCGCGAGGACATGCGCGAACATCGGCATCTGGTGGATGTGGCTGGCCGTGTCGGCGTACAGGTACGGGGTGGCAAATCCGTCAAATCCAAACGCAATGCCGCCCACCAGCCACGCGGCGATGGCCAGTTCCACAATCAGAGCGAGCGCGAACAAGAGGCTTGCGGCGTACTTGGCCATCAGGATTTTGCTGCGCCGAACCGGCCGGATGAGCAGCAGTTTGATGGCCCCCGATGAGAATTCGCTGGCGATGCTATCTGCGGCCACGACCGCGGCGAACAAGGTGACCAGCACCATCAGCGAGGCAGCGTTGTTGGCGAAGTCCCAGGCCGAGTTCTCGGCCGGAGGGATGTTATGGTCCAGCCGATACTGGTTTTCGTTGATCTGGGTCTGCAATTGGGTCTTGGCGCTGGCCGGGATCTTGTCCCCGGAACGGTTCATGGTCTGCTGTAACTGTTGATTCTCCTGTCTCAGCTCCTGTCGCCAGTCGCTTGTGTGGGTGGCCTGCGAGTGGGACGCCTTGTTGGTCAGCACAGCCATCGCAATGACCGCCAGCAACAGGAGGGCGCCAAAAATCCAGGTGCGCAGCCGGCGATAGATTTTCACGTTTTCATTGTGAACGAGCTGCAGCATGCTGCCCACCCCCTGTCACTTCGAGGAATTGGTCCTCCAGGCTCTTGGTTCGACTGCGGATGGCGTAGACGGCGACGCCATGCTCGACCAACTGGCGGTTGATCTCCGGGATGTCGTCGCGTGCGGCGGCGAGACGCAGCGTTTGCCCGCGCACCTCGACACCCTTCTGTCCCGCATCCGCCAACACCTGTCTGGCGGTGTCGGCCGCGTCCACCTCAAACTCCACCCATTGGGCCTCCTGGGGGGCCTGCTCCCGCACCGTCTGCACCTGCACCAAGCGGCCGTTCTGGATGATGGCGACGCGGTCGCACATCAGCTCCATCTCGGTCAACAGGTGGCTGGAAACGATGACGGCCACCCCTTGATTTTCGGCTAGGTGGCGGAGGTGATCACGCAGTTCGCGGATACCGGCCGGATCGAGCCCGTTGGTGGGTTCATCGAGGATGAGGACGGACGGGTTGTGCAGCAACGCTTGTGCCAAGCCAAGGCGTTGGCGCATGCCGAGCGAGTAGGTCTTGACCTTGTTGTGTATGGCCGATTCCAATCCGACAAAACGCACCATCTCGTCAATCCTGTCCTTGCCGATCCCTTTGTGCATGCGCGCGTACAGACGCAGATTGTCGTAGCCGGACAGGAATTTGTACATTTCAGGATTTTCTACTATTGCGCCGACGTGGCGGATGGCCTCTTCAAACTCGGTGCGAATATCGTGGCCGTGGATGCGCACATGTCCGTGGGTAATAGAGATGAGTCCCACCATCATGCGGATGGTCGTGGTCTTACCCGCCCCGTTGGGGCCCAGCAGACCGAACACTTCGCCGGGTTGAATGTCCAGCGAGAGGTGATCCACTACAGGCCTGCGGCCGAGGGTCTTTGTCAATTCCCGGATTTCAACTGCCGCCGGCATGCTTCAACCTCCTTGCGTATCGGAATTTGTTTGGATGCAGGGTCCATCATAGCATAGTTCTGTATGTTATGATTGAGAACTTTGTCGAAGGGGCGAGCAAGATTGATTGCGGACATGGGTTCTGGCGGTTCAGGAATTCCTGAAACGCGGTTCTTTCGGTTATGCTATCTTATATTAGGGGGATTTGGGTGTTCGTGGGGAGGTGTCCCATCACGACTGGAAAGGCAGCGTCAAACGAAGGTGGAAGCACCTCATCGCAGCAGGGCGGTCATGCGCGCACCGAGGCGTGGGTAGCCACAGGTGGCCGCTCGGTGGCGGACTCTGGGGCCGCGGATGGGCGTCACCCGGCTGTGCCCCGGCCCAAGGTGGTCGGGTTGCGCGAAGTTGCGGTGACGGTTCTCTTATTTGCAGCAGGTGTGGCCTGCGTTGTGGCGTTTTTTCACTACGACCAGTCGGATAGGCTGTCCAGGCTGATCATCGCCTCTGGGCCGCTGGCCAGCGTCATCGGGATCATCCTGATGACCATCTTTTGTATCATTCCGGTGCCCTCGGAGTTTCTCATCATCATCTTGATGAAGATCTTCGGACCGTGGCTGGGTAGCCTGTACAGTTGGGCGGGCTCGATGCTGGGAGCCATGACGACGTTTTGGCTGGCCCGCCGTTACGGAGGCAAGATGCTGCGCCGCTTCATCACCGAGGAGCGGTTTCAGCAGGTGAACGAGTGGATTGGCCGCGGCGGGCCGCTCGGTCTGTTGCTGGCGCGGGTGGTCCCGCTGCCGTTCATCGTCGTCAATTACACCGCCGGTGTCATGAAGTCCGTCCGTACGTGGGATTACTTTTGGACTTCGGCGGTGGGCGGCATTCCCTATTACGTGGGGGCGGCGCTTGTGTTTCTCGGCGTCTCCAAGCGCCGCTACATGGCCTGGCTCATCATCGGCGGGGTGGTCATCGTCCTGATTTGGATAGGCGGTTATCTGCTCAACCGCCATGTGCGCAAACTGAAACGCTGGGCCCATTGAGCCCGGGCTGGGATGGGCCCGCGCCAAGGAGTGGCGCAGTAGGTTCCGGGGCCCGCTTAAGCCGCTCGTCCACCAGTTTGCGGCGATTGCATGATGGCAGCTGCAAACTGGTGTCCGAGACGGATGGATGGCCACTCGACAAGCCGATACATAACATACGCTGCCACGATGGACACGGGCGGCACCAAAAGGATAATCCAACGGTGCGGAAGCAGTCCGTCCAAAGCGTAGACGCACCCGGACAGTACGACAGGGTGGATGAGGTACAGACTGAACGAGATGTTGCCCAACCAGACGAGCGGGCGCTTGCCTATCCAGACTTTCATCTGTCTGCTGCCGGTCGCGAGAGCTATGACGAGAGCAGCGGCGGCACCGATGACCATGTCGATGCCGGGGCGTCGCTCCCCAAACCAGTTGTGCACGGCGGGGAACCAGTCCACGTTGTAGATTAAGAGCGCCGCTATCAAGAGGGCGGCTTTTGTCTTGCGGGACAGGTCCTGAATAAAATCACGGACGGCCTGGCGGTGTTTAGCCAACAAAACGCCAAATGCGAAAAACCCCATATAGTAGAGTGTGGCGCCGAAGCGACAGGGGATGGTGTCGTACCAAGCGCTGGCAACCACGATAAGACCGGCGCATAAGGGAGCGCTTAGGATTGTCGGCAGCCGGCGAAGAGCAAACACGAGCAGGGGAAATACGATGGAAATGCGCATTTCGTGCACCAACGACCATGAACTGACATCCAGGTTGTGCGTATCCTTCCCGGTCATCAGCAGATAGTGAAATAACACCATAGGAGTTACCGGATGGCTCCAGATGTCCTCAAACCAGGAACTCATTCCGTTTTCCTTTGCTGCAACCGGTTGGTTGGCAAAGCCAAGCGCAAGCAATGCCCAGGAAAGGAGGACTACGACCACATACGGGATGTAAAGGCGGCAGAAACGCTTGACCAGGTATCCCGGGTAGGGCAGTCTCCGGCCTGCAAGAAATGGGAGGGTCAATACGAAGCCACTTAAAAGGAAAAAGAAAATGACCGCTTCATGTCCGTCCCAGATGAGATGCAGGGGCGTGTACGTGAAGACATCCACCCAAGTCTTGCCGGATGCTCGGTAGCCATTGGCGCGGTTGAAAGCCGGCAGGCTGATCAGGCAGTGCTCCAACACGACGGTCAGGGCGGCAAGGCCACGCAGGGCATCCAGCACCGCAATTCGTTGCAAACCAAACCCCTCCAGCCTCGACCCCCTGTTGCGGCGTTTGAACAATCTGTTTGGTGGATTGGGTCTCTCTAAGCACCCTTCATGCTACAGAGGAGAGGCTGGCGGGTTCAACATGGACAGTTCCACAAGATTGGGCATCAGGCTGGGCGAGCCCGCGATAACGCGAAAGACCTCCGAAATTCACCTAAATCCGAGAAGATATCTAGAGTTTTCGCTGCGTCTTTGGCGAGATTAGGTTTTCTCCTTCCCCATCTGCATCCAGTGTCTCTCGTCCTGTCGCTTGCCGCCTGTGCAGCCTGCTGTTTGTGAACCGTTCGGCTGGCAGCGGTTCAGTCGGCCGTGCGGGGCTCGGCGAGTTTCAGGCCGGCGTACTGGAGCCTCAGCAGGTGGTATTCGAACAACCATTCCAGCGCCTCCAGGTGCCGCTTGGCGTCGGATGGGGTCTGTCCCCACGCGTAGACGCCGTGGTTGCGCACCAGCACACCCGGGACATCGGGACGGGCGACGGCAGCGACTGCGTCGGCCAACCGGTTGAGGTCCGGGTGGTTCTCGACAATCGGCACCTCAATGCGCGCGTTTTCTTCCCAGTGGCCGAGCGCCTTGAGCAATTCATAACCTTGCAGCGGGACCGATCCAGATGGGAAATACCGGTCGGAGGCGAGGTTGTTGTAAAGCGTGTGAACGTGCAACACCGCGCCGCAGCCCAAACGGGTGTACAGCTGCGTGTGGACGGCCGTCTCAGCCGAAGGTTTTTCTGTGCTGGTCTCAACGAGTTGACCGTGCTGGTCCACCAAAATCACGCCGTCCTCCGACAGGTGCTGTTTATCCCAACCGCTCGCCGTGATGGCGATGACCAGCGGGGTGTCGGAGACCTTCACCGACAGGTTGCCGCTGGTGGCCGGCAGCCAACCGCGCGCGGCCAGCTCGCCGGCCAGTTGGCAGACCTTCTGCCGCGCTGCGAGGACCGAAGACGCGGCCGGATCGACCGGAAATGTCATACCTCGATTACTCCTTCCACACAGGGTCTGTCTGCAGGTGGTCCATGATGTCGTAAAACGTCTCAAAGGCACTGTGCTTCACGCCAAGACTGCGGCACTCCTGAAGGAGTTTGTCCCTGGCGAACACGAAGTCGGCCAGCTGCGCCTGTTTCAGGTCCGTCACGCCGTCGCCAATCACCACCACGAGCTCTCCGGGGCGGCGGGTGCGGCGAATCACGGTGGGCTTGCACAGCCCGCAGCCGCCGTCGCACGCCTCATCGCAAGGCACACTCCAGACCACCCGCAGATGGGGCCCCGCGTCATCCAGGCGGTTGCAGTAGACCGACATCGCGTCATGGTACGGCGCCAGCGCCGGATGGACAAAAAAGTCGAAGCCGCCGCTGACCACCGTTAGCCGCCAGCCGTGCTCGCGGCACGCCGTTACGAACTCCGCGAAGCCTGGGCGTATGCGCGTGCCTTGGCGGGCGAACGCTTGCACCTGGGGCAGCAGGTGGGACGGGATGGCGGCGAACATCGCTTCGACCCCCTGCCGGACGGACCATTGGCGGGCGTTGACCTTGTCCACAATCGCCTGTCCGGTTTCCGGCAGGAAGTGGCGGACGATGGCACCAATCATGTCTTGTTGCGCGATGGTGCCGTCAAAGTCGCAATAAAAGGCGAGGCTTGGGACGCCGCTCATGCCCGCGCTCCCCACTTCTCGAGCGCCAGGCGCAGGGGCTCGCTGGCCTCTGCCGCCACGGCCAGCGGCACTCCCTTGGCCACCGCCTCCGCCGCCGCGAGAAACGCGCGGCCGCCGCCTGTGGCGCCTTGGGGATGGCCATGGATGGCCCCGCCGGCGTTGAGGATGACGTCATGCCCGAAATCGCGCACGATGTTCGGCACCAGACCTGGGTGCACGCCGGCCGACGGGGCCGGCAACACTGTACGCAGGCCGTTCGTTTCGCGCAGGGCCGCGACCAGCGCCAGTCCCTCCTCGACAGGCAATGTGACCGATCCGTACGGTGACGGGAAGATGGCCACATCGGCGCCGGCCAAGCGCATCAACTGTCCGAGCACGATGTGCGAAGCGATGCCGTGGCGGGGGGCGCCGTAGAGGGCCCCGGAGACGGCGGGGTGGGCCAGGATGGGCACCGCCACTTCAGGATCTGCCGCCAAGTGCTGCAGCGCGTCGTAGCCGAATGCCACGACGTTCAGCAAGAGAGCGCTGGCTCCAAGCTCGACCAAGCGTCGCGCTCTGTCACGCAGGTCGAAGATGGGACCGCTCAGGTTGACCGCGTACAGCACCGGTTTGCCCAGTTCATCCGCGATGTCGGCCGCTGCCTCGCGGAAGCGTTGCACCCGCGCCTCTGGAGGCGCCAGGGTTTCGCTGAAGAAAATCTCGTCGTCTTTGATGAGGTCCACACCGCCCAAGGCTTGTTCGCGAAAATGCTGGGTCAGCTCGTCAAGGGTCTGGCCGATGCAGGACTTGAAGATGCTCATGACCAGCGGGCGCTCATCGACCCCGAGGCGTTTGCGCACACCCGGGACGCCGAGTTTGGGGCCGGGGAATTGGCGCACGTAGGTCGCGGGCAGCCGCAGGTCCACGAGCCGGATAACGCCGTCCATGGACAGCTTGCCGAACACCGTGGTCAACAGCGCCGCGATGCTGGGCACCAGATTGGCGACAGGATAGCCGACGGTGATGCGGGCGCGGACCCGGTCTGCCGCGAGTTCCTCCTGTACTTCAATCCTTTCCACCACACCGCGATACGGTTGCATGGACGCCTGTTTCGCGGCGGGCAGGTCGGTCCAAGACCCGACGGTCAGGCCGACTGCGATGCTTTCGGCCCGCTGTTCCAAGGCGCCCGGCCTGTCCTCCAATTCGTAGGTGGCCAACACATACCGGGCCGTATCGTTGCTCATATGGGTCCTCCTTTCCGGTACACCGCTGCGCCTGCAAGCGGGTTGCGGATACCCGGCCGGATAAGGTCGCAGCCAGTTGCAACCCCAGCAAAAAAGCGCCCCTTTCCGTCAGAAAGAGACGCACGCGCGGCGGTGACCTTTATCTTCCGGGAAAATCGCAAGACCGCGCCGCACCGCATGGTAAGGCCGGTTTCCGGGTACATCGGCCCGGTCCCTCCATGACTCCGGATGGGGATGGAATGGTCGCTGGCAGCGTACCCATTCAAGTCGAGATAATCATATAATAGAGATATCCATACTATATAAACCCGTTTCAGGGCTGTCAATGGACTTTTTCCTGCGCGTGCCCTATGATGGGGGCAACCTGCGAGGCTATCGGCAGGCATTGGGAGGTTGAGAAGATGGCGAAGATTCGTGTGAGAAACACGGGAGAGACGATTGCCGAAGAGTCGGCGGTGCGTCGGTTTCTGGACGCCAATCAGGTCTATTACGACCATTGGCAGACAGAGAAGCTGCCGGCTTCACTGCGGGGCAGGTTTGTGTTGAGCGAGGCGGAGCAGGAGCAGGTGCTCGCCGCTTTTCAACAGGACATCGAGCAGTTGGCCAAAGCCCGGGGTTATGTGAAGTGGGACGTGATCTCCTTGTCCGAATCCACTCCGAACCTGGAGGAGCTGTTGAAGAAGTTCGAACAGGTGCACACTCATACCGAGGACGAGGTGCGGGCCATCGTGGCGGGCAGCGGCGTGTTTGTCATCAAGGGACGGGGCGATACGGGCTATTTCGATGTCGAACTGGAGGCGGGAGACGTCATCTCCGTTCCCGAGAACAACCCGCACTTCTTCACCCTGACTGATGAGCGCAAGGTTGTCGCCATCCGGCTGTTTATCGATCCGTCTGGGTGGGTGGCGCACCCTTACGAAGACCCGGAGTTTCAGTCCGCGTGAGCCGCGGGCAAAGACAGGCCGCCTGTGCCAGGCGGCCTTTTCCCATTCGGGCGGGGACGGGAGCCTGTGCGCCAGGTCGCGTTCAGGCGAAGCCCCGCAGGTCCGGCAGCAGAGTCATCAAGGCAAGCAGCGCGAGGAAGACGGTGATGAACACCAGGTCTCGCCTTTGTTCTGGGGTGCGCGCGCCGCGGCGTTTGTATCGTCGCCACCGGCGGGCGGGGACGTGTATCACGCGGCCGAACGGTTTTGGCGCAGCTGATTCGGATGCAGCGAGTCTAAACTTGCGAACTGTATCCGAGCGCTCTTCCGGCAGCATATCCATTCCTCCTTAAGCGTTTATAAGGAGACGGAACGCCATCCAGGTTGCGCAAAGTCGGAATCGTCCGTCAATAGTAACTATACGCGCTTTGTCACAGATGTGCCACAGTTTTGATGAAAAAATGTCATCGATTTGTGTGGGCACAGTGCGAAGATCGCACTCCCGCAGTTATCGGACCACGGGAGTGTCGAAATACAAAGGGGAATGCGAGGCGCAGCCGGGGTTGAAGCGGGCACCGCAACAGGGGCAGCGGCTGGCGCACGCCAGGTACTCTGCTATAGTCAGCTCAGACCCACAGGCGCCGCACAGGATGGCTCTGTCATGAAAGCGGTCAGCCGGCCAAGTCTGCGCTGGATGGTCCGCCACGGCCTCATGGCAAAGATGGCAGGGATAATACGTTTGGCAGCAGAAAAACTTGATAGCGACGATGTCCAGCGGACTGTGGTAGTGGGCGCAACGTGTCTCTGCGTCCACGCCGCACCCGTGCACTGAAATGCCATGCACACGGACCATCTGCTCGCCCCCTAGGTTTGGCTTCAGGCTGCCTTCAGTGTATCGCATCCGCGGCTTTTACTTAATAGCCCCTTTGGTCACGTTGCTGACAATCCAGCGCTGGAACAACAGGTAGACGATAATCATCGGCAGTAGTGCCAACAGGTAGGACGCAAACGCCAGGTCATAGTTGGTGCTGTACTGCGATTGGAACGCGTATTGCACCAAAGGCAGCGTGTACTGGTTCGGATCGGACAGCATGACCAGGGGCAGCATGAAATCGTTCCACGCCCACAGGCCGGTCAAAATGGCAACGGTGGCGTTCATCGGTCCCAACAGCGGGAACACAATTTGCCAGAAGATCCGCCAGCGACTGGCGCCGTCCACCAACGCAGCTTCCTCCAGTTCGAGCGGAATGGACTTCAGATAACCGATGTAGACAAACACGTTGAACGAGATGCCGTAAACGATGTAGAGAATAATCAGCCCCACCCGATTGGCCAGCCCGATATTGCTCATTTGGTGCACCAGCGGCAGCATCAGGATGGGAAACGGGACAAACATGGCGGCGAAAAAGTAGTAGTAGATGCTCTTGAACAGCCGCGTGTGCATGTTGCGGGCGATGGCGTATGCAACCATCGAGTTACTCAGCACGGTCAGGACGACAGCGAAAAAGGTGATGAGCAGGCTGTTGCCAAAGGTGTGCCAGTAGTGCGTGATGCTCATCGCCTGCCGGAAGTTGTCCCAGTGAATGTGGCTGGGGAATCCTAGCACCGACTGGGCCAACTCCTGCGGCGATTTGACGGCGACGGCGATGGCCATGTAGATCGGAAACAGGATGAACAAGGCTCCAATGATCAGAAAGATCATGGCTGGCCAATTGGTGCGCGTTCTCACAGTTGCACCTCCCGTCCCTGCATGAGACGGACCTGCGCCAGTGCCACGATGACGAGCACAATCAGGAACACGACCGCGTTCGCCGACTGGTAGGACAGCTCGCCGCCACCCAGGCCGTTGGTGTAGATGACGAACGAGACGGACTGTGTGGCCGTGCCCGGGCCGCCGTTGGTCATGCCCACCACCTGGTCGAACACCTGCAGGTAGTTTTTCGCCGCCAGCACCATGTTTATCGTCAGGAAGGGCGCGATGAGCGGCAAGGTGATGCGCCAGAATGTCATCCACGGGGACGCCCCGTCGATGCTTGAAGCCTCATAGACATCCTCCGGTATGGTCTGCAGACCTGCCAAGTACAGCAGCGTGTTGAACGCAGCCCCTTGCCACACGGAGACGATGACGATGCCCACCCAAGCCCAGCGGGTGCCCAACAGATTTTGCGACAGGGCGGTCAGGTGCAGTTGAGTCGCCACGTCCGGGATAACATTCGAAAACAGGTAGTTGAAAATGAACGAGACAATCAGCGTGCTGAGCACGTATGGCAGGAAGAAGATGGCCTTGAACGTGTTCGGCAGCTTGATGCGTGCGTTGAGCGCCAGAGCAATCAGCAGGCTCAATACGTTGACGAGTACGGTGGTGACAAACGCAAACAGGAACGTAAAACCGTAAGCGTGCAGCACCTGATGGTCGTGGAACAGGTCGACGTAATTCTTCAGCCCGATGAAATGATAGGGGCCAAACCCATTCCAGTTGGTGAAGCTGAGAAATATCCCGTGCAAGGCAGGCCACGTATGGAAATAGAAAAACAGCACCAGCGCGGGAATGGTCATCAACAGATACGGCCAGGACCGGCGCACTGACTTGAGCAATCTCAACACTTCCTCATTTGGCGCCCGGGGCGGTTACTCGCTCCGCCCCGGACTAGTCGATTTTACTGGTGAGACGCACTCTGCTGATAGAGGCTGTCGAGCTGTTGCAACAACTTGTGCACCGATTGTTTCTTCGACAGGGCTCCCTGCAGCACCGATTCGTACTGGTTGCCGGCAGCCATGGCGGGCGGGTAGTAGTGGTCGTCGAAATCGACCACTTTGCCCTGGTCAATGTACGGCTGCAGCGGTTTCAAGGCTGCATCCGAATTTTTGACGCCGTTCACGGTGGAGAACAGACCCGCCGCATTGGCGTACTTCGCGGCGTTCTTTTTCTCCAGAAGGAAATCGATGAATTTCATGGCGGCCTGTTCCTTGGCCGTATTGCCGCTGTTGGTGACGGTCAGCAGCGAGTCGACACCCGACACCATCTTCAATTTGCTGGGGTCGTTCGTCGCCGGCACCACAAACGTGCTGAGTTTGATGTTCGGGTTGGCCTGGCGAATGACCGGAAGAGTCCAGATGCCCTGCGCGTAAAACACCGACTTGCCTTTGGCGAAGTCTACGTTGGCGTCGTTGTAGTCAACACCGAACTGGTTCGGTTGTCCATACTTCACGAATTCCTGCATCGACTTGGCGGCCGTTAGATCGCTCTTGGCGAACGTGGTCTTACCGGCTTTCAGATCCTGGATGAACGAACTTCCCTCCGTGTTGGCGGCCAGCGCGTTCCAGATTGGGGCGATGGTCCATGCATCCTTAAACCCGTTGTAGAACGGTGTGCCGCCAGCAGCCTGGATTTGCTTGGCCTCGTTCATTAACTCATCCCAGGTTTTCGGGACTTTGAGATGGTACTTGTTGAACAGGTCTACATTGTAGATGATGGGCACTGCGTTGACAGTGTAGGGCAGGGCGTACGGCGTGTCTTTGCCCACTTCCTGCTCCAGCATCTTTAAGTACACGGGAGATACCTTGTCTAACTCTGGAGCATTGGAGAGGTCCTTGAAGACCCCGTTCTTCGCCATCTGGATGAACGTCGCGTCCGCGCCCATCGCCACGATGTCCGGCATCTGCCCCTTTGCCAGGTCTGACTGCAGCGTCGTATCCGTGTTGGGCGGATTGATCTGCTTGATCTTGATGTTCGGATTCTGCTCTTCAAAGACTTTGATCAGCTGATTCCATTGGTTGACAACTTCCGGCTTATTTTGCAGGAAGTTCAGACTTACAGTGCCTGTCGATCCGCCCGTATTCGAAGTGTTCGATGTTCCTGAGCTGCCGCAACCAGCCACGGCTGCAGCCAAGACCAGGGCACTGCCTGTGGCCAAAGACAACTTTTTCATTATCTGCTCCCCCTCGCATTTTGTTTTCCATAAGGTGCTCAACACATTCCATGCGGTTGCTTCCTGTGCACGGCATCTGCGGCGCAGGTATGCCTCACCACCTTTCCATTGATGATTGCGGGCAATTGACCGATACTTGGTCGCTTGTGACTGTTTTTGCGTCATAATTTGATGTACGTATATCAAAATGGACGATACTTCCCGCTTGTAGCGTCACGTTTTGGGCAACAGGATTGCGTTCTAGCCATGCAAGCGCTTAGCTGCATGCCCGAATGCCCGAAAGGGCAGGGGACGCGCCGCTACCACTTGGCCGATGCGCCCCGTACCGTTTAATCAAATGAAAAAGCGTGCGTTCTCCTTGACGACAACGTCCAGCCTAGTGATGTGCTCGGGCCCGTCCGCATCCTCACTCAAGGCTATATGGTGGAACAACTTGGTCACTGTAAGGTATCCTTGAGCCTCTGGGTCTTGGCAGATGACTGCGGTTATGGTCCCAGACTGCAGGTGCGCGTAAATCTCCGGGTTCATGTCGTGGCCTATCAGCACAGCGTCCGGGTTGATCTCCTGTTTGAGCTTGGCTATGCGCACCAACTCGGAGCTTGAGACATAGATGCCGTCGACGTTTCGCAGGTCATCGGCAAGCGCCTGAATGGTATTGGCCGCATCCGCCAATTCGAATTTGAGCGGGCCGACCATGCGGACGTGCGGGTATTCCGCCAGGGCTTCGCGAAACCCTTGGATTTTTTGGTGCGACTGAAACGACGTCCAGGAATCGGTGATCAGCGTGACTTTTCCTTTGCGGCCCACAAACTTACACAGCAGTTCCGCTGCCAGCCGACCGGCTCGAGTGTAGTTGCATCCGACATAGAACAGTCGTTTGCTCGCCGGAGCGTCTGTGTTCAGTGTCACCACTGGGAAACCCGTGTCGATACAGCGATCAATGATTCCGATAAACTGATCGTCGCTGGCCACCAGCGCCAGTCCGGCAAAGCGTCCGGAATCAATGACCTCCTGCACCCTGTCCACATCCACGTCGGGGGTGTTGTCAATCCTCATCACCTCGACTTGCAGCCCGTAGTCGCGCAGCTCCTGATAAGCCTTTTGGACACCTCTCTCCACCTGATCCCAGAAAAATGTCGGATAGGTGAACAAGACGACGCCAATCATGATATCGCGCTTGCGCGAGAGCAGGCTGGCTGAACGGTTGACCTGGTAGTTCAACTCCCTGCAGGCTTCCATGACCCGGCGATACGTCTCCGGTTTCACGTGCCCGCGGTTGTTGAGTACCCGGTCTATGGTCGACAGGGAGAGTCCTGTTTGCTCGGCAATCTGTTTCTTTGTCACCCTTGAATCGGCTTTCATCAAGCGCTAGTCCTTTCGCGTGGTAATTTTGTTATAATCCAAGGGTCTCATGTTTGTCAATCAAAAATGATGGATAGATTTCATAAATATGATGTACGTATGTCAAAACATAGCCCCTGTACAGGCTAATGCCCGCCAATTTCCCGCCAAGCGCAAAGACGTATGCAGCAAACAGCCCCTTTGCGCTTACAGCTGCGGGGCAAACACGCGGGCTGCGCGATCGAGTGCACGCTGCCACAACGGTCGCTGGCGCAGGTCCGCCAGGTGGAGCGGCGTCGACGATTCGAGGTCGCGTTCAAACTGGTTGCGCAGGTGCTCGTTTACAGCCCGGCTGTAGATCACTTCCGAGACTTCGAAGTTCATGCGGAAGCTCCGCGGGTCGTAGTTGGCCGCGCCGACCACCGCTACGCTTTCGTCCACGGTCATCACCTTGGCGTGCAGGATTCCCGGCTCGTATTGGTAGATCTCAATCCCCGACTCCAGCAGGGGGCCGTAATAGGTCTGGCTGGCGAGTTCCACCAGACGGTGGTCGGGATGTTTCGGGACCAGCAGGCGCACGCGCACTCCGCGCGCCACGGCGGTTTTCATCGCCATGATCAGGTCCGAATCGGGGGCGAAGTACGGCGTCGTGATTTCTACCCGCCGCTCGGCCAACGTGATGCAGAGAAAGAACAGTTCCTTCTGCGTCGGGGACGGGCTGTCCGGCCCACTCGCGATCAATTGCACATGGGCTTCGGTGCCTTGGCCGGCCAATCCGGCTGCCGCCGGCCCCTGGGCTCCTTCAGGGTGCTTTGCGTCGGCTGTGCCCGAATCCGAATCCTCCGCCAAACTTCCATCGTCAAGGTCCGCAAATTCCACCGATAGGGCCGGCCGGGTTCGACGGATGGCGCGCGTTCTGGCCAAGCGAGGAGGCCAGCCTCTGCGTCCCTGTTGGCGATTGGCATCCGCGACCGCACGGTTTTCCGGGGTGGCCGAGTCAGCGGTGGCAATCGACCAGTTCATCTCGAACACCTCAGCCACAGCGGACACACCCTCGCCGGTCAGGCACAGGTGCGTGTCTCGCCAGTGGCCGATTCCAGGTTTGAATCCGGTGTATTCGTCGCCGATGTTGATGCCCCCCAAGAACGCGATTTCGCTATCCACCACCACAATCTTGCAATGGTCCCGGTAATTCAGCCGGGGGCCAATCCACGGAAAGCGAAGTGGGAACACGGTCCTGCACTCGATGCCGGCCGCGCTCATTTCCGCCACGGTTTGCCGGGGGAATTGCCGACTGCCTATCCCGTCGCGGACAAACCGTACCTTTACGCCGGATTGGGCTTGGGCGATGAGCGTAGCCGTCACCAGCCGTCCAACATGATCCGCGCGGTATATGTAATATTCCAGGTCGATGCTGCGCCTTGCGGATTTCAGCGCATCGACCAGCGCTTCGTACGTTTCCGGGCCGTTCGTGAGCACGCGAACACGAGCGGGCAGCGGCGGTCGCCCCGTAATGCGGGTCAAAGCTGCGGACAACTGCCCGCCGGAGGACGGATTTTGGGCCGCTTCCCCTACAGAAGCCCAGCTTTCCGCAGGTGCGTCTGGCGCGGGCATATTCTTTCCATGTTGTTCCCAACTTCTCTGCGGGCAAGCGGTGTGTTGGCGAGCGGATCGACCGGGGCCTTGTCGCTGGATGCGGACAGGCCAGCTCAGGATCAGGTACAACAGGGGGCCAATCAAGGGAGTGATGATGCTGATGACCAGCCAACTGAGGGCGCGCTGGGGGCGAGTGGCCTCCCGCAGGGCAATCGCCATAAGAGCCCCAATTTCAAGCGCAATGCATACCAAAATGAGCACGAGCAATCTGATTCCTCCCCAGCTTGCACCTAGCATGGGTCGGATGTCGGCGGTTTATACAACCAACGGGCATAGATATCTGAGCAGTTGGACAGACTACGCCGCGGGCAGGCTCGGGCAGGAAGGAGGTCGGCATGATGCGAACCACGCGCGCCTTGCTGCGAGAGATTCATCCTGCGTTTGACGTGGTGGTTCGACCTGTTCCCCCCGCTCACCTGGATGTGGTTTACATTGGTACCATTGTGGATCACAACCGGGTGGAAGAACGGCTGTTGCGGCCATTGTTGCTCCAGGGCCGGCGAGACCATGGTCGGGAAACCCACCTCTGGCTGCAAAACACGTTGGAACTAGGGCAAATTCAGATAGAGAAGGACGCAGTCGCAGCCATGTGCGCTCTATTGGACAGCAAGGCGGTTCTGTGTCTGGAACGCGATTACGTGGTCGTCGACGTGACGGCGATAGACCGGCGGCTTCCGCAAGAACCGGAGGCCGAAGTCTCGGTGCGCGGGCCGCGCGACGGGTTCACCGAATCTATCGAAACGAACATGTCACTGGTCCGCTCGCGCCTACGCGATCCCGATTTGGCCATGCGCGAGTTCATACTCGGGACCCGTACGAGGACGAAGACGGTTCTCCTCTATCTTGAGGGTGTGGCCGATGGGGAAATCGTGGACGAGGTGGCCCGGCGCATTCAGCGCATCCATGTCGATGGCGTGTTGGACAGCGGCTTGGTGGAACAATGGATTGAGGACATGCCGTGGTCCCCGTATCCGCAGGTGCAGGCGACGGAGCGCCCGGACAAGGCGGTGTCCGGCTTGCTAGAGGGGCGCGTGGTCGTGCTTGTGGACGGAACGCCGTTTGTGCTGTTGGCGCCTGCCGTGATGATTACCTTCTTTCACACCGCCGATGACCATGATCACCGTTGGCTGTCCGGGTCCGCCCTTCGTCTCATTCGCCTGTTTGCGCTCGTCGTATCCATCTTCGGGCCTTCCATGTATGTGGCCTTCACCATGTACAACCCGGAACTCATCCCGCTCAATCTGTTGTTGCAACTGGCCGCCAGTCGCGAAGGCATCCCGTTTCCCATCGTCTTTGAAGCCGCCTTTATGGAGCTGATGGTGGAACTGGTGCGGGAGGCCGCCAATCGGATGCCGCAGCAGGTGGGGCAGTCGTTCACCATTGTCGGCGGCGTGGTGCTTGGAGACATCGCTGTCACGGCGGGCATCGTCAGTCCCATCATGGTGATTGTCGTCGGCGTGACTGCGCTTGGCGCTTTTGCCATTCCGAATTACGAGGCTGCGTTTATCACCCGCATGATTCGTTTCCCCATGCTTCTCGTCACAGCCATCTTCGGCGTTGTGGGCACGCTTTGGTTCGCCCTCATGGTGGCCGCCCATTTGTGCACCCTGAAATCGTTCGGTGTCCCGTATCTGACGCCGTTCGCCCAAGGAATATCCCGCGAATGGAGGGACACGTTTGTGCGCCTTCCGTTGATTGGCAAAGTGACGGTTCCGGCCACCTACCAGAGTCCATTGGGAGGCGTCGCGGTCGGCTGGCGTTCCCGGCGGGGAAGGAAACGCCGTCCGTTATGATGCGCGGAAGAAATGCACAGACGTATGGCATGTTGGTGTTCATCCCGTTGCTCGGCCCGGCCACCTTCGATTGGTTTCCCGATTGGTTGGAGGGCGCGGGCACAAATGTGTGGTGGCTGCTCATGGCCTGGGGGATCTTGGCGGTGGTCCTAGGCTGGTTGACTGCGGCCGTAATGGCGATAAATCGCGACCACGGCCCACCCCAGCTCCATACAGCCTCCATGCTGGAAACCATGCTGGGCAGATGGGGCGGCCGCCTAGCGAACTTCCTGTGGGCGTTCGTTCTTTGCCTGTACGGGGCACGGGTGCTGCAATCGGGTATCGAGCTGATTCATTACGATGTCCTGCCTTACACCCCGACGTCGGTGTTGATCGTGTTGGGCCTGCTCATTCCGCTTCAATTGTTGGTGGGGGGGTTTGACGCCCTGTTGCGTTACTGTGCGGTTTTGTTTTGGCCTGCTCTGCTGCTCGGCCTGGCCATGTCGGTGTTGTGCTTTCGCCGGGCGGATTTCGCCAACTTATTCCCCTTGGCAAATCCAATGCAGGCAGGACAATGGCTGGGCGCCTTGCCGCACGTACTGCAGTTGCTTCCCGGATGGTCGCTGGTTGTCCTGTATACGCCGTTGTTCCAAGCGTGGCTGTCCCCCGGAACAGCCTTCCGTGCCTACTTGTTCGCCGGTGGGGGAGTGTTGCTTCTTATGGCCCTGGACTTTTGCATGGTTTTGGCGAACTTTGGCGCTTTCGAAGGCGCCGCCTTGCAGTGGCCCGTCATTGAGGCCATGCGGATGCAACTGGGCATACACCTGGACGTCATCAACCTCATTCCTGTCTTGATTGCCGTCTCCGGTTTGTTAAACTTGTGTGTTTTCGGGGCCTATATGCTGATCCGTCCGTACATTCGGATGCCAAGCGTCGCGCGCGGTTGCCTTGTCCTGGGGACCTGCGGCAGCCTGGCGTGGATTGCGGATGTTTACGTAGGCACATCGAAACTCTATGAGGCCAGCAGCATCGGGTTTGGGTGTGTGCTCGTGGTCGCTTTGAGTGTGTGGTTCACGGTCCGTCACGAGCGGAGCGGCGCGGGGAGCCTGGTCAGGCGGTGAGGCGGAGGGTCTTGTTTATCGCTGTGTTGTTGGCCTTGGTTTTGCCGTTGTCTGGCTGTTGGGACGGTGTGGAATTGCAAAAGCGCGCCATTGTCCTCTTGCTCGGCATCGATCCGGCAGAGCATGGGGGGGTGACGGTATCGGTGCAAATCGCGTTGCCGCACAAGTTGGGAACCATCACCAGAGGTGAGGGGGGCGCCAATCAGGGCAAGACCATTACCGTCAGTCAATCTGGGGCCAGTGTCGGAGAGGCGGTGCATCGAATTCAACTCGCGGTGGACCGGAGGTTGTTCTTTGGCCACCTGCAGGCCGTGATTGTGAATCAGCAGTTGGCCCGGCAAGGGATTAGTCCGGTTCTCAATCCTCTGGTCCAATCGCGGATTGTGCCGCGCAATGCGTGGTTGTGCATATCGTTCGCTTCTGCGGAGCAGATAACGAAGTTCAATCCGCCAACGGACCCGATTCCTGCCCGCTACTTGACCAATTTTTTTACTAACGACATCCTCCTTGACCGCCCCTATGAAGGATCTGTGGGCGGTTTTCACCAGCGTTTGGTCACTCCCGGCGTGGAGCCGTATTCTTTCGCGGTCTTTGCGGATGACCCGTCCTCGTCGCCGCGAATCCACGGGCTCGCCGTGTTTCAAGGGAACCGACTGGTTGGCACCCTGTCCCACAAGCTTGTTTTGGGCTGGACATTTGTCGAGAATCAGTGTTCACGGACGGTTACCGATTTCCGGTGCCCGGAGGGAGACGGAAGGTTTACGGTGAACATCAAATCGGTACACACCGACATTCGCTTTCCCACGGCGGCATCCGGGTTTCAGAAGGTGCAGATTCGCACCCGCCTCGTCGGCGACATCGAAGGGGGCATCTGCGCCAGGCTGCAATCGACGTCGCGTCGCAAGCAATTGGAGCGCGCCGTGTCCAAACAAGTGCAAACCCTCGTTCGAGAGAGCCTCGCGACCAGTCAACGGCGATGGGGAACGGACATCTTCGGACTCGGGCTCACCCTGTACAGGCAACACCCAGATCAGTGGCCTGGCGACAAACAGTGGCGCAAACAGTTCCGGAGCTTGAAGTTCGACATCAAGGCTGATGCGCGACTCCACTACGTACAGACGTACAACGTATAGGGCGCGACTGTAACCCGACGCGTCGTTTGGCGTCTGGTCCCGTCCGCGGTGAGCGGACCTGAGCCTTTGTTCGGAAATCCGGTGCGTGACGAGGCTAGATGAGCGGCAATTTTGTGATGCGGGCGACGTCCGCGTTCCATGCCACAAGGTCGCTTTCGCAGACGTCGTGCACCGACTTCTTCCCCAACGCGCGAACACCCGTTTTCATCTCTTCCGCGCAACTGTTGAGGAATCTCGCCAGGCTTTGCGCGCCCTCCTCTTCATCAAATTGCTGGCGATGGGCGCCAGTGGCCCAGGCCAGGGAGGTCGGAGGCTCAAACGGGATCGCCTTGACAATCTGCGTGTGGGTCGTCGCAAACAGGGCGGCGGTCCCAATGTAGACCGCGTCGGCACCCAAAGCCAGGGCTTTCAGCATATCCCCGGGGGTGCGCAGGCCGCCGGAGATGATGAGGTCGACCTTGTCGCGCCAACCCTTGGATCGCAAGAATTGAACCGCTCGGCACAAAGCGGATAGGGTCGGCAGGCCAAAATCATCGACGAGAATGGCCGGTGCGGATTGGGTTCCACCCTGCGCCCCATCCAGCACCACTACGTCAACGCCTGCACGGACAGCCATCAGCAGGTCCTGCTCCAGTTCATGGTTGGCGGCCAGCTTGACGGCAATCGGGACTCCTCCGCTCAGCTGGCGTAGGGACTGTACCAACCGGCGCAGCCTGCGCTCGTTCTTGGCTTCGGGAACGCCCGCGGGAATGTAACCGCCTTGTCGCCGAGTCCCCGACAATCCCATGTCGGCGGCCATTTCCGGCGTCAGGTGGTCGGGGGGGATGAAGGTTCCGCAGCCGGCGTTGGCCCCTTGGCCGATGCGAATCTCAATCATGTCGGCTTGCCGCAGGGTGTCTGGGGTGGGCCGCCAGGGAGAGGCGTGGTATTGCACCACCAGGTGCTTGGCCAGCTGGCGAAACTCCGGCAGGCACGGCCCCTGTCCCGTGTTGCTGGCGGTGTCGGCCAAGGCGGCGCCTTTCATGAGGGCGCGGGTGAAAGGCTTGCTCAGGGCCACACCGTATCCCATGGCGGTCACCAGAATGGGGATGGACAGCACGAGCGGTTTTTTCGTGTTTCTCCCGATTATGGTGGTGGTGGAGACCGGGATGTGGTTGTCGAGAGCGTGCCGCCGCAGCTGTGCGGGTGAGAACAGCAGCCCGTCGAAGTGGGGAAACGCGCGCGCGGTGCCGATGGGCTTGCCCAGCGGCATGCCTTCCTGCGCGCGCAGTTCGCTTTCGATGGTCCATTGCACCCCGAATTTGCGCAGCGCGGTGAGCCCCTCCGCAAGGTTTTGCGTGTAAGGCTCCGCGAACACCTTGGTCACCGCGTCGCGAAAGACGCGTTGAAACACCACGCGCCCCCACCAAGGCATTGTGAATACGGAGAGCAGGCCAAGGCCAAGCAACACGACGGATTGCACCAAGGCCATCCAAGCGACAAGCCACGGCGCATGTGGTCCCATGGGACATCCCTTCCTCGACGCACAACACATCGCTCTGCATCCCGAGTTTCCCCCTATACCGAGCGTGTATTCCCATGACGGCGGGGACAGGGATTTCTTTCACACAGGCCGCGCGTCGCTATCGGGACTGTCGTTGGCAGCGGCAGCGGTTGCATACGCAGCCGAACGGTTCCAGGCTTCGCGCAGGCGTTCGATGGCCGGCTGATAGCGGGCGCGATCCCAGGAGTTATACGACGGGTGGGGCACGTCCCAAATCACCAGCCAGTGCTCGCTCTGTACGCCGGCCAAGCGGAAAAACTTCTGGGCAAACCGTCCGCAGGGTACGAACACGCACGAGCGGGCGGTAAGCTGGTGCAACTTTTCGCGCAGGGACTCAACCAAGACGTCCTGCACCGCCTGGGCCATCGGTTGGTCGAACTGCTCCCTGTGGTTGTTGGCGCGGACAAACTCAAGCGCCTGCAGCCACTGGCCGTACCGCTTGTGGACGTCGCGGTTGCGGTAGGCGCTCGCTTGCATGGGGATGTTGGACACGTTCATCAAGCCGATTCTGTCGAGACTGGGCCTGTGCTTTTGCTCGTCCGCGTTTTTCTTGACCAGCCACCCGAGTGGGAAGCGCGCGTACCGTTCGCCAAACAGGTGTCGGCTCATGGTGGCGCCTGAAGACCCGGAGACCGGGGCTCGGTAGCGCAGCTCCTGCACATGCGGAGATTCAAGCAGGAACACAAAGCGCGAACTGGGACGCACGATGTCCGGAACTTCATAATGTTTGCCGAGTTCCGCCCGCACGGCCGCAAAGGCTTCACGGTAGTCCAGGTCCGCTTCGTTCATCGCATAACCTCCCAAGCTTATTCTACCATGTTTCGTTCGAACCGCGAGAGAGCACGATGACTCTGCTTGTCGGCAAACCCAGTCCATAATGTCATTAAAAATAACAAATATCGTTGCAAGAATCGAACGAAGGGAATACATTGTGAGCAGAAAGCAGAGAGGGGTGTAAGGTATTATGCCAAAAGTCGATCCGGGGGATACGGCATGGGTACTGGCGTCGGCCGCACTCGTCCTCATCATGACGCCTGGCGTCGCCTTTTTCTACGGCGGCTTGGTTCGCAAGAAGAACGTCATCACCACGATGTTTCAGGCGTTTGCTGTCATCCTGTTGGTTTCCGTCCAGTGGGTGGTCTTCGGCTACAGCCTGGCGTTTGGGCCCGATGTTGGCCACGTGGTCGGCAATCTCAGTTGGTTCCTGATGCACGGGGTGGGCGCTGCTCCCGACAGCGACTATGCTGCCACTGTGCCGGCCGGGGCGTTCAGCATGTTCCAACTCATGTTCGCCATCATCACGCCCGCGTTGATTGTCGGCGGCCTGGCCGAGCGGGTCAAGTTCTCTTCGTTTCTCGTCTTTATCTTGCTCTGGTCCACTTTCATTTACGATCCGCTCGCGCACTGGGTGTGGGGCGTCGGCGGTTGGTTGCGTAACCTCGGTGTGCTCGACTTCGCCGGCGGCACGGTGGTTCACATCAGCTCTGGGGTGGCCGGTTTGGTGGCCGCCATTTACCTCGGGAAGCGCGTGGGCTACGGATCGGACAGCATCCGCGCGCACAATGTGCCATTCGTTCTGCTGGGCACGGCCTTGCTCTGGTTTGGCTGGTTTGGGTTCAATGCTGGCAGCGCCTTGGCGGCCAACGGGCTGGCGGCCAGCGCATTCGTGACGACCAACACGGCGACCGCGGCGGCCGCTTTGGGCTGGATGTTGGCCGAGCGTCTGCGGACGGGGCATTTCACGTTGGTTGGCGCCTGCGCGGGTGCGGTGGCTGGGTTGGTGGCCATCACCCCGGCGGCCGGATTTGTGACTCCCGGGGCATCGCTGGTCATCGGTTTCGTCGGCGGCATCGTGTGCTACCTGGCCTGCACGTTCATGAAAGGGCGGCTTGGCTACGATGACGCCTTGGACGCCTTTGGCGGCCACGGCATCGGCGGCACGTGGGGCGCCTTGGCCACCGGTCTGTTCGCCACGACGGCCGTCAATTCGGCGGGGGCCAACGGGGCCATCCATGGCAATCCGCACCAACTGCTCTTGCAGCTATGCGGGGTCCTGGCCACTTGGCTGTTCTCGGGAATCGGCACGTGGATTCTGATTTGGGCGGTGGATAAGGTGATGGGCTTCCGCGTCACGGCGGAAGAGGAAGAACTGGGGTTGGACGCCGTGCTCCACAACGAGTCGGCGTACCCCGACCTTCTGTCTCCGGACGAGTGGGCGAGGCGCCTGGCGCAGAGCCCGTCCGAGCGCGCGGAAACGTCTGTGGCGGCGAAGGTCAGTCCGTAGCCACGGTCGTGCCTGCCACGTCATAATGGGTATGCAATCCAGCCTCGAACAGAACGTCCGAGGTCTGTCCGGACGGATCGACAGGTAGCTCAACAGGAAAATCCGGGAGGGGCGTGACCTGCCGGGTTTTCCTGTTGCTTGCCTTCATTTGTGCGAGTGGCGCAGCCTGGGGGCTTGTGGCAACGGTTGTTTGCCGAGGTTAAACCAGACCCACACCGCATTGATGAACAACAAGGCCGCGGTGACGAAGAATACGTTGGAGATGCCGAAGGCCGCGGCGAGCTGGCCGCCGAGCAGGGGCCCGCAGAGGTTGCCCAAATACTGGGCAGACTGATTGTAGCCGAACATGCGCCCGGCGATGTCGTCCGGAACCAGGCGGCGCACCAGAGAGTTGACCGACGGCAGCAGCCCCGCCATGAACAAACCCAACACGAAGCGCAGGACCAGCAACTCCCAGGCGTTCTGGACAAACGCCTGCGGTACGAACATGATTGCCGAGGCGGCCAGACAGGTCAGGAGGACGCGCTGCTGTCCCACCTTGTCGGCCAATTTGCCGATTGTCGGCGCGGCGAGCACGTTGGCCAGGCCTGCGGCTGCCACCACCGCCCCGGCCATGAGCGCGATGTGGCGGCTGTGCGGACTGAGTTGCTGCACATAGACGGTGACAATCGGGTTGATGGACATGATCGCCAATTGCAGCATGAATGTGGTCACAAACATGGCCCACACTGTGCGCGGATTGCTCAGCCGGGCAAAAATCTGGCGCCGCGAGAGCTTCGGTTTGTTTTTCAGCTCCTCGGCGCTCGGCCGGACAAAGCTTTCCTTGACAAACAGCACGGTCACGACAAAGGCGATGAACATAAAGGCGCCCGTCACAAAAAAGACGTGGCGCAAACCAAGGGCATCGGCCAGCAGACCGCCAAACAGCGGGCCCAGGAGCGATCCGCCCACGGTCCCGGTGTTCAGTGTACCCATCGCCCATCCTGACTTCTCTTTGGGGGCCTGGGTGGCCACCAGAGTAATCGCCGCCGAGATATACCCGGACACTCCGCCCATCAACAGGCGCAGGCCGACCAATTCCCAGACGTTCTGGACAAATCCCATCAGGGTCATGATGATGGCCATGCCCAGGCTCGCCCTAAGCAGCATCACCTTGCGCCCGTAGGTGTCGGCCATGCGGCCCCATACTGGCGCGACGATGGCCGCTAACAGGAACGTGGCGCCAAAGGCGGCACCGGACCATTGCTCCACCGCGGCCGTGTTGTGGATGCCCAGTTCCCCAATGTAAAGAGGAAGAAACGGCACGACCAGGCTCATGCCAGCGGTGGTGGCGAAGCAACCAAACCAGACGACAAACAGGTTTCTTTTCCAGACGGACATAGGTATCCCTTCGATTCCGAAAAGTTTTTGCCCCCGAATCAATCCTTCGATTTATTATACGCTCAACCAAAAGGCGTGAAAATGGCATAAATATGAAGGTCCCGGACGCGTTGCGTCCGGGCCTTGACCATGCCGGGATATGGGGGGCTCTGTTTCACTCAGGCAGCCATTGTGATGGGACGCGTTCCTGTGGCCCGCGTCGCGGGGTGTCGGCTTCTGGCTGGAGAGACCGGAAGGGCCAACCGTGTCCAGCGCCAACCACCCGTGCGCATGCCGGGACCAGGAAGGCAAGGACAACCAGGGCGTACAAGACTAAGCCCAACATCACCGCAGCGGCAATCTCCACCAGGGAGGCCACGCCGGTCGCAATCATGGACCCGAACGTGCCTCCCATGATAGTCGCGGCGGAGAACACGACGCCCCCCATGTGTTTCATGGCCGTGTGCATCGCCTCGCCTATGCTGTGTGTCCGCCGTTGTTCTTCCTCGAAGCGCGTCATCAGGAAGATGCTGTAGTCCACTCCCAATGCCACGAGGATGAGGAACACGAAGAACGGCACAACCCAGTTGAGACCGCTGCGGCCGAGCATGTCAACAAAGATGAGCTGCAAACCGGCCATGGTGACAAAATACGTGGCGGCCAGCGAGACGATGATGTACAGCGGCGTCAGGATGGAACGCAGCATCAGCACCAGGAGCAGGAAGATGACTCCCAGGATGAGCGCCACCGTACGGGTGAAGTCCTGGCTCGAAATGCGGTTCAACTCCGCTTGCTGGGCGGTGGTCCCGTAGGACAGGATTTGCCCGTGCTGAATCGGACTGGACGCCAAGGCGGTCCGCGCGGCCTGTTCCACTTTCGGCACGAGGCTGATGGCGGCGTTGGAATACGGGTTGTCGCGCAGGATCACGGAAAACGTCGCGGTGTGGCCGTCGGGCGAGATGTACGCGTCCATCGCCTTGGCCAACTGCTTGTCGTTCTCGACCGTGCTCTCCGGCACGTAAAACCCTGGGCTGCCGTGGCCGCTGCCGGCCTGGGCCGAGCTGTGCAGGAAACTCTGCACCTGCGAGACTCCAGAGGAGAGTTTGTTCGCCCCTGTGCTGGCCTGGCTCAGCCCATCGGGCGCCGAGTGGAGGCTGTTGGCCAGGGAATCCACCCCGTCTGCCAACTGGGCGCTGCCGCTGGAAAGGGACTTGGCGCCGCTTCCCAGCTGCGACAGGCCACTCGCCAAGGCCTGGCTGCCGCTTGCAAGCTGCTGCGCGCCTTGGTGCAGTTTCAGCGTCGCGTCCGCCAAGGGGCCGGCCGCTGCCGACAGCTGGCCGAGCCCGCTGGACACCTGCTGCGCGCCTTGGTTCACCTGCGTGGCCGCCTTCGCTGCCGCCTGCACCCCGTGGGCCAGCTGTTCGCTCGCGCTGGCCGCCTGCTGCTCGCCGCTTGCGGCCGCATTCGCCAACTGGAGCATCTGCTGTACGGACGGATCGGCCGCTTCTTGTGGGTGCGCCTTGGTCCAAGCGTTCAGTGTGTCGGCGAGCTGGCTGTTCAGGCCTGCCAACTGCTGTTGATTCTCGGCCAGCTTCACGCTGCCTTGGGCCAACCCGTCCGGTCCGTTCAACCCGGCGCTGAGCTGTTGTGTGCCCACGGCCAACTTCTTGGCGCCTTGGCTCAGTTGGTTAGCCCCTTGTTGCCACTGCTCCACACCGTGCTTCAGTCCAAGGGTGCCCGTCGCTAGTTTGTCGGCCCCGTCGGCCAGTTTCTTGGTCTGGCTGGCGGCTGTGGCGAGGCCGCTGTCCAGCTGGCTGGCTCCGGATTGGACCTGCCGCGCTCCCTCGGCCAATTGGGAGCTGCCGGTTGCCCCTTGTTGCAGGCCGCTGGAGGCTGTGCGCAATTGGCTGGCCAGTTGCCCGAGCCCCTTTTGCACCGACTTGAGACCGGAGGCCGCCTGTTGGTTTTGGTCCGCCAATTGAAAATCGCGGATGACGTGCCCCTCCGGCCGGGTGGCGCTGTCGACCTTTTGCACCCCGGGCAGGGAGGCGACGCTTTCTGACACCTGTTCAATCGTCGCCAGTCCGGCCGACGTGCGCAGGTTTCTATCCGTGTGCAAGACTATATTGAGCGGCATCACCGTGCCGGGGCCGAATGCCTTTGAGACCACGCGAAACCCCTGTGCGGAGTCGGCCCCCGGGATGTCCCCGAGCGGATCGAACGAGCGGGGATCCGTAAACAACAGACCCAACGGGGTGAGCGCGACCAGCAGGCACAAAAGCGTCCACCAAGGCCGTCGCACCGCCACGCCGCCTGTGAAGCCCCACACACGGGAGGGGCGATGGGCGTTGGCGGCACCGATGCGGCGCGGCCAGAACAGCCTCGGCCCGAGGATGGCCATCAACGCCGGGATGAAGGTGAAGCAAAGGACAATCAACACCGCCATGCCGACTGCGACACCGACGCCGCTGCGGTACAGCCCGAAGCGGGCCAGGTAGAGGACGGCGAACGAGGTGAGCACCGTCAGCCCGCTGAACAAGACCGTCTTGCCAATCGCCGATACGGCGTGGTTGAGGGCGGCCGCTGGGTCGTCCGGCTTTTGCCCCAGTTGCTCTCGGTAGCGGTTCATGATGATGATGGAGTAATCGGTGCCGGCGCCGAACAAGACGGCGATTAAAAAGGTCTGGGTGAAGCTTGAGACGGGCAGGCCAAACCCGGCCAACCAGGCCACCAGCCCGGTGGTGATGAGATACGTCAGGCCGACCGCCAACAGCGTCACCAGGGGCGCTACAATGGAGCGAAAGACCAACAGCAGGATGATGAGCACCAATGCCACCGTGATGTAGGCGGTCTTTTCGACGCCGGCCATGGAGACCGCGATTTCGTCCTGCTGCAACGGTGCGTCACCGGTGAAATAGACTCGGGTGTCGCTGGGCGGGTGGGCGAACACCTGATGCAGACTGTTCAGCGCTCCCTTGATGGCGTCGCTGGTGACGTCGTAACGCAGGCCGACCATGGCGATTTCGGTGCTGCCGTCCCGGCTGAGGAACACCCCTCTGCTGGCCGATCCGCTGTTCTCCATATCCTGCACGTACGTCACGCCGTAGTGCTGTTTGTTGTCTTCAATCTGTTTCAGCTGCCTGTCAAAGTAAGCCTCGTCAGCGGCCGTCAATCCGTGTGCGTTGTGAACGGCGATCACCGCGGTGCTCTGGGCTTGGTGCTTGGGGTTCACATGTTTGGCCAGGTTGCTCGCCGTGATGACGGACGAATCTTCCGGGATGTAGTCGGTCTTGGTGTGGGACACCACCGCGTTGAGGTTGGGCAGCCCTATCAATGAAGCGGCGGTGATGACGAGCCACGCCGCCACAATCCACCAGCGAAACCGGTGGATGAACGGGCCTAATCGCGCATACATCTGTCTGCCTCCTTTGTCCGCACAGGTCCGTGCCCGGCCTATCTATGAAGTGGCCGCGTCCGTCAAGCCGGCAAGGATGGCGGAGAGGTCTTTGAGCAGCGGCATCGCCTGTGCCACCAGCCGCGCATCCATGGCGGCGATGACGCCCTTCCAGAGGTCTTCGTTGGCCGCTATGAACCGTTGCGCAAACAGGCGTCCGGATTCGGTCAGCGCGAACCAACTGATGCGTTTGTCCGCGACATCCGGCCTGCGTTCAAGCAATCCACGGCGCACGAAGCGGGCGGTCAGATTGGTGACCGGTCCCGATGTGATGCCCATCCACTCGGCAATCGTGCCGGCTGTTGCCGGCCCGTGCTGATATAGATGGGTCAAGAGGAACGACTGGGCTGGGGTGAGGTCAAACTGATCGTGCAGGGGGGCCATGAAACGGACGACTTGCCGCACCAAGTCCGGTCCCAAGCAGCACAGCTCTTTCGCAATCTCCGATTGATTCCTGCTTTCAGTGCACAATGGCATCACCTGGGTTGAGTATATCGGAAACTATCTTCATCATGAAGATAACAGCTTGGCAGAGTATGACAAAATTCGTAACGCCGCTGGCCAGGAAACCTTTACACGCCCTTTACAAATCGTTTACCCATTCGATGTACAATCTTTGTACCAGATGCGGTCACGCTACGGGAGGCGGGTAGCTGGTGGGCAACACACCCTTGCAGGCGCAGAAGTTGTTGATCGTTGATGACGAACCGGCGATTGTGAAGCTGGTGGAGTTTAATTGCCAGCGAGCAGGATTTGAGACGGAGTCGGTGACGGACGGCCGGACGGCGTACGAACGCGTCGTCACCGATCCGGGCCGCTATGACCTGGTGGTTCTGGACGTCATGCTGCCGGGCATGGATGGGATGGAGGTCTGCCGGCGCTTGCGGCAGCAACAGGTGGTGGTGCCGATTATCCTGCTGACAGCCCGGGATGAGGAGCTGGATAGAGTATTGGGGCTGGAAATCGGCGCTGACGATTACGTGACCAAGCCGTTCAGCCCGCGCGAACTGGTGGCCCGCATCAAGGCTGTGTTGCGGCGTGGGGAGCTGGCGGCGGAGGCTGGCCAGACCGAGGATGCACCGAGGCTGTCGGCGGACGGATTGGTGGTGGATGTGGTGCGTCACGAGGCGACGCTGGACGGCGAGGGGCTCACCCTGACCCCGAAGGAGTTTGAGCTGCTGCGGTACCTCATGGAGCATCGGGATCGGGTGTTGACGCGCGATCAACTGTTGGATCAGGTGTGGGGGTATTGGACGAGCGCAGATACGCGCATTGTGGACGTGCACGTGTCTCACCTGCGTGAAAAGATTGAGCAGGACCCCAAGCACCCTCGCTTCATTCATACGGTCCGCGGCGTCGGCTACAAGTTCAGCCCAAGGGAGGCTTGAGTGGGTGGTCTGGTGGATAGGTTTGCTGCTGGCGCTGTGGCTGGTCACATGCGCGCTCTGGCGCGTGGACGTGGTGCGCAGGAATCGGTTTCTCCGTCATATTGCGGATGTCGCCAGGCAGCTTGCGCACGGCCAGTTTGACGCCAAGCTGTCCAGCCACCAGGGCCGCGCCGAGGTGGTGGTGTTCGACGCGGTCAACCACATGATTCAGATGCTCGCTGAGCACCAGGAGCGCCTGCGCGCGGAGCGGGACCTGCTGGAGCACATCCTGCAGCACCTGACCAGCGGTGTCGTGTTTGTCAGCCACCTGGGACGCATTGAACGCATGAATGAGGCGGCCGCGCGCCTCCTGCGGCGGCCACGCGCCCAGTGTCTGGGCTTGGAGTACTGGACGGTGTTTCGCGGGCATCCAGAAGTCGCCGCCGCCTTGACGCGCGCTTTGTTTCACGGGGATCCTTGGCAGGACGCGCTCGTGGTCGAAGGCGGGGTGACGGTGGAGGCGCGGGTGGTGCCGCTGCCGCTTGCGATGACGCCCCGGTTTGCCGAACAGCGCCCGTTTGAAGCCCTGATTTTGCTCCACGACATCTCGCAGTGGCAGCGCTTGGAGCGGATGCGCAGCGATTTTGTGGCCAATGTCTCCCATGAGCTGAAGACCCCCATCACCTCCATCCGCGGCTTTGCGGAGACGCTCCTGGGCGACAGTGTCAGCCCTGACGTGCAGAGCGACTTCCTGCGGGAGATTGTCGACGAGGCCAAGCGTATGGAGAACTTGGTCGCCGACTTGTTGACGCTCTCACGTCTGGAAACCGCGGACGCGGCGCTGGAGCTGGCGCCGGTAGACATGGACGAGGTTATCGACAAGGCCCTGACGAGGGTGCGAAGCGAGGCCGCGCATCACGGCATCCTCCTGGAGGCGGCTCCCGCCTGCGACGTATTGGTGTGGGCGGACGCCGACCGCATTCTGCAAGTGCTGCTGAACCTGTTGACCAACGCCATTCACTACACCCCCGCCGGCGGCCGGGTCAAGGTGCACTGCGAGGTCTCCCTCGACCACGTGCGGGTTCACGTCCAGGACACCGGCATCGGGATTCCCGAGGACCAGCAGCAGCGGGTATTCGAGCGGTTTTACCGGGTGGATAAAGACCGCAGCCGAGCGACCGGCGGCACCGGCTTGGGGCTGGCCATCGTCAAGCACATCGTCGGACTGCACGGCGGTGACCTTGGCCTCACCAGCACCCCCGGCCAGGGCAGCGACTTCTGGTTCACGCTGGCGCGGCTGACCGGAGACCGGGCCCCAGGGGCACCGGTGCCGCGAAAGCCTTGAAAGGCCGCCAGTCCCCTTCTTTACAGCTTCTTAACAAAATCCATATAACCTCTTCACATCGCCCTGCTATCCTGTGCCCGAACGTCTGGGGCGTTGACTCGGGACCAGATTTCTACAGAAGCGGGGTGGCGTTATGGGCAAGTCCATATCCGTGGCCGGGTTATCGGCCTGGTATGGAGATCAGCAGACGCTCCAATCCATCGACATAGAGCTTAAGGCCAACACCGCTACGGCTGTCATTGGTCCGTCCGGGTGCGGCAAGTCCACGTTTGTGCGCTGCCTCAACCGTATGCACGAAACCGTGCCGGGAGCCCGCATGGAGGGGCGCGTCCGGCTGGAGGAGGAAGACCTTTACCGGATGCATCCGGTCGATGTGCGACGCATCGTCGGCATGGTGTTTCAAAAGCCAAACCCTTTTCCGACGCTCTCCGTGTTTGACAACATCGCCTTGGCGTTGCGTCTCTCCGGCGTGCGCCGGCGGTCGGAGTTGGCCGAGCGGGTTGAGCGCAGCCTGCGCATGGCGGCGTTATGGGACGAGGTCAAGGATAGGCTGCGCCAGCCAGCCACCGAGCTCTCCGGCGGGCAGCAGCAGCGCCTGTGCATCGCCCGGGCCCTGGCGGTGGAACCGGAGGTGTTGCTGATGGATGAACCCGCCTCGGCGCTCGATCCGATTTCCACCCTGCGCATTGAAGAACTGATTCGCGACCTGAAGAGCCGCTACACGATAGTCATCGTCACCCACAACATGCAGCAGGCGACCCGGGTGGCTGACCGCACCGCCTTCTTCCTGAACGGGGAGTTGATTGAGTTCGGGGACACCTCACAGGTGTTCGAGCACCCCCGGGACAGGCGGACGGAAGACTACGTCTGCGGCCGCTTTGGCTGAAGCGAAAGGCGTCCCGGCGCCTTGGCGCCGGATGCGGCGGAACCGGCTTTCGGCGGAGGACCGGCGACGGAGTCGGCAACTTCCATGGAGTCTTTACCGTGCCTTTACAAACTGTTGAACCTGGCTTCGCGGTTTGTTTACATCCCAGCTCTATCATGAGAGTCGACAGGAGTTACAAATATGTGAAGGCATGGAGGGACAAGGTGATGCGCATGGACATTCGGATGCGGACTTGGATGGGGGGCGCGGCGGCGGCCGCGCTGCTTTTGACGGTGGCTGGCTGCGGCACGAACTCGGGTGGAGGCAACAGCGGGTCCAACCAGACGGCCAGCGGCGCCGAGAACACGAGCAGCTCGGGCAAGCAGACGGGCGCATCCGGCGACGGATCGAAGACTGTGAAACTGGATGAGACAGGGTCCTCCTTGCTGTACCCGCTGTTTAACGGACAGTGGATTCCTGCCTACCAGGACAAACACCCCAACGTGCAGTTGTCTGCGGCGTCCACGGGCAGCGGGGAAGGGATTTCCGACTCTATGCAGGGCTTGGTGCAAATCGGCGGGTCGGACGCTTACCTGTCGGATGCGCAGATGCAGCAGGGCTCCTCGATGCTGAACATCCCGCTGGCGGTGTCGGCGCAGCAGGTGATGTACAACGTGCCGGAAGTGGGCAAGAAGCACCTGCACTTGGACGGGGATGTGCTCGCCAAAATTTACATGGGCCAAATCACCTACTGGGATGATGCGGCGATTAAGAGTCTGAACCCGGGCATCAACCTGCCGCATCAGAAGATCGTTGTGGTCAGGCGATCCGACAGCAGCGGTGACACGTTCTTGTTCACGCAGTATCTTTCGGACAACAACGCGCAGTGGAAATCGAAGTACGGGTTCGGCACGGATGTGTCCTGGCCGGCGGTCAATGGAGAGATTGGCGCCAAGGGCAACGACGGCATCGTCACGGCGCTGGAAAAGAACAAGTACAGCATCAGCTATGTCGGCATCAGTTGGTTGAATCAAGCGACCCAGGGCGGACTGGGATACGCGGCGCTCAAGAACAAGTCCGGGCAGTTTGTCCTGCCGACCGCCAGCTCCATCGAGAGCGCGGCTGCGGCCATGGTGGGGAAGGTGCCGGATGACGAGCGAATCTCGCTGATTGACGCGCCGGGAGCCAATTCATACCCGATTATCAACTTTGAATATGCGATTGTCCGCAGCCACCAGTCGGATGCTGCCACCGCACAGGCGCTCAAGAATTTCCTGCAATGGGCGATAGACCCGCAGGGCGGCAACGACACCAAGTACCTTTCGCCGGTGCACTTCCAGCCGCTTCCGCAGGACCTGGAAGGCAAGACGAAAGCGCAGATTGACAAGATTGAAGGCTGATTTGGACGCACTGCAGGGGACGGGCGCCGCGCGCGAGGCGGGCTGCCCGTCCTAGGCCAGTCGCAGACACAGAAGGGCTCCATGAGCCAGCGCAAACGGGGGGAGATGCATGTGATGTCGCAGAGGCGAGCCTCGCGCTGGGCAGATATCGGTTTTCGGGGCGTGGCCGCGGTTTGTTCGGCCATGCCGCTGGTGGTGTTGGCCGCCATCCTGGCGGTGGTGGTGGCGGGCGCTATGCCGAGCATCCGGTACATGGGCTGGCGGTTCATCACCGACATCACCTGGAACCTGGGGAATCTGTACGGAGCGATATCGGTGCACGGCGGGGTGCGGGCGCCGGCCGGGGCCAGTTATGGGGCTCTGGTCTTTTTGGTGGGCACCTTGGCGTCGTCGGCCATTGCCCTGGTGATTGCGGTCCCCGTCTCGGTGTTGACGGCGGCGGTGCTGGCCTACCAGGTGCGCGGTCCCCTGCAATCCTTGCTCTCATTCCTGGTGGAGCTGCTGGCAGGGATCCCGTCGGTCGTGTTTGGCTTGTGGGGCATTCTCGTGCTCGCACCCTGGGTGGGGAGCCAACTGGGTCCAGGAATCGCCCATTTGTTTGGCTGGGTACCGTTCTTGGGCGGATCTGCCGGCACGGGTCTGGGTCTACTGACAAGCGGGCTTGTGTTGGCACTGATGATTACGCCCATCATCACGGCGGCGGTCCGCGACCTGCTGATGCAGGTGCCGCGGCTGTACCGTGAAGGCGGAATTGGGCTTGGCCTGACCAGCTGGGAAGTGCTGCGCCATGTCTGTCTCCCCATTGTCCGTGAAGGTCTGATTGGCGCCGTCGCCCTGGGCTGGGGCCGGGCTATGGGAGAGACGATGGCGGTCCTGATGGTGGGAGGCAGTGCGCTCAATCAGTTGCCGCAGAACCTATACAGCCCGATATCCACGATGGCGGCGGTGATTGCCAACCAGTTGGACAGCGCGCTCACGGACGCCTCGCACATGGCGGTGCACGCGTTGGCGGAACTGGCGGCGCTGCTGCTGGTGCTCACCGTGGTGACCAACCTGGTGGCGCGTCTGCTGGTGCACCGCGTAGGGTGGACCGCCGGTGCACGGGGGGTGAGGGTGTGATGTCGGTAAAATCTCCGGAGACGGCAGTCGTCTTTTCGACTGGAAAGGACCGGAGCGTGGGCCTGCCAAGGCGCCGTCGCCTGTCTTCCTATTTCGGCTGGGGGCTGGCTTGGGCCTGCGCTGGACTGGTGGTCTCTGCCCTGCTCGACCTGCTGGTGACCGTGGTCATGAAAGGGGTCACCTCGTTTCGCTGGGATATGCTCACTACAGTCACTCATGGCATCGCAGGCGGGCTCCAGAATGCCATCCTGGGAACCCTGTGGATTGTCGGCATTGCCATCGTCATGGCGGCCCCTGTCGGCATCTTGGGGGGCGTCTACCTGTCCGAGTTCGCCCGTTCGGGTTGGGCGCGCACGGTGCGTTTTTGGACGGAGGTGCTTTCCGGCGTGCCGTCCATTGTCGTCGGCTATTTTATCTACTTGTTGCTCGTGCTGGGGCTGGGCTGGGGGTTCTCGGCCCTCGCGGCCGGGATTGCCCTGCTCATTATCATGCTTCCCTATATTGTCAGCAGCACCGAATCCACCTTGCGGCAGGTGCCCTGGAGCCTGCGCGAAGGGGCCTGGGCCCTCGGGTTGACCCGGTTTCAAGCGGTCAGTCGCGTCGTTTGGCGTCCGGCCGCCGGGGGCATCGCGACCGGGGTGTTGACGTCGATTGCGGTGGCGTTGGGCGAGACCGCTCCGCTTCTCTACACCGCCGGCTGGTCAGCGTACAACCCGGATTGGCATTTGACGCACAGCCAGGTGGGCTACCTGACGTATGTGGTTTGGACGTACATTGAGCAGCCGTACCCGGAGGCGCATGCGCTTGCGTACAGCGCCGCTTTCCTGTTGCTGGTAGTCATCCTGTGCATCCACATCCTCGTTCGGATGCTGGTGCGCCGCTGGGGAGGCGGAGCGAAAAGCCACCTGTAGCTTCGACAGGCGGGGCCTGGAGGGAGCAGGCCATGTCGGTCAACAGCTTCACCAGCCACCCGGACTTTCAGCTGTTTGGCGCGCTGGCCCCAGAGTACCCGGTTGAGACTGCCTCCTAGCTTTGATCTCCATCTCTCGCTACGGGCCACGCACCTTCCAGGCGCAGCAATGTCTCTTTCATCTCCAGACCGCCTCCATAGCCGACCAGGCTGCCGTCGGCGCCGATGACGCGGTGGCAGGGAATGACAAGCGGCAAGGGGTTGGCGTGGTTGGCCATCCCCACCGCCCGCACCGCCTTGGGCCTGCCGACGGCGGCCGCCAAATCTCGATACGAACATGTACGCCCGTAGGGGATCTCGGCCAACTGGCGCCACACCTGGCGTTGAAAATCGGTGCCGATGACGTCCAGCGGCAGGGAGAACGACCGCCGTTGGCCCTGTAAGTATTCTGCGATCTGCCGGCGGGAATTCTCAAGCCGGTCATCGTCCCGTTCCAGGGCGGTTCCCGGCATTCGCCGGGTCACCCAGGCCTCCAGGTCGGCCAACGTCTCATTGGGCAGTGTGATGCAGCACAGCCCTCGCGGCGTCGCGGCAAGGTGGAACGTCCATTGCCCGTGTGTGAGCTGTGTCCAGTATACAATCGCTGGCGTTGGCATATCCGCTTCGTCTCCTTCCTGGTGCACCGGCGCGAACCGGCACTGTGAAGATTTGGTATACTATGGGCGCGGCCTCATGCGACAGCCGAAAGGGGCGTGACACGGATGCGCAAGCTCGCTGTTGTGGGCAGCATCAATATGGACGTGGTCAACCGGGTTGAGCGCCACCCCCAGCCGGGCGAAACCATACACGGCCTGGGCACCGCCTACAGTCCCGGCGGAAAGGGGGCCAACCAGGCGGTCGCGGCCGCCCGCGCCGGCGCCCAGGTGCGCATGGTGGGCGCGGTCGGGGACGACGCCTTTGGCCTCCAGTTGCTCAGCGCCCTGCAGGGCTTCGGCGTGGACACGCGCTGGGTGGCGCATAAGTCCGGGCCATCCGGATTGGCGTTCATCACGGTCGCAAGCAGCGGTGAAAACAACATCATCCTCTCCGCCGGGGCCAATGGCGGGTTGACGGCGGCGGATGTCGAAGCCGCTGCGCCCGGCCTGCAGGATGTGGACGCCGTACTGTTGCAAAACGAAATCCCGTGGTCGGTGACCCAGTCTGCGCTGCAGTGGGCGCGCCGACTCGGCAAGCAGGTGTTCCTGAATCCGGCACCCGCCCGCAAGGTGGGGCGGGACACTCTCTGCATGGTGGACGTCCTGGTGGTCAACGAGGTTGAGGCCCAGGTCATAACGGGTATCCAGGTCGATACCCCGGAGCGGGCTGAAACCGCTTGCCAGCGCTTGCTCGGCGAAGGCTGCGGGGGCGTCGTGTTGACGCTCGGATCGAACGGACTCGTGTACCAGGACCAGTCCGGTCGCAGCCTGCGGGTGCCCGCATTTTCGGTCGAGGTGGTGGATACCACCGCGGCCGGGGACACCTTTATCGGCGCCTTGGCCGCAGTCTGGGAGGCTGCTTCTGACCTGCCGCGGGCGCTGCGCTTTGCCAGCGCCGCTGCGGCCCTCACGGTGACTCGCGCGGGGGCGCAGCAATCCATCCCGGAGCGGGCTGAAATCGAATCGTTTCTCGGCCAGGTCAACGGTGCTGAGCATACACATTCGCCCGGGTGATGCGCCGCAGTGCGTTCACCTGCTCGCGTGTCAGGGGCGGCGCCGTCCGCGCATCCAGATTCTCAATCAGCTGCTCCATCCGGCTGGCTCCGGGGATGACCGTCGCCACGGCCGGATGCGCCAGCGGATAGCGCAGGGCCAGCGTGGTGAGCGAAAGGCCGCTCGTGTTCGCGTAGTCGGTCAGCCGCTGCAGAGCGTCTGCCAGTTCCGGTGCCGGCCAGTCGACGTAGCCGTCACCCGGGATGTTCCGTACGCCGTTTTGGGTCAACAGGCCACCTGCCAGCGGACCGCGCGCGATGACGCTGATGTTGTGTTGGTGGAGCAAGGAGAGAACCGATTCCTCAGGGCGGCGGTCGAGCAGGCTGTACTGCATCATGACGCTGACAATGTTCGACCGCTGGACGTATTCACGAATCACGTTGGGACGGATGGACGAGATGCCGTAATAGCGGATGACCCCTTCTTGGCGGAGTTGTTCGAACGCCTCGATGGTTTCGTCGATAGGGTCGTCGATGGTCCCGCCGTGCAGTTGATAGAGGTCGATGTAGTCAGTGCCGAGGCGGCGCAGGCTGTCTTTGACCGCCTGCAGAATGTACGCCTTCGAGGGGTCCCAGAGCCATCCCGGTTGCCCCGGATGCCAGTGGTTGCCGACCTTGGTCGCGAGAATGACCTGTTGGCGTCGGCCGGCAATCGCCTTGCCGACCAGTTCCTCGTTCAGCCCCTGGCCGTACAAATCGGCTGTGTCGAGAAAGTTGACGCCCCGCTCAAGGGCAGCGTGAATCATCCGGATGGCCCGCGCAGGTTCCGTTCCCAAGGACATGCAGCCCAGGCCGATTTCGCTGACGAACAGGTCGCTCTGGCCGAGCCGGTTTTGGCGCAAGACGCGCACCTCCTTATGTGTTCGCTTGACAGGAGAACTCTTCCCGTTGGCGAATTCATCTCTACGGATACCGCTTCTTCTGCTTTTTCCGCCGGTGCCGCCGCCTGAACCGAGTATACCGTAGATTGCGGTAGATTGCGGCCGCTGCGTGCGGTCATGTGGGAGGGATAATCTATGAACGATGTCCAGCAGTTTGTCCAGCACTGGTGGAGCCATAGACAGGTGTTGCCAAAATTGCTGCAGGCTATCCCCGACGACAAGGCGGACTTTCGCCCGTGGGACAAAGCGATGAGCGTCACGGAGCTGGTCATGCATATCGCCAGTACCGCGTACAAGTTTGTGGACGGCGTCGCCAACGGGCGCTTTGAGCCTGGTTGGGAAAAGCCCCAGGCGGAATCTCTGGCTGATGCGCGGCGCATCCTGGACGAGTTTACCGCCAAAACCCGGGCTCGTCTGGAGAGCCTCACCCCGGCGCACTTGGCCAACACCGTGGACGGGCAGGCCGTGTTCAGGTTCTCGGCCCCCGGCTCGGTATTTTTGGCGAGCGCATTGGACCACGAGATCCACCACAAGGGCCAGTTGTTCGTCTACGCTCGGATGGCCGGCGCGGAATCGGTGCCGTTCTTCAGCGCGCGGTGATGTATCGCGCGCTTTCATGCGACTTTGCAACCGCAGTGAGAAAAATAAGCGACGACATAGCGAGGACGGGGAGGGTCTGTCGTGCGGCGCTGGCTCGGATGGACGGCTCCTGCCGCACTCGCTTTCTTGTGTGCGGCCTGCAGCCGTCCGCCAAGTCCTAACGATGTGTTGAAACAGTATCTGACGGATTGGCAAAAGCAAGACTATCGGGACATGTACAATCTGCTGTCTGCCACGGCCAAGAAGCAAATATCCGAAAGAGATTTCGTCAGCCGCTACCAGACCATCGAGCAGGGTATCGGCACCACCGGGCTGTCGCTGAAGGCCGCCCAGACCAACCAGGACAGCAGTCAACAGCCGGTGACCATCCGGGTGACCGGGAGGTGGTCGACGACGACGGCCGGATCGTTCACAGAGACTTATCATGTGCGTTTGGTCAAGGAGGACGATGGCTGGCGTGTCGACTGGACGCCGCAACTGATCTTCCCACAACTGAGGCCGGGATGGAAGGTGCGGGCGGAGAGCCAGCCGGCCCAGCGCGGGGACATTCTCGACCGCAACGGGCAGCCGCTGGCGGACAACGAAGCGGCCAAACAGGTGGGATTGGTGCCGGGCAAGACGCAGCGCGATTCGGCCGAGCGGCTGGCCAAGGCGCTCGGGATGGACGCCGCGACGGTGAAGCAGGACCTGAAGCAGCCTTGGGTCAAGCCGGGGTTGTTTGTGCCGGTGAGGACGCTGCCCGATTCGACGGAACGGAGACTGGAAAAGCAGCTGTTGGCCATCCCGGGAGTGGAGATTGTCGATGCGCCGACACCGGTGCGCGTCTATCCGCTGGGGGAGGCCGCAGCGCACCTGACCGGGTATGTCGCGCCGATTACAGCTCAGCAGCTCACCGCGGCAAAGAAGCGGGCCGGCTACACCGCCTCTGATGTGATTGGGCAGCAGGGACTGGAGCGCTCCCTCGAGGATGAACTGCGCGGACAACCGGGCGGGCGCATCTGGATTACCGACGCGTCTGGCAAGGAGCGGGCGGTGATTGCCGAGCGCCAACCGGTCGCGGGCGATACCGTGCGCCTGACGATTGACGCCAAGGTACAGAAGGCGTTGGACTCGGCTCTAGCGGGCCAGGTCGGGAGTGCCGTGGTGCTGGACCCGGCGACGGGTGCGGTGTTGGCCATGGTGAGTCAACCCGGCTTTAATCCCAACGAATTGGCTCTCGGGGTGTCGAGCGAACAGTGGAACAAACTGACGAACGCTAAGGATCCGCCGTTCGTCGACCGCGCGTTGTCCGCAATACCGCCCGGATCGACCCTGAAGCCGCTGGTCGCCGCGGTTGCCCTGGACGCTGGCGCCATTCAGCCGAACACCACGTTTCCAGGCACCAATCGCCTGACCTGGCAGAAGGACAAATCCTGGGGGAACCACTACGTCCGCCGGGTTCCGCACCCAAACGGCACGGTCAACCTGGAGCGCGCTCTGGTCTGGTCGGATAACATCTACTTCGCGCAGGTTGGATTGGCGCTCGGGGAGAAGCGGTTCACCAGCGGCCTGGAGCGGTTTGGCTTCGGTAAATCGTTCCCTTTCCCCTTGGCGGTGGGGGCGTCGCAGGTGGCCGACAAGGAGCAGATCAAGAACGAGGAGCAGTTGGCGGACAGCGCCTACGGGCAGGGGCAGGTTTTGGTTAGCCCGCTGCAGTTGGCCAGCATGTATACCTCGTTTTGGAACCAGGGCGACGTCCTGCGCCCGTACCTGATTCAGCAGGTCAAGAACGCGGCTGGTAGGACGGTCAGCCAAGGCAAACCGGAAGTATTGGCGCGCCAGGTCATGAGTGAGAAGACGCGGCAAATTCTCCTCCAAGATCTGGGTCACGTGGTGGCGGACAGCACGGGCACCGCGCATGCGGCCGCTGGGCTCGCGGATTGGACCGTGGCGGGGAAGACCGGCACGGCCGAAAAGCAGGCGGGCGGCGATGAATGGGGCTGGTTCGCGGCCGCCGCCACGCGCAAGGGAGAGACGAAGCCGAGCTACCTCATCGTTATGGCGCTGGATCACACCCAGCATGAGCAGGGCAGCCACGAGGCGGTGCATAGGGTGGTGGATTTCCTGCAGGCGCTGGGTGGGAGATAGCATCAGTTGGCGACGGTGACCAAGGTGCCGTAATGCATGTGTTCCCAGGCCGTTTTGGCTGCGTCGATGGGCAACTCGACGCAGCCGACACTCTGCGGCCAGCCGTAATCGTGGCGAACAAATCCGTGCACGGCGTCGCCTTGGTAGAAGTAGCTGATGTAAGGGACACCCGGGTCCTTGTAGACGCTGCCGTCAGGGTTGCGGCCGGTCATGGTTTGTGAACGCAGGCGTAGGTAGACGGGCCAGGTACCGGTCGGTGTCGGAGCAGCTGCGACGCCCGTGTTGGCCTTGGTATGCAGGATGGTTTGCCCGTCCTCCCACAAAGTCAGCTCTTCCGGCAAGTCTTTGTTGACGTACACATAGCTGTACGGGTATGGACTCTTCTCGTCTTTCATGTCTGCCTCTATCAACGCCTGCCAGAACTGGGGGCCGGCGATGCCGTCGATGGTCAGATTGTGCACCTCTTCAAAAGTCATCACCGCTCCTTGCGTCATGACATTGTACCGGCCAGGAGCCCACAGGCTGCGCAGGGCGGTTGGGGTGTTCGAATAGCGCCATGCCCATGTCCCTTGAGGCGGGTCTTTGAGTGCCAGGAGTTCGTCCCCATAGGCGTCATTGGCGGTGTCCTTTCCGTTCCAGACAACCGGCAGATAGCCAAGTCGTGCCAAAACCTGCTGCAGGCGGACGACCGCGTTTGACGCGTCACCCAAGTGCAGGGTTGGGTACTGGATTTCCGCTGGGCGGACGCTCAACGTGTCGTCGGTCGCGGTCTCCCCTTTCGAGGTGTCTCCAGCCGAATTCTTGATGTTCGTTCCTTGGGCCACAGCTTGGCGGTCTTGAGTTTGCTCAGCCGTTGGTTTCGCGGCCAAGTGCCATGAAACGGAACCACAGCCGGTCAACAGGATGCAGGTAGCCAATGCTGCCCAAACCTTGGACCCGTGCACGCCATTCACCCTTCCCACTCGCTGTCTCGATGCATACCGACCGGACACTTTGTCGCGACAACATTAGATCCCGTATGCTGTGGTTCGCCCCATTATACCGAAGTCCGATGATCATGTTGTACCTGATTTTCGGAGATGTTGGCAAATCGGACATCAATCGACATGTTTATCGGGATGTCGCGTCGGGATCGCTTGCCCGCAGAGCACCGAATCGTCGTGCGGGTGTCCGCGGTCTTCCGTCTGAATCGTCACGTGGCCGATACCCAGGTGCACCAAGCGGTCTTCCATTTCCCGCAGGATGGCCTGACTTTGCTCAATCGTCAGGCCGCCGTCCACAACCGCGTGGCAGGAGAGCGCGTTGCGTCCGTCGGAAATGCTCCACACGTGCACGTCGTGAACGTCGTAGACTCCGTCGACGCGCCGCATCTCGGCCACCACCTGCCCCAAGTCGACGTCGTTCGGCGTTCCTTCCATCAGGATGCCGCTGGTTTGCCGAACCAGCCGCCACGCGCCAAAACCAATAAACAGCGCGATGAGGATGCTCAGAACCGGATCTATCCAGTACCAGCCGGTGCCGAGGATGAGGAGCCCGCCCACTATCACGCCGGCGGACGCCGCCGCGTCACCGAGCATGTGCAGGGCAACCGCGCGCAGGTTGAGACTCGCCGGACGGCCCAATCCGAGTCCCAAATACAGGTTGACCGCCAGGCCGACCGCAGCGCTGATGAACATGAACGCACCGGCCACCGGCTCTGGGTGGAGCAGCCTTCTGTATGCCTCCCATAATATGACGACAGCGATCACCAGGAGTGTGACACCGTTGATCATCGCCGCCAGGATGCCGGCCCGGTGATAACCGAAGGTCATCGCCTCGTCGGCCGGCTTGCGCGACTGGTTGAGAGCGTACCAACTCAGGGAAATCGCCCCCAAATCGGTCAGCACGTGTCCAGCGTCGGAAAGCAGGGCGAGCGAATGGGAGGCGACTCCGCCAGCAACTTCCACGAGCAAAATCAAAACCGTCCACCAGAACGCGGCCTTCAACCGGCCGATCGGTGCATGTGTATGTACCAGGCCGGGCCCGTGCTGGTGGTCATGGTTGTGAGCATGTGCATGTGCGCAGCCTCGACGCGACAAATGAGTCATGATGGGTACCCTCGTGCTTCGTGTTTTCCCCATTATACCCGTTGCGGGCGCTTCTTGCTTTTCTCTTTCTCAGGCGGACAACCATCTTTGAAGATTTCGGGCTCCGGCAAGATGGCGTATTATGAGGCTATATTGTGCCGGGCAATCTGAGGAGGGGGTACGCATGAACATACAAGAAGCCCTGATGTCCATCATCCCGGACCCCGAGCGGGTCAGTTCCAGCCCTTCCGTCCGCGCGCAGCACGGGCGCGATCTGAGCTATCATCCCCCGCACATGCCGGACGTGGTGGTGTTTGCCGCATCGACGCGGGAGGTGTCGGAGGTCCTGAAGTTCGCCAACACCCAGCGCGTGCCGGTTGTCCCGTTCGCAGTCGCGTCGAGCCTCGAAGGCCATATCATCCCCGTCCACGGAGGCATCAGCCTGGACCTGAATCGGATGAACCAGATTGTGGAGATTCGTCCAAACGATTTCCTGGTCCGCGTCCAGCCGGGCGTGACCAGGGAGCAATTAAACGCCGCCCTGAAGACTTACGGCCTGTTTTTCCCGGTCGATCCGGGCGCCAACGCCTCCCTGGGCGGCATGGCGGCCACCAACGCCAGCGGCACGGCGGCGGTGCGCTACGGTGCGATGCGCACCCAGGTGCTCGGGTTGGAGGTGGTGCTGGCGGATGGACGCGTGGTGCGCACCGGCGGCATGGCCATGAAAACGTCGGCCGGCTACAATTTCACACACCTGTTCATCGGATCGGAGGGGACCCTGGGCGTCATCACCGAGTTGACCTTGCGCGTCTACGGCATCCCGGAGCAGACCATCGCGGCCCGGGCCGTGTTTGCCGATCTGGATGCGGCCTGTCAGGCTGCCTATGGCATCATCGGCGCCGGCATCCCAGTGGCGAGGGTGGAGTTGGTCGATGAGCGGACAGTGGCCGCAGTCAACCGGTTCAAGCAGACTGCATACGAGGAAACGCCCACTCTGTTTCTTGAGTTTTCCGGCAGCCGCCCCGCCGTGCAGGCGGAGGTCCAACTGGCTCAGGAGATCTGCGAGGACGAAGGGTGCCACGCGTTTGTGTTCGAGACGGAGGGGGACGCCCGTGCCCGCCTCTGGGAAGCTCGCCACGCCGCCGCCCTGGCCATCATGCAGACAGCCCCCGGGAAACGGCACAAAGCGACCGATGTCTGCGTGCCGCTCTCCAAGATGCCGGAAGCGATACGGTTCGCTCAGCAGGCCATTGACCGTCACGGCATCTACGGCGCCATCCTGGGCCATGTCGGGGACGGCAACTATCACATCAGCTTCATGGTGGATCCGGACGACGAGCGAGAGGTGGCGGCGGCCGAACAGGTGAACGATGAGATTGTCGAGTACGCGCTGGCGGTCGGCGGCACATGCACCGGCGAACACGGAGTGGGGTTGGGCAAGATCAAACACTTGGCCCGCGAGCACGCCGATCTGCTGCCGTTGATGAAGGCCATGAAAGCGGTTTTGGACCCCAACGGCATTCTCAACCCAGGCAAGGTGTTCGTCTGAGCCGTGCGAAGCCACCGGACGCCGTGAAGGTGGGCGCGGTCAAGAGTGGTTCTGGTGTGTCCGCCGAAAATCGTCTGCCGCTCTGGGTGTAAGCGGGGAGAGGCGGCGGTAGACTAGGCCCATCTGGAGTCGGAGGTGAACCAGTCCCATGGAGCCTAGGACGGACGACCATCCGTATGCAGAGCCACCTTGGTTCTCGCGTCTCGCCGCCTATTTTCCCGAACATGAGCTGAAGGACCCGCGTCAAATGCAGGACCTGCTCAGCCGCCACACAGCCTACCGGAAGTTGGAGACGCCGGAGTATTTGGCGACCTACGCCGAATTCGCGGATTTCATCTTCATCGACTACCTGCTCGTAGATGCGGCCGCCCGCGGCAAGGGAGTTGGCAGCAAACTGCTGTCGTGGTTCAAACGCAAGGGCAAGCCCATCATTCTTGAAGTGGAGCCGCCGGACGCTGAGGACTCGGATAAGGCGCGGCGCATTCGCTTCTATGAGAAGAACGGGTTCCACCGGGCCGACAACATCGTCTACACCCGCAGCGATGAGGACGGTGAAGCCTATACGATGGATATCTACTATTGGCACCCGGATTTGGTTTCGGAATGCCAGGTGATGTTTGACATGGCAAAGGTTTGCCGGGAAATCCACAACTTTAGGGCGATGAAGTATTACGGCCGTCTCCTGGCCGATCCGGAGGATGTCCTGGACTGGGAACAGTGAGCCGGGGCGGGGTTCGCGGCCGATTGGCGGGCGGATGGAGCCGGTGGAAGGGGGGCCACCGGCTCATCGTCCAGTTTTCGCGCCATGTCATGGAACCAGCTAAATCAATCCTTGTTGCTGCAGCCACGCCTTTGCGACCTGCATCGCCGGTTTGTGTTCCACGTCCACCTGCATGTTCAGCTTCTGCATCTCCTCATCGGATATCCGACCGGCCAGCTGGTTGAGCACTCGCTTGAGCTCCGGGTGTTCTTTGAGCGTGTCGTCCTGAATCAAAGGACACGCGTAATACGGCGGAAACAGGTGTTTGTCGTCCTGGAGCAGCTGCAGGTGGTACTCCGGAATTTTCCCGTCAGTCGAGAACACGTCAATCGCGCCGACTTTCCCCTGCACCAAGGCTTCGTACTTGAGGCCCACATCCATGGTCACCACTTTTTTGAAGTGGGTGTGGTACAGTTTGTCCATTGCCGGCAGGGTGTCGGGCCGAACGACAAAGTCCTGCTCCGTGCCGAGCGTTATACTGCCCGATTTGGCCGCCAACTGGGAGATGGTGTGGATGCCCAGTTTCTTGGCTTCTTGCTTTGTCATCGCCATGGCGTAGGTGTTGTTGAAGCCAATGGGTTTCAGCCACGTCGCCTGGTATTTTTTCTGAAATTCCTGCTTCACGATGTCGTACGCTTTATCCGGCTGCGTAACCGGTTTGTGCTTCAGGATGTTGACCAGTCCGGTCCCTGTGTACTCGACGTAAAGGTCTATCTTATGGTTTTCGAACGCGTTCCAAATCACGTTGCTGTCCAGCCACGTAAACGTCTTGACGTGCAAGTTGGTGTCGTGCTCTATCAACAGCTGCATGATGTCCACCATGATGTCCTGCTCCGTGAAGTTCTTGCCGCCAATGACGATGGTGTCCTGGTTGCCGCCGATGCCGCATCCGCTCGTGGCGGCAGTAAGGCCCAGGCCCATCAACACGGCGGCCACCGCGTGCAGCCAGCGGCGGCGGAGCCTTATCCACGGTGCGTGCAATTTCCGCAAGCCGTTCAATCTATCCCCTCTTTCCGTTCCGTTTGTTACGAGCGCAGTCCTTTGGGTGTGAGCAGGCGGTCAAACCACATCAGCAGGTAGTCGAACAGGATGGCCAACACGGCCGCCGGTATCGCGCCCGCCAAAATCATCGGCGTGTCGATCATGTCGATGCCGCGGATGATCAGGTCGCCAAGGCCCCCCGCGCCGATGAAGGTGGCCAGTGTGGCGACACCGATGGTCAACACGGCCGCCGTGCGCACGCCAGCCATGATGACGCTGCGGGCCAGCGGCAGCTCTACCATCCATAAGATCTGCCGCCGCGTCATGCCCATACCGTGACCTGCTTCAATCAGCGAAGAATCCACCTCAAGGATGCCCGTATACGTGTTGCGAACAATGGGCAGCAGGGCGTACAACGTCAGCGCGACCAAGGCCGGTGTGGTGCCGATGCCAAACAGCGGGATCATGAAGCCAAGCAGGGCCAGGCTGGGAATGGTCTGGATGATGGAGACCACGGTGATGATGGGCGTGGCCAACCGCTTGTGCCGAGTCAAGAAGACGCCGAGCGGGATGGAGATGAGGCAGGCGATGACCACCGCAATCAGGGACAGATACAGGTGTTGCCCCGTCTTGGCGATGATCTCAGGCCATTGGTTCAAGAAAATCTGCCAGACACTCATTTCACGCCCTCCTGTTCATACGGGTTGGCCATGGCGTTCAGGATGCTCGCCCGTGTCACCACGCCAACCAGCCGGCCGTCCTTGGCGATGACGGGCAGAAACCCGCGGCCGGTGTTCTGCATGTGCTGGAACACCTCGCGAATCGGCGTTTCCTCGCGGACAATCGGCACGTCCGCGCGCATGACGTCGGTAACACGCGCCGATTCGTTGCCGTAGTTCTCGTAGATCTCGGGCGTCGCCACCACGCCCAGGAACTTGCCCTCGCGGTCGGTGACGATGAGCCCGTCCACCCGGTGCCGGCGCATCAGGTTGACAGCTTCCGCCAGGCCCCGCGTCGGCCGCACGGTCACCGCCCCGGTCAGGGCATCCCTGGCCGACTGCAGGGCGGCCGACTGGAACCGCTTCTCGCCGACGAATTCGCGGACAAAATCGTCCTTCGGGTGGCGAAGGAGTTGTTCCGGGCTGGCCACCTGGACGATGGAACCGTCTTTCATAAGCACGATTTGGTCCGCGATTTTCAACGCTTCGTCCATGTCGTGCGTGACGAAGACAATCGTCTTTTGCACAGTCTCCTGAAGTTTGATCAACTCGTCCTGCAACTGCTCGCGGCTGATGGGGTCGAGCGCGCTGAACGGCTCATCCATCAGGATGAGCTGGGGGTCCGCCGCCAAGGCCCGCGCCACCCCGATACGCTGCTGCTGTCCACCGCTCAGTTCACGCGGGTAGCGGTGGCGGTACACGGACGGATCGAGCCCAATCAGGTCCAAGAGCTCCTCTGTCCGCTGGCGCAACTGGTTGGCCGCCCGGCCCTTCAGGCGCGGAACGAGGGTAATGTTTTCTTCGATGGTCATGTGTGGAAACAGGCCAATCTGCTGGATGACATATCCGATGTTGCGGCGCAGTTCCACCGGATTGAGCTTGGAGATGTCCTGTCCGGCCACCAACAGCTTCCCGGCACTGGGCTCAATCAGCCGATTGATCATCTTCAGCGTCGTCGTTTTGCCGCACCCGGATGGTCCAATCAGCGTCGTCAATTTGCCGCTCTCCAGGGTCAGATTGAGTTCCTTTACGGCATGGTGCGATCCGTACGTCTTGGTGACGTTCACGAATTCAACGGCCGCTTGCGTCATGTCGGTCTCCTTTCAGGACCCAAGCCCGGACAAGGCGCCAAACGGCCTGGCTGCAACGTCGGCTGTTCAGGCCCAGCGGGGAAGGACACAGAAATGCAATTGCCCAAGAATACAAGGGCTGGATGTGATGACGGTCAAGATGGAGAGATACATCCGCAATCCGTCGTAGTCGCCTGCGAGGTTAGCTGACGGGTTCGGCGGCGATGCCGCCTATGGCCGGACGCGGGCGCGCCCAAAGCCAATTCACCCCAAAAAATCTGGGTCCCCCGCTCCCGCATACTGCGGGATTCGGCCCTTCCGTCCGAGACTGCCTAGGGTCAAAATGGAATTTGGAATTGGAAAATCCCTATGTGCGTGTAGTATAACACATTTCGTCAATGCCTGCCTGTACGCAGGCAGGCAGCGCCCATGGGCCGGCGCGCGGCCGCTCAATGGCCGGACCACGCGTGCAGCACAGTGGTCGTTTCACCGGGAGGGAAGATGATATACAACAACAGAAAGACCATCAGGCCGGTGGCCGCTGTGACAAACCAGACACTTACCGTCCACGGCCCAACCCGTCTGTGACGCCGGAATGACGCGCGAAACGCCAGCACGAGTGTGATGACGCCGAGGATCGCCGCCACGGTGGCGAGAATGGAGTGAGCCTGCAAAAAGACTTGGTACGGTGTGCGCCACTGCGTGGGCCCGCCAAACGAGGTGTCGCCGACGACCACCGTCTTGACGACGTAGCTGATGAAAAACAACGCCGCCAGGACCGATCCGGTCAGCATCAGGCGCCGGTGCGTTTCCCGCCAACCTTTACGAATTGCGCGCCAGCCGAACGCCATGACGATGGCGCTGGAAATGATGAAAGCCTCATTTAGCCAAGGTAGAATTTTGTCGACAATGGTCATGTCGCCCAGTCGCCTTCCTTCCGCTCGGAACCGCTGACGTCTCGGAAGAGACACCGAGGCTCAGCCTGGTTGCCCGCCGATGAAAAGATGATGACCGTATTGTACCAGAGCGTTGGACACGGGAGCCAGGCCGCCGGTGGGCGAGCCGAAGCGGGACGAATGAAATTTGGCCTTTCGCCACATTTCGCGGAGGGCGGGGCCCCCTTACATGGGGGCCCGACCGAGCAGGCGCCGGTGTTCGCGCGCGAAACACCGATCCCGAATGACTTGAATGCCTGCAGCGGCCGCTTTTTGCTCGGCTTCTTCATTGCGGACGCCTGGCTGCAGCCAGAGGGTGCGCACACCTTTGGCAATCGCATCGTCGACCACCTGCGGGACGCGGTCGCTGCGTACGAACACGTCCACAATGTCGACGGAATCATTAACCGCGGATAACGACGGCGCGCTTTTGTGGCCCAGCACCTCTTTCACGTTGGGGTTGACCGGTATAATTCGGTATCCCTGAGACTGTTGGTAGGATGCGACTTCGTAACTCGGACGCGTCGGGTTATCCGACAACCCGACGACAGCGATCGTATGAGCGGAACCCATGATCTGGGTGAGATCGGCATCGCTTACGGTCATAGACAGTTCCTCCTTTGCCGACCGTGTGTCGGTTTCCGTTTCAGTATAAGCGAAAACCAAGCCCCCTACGCGTGCGGTGGCAGCGTGGGACCATCCGGGGCCAGCTGGCGCTCGGGCGGGCTGGATTCGGGAAAGACAGGGATGTAATCGTCGCCTTTGTACATCGCCTCAATTTGGTCCCTGTACCTATCGTAGACGATGCGGGTGCGAACTTTCAGGGTCGGTGTCAGGTCTCCCGATTCGATGGTGAAATCCTCCGCGAGCAGGGCAAACCGCTTCGGCTGTTCGAAGCTGGCAAATCCCTGGACCGCCTCGCGGACCTCCTTCTGAAACAGGGACACGACCTCGGGGTGGCGGATCCAGACCTGAACGGGGCCGGAAATCCCCTTTTTACGCAAAAACCCTTGCATCGATTCAAAATCGGGAACAATGAGTGCGCTTACAAATTTGCGCCTGTCGCCAAGGACCACGGCGCTGGCGATGTGAGGAGCGAGGCAGAGCGCGCTCTCAATCGGCAGCGGTGCGACGTTTTTGCCGGTTGACAGGACCAGGATGTGTTTCTTGCGGTCGATGATGCGGATGTAACCGTCGTCCATCTCCGCGATGTCTCCCGTGTGCAGCCAGCCGTCCGCGTCCAGCGCGGCCTTGGTTTCTTCCGGCTGCCCGTAGTAACCAACCATCACGTTGGGGCCGCGCGCCAACAGTTCTCCATCGGAGGTGATCTTCACCTCGACGCCGGGTATGGGTTTGCCGACGGTTCCTGGACGCTGGGCCCCTATCGGGTTGACTGCGATGACCGGGGCCGATTCGGTCATGCCGTACCCTTCGCAGATCGGAATCCCGGCTTGCGCATAAAACGCGGCTATCTCTGCGTTGAGCGCGGCGCCACCGGAAACAATGAGCCGCAACCGACCGCCGAAAGCGTTTCTGACCTTGCTGAATACCAACATATCGACCAGTCGGTAGGTGATCCCGCTGGTTTTTCCCTTCTTCAGGGTCACCCGCGCCATCTGCCGGACGGGAGCGGGCGCCTTGGCCAACTGTTCTTGCACCTTGGCGTAGACTTTCTCCAACAGCCGAGGGACCGTGATCAGGATGGTGGGGCGCACCTCAAGCAAGTTTTCCTGAATCTTGTCAATCCCTTCTGCGTACGCGATGGTGCAGCCGTTCGCCAAGGAAGCAAACTGTCCCACAGTCCGCTCAAAGATGTGCGAGAGGGGAAGGTAGGAGAGGCTGATGTCGTCCATCGACACAGGCACTAGGGTGAGGCTGGACTGCACATTGCTGACCAGGTTGGCGTGGGAGAGCATCACGCCCTTCGGTTGGCCGGAGGTGCCTGAAGTGTGCACGATAGTCGCTACGCGATCATCCGGAATATCATGGATGCTTGGCAGGGGGTCGCGGCGGGCAGACGGTTCATCGGCCAGAGCGAGCACCCGCTGAAAGGAGACGATTCGGTCTCCGTGTTCTTCGGATACCGGTTCGATGGTGATGATGCGTCGCAGCACCGGTGGCCAATCCTGTTCAACCTTGTCCAGCTGTGCCTCATCCTCGACAATCAACAACTGCACATCAGCATTTTCCAGGATGAAACGGACCTGGTTTGCCGGGAGCGTGGGGTAAATGGGGGTAACAATGGCTCCGAGGCGCTGGATCGCGAGGTCGCTGATGGGCCAGGCGGGGCGATTGGTGGCGAGCAAGCCCACCTTGTGGTCCGCTTTCACGCCGAGCTGGCGCAGACCGATGGCAAACTGCCCGGCGAGGTTCCAGACCTCTTGATAGGTCAGCGCGTGCCACTGACCGTCCCGCTTGTAGCGGAGACACTCTCGGTTCCCAAACCGTTCCACCGCGGCGTGCATCAGTTCCAATAGATTCACCGCCATCAACTTCCTTTGCGTGGAATCTATTCGGTTCTGTCTCCAAGATCACTCATAACGAGGCTTATCAAATCGTACGGAATCACCAGGGACTCTATGACGTCCCCACTGTGAATGAATTCCCCATACAAATCCGTTTTCCTGCTCTGGGACGCGGTGTCAAACGCCTTGTTTGTCTCTGGAGCTGCGATATCCTAAGCCGCGCAGCATCACCTCGTGCAACCCGTATTCAAGCGGTCCCAGGCAAATCGCCAACACCAGGGCTGTTATCCAGCCGAGACGGTTGCCCGGTGCAAACTGGGCGACGGCCCAGATGATTCCCGTCATGCCGAGCAAGCCAAGACCGAGTGCGGGCAGATTGCCAAGGCGCGGGACCACGGTCAAATCGGCCACCAATCCCACCGCCGTCAACAACAGTACAGTGAGAACGGGCGTCCAGGCCCGGGTGTAAAGATTGGGCAGCAGCGTGTCTGCAATCAGGAATATACTTCCATAACCCAGCAGTTTCATCACGGCGTTAAACACGGTCCAACTGCGAAACGCGGTTGGCATACTGCTCCCCTCCTCATCTTCAGCATGCCTGGAGTGTGCCCGTTTGATGGCAAGGATAAGCTCCGCTTTGGCGGCTGACACTAGAAACGGTCGGCCGCCGGATGACCGGCGGGGCCAAAGCGTCGAGGCGGTTGCCGCGGCGCCACCAGGGCAAAGGGGGAGAGCGTATGCCGCTGCAGGGACATGAGGCGTTTGATCTCAACGAATTGCTCTTAAGCTGTGTGAACAGCATCAACTGCATGGGGTTTTTCAAGAACCACGCGACCGATGCGCAGCTCAAGCAGATGCTGGAGAAGCACATGGACGCTCATATCAGGGACTACAACATGAAGGTCGAGTGGGCGACGAAGCAGCAGTGCAAGCAAACGTTGTCCGTACCGGCCATGCCGGCCAAGATGACGCAGGCACAGCCGCCAACGCCGCAGCCGGTGACCCCGAAACCCGACGCCTCGAATCTGGACGACCGGGCGATTGCCACCTCATACCTGCTGACGCTAAAACGGGCAGGCCGGGAATACGCCTGGGCGGCCTTTGAAGCGAGCGATCCGCAACTGCGCCAGTTCCTCGAAGACGCGTTTCGCATGAATTCACGCCATGCCCTTGAGGTATCGCAGTGGATGACGCAAAAGGGGTATTATCCGACGGAGCCGGCCAGCAACACATATCTGCTGCAGCTGGCGAAGATCTATCAACCGGTGCAGGAGATGGCGGGCGTCCACTAAGCCAGTCCATGGACAAACCCCCCGTCCGCCGAGCAGGCGGAGGGGGGTTGCCGATTTCTCACGCAGACGCATGGATAGGATTCAGCTACCAGTCGGATCCACCGCCGCTGGTATCGCCGCCGCCTCCGCCACCCCAATCGGGTCCACCGCCCCAATCCGATCCGCCCGCGTCCACGCCACCGTTCCAACTGTCGCTGTCGCCTCCGGCAAACCCGTTTTGCCGGCGGTCGTCGTCGAAGATGGCCTCTGCCATCTCCAGTCCAATCATGGTCTCCAGGAACGAAGGACCGGATCTCTCCACGATGACGGTGGTCGGCTCTGTCGAACGGATTGTCCGGTGGATGTCCCTGTCCCTCTCCGGACGCTCGTCGAACTCATCGTTCCCCCAACCGTCGCGTGCAAAGCGGGGTGGGGGCAGTGGCTTATCCGGGTCAATGGCGGCCTCGCGGTCGGCTGTCGCGTCCGCAGCTGCGGTTTCACCCAGTACGTACCGGCGGAGACGGCGCGCTTCGGCTTCAATCTGGTCTACCTGCAGGACGCCCAGTCCCGGACGCGTCAGTTGCCGGCGCAACTCATTGAGCCGCGGCAGGGCTTGGGCAATCCGCCCCCGTTCGGCCACAAGCTGCTCACGCCTTTCGCCGTCTGCAAACGGGAGCTCATCCTGCAACCGTCGTTCCCGCTCGATGCACAGGCTGAGAACGTCCGTCAACTCCCTCTCCGCCGCATCCACGCGCTTGCACAACTGCAACCGCCGGCGACGGCGGGAGAGGGTTACGAGCGCGCCAAGGATGCCCATGACCACTGCGGCTGCCGCTATGAGGTACGGCAGGATGACCTGCGAACGGGGCTTGAGACCGCTCAGTGCAGCCGCCGTTTTTTCCACTGCCGCTACGTAGTTCCCGGAACGGGCGTCGGGTACGAAGTATTGGTCGGTCAGGGCGCGGTACTTGTCGGCCACGGTGGCCCCGGGCTCGCGGCCGCGAATGATGTTGTCCAACGGTGAACCGCGTTCGGTGACGACCTCCACCCGTCTATCGGCCGCATCAATGGCAATCAGGACATCATTGCCGCCCATGCCCCATGCGCTGAACACCTGCTCAGCCAGGGACGCAAAGCTTTCGTTGTGCGGGACCGTCAGCACGTAGAAGTGGTAACGGGTGTTGGCCGCCAACCGTTGTTCCAACTGCGAGACCTGGGCGCTGGTGAACAGGTGGGCGTCGTCGGTGACGATGCCTTCCTTGGCCGGCAGTTGAGGCGCCGCCCAGGCTGTCTGAACCCAGCACAGAAGCGCTGTCAAAGCGGCCAGGACGCCACCGGCCAAGCGGGCTTTCATTGTGCCTTCCCCAGCTTTTGCTTGAGCGCCGCCAGCTCGTCTTCGACGGCTTGCGAGCGCTCATTTTCCATCAACTCGCGGAACGGGTCTTCTTCCTGTTCGGACAGGGAACGTGTGGCTTGCGCTTCCGCTTCCATGCGGTTGACAGCCGCCTCCATGCGCTCCAGTCCGCGGAGCGCCCGGCCGTCTCCGATACCGCCCACGGTCTGGTTGATTTTCTTCTGCGCCTTGGCCGCCTCCGCCCGCGCCACAAGCACGTCTCGCTTGGCTTTCATCTCGTCGAACTTTTCCCGCATGTCGCGTAACCGCTCGTTCAATTCCTCTGTCGTCGCGCGCGCGGCGTCCAGTTGCGGTTTTAACTCATCCGCCTGCTGCTGGTATTTATTCTTGTTGACCAGCGCTTTGCGCGCCAGTTCGTCGTTGCCTTGCTCCACGGCTCGTTCGGCGTATGTCTGGTATTTACTCACCTCATCCAACAAACCTTGGTGCTTCTTTTCCAACGAGATCTTGGTGGCTGTTTGCAGGGACACCGCCCGCACCGCGTCTTCAATCTCGTCCTCCATGTCGCGCAGGTATTGGTCGCACATTTTGACCGGGTCTTCCGCCCGATCCAGTGCGGCATGAATGTTGGCCAGACCGATTTCCCGAATCCTTTGGAAAATACCAGCCATTCTCGAGCCTCCTCGTTCGTTTGGGCAAAGCCAAATCCGTTTGCAGTTTATATTATACATGACAGCCCCGTCGGGGGTGTGGAACTGTCTGTGAACATGGCCCGCTTGTCCCAGTGGCCATTTTCACTGCGGGCGCTACAATAAAGTCATGGAAAAACACCGTGAACCCACGCTGATTGTGTTCTATGACGGGTGGTGCGAGCTCTGCCGCCGTACTGTACGTTGGACCAGGCGGTGGGACTGGCTTGGCCGCATCACTTTTGCCAATTTGCGCGACGGTGCGGTTGTCGCAGCCTACGGGCTGGACGCAAGTCGCGCCGCGGCAGCGGTGCACGCGTATCAGCCGGATCGTCACCAATGGTATGCCGGCGCCCAGGCGATGCTCGAATTGGCCAAGCGAGTGCCCGTGTATTGGCCTTTCGCCTTGGTCTTGGCCATCGGCATCCGCTTGGGCGTCGCGGCTCCATTGTATGATTGGGTGGCGCGAAGCCGCCGCATTACACCGGTTGGGCATTGTGAAGCCGGCGTCTGTCGGCCTGCTGATGCGCCAGCCACCCAGGTTTCGCTTAAAGGTGAATCCCCATAGCATCACGTTCTTTTCGGATATCATGGGCATGTAAAAACCGCCTTCCAGTTTGGACTGGAAGGCGGCCGCGACTCCGAAAAGTGGGCTTTCGCTAATCCCACTATTCCTCATGCACTGAACTTCACTTGGTCGGAATGACAGGACTTGAACCTGCGACCTCACGGTCCCGAACCGTGCGCTCTACCACCTGAGCTACATTCCGCCGCGCTTGTGCCGTCGGACAGAGGATAATATAGCACGCTGCGGCTGCTCCGTCAACTGGTGGGCGGGAAACCCGGGGGCGAACAAACGTTTGCCACCTGGCGCCGCGCTTTAGGTATAATGGAGGAACAGAGACGGGCTGCTCTGACGCAGCCGCGAGGAGAGATTCGGATGTTTCAAGCCTCGCCAGGTATCGAGGAGATTCTTGCCGGGCTGAACCCGCAGCAGCGGGAGGCGGTGGAGACGACAGAAGGCCCGTTGCTCATCATCGCCGGCGCCGGCAGCGGCAAGACCAGTGTGCTGACTCGGCGCATCGCCTACCTGGTGGCGACGCGGCGGGCTGCCCCCTGGAGTGTCTTGGCCATCACGTTTACCAATAAAGCGGCGCGTGAGATGCAGGAACGGATTGCCCAATGGACAGGCCCTTTGTCCCAGGACGTCTGGGCTTCCACGTTCCACTCTCTGTGCGTGCGGATGTTGCGCCGCGACATTGAGCACCTGGGGTATCCGTCGCACTTCACGATTCTCGACGATGCTGACCAGGTGGCTGTCTTGCGCCGCGTCCTCAGCGATATGAACGTAAACACCAAGCAATACGATGCACGCGCCGTCAAGTCGGCCATCAGCGCGGCCAAAAACGTGCTCCAGACACCTGCCCGCTACCGCGACAAGGCCAGCACACCGTTTGAAAAGGTGGCCGGGGATGCGTGGTTGGAATATGAGAAACGGCTGCGGGCCAACCATGCGTTAGATTTTGACGATTTGATTTTGAAAACTGTGCAGTTGCTTGAACAGGCTCCGGATGTCCTGGCGTTCTACCATAACCGCTTTCACTACATTCATGTCGACGAGTACCAGGACACCAACCATGCCCAATATCGGCTGGTTCATCTGCTGGCGGCGGGCCGACGGAACCTGTGCGCGGTCGGGGATTCGGATCAATCCATATACGGATGGCGCGGCGCCGACATCCGCAACATTCTGCAGTTTGAGCGGGATTATCCCGACGCCAAGGTGATTCGGCTGGAACAAAACTACCGTTCCACCAAGACCATCCTCAAGGTGGCTAACCAGGTCATTCGCAACAACCAGCAGCGCAGGGAAAAGAACCTGTGGACGGAGAACCCGGAAGGCGAGAGGGTGGCCCTCTATCAGGCGGGCGACGAACGGGCTGAGGCGCGTTATGTGCTGGAGCGCATCCAGGAACTCTGCAAACAGGGCCGGGCGTACCGCGACTTTGCCATTCTGTATCGCACCAACGCGCAATCGCGTGTGTTGGAAGAACACCTCCTGCAGCAGGGCATCCCCTACCGCATCTTTGGCGGTGTGCGCTTCTACGAGCGCAAGGAGATCAAAGACGTTTTGGCTTACCTGCGGTTGGTGTTGAATGCGAACGACGAGGTCAGCCTGGAGCGCGTCATCAATGAACCCAAGCGTGGGATCGGCGACACGACCATGGATAAACTGCGTCAATTCGCCGCAGCCAACGGAACCTCTTTGTATCAGGCGTTGCGTGCGGCTGATCAGGCGGGTGTCGGGGGGCGAGCCCGCAAATCCATCGAGCAGTTTGTCGAACTCGTGGATGCGCTCGTTCGGATGAGCGAGTCCCTGAACGTCAGCGAACTGACCGAGGAAATCCTCAATCGCACCGGCTATCGCCAGGCCCTCATGGCCGACAAGTCCCTGGAATCGGAGGCCCGTTTGGAAAACTTGGATGAGTTTTTGTCGGTCACATCCGAGTTCGATGAGCGGTTTGAGGGGGCGCCCCGCGACGGGCTGCATGCGTTCCTGGACGAGGTCGCGCTGATTGCCGATACGGACTTAAACGGCGGCAAACCGGCGACAGGCAAGGACGAGAACGCCAACCAGGTCGTCCTGATGACCCTGCACAGCGCCAAGGGGTTGGAATTCCCGGTCGTCTTCATCACCGGGTTTGAGGAAGGTATCTTCCCGCACAGCCGCGCTCTGGCTTCGCCGGAGGAAATGGAGGAGGAGCGGCGGTTATGCTATGTGGGAGTGACGCGGGCCCGGGAACAACTATACCTGACCCACTGCCGAGCGCGCATGATCTTCGGCCAATACCGCGAGTACACCCCGTCTCGCTTCCTCGCCGAGATGCCGAAGGAGGCGCTCGCTGTGGTATCGGACACGGTGGCTGGCCACCAGACCGCGGGCCGTCGCCACAAGGCGGTGGAAGAACGCCCGTGGGGACGGCGGGTGTCGGATATCGGCCGCAACCGCTCTTACGACTTTCAATCGGGCGACAAGGTGGAGCACCGTAAGTGGGGCGTGGGCACTGTGATTGAGACGCGCGGGGAAGGGGAAGATGTGGAGTTGGTCATCGCCTTTCCCGCGCCGACCGGCCTGAAACGGCTGTTGGCGCGGTTTGCTCCCATTGAAAAAGTGCAGGCGGAGGCGTGAGGATGACAACGAACAGTCGGTCTGTCGATGCGGCGGCGCGCATCGAACAACTGCGCAACCAGATTGAATACCACAACCGCCGCTACTACGTCTTGGATGATCCGGAGATCACCGATGCCGAATATGACGCCTTGATGCGCGAATTGATGGAATTGGAGGCGGCCCATCCAGAGTTGGTTACTCCCGATTCGCCGAGCCAGCGCGTGGGCGGAGAAGCGTTGGCCGGGTTTGCCAAGGTCGAGCACGAGATTCCCATGCTCTCCTTGGCCAACGCCTACGGCCCCGCCGACCTGCGCGAGTTTGACCGCCGCGTGCGTGCGGCGGTCGGGGACAACGTCGAATACGTCTGCGAACTGAAGATCGACGGTCTGGCCGTTTCCCTGCGCTATGAGCAAGGGCGTCTGGTGCGGGGGGCGACGCGCGGCGACGGGGAGGTCGGCGAGGACATCACTGCCAACATCCGCACCATTCACAGCGTGCCGCTGCGGCTGCGAGAACCGGTGTCGATTGAGGTCCGGGGCGAGGCGTACATGCCCAAGCGCGCTTTTGAGCGCCTGAATGAGGCGCGCGAGGCCGCAGGCGAGACGGTGTTTGCCAACCCGCGCAATGCCGCCGCCGGCTCCCTGCGCCAGCTGGATCCGCGCGTTGCCGCCTCGCGGCGGCTGGCAGTGTTTGTCTACCACTTGGCCGACGCCGACGCCGTCGATACCCCGATTCAGACGCATGAGCAGGCGCTGGAATGGATGAGCAGCCTGGGGCTGCACGTGAATCCGCTGCGTGAGCGTTTTGACAACATGGAAGCGGTCATCGCGTACATCGATTCTTGGGCGCAGCGGCGGCTGGAGTTGCCGTACGCGACCGACGGCATGGTGATTAAGGTCAACTCGCTCGCCCAGCAGCAGCAGCTCGGCTTCACCGCACGTAGCCCGCGCTGGGCGGTGGCGTACAAGTTCCAGGCGGAACAGGCGGAGACGCGCTTGCGCGCCATCATCTTCAGCGTCGGACGCACAGGCGCGGTGACCCCGACAGCTTCGTTTGATCCGGTCCAATTGGCGGGTACGACGGTGTCGCGGGCGTCTTTGCACAACGAGGACTTGATTCGGGAGAAGGACATCCGCGTCGGAGACTGGATTGTTGTCCAGAAGGCCGGCGACATTATCCCGGAAGTCGTCCGCTCGCTGCCGGAGCGCCGCACCGGCGATGAGCAGCCGTTTGAGATGCCAACCCATTGCCCGCAGTGCAACGAGCCGCTCTTGCGGCTGCCCGACGAGGCCGCGTGGCGGTGCGTGAACCCGCGCTGTCCGGCGATGATTCGCGAGGGGATCATTCATTTCGTCTCCCGCGATGCGATGAACATCGAAGGCTTGGGCGAGCAGTGGGTGACGCAGCTGCTCGCGCATGGGCTCATCCGCGACGTCGCTGATCTTTACGCGTTGACGCGGGACCAACTGCTGGGGCTTGATCGGATGGGAGAAAAATTGGCGGACAACCTGCTCCAGGCGATTGAGCAGAGCAAGCAAAACTCGTTGGAGCGCCTGTTGTTCGGTTTGGGCATCCGTCTGGTGGGAGAAAAGGCGGCCAAGGTGCTGGCGAGCGAGTTCGGCACGCTGGACGCCCTAGCCGCAGCCGACGTGGATGAGTTGACGCGGATTCGCGAGGTCGGTCCGAAGATGGCGCAGTCCATCGTCAGCTTCTTCGCCAATCCGGGTGCCCAGATTGTGATTGAGAAGCTGCGGGCGGCCGGGGTGAACATGCGTTATTGTGACCGGACCCCGGCTGTGGCGCAGGATGAACGGTTTGCCGGTCGCACCTTTGTCCTGACCGGGACGCTTGCCCGGATGGACAGAAAAACGGCCTCCCAATGGATTGAACGTTATGGGGGCAAGGTGACCGGCAGTGTCAGTCGGAGCACCGATGTGGTGGTGGCCGGGGAGAAGGCGGGGTCAAAGCTGGAGAAGGCGCACCGGCTGCGCGAGTCGGGTGAACGGCCCGATTTACAGATTCTAGACGAGGACCAGTTCTTGACCTGGCTGCGCGAGGCCGGTGCCGATGTGTAGGCATCAGGGCGGTCACTCGCGGCCGCGCACGAATTCGGTCACACTGTACTTTTCTTCTGTGCGGGCGTGAAACCATGTCACGCGGGTGGAATAGCGGCCGAGCGCAAACACAACGGGAATGCCGACGATGCACGCGACGAGGATTTCCTGACCGGTGGTGAGCATACCATTCCCTCCGTTCTCAGACCGTGTGGCGAGACGCTGGATGCGACTGTCCGGTACATGTGTATGAGAACGGCCGGGCAATCATGTCGGTCTGGCCGTCAAGCGATTGCGTTGCTGGCAGGCCTCGGCTATGATAGTGGGGAATTATGACGGACGCGCTTGCCCTGTGGGTATAAGCGCAAGGTAGGCCAGGAAACGCTAACGGCAAGTGCACAACCATTGTCAGACTCGGGCGGCATCTGAAACGCAGACTCTCGTTGGGTCGTCGGATTGGATGAGGACGGAGGGTTTTCGATGCCTGTGTGGTACTATCTGGTCGGCTTTCTGCTGTCATTTCTGCTTGTATACACGACGGTTCCGTACATCCGCAGGTTTGCACTGCGCATCGGGTTCGTTGATCAACCCAATCACCGTAAGATTCACACCGAGCCGGTTCCACTGCTTGGCGGGTTGTCGATCTACTTTGGCTGCATCGCGACGGCTGCCGTCTTTGGCCGGGTGGATCACACCTTCTGGGGGATCGCGCTGGGTGGCCTGCTTATCTTCGCCATTGGCATCCTCGACGATTTCTACAAGACGAGGAACCGGGACTTGAAAGCGTGGCCGAAATTTTGCACACAGGTATTGGCCGCTTTAATCCTCGTCGTCTTCGGAGTCAGCATCAACGGCGTGAACATGCCGTTTCATCCGCATTTTTATCACTTCCCGCTGTGGCTGTCCATCGTCACGACGGTGCTGTGGGTGGTGGCCATCACCAATATGATGAACTTCCTGGACGGGGTCGACGGGTTGGCGGCGGGTATCGCGGCGATATCCGCCATGACCCTGTTCTTCATCGCGGTGTTGAAGGCGCAGTACTCCATGGCCATCTTCGCGGTCATCCTGATGGGGACCGCGCTTGGTTTTCTGCGGCACAACTTCCATCCGGCCCGCATCTTCATGGGGGACGCGGGCGCCACTTTTCTCGGCTTTGTGTTGGCGGCGATTGCGGTCGAAGGCGCGTTCAAGAGCGCCACTTTGGTGTCGTTGGTTGTGCCGGTGCTGGCCTTGGGCGTACCGATTATCGATGCGCTGTGGGTGATCATCCGTCGCTTTCGGCACAACCGGCCGATTTACGTCGCCGACAAAGGTCATACCTTCCATATGTTGATGAAGTCCGGGCTCTCGCAAATCCAGACCGTGGCCTTCCTCTATCTTGTCGGCATCTGCTTCTCCTTGGCTTCCATTGTGGTCCTCCTCGTCGCCCACTGACCCCTGCGGATATGTTGAACAGTGTGCTATAATCCGGAAAGACTGCATGCGATGAAGGTCCCCGCAAAGCAGGGGCTTTGTCGTCATGGATCGATGCTGGAGGGATAGCCGTGAAGATCAGCGAAGAGACGGTTCGGCACGTGGCCGCCTTGGCGCGTCTGTCGCTGTCCGACGAGGAAGTGGCGCACCTGGCGCCGCAATTGAGCGAGATCATTGGTTATGCGGAGCAGCTGCAGCAGCTGAATCTGGATGATGTGGCGCCGACGAGCCACTCGTTGGCTCGTACCAACGTGTTTCGCGAGGATGAACCGCGGCCTGGCTTGGCGCGCGACGTGGCCTTGGCCTGCGCACCGGACAGCACGGATGAGTATGTCCGGGTGCCGGCGGTCCTGGAGGGATAAGCATGAGTGTACATACGGTGAAGGAAATCCTCGCATCGCTGCGCCGGAAGGAGTCGAAGCCTTCGGAGTGGACGGAATCGGCGCTGCGCATGATTGAACAGCACGACCCGACCATCGGGGCCTTTCTCACGGTGGACGGGGAGCGGGCACTGGAACGGGCGCGCCGGCTGGACGGAGAGGCGTTTGACGGCGCGCTGTTCGGTGTGCCCTATGCGCTTAAGGACAACATCTGCACGCGCAACCTGAAGACGACGGCAGCCAGCCGGATTCTGGAAAGCTACATCCCGCCCTACGACGCGACGGTGGCGCAGCGCTTGGCGGCGACGCAGGGGGTGCTGCTCGGCAAGACCAACCTGGACGAGTTCGCCATGGGCTCGTCAACCGAGAACTCGGCCTTCCAATTGACGCGCAACCCGTACGATGTAAAGCGGGTTCCGGGCGGATCGAGCGGCGGTTCTGCCGCAGCCGTTGCCGCCGGAATGGTGCCGTTTGCGCTCGGATCGGACACGGGGGGCTCGATTCGCCAGCCGGCGTCTTTCTGCGGCGTCGTCGGGCTGAAGCCGACGTATGGCCGGGTGTCGCGCTACGGATTGATTGCGTTTGCCTCGTCCCTCGACCAAATCGGCCCATTCACGCGGTCCGTGGAGGACGCCGCGTTTGTGTTGCAGGCCATCAGCGGCCATGACGAGCGGGATTCGACGTCGGCGCCGCGGGATGTGCCCGATTTTGTCCGTGGCCTGGAGGGGGGCGTCAAGGGGCTGCGCATCGGCCTGGTCACCGGATTGGACGAGCATGGGGTGGACGCCGAGGTCCAGGCGGCCGTCGGCAAGGCCGTCCAGACTTTGCAGGACGCTGGGGCGGAGGTGGTCGAAGTCCATCTGCCCCACCTGCGGTACGCGGTGGCAACCTATTACCTGATTGCGCCGGCCGAAGCCTCGTCCAACCTGGCCCGCTACGACGGCGTCCGCTACGGTCGTCGCGCGGCCGGCCAGAGCCTCGCCGAAATGTACGAGAACACGCGCAGCGAAGGGTTCGGCATGGAGGTCAAACGCCGCATCATGATTGGTACCTACGCCTTGTCCTCCGGCTACTACGATGCCTATTACCGGCGCGCGCAGCAGGTCCGCACCCGCATCCGCGAGGATTTTGAGCAGGCGTTCAAGCGTTGTGACGTCATCGTGATGCCGACCACGCCGACAACCGCCTTCCCGCTCGGTGAAAAGGTGGACAACCCGCTGCAGATGTACCTGAATGACATCTTCACCATCCCGGCCAACCTGGCCGGTCTGCCGGCGCTCAGCGTTCCCTGTGGGGTGTCGTCGGAAGGTCTGCCGATAGGCTTGCAGCTGTTGGCCCACTGGTGGGATGAGGCGACGCTGCTTCGGGTCGGTCATACCTACGAACAGGCGCGCGGGTTTGCGATGCCGCTGCCGAGGATGGGGGCGTGAACATGGGCTACGAAACAGTCATCGGCTTAGAGGTGCATGTCGAACTCAAGACGAAAACAAAGATTTTCTGCGGGTGCAGCACCAATTTTGGCGATCCGCCCAACACCAATGTCTGCCCGGTTTGCCTGGGCCACCCGGGCACCCTGCCGGTGCTCAACCGGCAAGCGGTGGAACTGGCACTCAAGGCGGCCACAGCGTTGAATTGCCAGATCAACCAAGACTGCAAGTTTGACCGAAAGAATTATTTTTATCCGGACCTTCCGAAGGGTTATCAGATTTCCCAGTACGACCAGCCGATTGGTGAGCACGGGTACGTGGAAATCGAGGTCGACGGGCGGCGCAAGCGCATTGGCATCACGCGTGTGCACTTGGAAGAGGACGCGGGCAAGTCGATGCACGGGGAAGATGGGCGCCACAGTCTCATCGATTACAACCGGACCGGCGTGCCGCTGATTGAGATTGTCTCGGAGCCGGACATCCGCTCTCCGGAAGAGGCTCGCTTGTACCTGGAAGCCATCAAAAGCATCATGCAGTACTGTGACATCTCGGATTGTCGCATGGAAGAGGGGTCGCTGCGGTGCGACGCCAACATCTCCCTGCGTCCGGAAGGGTCCACAGAATTCGGAGAGAAGACGGAACTGAAAAACATGAACTCGTTCCGCAACGTGCAGCGGGGACTTGAGTTCGAGGTGCAGCGGCAGACGCAGCTGCTGGAGCAGGGCCAGCCCGTCACACAGGAGACGCGACGGTTTGACGAGGCCACTCAGACGACCGTCAGCATGCGTTCCAAGGAAGAGGCGCACGATTATCGCTACTTTCCGGAGCCAGACCTGCTGTTCGTGCATATCGACGACGCCTGGCTGGACCGAGTGCGGGCCGAGCTGCCGGAACTGCCCGCCCAGCGGCGCGCCCGTTTTGAACAAGAACTGGGCCTGCCCGCCTACGATGCGGGTGTCCTGACAGCCGAACGGGCCGTCGCTGATTACTATGAATCCGTGGTCGCGGCCGGATCGGACGCGAAGACAGCGAGCAACTGGGTGATGGGCGACCTGCTTGGCTACCTGAACGCCCAGGGATTGACAGTGGAGGCGTCGCCGGTGCGACCGGAGCAGTTGGCGGGGCTCATCGCGCAGGTGGACAAGGGGACCATCTCCATCAAGCAGGCGCGCGACGTGTTCAAGCTGATGTGCGAGAGCGGCAAGGACGCCGAGGTTATCATCAAGGAACAGGGAATGGAGCAAATCAGCGACGAGGCGGTGCTCGTGCCGATTGTTGAAGAAGTCATCGCCAACAACCCGAAATCGGTTGAGGATTACCGCGCCGGCAAGCAAAAGGCGCTTGGCGCCCTGGTCGGGCAGACGATGAAGGCGACCAAGGGCAAGGCCAATCCGGCGGTGGTCAACAAGCTGATTCTTGAGCGCATTGGCGGGTGATGCGCGACGGGGAAGGCGAGGTCGTCCAATGCACGGGCGGACCAGTGCATCAGAGCAGGGGGGTGACATCGGTGAGCGGGACGGCGCGAAACGAGGCCGGTGACCCGACCGAGCCGTTCCCTGGCCAGGTGCACGAGGTCGAGGCGCTGCGCCTGAACGACGATGGGGCGGCGGTGGCCTACGTCCACGGGGTGGCGGTGTTCATCCCCGGCCTGCTTCCTGGAGAACGGGCGCGTGTTCGGATTGTCGAGCGCGCGCGGCGGTTTGCCCGTGCCATCCTGGTGGGGGAGCCGTCGCCGCCGGTTGCCGGGGCGCCCTTTACGGCGCCTGTGTCCGGGGGAGCGGCGGGCGGACCCCCGAGTGGTCGGGTGGAGCCGCGTTGCGCGGTGTTTGGCGATTGCGGCGGGTGTCAGTTGCAGCACCTGGATTACCAGTGGCAACTGGAGCACAAGCGCCTTATGGTCGTCGAGGCCTTGTCGCGCTTTGCCAAGCTGGAGAAGGTCACGGTGCACCCAACGCTCGGGATGGATACCCCCTGGCGCTACCGAAACCAGGTGCAGGTGCCGGTGGAGTTCGACGGGCGCGGCGGGGCGCGGCTCGGCTTTTTCGCCCCGAAAAGCCACGGCCTGGTTGAGACCGCGGTTTGCCATCTCGAGCCCGATCCGCTCGAACGGGCGATTGTGCAGGCCGCCCATGCGGCCGCAGAGCTGCTCGGACCGCGGGCCATTTGTATCCACCATATCATTGGCCGTTATTCCTTCACCACTGGCGAAATGATGCTGATTTTTTCGCTTGCCTCCCATCCGGAGGACAGTCGCAGGCCGGTTGCGGGCGAGACGCTGGAGACGGCGCGGGCACTGGCGAATCTGGCACAAAACCTCTGTGGCCTGCCCGGCGTCGTGAGTGTCGCGGTGACTCGCACCGACAGCCGCCGCGGCCGCGTATTCGGCCGGAGCACGGAAGTGCTGGCGGGGAAGACGCATCTCACCGAGCGCATCGGGGCGCTGGAATTCCTGATCTCTCCCCAATCGTTCTTTCAAGTGAACACGCGGCAGGCGCGGCGGTTGTACGACACCGTCCAGCGGGTAGCCGATGTGCGCCCAGGGGAGGTTGTGCTCGACGCTTACTGCGGAACGGGTACGATGGCCTTGCTCTTGGCCGGCCGGGCGCGCCGGGTGTACGGGATGGAATCGGCGGCTCAGGCCATCGCCGATGCCCGGGCCAACGCGCGGCACAACCACATCCACAACGCCGATTTTGCCGTCGGGCGGGTGGAGGATGTGCTGCCCGGTTGGCTGGAGAGCGGCCACCGCGCCGACATCATCATTCTCGATCCGCCCCGCCGCGGGTGCGATTCGGCCGTGCTCGAGGCTGTGGCGTCTGCAAAGCCCCGGCGGCTGGTGTACGTGTCCTGCAACCACATCACCCTTGCCCGCGATCTGCGGCGTCTGTGCGACCTGGGCTTCGCCGTGAAAGAGGTGCAGCCGGTGGACATGTTCCCGCAGACCGCGCATGTGGAGTGCGTTGCGGTTATGCAATGCGAATTTGTAGCCCCATAACAATCTCCTGCAATCCAAAATAAACACCTGATCCAGCGAGAATATAGATTTGATTCAAGCGGGAAAACGGGACGAGGCGAAAAGGGGAAATCCTTGTCCCACAAGCCCTTTCTCTTTGTTTTCTACCTGACTTTGTTTTCGCGAGAATAAAGTTCTACTTCGAAAATCGGATCAAAAAATCGGGGAAAAGCCCGATCTGTGCGGGACTTTATTTTCCGAGGGAAAAACTGGGGACGGAAACATGCGGGGAGAGAAGGGGTGTTTTGCAGGAGATTGTTTTATGGGGAAAGCGAATTTGTTCTTAAGCCCCGAAATTTGATTGGACCATCTTCCTAGTCCATGAGACCACCAGGTCAGGAGGTTGTTCAAGTGGAGCGTCGGAAGTTTACTCCATAGTTCAAGCGTCAGGTCGTCGAACAGGCCATCGCCGCCGGCAACAATACCATTGTTGAGAGATAGGCAGTTCGATGCCTCCTCGGCGATTGTTGGGGTGTTTTTCAAAAGTCAAGTGGTTTCCGGTGATTTTATTCTCATTTCATAAAATGCCCACAATCCAAGTCATTTGAGAGCAAGCTCATTGAAGTATTCTGTTGCCATTTCACGAAATTCCAGAGCAGCTCTCGATAAGTAACGACTTCCGTGCCATGATAACCCGATTTCTCGGACAAGGTCACAATGCTCAATTCGAAGATATTGGACATTACCCTGACCAGAAGTCCGTGTAGACGACTCAGGGACAAAGGCAATGCCAATTTCGGCTTCCACAAGAGAAAGAATCCTAGCTGGTTCATCGCCCTCATAAACATATTTAGGTGCAAACCCAAACGATTGCAAAATACGGTCAGTTATATCGCGAGTCGGATAACCTCGTTTTAAGCCGACGAACCACTCATCCTTCAGATCTGTAACCGCGACGCTGCTCTTATCCGACAAACGGTGTCCCTTCGGCACGGCCACAAGGATTGAATCGAGCCACAACACTTGACATTCAATATCCTCACCTTGAACCGGTGGAGACGATAAGCAGAAATCCACCTCACCTCTCCGGAGAAGTGTACGCATCTCCTCTGTATTTGACGTTTGCACATGAAAATGCACATGAGGTTGCTTGTCTCGGAATTTTTGTAATATTTCTGGTAACGTGCCGGCGGTGTTCACCGCTAATTCCACCGAACCACTTTCCGGACTCGACAGATCCCTAATCTCCTGCTTACCCTGTTCCAGTTCAAACATTGCCTTGTCAACACGATGAAGGAAGGTACGACCAAATTTATTCAATCGAAGTGTTCGCCCACTCCGATCGAATAGAGGCACTCCTAAATCCTCCTCCAAGCGTTGGATAGTTTTGCTTAACGAAGACTGAGTGACGTGCAAACTTCGTGCGGCGTCGGTCATATGTTCCAGTCTGGCTACTACTTGGAAATAATGCAACTGAAGCAGTTCCATTCCTTCCTCCCTCTCTCCCCCATTCATTCCTCATAATCCATGAACCTATTAACTAAAATGTATTAGAATACATTCTAAATCCGATTTACAATGGTGTCAACATACTTTGGAAGGAGACGGCAAATGAGTGTTCGACGCACATGGTTCATGGCTTCCATCGGCCTTGGAATCCTATTGAATCCACTAAATTCATCGATGATCTCTGTAGCCATAGCTAAACTGCAAAGCGTTTATCGAATCAACTTCACAGACGTGTCCTGGATTATATTCGCGTACTATATATCCAGCGCGATTGCTCAGCCCGTCATGGGAAAAGCCGGCGACTTATTCGGGAGAAAAAGAGTGTTTCTTGCCGGGCTCGCCGTTGTCTCCATTACATCAATGTTTGCTCCGCTATCGCCTAACTTTGGCTGGTTGATTGGATTCCGCGTCGTTCAGTCAATCGGTACAAGTATGATTGCTGCAGTCGGAATGGCCATGGTTCGCATCTACGTCACCGAAAAGCAAGCAGGTGCGTTGTCGGTTTTGTCTGTGTTTATGTCCGGGGCTTCAGCTTTCGGCCCTTCCATAGGCGGTTTCTTGATTCACTGGTGGAATTGGCCCGCAATTTTCTATGTGAATATCCCATTCATAATAACAAGTTTTGTTCTCGCATCGTGGGCTATTCCGAGTGATAATCGGGCAACACCTGTTTCCATTAAGATGTCGTTTCGCACGTTGTCGAACTTGGTGGATGGTTTGGGCATATTATTTTTCTGTGTAGGAATGGTCGGCATACTCATCGCAGTGTTATCATCGAAGACTGTCGGTAATTGCGCCATCGGTATGACTGGTCTCATAGCAATGGCACTATTCGTATGGCGTGAATTAAGGGAGACGACACCGTTCATTCCTTTGCGTAGTTTTGGTAAATATCCAGCAATGACCTGGGTACATCTCCAATTCGTACTTGTAAATGTCTTATACTACTCCCTGTTTTTCGGGTTACCGACATACTTGCAGGAGGAACGTAACTTAAGCTCATTCAATGCGGGGTTTCTCATGCTATCTTTAGGTTTGTGTTCGCTGGTCGCATCGCCAATAGCGGGACGTTGGATAGACAAATCGGGGCCTCGACCAGCGTTGCTTTTGTCCGGAATCCTGATGGTGCTTGGGGCAGTATGGATGGCAACCTTGCAGCAAACTTCTCCGGTGATCAACGTGTGTTTGGTGCTAGCCGCATTTGGTCTTGCAAATGGTCTCAACAACGTTGGCATGCAGGCAGCTTTGTTCAAGAGCACACCGAAGGAAATTATTGGCGTCTCATCCGGCCTGTTTCAGACGTCAAGATATCTAGGGACGATTCTCTCTTCGTTATTACTAGACATTGTCTTTAGAAATAGTCTCAATGCAAGGAATTTTGAATGGCTGGGAGCTGTCCTCGCGGTCATTGCAGTGTTGTTTTTATTTATGAGTTGGAGCCGTCGTATGTCGACGTACCCTCCCGAGTTATCTGAACAATAGTGACGGAAGACGAGCGGTTTTTTGTTGCATTCGTTGGCGGAGGGTTTTCCCGTTGATTGTCGTGTGATGATGCATATCGTACCGACAATCAACGCCAGGGGGCATGACTACTGGACAAACTCAAGGATGGCTACTCTACTCCTGGATTAGTCACTCGCAGAACACACATGGTGCCGTCCAATGGGGCAGTGGCCTATGCATTAGTGTTGTCACGTCCCCAAGAACATGCCAAAGCAGCCATGTTGAAAGCGCGATCTTTGCAATTTTTGATCGGATTTGGTAACCAAGGCCGCACCTGTGAAAAGCCTGCTTACGCGATGTTTTCAGCCGGATAGTAGATGCTCAGATCCATGTCCAACAGCTTCAGCACACGCTCGATTTGTGGATCCCGCGGTGTGCTCAGTGGACATCGTCTGCAGGAGTCGCATCGGACTAGTCGCTTTGGAAGCGGAATTGTCGTCGTATCGACATATCCCGAAATGGTTACGCCGCATCTCCTCGCGCCGGCAGTCAATCTCTATGCTCAGTAGAGAGGGAATCTCCCCAGGGTAGGGCGATTCACATCTGCAAGCATAGCATGCCTGTTGGACACATCGCTCCGGGAGGATGTTTCGTCATGGTACACGCAACCGAAGGACAGGTCGGACCTCCGCGGTGGGTGGAGCAGGAGGCGACGCTCCAGACCTATAAGGCCGATTTGCTTGCGCTGCTTGCCCTTCGTTTTGGGCTGGTCCCAGGCGAGGTAAGCAACGTTATCCTCGCTATGGACGACCCCAGCCAACTGGAACGCCTGATCTGGATGGCTGCCCACGCGCCGACATGGGCAGCGTTCATCGAAGAGTTGAAAACGCCTAATGGTGGCCGCAAATTCACTCATCAGCATGCCCCTTCTGGCATGGAATCGGTTCGCGTCGATGGCTCTAATCCTCCTGCGCGGTCGCAGCGGTAACCTGAGTCACACGATGTGAGACGTGACCATGCCCGCCTCATGTAAGCGCCATCTCTCCCTTTCCTTTCCTATGAAGCATTGTCGAAGGCGACAGAATGCACTAGTATAGATGGCGTTCACGCGGCCATCTGACCTGTTGGGCAGGTTAAGACCGCGAACGATGGAGAGGGGGCGCAAGGCTGATGACGGTCGATCCGATGGCTTCCGGGGCCGTGCGCGGTTCCCGACGGGTGTTGCTGGCTGTGATTTTAGGCAGCTTGACGGGGCTAGGACCGTTTTCGATTGACATGTATCTGCCGGCGCTGCCCTCCATGGCGGCAGATATGCACGCCGGCACCTCGGTGGCACAGCTGAGTTTGACAGCCTGTTTGCTGGGGTTGGCGTTGGGGCAGTTGGCGGCCGGCCCTATTAGCGACGCGATGGGCCGCCGCCGGCCGCTGCTTTTAGGGCTTGCGCTGTACGCGGTGGCCTCGGCGCTGTGCGCTTGGACTGGGTCGATTTGGACCCTCGTCTGCATCCGCTTCTTTCAAGGGTTGGCCGGGGCTTCGGGAATTGTCATCGCCCGTGCGGTAGCCAGGGACCACTTTCAGGGCTTGGAACTCACGCGCTTTTTCGCATTGCTGATGCTCGTGAACGGAGCGGCTCCCGTGTTGGCGCCGGTTGTGGGCGGACAGCTGCTGCGCGTGACGTCCTGGCACGGCGTATTTGTCGTGCTGTGCCTGTTGGGTATCGTGTTTTGGCTGGCTGTTCTCCTGTTCCTTCCAGAAAGCCTGCCCGAGCAGCGCAGGACGACGGGCGGGCTCAAGCGGACGGCCAGCTCGCTCGGCGGGCTCCTCCGGGACGTGGAGTTTGTCGGCTTTGTGCTGGCCCAAGGCATGGCGTTTGCCGCCATGTTTGGCTACATCTCCGGGTCCTCGTTTGTTCTGCAAGAGCTGTTCCACGTCTCTCCCCAGACCTTCAGCGTGATCTTCGCCGTGAACGGCCTGGGCATCATCGCGGCTGGCCAGGTGGCGGCGCGGACGGCCGGCCGCTTCGGGGAGCGGCGTGTACTGGCCGTGGGTTTGGCCTTGGCTGCCGCGGCCGGGATAGCTCTGCTGGCGGGCGCGGTCTGCGGTGCAGGGTTGGAATTGGTGCTGCCTGCGTTGTTTGTGGCCGTCGCCAGTGTCGGGTGCATCAACACCACGTGCGGATCGCTGGCATTGCAAAACCACGGACAGCGTGCCGGCAGCGCTTCAGCCTGGTTGGGCGTGTCAGGGATGCTGCTGGGGAGTGTGGCGTCCCCCCTGGTCGGGTTGGGCGGCAGCCGGACGGCGTTGCCGATGGCGCTGGTGATGGCCGTTTGTCACCTGTTGGCCGGCCTGTTTTATCTCACTTTGGTTCAGCGGCCCAAGCATAGGCCGTTGGCGATGCCGCCGTCCGTTCAAGGGTAGGCGATCCCGGACGGTTGTGGGTGTCGATGAAAAGGGAAGAAGGGGCCGCCCCAGACTCTGTCATAAGATGGGGGAGGGGCAGCCCCTTTTGTATTTTACGTGTTGGGCGAACAGGCAGTCCAAAGGTTTTCATATCATAAACATAAACGAAGGAGATTTCCGCAAAGCCGGCTTATTATTTTAGGGACAGATACCTTGCAATACTCCCAGAATGCGTTAGACTGTAGGTGAAATTTCAATATTTTTACTTGAAAACGATTCCGCGATCGAGGAGGGGGACTCATGGGTCACAGGTATCGCTACTTCATTATGTCGCTGGTCGTGTTGATGACCATGATCAATTATTTAGACCGCGGCGCGATATCCTACGCCGCCGATCCCATCATCTCGGCGTTTCACCTCAACGCTGAATCCTGGGGTGCGGTGCTCGGCTATTTTGGGTACGGATACATGGCTGGATCTATCGTAGGGGGCTTCCTCGCGGATCGCCTCGGGCCAAAGTGGGTTTGGTTGACAGCGGGCAGTCTATGGTCCGTGTTCGAGATCTGCATGGCGTTTGCCGGCAACATCGGCATGGCGGTGCTGGGCGGATCGGCCCTGGCCGGGTTCGCGGTGTTTCGGATTCTGTTTGGGATCTCGGAAGGACCGCTGTTCTCGACCATGAACAAAACGGTGGCCAACTGGGCCAGCCCGAAGGAAAAAGGATTCATGCAGGCGTTCGGTTTGTTTGGGGTGCCGTTTGGCTCCCTCATCACCGCTCCGATTGCGGTTGGTCTCTTGTCTATCACCACCTGGCAGACAACGTTCATCGTTCTCGGTATTCTGGGACTTATCTGGGTCATCGTTTGGTCGCGCGTGTTCACCGACAGGCCGGAGCAGCACCCGCGGGTCACGGAACAGGAATTGGCTGAGATCCGTTCTCAAGAGGTGCTGGAAAACGAAGCCACCTTGCAGGAATCGGAGCAGCGGGGCGTGCCATGGTACTTTTTCTTCAGGCGGGCGACGCTCGTCTGCAACGCCATCGGCTATTTCGCCTTTCAATATGTAAACTTCCTGTTGTTGTCGTGGACGCCCAAGTATCTTTTGGACACGTTTCACTATTCCCTGTCCAATCTCTGGTACATGGGCATGATTCCGTGGATTGGCGCTTGCGTGACGGTGCTTTGGGGTGGGCGCTTGTCCGACTGGCTGCGCCGCAAGACGGGCAACCTGCGCATTGCGCGTGCTGGCGTCGCCGTTTTGTCGCTGCTGTGCACGGCCGTTTGCTTCCTGCTCATCCCGGCCGTCCACTCCGTCGCCATGGCGCTGGTGTTGATGGCAGTGGGCAACGCGTTCAATTTCCTGCCCAATTCTCTCTACTGGGCGATTGTCATTGACACCGAGCCGGCGCGGGCGGGGGCGTTCGGCGGCATCACCCACTTTATCACCAATATCGCGACCGTGCTGGCGCCCACCTTGACCGGTGTGTTGGTGGCTCATCACGGATACAGTGCGATGTTTGTGGCGTCCGCTGTGGCTTCCGCCTTGGGCATGGTGGCGATGCTGTTCGTGCGGCCGGGCAAGCGCGCAGAGTTGAGCGCGTAAGGTCGTGCTGTGCGGCGGGGGCGGTGGGTCAGCCTGCGTGTGTCGCCGGAGTGCGGGCCGTCAGATGCAGGACGGGGCGGGCTGCATATTTTGTGCAGCCTACGGCGCAAACTAGGGACGAACACCCTCGAGGCATCCACGAGCGAGGGGCGCGAGCATTCGCAGGGAGGCGAGAGCATGCCGCGACCGTTTCAGCCACAGACCTACCAGCCTACAGCACAGCCTGTGATGATGGCCCCGCCGGCGGCCATCACGACGAAGGACCTGTCCTATCTGAAGGATGCGATGTCCTGGGAACTGTTGGCCGCGAAGAAGTGTTTTCACTTTGCCAACGAGTGCACCGACGCGAAAGTCGCATCCACCATCCAGCGGGCCGGGCAGATGCACACCCAACACTATCAGAAGCTGCTTGCGCACTGCCAGCCCGGCAATCCCACGTCCGGGCCGCAATGAACGGGGCCGGATAGGAAGCGGGCGCAAAGAACGGTGCGCCCTATCAGCGAGGAGGCCTGAGCGATGCCGCAAAACCCGAGCGAGATCGCCAATCCGAAATCTCCCTATGGGCCGCAGGGGCCCGAGATGAACGACCGGGATCGGCTGAATGACATCCTGGCCACGGAAAAGTACCTGACCGACGGGCTCAACAGCGCTGTCCGCGAGGCCAGCCACGACGCCCTGTTTCAAGACCTGATGGGCATCCTGGACGAGACGCACCAGATGGCGAGGGATGTCTATAACATCATGTTCCAACAAGGTTGGTACACGCTGGAGGCCGAACAACCGCAGAAACTACAGCAGACGTTTCAACAGTTTCAGGGGTACTCCACACAGTTTCCGTATCACTGATTCGAGACAACCCTCACGGGCGCCCAGGTGGCGCCCCGCTCTTCTTTCGCGGCTGGGCACCTGGCCGCGCGGAGGCCTTTTCTCCGCTGCCGCGTTCTCCTATTGCAATGTCCAAACATGTTGCATAGAATCGTATATTATTTCATTCTGTTGTTCAGGGAGGCGCGCAAAGCGGTGCATTTGCCTGGGACCATGGAGATACGCGACGGCCGCCTCTATATCGGCGGCTGCGATGCTGTGTTGTTGGCTGCCCGCTTTGGTACGCCTCTGATGGTCTACGATGAAGCGTTGATTCGGGACAACATTCGCCGGTTCCATCAGGCGTTTCGCCGGCAGCGCGTGGCTTATACAGTGGCGTATGCGGCAAAAGCGTTTTGCACGCTGGCGATGTGTCAGTTGGCTTGGGAAGAAGGCTGTGCCCTCGATGTGGTCTCGGGCGGGGAACTGTACACTGCGCTGGCAGCTGGCGTGCCCGCCGAGCGGATTCACATGCATGGCAACAACAAGACGCCGGCAGAGTTGGAGTTCGCTCTGGACAGTGGTGTCGGCGTGATTGTGGTGGATAATTTTCACGAGCTGCATATGCTGGACGAGATGGCGCGGGACAAGGGACAGGTGGCGCAAATCCTGCTGCGCGTCTCTCCCGGGGTTGAAGCCCACACGCATGATTACATCATGACCGGGCAGCAGGACAGCAAATTCGGGTTTGACCTGGCCAGCGGCCAGGCGGCGGAAGCGTTGCGCACAGCCGTTCGGTTGAGCGGGCTCAAATGCATCGGCCTGCACTCGCACATCGGATCGCAGATCTTCGATAGCGGCGGGTTTATCGCCGCCGCCGAGCGCCTGGCCGCGTTGTACCGGGTGGGACTGGATCTTGGCCTGCCGTTTTCCGTCCTCAACCTGGGCGGGGGCTTCGGCATCCGCTATACCGAGGCCGATCCGGGGCTTGACGTGGATGGGTTGCTCGCGGACCTGGTGCAGGCGGTGCGGGGGCAGTTTGCCGATTTGGATCGGCTGCCGGAGATCTGGGTAGAACCTGGGCGCAGCATCGTCGGCCAGGCCGGCGTCACCCTGTACACGGTCGGATCTGTCAAGGTGATTCCGGGCGTGCGCCGTTACGTGGCGGTCGATGGCGGCATGACCGACAACCCGCGGTACGCCCTGTACGGTGCCCAGTACGAGGCGCTGCTGGCCAATCGGGCGAATGAGCCGGCGGACGGCGTGTGGACGGTTGCCGGCAAGTGCTGCGAGAGCGGAGACTTGCTGACCCGCGACACGCCGCTTCCGCAGCCCACGAGCGGCGATACGCTGGCCGTGCTGGCGACCGGTGCCTACAATTATTCGATGGCCAGCCACTACAACCGCTTACCGAATCCGGCCGTGGTGTTTGCCAAAGACGGTGAGGTGACGCTGGTTGTGGAGCGGGAGACCTGGCAGGACGTGCTGCGTTTGGATAGGCCCCTGCGCCCTGCGCCGCAGCCGGCGGGGGCGGGGCGTGAGCGGGCATAGGCGGTGCCGCAAGGGATGTAAGGTATAATAGATGAGGTAGGAAAGTGAACTGATACATGAGGGAGGCACCTGCCGTGAACGCGATGCAGGAGAGCGTATTGCAACTGATCACCGAAACCTCCACCAACCTGCCGCCGGATGTGCGGCGGGCCATCAAGCGCGCGCAGCTTCAGGAGGAATTCGGAAGTCGTGCGGCTCTGGCGCTCAACACCATTGTCGATAACATCGTGTCGGCGGAGCAAGACGTGCAACCCATCTGCCAGGATACCGGGATGCCGACCTTTATCGTCCATGCCCCGGTGGGGTTTAACCAGTTGGCCCTCGCCGAAGATATCCGCGCGGCGGTGCGCGAGGCGACGCGGCGCGGCGTGCTGCGCCCCAATTCGGTCGATCCGCTGACCGGCAAGAACACGGGCGACAACCTGGGACCGGGCACCCCAGTCATTCATTTCCACCAGTGGGATCAAGACGAGCTGGATATCCGCCTCATCCTCAAAGGGGGCGGCTGCGAGAATAAAAACATCCAGTACGCGCTTCCCACGGAATTGGAGGGGCTGGGCCGGGCTGGCCGCGACCTGGAGGGCATCCGCAAGTGCATCCTGCACGCGGTCTACCAGGCGCAGGGCCACGGATGCAGCGCTGGGTTCATCGGGGTCGGCATCGGCGGCGACCGCACGACCGGCTACGAGTTGGCCAAGGAGCAGTTGTTCCGCGAGGTGGACGACACCAACCCCAATGAGACGCTGGCGGAATTGGAACAGTACATCATGGAAACCGCCAATCGGCTGGACATTGGTACCATGGGATTCGGCGGCAAAGTGACCCTGTTGGGGTGCAAGATTGGTGTCATGAACCGCATTCCGGCCAGCTTCTATGTATCGGTCGCTTACAACTGCTGGGCCTTCCGTCGCTTGGGCATCGTGGTCGATCCGTCCACCGGCGCGATTCGCAGGTGGCTGTATCGGGACCAAGAAGAGAAGCTGGAGCGGCCGGCAAAGGCGCTCGACACCGAGCACGCGATTGTCCTTGAGGCGCCGATTTCCGAGCAGCAGATTCGCCAGTTGAAAGTGGGCGATGTCGTTCTGATTCGCGGCGAAATCCACACGGGCCGGGACGAGCTGCACAAGTACCTGATGCACGCCGACGCGCCGGTGGACCTCAAGGGTGGAATCCTCTACCACTGCGGACCGGTCATGCTCAAGGGCGAGGACGGCGTCTGGCATGTCAAAGCGGCCGGACCGACCACCAGCTCCCGCGAGGAGCCGTATCAGGCCGATATCATCGAGAAGTTCGGTATACGCGCGGTCATCGGCAAGGGAGGCATGGGCGCCAAGACGCTGGCCGGTCTGAAGAAAAGCGGCGCCGTCTACCTGAACGCGATTGGCGGCGCGGCCCAGTATTATGCGCGCTGTGTCAAGCGCGTCAACGGGGTAGACTTCCTCGACCAGTTTGGCGTTCCGGAAGCGATGTGGCACCTGGAGGTGGAGGGCTTCCCGGCGATTGTGACGATGGACGCGCACGGCAACAGCCTGCATAAGGAAGTGGCCGACCATTCATTGGTCAAGCTGGAGGACTTGAAGGACCCGGTGTTCGCCTGAGCCGTTTCCGCAGGCAGCGCATGCCTTGGGCCCGCGCCTGTGTTGGTGGCCTCAAGACGCAGATGGGCACACTTTGACGGACCAGGCCTATTGAGAACCGTCCCGGCCGTCCAACCGGTCAAGGCGCGAGAGCGAGGCGCGTTTCGCTTGGGTGGTGGGACGTCCCTGGGCGGTCGGCACACCCAGGCGCGTGCCCCGGTAGTGCTCGGGCAGGACGGCAAACGTGTACCCGCGCTGTTTCAGGTAGCGAATCACCTCTGGCAACGCCTGGACGGTGTAGCGGCTGCTGGTGTCGATGCCGTCGTGCATCAGGATAATCGACCCGGGGCGGGCGTCCCGCTCCACGACGCGCACGATGGGACCAGCCTTGGTGGCTCGCCAGTCGTTGGTGTCCACCGTCCACATCGCGATGGGGTGGCCGAGCTTGCGCACGGCACGGACATTGCTCGCGTTCAGGATGCCCCCGGGCGGCCGGAAGTACATCGGCCGCACGCCGCAAGCCGCCTCGATGGCGGCGTCCGCCCGCCGTACCTGCGCCTCCACCCAGCGTTGATTCTGGTGGACAATATAGGTGTGGTAATATCCGTGGTTGCCGATTTCGTGTCCCTCGCGATGGATGCGCCGAACCAGCCACGGGTATTTCTGTGCCCGAAAGCCCAACACGAAAAAAGTCGCCTGTACGCGTTCCCGGCGCAGAATGTCCAACACGTACGGTGTCCACAAGGGGTTGGGGCCGTCGTCGAACGTGAGGTACACGACCTTGTTGGACGTTGCCGCCTTGGGCGCTGTCGCCGCCTTGGCTCGCATGGGATGGCAAGATGCGCAGAGGGAGGCTGCGCCCACGACGCAGACCAGGAAAAGTACAGACAACCAGCGCCTTGTAACGGGTAAGGTTATCGGAAACCAGCGCATGACCGCATCTCACCCCTGTCCGAGTATGCGCCGCGCGGCGCCCTTTATGCAAAAACAGCCAGGGGGCTGTTTCCCCTGGCTGTTGCGCCTGACGCGCCGTGTGCGGGCTGGACATGGCGGTCCTAATAAGGTTCTGCGCAAATTTCAATTGAGAATGTAGACTTTCACCTGCTGGAGCCCAAAATCACTGGCATGGGCGGAACTGGTCGGCACGTAGATGTCGATCCGGTTGCCGCGGATGGAGCTGCCCACATCGGTCGCGTGGGCTATCATGCCGCCTGCCGGCAAGCTGTCAAACGAATACCCGGTGATATAGACGGTGGAACCGAGTGGAATGACAGACGGATCGACCGCAATGGTGCCGAGCTTGAGCGGATGGCCGTAATAGTCGACCGGACCCCAGCCGTTTTCCTCCGGCGCAGCAGTGTATGCGGTGGCCGTACAGGTGATTTCCTTCTTGTACGACACGGGCGTTCCGCTGTGCGCGGCCGCGCTGGTTTGAGCGGCGGAAGCCGTGCGTGTTGCGGTGTCCGCCTGCAATCCCGGAAATGCGCGCGCCGCATGGCGCTCCGGCTGCACCTGAACCTCCGCCGCCTGTGTGCTGATTGGCGCGCTGGGCGTCGCAGGCACCCAGACCTGGGACCCAATCTGCAGATGATATGGGTTGACTTTCGGATTCAGGGCTAGGATGGATTGCAGGCTGGCACCCAAACGGCGAGAAATTTTCCAGAACGTGTCCCCTGGTTGAATCGTGTACGCCCGGCGGCTGCGCAGGCCCTTGGCTGCGGTTGCTTCCGGGAGGCGGATTTTCAACCCAGGGTACAGGTTCAACGGGTTTTTGTCCGGGTTTGCGGCCAGAAGTTTGGACAGCGGAATGTGCTGCCGTTGGGAAATAGACCAAAAGGTATCATTGCCGCGAACGGTATAGGTGTGTGTAGCGGCCATGGCGGGGACTGGCATGGCCCCCAGGGCACACCCGGCCGTGACCAGCGACAGACTCCACTGCTTCACAGACAGACGCAATCGATTCACTCCTTTGGTTGCCGACGAGGTTAGTTGTCGGGTTCGGGTTGTGAGTGTCAACCCTGCGCAAACACCGTCTTGTTTGCGGTTCACCCCAAGCCTGCCACCGCTGGCGGGCGCGAAAATCCCCCGTACTTCATGGCATGGAAGTTTTGGCTCAAACAGCGTAACATGGGAGGTGGACAAGGGGAACCCGCAAATGATGGCGGCGGGACCAATCGGATGGCAGCCCCGGTAGAGTCTAGCTTCGTGGATCGCTGGATTTTCTCACCTGCTGTAGCAGGTGCAGGTAGGGCGCAATGTCGGCCGCAGTAATCCGGTACAGGTGGCGCGGATTGGATTGATTGACGCGGCCAAACCACAACACGCAGACCCCCAAGGCAAGCAGGTAGGAGAGTGTTGAGGCGCAGGCGGCGCCCGGCAGTCCGGTGACAGGAATCCAAAGGCCACAGCAGGCCAGATTGGTGAGAAGGGAGAGCAAATTCATCCAGACGGCTGTCTGCGGGCGGCCGAGTTGGTGTACGGCAAACTGGACGATGACGTTGCTGGCCGCCTTGCCCACCAAACCGGGCAACAGCAAGAGTGCAGGCAGAATTGCGTCTTCATAGCGGGCGCCAAACACGGCCGGGATGAACCATGGATAGACGGCGGCCAGGCCGAGTGCGGCCGCGCCGGCGGCCAGCAGAGTGTGCCTGCATGATGTCTCCGCCGCGGCCACGGCGTCGGCCCGGTCCAGCCCGGCCAGACGCTGGTACATCACTTGCACAAGGGAAGTCGATACCTGCAGCAGCACCTCACCGGCGGTCAAGGCGATGCCGTAATCAGCCGCCGCCGATGGGCCGGCGAGAGCGATGACCATCCAGAAGTCCGCTCGGTAATTGGCGTAATTGACCAGATTGGCGGACGATTGCCAGGCGCCAAACCGGATGAGGCTTCGGATGTGGCTGCGGGAGATCCGCCACCGCCATGCTCCTGGTCCCATTTGACGGTAGGCGGCTTGGAGTCCAATCAAGGCAGCCGCGGCCCAACTGGCCAACCAGGCGGCGTAGGTCAGCGGGAGAGCGTGGGCGTGGGCGCCGGGGCTAGCCAAGGCGAGAGCATAGAGCAGAAGAAAGCCAAGGGGCTGCGCAGAGTTCATCCGATTCAACCGTGTGAGGGATGAGACTCCCTGCAGGAGACTGTTGCTGTAGCCCACGACGGCGGAGAATGCGAGCGCCGGAGCGGCCCAACCGACGGATTGGGGCAAGGGCCCAGGCACGAGCGCCAGGGCGACAGACAGCATACACGCCACGTACAACGGCAACAGCAGCATCGGCGGATTGGCGGCCTGGACAAACGCCAGCCGGCTGTCCCGCTGCTTGGCCAATCCCTGGGCCTGGTAGGCGGCAAAGCCGTTCATCCACGTCTGGCCCAGCAAGACGATGGTCGTGGTCAGCTGAAAGTCGCCGCGTTCCGCTTTTCCCAACGCCCGGGCGGTCAATACACTGCCGGCAAAGGCCAGCCCGGACACGGTGAGTTTGTACACGAAGGTGCGAGCTGTTAACGACGAGGTCCGCATATGCATTGGTGTGGCTCAAAATGGGCGATGCTAATCACAATTCAGGTGGTGAGCGCATGCGCGCTGTGGATCTCATCCACAAAAAGCGGTTGGGACTGGAGTTGACGGCGGAGGAACTGAAAGCCCTGGTGGCCGGGTATGTCGCCGGCGAGGTGGCTGATTATCAGATGAGCGCGTTCGCGATGGCTGTCCTGCTGCAGGGGATGACCGACGCGGAGGCCGCGCACCTGACGTCGGCCATGGCAGCCTCGGGCGAGCAGCTCGATTGGTCCGACCTTCCCGGTGTCGTTGTGGACAAACACAGCACCGGCGGGGTTGGCGATACCACGACGCTCGTCCTGGCGCCGCTCGTGGCGGCCGCCGGAGCGACGGTCGTCAAGATGTCCGGCCGGGGACTGGGCCACACCGGCGGTACCATTGACAAGCTGGAGTCCATTCCTGGCTTGCGCACCGCCTTGGCGGACGACGAGATGCGCGCCCAGGCGCGGCGGATTGGCCTGGTCGTGGCGGCGCAGACGCGGGCGCTGGCGCCGGCGGACAAAAAGCTGTACGCCCTGCGCGACGTGACCGACACCGTGGAATCCATCCCGCTCATCGCCAGTTCCGTCATGAGCAAGAAACTGGCTGCCGGGGCGGACGCCATCGTGCTGGATGTGAAAGTCGGCGCCGGTGCGTTCATGAAGGATGTGGCCAGCGCACGCCGGTTGGCCCGCCTGATGGTCGATATAGGCCGGCGGGCCGGGCGGCGCGTGTGCGCCCTGTTGACGCGCATGGATGAACCGCTGGGCTGGGCCATCGGCAATGCGCTGGAGGTGCGGGAAGCCATCCTCACCCTGCGCGGTCGCGGGCCTGCCGATTTGACCGAGCTGTGCCTGCATCTGGGCGCCCAGATGCTCGTCATGGCCGGCCTGGCCGGTAGTGCCGTCGACGCCCGCCAGCGCCTGCAGGAGGCGTTGGAGACGGGGCAAGCGTTGGCCAAGTTCAAGCAGTTGGTCGCGGCCCAGGGCGGGGATCCGCGGGTCGCGGACGACTTGAGCCTGCTGCCGCAGGCGCCCGTGGTGGAAACGCTGCTGGCGCCGCAACAGGGCGTGGTTACGGCGATGCAGGCGGAGGCCATCGGGCGGGTGGCGATGGCGCTGGGGGCCGGGCGGCATGGCCAGGAGGATGCCGTCGACGCCCGGGTCGGCCTGGTATTGCGCCGGAAAGTCGGGGAACCGGTGCGCTGCGGGGAGCCGCTGGTCGAGGTGCATGCGCGTACCGCGGCTGAGGCGCAAAAGGCGGTCGAGGATTTGCGGGGGTTGATTGAGATTCGCCGAACGGATCCGTTTGTGCGACCGCTGGTGCTGGAGATCATCGCCGGGGAAAGCATCAGCGAGGATATGCAGGACGGGGCGGCTGGCGCTCAGCGCATGCACGTGCCAGACGATGCGGCGTCGGGCGGACCGCCGCAGGACCTGTTGCAGGCGGCCGCACGCGCACGCCAACGCGCCTATGTGCCTTACTCCGGGTTTGCGGTCGGTGCCGCTGTCAGATTGGACGACGGGCGCGTGGTGGAGGGGGCCAACATAGAGAACGCGTCTTACGGGTTGACGCAATGCGCGGAGCGCACCGCTCTGTTCAGCGCGTTGATGCTGGGCGCCCGCCCAGAACATGGGGCCGTGCGCGAGCTGCTCGTGCTTGCCGACAGCCCGCAGCCGGTGACCCCATGCGGCGCCTGCCGCCAGGTGATGGCCGAGTTGTGCAGCCCCGAAACGCCTGTGTGGTTGACGAACACGGACGGATCGGCCAAGTGTGTGCGGGTGGCTGAGCTGCTGCCGCTGGCGTTTACGCAAGAGCAAATGCGGAAATAGACGGAATCAAGTACAATGGTTGGTGTACTCAGACCTGGCTGTGCATACGCGAGTGGAGGTTCGCATCTGCTCGCGCCTTACACATGAAAACGACAGGAGGTTTTGCAGTGGACCAGGCGCAGATTCTGCACCCCTTGGCGGCCGACGCCGCCGGCGCGCCGGCTGTGGACGTGCCGACTCGCGATGAGATTGATGAGCAGTATAAATGGCACCTGGAGGATATGTACCCGTCCTTGCAGGCCTGGGAGAAGGAAGCGGAGCAGGTGCGCCAGATGACCTCGCAACTGCGGGGCATGAAGGGGACGGTAACCGAATCGCCACATAAGCTGCTGGAGGCGTTGCGGCTGCAGGACCAGATTGGCGAGCGCTTGGCGCGTCTGTACGCGTTTGCCCGCATGCGCCGGGACGAGGACAACGCCAACGCCACGTATCAGGCGCTCACCGACAAGGCGACAGCGCTGTGGGTGGAGACCGAAGAGGCCAGGTCGTATTTTGTCCCCGAGGTTCTGGCGATGGACGAGGGGACGCTGCGGCAGTGGGTGGATGCGGAGGCGGAGCTGGGCCTGTACCGTTTCGTCATTGAGGAAATCCTGCGCGAAAAGCCGCACGTGCTCTCTGGTGAGGAGGAACAAATTCTGGCCGCGATGGGCGAGGTCGGCGACGCGCCCAGCCAGATCTTTACCATGTTTAACAACGCGGACATTCGTTTCCCGAAAGTCCGCGACGACGACGGGCAGGAGGTTGAGCTGACGCACGGCCGCTACCTGCAGTTCCTGGAGAGCCGGAATCGGGAGGTCCGGGAAGGCGCTTTTCGGGCCATGTACGAGACGTACGGCAAACACCGCAATACCCTGGCTGCCATCTACGGGGCCAGCGTAAAGAAGGATGTGTTTTACGCGCGCGTGCGCCGCTATCCGTCAGCCCGCGAGATGGCGTTGTTCGCGGACGACGTCCCCGTCTCGGTTTACGACAACCTGATTGAGGCTGTGCACGAAGCGCTGCCGGCCCTGCACAAATATCTGTCCCTGCGCAAAAGGGTGCTCGGACTGAACGAGTTGCACCTGTATGATTTATACACCCCCATCGTCGCCGAAGTGGACATGAAAGTGCCGTACGAAGAGGCGGTGGAAACCGTGCTTGAAGCGGTGTCGGTGCTAGGGAGCGACTACCGGCGGACGGCGGAAAACGGGGTGAAGGGCGGCTGGGTCGACGTCTACGAAACCCGCGGTAAGACCAGCGGCGCTTACTCCTGGGGAGCATACGGCGTGCACCCGTTCATCCTGCTCAACTACCGCGATACCCTGGACAACATGTTCACGCTGGCGCACGAACTCGGCCACGCCATGCACACGCATTATTCGCATAGCGCCCAGCCGTATGTCTATTCGAGTTACACCATCTTCGTCGCCGAGGTGGCGTCGACTCTGAACGAAAATCTGCTTCTGCACCACCTGCTGGCGCAAACGGACGATGTCAAACAACGGGCCTACCTGTTGAATCATCAGCTGGAGACCATCCGGGGTACGTTGTTTCGGCAGACTATGTTCGCCGAGTTTGAAAAGTTGACCCACGAACACGTCGAGGCGGGCGAAGCGTTGACTCCAGAATGGCTGTGCGACACGTATTATCGGCTCAACGAGCAGTTTTTTGGCGCGGTCTGCGTAGTCGACAAGGATATCGCCTTGGAGTGGTCGCGCATTCCCCACTTCTATACGCCGTTTTACGTGTATAAGTACGCCACGGGTCTTTCGGCAGCCACCGCATTGGCCCAGAAGATCCTGAACGAAGGCGGGGAGGCGGTCAGCCGCTATATCGAGTTTCTCAAGAGCGGCGGTTCGGACCACCCCATTCCGTTGTTGCGCAAGGCGGGGGTCGATATGGAATCGCCAGAGCCGGTGCGCTCGACCCTGGAACTGTTCAGCCGGCGCGTGGATGAATTGGAAGGGTTGTTGACGAACTAACGCCACGGGATCGCACACGGGGCCGCCGTTGTGGACGCATCCATCTTGTCGGAAGGACGGGGGATTCATGCCGAACACGCTGCGCAGGTGGGTGGCTATCCTTTCGGTGGCTTGCGCTGTCCTCGGGGTTGTGGTGTGCATAGCCGCTTCCATGCGTGGACAGCCCGTTCCGCTGTGGGACTGGGCGGCCACGATGTACGGGGGCGTGTTCAGCCTGTTTTTGGTCTTTGACTATGTGGGCCGGACGTTGGCGATGGCGCGCCGGGCCGCCGATGCGCGTCGAGCGCCGCTGTCTTCCCGTCGGCCTGTTGCGCCGGAGCAGAGCGTGGTGGTGGCCGAATCCCCCCACTCTGTGCGGCTTACGCGTGTTCGCGCGGCTGACAAGGAATGGTTGGAGACCATGGCGCGGGCCGCTGCGACCGAGGTGGCGGCGCTTGAACACGGGCGCCCCGGCGCGACTGCCCGAAGCATCGGGCAGATTGACGTGCAGTCGTGGCTGGACTCGCCGCAGACTTACACCTTCTTGTTCCTCGCCGGCGCAGAGCGGGTGGGCGCCTGCGCCGTGGAGTCTTCTCATTCCCTGGCCTTGCTTCGGCTGTTCTATGTGGAGAGCCAGTGGCGCCGCCGGCACATCGGCAGGATGGCCATGCAGGAGCTGCTTCAGTTTCTGTCACTTGCTGGCTTTGAGCGTGTCCTGGTGGAAGTGGCGCGTACCAACCTGCGGGCCCGCAACTTCTTCGCGGTGTGCGGGTTTCGGCCGACCGGGGCAGAGCAAGGCGCGGCGGACGTGTGGGAACGTGGTCTGCAGGCGTCCGGCGACGACGGGGCGGCGTCGGTGGGCGGACTAAGCGGACTAAGCGGTTGACGCCTCAGGCTGAGCGCGGCGGAGCCGTATAGAGACGGTGGTCCCTTCGTTGACAACGCTCTCCACGCTGATGCTGCCTTGGTGCTCTTCGATGATCTGCTTGCTGATGGCCAACCCCAGTCCGGTTCCCGCCTCCTTGGTCGTAAAAAACGGTTGAAACACGTGCTCCAGTTGCTGTGGGCTCATCCCGCATCCGGTGTCCTGAACGCGAATGCAGACTTCGTCCCGTTCAGCGGTCAACGAAACGCGCACCAGGTCACGCGGGGTGCATGCCTGCAGGGCGTTTTGGATGATGTTGAGCAGCACCTGTTTCAATTGGTTGGCGTCGGCTTCAACAAAAACAGGTTCCGGCAGAATCTCCGTTTCAAAGCTCACCCCGCGCAACGCCGATTCCGGCTGTACAAACCGCGCCAATCCGGACAGCACGTCGTTCAGGTTGATCCGGGTGAACTGTATATCCTGCGGTCGGGCCAGGGACATGAAGTCTTTGACCAGCAGGTTGATGCGGTCGAGTTCTCCCAGCGTCAGGTCGATGAACCGCCGGTCCTGCTCGGACGTCAGGTGCTCGGTGATGAGCTGCAGAAACCCGCGCGCCGAGGTCAGCGGGTTGCGGATCTCATGGGCAATCCCCGCCGCCATCGAGGTCAAAAGCGACATCTTCTCAATGTCGCGGACTTGCCCCTGCCACTGCTTCGATTGCGTGATGTCGCGGAACAACCCCAGTTTGCGGCGCACTTGCCCGGTTGGATCGGTCAAGGTGCGCACATCCACGATGTAGATCCTGTCACCTATCGCCAACTCCTGGATTTGCCCTTCCTCGTTGCGGGTCAGGTCCAGCATCCGCTGACGGGTCTGGTCGTTCACCGGAATCGGGTGACGCTCATCCATCAGTCCGCCCGACTCGTCCATGAAGACAAGGTGATACTCCATTTGGCTGACGAGTCCGAGGTGCAGGCGCATCAGGTCCTGGCGTTGTTCTTCCATCGTCCACCAGTTCACCAGGGCGACGGTGGCCGATTCCGCCAGAACGGAGAGGATGGGGCTGACCAAGCCACAGCTGTCGGTTTGAATCACAAAGGCGCCCACCACGCGATCACGGCCGCGCGGCCGCACTCCTCCAGCCGCCACATAGCGCGCCAGTCCGTAATGGCCTTGTTGGTCCTCCACCGTCGAGCAGCAGCCGCTGGCGAGAGCGCGCGTCAACGCAGGGTGCGGGCTTGTCCACTGCAGCAGGTTGGCGCCCACTCTCAGACTGTCCCGGAGCGGCTGGGAAACCTGCTGGATGTCGCCGACAATGTCCAGCAGATACCCGTCTGGGCACGTAACCAACACCGTGACATCCGGCCGGTCCAGTCGCTTCAGGACCGGTTCAAAGTGTTCGCGCGCAGCACGTACCCAAGTTAGGTGTTGATGAATGCGGTTACCAAGCTCCACATCGACAGAGCGTCGCTTGTCCACTGTGCCATTGAACACTCGCATGTTGGGCCGCACCTTTCTTCCACGTCCTTCATAGACGAGCGATCCGGCATCCCCAGATAGGTCACCCGCCGCGTCGGCGTGGGCCTGCGCGCTAACCTGCTGAGGAAGCACAGACGCCTGGTCCAAATGTGTCACCTACCCGTTCCAATATGTCTACAAATATTATCGGTCTTTTCCTCAAGAAGGACAAGACGATTCTGATAGGGAATTGGCCATTCGACAAAAGTTGTCAATTTGCGCCGTTGATGTACGGTGAGGAAAACACATCCGGTTCCCGTGCCTTGGTTCCAGCCGCTGTCGCGGTGGGTGGGTGACCGCCGTTGGTCGCACGGTGCAGGCGCACGAAGAGTCCCTGCAGATCAGCGCCGAGGCTCTCGATGCCGGCCTCGGTGATGCCACCCGGAATGGCCACTTGGCGGATGATCTCCGACAGCGTGAACCCGTTTTTCAACAGGTCGCTGACACCTATGAGCATGCGGCTGAGAATGTATTCGCATTCCGCCTGGCTTAGGTCGCCCATGCGCGCGGCGGCCACCGACCACTGGCTCAGAATGTGGGCCAGGAAGGCGGGACCGCAGCTGGCCAGGTCGGAACTGAGCCGCAGCTGGCGCTCCTCGACCACAAACGGTGTGGCGATGCGGCCGAATATCGTCTCAAACCGCTCCTGAAAGCCGTCAAACCGGGAGCCATAGCAGATGAGTACGACGCCGCTTTGTACAGTCTGGGTGATGCTGGGGATGACCGTCGCCACCCGGGCTGCGGTTTGTTGCTCCCAGAGGGCTATCGGGATCTGGCTGATGGTGGTCACCAGGGTCTGGTTTGACCGCAGAGCGGGGCCGATGTCGGCCATCACCTCCTTTGCATCGCTGGGCCGGGTGCACAACAGCACCAGGTCGCAGGCGGTGACGAGGTCCGGCAGCGAGTGCGCGATACGGACGCGGCTGCATTCCCGTCGGATGGCCTCCGCCTTGGCAACGGATCGGTTAAAAATGATGACCTGTTCCTCCGGCAGGCGCCCAAACGCCCGCGCCAGCATGCCGCCAATCACTCCGGTGCCGATGACGCCAATCCTCACGACAATCACCTCGCTGCCCATGATGTAGATATGTGTATTCGTCACCGGCTTGTTTGTTGCGCTGTCAAGCGGGCAAAAGCCGTGCATACCTTGATAGTGGCAGGAAATTCGCACTTTGCGGCGAATCCACAAAGACAAATGCAGCGGCCAATTGAAACAAGGGGACACCGGCAGGTGAGATCGGGATGCAGTTTGAACTTATCCAGGAACAGACGCAAAAGTTGGTCATGACCACGCAGATGCGGCAGGCCATCGAGCTGTTGCAGTGTACGACCGCCGAGTTGGACTCCCTGCTGGCCACGATGGCGCTCGACAATCCCCTGGTGGAATACGAGCCTCCCCCGTTTACCCGCACCTCGCTGGCCCAGTGGCTGGCGGGGGGCAGCCGCGGGCCGGTGATAGAGAACGATGCGGATGAGAGGTGGAGGCGTGAACCCGCCGGGGAGTTGAGCCTGTATGACCAGCTGGACCTGCAGCTGCGCACCTCGGGCGCACCGGCTCCGGTCATCCGTCTGGCTCGACGGTTGCTTGGGTACCTCGATGACAGCGGATTCCTGGGCGATCTGCCGCCTGCCGAAGCTTTGGCCGAGGAATCGCGATGGCTGGACGACGCGGTGGCCCTTTTACAAAGTTGCGATCCGCCCGGCATTGGGGCGCGCAATCTCCAGGAGTGTCTGCTCCTGCAGGTGGCGGCTGTGCCCGCCTCGCTGCGGCCGCTGGTGCGCCAATTGATAGAACGGCACCTGGACGACGTGGCGGCCGGACGTTGGCAGCGGCTCTGTCAGGCGCTTGGGGAGCCGAAGGACCGTGTGCAGGCCGCGGTGGACGCGCTGCGCCGGTTGAACCCGCGGCCCGGATGGCATTACGCTGGAGAGCGGCCCGTATACGTGGTGCCGGAGTTGGAAGTTCGTCCATGGGACGGTGGGTATTTGGTTCTGCCCCGTGAGTCGGCGTACCCGAGACTGCGCTGGAACCGTCACTATCTACGCCTGTTGCAATCCCCGCCCGACAGCCGTACGGCCGAATTTCTGCGCCAGAAGCAGCAGTCGGTGGAATGGTTGTTGCGCTGCTTGGAGCAGCGCCGGCAGACCCTGCAGCGCGTGGCGGAGGCCATCGTCGCGGCGCAGCAGCCGTTCTTCCAGCATGGGCCGGCGCGGCTGCAACCATTGACGCTGCGCGAGGTTGCGGACCAAGTGGGGGTGCATGAATCGACGGTCAGTCGCGCGACGCGCGGGAAGTATATGCAGACTCCGCACGGCATCTGGGAACTGAAATCGTTCTTTGCGGGTGAATTGACGTCTGACCACGAGGGCGTGTCCGCGCAGGCGGTGAAACAGCTGATGCGGGATTGGGTGGCCCAGGAAGACCCGCGCCAGCCACTTTCCGACCAGGCCATTTGCGAGCGCCTGAAAGCGGCAGGTATACATGTCTCGCGGCGAACGGTGGCCAAGTACCGCGAACAGATGGCGATTCCCAGTTCCAACAAGCGCCGTCGCTTGGCGTAGAGCAGTGCGGGCGGGATCGCCTGCGAAGGGCGGCCCGTACGTCCGGGCGAAGATTGGGCGGATGCCCAGTTGCAACCGCCACGCTGAGTGTCTAGAATGAAAGAGACAGGTTGTTCTTGGCGCCTTCGGGACGAAATTTGTACCATAGGGACAAAATTTGTCCCGATAGCTTCCGGCGATGGTCCTGCGCCACCAAAGGCGTGGTCAGAAGGGAGGTGCGTCCACGTGAGTCACCCCGTAACCGCGGTCGATTTGTCCCTGGTGCAACGGGTTGTGCCGGAGCTGATGGAAGTGTTGCGGCAGCGGGTGCGCATTCTGCAGCGCCTGCAGCTGTTGCAGCCTATCGGCAGGCGGGCGTTGGCCGCCGAACTGGGGACGACGGAGCGCGTGCTGCGGGCGGAGGTGGACGCACTGCGGGCGCAGGGTCTGGTCGTCGTCGGAGGCGGGGGTATGACCTTAACCGGAGAAGCCATGCAGGTGCTGCCCTCCCTTGAGCTGGCTCTGGCCTCCTTCGACGGCCGCAGTGAATTGGCAATGCGGCTTTCGCGAAGTTTAAACATTGCCAATGTGGTTGTCGTGGCTGGGGACAGCGATGGGGATGAATGGGTGAAGGACGTCATCGGACATGAGGCAGCACAAGCCGTTCGCCGCTGCCTGAAGGCGGGGGATGTGTTGGCTGTCACCGGCGGCACGACGATGGCGGCCCTGGCGCGGCGGATGCCGCGCTTGGCGGCACCGTTGGCGGTCAAGGTGGTGCCGGCGCGCGGGGGCTTGGGAGAGAACGTTTCGATGCAGGCGAACACGATCGCTGCCGAACTGGCCGTGCGCCTTGGCGGCGAATCGATCATGCTGCATGTGCCTGACAGGCTCAGCCAAGAGACGTTCGCCCACCTGGTGGAGGAGCCGCAGATTCAGGAACGTCTGCGCGAGGTGCAGAGCGCCACGGTGGTGGCGCACGGGATTGGCGATGCGGTCACGATGGCCGTTCGCCGCCAGATGTCGGAAGCAGAGCTGGCGCTCCTCGCTGAACGGGGAGCCGTCGCGGAAGCGTTTGGGTACTATTTTGACGCCGACGGACGGATCGTCTACACCATGACGACGGTCGGCCTGCGGCTTTCCGACCTGGACCAGATGCGGACCATCATCGCGGTCGCGGGTGGCGCCAGCAAGGCCGCGGCGATTGCGGCTGCGGCCAAGGCGTACCGAATTGACACCCTGATTACAGACGAGGGCGCCGCCAAGAGAATCGTCGAAAACATCCACGGAGGGATGGAAGATGACCATTAAAGTTGGTATCAATGGTTTTGGCCGAATTGGCCGCAACGTGTTTCGGGCCGCGCTCGGCCGCGAGGATCTGGAGATTGTCGCCATCAATGACCTGACCGACGCGAAGACCCTGGCCATGCTCCTCAAGTACGATTCGGTGCACGGCCGTCTTGATGCGGACGTACAGGCGGACGGGGACGCCTTGGTGGTCAGCGGCCGTCGCATCTCCGTGCTCGCCGAACGCGATCCGGCCAACCTCCCGTGGGCCAAGCTGGGTGTCGAGTTGGTGATTGAGTCGACCGGCCGCTTCACCGACAAAAACGCCGCGCAGGCGCACATCACCAGCGGCGGCGCGAAGAAGGTCATCATCTCCGCACCGGCCAAGAACGAGGACGTGACCATCGTCATGGGCGTCAACCACGATGTCTATGATCCGGAAAAGCATCACGTCATCTCCAATGCGTCCTGTACGACCAATTGCCTGGCGCCTGTGGCCAAGGTGATTGATGAGAGGTTCAAGATTGTCAAGGGTCTGATGACCACCGTCCACTCCTACACGAACGACCAGCAGATCCTCGACCTGCCGCACAAGGACCTGCGCAGGGCGCGTGCGGCGGCGCTGTCTATCATCCCGACCTCGACCGGCGCTGCCAAGGCAGTCGGCCTGGTGTTGCCGCACCTGCAAGGGCGTTTGAACGGCATGGCGATGCGTGTGCCCACCCCGAACGTGTCGGTCGTGGACCTGACCGCCGAGGTGTCGCAGCCGGTGAGCGTGGAGGCGGTCAACCAGGCGCTGCGTGAAGCGGCCGCGGGCTCTCTGCAGGGCATTCTTGACTACACCGAAGAGCCGTTGGTCTCGAAGGATTTCAACGGGGACTCCCATTCGTCGATTGTCGACGCCCTCTCCACCATGGTCATCGACAACATGGTCAAAGTGGTGGCTTGGTATGACAACGAGTGGGGCTACTCCAACCGCGTTGTGGATCTGGCGGCTTATATCGCCAGCAAGATGCCCAGCAGCGTCCACTAACAAGGGCGCGTTTGCTACAATAACCATCGGATGGGGGAGGATGTTCCATTCTCCCCTTTGCAGTGTGTAGGGGGATGGTGAGCCGCTGATGGCCAAGATGACCGTCAACGATGTGGACTGGCAAGGCAAGCGGGCCTTGGTTCGGGTGGATTTCAACGTGCCGATGAAGGACGGCAAGGTGGCTGACGACACGCGTATCCGCGCCGCCCTGCCGACAATTGAGTACCTGCTCGGGCAGGGAGCGGCTGTGGTGCTGATGAGCCACTTGGGCCGTCCGAAAGGAAAGCCCAATCCGGCGTACACCTTGGCGCCGGTGGCCGAACACCTGCGTCGGTTGAGGCCAAATTGGTCGGTCTCGTTTGTCGAGGATTGCGTCGGGCCTATCGCCCAGGCGGCGGCCGAGAACCTGCGGCCCGGGCAGGTCCTGCTTCTTGAGAACCTGCGCTTTCATGCGCAGGAGGAGAAAAACGACGCGGACTTTGCGGCTGCGTTGGCTCGCTTGGGCGACGTGTTTGTCAACGACGCTTTCGGTACGGCCCATCGGGCGCACGCATCCACGGCCGGAGTGGCGCGGCAGCTGACCGCCGTGGCGGGTCTTTTGTTGGAGCGGGAAATCCGTATCATGGGCGATGCCCTGGCGAATCCTGCGCGCCCGTTTGTGGCTGTGATTGGCGGCGCCAAGATTTCGGACAAGATTGGCGTGATAGAGAACCTGCTCGGCAAGGTGGACGCGCTGCTCATCGGCGGCGGCATGGCCAACACCTTTCTGAAGGCTCAGGGCCGTCAACTGGCCGAATCGCTGGTCGAGGAGAGCGCGATTGACACCGCGCGCGCCCTGCTGGACAAGGCGAAGGCGGACGGCCGGAAGCTCCTGCTGCCGACAGACGTGGTGGTCGCCGAACGGTTTGCGGCGGATGCGCCGCACCGGGTCTATTCGGTTGATGCCATGCCAGAGAAAGGGCTGGCGCTGGACATTGGACCCGAGACTCTGACCGAGTATCAGAAGACCGTCCGGGCGGCGCACACGGTCATCTGGAACGGACCCATGGGCGTGTTTGAAATGCCGGCCTTTGCGGTTGGGACCAAGGGTATCGCCGAGGCGATGGCCGAGGTCGACGGGGTGACTATCATCGGCGGCGGTGACTCAGTGGCGGCTGTGGAAGAGACAGGATTGGCAGGGAAGTTGACGCACGTGTCCACAGGCGGCGGGGCATCGCTGGAATTTCTCGAGGGCAAGACGCTGCCGGGCGTGGCCGCGCTGTCAGACAAGGTGTAAGTCGCTGCGGCGGCGCGGCGATGGGAACAAGCCGCGCCAACAGCTCTGGCAATGGAGAGCGGGGGACGATACGTGAGCAGACGCAAGCTGTTGATGGGAAACTGGAAAATGCACAAGACGGTGGCCGAGGCGCGCTCCTTTGCGGAGGCGCTGGGCCAGCGCAGCCAGCGCCTGCCCGAGCACGTGGACTACGTGGTTTGCGCTCCGTTTACGGCGCTGCACATCCTGCCGGTCATGCTGCCGACGAAAGTGGCCGTGGGTGCGCAAAACGTGTATTTTGAGGCGCAGGGAGCGTTCACCGGCGAGATTTCACCGGCGATGCTAAGCGAGTTAAAGACCCGTTACGTGCTGGTTGGGCACTCGGAACGGCGGCAGATTTTCGGCGAGAGCGACGAGTGGGCAGCCCGCAAGGTCCAGGCGGTCTCGGACAGCGGCATGATTCCTGTGCTCTGTGTCGGCGAGGACCTGAGCGAGCGTGAAGCGGGGCGGACCGAAGCGGTGGTGCGAGGGCAGGTGCGCAAGGGACTCTCCCTTCTCACCGCACAGGCCGTGGCTGCGGCCGTGGTGGCCTACGAGCCGGTGTGGGCGATTGGCAGTGGCAAGACCCCGACACCCGCAGAGGCGCAAGCGGTCATCCAGGCGATTCGCGCCGAGGTGGCGGACGCATTTGGCAGCGACGCAGCAGGGGCTGTCCGCATCTTGTACGGCGGCAGCGTGAAGCCGGCCAACATCGGCGCCTTCGTCGCCCAACCGGACATTGATGGGGCGCTGGTCGGCGGAGCCAGTTTGGACGCGGAATCGTTTGCACAAATGGCGGAGGCGCTTGCCCAGCCAGGCGTAGGGGGTGGACAAAATGGCTGACGGGGAGCGTAAAACCCAGTGGACGAAGATAGACCCAGGCTTTGCCCGCAAGCCCAGACCGAACGGACGCGGGCCGGCAGCCCTCATCATCCTGGACGGTTTTGGATGGAGGCGCGAGCGGGAGGCCAACGCGGTGGCGCTGGCCAACAAGCCGGTGTTCGACAAGCTGTGGCGCACTCACCCGCACACGACCTTGAAGGCCAGCGAGGAAGCGGTCGGACTGCCGGACGACCAGTTTGGCAACTCGGAAGTCGGGCACACGACCATCGGCGCCGGGCGCATCCTGTATCAGGACCTGACGCGCATCAATATGGCTATTGCCTCCGGCGCGTTCGCGCAAAACGAGGCTTTGCTGGGCGCTATCCGGCACGTGCAGTCCCGCGGCAGCAGCCTGCATTTGATGGGACTGGTGTCGGAAGGGGGCGTGCACAGCCATTTGGACCACCTGTTGGCGCTCATTCGCCTGGCGGCTGACAACCACGTGCAGCGCGTCTACGTGCACGCCTTCATGGACGGCCGCGATGTACCGCCCACATCGGGTGTCGATTACATGCAGCGGGTGCTCGAGGTTGTCAAGGAACAGGGTGTCGGTCAAGTGGCCACCATCTCCGGCCGCTACTACGGCATGGACAGGGACAATCGCTGGGACCGGACGGAGCGGGCGTACCGGGCGATGGTGTATGGCGAGGGCAAGCGCGCGCAAGACCCTGTGCAGGCCATTCGCGCCAGTTACGAGCAGGGAGTGACCGACGAGTTCATCGAGCCGACCGTACTCGTCGACCATCAGGGTCAGCCCATTGGGCGCATTGTCGATGGTGACGCCGTCATCATGTTCAACTTTCGTCCTGACCGGGCGATTCAGATCTCGCGCGTGTTCACCAACGAGGATTTTCGTGAATTTGACCGTGGTCCCCAGTTTCCGCACGTCCACTATGTCTGCATGACCAAGTTCAGCGAGACGGTGGGCGGCGTGGTGGCCTTCGCCCCGGTCGACTTGGACAACACGCTGGGCGAGGTGCTGTCTCGGGCTGGCTTGACCCAACTGCGCATCGCGGAGACGGAGAAGTACCCGCATGTGACGTTCTTCATGTCCGGCGGGCGGGAGGCGCCCTTCCCCGGTGAGGAGCGCATCCTGGTTCCGTCGCCGAAGGTCGCGACTTACGATTTGAAGCCGGAGATGAGCGCCTACGAAGTGGCGGACGCGGCTGTGGAGCGCATCCGTTCCGGCGACATCGACGTCGTCATCCTCAACTTCGCGAATCCCGACATGGTCGGCCACACCGGAAATCTGGAGGCGGCCATCCGGGCGATTGAAGCGGTGGATGAGTGTCTGGGCCGGGTGCTTGACGCTCTCGCGAGTCAAGGTGGGGTGGCGCTGGTCACGGCCGACCACGGCAATGCTGACATTATGGTCGATCCGCACACGGGCCAGCCCTGCACGACGCATACCCTGGAATTGGTGCCCCTGGTCGTGACGTCGAATGACTACGAGATTCACCCGGGCGGCCTGGCCGATTTGGCGCCGACGCTGCTCGATCTCATCGGCGTGCCGACGCCAAGGGAAATGACCGGCCACAGCCTGTTGGTTCGCAAGCAGGCGTGAGGCGCTGGAGGCGTCCGCCGTCCCTGGCGTCGGACGGCGCCTGACGGCGATTCGGTTACATATTCTGTTTGGAAAGGATGAGTGTTCATGTCGGAGATCTTTGACATCCAGGCCCGCGAAGTGCTGGACTCGCGCGGGAATCCTACGGTTGAGGTGGAAGTCGAGCTGGAGAGCGGTGCCAAAGGCCGTGCCATCGTGCCTTCCGGTGCTTCCACAGGTGCGCATGAGGCGGTGGAACTGCGCGATGGGGACAAGTCGCGCTTCCTGGGCAAAGGCGTGCAAAAGGCTGTTGCCAACGTCAATGAAGTGATTGGCCCAGAACTCATTGGGGAAGAGGCCACGGAGCAGATTGATATCGACGCTTTGCTGCTCCAGCTCGATGGCACCGAGAACAAGGGGAAACTGGGAGCCAACGCGATTTTGGCCGTTTCCATAGCCGTCGCCAAGGCGGCGGCCGCGGAGCTGGACGTGCCCTTGTATCGCTACCTCGGCGGGTTCCACGCGCACGTATTGCCCACACCGATGATGAACATACTCAACGGCGGCAAGCACGCCGACAACACAGTGGACATTCAGGAGTTCATGGTGGTGCCGCATGGGGCCGACACGTTCCGAGAGGCTCTGCGCATGGGCACGGAGGTGTTTCACAACCTCAAGTCGGTGTTGGCGGCCAAGGGCATGGCGACAACCGTGGGTGACGAAGGCGGCTTTGCGCCCAATGTAAGGACAAACGAAGAGGCCATTCAACTGATTGTCGAGGCTATCGAACGGGCGGGTTATAAACCGGGTGAGCACGTCTCCATCGCGCTCGACATCGCCTCGACCGAGTTGTTCAAGGACGGCGCCTACCACTTTGCTGGCGAAGGCGTGACGCGCACCGCCGACGAGTTGATCCAGTACTATGAAGGCCTCCTGGCGCGCTATCCGATTCTTTCCATTGAAGACGGGTTGGCAGAGGACGACTGGGACGGCTGGGTAAACCTGACGCGGACACTGGGTAACAAGGTGCAGTTGGTCGGTGACGATTTGTTCGTGACCAATACTAAACGGCTCGCGCGCGGCATAGACATGAACGTGGCAAACTCGATTCTGGTCAAGGTCAATCAAATCGGCAGTTTGACCGAGACGTTCGAGTGCGTGGAGATGGCGCGCAAGGCGGGGTACAGCGCCATCATTTCGCACCGCTCCGGAGAGACGGAGGATGTCACCATTGCCGACATCGCGGTGGCGACCAACGCGGGTCAGATTAAGACCGGTGCACCAAGCCGCACAGACCGCGTCGCGAAGTACAACCAACTGCTGCGCATTGAGGAGTCCCTGGGATCCGCGGCGCGTTTCATCGGCAAGGCGGCGTTTGTCGGCGCCAGCCATTCGTGATAGACTGAATGCACATACGGGTCGTGCGCGCTGGTCTTCGGGGGGCGCAGTGGGGGTGACATGGTGCTGACTGCGGCGAAAATCCTGCTGGTCGTTCTGTGTGTGCTCCTGATTGCCGTCATTCTGCTGCAATCGGGGCGCAGCGCAGGGCTGTCTGGAGTCATCACAGGCGGACCTGACCAGGTTGTCAATCGGAAGGCGAAAGGGCTGGATTCGTTTCTGGCCAAGCTGACCGTGGTGATAGCCATCCTGTTCTTCCTGGCAACGCTGTTTATCGCCTTCACCTTCCATCACTCGGTGTGATGCTATCTGTGGTGCCGCCCGCGAGGGCGGCATCTTTCATGGGCCTGGACTTGTCTGTGGGGGGAAGTCCTATGCCGGAGGAAGTCTGTGTCCTGATTCACGGCTTGGCCGGGTTTCCGGAAGAACTGAACCCGCTGGGCGACGCGCTGACAGCTCACGGCTACGAGGTTGTGGTTCCGCCTTTGTGGGGCGGCGACGCGGACGGGCCAGGGCAGCACCGCCGGGAACCTGGACAGACTACAGTGACGGGATGGATCAGCAAAATCATTCCGGTCGTCGAGGCGGCGCAGAAGCAGGGCCGGCGGGTTCACCTGCTTGGGTTCTCGTTGGGCGCCCTGCTGTCGGCTCTGATTGCGGAGCAATACCGGGTGGCCAGTGTGGTCATGCTGGCGCCGCTGCTGGATTATGCGGGGGCCAATCCGCTGTTTCAGCAGATTGCGCTGGCCATCAAGGTCAATTGGCCGCGCACCGGAGCAGCGCAGGAGGCTCTGCGCGGGCGGCTGGACAAATTGGGCGGCATCCCGCTGAAGACAGCGCGGCAGCTGCGGCGTGTGGTTCAGATGACAAAGCGGGTTTTGCCGGGATTGGCCTGCCCTCTTTGCGTCATTCACGGTGAGCGGGACGAATTGGCGGACCCTCGCAGCGCCAAGTACATCTACGACACGGCCGCGTCCGTTTACAAGGAACTGCATTATGTACAAGGAGCCGGGCACTTGCTGCTGATGGATGACGCTGAGGCGGTCAATCAGCTGGTGCTGGCTTTTTTGTCGTCGCTGCCTGGAGACTCGTTGCATTCACATCCCGCGCTCAGCTCATGACGGCTGGAACCTGGGCATGGTGTACCCCGACGGGCTTGTGGTCATACTGAATCTATATCCTAACGCAGCATCCACGGGACTTTCCCCGATTCACACCAGAGGAGGCGACAACCGGCTGTGGTGAACCGCCAGGACATCATCGACTACATGCAGCACGACGCCTACCGGCCGCTGATTGCGCAAGAGTTGGTGGAGGCGTTTGGACTCGACAATGAAGACGATGAGGCGCGGTTCCTCCAGTTGCTCGCCGATATGGAAGAACAGGGAGAGGTGGTGCGCACTCGCACCCTTCGCTACGGCATACCGGAGCGCATGAACCTGGTGCGCGGACACATTCAGATGAAGGCGCGCGGGTTTGGCTTTCTCATTCCGGATCGGGAAGGGGAGCCGGATGTCTACATCGCTGCCGGCGACCTGAATGGGGCCATGAGCGGGGATTTGGTTTTGGTCCGCATCGACAAGTCGGCCCAGGGCCCGCGCCGCGAAGGAGAAGTGGTCCGCATTGTCAAACGGGCCCACCACCGCGTGGTCGGCCACTTTACCCGCTATCGCGACCACGCCTTTGTCACGCCGCTGGACAAGCGGTTTCCGCAGGACATCTTCATCGCCCAGGGCGACATGATGGACGCGCACGACGGCCACGTCGTCGTTGTGGAAATCACCTCCTATCCCACAGCCACGCGTGGACCGGAGGGACGGGTCATTGAGGTGTTGGGGTATCCGGACGCGCCTGGTGTGGACATCCTCGCTGTGGTGCGCAAGTACGGCTTGGCTGAGGCGTTCCCGGAGGCGGTCCTGCGGGCGGCTGAAGCCATCCCGATGGATATCTCGGAAGAGGATTTGCAGGGACGGCGCGACCTGCGTGACGAGACCATTGTCACCATCGACGGCGAGGACGCCAAGGACCTGGACGATGCGGTGCAGGTGAAGCGGCTGCCGAACGGCAACTTCCTGCTCGGGGTGCACATCGCGGATGTCGGCTGGTATGTGCGCGAGGGCAGCCGCTTGGACAAGGAAGCGTACCGGCGTGGCACCAGCGTGTACCTGGTGGACCGCGTCATTCCCATGCTGCCGCCGCGACTGTCCAACAACATCTGCTCCCTAAACCCGCACGTCGACCGCTTGACCTTGTCCTGCCAGATGGAATTCACGCCGCAGGGCGAGCGTGTCGCCTATGACATCTTTCCGAGCGTGATTCGCACCACGGAGCGGATGACGTATCGCAACGTCAACCGCATCTTGGTGGATCACGATCCGGAAGCGCGTGCGCTCTACCGCTCCCTGGTGCCGATGTTCGAGGAGATGGAGACTCTGGCGGCGAGTTTGCGCGAGCGGCGGATGGCCCGGGGAGCCATCGATTTTGACTTCGACGAGATCAAGGTCGAGGTGGACGACCTGGGCCGGCCGTTGGCGCTCACCCCGCGTGAGCGATCTGTCGCCGAGCGGCTGATTGAAGAGTTCATGCTGGCCGCCAACGAAACCATCGCCGAACATTTTTACTGGCTGGGCATTCCGTTCATCTATCGTATTCACGAAGATCCGGACCCGCAGAAGCTGATGGAATTCAACCAGTTCATCCATAATTTCGGGTACCATGTCAAGGGTGTCGGCAACCGCGTCCACCCGCGCGCCCTTCAGGCCATTTTGCGGGAGATAGAGGGAACGCGGGAGGAGGCGGTCATCTCCAAACTGATGCTGCGCTCGCTCCGCCAGGCCCGTTACGCGCCCGAGTGCGTCGGCCACTTCGGGTTGGCCGCCAAGTATTACACCCACTTCACCTCGCCCATCCGCCGTTATCCGGACCTGGTCATTCACCGCATCATCCGCGAGGTGCTGGAGGCTGGCGGGCGGTTGTCGGACGAGCGAATTTCCCAATTGGAGGAATTCGTCGCCGATGCGGCGCGCCAGTCGAGCGAGTGCGAGCGGATCGCCCAGGACGCTGAGCGTGAGGTGGATCAACTGAAGACGGTCGAGTACATGCTCGACCACATCGGCGAGGAGTTCAACGGCGTCATCAGCGGCGTGACGCCGTTTGGGTTGTTCGTCCATTTGGACAACGGGGCCGAGGGCTTGATTCACATCAGCTACCTGATGGACGATTACTACATCCATTATGAGAAGCTGATGGCTCTCGTTGGCGAGCGGACGCGGCGAGTCTTCCGCCTGGGCGATCCGGTCGTGGTCCGCGTCGCGGCTGCGAGCAAGGAGAACCTGTCGATTGACTTTGAGTTGGTGTCGCATCGGCGTGAGGCGACGATGGTCACAGACAAGGGCGTACACACCATCGAGTACGATGAGGACCTTTCGCCCAAAGAACGGCGTCGCCGTATCCAGCAGCGCGCGCAACTGGCCGGTGGTCGGGACCGGGACCGCCGGGCGGGTGGCGTCCGTGGACGAACGGATCGACCTTTGTACGGGGCCAGGCGTGGATCCCGGCGCAAGGCGCGTGAGCGGGGTGGGGATGCGTCCGCACAGAGCGGGGGCGGAAGTCAAAACAAGCGGACCTTGTTGGCCGTGCCGGCGGATGGACGGGTCCGCTCGGCAAAGGTCGGCGGCGGTGGTCTCGCAAAGTCGCGGGGCGTTCGTCGGCGCAAATCGAAACGCGGCAAGCGTGGGCGTTGACGTCAGGCGCCGCTTGGTGGCGCATCGTGGGCTTGAGTCCCGTCCGCGGTCATGTTACGATTCAGGGTGCGCTGTGTGTGGTGCTGTAAGCCAGACGTGAGCCGTCAGAACGCTTGCTCGTCGGTTTGCGCATCCTGTGGTGGCGATGGGCACGGTGGCCAGCCTGCAGCGCGTCTTGAGGTGAAACGATGGCCAAGGACGAAGAGCGCCGCATCCTGGCGCAAAACCGGAAAGCCTATCATGACTACTTCATCGAGGAAACGTATGAGGCGGGCATCGTGCTGACCGGCACCGAGATCAAATCCATCCGTCGCGGATCTGTCAGCCTGCGCGACGCCTACGCGCGCATCGAAGACGGTGAAGTGTTTCTCCACAACATGCACGTGAGCCCATATGAGCAGGGCAACCGGTTCAATCACGAGCCTCTGCGCACCCGCAAACTGCTGCTGCGGCGGCAGGAGATCAGCAAACTGATTGGCGCTGTGCGAGAACAGGGGTACACGTTGGTACCGACGAAGCTGTATCTGCGCAACGGGTTTTGCAAGGTTGAACTCGGACTCGCCAAGGGCAAGAAGCTCCATGACAAGCGGGAAGCGATGCGCAAGCGCGACGCCGACAGGGCCATCCAACGGGCGCTGCGCGAGCGAAACCGGCGCGCGTAGTGGCACGGGCCCGGTTGTCTGCGATCGGCGGGGCGAGTTTTTAGGTGAGTTTGCGGATGGAATTGGCGCCCTGGCGGGGCGCAGACATGCGAGATGCGAATGCGCCGCTTGAACATTCAGGGCTCCGGCGTCTTGCCAATCCTGGCAGCAAATCGGGGTGTACGTAAGCGGCAGTTTTGTGTATGATAAGGAATGAGGTTGTTGCCACGCTTGGTTCCGCTCGAGCCAGCCGAGCGCTCACACGGGGGCGTTTTGGATTCGACGGGGGCTGTTCGAGCATGAACGGCGGGTCGTGGGGCTGCGGCCACGTTAACAACGCGGGTCTAAATGTAACTGGCAAAGCTAATCGCTTTACCGCAAACAACAACCTCGCCCTGGCTGCCTAATCCCAGTCAGGCCGTCCCGATGTGCGCCGCCCGTGCGCACGCGGCGACGTCACTCTAACGGGCTGGCCGCCGGTGTGCTCGCGTATCGGCGGTGAGACGAAGCGAGCTTGCTCAGCACGGTGCGTGTGCGTCCGCGCCGGCTGAGGACCCCCCAATAGACGTACTACACCCGTAGAAGTTCATGTGGCGAGGTCTTCGGACGCGGGTTCGACTCCCGTCGCCTCCACCACGGATTTGCAGGTTCATAGCAAGATGACATGGGCCAGAGTTCTGGTCCATGTTTCGTTTTATGGATAGTTACTGTTGAGTGTCACTGATTTCTCTGACAGGGCATGGATTGTCCAGGTGGCTTAACATTTTCCCTACTTTGTTTGGTTTGACTTGACAGGACACCGTTTGGTGTCCTATTATTACTTCCGACGGGTGTCGTGTTGGGTGATAAAAAGGTGGGCAAGATTTTATCTAACACCACACCTTCCCCCATATCTCTGTGGAAAGGACGTATACGATGCTTGGTCGTAAGAACTACACTCAGGAAGTGTAAGTCTGCGATTGAGCAACAACTCGCGGCGTACCAGAAGCTCCTTGCCAGGGTGGCCACGGACCAAAAGGTCGACTCTGCCCTTGAAGACTTTGAATCGCTCTTCTTCAACAACATGGTTCTTGTGCTCGACCGTTACTTCAGACTCAGAATGGTCGCTGGCAAGGATGGGAATCCACTCAATGAAGTCGAAATGCTGGCTGACTCCTTGATGATAACAATGGAATTCTGCGTGGCAACAATGTGATCAAGTACATCCCGGAGCAGTCCGTTTTGAAGCTCCGCATTGGTGATCCCTTTAAGCTCACTGCGGCAGACTTCGAACGTCTTTGTGCGGCCTTTTTCGCAGAGATAGAGAAAAAGTTTTTATAGGCCCTCGTGATTTCGCCGCCTTGCGAGAGCCGGCGGTAACGTGATTACGAGTCCTTGGTGAATCACAAACGAGCGGAATGGGTCTCTTCCATAGGAGGAGGTACTTTGTCCGGGGCACGTCAAATACACGATGTTTATCATGCCGTTGCAGATCCAAACCGACGCAAACTCATTCGTCTCTTGGCAGACGCGGAAGAACTACCCCTTCACGAGTTGACATTGCAGTTTCCAATGGGTCGTACAGCGGTTGCCAAACACCTGGCGGTCCTGAAAGATGCTGACCTGGTTATAGATCGGAAAGTCGGAAGGAAAACACGCTATAGGCTAAATCCCGCTCCATTGAGGCAGATTCAAGATTGGGTATCGTATTACGAGAAATTCTGGACCAACAAAATGGTCGCCTTAAATCGCTTGTTGCAGGAGGAACAACACATGGGGAAAGACGTGTCACTTCACTTTGAATTTAAGAGTCCAATCGAGAAAGTATGGGCCGCCTTTACAGATTCAAACACGCTTGCGAAATGGCTTTATGCAAATGATTTCAAACCAGTTGTTGGTCATAAATTTCAGTTTCGGGCCGAACCGACCCCATTGTGGGATGGCATTATAGATTGTGAAGTGATCGAAGTGGACGAGCCTCATCGGTTATCTTACACATGGGTAAGCGGGGGAGAAAAAACGACGGTCACCTGGACTTTCAACAGGCGGACGATGGAACGAATCATGTGCATCTCGAACAAACCGGGTTCAAAGCAGAGCAAGCATTCAATGGAGCATTGTATGGGTGGCAAAGGATAGCCAACCAGCTCGAAAAAGTACTGGCAGAACTATAAATGGAATTGCACACAACAGTTACCTCTGGCATGCGATTGCGCTAATGAGGGCAACAACGATACAACCATGTAAAACCTAACTTTGTAAATATGGGAAATGCAGAGTGTTCGAGCGCTGCATTTTTTAGTTTTTTGTATATATTATTTATATTTTATAGTTAGAACATACGTCCAAAGAGCGATTTCATTGGGGTGGAAAAATCTTTACGAAAACTTTTATGAACTGAGGCAAAGTGAAAACTCGCCCTGTTTAAGGCGATTAAAGATATACTTTACCTGGAACAGTAGTCAAGGTTATTGAGGAAGTCCGAGGCAGTCGGTCCAGTTCAGGACTCACATGTGTCCATTGTGGCAGTAAGATGGTCATACGCAATGGCAAATATCGCTCTCGCCGACGATACTGCCTAAAATCGCCAAATTGCTTGGTATTCATGTTTTCACAGCGTTTTATCCTTTTGGAGGCCGAGAGTACGAAGCCAAACGAGCCATCCTGTGGGATATGTAAAAACGAGCCAGCGATATAACAGTTGAATATCTGAGGGCTATTTGCATTGTCTGTAAGGGGAGAGGTCAATGCACAATTCCGACAAGGTGATGGAAGTCATTCTAAACCACTACGTTAACAACCGATTCGTGCTTGGGATTGATGGGCTAAGTCGTTCTGGAAAGACCACCCTTGTAGAGGAATTGAGGCAAAGGCTGATTCAATGCCAAAAACCTGCTTGCATCTTTCACATTGACGATCACATTGTAGAACGCAAGAAAAGATATGACACTGGCTTTGAACAATGGTATGAGTATTACAACGTACAATGGGATGTTGAATTTTTGCGTCAGCACTTATTCGCAAAGCTACATCATGCACGTGAAATAATCCTTCCGTTCTACAATTCCCATCTGGATGAGTTAGAAACAAGGACTGTGACCATACCCACTGACTGCATTGTTATTATTGAAGGGATATTTCTCCAGCGTCAAGAGTGGCGAGAGTTCTTCGACTTCATTGTATATTTGGATTGCCCGAGGGATAAACGTTTCGAGCGTGAATCAGCAACCGTAAGACAAGACATTGAGAAATTTCGGTCAAGGTATTGGAAGGCGGAAGATTTCTATCTGGATTCAGTGCGTCCATTGGCCATTGCCGATATGGTTCTTAGTTCCTAAATAACGTGGAACTGATGTCGTCCAAGATTTCTACTAATCCTC
>NZ_BCRP01000005.1 GCF_001552655.1 Alicyclobacillus kakegawensis NBRC 103104 | reverse complement strand
TTTTGTCGTTTTATTGGACGTGCTCAATCTCAAACCCCAAATCCTCAATCATCTGCCAATCCGCTTCCGCTGCGAGGATAATCCATATGGAAAACAAGATGCGTTGGGCCTGACATTCCGTGACATGATTGTCCTGCGCCACATTATGTGTTATACTGGTCTATGCCTGTAGTCAGGCGTCGCGTCCGTTGTGTAGTGCGGTGCATCGATGGGCGGAAGTGGCTCAGGGGTAGAGCATCGCCTTGCCAAGGCGAGGGTCGCGGGTTCGAATCCCGTCTTCCGCTCCAAACTGGGCCCATAGCTCAGTTGGTTAGAGCGGCCGGCTCATAACCGGTTGGTCCTAGGTTCGAGTCCTAGTGGGCCCACCACAACGAACATCCGAAGCCCAGAAACCCTTGCATGGCAAGGGTTTTTCTCTTTTGACAATCGGGCAAGCAACAAGAAATCTACAAGGCGCTATTCATTCCCTTCCCACTCGCCCAGCATGGCGTTCGACCTCGGTGTGGAGGCCGAGCTCCATGTCCAACAGCCTGAACACAACGTTCCAGCCTGAACACAACGCTGCATCTGTGAGGCGAGCTGCATCCGCGAGTGAAGAAACCGTGCCCGCTGCCAGGTGTCTCCCACCTTCCCGTGTGTGATCGATTTGCGTTCCGTCATGCGCCACGCTCGAAGCCGACGAATATCGTATAGCGTTCAGAACGACTCCTGCCCAACCCTGGATCAGGGGGACCTGGACCTGGACCTGAAACATGTCAAATCAGGGGCGTGGCCGATATGACGAGCGGATCGTGGAAAACGGTGAAAACGTGGCTGAGTGGGTCTGTCTATGTAGCGGCAAACCGTCTCGGGCTGCACCATTGGGGGTTCTTGCCGCGGCTATCGCCTGGTGAGGGATTTCCGCAATCGGTGGCTGCTGGAGATCCGACGCCGACCGGGGCCGTCCTCTGGACGCGGGTCCATCCGTCCGTCTCCCGTGGACTGCGTGTCGCCAGCCTTCCCCCAGGGCACGTACAGTGGCTGGAAGAGGTGGGCCGGCCATCGTCGCGGCGGGCTTGGCGCCACATGCTGGCGCAGGCCATTCGCAGCGGCCGGTTTGTGCTGTTTGAGGTTGCCCGAGATCCCCAGTTCCAACAACCCGCGCTGAAAGGGTTTGCCCCCATTTGCGGCGATTTCGACAATGTGGTCAAGGTCGACCTGGATGGACGCCTGCGCCCGAAGACGACGTATTATTACCGATTTGTGACCAAAGACGGGCATGTCAGCCGCCCGGGGCGGTTCAAGACCTTGCCGCCGGAGGGCGATCCGCTTTCGTCCCTCCGTCTGGGGTATGTTACCTGCGCCGATTATACCAACGGGTACTACCACGCGTACCGGTTCCTGGCCGAGGAGGACGTCGATTTGGTCATCCATCTCGGCGATTACATCTATGAATCCGTCGCCGACGCGAAGTTTCAAGCCCCGCTGCCGGACCGCGCGCTGCGCCTCCCCGACGGCAGGCTGAAAGCTACGACGCTGGCGGATTATCGCAGCTTGTACCAGACGTACCGGGCGGACGCAGACCTGCAGGCGTTGCACGAACGGCACGCGATGGTCGCGGTGTGGGATGATCACGAATTTGCCAACGACGGATACGTGGACGTGGCGCCCGACGACGGCCTGGAAGCCGACGGAGACCGGCGGCGTGCTGCCACGCAAGCGTGGCTGGAATACATGCCCGTGCGCATTCCTCTGGCAACGCAGCAAGATGCCGGTTCATTCCGGCTCTACAGGTCGTTGCGGGTGGGCAACCTAGCGGAGCTCATCCTGACCGACGAACGACTCTACCGGAGCCCGCATCCGTGCGGATCGAAAGTGATGGGACAGCGCTATCTGACGCCCGGGTGCCCGCAGATGTTCAGCCCCAGCCAGTCGATGCTCGGGGCTGGGGTCTGCAACCAGCGGGAGTGGCTCGTGGATTGCCTGGCCAACTCGCCCGCCGTGTGGAAGCTGTGGCTGAATGAGGTGCACTTTACCCAGCTGAAGCTGCTTGGCCTCTATTGGAACCTGGACGCCTGGGACGGGTATTCCGCAGAGCGTGCCTGGCTGTTGAGGAAAATTCAGGCGGCGAGAGTCAAAAACTTCGTCGTCCTCACGGGGGATATGCATGCTTTTGAAGCCAGCCTGATACCGTCCCACTTTTCCTCCGTGCGTCCCGGGAAGAACCTTGGGGTCGAGTTGATGACCGGATCGGTCACGTCGGCCAATCTCAAAGAAACCGTGGAGCAGGTGTTGTTCGCCCGTCCGGCCCGTGGCTTGCCCTTTCCTCCCTCTGTCGCAAAGAAGCTGGTCCAGCACGTGTGGAAGCCGCTGCAGGACGGGGCGCAGGAATACATCGAACGGTTCTTGCAGGAGGTCTCCCGTGTCATCTGCCGCGAAAACCCGTGGATAAAATGGTTAAATACCACGGAGCATGGTTACTGTATCCTGGAGCTGACGCCGGAGAGGCTCACCTGGACGGTGTACTCGGTGGGAGACATCCGCCTGCCTTCGGGTGCCAATAAGCAAATTTTGTACCAGTGTGAGGTGCCTTCCGGCCAGCCGTCCCTGCGCGTCCTTCAGCGTGCAGGGGATTCCCCTGCGAAGCATTCGAGCGCCTAAACAAAGGTGGCTGTCGATCCGCTCCGTCACATGCGACCCGGTGAGGCGGTCTGGCGCGAGGGAAGGTGGACACGCGTGAAGAAGCGAAACGACACATGTGGGAAGATGCCGAAATCGGGTACAATCGTCACGAAGCGGTTGGCATCGGGAATTATGCAGGACGGGTTGTGCGCTGCCGCCGCGTCCGGAGCACCAGCAACACGAGGAACAGCGCCCACGGTACGCTGTACAGTACGAGTGCCCAGTGGCTGCCGGCATCGGTGCCGCTCAGCAGGCCGTGCAGCGTGACCAGGATGAACACCGGGATGGACAGGTAGTGGATAGTCCGCCACACCTTGGGTCCAATCATCGGGCGCAGATACGAGGTGAGAATCAGGACGAGGACGCCGTACATTCCTAGGACCCCGAGCGCCACCGGCAGCGGCCGGTACGACGAAACGAACGGAAGCAACAGGCGTTGCAGCGAGAAAGGGATAGTCGTATCCTCGTGCAGTCCCCACAGGTGCAGAGCGAGAAATGCCAGCAGAAAAAGGGCGATGAACTGGTGCAGGTCCGTCGCTAATTTGCGCGCCCGCCACCTATCCCACAGCCCGCCGGCGCTGGCCATGCCGAGCAGCACGCTCGCGGCCAGCAGCTCGTACACCGTGAAACCAGCCGCCCGCTCCATGTACCAAAAGAACTGATTGGTACCCGCCTGTGTGTGGTACAATACGTGCACCAATCCGTACGATCCGGTGATCATCAAGAACAGAAACAGGCCCGCGCTCAACAGGGCAGGTGTCTGCCGTTCATTCACCAGTTCCAAGCGTGAATCACCCTTCCGTGTTTGGTCATAATCACCCAACCGTCAGGCGCGTGACGGCGCAGCCAAGGCACCCCATCGGTGCTGCCGAGGAGGAGGGCGGCCTTGGTCAGCACCTCGGCCGCCGCTAACCGCGGGTGAAGGACGCTGCAGGAGACCACGTCGGTTTCCGCCGGCCGGCCTGTGCGCGGATCGATGAGGTGGTGCAGAGTGGCGCCTGCGCGTTGCCAGCGGCGGCGGTAGGTACCGCTGGTCGCCAGCGAGAGATTGTCCACATCGAGCGTCAACAGCATCCGTGCAGGCTCCTGTGGATCTGCGATGCCGACTTGCCACGGCCGCTCGCCGTGTCGCCCGGAGCAGACCATGTCACCGCCCGCGCTGACGATAAAGTCGTGAACGCCGTGGCTGCGCAGATACAGGGCGGCCTGCTCCACAATCCACCCTTTGGCGAGCCCTCCCAGGTCCAGCCTGTAGCCGGGCGCCACCCGAACGCGTCGTTCCGATTCACGAACCTCGAGCGGGCAAGCCGCGCCTGATGCGGGCGGCAGCGTGGGTACCGGATCCTCCGAGGGGGAGGGCAGCATGTCGAACGACACCGCATAGCCCAGGCTCTCCAACCATGTGCCGAGGCAGGGGTTGAAGAGGCCAGCCGTCGCCTTGAATCCTTCGACGGCCAAGGCAGCCACGCGCGCCGTCGCGGGGTGGACGGGTACCCATGTCCCGGGCCGCAAGTTGACCCGGGCGACGTCACTGTCCGGTCGGAACCGCGATAGCCGCCCTTCGTGCTCACGGATGATGGATTCCGCTGTGTCCAGTAGAGTTTCGATATCTACCTCGATGGACGGTGGCGCGATGGCGATTTCCGCCGTCGTCCCCATGGCGGAGAACGTCCTCGTGTGCATGGTCGGCCTCACGACGCGTGTGACTGAACATCCGAATGGTTTCCAGGGCTGATGCCGGCACTGCCTTGTCCGCCGCCGTCAAACAGCCCGGACTCGCCGGAACTGCCATAGTTGTCACCATAAGACCCGTGGTGGTGACCATACCCGTCGCCGTAGCCATAGTTCCCGGACTCTTCTGACCCAGACGACCCAAATTGCGACCCTGGTTCAGTCCCGCCGCCAGATTGGGCTCCTGAACTCGCGCCATCACCGCCGGAACCCGTGCTTGAGTTCCTATGCGAGTGGGCGCCCGCGCCGCCGCTGGACGTGGCAGAGGATATGGGGCTGGCCTTTGCGGATTGGTGGATGTTGTACCAAATGGTGAAAAAACCGGCGACACTGGTGATAACCGTGCCCCAGGTGAAGACAGATAGCAGTCGCGCGCGCACCGCGCTTCGCTGTTTTCGATCCGATTTCAAGTCGGTGGATTTCGCCATCCATTTCGCCTCCTCGAGGCACCATGGGCTTGTTATTCTGGAGTATAGGCGGTGATGATTGAAAAAGTCTCAAATCAGGCAGTTGCATAGGAGGCGAAGTCTGGGTAAAATAGAGGGGTAACTGCGGAGGCATTGAAGGGGACTGGCTCGGGAAGGGCCTGTGCGGCAGTAACCTACACAGGTACGCAGTTTGTCCGGAAAGATATGCGGGTGTAGTTCAATGGTAGAACTCCAGCCTTCCAAGCTGGTAGCGGGGGTTCGATTCCCCTCACCCGCTCCATACAGAAGCAGGAAAATCCACTGTCCGGGGAGACACCAGGCAGTGGATTTTTTATTTTCAAGTGAGTGGAGCCATATGCCAAGGTGGAGACCCAAGACGAGAGTATCCGTTGGCGCTCATGAACCTAAATTTTCCGATAACCTTCTGCGCTGTAGTCATCTTTGTACGGGGCGTCGTCATGGAATTAAGGCCTTGTAAGTGTAATAAGCATCCAAGCAATAATGCACCATCATCTTCTATTACGAGTTGCCTCCAAACCTGCTCTCCACATATGGCTGACTGCTATCACATATGCCTCAATGCTATACTGAATTCCTTTCAATATCCGTGGTTCGCGGTATGGATGGTGGTGCAGGACTTTATGTCGCGCGACATGCAATTTAGGGTGTGGGTGCGGGACATATGAGCGATGGTGGTGACTCAGGTCTTCTGGAAGACCAAATGTTGCGGCGATCCTTCGGACGAATGCTCGGTGCCATTGTGTAATGTAATTCAGCATATATATTTTATCTCCTTTCCTACATAAAGGAATTATGTAGATTAAATTACAATTGTAGACACCGTCATGACCGTGTGCGACTCGGTTCTCTAACATTGTTAGAGTGGTAGTCTGAATATACTCCTGGATGTGTTAGACTGTCAAGAAGATGACCTCAAGGGGCAAGAGACGATGGCACTCAACAAGGATCAAATTGTGGAAGAGGCACTCAGACTGCTGAATGAAGTCGGCCTTGAGGGCGTAACGTTGCGAGCATTGGCCAAGAGACTGGGTGTACAGGCTCCAACTTTATATTGGCACTTTAAGAATAAGGCGGCTCTGATCAACGCCATGGCGGAAGGCATACTGCAGTCGGAATTTAAGGGTCTTCGGCCACGGGGTTCTGATGAGACCTGGCAAGAGTGGTTAATCGACGTACTGAATCGGTTGCGGAAAGCCATGCTGTCTTATACCGATGGGGGGCGGGTTGTTGCGGGGGCCCATCTATGTTCGACTTTGTTAGACGTGTCCGAGGTAGCCATCAGGACGCTCTACACTTCTGGTGTTAGCCTGCGGGAGTCACGGTTGATAGTACTGACCGCCATTCACTTTACCTTTGGACAGGTAATTGAGGAGCAAACCCCACTTGTCACAGACATGACTGAGGATTTTGATATGGAACAGTTTAAGAAGGATCATCCCACCTTGGTGGCAGGTATCGAGGAGTATTTTAGTGCTGGCCACACGGCGGATGATCTCTTTAATGACGGGCTACGACTTATTGTGCATTCGGGCGTGTAAGGTTTGAGTAGGTTCTGCGTGGTAGCAGGAGTGACGGGGATAAGAGAGAAGAGACCTCACGAAGCATGACACGAAAAGGGTCAATGCGCGCATTGAAGATTCTTGCATTCATGCACAGGTCGAGAGATTCAAGATACAGTGAGGACCGGGTCGACACGCCCGGTCCGTTTTGCATAACTGCATAGCCCGTACGTTTTTATATTCCGAGTCCAATATGTTGAGGACGTCGGTGTTGTGCCAACTGTCTCGTGAAGTCCGGTTTCGTTGAGCCCGATCTCCTTTGGGTGGCAAAGAATCAACTTTGACGTGCCACGTACGAAACAGAGTTGCCAGCACGCTGTGCCCCGCAGCTAAACGGTACTGATTTTCCACGTCCTCTTCGTCATCGAAGATGAATTTCACAAGTTCGCGGTACTGTTCGTGAGTGAGGTGAACCCATTCGAAGCGATAACGAAACGGATCTTCCTTCGCTCCGGTCCATGCAATGGCCCGCACTGCAAGCGGTGTGGAGGACAGTCCCTCGATAGCAATTTTCCATTCCCCAGATAACACCAAACTTGCATAGGGGAGTTCCACACGTATGCCGGTTTCGCTGATGTCTACGGAATAGCCTTCATAGCATTCCCTGTCATTGAAGACCTTACAATGCACTTGCTTTGGAAATCGCTCCGTCCGGCGATAACGCGGTTGCTCAATACTCACAAAGATGCTCAGGATTACAGCGACGGTGTTGTACAAATTCCACAGTTCATTGACCACATATGCCCCGCCAATTGCATGAGTGGTCACCAGAGAATGCATTGAGGCCACAAAACCACTGAGGCAGAAACCCAATAATACGCAGTGAGTCCAAAACACCTTCGACGCGATTCGAACGCTGGATTGTGTGACCCCTTTTCGGGTCACATGAAACCGGTTCTTGTGGGCTATGCCCAAAGTCTCGGCAAGCGCCGAGCGGGCCAAGACCGGAGCTTGCGCCGTTTCGTAAATGTGGCTCCAATACAGATTTCTTCGATCACCTGCCAATACTCGGAAAGTGAGCATACTGGCAAGAAACTTCGGCAACCACATGGCCGCAAGAGGAAGCAAAGCCGCACGCAACGGCTGGATACCAAAATCGAGATAAAGAATTGGAGCCGCAATAAAAATAATCTTTTGTACTCCGAAATACCAATATAGTACGCCCGACATATAAATGAATCGCTGCATCATCCGCAGCCCAGGCAGAGTCAGTGGATTCCACTTCTTTGCTACTTGAAGATTGCCGCGACACCACCGGTCTCTCTGATGCAATAATTCTTCAAAGCTCTCAGGAGAAAGCCCCTTGGCCAACACGTCTCGGACAAACTTGCCCTTGTATCCGCGGGCTTGTAATAGCATCGAAGTGGCCACATCTTCCGTCAAAGTCCCCGTCAGGAACCCCCCGATTGTCTCTAAAGCCCTGCGCGAAAACACCGTGTTGCTGCCGACATACATTACAGAATTAAAGGATTCGCGAGCGCTCTGCATTTCAATCATGAAAAAGTCTTGTTCATTAGTCACTTGATCATTCGAACGCAGATTGTGCTGAAACAGATCGGGATTAAAGAAAATCTGAGGGGCCTGAACAAAGGCAACCCGGCGCTTTTTGAAGTACCCTACCGTTCGCTTAAGAAAGAACGATTTGGGTACCATATCTGCGTCCAAGGTGACAATAAGCTCTCCTTTTGTCTTGGAAAGCGCATAGTTCAAATTGCCTGCCTTCGCGTGTTCTCGGGTCGGGCGTGCAATATAGTGAATTCCTAGTTGTTCCGCGAGAGATCTTACCTCGTTCCGGCATCCATCGTCCAACACATAGACGTTCAGTTTGTCCTTCGGATAATCCAAATAAGTGCATGCCGTCAACGTACGACGCAACACTTCGAGTGGTTCATTGTAGGTGGCAATGAAAACATCGACGGATGGGTAGTAATCCAATGTGCTGAGGCGATGGGGCCGTCTAACCCGGGGGGCCGCCATGATACGGTAAAAAATCATCTGTTGTATGCAGCCGAGCGCTTCTGCCGAAAGTAACAAGACAGATACGAACGCATTGAGTATGTTGGTTAAGCATAACGTATAGCATGCTCTCCAAAACAAGTATGCTATTTCTAGCAGTGCAGTATATAACGCCATCCATCCAGCTCGGATACTGTGTCGCTTAACTAGAAAATATAGCAGTATGACGAAAGTTGACTGAGCGAGCATGTAAGTTACTACATATCTGTCCAAATGATAGTCCATCCCGTATACTATCGCGTTCATATTCATGGTTTCTTATGTAATCATCCCCCTAATACTGACATCTCACACCGACAAAATGCGGATCCAGTCGTGTGGAAACGACGTATATCGATCTATGTCGATGTATGTCATCGTAACCTGAGTATAGAATACCAGTCAAAATCAGAACAAGCGTTTGTGGGGGTGGTCAATTTGTCATAGGAAAACAACTATCCCGCATTCGACAGGACAGTGGAGTTGTCTCCCTTTGGGTTCGATTCCCCCCACTCCAAAGCGAAAGAAGGGACCACCCTGAGGAGGTGGTCCTTTCTGCATTTTCGCTACTTGATATGGAAAACATTAGCAGAGTTCATCGAGGCCTGTTTCCCCATAGCCAAAGGAAGGCCGAAGGAAGACAAGGGGGACAGGAGCTCGCACGTATCAAGAAATCTCTCCTCGACCTCCTTCAGATGTCGAGTTCTTCCAGCGGAGGTTCGTGGGACGCTTCTTCCACGAGAGCGAACAACTCCGGAGGCACATGCTCGCGCACTTCTTCTAGAGAGTCGTAGACCTCAAGCGTGGCCTCGCCCGACTGCCACCAGTCATATCGCCAACTTGAGTACTCCTCCGTCCAGTTCTCCGGGTCAGTCCAGACCGCCCAATTCGGAGACTTTCGACAGTGAATGGCAAATCGGCCACCCTGTGTTTTGTACACACTGAAAATGACCACCCTTTTCGGATCTGTCGTCGTATTCGCCCATCGAGTGAGCCGATAACCACGGAATCGTTTGAAGTGGCGGTTGCCGTGACGTCCCACGCGCACCGTGATCTTCTCGAATCCTTCCCTTCTTGCCTTCTCCTCCTTCACATACATCCTCAGGGCTTTGGCAATGGTTGCAGACAAATTATCTCCGAATTCTAGAGCTTGCTCGAACAGCGGCAGATCATCTTCGGCGACGTAAATGGTCTTATTTGGCATTTACAGCACCTCTGTTAGCAGATTTGTATTTATACGTATAAGTATATGCACAAAGAAACAGGCGTCAATTGAACAGGACTAAATATCAGTTCGAGTTTGAGGTTTGTTTAGAGTGATTTTTCGTGAAAATCACCGGATGTGTATGGAGAGACAAGATGCTGCCGGACTCAACAGGGTGGAAGACACATCCGTGCAAGAAAGTGCCTGTACACTTCTGCTCTTATTCGGGCACACTGTCGGGGCAGTGTCTGGGAGAATGGCTATCTCCATGCGCCTGTTGGTATGTATTCGGATAGGCCAGTGTCTTATACGCAATCTTGGCGCGGCCATGTCGGACTGCGCTGGCTGAACAGGCTTCAGTATGGAGAGCAAGTCATCCAGAAGTGTGGCCCGCATGCTTCCCGCGCACATTACACCTCTCCGCTTAGGTAATCCCTTCAGCAACTCCTACTTCGTCATCAGGAGTTCAATGCGGCGAGCCGCCTCCTGCATTTTTTCGATGCAGTCCTGGATAACGGCGCTCGTCATCCGGCTGTCCAATTGATACAAGCCGATGCCGGCCAAGACCTCTTGTTGATCACGAATCGGGACCGACAATGCTGTCACCCCCGGATTCATCTCGCCCCTGCTGATGGCGTATCCCTGCATGCGAATGCTTTCCAGTTGCTTTAAAAAGGTGGCGAAGTCGATTCTGGAGGTACCATACTCGGGGTCAAATCCTTCTCGGAGTTGGTCTTCGCTGAGCCCAGAATAGGCAGCAAGCAGTTTCCCGCCTGCGCCGGCGTTCAAGGGGTATGGCACGCCGATCCGCATGGACCAGCGCAGGGGGTGGCGGCTTTCAAACTGCAGCACCGTGAGTGTCTGCACGCCCACTCTGACGTTGAGGCAAACGGAAGCATCGGTGTCGTCCCGCAGTCCCCGCAGGACGGGGCCCGCTGCAGCCGTCAAGTCATTTCTTCCTAAAAAACCGTGGCAGAGCTTGAGAATGCCATAATCCAGCGCGTACTGGCGGGCGGATTCGTCCAGCCGCACCACGCCCTTGGCCGCCAGCGAGTTGAAAATGCGCTGCACAGTGCTCTTTGGAACGTCGAACAGGCGCGCTGCTTCCCGAACCCCCAACTTCTGGTCCCTAGACGCCAGGTATTCTAAAATATCCAAGGCCAAATCCACGTTTTTTACCCGATTCTGCTGTTCGTCTCCCGCTTGCATCGGTTCCAATTCACTCATGGTTTCACCTTTGCCACGCTGCAGTGGATTATACCCATAAGTGTAACACGCCGAGAGAATGGAAGTCTATCCCTGTATGGTAGAAAATTGTGAGTGAATCGTTTTGGGCGGCACAGCCGAAAAAGCAATTCCGCAACCAATCTGAACATTTGACGTGTTCTGGTCAAATAAACTATACTACTTATTAGGGACAGTGTCCCAAATAATGATGAATGGAGGTTTGTCTGTGTGGAATCATCCCGGATGATGAGTGTTCGGGGGACGAACATTCGACTGTTGGAGGGCGGCGCAGGCGATGCGCTCATCTACTTGCACGGAGCGACGGGGGGTGGACAGTGGCTGCCTTTCTTGGATCGGCTGGCGGCTCGGTTTCATGTGTACGCACCTGAGCACCCAGGGTTTGGTGCCAGCGATGATCTGCCGGAGATGGATTCCATTGAGGACCTAGCCTACTTCTATCTCGACTTCTTGGACACTCTGGGGCTGGATGGCGCCAGGTTCATCGGTTCGTCTCTCGGTGGCTGGTTGGCGGTGGAGATCGCAGCGATTGCTCCACACCGGGTGAGTCAGTTGATTCTGCTGGACGCCGCGGGCCTTCATGTCGAAGGTGTGAATGTTCCCGATCTGTTCATGCTGGACGACGAGCAAGTACTGGAGTTGACGATTCACAACCCAGAGTCTCTGGCCCAACGGAGGCAGGCGCTTATAGCCGCGGACGCGCGGCAGGCGGAGGTGATGGCGAGAAATCGAGCGACGGTTGCCAACCTGGCGTGGAATCCGTATTTCCACCGGCCTAAACTGCGCCATCGGTTGCATCGGATTCAGCTGCCGGTTCTTCTCATCTGGGGGGAGTTTGACCGCATTTTCCCGCCGGCCATCGGTGCGGAGTACGAACGACTGTTGCCGGACGCGAAGCTGCACATCATTCCAGAATGCGGGCATCTGCCGGCTCAGGAGCGGGTGGACGAAGTGGCCGAGAGGGCCATGCGTTTTTTGCTTGAGGGGGTCCGTTGACATGAAGTTTTTCTTTCAGCATCTCATGCCGTGGCCGCATGTTCCGCGGAACAACCCACATCCCCAGGCGTGGGTCACATATCCCCGGAAATATTACGATCCGACGCTGGGCGCGGATATCTATGAGGACTATCTCAGTCAGTACGAGTATGCGGAGCGGCTGGGTTTCGATGGTGTGTGCGTGAATGAACATCACCAGACTGCTTACGGCAACATGCCTTCTCCGAACATCATGGCCGCCGTCTTGGCCGTGCGGACAAAACGCGTGAAGATTGCCATACTGGGTAACGCCATTCCGCTCCGGCACGCGCCGCAGCGTATCGCGGAAGAGTTGGCCATGCTGGACCTGCTGAGCCGAGGCCGCATCATCTGCGGGTTTGTGCGTGGCATCGGGCCGGAATACCACTCGTTCTCGATGAACCCGACACAATCCCGGGAACGGTTCCGCGAGGCCCATGACCTCATCGTGCGGGCGTGGCTGGAACCCGAGCCGTTTGAGTTCTACGGCAAACACTATAAGTTCCGATACGTCAATCCGTGGCCGAGACCGCTGCAGCAACCGCATCCGCCCATTTGGATTCCGTCGCAGGGCAGCGTCGAGACGATCGACTGGGTGGCGGAGAAGCGCTATACCTACCTGCAGACCTACAGTTCCATAGAATCAGTCCGCCGTGTGTTTAACGAGTTCCGTACTGCGGCGCAAAGACACGGTTATGAGGCGAATCCGCATCAACTGGGGTGGGCATTGCCGATTTACTTATCCGACACGGAGGAGCGGGCGTATGAAGAGGCGAGAGGCCCGATGGAATACTTGTTCAACGAGGTCTTTCGGATGCCGCCCAGCGTGTTCTTTCCGCCTGGCTATCTGACGCCCCGTTCGATGAGCCGGGTCTTGGCGAACAAGAAGGGCCTGGGCACGGGGTACCTGTCGTTTGAAGAGCTCATTGACAAGGGCTACGCGATGGTCGGCACGCCCTCGTCGGTCCGGGAACGTCTCGCTGCCTATCAAAAGGAATTTGGATTTGGGAACCTGCTGGCCATGCTGCAGTTCGGCACACTCGCGCATCATTTGGCCCTGCGGAACATCGAATTGTTCGGGAAAGAAGTGATTCCGTACCTAAGGGAACTTGGGGAATCCAATGACGCAGAACGGGACTCCAATCGCAGCGTCGCGCAGCGGAGGTGACGGCAATGGATTCACGTACTTTTCGCAACATCGCTGGGTCATTCGCGACTGGGGTCACGGTGGTGACCACCAGGCGGGCCAATGGCGATCCGGTCGGCATGACGGTCAATTCGTTCACGTCCCTGTCTCTCGATCCCCTGTTGGTTCTGGTCACTATCGCGAAGAGTGCGAGTCTGTTTGACGATTTCGCCGGGGCGAGGGGATTCGTGGTCAACATCCTGTCGGCTACCCAGGAATGGGTTTCACGCCAGTTCGCCGCCAAGGGGGTTGATCGCTTCGCCGGTGTCGACTTTTCCGACGGTACCCTGGGATTGCCGGTGCTGGCTGGTGTGCTCGGATTCTTCGAGTGCCACACCGTGCAGCGCTACGATGGCGGGGACCACCTGATTCTCGTCGGCGAGGTGCGGGACGGGCAATGCACGAACGGAGAACCTCTCCTGTTCTACCAGGGACAGTACAGGCGGCTGACGCACACCCAGTCTGTCTCCTCTTAAGCTGGCGGCACCGAAACACCCACGAACCTTCGACCTTCAGCAAACGGAACAACTGAAGACCTAGTGTTCAATGCAAACAAGCGAAATAAGGATATAGAATAAAAAGAATTAACATTTATGTTTGACAATAATACGCGTGGTGTGCTATTTGTGATATGAGGGACAGTGTCCCGAATATTCTCGAAGCCGTTGCATGTATCGGCAATCGGGTGAAAGGAGGATTGATATGACAACGTCACCCGAGGTGAATGTAACCGCTGTCATTGACGTTGGCCGGCTGCGGGGAATTCAACTGGGCGTGATCCTGGTTTGTGGATTGGTCGCCACCCTGGATGGATTCGACCTGCAGAGCATTTCGTTTGTAGCTCCTGTCCTCACCAAACTTTGGGGAATCACGTCGGCAGAGCTAGGGCCGGTGTTCTCCGCCAGTCTCGCTGGTCTCATGATTGGCGCTCTGGTATCTGGCCCTGTCGCTGACCGCGTGGGGCGCAAAGCGGTGGTGGTGACCTCCGTGTTCGCCTTTGGCGTGTTTTCGCTGCTCACCGCCTTCTCCGGCAACGTCCAGGAATTGCTCATTTACCGTTTCCTGACAGGTCTCGGGCTCGGCGGATCGATGCCGAACGTGATTGCTCTGACCGCGGAGTATTCGCCCGAGCGTATCCGCCGGACGCTCATCACCACGATGTGGTTCGGAGTGCCCGTTGGGGTGGTCGCCGGGGGTCTCTTGGCGTCCTGGATGATTCCAGCCTTTGGTTGGCAATCGGTGTTTTATCTTGGCGGCGGAGTGCCTCTCGTCATCGGCTTCATTGCCCTCTTCGGCTTGCCAGAATCACTGCGCTTCCTCGTCAACCGAGGCGCGCGTGCGCAGCGCATGGTTGGAGTCGTCAAGCGTTTGAATCCGCAGCTGGATGTCACGCCCGATACGGTCTTCACGTTGCCTGAGCGGCGTTTGGAGGGGCTGCCGGTCAATCATCTGTTCCGGCACGGATACGCTGCCAGCACCTGTCTTCTGTGGGTGGCTTTCTTCATGAATTTGTTCATCAACTATTTCGTGACCAACTGGATGCCCACAGTGCTGCAGAAGGCAGGTTTGCCTCTCTCCAGTTCCATCGTTGGCTTGGTGGCCTTGGAGGCCGGCGGTTTGATTGGCGGGGTCGTCATCGGCCGTTGGGGGGACCGCGGAGACAGGAGCCTCAAGAACATCCTGGCCTGGGCCCTCTTATTGAACGCAGTGGCGATGGTTCTCATTCGTTCCACCCATGGCCTGGTCTTGCTCATGACGATGTTGTTTATCGCCGGCTTGCTGTTCATCGGTGCTCAGTTTGGCCTCAATGCCGTCGCCGCGACCATTTATCCCACGAGCATTCGGTCCACCGGGGTGGGTTGGGCGTTGGGAGTCGGGCGCTTGGGTTCGGTGATTGGGCCGTTGGTCGGCGGGGCCATCGTCGGTTATCTGCCCAATCCCACCGCGATGTTCGCGGTTGCGGCTGTACCGTCGGTGTTGGGCGGATTGGCGTTGATTGTGATGAGAACGGAGAAATGGTCGGGCGAGGCGTTGTCCAGCTGACCGTTCGGATCCAAGATTCGGTGAACAGGAGGGGACGCCATGCGGGCGCTCGTTTGGACCGGATCGCGGAAGCTGGCCATGGAGGACGTGGAGCGGCCGGCACCCGGACCCGGAGAGGTGGTGCTGCGGGTCTGCTACGCAGGCATATGCGGTTCCGATGTCTCGGGTTATCTCGGCCACAATCCGCTACGCCGGCCGCCGCTGGTGATGGGCCACGAGTTTACCGGCGTGGTCCACCTTCCAGGGCCTGGAGTGGAAAGCCTGCGCGCCGGGCAGACCGTCGTGGTGAACCCTCTCATCGGCTGCGGTTTGTGCGACCGTTGCCAGCGTGGTCAACCGCAACAGTGCCGGCGTCAGCGCATCATCGGCATTCATGAAGCGGGCGCGTTTGCTGATTTTGTCAAGGTGCCGGCTGCAGCCTGTCACCCTGTGCCGGACGCCTGGGCGGCGGTGGTGACGGAACCGTTGGCCTGCGCGGTGCGTGCGGTCCGGCGAGCGGGCATCGGACTAGGAGACCGGGTCGCCGTGTTCGGAGCCGGCGCGATAGGTCTGTTCTGCCTCCACGTGGCTCGCCTGTGCGGGGCGTCCCTGCGCGTATTGGTGGACGTGGATGACCGTCGGCTTGAGTTCGGCCGCGCTTTCGGGGCGACGCACACGGTCAACGCGCGGTCCCTGGAGCCTGTGGATGCGATTCTGGAGCTGGCGGGCGAAGGGGTCGACCAGGTCATTGAGGCAGTCGGCGTGCAAGAGACGCGGCGACAGGCCTTGGCGGTCACAGCCCGCGGTGGTCGCGCGGTGCTGCTCGGGCTGCACCAGCATGGCGCCAAGCTGCCCGTGAACGATCTGGTTCGGCGTGAACTGGAGGTGGTCGGCTCGGCCAGTTATACGGAGGAAGATTTTCAGGCAGCGCTGGGACTTGTCGACGATGGCCATCTCGTTGCCGGTGCTCCTTGGGCCGTCGTGCGGAACCTGGAGGAAGGGCCGACGGCGTTTGCAGAGTTGGTGGCAGGCCGTGAGGCAGCCGCCAAGGTCGTGTTGGCTGTGCACCCGCAAGAACGGTGAGCAAGGAGGGAAACAAGGGTGACTGTGTGGGACTGGCTTCGCCTGGACGGGAAGGTCGCCTTTGTAACGGGAGCCGGCAGCGGATTGGGCCGGGCAATCGCGGAGGCGATGGCGGAAGCGGGGGCTGACGTGGTGTGCGTCGACATCGACGAGGATGGTGCGGCGCGCACGGCGGAGCGAGTACAGACTCTTGGTCGCAGAGGGACCCCGGTGCAGGCCGACGTGTCGGAAGAGGCCGCGGTCATGCGAGCGTTTGTGACAGCCGTGGAGCAATTTGGACACGTGGACGTGGTGTTCGCCAACGCCGGAATCGGCGGGAAGGCTCCGCGCATCCCCGATCTGCCGTTGGAGTACTGGAATCGGGTGATTACCGTCAACCAGACGAGCGTGTTCCTGACCGTGCGCGAGGCGGCCCGCCACATGCGCCGGACGGGCGGTGGAAAGATTATCCTCACCGCTTCCATAGGTGGTTTAGTGGCTGAGGCCGACCTGAACTCGTTCGCCTACTCTGCTGCCAAGGGCGCTGTGATCAATATGGCTCGCGCTGCCGCCGTGCAATTGGCGCGCGACAACATACAGGTCAATGCCATCGCGCCCGGGATGTTCCTGACCCATCTCGGCGGCGGCCGGCTGCGCGCCGACACCGACGACCCGGAGGTGGCCGCCTTGCGCGACCGGCTGTTGGCCAAGATCCCGCTGCACCGGTTCGCGGAGCCGGACGAATTGAAAGGGTTGGCGGTCTACCTCGCTTCCGACGCTTCTCAATACACCACGGGAGCCATTTTCGTCGTGGATGGTGGGATGACGGCCCAATGATGGACGTCGGTGGAGGAGGGGGTGGGATGGTGCGCGTGAAAAACGTGTACCTTCCAGTCGCGGACATGGCTGCGGCTGTACGGTTTTACGAGAGCCTGTTGGGACTGGCTCCGCAGGTTGTCGACGGGGAGCGCTGGGCTCAGTTCAAGGTACAGGGCGTCACCTTCGCGTTGGGCGGGATGGGGGAAACCCCCGAGGGAGTAGACGCCGGTGGCGTGGTGACGTTTGAGGTGGAAGACCTGTGCGGTGCGGTGGAACGCCTGCGTTCCTGCGGAGTGACTGTCAGCCCGGTGCGGGACATGGGGGACCATGGTCGGACCTGTTGGTTCCGCGATCCGTTTGGCAACCCGGTCCAGTTATACGCTCGCTGAATCCTGCGCTTTTGGGGATTTTCTGCAAAGGAGCGATTTCCATGGATGTGTTCGTGTTTGACCTGTTGCCTTACGCGGAACAACTGGAGCACCTGAAGGTGGACGGTGAACTCCCGTGGCCTTTGCCCAAACACCACTTCAACCCCGAGGTGGCCGTGCAGACGTACGAAGAACACCTGTCAGCGTGGGAGGAGCTGGATCGGCTTGGGTACGACGGCGTCGGTTTCAACGAGCACCACACTTCCCCCTACGGCCTGATGAACTCGCCGAACCTCCTGGCCGCGGCCGCGGCCCAGCGGACGCAGCGGCTGAAGCTGTTGATGTACGGCAATCTCCTGCCGCTGCACAATCCGCTGCGCTTGGCGGAGGAGTTGGCGATGCTCGACTGCCTGTCCGGCGGCCGCATCATTTCCGGGTTTGCGCGCGGGATTCCCCGCGAGTATCGAGTGTTCAACATCCCGCCGCAAGAGTCGCGGGCGCGGTTTGAAGAGGCCTGGGAGATCATCCGGCGGGCGTGGACAGAGGAGGTGTTTTCGTTCGACGGGCAGTTCTGGCAGTACCGGGATGTGGCGCTGTGGCCGCGGCCGGTGCAGTCGCCGCATCCGCCGGTGTGGGTGCCGGTGACCAGCAGCAAGGAGACTATTGAGTGGGCGGCGCGCCACAACATCCCCATCACGCCGGGGCAGGGGGCCCACCGCGGGCTGCGGGAGGACATCATCCGCTATTATGCGCGCCATTTGGAGCAAAACGGGCACCGGATTACGCCCAGGCACCTGGTGCTGTCGTTGGACGTGTACGTTGCGGACAGCAAGGAACAAGCGTTCCGGGAAGCTGGCCCGTACTGGCACTACTTTTACACCACGCTGTTCAGTCACGGGAATGTGACGGACACTTCCGTGCAGTCGCGGTTTCAGTACGTCAGTTCGTCGGCGCACGACTACGTGCGGCCGGAGAACCGGGCCGCGGTGGCGGGGGCGCGGGAGTCATACCGCGGGCTGACGATGGAGGACCTGCGCCGTCAGGTGGAAGAGATGCCGTGGGGCAGCCCGGACGAGGTGCGAGACCGGATTCTCGACGAGGTGAAGCACGCGGGGGCGCACACGGTGCTGCTCAACTTCAACCGCGGGTCGTTGCCAAATGAACTGTTTGTGAATCAGATCCGGCGTTTTGCGGCGGAGGTTCTTCCGGCATTGCAGTCTTACCAGGTAACGAGCGTCCCGGCTGTCGAGGTGACAACAGGCGAATGAACGCGCCCAGGCGGACTTGTCTTCGGCCCCCTCTTCGAGAGTCCCGCCCGGATTGGTAAGCTTATCGGAGATAGCCCAAAGGACGCGATGAAATACAGTATTGCTGCCACGCGCCCCCGGCCAGACAAGGTGGGGGCGATTTGACGCTGAAGAGGCTGTCGAGAGTGTCTTGGCTATCATGGGCATCCTTATCCTGGCCACGGGCTTCGTGCATCCCGTGGCTGCATCTTTCATTGGCATTGCGAAAGGAACGCCTGTGTGGTATCTCATTAGTGAGTGATTACTCACTTTAAAGGGGCGGATGATATGCTCGGCAAAGGGAGCCGCGAAGAAGGATGGGGAATCCAAGTCAGCCACGTGGACCGCAAGTTTGGCAAGAGGCTGGTGCTGCAAGACATCCATTTTGAAGTCAAGCCCGCAGAGATATTCGGGCTGTTGGGCCCCAGCGGATCGGGAAAGACGACGCTGGTCAAGCTCATGGCTGGAATCGATCGGCCTACGAGTGGAACGGTGGTCGTCGGCGGGGTACAGATGCCCCGGCTCGACATGTTGGGGAAAATCGGATATATGGCGCAATCGGACGCGCTGTACGCAGAGCTTACCGCGAAAGAGAATCTGGACTTTTTCGCATCCTTGTTCGGCCTGAGGGGCAGGGGACGCAGGCGTCGAATCGAGGAAGTCATGGAGCTTGTCCACCTCACCGATTCCATGAAAAAGCGGGTGTCGACGTATTCTGGCGGGATGAAACGACGGCTGTCCCTGGCCATCGCGATGCTCCATCGGCCGCGGATTCTCATTTTGGACGAGCCGACGGTTGGCATCGATCCCGCCTTGCGCGTGTCCATCTGGAATGAATTGCGGGACATGAGTCAATCCGGAACGACCATCTTGGTCACAACCCATGTCATGGACGAGGCGGAGAAATGTCATCGTCTGGGTATGCTGCGGGACGGACGGCTGATTGCCGTCGGCACACCAGGTGAGCTGAAGGCAAACGCCAACGTCACGACAATTGAAGAGGCGTTCCTCGCCTTTGGAGGTGTTCGGGGATGAGGGTTTGCGCCCTGGTTGTCCGGATTTGGCGTCAATTCCTGCATGACAAACGGACCCTGATGCTGATGCTGGTGGCGCCCATCCTGATTCTGACCCTTGTTTCTCTCGTTTTCAACGGCAACACCTACAAGCCCAAAATCGGCACCGTCGATGTGCCGGCGATGGTGACGCAGCGCCTGGCCCATGAGGACGTGAGCCTGGTTTCGTATTCGTCAACGAACAGCGCGCTTGAGGCATTGAAGACGCAGACCATCGACGCCTACATCAGCTGGCAAGACGGAAGGCCCGCTGTCGTTTTGGAAGGCAGCGATCCGTCCAAGAACAAGGCGATTCTCCTCGACCTTCAACAAATGGCCGAGGCCTCCTCGCGCGGCCCAACCGGCATCCAGCCCAAAATCACGTATCTGTACGGATCGGCCAATATGTCATCCTTTGACAACTTCGGCCCTGTTCTCATTGGTTTCTTCGCGTTCTTCTTTGTCTTTCTGGTTGCGGGGATCTCCTTCCTGAAGGAGCGCACCACGGGCACACTCCAGCGCCTCGTGGCCACGCCGATTCGGCGTTGGGAAATCGTGGCGGGCTACGTCGCCGGATTTGGGTTGTTCACCACCATCCAGGCCATTCTGATAGCATGGTTTTGTGTCGACATCCTGGGCATGATGATGAATGGAAGGCTCATCAACCTGTTGTTGATCACCCTGCTTTTGTCTATCACCGCGCTGACGCTGGGGACGTTTCTATCGTCGTTCGCCAACTCTGAGTTTCAAATGATGCAGTTCATCCCGCTGGTCATCGTACCGCAGGTGTTCTTTTCTGGGCTGTTCAACATTGATACCATGGCGGTGTGGCTCCGTTGGCTGAGCAAGATCATGCCCCTCTACTACGGCGCAGACGCCATGCGAAACGTGATGATTCGGGGCAAAGGGTTTACTGACATCGTGATGGATTTGGCCGTACTGCTGGCGTTCTCGCTCGTTTTCATGGTGCTGAACGTGTTGACGTTGCGCAAGTATCGGCACGTGTAGCCGGTGATGGGGGTGAAGCCATGGCTGAGGAGATGGAACAGTGGCTGTCTTCCCTGCTTCGTCTCACCGATGAAGAAGAGAAGATGACGGAAAAGCAGATCAAAATCATTCAGGCCGCCGTGGACATTTTTGCGGACAAAGGGTACGCGTCGACGTCGACAAGCGAGATCGCCCAGCGAGCCGGTGTGGCGGAGGGCACGATTTTCCGTCACTACAAAACGAAGAAAGACCTCCTCTTGTCCATAATCGCGCCTGTGATGTCGAAGCTCGTCGCGCCGTTCGTGCTTCGCGATTTGCACCAAGTCCTGGATACGGAATACGAGCGGTTTGAGGACTTTCTGCGGGCGATGATGCGCAACAGGTTGGAGTTTGTTGTCAAACACGCGCCGATTGTGAAGATCATGCTGCATGAGATCCCGTTTCATCCCGAGCTGCAAAGCCAGTTCAAGGAGCAGCTGTTCCCCCAGGTCGGCGAGCGCCTGAAGCGCATCATCACGCATTTTCAGTCCCGCGGGGATCTCATCGAAATGCCCCCGTTCGCTCTTCTGCGAATGAGTGTGTCCGCCATTATGGGCTACATTTTCACGCGCTGCTATCTCTTTCCGGAGCATGATTGGAACGATCAGGAAGAGATTGAGCGTGTGGTGAATTTCATCATGCACGGATTGGCGCCGAGGAAGGAATGATTCTCCCCCGACGCGTCCTTCCGAAAGGCTTGCCGTCGTCGCGAGGTACGTTAGCCCCCCGGCCGGGCCGCGCGCAACTCGATTTGATGATTGGGGAGGCCGATTCGGTGATCTATGGCAGCGTCGTGTACGGTGAGTGGGTGGAGCGGATGAACCGCTTCCTGGCCCGCGTTCGTGTGGACGGGCAGGTCGAGCGGGTGCACGTCAAGAACACCGGACGGCTGCGGGAGTTGTTCGTACCGGGCCGGACAGTGGCGCTGGAAGCAGCGGATCGATCCGGCCGCAGGACCCGGTACTCGGTCATTGCCGTACGCGCGGGGAAGCAGTGGGTGAATGTGGACTCGCAAGCGCCCAACCGGGTGGTCAGTGAGGCGCTTATGGCCGGGCAGCTGGCGGAGTTCGGGACCGCGTCTGGCGTGACGCGAGAGGTGCGGTACGGGCAGTCCCGGTTTGACATCTCCTACGAGTCGCCCCGGGCGCGCGGGTTCATCGAGGTGAAGGGCGTCACCCTCGTCGCCGACGGTGTGGCCAAGTTTCCGGATGCGCCGACGGACAGGGGGACTAGGCACATCTATGAACTGGTCGACGCGGTCCGAAACGGCTACGAGGGGACCGTCTTCTTCCTGATTCAAAGGCAGGACGCCCGGGCGTTCGCACCCAATCGGGAGATGGACGCGAAATTCGCGGAGGCCCTGGAATTTGCCGCGCGGCACGGGGTTCGTGTCCTGGCCTACGGATGCCGGGTCGAGGCCGACCGGCTTCAGCTGGGCGACCCCGTGCCTGTGCAGCTCACTTGATTCGTCACCTACAGCGACATCTCTCGCCGGCGGAAGCCAGCGACGGCGGCGGCAAACAGCGCCGCGGCTGCGAGGGCGAGCCAGAGTGAGGTGGAGACAACGGGACCACGCCCGTGAATCAGGTCCTGCGGCTGGAAGACCGTGAACACGGACAGGTACTTGAGCCGGGACACGTGGTCGCCCAGGGCACTGACCATCTTGAACGCAAAGAACACCATCGTGAGGCCCGCGGACATGCCGGCGGCGGTGCGTTCATCCCGGGCGAGGCTGGAGAAGAGGAAGCAATAGCCCGCAATCACGCAGAAGAGCAGAACGCCTACGATGTTCATTTCGACAAAGTGCCGGACGTTCAGGTTGGGGCTGGCGACGAGCCAATCCACTCCCAGGATGCCGGCGAGGGTGCTCACACCGCCGATGACCACGATGCCGACGGCCAACACAGCGGCCTCAGTCAAGGCCACCCTGGTTCGCGAGACCGGTGTCGACAACAGATACGCCATCGATCCGTTGTCTACACTGCGCGCCATGAGTTTGGTGGCTGTCGTCACGGTATAGATGGCGAGGATAATCAAGTAGATGAGTCCGTAAAATTCGCCCGCGAGGAAGTCTCCCACTTGCGAGACGCCGGATTGGTACCCGATGACCTGCAGCATCCCGGGCGGCAAACTTTGCAACAGGGAGTTGAGCGCCGACGACTTGGCCAGCGACGGATACACGCCGATAAAGAGCCACAGATAGACGCTCGTGCCCAGTGCGTAACTCAGGATTGTAGGCGTATGGATCTTCAGGGTGGTTCGGAAAAGAGCCGCGCTCACTTATAACGCCTCCTGTCCAGCGTAATAGTGCATGAAGATCTCCTCCAATCCCAAATCCCGGGTGGTCATGCCTGTGACGTCGCACTGGGACAGGGCTTTGACGAAGCGGTTGTAATCCCCTCGCACCTCGATGTCGATTTCGTCGCCTCGCGTTTGCACGATTCGACATCCCGTTCTCTGCAGCTTCTGCACGTCTTCCCGGCCCGCCAGCTGCACCGTGAACACCCTGCGTTGGTGGGCGCGCAGGTCTTTCACGTCTTCCACGGCGACAATCCGCCCGTCCTTGAGGATGCCGACCCTGTCGCAGACGCGCTCCACTTCCGGAAACAGGTGCGAGGACAGCAAGACGGTGGCGCCCCGCCGCTTGTCCTCCTCAACCAGTTCCAGAAACCGCTGTTGCATCAGCGGATCCAGCCCGGATGTCGGCTCATCCAGGATCAAGACTTCAGGTCGGTGCATGAAGGCAGCCACGATGCCCAGTTTTTGTTTCGTCCCCTTTGACATTTTTGGAATCGGCATGCGGACGTCGAGTTCAAACCGCTCTATGAGTTCGTCTCGTCGCGTCACATCCTGGAGTTTCCTCATCCCTCCAAGCAGACGCAGAAACCTCATCCCGTTCATACCTTCCATGAAGCTCAACTCGCCGGGCAGGTATCCAACCATCTCATGTACCCGCGTCGCTTCCTGCCAACAATCATGCTGGCCAACGGTGGCGGCGCCGGAATCCGGACGGAGAAATCCCATGAGGATGCGGAGGGTCGTGGACTTTCCCGCCCCGTTCGGTCCCAGGTAGCCAAAGACCTCCCCCTTTTGGATGTCGAGGGACAGGTCGAAGATGCCCCGGCCACTGCGAAATCTCTTGGTGACTTGGCGGAGACGTATCACTGTTGATGGACCTCCTTGTATACACCGCGCTTGATGATGTCCAGGTACACGTCCAGCTCGTCGTGCAGCCGCTGAAAGGATGCCTCGAAGTTCTCATCCACTGCGTCCGGAATTTGGCTGATGTACGCCTCCCGAAACCCTCGCGTCATGCATTCAACGATGAAGAAGATCTGTTCCCACCGCAGTCCGTCGCGCAGCTTGCCCGGAGGGAGCAGCGCCGCGATCTGGGCCATATATTGCTGCGTCGTGGCGGTGATGGCGTCCATCACCTTCGCGTATACAGGGTGTTCCGGTTCTTTGGCTATTCGCGCCAAAAACCGATAGATGAGTGGGTGCTTTTGGCTGAATCGGATTTTGCGCATGGTGACTTCCTTCAACCAATGAAACGGATCGTCGAAGGATGTCGCGTCCTCTGCAGGAAACGCATCGACATAAGCTTTGAGCGCAATCTCCACAACATACAGGAACAGGGATTCTTTGTCGTCGAAGTACTTGAACAGCACTCCCTTGGAAATCCTGGCCTGCTCCACGATGCGGTTGGTCGAAGCCCGGTCATACCCGTTCTCCGCGAACTCTCGGAGACTCGCCTGGACAATCTGCCCTTGTTTCTCCATGGGTAGGTTCAAAAACTGCGGAGAGGGCACACGTGTCACCTCCAGTTCTGGATGGGTTGCGGCCTGGACCAGGCCTGGCTCGGTCACGAGGGCGATGGCCGGCGGCCGATGGTCTGACCTGCAAAAGGGTGATGATGCAGCTGCCGTGACCATGTGGTCACGAGAGATGATAGCGGGTTGGAGGTGGGGAGTCAAGGGGGAGGTTGTCTGGAGACGGGTCATGTAGCAAACAGTTGCGTGTGGTTTTGTGTCATTGTAGGAAGCGCAGAGAAGTATGTGCACACATAGCACGGCAGGCAGGTGAGGCACGATCGGGTGCATGATCGAAGGAGTCTTATACGACATTTTTAGGGAATCTGCATCAATGCTCGCGCGGATGTGAAGCCGTTGTTGATACGCACAAGATCCGTCCGCCGTCATGAGCAACGAAAGACTCATTTATTCCCGTGGAAAATGGAAACCTGTATTGTTCTGATGCACAGCTCTCGGCTTCCTGCAGTTACGGGATTTCGATATTCGTGTGAAGACCGAGGATGGAGGAGGAAGTCTCACGAAATTGAGGGGCTCAAGGGAATGCGAGGATGACTTGATATTTGCTGGTGGAACCATGGCGGAATCAAAATTAATTCAGCAGTGCGGTATAGCAGGCTTTCATCTCTATAAATCTGAATAATGTCACCTGTTTATTCGTCCTCAAGGGCCTGTGGCGCTGGAGGATTGGAGACCCATCCGTGGGGAGTGAGCGTCTGTCCGCTCCGTAAGACTTCTCAGGTCGCCAGCGCTGGCCTGCACCTGGCCAGTGCTTTCATCCGGCTGGTCATCCGCTCCCAACACCAGCCATAGCGCATCCCACATTCTATCCAAGAGGGGCGGAGGGCTCATTTTGTGTACCATCCCTTTTTACAGACACAACTTCAACTGTCCATGTCAGGTTCGAAATAACCTAAGAGGTTATTGACGAAAGTAAATAAATATCATATACTTTCTGATCGTAAACCCTAAATATCCTATTTGTTTACTATGCATTCCGCAATCCTGTCTTGATGTATCCCGATTTGGCATGAATTTGTTGCCTCTATGGATATCTCTGCAATCCAAGGATGCAGCCACAATACGTTGACGTCCATCTCGTCATCAGCTCAGATAAAACGCGGAGGAATAATCGGAGGAATAGTCAATGAAGCGTGTAATAGCGATGTGGCTCGTTACCGTGGTTCTGATTGTCTTTCTGTACGTGGGAATGACCGCGCTTTGTATGAATCACGTAAAACCGACTGTGCTCGGTATGCCGTTGCTGTACTTCTGGTTTGTCTTAGTACCTTTACTCAGTCCACTTATTCTCGGTGCTCTGTATTTGTATGATCTTCGGCATAATCCACAGTTGGAATACGATCAGCAGGAAAAGGGATGAAATAACATGTCTGTGGCAACTGTCATTCTGGGATCAAGTCTATTCATCGTATTCCTCATCACCTTGCTGGGTGCTTTTTCGGGCAGGTTACAGTCGAAGGACCTCGAGGGCTGGCTTGTGCATAGTAGGAGAATGGGTTCCTTCTTGGTATGGTTTCTCTTGGGCAGCGAGATCTACACGGCATTCACCTTTGAAGGGCTAGCTGGGTATGCGTATAAAAATGGGGCCGCCGCCTTCTACAACGTAGCTCTGAATGACGTGGCCTATGCTGTTGGATTTTTCGTGTTGCCAACCATTTGGCTGATTGGTAGGCGCTTTCGCTATGTCACTCAATCAGATTTCATCGCGGGTAGGTATCAAAGCAAGACACTCGGGATTTTCGTTGCCTTTACCAGCGCCATTATTATGATTGCCTACATCGATTTGAACATCACTGGCCTTTCGGCAGTCATTCAGGTCATTGGTAACGGTGCTATCTCTGATCTGTGGTCGGACGTGATTGGTTTTCTAATTCTTGCGCTCGCAGTGTTCCTTGGAGGAATTCGCGGCAATGCCCTCCAGGCGACGGTTAAGGACATGCTCATGTTTATTTCGATTGGTGTCCTGTTTGTCGTCATTCCCATCCACTACTTCGGTTCTTTTGGAATCATGTATAGCCAGTTCGTGCAGAAAATACCTTCCTACTTTGTATTGCCGGGGGTTTCTAAACATCTTGGGGTGGCATGGTTGATTACGACGGTTATCCTCAATGGCATAGGTCAATGGATGTGGCCGCAGTGGTTTGGTGTAGCATTTACCGCAAAGAGCCCAAGGACACTAAAATTGCAAGCCGTGTTCATGCCATTTTATCAACTGGTAAAGGTCGGAGTCATCACAATCGGATTTGCAGCGGTGTTGATCCTCGGTACATCGAAGCAAATCAACGGCAACAACGTTGTTATGATGTTGGCTACGAAGACATTTCCGGCGTGGTTCGTGGTTCTCTTTACTGTTGCGGCGATGTTGTCCGCCATCATTCCGGCAGGGCCAATTATCATGACATCATCTGGTCTTTTGGCGCGAAATGTGCTCCAAGCCCTAAGACCGTCCATGGGTGAAGAAACCGTATACTGGGTGACTCGTCTGCTCGTCTTCCCGTTAACCATTATCGCATTGATTCTTACACTGGTAGTTCCTTCCTTGATTGTATCCATCTTGCTCGTGGCTTATGATTTTATTTCACAATTCTTCCCGGCCGTGGTGATAGGTGGACTGTTCTGGCGCCGAGCGACCAAAGAGGGAGTTTTCGCCGGACTTATCACTGGGTGGCTGGTCACGGCCTACCTTGTTCTCACAAATCACGATCCGATTGGTGGTTGGAATGCAGGGTTTGTAGCCTTACTGGCCAACCTAGCCGTTTTCGTAGTGGTGAGTTTGCTGACGAAACCTGTTCCACGAACGCATCTAAATGAGTTTTACATGGGAGCCTTCCCGCAGGAGTCTCGACACGCAATGGGGAATGTCGCGCAACAGGCTGGTGATTGACCATCATGAGGCGTGTGCAACGAACTGTCATGAGTCTGTCAGGTAGCCGGCCTTGAACCCTCTTTCGTCTTTGGTTCGTTGTGCCTTGAGCTTTTGTGCTTAAAGGTGAGCGTTCCTCGTATGAATCAATGCCGATCGTTATCTCCATGCCAATCTGAGGGGGGCAGTTCCGTATTACAACGGAACAAAGCATCAGTACTTGGCCTGCGGCAATGCCCCCCGGACACGTTGCCCGGCTAGGGCGCAGCGAGACTGGGTTTGCCAATCAGCCTCCCTCAACCGTTCTTTGATGCTGAATCCGATTCATCCTTTTTCACCGCCACAATCAGTGCCCGGTTGCCGACGACATACAGCGGTGCGGGGACGAGGCCGGCGGCCCGCAGCCATTGCAGGTGCTGTTCCACAGTGGCTGGCCGGTCGCCCCGGTCCTGCACGCGCTGTTGGTGCTCCTCGTAGCTTGCGCCTTCATGGGCGGCCCAGGCCGAATCATGCAGCGCGTCCATGTGTGACCAGAGAGCCTGCATCGGCTCCCACACGGCGGCATCCACCTGCACCCGGTCGAGCAGCGCGAACACGCCGCCCGGGCGCAGCACGCCAGCCGCCCATTTGTACACGCCCGGCATTTGTTCGTGCAGCAGGTGGTGCAGGGACTGGACGGCCAGCACGCACCCGTAGCGCGCCTGCGGGGGATGCCACCCCGCCAGGTCGAGCAAATCGCGCGTCACCGACACAAACCGGTCTGCGTAAGGCGCAAGCCGCTCGCGCGCCAATTCCATCATCGCCTCAGATCGGTCGACGCCGAGCACACGTACCTCAGGCAAGCGCGGAAACAAAAACGCCTCCACCTTGCCCGATCCGTACCCGAGATCGATCACCCACTCGCCTGGCTGAAGGATGCACGCCAGCACGGATGCCAGCGCGTCCAGCTGGTAGGGACGCAGGGGATTGGCCTCGTTTCCCCGCGCGTCCCAGGCCCGGGCCACGGTTGGGTCTCGCCATTCCTGATACGCCATAGATTTCCTCGCGCTCCTCTCGGACCGCGCGCCGGCTCGGGCGTCCGAACGCGGCGCGCACGCTTTTTCCCGCAGTCTACCCCACCAACAGGCGGGGCACAATCGCAGAGCAGAATCGTTTCGCGAGGATTCCCGCGAGTTCACCTCAGCGAGCCCGGGTCGCGGAAGTCGAACGATTGACACCAGTGTCTGAAAACTGTACAATCCATGCGAATAAAAATCCTACTAAACATCTGTGTTTGTGTAAAAATGGAGGAGAGCTAATGGAAGAGGAGATTCGCTGGGCGCTGGAGACCCTCGCCGTGCACGGGGGACAGCAGGCAGATCCAACCACGTTGGCGCGGGCGGTGCCGTTGTACCAGACCACGTCGTACGTGTTCCGGGACACGGACCATGCCGCCAATTTGTTTGGCTTGAAGGAGTTCGGCAACATCTACACACGCATCATGAACCCGACCACGGACGTATTCGAGCAGCGCATGGCGCAGCTTGAGGGGGGCGTGGGGGCGCTGGCGGTGGCCTCCGGGCAAGCCGCTATCGCCTACAGCATCCTGAACATCGCTGGCGCGGGGGACGAGATTGTCTCGGCGACCAGCTTGTACGGCGGCACGTACAACATGTTCGCCATCACGCTACCCAAGCTCGGTGTCCAGGTCCGCTTTGTCGATCCGTCCCAACCCGAAAACTTCCGCCAGGCCATTACGGATCGGACCAAGGCGTTGTACATCGAGAGCATCGGCAATCCCAGGTGCGACGTGCCGGACATCGCCGGCATCGCCGCGATTGCGCATGAACACGGCTTGCCGCTGATTGTCGACAACACCTTTGCCACACCCTATCTGTTGCGCCCGATTGATCACGGTGCGGATATTGTCGTCCACTCGGCCACCAAGTTCATCGGCGGGCATGGCACATCCATCGGCGGCGTCATCGTCGATGGCGGGCGCTTCGACTGGCAGGCCAGCGGCCGTTTCCCAGGCCTTACGGAACCGGATGCGAGCTACCACGGGCTTGTCTACACCGACGCGTTTGGTCCGCTGGCGTACATCCTCAAGGTCCGGGTGCAGCTGCTGCGCGACTTGGGAGCGGCGCTCTCGCCGTTCAACGCGTGGCTGTTCCTGCAGGGGCTGGAGACGCTGCACCTGCGCATGCAGCGGCACAGCGAGAACGCCTTGGCGGTGGCGCGCTTTCTGCAGAGCCACCCGGCCGTCGAAGCAGTCAGTTACCCAGGGCTGGAAAGCCACCCTTCCCATGCCCTGGCGCAAAAGTATCTGCCGAAAGGCCAGGGGGCCATCTTGACCTTCGAGGTGCGCGGCGGTGTGGAAGCCGGCCGCAAGGTGATCAACTCGGTGCGCCTGTTCTCCCACCTGGCCAATGTCGGGGATTCCAAGTCGCTCATCATCCACCCGGCGAGCACCACGCATCAGCAGCTCACCGCCGAGGAGCAACTGGCGGCCGGGGTGACGCCAGGTCTCGTCCGCCTGTCTGTGGGGACCGAGGCTATCGCGGATATCCTGGATGACCTCGACCAGGCTCTGCGCAGCAGCCAGGCCTAGTGTGCCTGCCTCTCGCACGCCGGTCAAGGCTGTCCAGCGTGGCCAACGGAAGCGCCTGCGCTCTCACGACATGCAAGGAAGTGTGCGTTTTCGGCCTTGTGCCCCGGGGCAATCCCGGGGCTTTTGCTTACGGGGCGGGCCGCAGCGATTGGATGAACGGGTGAGCTCGTTGGCGGACCATGACGGCGTCCGTTTGGAGACGAGGGTATCACGTGAACCACGTGTCGATGGTGGAAAGGTTATTTTGCATCCATTTTTCCACACCCGCCTGAGGGGTCTTGGCGGCATGAATGTCTTGCTCCAGCGTTTCTAACTGGTGTTCGCTCATCTTAAAGTTGCGGAACCACTTCATGGCTTGTGGATGTTCAGACGCCCAGGCCTTGTTCGCTTCCCCCTGAATTCTGCCAGCCTTGCCCCAATCGCCTTTCGGATCCGACAGATATTTGAGCTTGTACTCCGAGTATATCCAGTGCGGGCTCCAGAGTGTGACCACTACGGGTTTCTTGGCTTCATAATCTTTCATGAGGGTTGCGAGCATGGCAAGGTCTGAACTCGGGACCAGGGTCAGCTTGCTGGCACCGTAGTCGTCCAATGCCTTCTGCGCAATATGCATTTCCACGGAGCCCGCATCAATACCAATCACTTGGTTACCGAATTCCGACGCATGAGTCTTCAAATCGGAGATGGAGTGGACATCCGTCACGTACTGGGGAACCACAAAGCCTTCCTGAGTTACTCCCTCATACCACCTGCCAATTTCCGTGAGGGTGGAGCTGTAGTGGTGCAAGTACTGTTGCTGCTCCGGCACCCAAGCATCCAAGAACACGTCCACGCCGCCTTTCGACAGACCGGCGTACATAGGGCCGAGATCGAGCGCCTGCAAGTCGACATGGTAACCCCTCTGTCGCAGTAGGTTTGCCCACAGATACGTGACGGCCACGTCTTCTTCCCAATTTACATAACCCAGTGTGATTGTCTTGTCTTGGTCAGATGCGGCGCTCGCGTTCGCGTTATGGAGCGCGTTCTGACGAACCTCAACAATTCCCACAATGATGATGGCAGTCATCACGGCGGCAGTCACGCCCGCCCGCCTATTTTTGTTCATCGGCCACTTCTCCCTTCTCCGGCTTGTTCAGAGTGGAGACGACAACATCCTCTCCAGCGACGAATATTTGGAACCTGCCCAGCGCCCGTCTTGGGTCGGACATCATTTGTCCACCTGCCGTGACATCGAATTCCCGGCCGTGCCATGGGCACCGCAGCACTTCGCCTTCCTTCACATAACTGTACTGACCAGGCAGATCCGTGGGAGCGGACGTTCCGCACAGTTTGCCTTTGGATAACGGGGCCCCTTGGTGAATGCACCGATTGGAGAAGGCGAACAATTCTCCGGCCCCGGTGCGGCCGATTACCAAGGAAATGCGGCCAAACTGAATCTCCTTCAGCTCTCCTGGTTGCAATTCGGTGAGCTTGCAAACGACCTGCTGCATCTCGGGCACCTCCCTTGGTCCTGTGGGAGTTTCGGGTAGAGGGCCAGCGCGTTATCGTGAAATATTTTCTGGCGCAGGGAGTCGCGCATGTTCGGGAACCCTCCAACGGGATGATCAAAGTCCCAGTGTGGATAGTCTGAAGAGAAGCACACCATCTCCTCGGACCCTAGCAAATCCAACCATTGTTCAAACTCCGCTTTGGAGAATTCCTCCATAGGCTGGGTTGTGAAGCGGATATGCTCGCGAACAATTTCGGACGGCAACCGCTTAATCCAAGGCACCTCATGGCGAAGGTCCCGGTATTGCTGGTCCATTTTTCTCATCAGGTGTGGCACGTAGGTAAAACCGGCTTCAATCATAAGCAGCTTGAGGTTGGGAAACTTCTCAAACACGCCGTTGAACACGAAGCTGGTGACCTGCATCATGTGCGCCGTGGAAATCAATGTGTGCCATTCGATGAAATATCTCGGGAAGCGGCCGAAATAGACAGCGGGTTCGTTGTGATGCATAGCGATCACCAGGTTGTTGCGTTCAGCCGCCGCGAATATAGGGTGATAATACGGATCGCCCCACACAATGTTGTCGATGGGGAGCAGCACCTGGACCATTTTCGGATGCGGGCCCACCCGGTCGATCTCGCGGGCGGCCGCCAGCGGGTCCTGAGCTGCGATATGTACAGATCCATACAATCTGCTGTCTTTCTCCAACCAATGTTCAATCTGATAGTCGTTGTAAGCAGACGCCAGGGCGGTCGCCATCTCATGCCATCCATTCATGGAAGAAGGGCTTGGATCTAGGGCGCCTGTCAGGATGCCGTACCGAATGTTCAACTCGTCCAGCAGTTGGCTGCGTAAAAAGGCTAGATCCGATCCGGCTGGACGCCCGTCTGGGAGCGCGGCGTCTGCCCGGTTCAGCCCGGCTACCGTGGGCTGGGTGTAAGGCAGGTGTTTCTCCTGAATCCAACCACAGTCGGTGATGTAGCGCCGCCAAGGGTTGTCGAGATAGGGGACCAAGTCGGGATACAACACCCGCTCATGGATGTCTGTGTCAATGATGCCCGTTTCCAGCAGCCCGTCAGTTATTTGTCCCTGTTTGACTTCCACGTTGCATGCCTCCTATCGTCTGCGAAATCCTATCCAGGATGATGGCTAGAATCACGATGCACAGCCCGGCTTCAAACCCTTGCCCGATGTTGACCGTTTCCAGGGCTGTCATCACGCTGTTTCCGAGCCCTCCGGCGCCAATCATCGCCGACACCACCACCATGGAGAGGGACAGCATGATGGTCTGATTGATTCCGGTCATGATGCTCGGCAGGGCTAACGGCAGTTGGAGCTTGACAAGCACTTGCCAATCATTGGCGCCAAACGCAGCCGCGGCCGCCACGAGGTCGTCCGGGACTTGCAAAATGCCTATCCGAATCAGTCGTATGACAGGCGGGATTGCGAAAATCACGGTGGCCAACACCGCAGGCACCGGCCCCACACTGAAAAACATGACCGCCGGCACCAGGTACACGAAGGACGGCATCGTTTGCATGACGTCGAGAATGGGCGAGAGGATGCGATACGCAAACCTGCTCTGGGCGCACCAGACACCCAGCGGGAATCCAATGAGCAGGGATACGCATGTCGACACCAGCACCAGGACCAATGTGGTAATCATGGCGTTCCACATGCCCAGGTTTTCAATCATCGCAAATCCCAAGACGGTTCCCACAACCAGCCGCCACTTTCCGCCGTAGTACGCCAGTGCTGCAAATGCGGCCGTCACCAGCCACCACGGGAGGGCAGACAGGATGTGAATGAGGAGGTCCAGGAAGTGCAGCAGGGCATTGGAGAACTGGTTGAAACCCGAGCCGGTCCGGTTGTAAAGCCATGTCACGATTGTGTTGATCCACACATCGAGCGGAATACTGTGCATGGACGTCATCCCTTCTCCGGTTCCACGTTGCGCAAGAGATTGGCTACGTAGTCATTGACTGGAGCCTTTTTCATGACTTCGGGTGTGCCCACCTGGACCAGTTCCCCATCCTTCATCATCCCGACACGGTCCCCCAGGCGCATGGCCTCGTGGGGATCGTGCGTGATGAAGAGGACGGTCTTTTTCAGCGCTCCTTGCAGGCGAATTAACTCAGCCTGCATCTCCGTTCGCGTGACGGGATCGAGGGCGCTGAACGCTTCATCCATGAGGAGAATGTCGGCATCGGTGGCTAAAGCCCGCGCCAAACCCACTCTTTGTTGCATGCCTCCGCTCAACTGGCTCGGATAGTGAGATGCCCACTGTTCTAGGCCAACCATCTGAAGTTTCTCCTTCGCGATGCGCCAACGTTCGCTTTTGGGCACACGCTGGACCTCGAGTCCAAACGCGACATTGTCCAGAACGGTGCGATGGGGAAACAGCGAGAATGTCTGAAACACCATCGCCATGCGCCGCCGGCGGAAGCGAAGCAAGTCCGGTTTCTTCATTGCGGTCACTTCTTCATCTTCTACCTGCACACGCCCCGCAGACGGTTCCACGAGTCGGTTGATGCACCTAAGCAGGGTGGACTTGCCGCTTCCGGAAAGCCCCATGATGACAAACAACTCACCGTCATGAACCTCTAGGTCAACCTGGTGGATGCCCACGGTGCAGCCCGACTGCTCCTGGATTTGCCGCTTACTGGCGCCGTTTCTTAACAGTCTCAGCGCCTCATCGGACCTGGGGCCGTAAAATTTGGTGAGACGGTAAGTCTTCAGGAGGGTACTCATGCGTGTACGTGCGTCACTCCCTTCTTGGCTGGAAAAAAAAGAAGACAAAAGCAACCACAGCCCGTCCCCTCGGGCGTACGTCGCTCTTGTCTTCGGTGGTCCGATCGACAATTCGCAGTATGCAAATCAGTATAGAGAGAATATAATCGTCTCCAGTGGTTGTGTCAATATGTGTACCGTACGGACGGTACAGATTTGGACTGAAACGGTGGGAAAGGATGAAGCGAATGTGAGCACGCATCGTGGACGTCCGTCGAAGCGTGAACAGATTTTGCGAGCCGCCGCGCAGTTGGTCCGCGAACAGGGGGTGGCCCACCTGACGATGGAGGCTGTGGCCGAGCAAGCTCACGTCAGCAAGGGGGGCGTATTGTATCATTTTCCAACGAAAGAAGAGTTGGTCAAGTCTATGGTGAATCATATCATGGACCAGTTCACCGCGAATATGGAGAGGACCGCTCTGTCCGACGAGGAAGGGGTAGGGCGGTGGACGCGGGCGTATGTATGGGAGACATTTAAACTGCTGGAGGGGGTCCCCGACATGACAGTTGGACTCCTCGCCGCCAGTTCAGAGAATCCTGAACTCCTGAAGCCGGTACAAGACCACTACGACACTTGGCAGCTGCGGATTGAGAACGACGAGATTGACCCTGTGCTGGCTACCATCATTCGCTTGGCCGCAGACGGACTGTGGTTCATCGAACTGTTTGGCTGCACCTCTTTGGAACCCAAATTGCGGCAACAAGTAAAAGACACACTCATAACCATGACGAAAGGACATTGACGACATGGCCTACTTGTATCTTGGCATCGCTATCGCCAGCGAGGTGTTCGCCACTTCCATGCTGAAGGCCACGCTGGGGTTCACACGCATCCTGCCCACCATCGGTGTGTTTCTCGGATACGGCGTCGCCTTCTACGCCATGTCGCTGGCGCTCAGGGACATCCCGCTCAGCGTATCCTACGCCATCTGGTCGGGCTTGGGGACCGCCAGCACGGCCATCATCGGCTGGCTTTTCTGGAAGCAGGCTCTGAACGGGACGATGGTGGCCGGCATCCTGCTCATCATCGCCGGGGTGGTGCTGTTGAATCTGAATCGGGGCGCCTAGCCTGGACGGCCGCCTTCTGGGTTCGCGGCGGCCGTCGGATTCCGGTGCGGGTATTACTTCGCAAACCCCTCCAGCGCAATCTTACCAATGGTGCGCCGCGAGCGGATCTTGGCGAACGCGGCCGCCAGGTTGGCCGCGGAGATGGGCGACAGGCGCTCGGACAGGGTGGTCTGAATCTGCCCCGCGTCCACCCAGTCGGCCAGTTCGCAGAGGATGCGGTGCTGTTCCTCCATATCCGGCGTTTGGTGCTTGGAGCGCGCGAACATCGCCTCAATCGACCAGGTGATGCTTTTGTCCGCCATCGGCCGGAAGTTGAGCGGCTCCATCGGCGGCAGGATGGTGCAGATGCGGCCCATCGGGCGGAGCACCGAGAGCATGTTCTCCCAGTTGGAATGCACTTCGTTCAGGCAAAACACGTAGTCCACCTGGGGAATGCCAAGCGCCTGCAGCTGCGTCGCAAACGGCTGGGTGTGGTCGACGACATGGTGCACGCCGTGGGCCAGGGCCCATTCCCGCGATTCGGGTCTGGACGCGGTCCCGATGACAGTGAGGCCAGCGCGCCGTGCCAATTGCGTCGCTATCGATCCGACCCCGCCCGCGGCTCCGACGATGAGGATGGGCGCTCCCTGCATGCCCGTTTTGGCCACGCCGAGGCGCTCGAACAGGCCCTCCCAGGCGGTCAGGCTGGTCAGCGGCAGCGCCGCGGCTTCGGCGAAGTCCAGCGTGCGCGGCTTGCGTCCGACGATCCGTTCATCCACCAGGTGGTACTCACTGTTTGCGCCATTGCGCACGATGGAACCGGCGTAGTACACGTCGTCTCCTGGGCGAAACAGGGTGCACTCGCTGCCTACCGCCTCCACCGTCCCCGCCGCGTCCCAGCCGAGAATCCGCGGGGGCGCGGACGGATCGGCCGGGGGTTGCTTAGTATCGACGGGGTTCACCGCGACCGCACGTACACGCACCAGCAGGTCACGGCCGGTGGGCTCTGGTTTCTCGACCTCGATGTCCACCAGATTTTGGTTGGGATCCAGAGCGACGGCTTTCATCTTGGCCATGGTATCGCCTCCCAACAGTTGTTCATCCCCATTGTAACGCAAATCGGCGCCAAGCGGCGCCGCGCCCCAGGCACCCGGAAGGCTGACCCAGTTGCCTGCGGACCCGCGGATGGGCCGGATACAGCGGTCGGGCCCGCCCAGGCTGGCTGGGGCTACTTTTTCACGTCAAACATCGTGATCATCCCGCTCATGTTGCCTTGGCTGTCGGTCACGTGCGCCGCGATGTGGCAGTGGAACAACCACTTTCCGGGTTGGCTGGCCACAAACGACAGGTCATACGTGGTGCCGGGAGCGGTGTTGACCGTATCCATGGTCACGGGGGCGGGCAAGGGATACCCGTCCTGTTCAATCAACTGGAAGTGCATTCCGTGCAGGTGCATCGGATGATCCATGGCCCCGATGTTGATGAGGTGGACGAGCACCTTGTCACCAACCTTGGCGGGCAAGACGGGCGTGGCCGGGTAGGACAGCCCATTGATGGTGTACCCGAACTGCGGCGAGTCATTGACGACCAATGTGTACTCCCGCTGATACCCGGGGTGCACCTGTTTCCATGCGGTTCCTTTCGGTTCTACGATGAACGGGCCAAACAAACCCATGTTCTCCTGTTTCTCCATATCCTTCATAGGGTGGCTATGGTAGATATACGTCCCAGGTGGAGCCTTGACGGTGAACGTATAGGTCCACGAATGGCCAGGTTGAATATCGGGCTGACTGATTCCACCAGTGCCGTCCTGGGAAAACGGGACGTCGAGCCCGTGCCAATGCACGGTCGTCCCTTCCGGCAGTTTGTTGTCGACGACAATTTTCACTTTGTCCCCCTGGTCCACTTTGATTTCCGGCCCGGGTACAGATCCGTTGTACGCCCACGCTTTCGCCTTCTGCCCTGGTTTCACCTGCCACCATACGGGCTCGGCCGTCAAATGGAACACTTTATATCCGTCTTCCATCTTATACGGCAGCAGGCGGATATCGTCCGCTTGTTTCGGCTCCCCGGACCATCCGGTGCCGAGCGGCGCATACTGGGTCTTTGAACTGGAACTCGGTGTTTGGGAACGGGTGTCATGCATGCCCGTCATCGCATCGCCGGTCGTCGTTGGGGACGCGGCCTGGGGCTTGGAGACGACCACTGTTCCGGTCATGCCCGGATGGTAGGCGCAAAAATAGTGGTAGGTTCCCGGTTTGTGAAAGGTGTACGAGAAGGTTTGGCCCGTGGCCAGGTTCCCCGAATCGAAAAGCCCGTCCTTTTGCTCATGGGCACCGCTGGTGACCGTGTGCGCGACCGAATCGTCGTTGCGCCACGTGATGGTGGTGCCCGCGGTGATATGGATGGTTTTCGGATTATAGGCCATGTTCGTGATGGCGACGGTGATGGTCTTGTGCGGGGATGATTTGGCGGAGGCGGCGACACCTTGGGCGTCGTTGTGGGCAGCGGCTGGGGTTTGACACCCAACGCTGACCCCGGCTACACACAGTGCGGTCAGAACTGCTGCCAGTCGATACAATCGTTTCATCCCATCATCATCTCGGTGTCCATTTTTGGCGTTCACAAACTCGGTGCCAGGTCGATTGTATCACTTGTCCAGTTAGGGGATGCTAATTATCCGTGACAAGACTATGGCGATTGTTTGTCGATGACGGGGATTGTCATCGTCGCGCAGCCAGGAGGTTTATGCGCGACGAGGTCTCGCTTGCCCGGAGGGCCGCCTTTTTTGGTGATGCCCAGCGGGCAGGGGGGAGGGGCAGAGCCTCGCGCACACGGCACGCCGGGCGGGGCGGAAGGATTGCGCCCCGCCCGGGGGGCAGGCGCCGGTCAAGTGAACCGGTCACCGCTTGTGGTGCACTGGGCAGCCGGGATCCAGCGTGACCTCTTGCGATCCGGGCTGCACCACATACCGGGGCACGTTGACCACGATGTTGCGCCGCACGTGAATCACCGGCTGCACCACGGGCACCTCGCGCGCGACATAGCAGTCGTGGTACACGTATACCGGCGGGCAAACAATGGGCGAGCAAGGTTTCATCATCAATTCTTCCTCCCTCCGTCGGAGTCGACATGGTATACATCCTTGCGTGTTCCATATCATGCTGGCGGGCGACCGCCTGACACGGACAGGTGTCCGGCGTGCATATGCCCGACGCTTTGTACTCCACGCCGCCATTGACTCCTTCACTACCTTGCCATACAATGCACCCAACTAACTTGTATGACAAGGTATGTGATCCGCATGAACGACCGCACACAGTTGCTGAAGGGCACACTGGAGGGCTGCATCCTGCAGGTCATCCGCGGTGAGGAGGCATACGGCTACGAGATCTCCGAAAAGTTGAGGATGGCGGGCTTTCCGACGGTTTCGGAGGGGACGATATACCCACTCTTGCTCCGGCTCGAAAAAAACGGTTTGCTTACCGCCACCTACAGGGACTCTCCGTATGGGCCCAGGCGCAAGTACTATCGCCTCACTGAACTCGGGGAGCTGGCGCTGAAGGATTTCTACCGACAGTGGCGAGAGCTGGTGAGCTGTGTGGACCGGCTGTTCGCGGGGAACGAGGGGGAGTGAACCATGACCACGTTCAAGGAACTCAACCGAAAGAACAACGAGCTGCATCATCGCTTGAACGATGAAAACATGGAGATCATGACCGACATGGTGGTGTACCTGCGCTCGCGCCTCTCCGACTTCCAGGTGGAGCTGATTCGCCAGGACCTGCTCGACATGGCGCTCTCCGCGCAGGACCGCCATGTGCCGCTGTCGGAAGTGTTTGGGGAGGACTACAAAAAGTTTTGTGACGAGATAATCGAAAATGGGAAGCGACGGGACGGCCTGTGGACGGCGCTCGACTGGATCCGCTACATGAGCCTGGGGGTGGCCATGTTGGCCCTCTATGATTGCGTGTTGACAAAGCGCGTGCTGGACCTCTGGCGCTTCGTGGCCTCAGGCGCTCACGTGGTTCCGGCGTACCCCATCACAGCCGGTTTTGTGTTCAGTACCTTGGCAATTATGGCGGCGGCGCATGCGTTGGTGTTTGCCATTGCGAGGCACGCCTTCGAGACCCATCGGCTGTTGACCCTCTCAAGGCCGAGGCGATTCGCCATAGGCGCCGCCCTGGCGACACTGTTCTGTGCGTTTGTGCTGGCGACGTACGTGCTGTCGAAGGTCGTCCTCGTGCGTATTTCCATGTATGCGTACCTTTGTGCGCTGGCTTCGTTGTTCGTCCTCTACGGCCTGCTGTCTCTGGTCCTGAAACGGCGCCGCGTCCCCATCGCCGGGTCATGGTAAGGAAATGCCTCCGCAAGACGCACGCGCATGCGTGTTCCAAGTATTGGGCATGATACCTCCGACATGGGAATACCCAAGGTAGATAGGCTCATTGTGGCAGTACAGAGGTGGGAGGGAGTATCGTGAGACGCCGACAAGGCCCGACCCCCGTCCCGCAGCAGGCCGAGCGGGCGGCTGCGGAGCTGGAGCGGCGGTTGATGCCCTGTCCCGATTTGCGCCAGCAGAGTCTGGCGGTGGCCGGCCGGACCGCGGTGATAGTCTGGTTGGAGGGTCTGGTCGATGAGCAGCGCCTGCAGATAGGGCTGGGGGCGTTTGCGGCAGGAGGCCGAGATGCGGCGCAGCCGGGCTGGTGGGAGCGCCTGGGCCTGGGGCAGGGACGGGCGACGGCTGAATCCAGGCGTGGTCCGGTTCCAGGGGGGCGCTCGCCGCTGTTGCCGATGCGGTCCGTCCGGCACATGGAGGCCGCCGTGGAGGCGGTGCTGGCGGGCAACGCGGTGGCGTTCCTGGACGGGGAGCCGTTCGCAACCGCTTGGGATGTCGAGAAATCACCAGGACGTACCATTGAACGCCCAGAAAATGAACCGACCCTGCAAGGCCCACAAGAAGCGTTTACCGAAAACTTGGGGGGAAACCTGGCGCTCTTGCGCAAGCGCCTAAAGACGCCCGGTTTCAAAGCAGAACCGTGGGAGTTTGGTGAGCGCTCGCACACGCAAGCGGCGTTGCTCTATATCGAGGGCATAACCAAGCCGGAACTGTTGGATACTGTGCGCCGCCGCTTGAAGTATGTGCACGTGGACGCGGTGGTCGACTTAAATGTGGTGCGTGAGTACATCAACGACGCACCGTTCAGCCCGTTTCCAACCACCGAGGAGACGGAGCGGCCGGAGCGGGTGGTATCGAGTCTGCTGCAGGGGCGGGTCGGCTTATTGATAGATGGATCGCCCAACTGTGTGATGGTGCCTGTGACCCTGCCCATGCTGCTCAACTCCCCAGAGGACTATTACATGCGCTTTGCGCTCGCTCTGCCGTTGCGCCTGCTGCGCCACCTGATGTTTTGGTCGGCGATGTTGTTGCCTTCTCTATATGTCGCCCTGCTCACGTACAACCAAGACCTGATGCCGACGCCGCTTCTCGTCAGCGTCGCAGCTCAGCATACAGGCATTCCGTTTCCCACGGTGATTGAGGCGCTGGCAATGATGGTGGCGTTCGAGGCGCTGCGGGAGGCGGGCACGCGGCTGCCGCGGGCGGTCGGCCAGTCGGTGAGCATCGTCGGGACGCTCATCATCGGGGACGCGGCGGTACGGGCTGGGCTTGTGTCGCCGGGGATGGTGATTGTGGTGGCGGCGACAGGGGTTGCGTCGTTCACTCTGCCGGCTTTGGGGTTGGTGCAGGTGACACGATTGTTGCAGTTTCTGTTTGTCAGCGTCGCCGCCCTGATGGGGCTGTACGGGGTTGTGCTACTGGCGGTGGCCACGGTGGGTCACCTGGTATCCATCCGCTCCTGCGGTATTCCCTATATGTCACCGTTGGCGCCAACGGTATGGAGCGACATGAAGGACACGGTCGTCCGCGCACCGTGGTGGGCGATGCGACAGCGTCCGCGCCAGTTTGAGCCGCTGGATTCAAGGCGGGCCAAGGGGAGGCCCGGGCAGCGCCAGAAGCGGTGGTGGGCGCGTTGACAAGGGCGTGGGCGCGGTGCCGTGCCTGGCTGTCAAGCCTGTTGCTCACGGTGTCTCTGACGGCCGGGTGCGCTGACTACACGGAGGTGGACGACTTGTATGTTATGACCGGGCTGGGCGTGGACGTGGCCGATGACGGACGTTTGCGGGTAACAGCCGACATTATCAATCCAGACGCCAGCCAATCCCAGCAGACGGTCGGCACGGGCGGCGGGTCGCAAACGCCAGACCTGGTGGTGCAGACGGAGGCGGACAGTCTGGAGATGGCGATTGACAATGTACAGCGGCGCCTGCCACACCGGGTCTATCTGTCGCACAACGCGGTGGTGGTGCTCGGTGAGGGCATTGTACAGCGGCAGCTGCAGCCGCTCATGGACGAATTGGAGCGCAACCGCTCCATTCGCCGCAGCGAGCTGCTCATCATGACCAAGGACAGGGCGGCCGATGTGTTGTCGGCGCGAGTGGTAGCATCGGTGTCCTCGGCTCTGCGATTGCAGGACGTGGCGGAACAGGCGGCCGACTGGTCTCCGGTTCTCCGCAGTGACCAACTGCATGTCATGCGGAGCTGGCTGAGCCCCTCTGGCACCAGCGCCATGATCTGGATCGACATGGGCAGCCAAGGTGATCCGATTGTGCGCGGTTTGGCTCTGGTGACGCGCGAGGGGCGGACGTTGTGGATGGACGCTAAGGAGTGGCGCGGGATGCTATGGTGGCTCTCTTCCACACGGGGATTGCTGGATTCGGTTGCATGCCCGAAACCGCATGGCGCGGGGTCGGCTGGCGGCGGGCGTGCCGGCGAAGCAGCGGGCCACCAAGGAGAGGACGGGTTGACCCGTTTGGACCGAACCGTCTCGATTCACTGGCTGGGTACGCGCACGCGCGTACGCTGGGCGGGGACGGCGCAGAAGCCTTGGTTTTGGGTCGAGTGGCGGGGGGAAGGAGGGGTGGAACGCGGATGCGCATCCATGCGCTTGGATGCGGATGAGTACAGCCGGTTGGAAGCGGCTGCAGCGAGTTTGGTGCGGACCGAGATGCAGGCGGCGCTGCAGCGTGCGCGGCGTGCGGGGGTGGATGCGATGGGCCTGCAGAACGCGTTGTACCAGGCGGACGCGAAGGCTTACCAGACTCTGTCCGCTCATCCCGACTGGTGGCAAACGGCCCCGGTGCGCTACGACATCCGGGCGCGGCTGGTCCGGTCTTACATGGTGACACACTCGCCGTTTGGCGAGTATGCCCGCGAGGAACAAAAGAAATCACTGGGCGCGGGCGGATCGGGCCGATGAACGGGGTGGTCGGGATGGGGCTGGCGCTGTTGTGCGGCGTGCTGCAATGGCGGTTTTTGCTCCGGGCCAAGGAACCTGGGGCCAAAACGGCCCGCTTGGTTTGGTGTGTGCTGATGGGTGCGGGTATGGTGGCGGCGTTTGTGGCGGGGCGGCAGGACTTTCCGTCCCTGCGGCCACTCGGGTGGCTTGAGACGGTGTTTGCGCCGCTGACGCGGTGGCTGTACGAGGTGGGATAGGGTGACCCAGATTTCGCGTTACCAGGTGATTCTGATGCTGGTGTGGGTGGTGCTCGGAACGGGCATACTCACCATGCCCGGCACTATTGCCCAGTTCACCGTGCACGACGCTTGGCTGGGTGCCCCCTTCTTGCTGTTGGGGGGAGGATTGTCGGCCGGGGTAGCGTGGGTGCACGTACGGTTGTTTCCTGGCCTCACGCTGACGCAGGCTGTGCGGGCGGCGTTAGGACCGTGGATTGGCGGATTTCTGGCCGCGTGGCTGTGCCTGTGGCTGCTGATTACCACCGCTACGGTTGGACGCGAGATGAGCGCTTTTGTCACGGTTGCCACATTGCCCAACACGGCGGAGTATGTGGTCGGCGCCGCTGCCTTCGCCTGTGTCGCGTACCTGGTGCACCTGGGGATTGAGGTGGTGGGGCGCGTCAACGAGTTCATCATGCCACTGGTGCTGGTCATTGTTCCTATCTTGTTCGTGTTGGCGCTGCGCTGGTTTGACATTGCCGCCTTTCAGCCGGTTTGGGCGGAGGGATTCACCCCCATCTGGCGATCCGGCATCGTCCCGGCCTTTGCCTACGGTCTGGAGTTTGTTGTCGCCCTGCAGTGGGTGCCTGCGCTGCGGACTCCGCGCACGCTGCCCCTGGACATCCTGATTGCGGCCGCAGTCAGCAGCCTGATTCTCACCGTGTTGGTGGTGGAGACGGTCGGCGTCGTCGGCTGGCCGGTGAAATACATGAACTACCCTGTGTTGGAGGTGGTGCGGGCGATTCGCCTGGGAAAGCTGATCGAGCGGCTCGACACCGTGTACGCGATGGGGGTGGTAGCCATCCTGGTGTTGAAGCTGAGTGCCATTCACCTGTCCCTGTGCCGCGCGCTGCAGGATGTCTGCGGTACGCAAGATGCGCGCTGGGCTGTGTTGCCGGCCGCGTTCGCCGTGTGGGCCGCGAGTTACTTTTTATTCCGCAACACTGCGGGCGTCACCGCCTTCATCCTGTCCGTGGTGCCTGGCTACTTTCTGGTGACAGCCATCTTTCTTCCGCTTCTTTCCTCAGCCGCCGCTTGGCTGCGGCGGAAGCCGTGGCGGCGCACAGCAGCCGGCCGCCTCTGACCCGCCCGCGTTGCTCATTGCCTGTGGATTCGCCCGTTCATGCATCAGATCCTTTTATCTTTTATAATAAATTTTGATGGCGAATTTTGGGGCAGGAGATGAGACCATGGAGCGGAGAAAATACGGCAACACCGATATGACGGTCAGTGTGCTGGGCTTCGGCGGCGCCGAGATCGGCTTTCGTGGCGCGTCCGTTCAGGATGTGGAGCGCCTGTTGGGGTCGGCGCTGGATGCGGGGTTGAACGTGATTGACACGGCCGCCTGCTACGCGACCAGCGAAGAGCTGATAGGCCAGGCGGTCGGCCATCGGCGCCAGGATTATTACCTGTTCACCAAGTGCGGCCACGCGGCCGGTCTGGATACGCCGGACTGGCACCCGCAGACGATAACCGCCAGCATCGACCGCAGCCTCAAACGCCTGCGCACCGATTACGTCGACGTCATCCACCTGCACAGCTGCACCCTGGAAGTGCTCAAGCAGGGGGACGTCATTGAGGCCCTGCAAAAGGCGCGGGACGCCGGAAAAACCCGCTACATCGGCTACAGCGGCGACGGCCAGGCGGCACTGTACGCGGTCGAGTCGGGCGTCTTCGATAGCCTCGAAACCTCCGTGAACATTGCGGATCAGGAGGCGATTGACCTGATCCTGCCGAAGGCGCAGGCGCGGGGTATGGGGGTTGTCGTGAAGCGGCCGATTGCGAACGCGGCTTGGCTGCACGCCTCCCTGCCGGACAATACGTACATCCAACCGTACTGGCGCCGTCTGCAGGAGCTGGATTTGGACGTCACAAGGCGTGGCCCGCGCGATTCGGTGGCCGCTGCGTTGCGTTTCACCCTGAGTGTGCCAGGGGTGCACACGGCGATTGTCGGGACGTCGAATCCCACCCGGTATGTGGAGAACGCGGCGGTGGTGGCAGAGGGCCCGCTGCCGGCGGCCGAGTATGACGCCATCCGCCGGCGCTGGCGCGAGGTGGCCAAGCCGGATTGGGTGGGACTGGAGTAGAGCCGGGCCTGTGTCCGTATGACCATGGCCAGCCCCGACGGCTGGCCATGGTCGACGAAACATGGCTGCCGCTGTTTAGCTCTCCGGATGGCCGGGCCGGCTCCTCCGCCGACGCCGGCGCGTGGTTGCCTTGCGCTTGGAAATGCGGAGCTTCACCTCCCGTTCAATCGTAGTGTGGCGGGTGATCATCGCGGGTGTCATTTTGCCCTGTGCGGTGAAGGCGCAAAAGTCGTACGGGGTTTTCAGCTCGTCTTTCGAGACCTGCATCTCGTCGGCCAGGCCGTCTCTGTCCAGCACCTCGCGCTCCCGAAACTTGGGTGAGAGCACAGCGTTCTCTCCGCTCGGCAGAGGGATGATGATTTCCTCTTCGCCGCTCTCGTGAAACAACTGTTCCAGCTCTTCAAACAGGAGCTTGTTTTCCTCGTTGCGCTCCTTGGCAATTTCCTTGTTCTGAAAATAACGCCGGACCAAATCCTCCAGCTTCAGGCGCAGGGTCTCCTCGACCTCTGTTTCCGCGAACGCCGACGGCGCCTCCGCTGTGCCGGTTGTTGCCTCCCCTTGGCTGGCCAGTCCGTCTGCTTTCACGCTCGCCAAGGTTTTGTCTGCTGGCTCGCTCGGCGTCCGCAGACGGTTCTCGGTTGTTGACACGATACCTTCCACCTCACAACGTGTTGTCCCAATGAAAATGCCTGTATCGCTCCGTCGACTGGACCCCGGCGGGAACCCACAGAGCTCTATGTTACACGATGCGGACGGGCCGTGTCATGTGAAGGGCGGCTGCGGTCGCGGAGGCAGGTGAGCAAATTCCTTATTGTCAGGGACGGCAGACGGGTTTAGACTGTATCTGTTTTCTGACGGCGTCGCCGCCGGGGTATGTATGGGCGCGCTGGAGGCCCGTGCGTCGACGCCAGTCCAAATTCGCACACAGCGGGGGAAGTCGGGATGGGGCTACCCAAAGACTTGCGGCGGATTTTGTGGATGTCGTCCGTGTTTCTTGTCATCTTTACTTTCATGGGCATCTTTGTCAACCTGTACATCTGGGAGCGTCACCAAAGCATCGCCGAGTTGTGTTGGTACAACATCGTCCTGTTCATGGCCTGGGGCGTCGGTTTCACCACCGGCGCGGGCAGTCTCACGCGGTTTTCCTGCCGGGTGCCGATGCGCCTGTCGGCGCTCTCGGGCCTGGCGGCGTTCGTCGTCCTGTGCCTCGTCCATGTCCGCGACGAGTACCTGTGGATTGCGCTCGTCGCCATCCCCGCCGGCTTGTTTGGAGGCTTTTATTACTCCGGGCAAAACCTGAGCATCATCCGCTTGGGCCGAGGCGAGGAATTCTCCGCGTTCTACTTCTATCAGAACTTGATCAACCAGGTGGTCGGTCTGGTCAACCCGCTTCTGTTCGCGCTCTTCATCCACTGGTTCGGCTATGGCAGCTCGTTCCTCCTGATGATGCTGTTTGTCTGCGTCATGTTTGCTCTCTCGTTTCTCGTCCCGCCCATCACGTACAAACAGGACGTGGGCACGGGCGGATCGTTCTACAGCCACATGTCCTGGCGGGACGTGTTTCCGACGCCAAGCCTGCGCTGGATGCACGCTGGGTTATTTGCGGGCGCCCTGTTCTTCCAGTTCCAGTCTGCTCTCTCGCTGATTCTGACGTTCAGCGTCACCGGCAACAAAGTGGTCATCGGGCTGCTGAGCATGGGCTACACCCTGGCCTGTATCCTGGCCTTGCGGCTGTACCAGCGCCTGGAACTCCCGGGCCGGCGGTGGATGAACATCGGCGTGGGGCTCATCGCGGCCGGCTTCCTGCTCGCCGTGTTCCCGCAGGCCCCTGTCCGCGTCGTCTCCAACTTTTTCACCACGGTCGGCATGTTTTACTTCGGATCCGTATGGAATGCGCAGCAGTACGCGATGTTCAGCGAGCTGTCACCGATGCACTCGGCGCGCCTGTTCACCTGGCGCGAGAACACGTTCAATGTGTCGCGGATTTTTGTGTACGCGGCCTTGTTTCCGCTGCACCGGTTGGCGGGGCCGCCGTTTTACGCCATCCTGGCGGCGATTCTGGTCTGCTCGGTGCTGGTCCCGTATCTGCAGAACAAGTCGCTGGAGCTGGCGCGGGGGTCTCGTGTGGCGGCCCGCCCGCTGCCGCAGGGACCGGGCAAAGGTGTGTAGCAAGATGCAAGATGCGGGCGCGTGGTGCCGATATATTGATAGAGGACAGGAGCACCCTTTGGGTTGATACGGCTGCTTGGGGTGGCAGTCCCTGCCCCCATCAGCAAAGGGGTGGTTGCATGAGCGACACAGTCCAGAGGCTGTTGACGCTGCTTGAACTGCTGCTGGCGGAGCACCAGCAGTTGGTTTCCTTGACGGAACGCCAAAAGCGGGCGTTGATTCGAAGGGATACTCGCGCCTTGGAACCGCTGGTGGCGAAGATTGACAGGTCCGTCACCCGCGTGCAGGAGCTGGAAACTGAACGCCGACGCCTGCAAGCGGATTTGGCCCGGGAATACCAGCTGGAGGAAGGCCAGGTGACGGTGTCGGAACTGGCGCGCCGCTTGGAGGCGCCGCTGGCGGGGCGCCTGCAGAAGCTGGGGGCGGCCTTACGCGAGGCACTCGTCCGGCTGCAGCAGCTCTGCGCCGAAAACGAGCGAATCATGCAGCAGTCGCTGCGCTACATTGAGCAGATGTTTGAGTGGATACGGGGCAGCGCCGAGAGCACAGGCTATGGGCCACGGACCCCGGCGGGGCGTTCCCCGTCGTCTGTGGCCATCAACGTGCGGGCGTAGAGAGAAGCTGCGGGGGAGACAACCGCGAGGCTTCTTCATGCTAGAAGATAGAAGGAGGTTGTCGCGTGCTCGGAACCTTTCTTGGCTTGGAAATCGCGACGCGGGGGCTGCAGGCGCAGCAGGCGGCGATTGAGATTACTGCCCATAACATCGCCAACGCCAATACACCGGGGTACAGTCGCCAACGGGCTGATTTGACGGCGACGTTGCCGCTGGAAGTACCTGGATTGACCAGCGCAGTGCACGGACAGATTGGCACCGGGGTCGAGGTGGTGGAGATTCAGCGTCTGCGGGACAACTACCTGGATAACCAGTACTGGGAGCAGAATCAGTACCTGGGCCAGTGGCAGGCGACCCAGGATTCGCTGCAGAAGATTACGGCCATCCTGAACGAGCCGTCCGATTCAGGCATTTCGACCGTGATGCAGAGCTTTTGGAACGCTTGGGAGCAACTGGCGACCAATCCGAGCGACTTGAGCGCTCGCAACCTGGTCGCGCAAAGCGCGGTCACGGTCGCCCAGACGCTCAATCAGACGGCCAATCAACTCTCCGATCTGAGCGACGATTTGACAACCAGCCTCAACGCCACGGTGGATCAGGTGAACTCATATCTCACCCAGATTGCGCAGTTGAACAAACAGATTGACATCGTCTCCCAATCCGGCAACCAGCCGAACGACCTGTTGGACCAGCGCGATTACCTGGTGGACCAGCTGTCGAGCCTTGTGGATATCTCGGTCCAGTCGGACGGGACGACGCCGTTCCAGATCTCGATTGGCGGCACGGTGGTGCTGGACGACCAAACGGTGGAGACCGACCCGTCCGACCCCTCGCAGCCTGTGCTGCGCACCACGGGTGACCCGGCAAATCCGGTGTCGATTCCGGTGAGCGGCGGCAAGGTGAAGGGGCTGATCGACTCGCTGTCGCTGCTCGCGGGCTATCAGGCAGATCTGGACGCGTTTGCCAACGGTTTGGCCAACGGCCCGGCGACCGTCACCCTGGCCGGGGATTGGACGGTGAGCGCGTCCGCAGGCCAGGCAACCCTGCCGGTGGACATGACGATAGGGGGCCAATCGTATCCTGCCGGGACGCCATGGTCCACCATCGCGGCGGATAATCCATCGCTCGGCATCACGTTTGATGCCTCGGGGGATGCGACCATCCCGCAGGGAACGCAGATCACCGTTGCCGGATTGAACGCGTTGGAGGAGATGGGCTACGACGAGAACGGAGACCATGCGCCCGCCTTGTTCGTCGACGATACGGGGACGTCTGGGTCCATCACCGCGGCCAACATTACGGTGAATCCGGACGTGCTGTCGGATGTGTCCCAGTTGGCGGCCGGGCTGTCCACAAACGCGGGTGATGGGACGCTGGCCACCACCATCAGCAGCCTCAAGAGCGCCGAGATTCAGTTTTCCGATGCGGCGGACTCATCGGCCGTGATGCCGCTCAAACAGGGGACATTGGACGAATTCCTGCAGGCGGTCGTCGGTCAGCTCGGCATCCAGGGGCAGCAGGCTAATCAAGAAGTGTCCGCGCAGCAGGCGGTGATGCAGCAGATTGACATGCAGCGCCAGTCGGTGTCCGGGGTGTCGATTGACGAAGAGATGTCCCACCTGATTCAGTACCAGCAGTCGTACAACGCCTCGGCGAAGGTGATATCGGTCATCAACGATCTGCTCGATACCCTGATACAAAACGTGTGATGCTCTGCACCTCGCGCGTGGGATGGTGCGGCTTTGTGGCGGCTTGCGGGCGGTGCCGGAAGAGCTGACCGGACAGCCACGGCCTGCCGACGCGCGAAGCACAGTTCGGGGAGGGATGAACGGTGCGAATCACCCAGAGCATGCTCAACCAGCAGATGCTGTATGATCTCGAAAACAACACGCAGCGGCTCAGTCAACTGCAGAACCAGGTGGCCACGGGGAAGCGTATCAATTCCCCGGCGGATGATCCGATTGGCGTCGGTTTTGTGATGCGCTACAACAGCGACATCGCCTACTACCAGCAGTACCAGAGCAACGCCAACGCTGCGCAGGGCTTCTTGAATTACACCGATACGGTGATGAACCAAGCGATACAGGTCATGCAGCGCGCCCGCGACCTGGCGGTGCAGGGGGCGTCCGACACCATGGCGCCCTCCGACCGGGAGGCCTTGGCGTCCGAGGTCGACCAGCTGTATCAGCAGCTGGTGACCATCGGCAACTCGCAGTACAACGGCCAACACATCTTCAACGGCCAACAGACGGACATTGCGCCCTACCCAACCACAGGCGCCGAGAACGCCACGACCGACACAGGCTCCATCCTGTACAACGTGGGCGACGGGATTGAGTTGGACGTGAACACCCCGGGCAGCCAGTTTTTTGGCGACGCGGTCGCTGCAACGGACGCGGGCAAGGGCGCGAGTGACAACGCGTTTGACCTGTTGCTGAGCCTGAGCACGGCGCTCAAGAACAACGACGGGCAGACCGTCAGCCAGTTGTTGGGGCAATTTGACTCGCGGCTCGACCAAATGACCGCCGCGCAGGCCAATGTGGGCGCGCGGCTCGACCGCGTACAGTTTGAGCAAAACCGCCTGTCCGACTTGGTGAACAACTTCCAGTCCTTGCTCGCCGGGGTGCAGGACGCGGACATCGCGCAGACCATCACGGATTTGACCACCGCCCAGACGGTGCAGCAGGCGTCGCTCGCGGTTGGGGCGCGCATCATCGTGCCGACGTTGGTGGATTTTCTGAAGTAGCCTTCCCGGTCCCTGGCGTCGCTTTGGTGCAAGCTGCCATCCGGCGCCTGAGCGCTGTGTGAATCTGTGTCAAGTGGGCGAGAGTCCTGCGGACGGATAGATGGCCGCATGTCGGAGGGGGACGGATGATACCGCAGATCCAGATTCAGCAGGTGTTTGGACAAATCGGTATACGCTACTCCCCGGCGCACTGGGAGATTCACACCCGCCAGGCGGACCTGACGATTGACGCCCCGGCTGCGGAACTGACCATTCACACAACCTCCGGCCGCTTGGATATCGACCAAACAGAGGCGTTTGCGGACGAGGGCCTGCGCACCCCGCTCGATTTTTCCAAGCACCAGGCTGCTCTCGCCCGCCAGGCGGCCGCCCAGGGTGTGGCGGACACGGCCGACTGGGGCCAGCGTTTCTTGCACATTGAGCAGGGCGACCCCCTGCCGCAGTGGGTGATGCGCTATCGTGACCACCAGCGTCAATTTGCCCCTCAGTTGGTTCCGCGCCCGTTTTCTGTGAAGATTCACTACCAAACGGGGCACGTGGATATCGAGGCGCACGTTCAACCCGTGCGGGTATCCGCCGTCACGCATCCGGTCGAGATGGAGTTTCAGCCGGGAAGTGTGCACACCTACCTCGCGCGGGCTCCTGAACTGCGGGTGATTCCGCCGCCGGTAAGCAGGTTGGCTGAGGTCCGGGCGTGAGCGCATGGATGCGTCTGCATCGGACCGCACAGCCGTGTCGCCAGGCTGCGTCGAGATATAGATTGGCCTCTCGATCTCCTCTTTCCAGCCCTCTTGATGTCCAGCACACGATTTCATGACGAACGATGCAAGTTTGGGGCGCTTCCCGCCGATATAAGGAATGAGCGGATGGACAAGTGTCCTCCGAACCCCGCGCAGCCGGGGAAACCTCACAAGGGAAGGGTGTACTGCATGAGCTATGGACTCATCATCAATCACAACCTGGGTTCGATGAACGCTCTGGCGGCTCTCAGTCAGAACCAGAACAGCCTGCAGAAGGTGTTGCAGCAACTGTCTACAGGTAAGCGCATCAATAGCGCTGCCGACGACGCGGCGGGCCTCGCGATTTCACAGAAGATGCAGGCGCAGATCAACGGTTTGGACCAATCCTCGCGCAATGCGCAGGATGGCATCTCGCTCATCCAGACCGCAGAGGGCGCACTGAACGAGACACAGAGCATCCTTCAGCGCATGCGCCAACTGGCGGATCAGTCGGCGAACGGCACCTACACCCCTGACGACCGCAACGCGATGCAGCTGGAGATTAACCAACTGAAGCAGGAAGTGGACCGCATTGCCAATACCACGCAGTTCAACACCAAAAACTTGCTGGATGGTTCCATCGGCAACAGTGCGGTGCTCAGTACTGACTCCTTGAATCTCAAATCCGTTTCGGTGACTGACGCAAATCTGGCCGCGGACACGTACACGGTGACGAGCGTAAGTCCGGCCACTGTCAGTGCGACCGTCAACACCAACACCACGGGTTTGAATGCCAGTACCGACTTTGACTTTACGGATACCAGTAAAGTGACGGGCTTGGCCCTCGGCAACTACACGCTGACGGTCACAGCGGGTGCTTCGTCTGGCACGTATGATCTCACTCTCCAGGATGCCAATGGTGTGACAGTGGCGAGCACTTCCGGTTGGGATAACACAGCCCCTATAACTCTTACCGGCACCAACGAAAGTGGCGTTTCAACAAAGTTCACTATCAATAATGATGCGAACCTGCAAGCGGGCACCATGACGTTCAACCTGAACGCGACGTATGGAGCGAATAATTTCACCATCACAAATTCTGCTGGTAAGAATATCTATTCTAATACCTCCAGCCTGACTATCACCGACAGCAACTTCCAGGCGGGTGGCTTCCAGTTCAACATGACTGTGGATTCCGTGTTGGCCGCCGCAAACAGCACATCGACCATCACCACCACCAACAATGCGCTCACCATGCAAATTGGCGCGAATGCTAACCAGACGATGAAGGTCGGTATCCAGGCCATGGATGCGACGTCGCTGGGCATCAACAACATCGACATCTCCACCCAACAAGGTGCCGAGACGGCTATCACCGCGTTGGATAACGCGATTCAGACCGTATCTTCGGAACGTTCGACGCTGGGCGCGTATCAGAACCGCCTGGAGCACACCATCAACAACCTGAGCACTGAATCGCAAAACCTGGCGACTGCGCAATCCGGCATCACTGACACCGACATGGCTTCTGCGATGGCCGAGTTCACGAAGGACAATGTCCTGCAGCAGGCTGCGGTGTCCATGTTGGCGCAGGCCAATCAGCAGCCGCAGTTGGTCCTCAAGCTGCTTGGCTGATTCATCATCGCTTTGGCGGGAAACCGGCTCCTGCGGCCGGTTTCCCTGTTAAGGTGGCTCTCTGCGCGTCTCCATCCGGTGCACGGCTTGCACCGATTGCGTGCGAATAGTACATCTGTGCTCTGTGCCAGAATCCATGTGCGCACTTACGCGTATTTCCAAATGAGGAGGCCTTGTGATGACCTACATCGGTTCGCTGTCGGGGGGTTATTCGGGTGGCGGAAGCTCCGCCAGCGGAATAAACCAGGTGACGTATACGCTAGGCTCGGGGCTGTCCGGTTTGGCATCGGGCATTGACACCGACAGCATGGTCGATGCCATGGTGCAGGCGGCCCAGGAGCCGCTTGTGCAACTCTTGCAGCAGCGCCAGATCCTGCAGTGGCAGGAGATGCGGTATCAGCAGGTGAACGCGTCGCTCACGCAGTTGCAGAATACGGTGCAGTCGATGCAGCTGCAGTCCACATTCATGGCGCACTCAGTGACCTCGTCGAACAGCGCTGTGGTGAGCGGTACCGCCAGTACGCTAGCTCCGAACGGTACGTACAACATCACCGTTCTGCGCCTTGCGGAGGGGGCGACGGTCTATTCATCCTCGCCAATCTCCACGGATCCCAATTATGCGAACAACACTACCCTGTCGTCGATTGGCTACAGCTCTGGTGTAACGCTCAACATCAACGGCCAGTCGTTCACCTTCCAGGGCAGCGACACGTTGCAAACGGTGTTATCCGACATCACCAGCAATACGGCAGCCGGTGTCTCTGCGTTCTATGACACGAACACGGGGAACGTTGTCATGCAGACCACTAAAACCGGAAGCGACGCCAAGATTCAAGTAGACGACACTACAGCCACGTTCTTACAAAACGCTTTTAAAATCAGCATCGATCCGTCAAACCCGCCCACAGGACATGACGCGCAGTACACCGTCAACGGCTACGAAACCACCAGCCCGACCAACCAGGCCACCTACAACGGCCTGACCCTGAACCTGTATTCCACCGGCAGCGCCAGCGTGACGGTGGGAACGGACGTGGACTCGATTGTCAATGCCATCACCAACTTTGTGCAGCAGTACAATCAAACGCTGCAACTGATGCAGGGGCTGTACAACGAGCAGCGGAATTACGACTACCAGCCGCTGACGGCGCAGCAGGCGTCGCAGATGACCCAGGACCAAATCGAAAAATGGAACGAGCAGGCGCAGAGCGGCATGCTCGCCAACGACCCGCTTTTGGGCCATATCATGAACACGTTGGAAAACGACATGCAACTGCGGTTGTCCGGTCAGACCCAGTCGACCGTGAACGGACAAACGGTGACACTCGACACGCTCGCCTCCATTGGTATCACTCCGATTGACCCGATAAACGGCGTCTCCTCGGGGGCGACGGCTCCGGGGGTGACGACCACCGGCTGGAACACATACGGGCTGCTGCAGATTGACACGGACCAGTTGCGTGCCGCCATCCAGGCCGATCCGCAGGCGGTGATGCGGCTGTTTACGAACAACCCGCAGATATCGAGCGGATCGTCCATGGGCACAGGCGTCGCGGTGCAGTTGTACAACGACCTGTCGAGTTCCATCCAGCAGCTAACCGATGAAGCCGGCAGCAACCCGGACATCGTCAATGAAATCCAGACCAAGACGTCCAACGGCACCACCATATCTGGGGCCGGGCTTCTGCCATACACGTTGATTGACCCGAATGCCGACTTCTCCACTTTGTTTGGCACCGACAGTCTAGACGTGAGCTTTTTGGGTCTGCAGATATCCGGCATAGACTCCAACGCTGAGGACATGCAACAGCAGATCAGCGACTTGCGGCAGCGTTATCAGGACGAATTCAGCCAAATGGAGCAAGCGATTGCGCAGTTGAGCGCCCAAGCCAGCTATTTGGCAGGAATGCTCGGATCCTCCAGTTCTTCGTCGTAAGGAGGTCTTTGACTCGTGACGAATCCAGCATATGCGGCGTATCGCCAGGCGTCCGTGCAGACAGCGAGCCCGGACCGGCTGCTCATCATGCTGTACGATGGCCTCATTGCCGCTTTGGAGAACGCGAAGGCGGCGCTGGAGAGCGGCGATGTCGACGTGTCGCACAAGCAGTTGATGAAGGCGCAGAGCATCATCCGGGAAGGGTTGTGGGGGCCGCTTGACATGCGGTACGAGATCTCGAAGCCGCTGGCGTCCCTCTATCAATACTTTCACCAGCGCTTGGTCGAGGCCAACCTGAAAAAGGACGTCCATCCGGTCGTAGAGGTCCTTGACCATATCCGCGGCCTCCGCGAAACATGGGTGGAGGCAGCCGCCAAGGCTCGGCAGGAACAGGCCCAGCAGCTGCAGGGATGATCCACCGGCGCAATGCGCGGTGCGGTCCGGCAGCCACATTTGGTATCACGCTATTGGAATCATCGGTATGAGGCGCGTGTTTCCATTGGGAACGCGCGCCTCGCTTTCATGTGCGGGACAAGGAGGCGGACGTCATCCGGCCAGCGTGCTTGACACATTCCCAAGGATTCATATAGTGTTGAAATAACACCTTTGGGTGTCATGTCAAAGCGGCTGGAGGTAAAAGGATGCCAGACTCGAAAATCTCCGATATTCGCAAGACCGTCCTTTTGAATGCGCCGATTGACAAGGTGTGGAAGGCGGTTGCCACAGCGGAAGGCATTGCCGCGTGGTTTATGCCAAGCGACTTTCAACCTGTTGTCGGTCATGAATTCATGCTGGACGCAGGTCCCTGGGGAAAGTCGCCCTGCAAAGTCACAGAGGTCAATCCGCCCCACCGCATAGGGTTCAACTGGGGCAAGGACTGGCACGTCCTGTTTGAGTTGAAAGACCTAAACGGGAAAACGGAACTGACGCTTGTCCATTCTGGCTGGGATGCCGAGAAGGTGACCGAGTTTGGTGAATCCCACACGGTGGTTCGGGATCGCATGGATGGCGGATGGAATCGCCTGGTCTTTGAGTCCTTGCGAGGCTATGTTGAGAAATGATGCGCACTGCCGTCCGACATGACGTGTTCCAGGCCATCGCGGATCCCAACCGGCGCCAGGTGATTCGACTCCTGGCGGAGGCGGACGAACTGTCGATTGCGTCCATCAGTGACCGCCTGCCGATAAGCCGCACCGCAGTGAACAAACACCTGCGCGTGCTTGGCGAAGCTGGGCTCGTGAAAAGCCGCAGGGTTGGACGGGAAACTCGGTACCATTTACAGCCCCAGCCGCTGCTGGAGGTCAAGCGTTGGCTCGCCGATTACGAGCGATTTTGGGATGAAAAGCTGGCCGCGCTCAAGCGGTATGTGGAAGCGGAAGAGGCGGACGACGCTCATCCTTCCGACCTGGGATAGGCCGGCGCGCCATCAGCGGCAACCTAGGTTTGACGGACGCAACCGAAATCCTGTTTTAGTCACCCATCGTCTCATCCCATGCCGTCCTATACTATCACCGGAAAGGGTTGCCCTTGTGAACCGATGAGATGGGAGTGAAACGTATGCAGCAGGAGATGCGGACGACAGCAGCCACGACACAAAGCGAGGCGGCGGGCGGAATCCAGGGCGCCGCCCGGCCCATCCGCAAGGTCGCCTGGATTGGCTTGGGCGCAATGGGTCTGCCCATGGCCCGCAACCTCGTGCGGGCGGGGTTTGACGTGCGGGCGTTCAATCGGACGCCGAGGGACTACAACCTGGGCGGGGGACGTCTGTGCGCGTCAGCGCGCGAAGCGGTCGACGGGTGTGACGCGGTGATTCTGATGGTCGCCGACGGCGCGGCGGTACGCGAGGTGCTGTTTGGACCGGACGGCGTGGCGGACCACGTCCCGATGGGAACCCTCATCGTCAACCAGAGCACCATCGGTGTTGAGGAGACGCAGGCCGTCGCGCAGCGGCTGGCGCAGGCGGGGCTGGAGTTCATGGACGCGCCGGTGTCCGGATCTGTCCAGCCAGCGGAGCAAGGGCAACTGGTGGTGTTGGCGGGCGGATCGGCCGAGGCGTTTGCGCGCATGCAACCGGTGTTCGCGGCTATGGCCAGACACGCTTTCCACCTGGGCCCGGTCGGTAGGGGGGCGGCGATGAAGCTGCTGGTCAACGCGTACCTGGGCGTGGTGGTGGAGGCGGCGGGCGAGTGCCTGACGGCCGCGGACAAGGCCGGTTTGGGCCGGGAGGCGTTCCTCAAGGTGCTGGCCGAAACGGGGATGTGGTCACCCATCCTGGCCATGAAGCGGCCGCTGTGGACGGCGGACGAGTACGCACCGGCGTTCGCGCTCAAACACATGCGCAAAGACCTGCGCCTGGCGCAGGCGTTCCTGGGCGATCTGGGGCACGCAGGCGCGGCCATCCAGGCGGCGCTGTCGGCGTATGACCGGGCGGCCGACCAGGGCCTGGCGGATGCCGACATGGCGGCGGTGGCGCGGGCGCTGGCCGAGCCGAGCGCATGAGGGCCAAACGCACGCGCTGCGTGTGCGCGGTCCGTTAACGGCCAGCTTCGCCACCCGGCTTTGCCGGGTCCGGGTTGCACGGCGGCAGCCGCACCGTGAACGTGGTGCCCACGCCCAACTCGCTCTCGCACTCGATGTTGCCTCCGTGCAGCTGGACGATGGATTGGGTGATGGCGAGGCCGAGTCCGGCGCCCTGAGTCGCGGGGGCGGCCGCACGGCTGCGGGAGGCGTCGATGCGGTAAAAACGGTCAAAGATGTGCGGCAACCGATCAGGCGGGATGCCGCTGCCGTTGTCGCGCACGGTCAGCAGGACGGCGTCGGGCTCCGCCTGCACGCTGACCTCGATTCGGCCGGTGTCCGGCGCGGTGTGGTGGACGGCGTTTTGAAACAGGTTGAGCACCACCTGCTTCATTTTGTCCACATCCGCTTCGACCAGCGCCGGGCATGCCACGTCCAGGCGCACCTGGCGCGATCCGGCCAGCACCTCCAACTGCGGGCGCATCCTGTCCAACAGTCCGCCGAGATCAGCCGGGCGGCGGTTCAGCTCCGGCTGGCCGTCCAAGCGGGCGAGTGTCAGCAGGTCTTCCACCAGGTGGCTGAGCCGTTCCGTTTCGGCGCGCATGCTGGTGAGCGCCTGTTCCAGCTGCTCGGGGTTTTTGGCGGCGCCGCGCTGCAGCACCTCAAGGAAGCCGCGGATGGAGGTCAGCGGCGTGCGCAGTTCGTGCGAAGCGTCGGCGACAAATTGGCGCATCCGTTCCGTCGCGATCCGCTCGTTCGCGAACGCCTGCGCCAACCGCTCAAGCATGGCGTTGAAGGACTCGGCCAACACGGCCACCTCGGTCTGCGGGCGGACCAACTGCACGCGCTCCGCGAGGTTGCCGGCGCCGATGTGGCGGACAGTCCGAATCATGCTGGAGAGCGGCACGAGGGTGCGCCGGACCGTCGGGGTCAGCGCCAGGATGGCAGCCAAGAGCGCGGCCGCGGCCAGGATGATGAAGACCAGCAGTTGCTGCACGACGACGTGGCGAATTTGGGCGACATCGGCGCTGACCTGGATGAGTCCGGACGGCTGCCCGGGCGGACCGATGGGCGTTAACACGACCAATTGCGCGCCGGCTGGTGTCTTGACGATTTGGTACTGGTTGTCAGCCTGCCCGTACGTCAGCGCGGCCTGGTAAACAGTCTTCGGCAGGTGCGGCGCGGCATCCGCCTGCTGTGGGTGGAACAGCTCGTGAAACCCGCCCGTGTCGTCGATGAAGGTGACGATGGCCCCGGGCAGTGTGAACGGGATGGGTAACGGGCGCTGCGCGGCCGTCGGGTTGCCGGTCGCTGTGGATAGGGACGGATCGGCATTGACCGCATCAGTCGTGCTCCCGCTGGATGCACCGCTTTCACGCGGGACGGTGGCGTTCCCACGGGCCTTGCCTGGGCTCGCCGTGCCGCTGTCGGTAAAGGCGGCTCCAGGGTTGAGAAGGCTGCCCGCGGCCCATCTACCTTCCAGGCGCGGCGCATCGTGCAGCCAAAAGCGCAGCGGCAGGGCACGCACCTGGGTGTGCACCATGTGCGCCGTGTTCTGGTACACAAAGCGGCTCATCGCCAGGTATTGAAAGAAGCCGATAAACACGAGCAGCCCGGCCAGGATGGCCAGGCACCGGACCAAAAGCTGCGCGCGCAGGGAGCGGGGGAGTTGAAACGGCAGCCTCGTCATGGCAGGTCCACCCTGTAGCCGAGCCCGCGCACGGTGCGGATGAGCCGGTGGTCGCTGTCGCCCAGCTTGTCGCGCAGGGATTTGACATAGACCTCGACGATGTTGTCTTGCCCCTGGAAGTCGTAGCCCCATACTTCGTCCAAGATCTTCGCTTTGCTGAGCACGATGCCGTGGTTGAGCACCAGGTAGCGCAGGACGTCGTATTCGGTCGTCGAGAGCGCGAGCGCCCGTCCCTGGTAGCGGATTTCCTTGCGAGCGTCGTCGATGTGAAACGGTCCAATCCTCACTTCGTCCAATAGTTGTGGAAACTGGCCGCGGATGCGCGCGTGGATGCGCGCCAACAGTTCCTGAAAGCTGAACGGTTTGACCACGTAGTCGTCGGCGCCCAGGTTCAACCCTTTGACCCGGTCTTCGACTTCATCCTTCGCGGTCAGCAGGATGACGGCCACGTTCTGGCTGCGTTTGAGCAAACTGCACACTTCGAAGCCGCTGATGCCGGGCATCATGACGTCGAGGATAACCACGTGCGGGCGGAAGCCCTGGGCGCGGTTGACCGCTTCCAGCCCGTCAGCGCAGGTTTCGACCTGAAAACCTTCGTTCTTCAGTCCGAATTCTAGAAACTGGAGTATGTTCGGCTCGTCGTCCACGACGAGAATGCGGATATCGGCGTTGTTGTACACAGTGTCACCTCGGGTTCCATTCTAGCGAATGGGGCGGCTGCGGAACACCCACCAGCGGCCGCCGGCGAAGTTGACGACGGTGGTGAGGCCGGTGGCTGTCATCTTGACTCCCAGCGCCGGCCAGCCTGCGTGCCGCAGGATGGCGAGGAGCGCAAGGGACAGGCCGCAGGAGAGCCCGTTCACCGCCGCAAAGCGCAACGCCTCCCGGAGGCTGGGGTGCGCCTGTTGCCGGAACGTGAAGGTGCGGTTGCACAGGTAGCTGTTGACGAGGCCGCAGGTGTAGCTGACGCACTGGGCCACAAGCCATGGCCAGCGGCCAAGGTGCACGAGCAGCCAGAACACGCCCACGTCAAGGCCGGTGTTGAACATGCCGATGAGCGCAAACCGCATCGCTTGTGGCATCACGGCCTGACCGAATCGGGTCTCCCCTTGGCCGGCGACACCCGGTGCACGCCCGGTATCCGTCATGTCTCCGCGCCCAATCCGTCGTCAAACCCATCCTTGCCGGCGACCACGTACAGCGGCCGGCGGCGGCTCTCGCTGTGAATGCGTGCGACGTACTGGCCGAGGACGCCGAGGGCGGACAGTTCTATCCCGGACAGCCCAATGATGAGAGCTGTAAGCCACAGCACGACGGGCCAAGCGCCGCCCGCCATGCCTTCAACCAGCGTCGCCAGCGCCAGGCCGAGTCCAATCGCCATAGCCAACGCGCCTAGGTACAGCGGCCACAGCAACGGCCTGGTGGAGAAGGAAGTGACGGCGTCGCCCGCCAGGCGCAGCATCCTCCGCAGCGGGTATTTCGTCTCCCCGGCGTAGCGGGGGTCCCGAACATACGGCACCGCCGTCTGGCGGAAGCCAACCCAGGCCACCAGCCCGCGCACAAACCGTCCGCGCTCGTCCAGTTTTCGCAGCACCTGGCAGACCGTGGCGTCCATCAGGCGGAAGTCCCCCGTGTCCATGGGGATCTGGATGTCGGTGAGCGCGCCGAGAACGCGGTAGAACGCGGCCGCGGTTGTGCGTTTCCAGACCCCTTCGCCGCGGCGGCGGGTGCGTTGGGCGTAGACCACATCGTACCCTTGCTGCCATTTGGCGATCAGCTCCGGGATGAGTTCCGGCGGATCTTGCAAATCCGCGTCCATGACGATGACCGCCGCGCCGCGGGCGTAATCGATCCCGGCCGTAATCGCCGCCTGGTGGCCGAAGTTGCGCGAGAAGTGGAGCACCCGCACGTGCGCGTCGCGCTGCGCGAGGGAGGTGAGCCAGGCCCCGGAAGTGTCCTGGCTGCCATCGTCGACAAACAGGATCTCGTACGGATGGCCCAACTGATCCATGACCGGCTTGAGCCGCTCGTAGGTCACCGGCAGCACCGCTTCCTCGTTGTAGACCGGGATGACGACCGAGTAACGCACGGCCTCTGCGGCTGCCGGGCCGAACGCCGGCCCCGCGTGCGAAGCCGCGTCCACCCGGTGGTGTGCGGATGCGAACTGCGGCGTCCGCGGGTCGCCCTGCGGCCGGCGAAACTCATTTGGAGCCGGTGTATTCATACAGCTGTGCGCCTCCCTGTCTCAAAAATCCACCCTGCCCCTGCGCGGAAGCCGCATTCCGGCCGGCCGCAGCGGATTGAGTCGACGATCCGGTGGATGCGGACGACGAGGTCCAGGCTGATTCCGGTACCACCTTGCAGTGTTGGAGGATCCACTGGGTGACCTGCGATTGCCCGCCAAACCGCCCGCTTGATTGAATCAAAAAGTAGCGCAGCTTGCCGGATTGGGTCAACTGCTGCAGTTCCTGGACGGTTACGGCCGGGTCCGACCCCGAAAAGCCGCCCATCGCCATGACCGGCAGACCGGTTTGGAGGATGATGGGCGCGGCCTGGTTGGCGTTCTGCGTCGCCACCAGATACGCCCCGGCCGAGGCCTTGTAGTGGCGCTCCAGGTATTTTATCAGTGCGCTGTCCACCGTTTGGACGTCGCTCAACCCGCGCTTGCTCCCGTCCGGTCCGTTGCCGAGGCCGCTGTTGGCACTGCCGCTTGCGCCTGGGAAGCTGCCGCCGTTGGTGGCGCCGGGGAAAGCCCCGCTGTACCCGCGCGCGCCGCCGGCAAAGTAGCCGCGGCCAAAGCGCCTACCGGCTGCTCCGTTCCAACTGCTTCCGGGGGAGCCGCCTGTTTCCCCGCTAGAAAACCGGCCCACCCAACGGCCTGGCTGGAAGTTTCCTCTCTGCCCGGTCGCTGCGAAGAAGGGCAGGCTGGTGCGGGTGAACGTCCCGGTCGGGCCGGCCGCTGGCATGACCGCGTTCACCCCGTACTGGATGGGGGTGAATGCCCAGTAGCCAGGGGCGACGAGCAACGCTGCCACACCGGCCGCCGCTCCGGCCCGCCGCAGGCCCAAGCCTGCCGCGTTCGGAGCGGCGGGCCGAAATCCGGATGCCTCCGGGCGGAAGCCGGGTGCGTGCGCGGTTGGCTGCCGCAGGGCGCGCCAGATCGCGAGCGCGAACAGGGCGAGCAGGATTGCGCCTCCGGCAATCAGTGGAACGCGCACCTGCGGGTAGGGCAGGACCAATGTCACCTGGTAGACAAAGTCGACCAGGGCCGCGGCCGGGATCACCCAGCGCCAGCGGCTGTTAGCCCGCGCGTCTCGCCACATTTGGGCAAACCCGGCACCCGTCAGGGCGGCGATGCCCGGGGCCATCGTGATCAAGTAGTACTGATGGAAGAAGCCCGCGATGCTGAAGAACACTGCCATCGGCAGCAACCAGGCGGCCCAGAACACAGCGTGTTGTTCACGCCGGCTGAGCGGCCGGCGCCAGCGCACGCGCCGCAGCAGCGCCACCAAGGAGACGAGCGCTATCGGCAACAGCCATCCGATTTGCCCGCCTAGCTCGGACTGGAACAGCCGCAGCGGACCGGGCCTGCCGGTGTTGAACATGCCGCCTCCGCCCATGCCGCCGCGCAGCCAGCCTGAGCGCTCGGCTGTGGCTTGGCCTCCCGTCCCGCCCGTGCGCCATGGGCTGGTGCCAGCACCCACCTGTTCCCTGGCGCTTGAGACCGTGCCGGCCGAGCCAGACGCGCTGGAGGCCGCCTGCATCGGCGCGCTGTTTGCGCCTGATGCGCCGTGCATCTGTCCAGTCAGGCGCTCCAATCCGTTGTAACCGAAGATAAGTTCCATCTCGTTGTTCGTCTGCGTGCTGCCGACGTACGGCCGTTCACTGGCCGGGGTGGCGTCGACGGCCACCGCCCAGGAGAAGGACACCGCGGCCAACACGCCCGTCATGGCGGCCAACTGCAGGAGCTTCCTGCGCCAACGGAGGCGCCGGGCCAGCAGGTAGGTCAGGTAGACGGCCGGCAGCATGAGGTAGGCTTCCATCATCTTGATGTTGAAACCAAGGCCGATGAATACGGCCACCCCCATCAACCAGCGCAGCCGTCGCGTCTCCAGCGCCCGGAACAGGCACCAGGCGGCCAGCAACATGACGAAGACGAGCAGGCCGTCCACCTGGTTGGTGCGCTGCACGGCCACAGCAATCGGGGTGAGCGCCATCACCAGGGCAGCGATGAGGCCGGCGGCGATGCCGAACACACGGCGCACCAGGTGGTACAGCAGCGCTACCGAACCGATGCCGGCCAGGGCCTGGGGCAACATCAGCGCCCACCCGTGGAAACCAAACACCCACGCGAACAGCGCCTGGATCCAAAAGTCCACAGGCGGCTTGTCGATGGTGATGAAGCCGTTCGGATCGAAGGAATTGAAAAAGAAGTTGTGCCAGTTCATGAGCATGCTCTTGACGGCAGCCGCATAGTACTCGTTGCCGTAGCCCTCCTGGTTCAAGCCGTACAGGTTGAGAAACGCGGAGAGCGCAAGGATGGCTGCGAGTATGAGGTGATGCAGCCGCCAGCGCGGGTTTCGTCTATGCTCCATGTGCTCCACTCCTACGGGCATGGTAAGAAACGGGACCCAGCAAGGGCCGGCTGGGCCCAAGCTGCATGATGGGACACACACCTGAAACTCGGTTGAAGGGAAACTGAAGGTTTGCTGAAGGCGAGCGCTCGGAACCCGTTGTCGCGTATCTTGGGATGGGCAGCGAGGGCGAAGTCGTTGAAAATTATAATTGAAAGGTACAACATTTCAGAGCCACGAAACAATTTGTTCCATCTTGTCGCTGGGTCAGACAACCTATATACTTTATGCCAAAGCAGGGAGTGATGAAGCCGAATCTGTATTTGGGCACTTGGATTCGGGGGAGCGAGTAGTGCAACCGACCTCTTTCGATTCTAGGATTTTTCCTAATTGCTAGGATTTCCTACGAGAGAGGTGTCGAGAAAATGCAAGAGAAGTGGCGGCGCCTTGCGGCCGCGGGTGCTGGGGCGGTTGGCACGCTGGGATTGTGCCTGAGCACCGCCTGGGCTGATGTTGATTCCGGCAATGGACGCGGGAATCAAAGCGACGGTGGGAGCGCGCAGGTGGCGGGATCCACGACCGCGCCGGTGTGGATTCAGGGCGGCAGTCTGGCGCTCGATTTTGGTGACGCACAGCTGACGCCGGCCGCAAGCCCCCTCACGGTCGGGGATGACGGCGTGTCGGGCACCTTGGCGACCATCACCGGCGCAGGGGTCATCGATGACCGCGGGACCGGCCAGGGGTGGCAATTATCAGTATCATCCGATGATTTGCGTGAAGCGGGCGGCCACGCCCACTTGACCATTCCCGCATCCGATCTCTCTTTGAAGATTGACTCGGTATCGCCCGCCTATCCGGACCAATCCAACCCTCCGACAAACAACGCAGCCAGTGCCATCCCGCTCGGTAAGGGGCAGGTGACGCTGTTGTCTGCGGGGAACAATTTTGGCATGGGGAAGTGGAACCTGGGTGCGATCACGCTGGGGCTGCACGTCCCTCCCAGCGTGCCGACGGTCGATCCGTCCGTGAACAACGGGCCTACCCAGTTTTATGCTACTATCACCTGGAACCTCACGTCCGGGGTGTAAGGAGAAAAAGGGTCTCGCCCGCCACCGGGACGTCCCGTCCCGGTGAATTTTTTGTGCCTGCCCCAGACAGGCGGGGGAAGCGCCTCCTGCGCAAGTGCCGCGCAGGACGACAAAACCGAACGGACGGAGCCGATGTGTATGCATTCACGAATACGCCGAAACCTGGCCGGCCGCAGGCTGAGATGGGGCCTCGCAGCAACTGCCTTTCTCGGTGCCAGCGCGCTGGCCGTCAACACCGCGCTGGCTGCCGGCCAGCCGGGCGGGGCGCCCGGTGCCTCGCTCCCGTTTGCTGTCACCCCCGTCCTCAACGGGCAGCAGGTTCACGGGGTGACCGGGTATTTCGATGTCCACGTCCAGCCGGGGCAGACCCTGCGCCTGCAGATGCAGGTGCACAACCTCACGCGCCAGCCGGTGACTGTCAAGGCGGCGTCCGCCAATGGCCTGACCATGGCCAACGGGGGCGTCGAGTATGTCCCACAAACCCAACTTGCGGGATCGCGGCTGCTTGACCACTCGTTCGCGTTGGCCAGCCGCATCTCTCTGCCCGCCAGCATTCGCCTGCCGGCGAGTGGGAGCGTTCGCGTGCCGATTGAGGTGAAGGTGCCCAACGTCGATGCCGGGACGTATCTGGGCGGTGTGGTGTTCAGCGCGTCCGGGGCCAGCACAGAGAGCACGGCGCGGGTTGCAGGGAACCAGACGGCCATCATCATTCAGAACCGCTTCAACATGGCGGTTGCGATAGCGTTGAACCTGCCGCACACCGTCCCTCCGCGGTTCGCCTTCGGCCGCGCGGATGTGGCGCCGGTCTCCACCGGCGAGCAGCTGCGGATTGGCATGAGCAACCAGGCGGCGGCGGTGTTGAAGGGGCTCACTGGCAGGTATGCGCTGGTGAACGAAAACGGGGATACGGTTCAAGCGGGATCGTTTGGGCCCTTCACGATGGCTCCGAAAACGGCCATCACCTATCCGGTGCCGCTCCAGGCGATGCCGCCGGCGGGCAGGTACACGGTCCGGCTGACCGCCCATGCCGCCGGACGAACGGTGGCCGCCACCCGGACGCTGACCATTGGTCAGCCGCAGGAACAAGCGTACCACGAGGCCACCGGGAAGCCGGCGCCGCGAGCTTCGCGCTCCTGGTGGCAATATGGGGCGGCGGTGCTGGTGCTGCTCCTCGTGGCGGCGGGTGTGTTCCTGTGGCGCACGGCCAAACACCGGGCGATTGCAGCGTATGAGCGGCAACAACGCCAGGACCGCCAGCAGGGCGGTCGACCATAGGGCGGGCCTGGGGAACCTTGCGCGGTCTGAAGCGGGGAGGTGCTGCTCCCCACCAGGTATGCCCCTCGGTACCGTCCACGGCGAGGATGTCGTATCATGATGGCGGAGGGGTTGACAGCGGCGAGTCGGCCTCGCGGTGCTCCGCATGAGGCCGGCACAGGTCAGGATAGAGAGACCACCTGACCTGCACAGGGGATTCGAGGGCACGGGGGTCGCCACATGCTCGAAAAATCCAGGGGCGGCGAACGCCCGCAGACGACCATTCGCCAATCGCTGCGCTTTGGTTTGGTTGGCGCACTCAACACCGCTGTCGACATGGGTACGTTTTTTGCCCTGGTGCGTCTCGGCCACTGGCATGCGCAGGGCGCCCAGGGGATTTCGTACACATGCAGCATCTGCAACAGTTATCTGTGGAACCGCTATATCACGTTTCGCCGCCGCAGCCTGCCCAATCTGGCCGAGGTGGTGCGGTTTGCCGCCATCACCGGAATCTCCTATGGGGTGTCTGAGTGGCTTCTGTGGCTGCTGCAGCAAGACGCGTGGCCCTTGGCCGGCATCAAGGTCACCATTTCCTTGACTGCCTCGCTGCTCAACTTCATCGGCAGCAAGTGGTGGGTGTTTCGCCGTCGCGCTGCCCATTGACGGTCAGGGGCGTGGAGGCGGCGGCACAAAGGGGGATGGGCTGTGACCTGGCTGTTGCTGCTGCTCGTGCTGGCTTTGGCGGCCTGGGTGTACCTTCTGTGCGCCCACGGCGGGTATTGGCGGACCCACATTGGACTGCCTGCGGCCCTGCCGGCAGACGCGAGGGCGGTCCCAGCCACGGACAAACGGGACACCTGTTCTGTCGCGTCAGGCGGGTACCCGCCGGTGTGCGTCATTGTCCCGGCCCGCAATGAGGCCGAAATCCTGCCGCGCTCGCTGCCTGGACTGCTGCGACAAGATTATCCGGGGAGGTTGCGGGTGGTGCTTGTCGATGACCAGAGCGAGGACGGGACAGCGGAGGTGGCGCGCGATGTGGCCCAAAGCTGCGGCCGGGCGGAGCGCCTCAGCGTGGTGCGGGTGGATTCGCTGCCCGCAGGGTGGGCCGGAAAGGTTTGGGCCATGCAGCAGGGTTTTCTATCCACGTCCGCGGAGGATGCCTTTCTTGTCTTCACGGACGCCGACATCTGGCATCCGCCGACCTCCATCCGCGCGTTGGTGGACAAGGCGGAGGCGGAGGACTTGCAGCTTGTCTCGCGCATGGTGCGCCTGCGCGCGGACTGCTTCTGGGAAAAGCTGTTGATTCCGGCGTTTGTGCTGTTCTTTGCGAAGCTGTACCCGTTTCGCTGGGTGAACCGCGACAAGTCCCGGGTTGCCGCAGCGGCCGGCGGGTGCATTCTGGTGCGGCGGGCGTGCCTGCCCGACGGGTTGCTGCCGATACGCTCGGCCCTGATTGACGACTGTGCGCTTGCGCGCTGGGTGAAAGGACGCGGCGGGCGCATCTGGCTGGGATTGGGCCCCGATGTCCTGAGTCTGCGGTCGTATTCGCGGCTCGGTGACATCTGGCGCATGGTGGCGCGCTCCGCGTTTGTCCAGCTGCGTTATTCGGGTTGGCTGTTGGCGGGTGTTGTCCTCGGCATGACGTTCCTCTACCTGCTGCCGCCCATGTGCGCCATGGTCGAGTTCATTCGGCTCATCGCCGGCGTGGCCGCCACCCCGGACGCCTGGGCCCTGGCGCTTGGCGCCGCGACTTGGCTGCTCATCTCGGTGTCGTTCTGGCCGATGCTTCGTTGGTACGGCGTGAACGGGGCGTGGGCGCCGCTGCTCCCGTTGGCGGCTCTCCTGTACACGGGGATGACCATGGATTCGGCGCGCCGCTTCTGGTTGGGCGGCAAAGACATGTGGAAAGGGCGGCCGTTTGTCAGGCAGGCGTAGGGCCGCTCTCCCTGTGCTGTCGGCGCCAGGGCGGCCGTCTGGCCGCCGGCGCAGCCCATCTTGCCGCCGGTATGAAAGACTGTCATCAATCGAGGTCTATCATGCCTCTGCTCTGGAGATAGTCCCATAGGACACGCGCAGCCTTGGATGTATCGAAATGTAGAAAGAGTTCCTAGTTGTCCAGCCCGCGTCCCCATCCCCGTTTGCGCGACCTGCTTGTCGATAGACTTGCAAAAACGCATAATATAAGAACTGTCCTGTAACGGATTGGCGTATGGCGTGATTGTGCGCAGCCGCAGCTGACAGGGTTTTGGTGCCTGTCGCCGGCGCAGGATTACGAATTGATGGAGGAATTCAGCCAATGTCGTTGACGATGAAAGCCGACCAGTCGAACTCATTCCAAGGCCAAGGAACGCTTGCGGCCTCCGCCAGCCGCGGCAGCGGGCAGCACGGCGAACGTGCGCGGTTGCGCGTGGTCTGTCCCGACCAGCCGGGCATCGTTGCGGCGGTTTCGCAGTTCCTGTTTTCACAAGGGGCGAACATTGTCCAGTCCGACCAATACAGCACCCACCCGGAGGCGGGGCGCTTCTTCCTGCGCGTGGAGTTTGACATGCCGGGAATCGCTGCGGACATGGCCGGCTTTCGGACCGCCTTTGCCGAGGTGGCGGACCGGTTTGACATGCGGTGGGAGGTGTCGCTGGCGGCGGTGCCCAAACGGATGGTGGTGTTTGTCTCACGCGAGCTGCACTGCCTGACGGAGTTGCTCTGGCGCTGGCAGATGGGTGAGTTGTTCACGGACATCCGGGCGATTGTCAGCAACCACCCAGATGCCCGCGAGCTGGCGGAGCAGCATCGCATCCCTTTCCACCACATCCCGGTCAGCAGCGAGACGAAACCCGAGGCAGAGGCCAAGGCGCAGGCGATTCTGGAGCAAGTCGGCGCCGAGGTGGTGGTCTTGGCTCGCTACATGCAGATTCTCTCGCCGCAGTTTGTACACGCCTGGCCGGGGCGCATCATCAACATTCACCATTCGTTCTTGCCGGCGTTCATCGGCCGTAACCCGTATCAGCGCGCGTACGATAGGGGAGTGAAGCTGATAGGGGCGACTGCCCACTACGTGACCGAGGAGTTGGACGAAGGCCCGATTATCGAGCAGGACGTGGAGCGGGTGGATCACCGCATGAGCGCGGATGACCTCAAGCGCATCGGCCGCCACGTCGAGCGTACGGTACTGGCCCGTGCCGTGCAGTGGCACTTGGAGGACCGGATTCTCCTGCACGGCAACAAGACCATCGTCTTTCGCTGAGTGAGGCGGTGCGTGGGGGCGTGCGGGGGATCGCTGGGACGGCAGGCATGATTGGGCCTACATTCCCTCCTTCCAAGCCGGGGTATCAGGAAAACCGGGATGTGGGTGTTCCGGCCTCCGGCACCTATTCGTAGACGTGAATCCCTTGCCTGCGCAACTGTGCGATGGCCTCGGTCAAGGCCCCGATGTCCTCGTATTCCACCGTGTGCAAATGGTGCCCGTCTGTTAAAGTGGAGAGCAGCGTCGCCCCGGACGCCCGTACCTGTTGGAGAAACAGTTCCACATCGCGGCGCGACGCCAACCGCAGGGAGCCGCGCAGCTCGCCGTAGAGCGGATGCTCCACCAGCACGTCCAGCACGCGGATGCCAAAGTCGACCAGCGTCATCAGTTCCTTGCGCGTCAGCTCAGGCGGGTGATAGACCGCGAGCACGCTGCGCTGGGCGGGGGCTGGGTGCGATTCGAACAGGTAGCCGCGCGGGGTCGACACGATGTCCATGCCCTGCGCCCGCAGCAGGGCAATTTCGTGCACCACAACCTGGCGGGTGACGCCCAGCGCCTCGGCCAGGTCCGATCCGGTCACGGGTCTTTGGCTGTTGTGCAAAATCTGCATCAGCTTCTGCTGCCGCTCGTGTCGGTCTCCCATGCGAATGTGCCACCTCTTTTTTCCACGCTGCAGGCTGCCCCCTGGTCTGCCCGTTCATGGCTACGCCCATTGTAACACAGGTCCCAGGCCCACCAGGCCTGGACATCTCCCTTCGGACGCGCGTATCCGCGTCTGCCAGCTCCCCGCGCGCACAGCCCGTCTACCTGGGCGGGTTGCCCCGGCAGCCACGCAGCTGGCGACGGGCCAAGACACAGGTTGCCTGTCCACGCGCGAGCGTGTCGCCTGCATACCTTGAAGACAAGTTGCCAAGGAAGGAGGAGTGCAGGCGATGACGCGGGGGAGAGTTCAAGCCACGGCGCGTGGGCAGGGTGCGCGCCGGCCAGTGGACAAGGTGACCCATGCGGTGACCAGCGCCGAGTATGGGTGGACGTCGCAAAACTGGTCCGGCTATGCGGTGGCTGGGGATTCCGGCGCCTTCCAGGCGATAACTGGGAACTGGCGGGTGCCGGAGGTGACGCCCACAGTCGGCGGGGACCAGGCCGCGGCTCACGGGGGCTGGTGGAAGCGCCTGCTGGTGTGGCTAAGCCGCCTGCTGAGCGGCAACGGATCGCAAAGGGATGCGTATTCGGCCACATGGATAGGCATAGATGGATTCAGCGACACGCAGTTGATTCAGATTGGCACCGCGCAAAACGTGATAGCCGGTCAGCCGCAGTACTACGCCTGGTGGGAAATCTTGCCGAGCCCGGAGACGGTGATCCCGCCGCAGGCCTATCCTGTACGGCCGGGCGACCAGGTGACGGCCGCCATCACGCGGCAGGAGGATAGGCGTTGGCGGCTTTCGCTCTGGAATCGCACCCAGGGATGGGTCTTTGCGCGACCCAATTTGAATTACGATGGGCCGCTCACCTCGGCGGAATGGATTGAGGAGGCGCCGGAAGTGGACGAGCGGTTGGCGCGCCTGGCTGACTTTGGCGAGGTGGTGTTCACCGGCTGCAGTCTCAATGGGTTGGCTGTGCGGTTGCAGCCGGCGGATGCCGGCGCGATGGTTCAGGGCCGCCAGACCGTCGCTGTGCCGTCGGCCCCGGCGAAAAGCGGCGACGCATTCACAATCGCCTTTGGCAGCACGGCGCCTGCGGCCCCGGGAGGTTGATGTGCAGCGCAGACCTGGCCGCCCCGCCGGGTCTTTCTTCGTCCCGTGGCAGCGCGCTCCGCGTGCGGCAGAATGTGGCAAAGTACGGCACGTCCACTAGAGGACATGGCAGCACTTTTGCTAGAATTGGTTGTTGTCGCAACACATCACCAATTCGTTCACGGGGAGTGGGGTCATGGCAAAACGAGTGGTTGTGACGGGAGGCAGCGGCCGCCTGGGGCCGTGGGTCATCCGCGAATTTCTCGAGCATGGGTACGAGGTGGTCAACATCGACACCCGGCACCCGCAGGAACCGCTCTGTCCCACCGTGATTGCGGACCTCGCGCAGCTGGGGGACGCGGTCGACGTGCTGGAGGGGGCGGACGCGCTCGTTCACCTGGCGGCCATCCCTGCCGCTGGCCTGAGGCCCAATGAGTTCACGTTCCGCAACAACGTCCTCTCCACGTACAACGTGCTGGCGGCTGCGTCGTTGCTGGGCATGAGCAAGGCCGTTATCACCTCGAGCGAATCGTCCTACGGGCTGGTCTTTGCCCTGCATCCGTTCTCGCCGCAATACGTGCCGGTGGACGAAGACCACCCACAGCTGCCCCAGGACAGCTACGGCTTGTCGAAGGTGGTCAACGAGGCGACGGCCGACATGTTCCACCGCCGGTCGGGGATGCAGGTTGTGTCGTTCCGCCTCGGCAACGTGATTGCCCCGGATATGTACGAGAATTTTCCTTCGTTCATCCACAACCCGCGTGAGCGCGAACGCATCCTCTGGAGTTACATCGACACGCGCGACGCGGCGGTGGCCTACCGGTTGGCAGTGGAGGCGGATGGGCTCGGCAGCATGCGTTTGAACATCGCCGCGGATGACACCAGCATGGACATCCCCAGCCGTGAACTGATGGCGGTCAGTTATCCGGACGTGCGGGACTTTCGCGCACCCCTGGAGGGGTATGAGACGCTGTTGGACAATCGCCGCGCCAAACAGGTGCTCGGCTGGCAGCCTGTGCATCGCTGGCGCGACTACGTGAACGTCTAAAGCTTCCCTGGCGTTCCTTGCGACAACAGGTGCTGTCCCATAGGCGGCCGATCCGCGCGGCCGCCTGTTCTTTGCCTTGCTTCTCCTATGAACTATGACGTTCTCCACAAAATCTCCACACCGACTCCACAACTGTCCATACTCCTTCCAACACTCCTGCGGGTGGCGTTGCTAGACTTAAAAACACATAACCCATGCGTGGGGGCGTTCCCATGCTTATGTGTGTTTCTGCCATTGGGAATGGAGAACGGCGCCTACACGGCGCGCTGGACGGTCTTCTGGGCTAACGCGGCGTGAATCTGCCTCTAGGAGGGTCCCTTTTTATGACATCGTCAGCTAGGCTTGGTCCGTCGTCGCGGGCCGGTATCCCGGAACGCATGGAGCGGCTGCCGATGACCCGGTTCACCGGGATGGTGGTGCTGCTCTCGGGCCTTGCGTGGTTCATTGAGTCGCTCAGTATCGGATCGCTTGGGGTCGCGCTCGATCCGCTCAAACAAGTGATGCACCTGTCGGCGGGCCAGGTGGGCGTGCTCACGGCGGCCTCCACCTTCGGCATCGTGTTGGGCCTGATACCCGCCGGGTTTCTGGCGGACAAGTTCGGCCGGAAACAGATGTTGGTATGGGGGATTTTGGAGTACAGCCTGTTCACCTTGCTCTGCGCATTTAGCCCCAACTACGGGGTGCTTTTGTTGTTTCGCTTCTTGTCCGGCTTCGGCATGGGTGCGGTCTTCCCGCTGCCGTATGCGATAGTCAGCGAGTTTGTCCCGAGCACGCGGCGGGCTTGGTTCAACGGTCTGTTGGATGCCTGCCTGTCTGTAGGGTACTTTATCGCGCCCCTGTTGGGACTGGTCATTTTGCCGCGGTTTGACTTGGCGATGTCCTGGCGGGTTTTCTTTGCGGTGTCCGCCCTGCCGATGCTGTACGCCTACGTCATTCACCGGATGCTCCCGGAATCCCCGCGGTGGCTGGAGCGCAAAGGACGGCTGCAGGAGGCGGAAGCGCTGATGCGCTCTATTGAGCAGCGGGTTGAGCGTCTGACCGGGCAGCCGCTGCCCGCTCCCGTAGCTGCCGGGGTGGGCGAAGACGCCGAGGCAGAAGCCATATCGGCTCAAGGCTCGGGTGCGAATCCGGGGCCGGGTGGCCGCTTGAGCGCCGGAATCCTGGCGCCCTGGCGACCGCCGTATGTGCGCCGCACCGTGGCGCGGGCGGCCTCGGCCATCGGCACCTTCTATATGTTTTACATCGTGATGACCTATATGCCCACTTTATTCGTCTCGCAGGGGTTGTCGTTCGCGCATTCGCTCGAGTTTACGGCCATCATCACGGCCGCCGCCATCCCGGGCAAGCTCCTCAACGGCTGGATGGCCGAGTGGCTGGGCCGCAAGTGGGTCTATGTCCTGTTCATGGGCGTGGCCGGGGTGGCCTCGTTGTTCTTTGGGCTGGCCCGCTCCGCCGTCGGGATGGTCACATTCGCCTGCGTGATGTCCCTGTTTGGGACGGGCGCGTTCCCGGCGCTGAAGATGTCGTACGCGGAGCAGTATCCGACGCACCTGCGGACCACCGGCGCTGCTACGGTCGAGACGCTGGGACGGTTCTTCGGCGGCGTGGTGGGCTCCTACGCGATGCCGGTCATCCTCCAGTCGGCCGGCATGGCGGTCGGGTTTTACATTGTGGCCGCGGTGGCGTTGTGCGCCGTAGTGATTGAACTGGTGTTGGCACCGGAGACCAAGGCGCTCACGCTGGAGCAGCTGGAGGCCCGGTTGGCGCACTAGTTGGCTGAGCGTGCAAGGAGGTCGCACAGTTGGCCCAGAAAAAAGTTCACCTTTATGAAATCGACCTAATGCGCGCGTTTATCATGCTCGGCGTCCTGTCGGTACACACGGTCACGGTTTACGCGTCAAGACTGCGGGACGGGACCATCGCCTTTCTGTCGGTAGCCGCGGTTCACTCGTCGATGCACTTCACGCGTGAATCGTTCATGTTTATCACCGGCCTCGTGCTGTTCGTCACCTATTACCGGCGGCCCTTTCATACCCTCAAGTTCTGGTGGAAGCGGCTGACTCTGATTGCCGTGCCGTACGTGGTGTGGAACATCGCCTACATCCTGTACGGGCGCGACTACGGGGGGACGTTCGGTTCATTTCTCGCCAAGCTGGGCCATTCCTTGGAGGTGGGAGATCAGGGCTATGTGTACTATGTCCTGGTGTCCATTCAATTGTACATTGTCTTTCCCATCCTGCTTTATGGACTACGCTGGCTGGAGCGCTGGCACGCGCACATCCTTGTCGGCAGCTTCATCTTCCAACTGGCGTTGATGGGGTTTTACCATTACGTGCTGATTCACATCGACTATCAGCATCAATGGCCGTATCTGTTGGCGCGCATCGCCGATCGCTACGGGACGTTTGTGCTGACCTACCAGTTTTGGTTTGTGGCCGGCGGCATTCTGGCCTGCCATTACGATCGCATCAAGGAGTACGTGGAGTCGCACGTGGCGCTGTTGCGTTGGCTGCTTGTCATCGGGGTGCTCGCCATGTGGGCGCAGTATTTCTTTGAACGGTTTGTGCTCGGGTATTCGGACTCTCACGCCGAGTTGGCCGAGACGCCGCTCATGATTCCATACGCCCTGGTGGTCACGGCCAACATGTGGCAGTTGGGCATGGCGTGGGCGAAGCGGCGCACCCGGCCCGGGTGGCAGCCGTTCAGCCGGTTTGTCATGCTCGCCTCGTCGACGTCGTTCGGGATCTTCTTGTTCCAACCGTTCCCGCTCGCCCTTCTGTGGCACGTTGTGCCATACCTGAAGACACCGAGCTGGGTGACGTACGGATCGCTCCCGTTTGCGATTCTGTTTGTCTACTTCTCGGGCATGCTGGCGGCATATCTGATTGGCAAGGTGCCCTATGTGGCCTATTGCATCGGTCGCAAGGTGCAGTGGCCTGTCCACAAGCCGCAGCCCAACGCGGCATCGACCAGCGCCTGAGGCGGCGCGGGGGAAGGCGTCAAGCCTTCGCCGCGGCTGTACACCGTCTTGGCCTGGAGAGGTACTGGATTGAGACAGGAAAGGAGTTCTTCGTGATGTCCCAATTGATGGAACGCCTGTTCGCGGCACCGTTTGACGGCGATGCACCATGTCTGTGCTTCGCCGGGCGCTGGTACAGGCGGCGCGAGCTCTTGGCCGAGGCCGAGACGCTGGCTGCGCGTATGAGCAAAGCCGGCGTCCAGCCGGGCCAGCGGGTGATTTTGGGGGTGCCCAACTCGGCCGCCTTTGCCATTGCCTGGCTGGCGCTTATCCGCATGGGCGCGGTGGCTGCTCCCTGCAACCCGGACATGCCGGCGGCCGAATTGCTCGTGTTTCTCAACCGCTGCCAAGCGGCGGCTGCGGTGTTGCGACCGGAGCAGTGGCAGGCACTGCAGGCGAGCGCGTCTATCCCGGAGAGCTTGACGCGCGTGTGGCTGGTCGACGACGTGGCTCAGCCCCAGCCTGCACGATACCTCCTGCGGGGGCGGGATGGGGGCTGGTCCGAGGTAGCAGACGCCCTCGCACAGAGGGAGGCAGCCAGCGCGTCCAGCCAGGGCGAGGCCATGCCGGGGACTGCCGGAATACTGCCGGATCTGGCCGACATCTCCGATGAGGCGCAGGGCGTTCTCCTTTACACTTCCGGCACGACCGGCGTGCCGAAGGCGGTCGGCCTGCGCCACCGGCATCTGTTGGCGACCGCCGACAACGTCATCGTCTCGCACCAGTTGACGGAGCGGGATGTGACCTACTGTTTCCTGCCGCTGTTTCACATCAATGCGCAGGTGATCGCGTTTTTGGCGACGCTGCTCTCGGGCGGGCGCATCGTATTGGCGCCCAAATTCAGTGCGTCCTCGTTCTGGCCGCAGGTGGAGGAGTACGGGGTGACGTGGGTGTCAGCGGTGCCGACCATCATCGCTATCCTGCTGAAGAAGCCGCGTCCAGAGCGCATCCCACCCCACCTGCGCTTTGTAAGGTCCGCTTCCGCTCCGCTGCCTGTGCTCGACGCGATGCGGTTTGAGCGCCGCTTTGGCATTCCCATCATCCAGTCGTACGGCATGACGGAGGCGGCCAGCCAAATCTGCGTCAATCCGCTGCCCCCGGGGGAGCGTCGGTTGGGATCGGTGGGGCTGCCGGTGGGAGTGGAGCTGATGGTGGTGGATGACAACAACCAGCCGCTGCCGCGCGGGCAGGCGGGTGAAATTGTCATCCGCGGTGCCAGCGTGATTGAGGCGTATGAAGGCTTGGACAGTCCAAAGGATTTTGCTGGTGGTTGGTTCCACACCGGTGACCTGGGGTACCAGGACGAGGACGGCTATGTGTTTCTCACAGGCCGCAAGAAAGAGATGATCAACCGCGCCGGCGAGAAGATCAGCCCGTACGAGGTCGAGGATGTCATCCGCGAGCATCCGCGGGTGCGTCAGGTGGGCGTCATTGGCCTGCCGGATCCCCTGTATGGGGAGCGGGTGATCGCCTGCGTTGTGAGCGACGCGCCGCCGGCGGAACGAGACGGGGTTGCAAGCGAGATTCTACAGCTGTGTCAATCGTCGCTGTCACGTTACAAGTGGCCGGCCGAGGTACTGTTTGTCGAGGACATCCCGGTCGGGCCGACCGGCAAGGTACAGCGGACGCGGCTGAAGCAAGAGTTGCTCGAGGGGGAGCGGGTTCCGGCGGATTCTGAGAGGAGGTCGGTGCCGTGAACACGGCTGAATTGACGCTGCCGGAGCGGGCCAGCAAGCCCCGCTCCCGCGGCCTCACCCTGTTGATTGACAACGGGGTTCCCCTGCACCACTTTCAGGATGTTGTCGAGAGTTTTGACGGGTTCATCGACTTCGTCAAGTTCGGTTGGGGCACCTCCGTCATCACCAAGCACCTGACGGACAAGATCCGATGTTTGGAGGAACACGGCATCGGCTGGTTTTTTGGCGGCACCTTGTTTGAGAAGTACGTCCACCAAGGCAAATTGGCCGAATACCGTCGGTACCTCCGTCAGCACGGTGGGCGCTACGTCGAGATCTCCAACGGGACCATCGACCTGTCGAATGCGGAGAAGGCCCAGTACATCCGCGAGTTTGCCAGCGAGTTCACGGTATTCAGCGAGGTGGGCTTCAAGGATGGCGAAAAGTCCATCCGCCTCTCCCCGGCCCGCTGGATTGAGTACATTCAGGAGGACCTGGCGGCGGGCGCTTTTAAGGTCATCACCGAGGCGAGGGAGAGTGGCACCAGTGGCATCTGCCGCAGCAACGGCGAGGTCCGCTACGGCCTGATTGAGGAGATTGCCGATTCGGGCATCGATTTGGACCAGGTGGTCTTTGAAGCCCCGAACAAGACCTTGCAGACCTATTTCATCCGTCTCTTTGGCACCAACGTCAACCTGGGCAACGTCGCTTTTGACGACGCGGTGGCGCTGGAGACCTTGCGCCTGGGCCTGCGTTCGGACACGTTGCTGCAGTTCTCCTGAACGGGGCCGCGTGGTGGTCGGGGCGTTCCCGTCGACGGGCGGTTCGCGCCCAAGTGGGTTTTGCCCGGGAAATTCGGACAGTCATCGACAAAGGAGGCGTTGCCCGTGCGCAACCCGAATAACGTGTTTCACCTCGCCATACCCTGCCGCGACTTGGACGAAGCGTACGAGTTTTACGTGAAGGGGCTCGGGTGCAAGCTGGCCCGCCGTTATCACGACCGCATCACCTTGGACTTTTTCGGCGACCAGGTGGTCTGCCACCTGTCCGACGCGTGGGAGCGTGATCCGAAGATGTATCCGCGCCATTTTGGCGTTACGTTTTCGGACAAGCGGGAGTTTGACAACCTGTTGAGGCTGGCCAAGATGCGTGACTTGCCTTTCTTCCAGCCGCCCTCGAAGCGCTTTGAGGGCCTCGTCGAGGAGCATGAGACGTTCTTTCTGAAGGATCCCTCCAACAACCTCCTGGAATTCAAATATTACCTCGACGAGCGGATGATGTATTGACGGCAGCCCGCAGTCTGACCCGGCACGGCACAGACACCGCCGGACCGGGTCTTCATGCCTCGCCTCTGCATCTCGGGTTCACACTCTGCCAATCCCCCGAGTTCCCGTATAATGAGGATCATGCGGCCTAGGAGTCGGCCAAGCCATTTCCATCAGGCCATGGATGAAGCGGCTTTCCGGGAGGGATGCGCGTGACCAGGCAAGAGGACGGTCTCCCGCAGGGCCATCATGTCGAGTCCGCACCCGCACGGGGGGAGAGGGCACAGCCCCTGCCGGGGGAAGAGCGGGCTTCCCCGTCGGCTGGGGCTCGCATCTTCCTCGTCGAGGACGACGACAAGTTGGCAGCGCTTATCATGCGTCGGCTCGCTGGGTACGGATACTGTGTACGGCAGGCGGCCGATTTCAACCGGGTCGCCGGTGAGGCCGCCGCGTTTCAGCCCCACCTGGTCATACTCGACGTAAACCTGCCGCGTTACGACGGCTTTCACTGGTGCCGAGAACTGCGCCGCTTCTCGCGTGTGCCGATTCTGTTCTTGTCGGCGCGCACGGGCGACATGGACAAGGTGCTGGCGTTGGAGCAGGGGGCGGACGACTACCTGACCAAGCCGTTTCACCCAGATGTATTGACGGCGAAGGTCAAGGCGTTGCTGCGCCGCGCCTATGGCGACTACGCACAGGCGGCCGAGACCCAAGCGGCGCTGGTATGGGGCGGCTTCGTCCTCGACGTGCGCAGGTCCGTCTTGGCCCTCGGCGGCGAGCGGGTGACCTTGTCCAACACAGAACGGGAGATTTTACGCTTACTGTTGCAACGCCAGGGCGATATTGTCACGCGGGAGGAACTGTTGGAGGCGGTGTGGGATGAGGCGGATTTTGTCGAGGACAACACGCTGACCGTCAACATCGCGCGCATTCGGGTCAAGCTGGCCGCCGCTGGGGCGCCCCGGGTGTTGGAGACGGTACGCGGCGTGGGCTACCGCCTGCGGCCGCTGGCCGAGGGGGTGGCGGAGTGAGGCTGCGCGACTATGTTCTCGACCTCGGCCGCCTTCTCTCCCTGGCCTGCCTGGGGCTGGGTCTGTTTGTGTTGGTCGTCGTGCTCTCGCTGCAAAGCCGAGGGCTGGCGGTGCCGTGGGCGGACTTATTGTACGGCTGCCTGCTGGCGGCGCTGGCCACCGCCGCCGGCGTCCTCTGGGAGGTGTGGGTCCGCATACCTCAGGGGCGTGCGCTCGCGGCGCGGCGAGCGGCCCTCGAACAAGGCGGCGCCCAGCCGCGGCTGCGGCTGGTGGGCACGCGTGAGCAGCGGGCATGGGCCGCCCTCGTCAACGCGGAGTACGCCCACAACCTGCGCGAGCAGTACGAATCCGAGCGGCAGACCAAGTTCTACGAGGCGTTCGTCACCCGTTTTGCCCACCAGATGAAGACTCCGCTGGCGGTGATGACCCTGTTGTTGGCAGAATTGCGGGAATCGGTCGCCGCGGGTAACGCAGGCCCCGCAACGGACGCGGGGCAGGGCGCAAAGGCGGGCGGCAACCGGAACGTGAAGGCGGCAGGCGTGGCGCCGCTGCTCGACAGCCTGCTTGAGGAGAAGGAACGGTTGGAGGCCAGCCTGGAACAACTCCTTCAGACTGCCCGCGTCACCTCATTCCGTTTCGACGCCCGGCCCGAGCGGGTGGACGTGGTGCCACTCCTGCGCGAGGTGGTGAACGAGCACAAATCCGCCTGGATACGCCGCCACCTGTATCCACGCATCGATGCCGAAGCGCCCACTGTGTACGCGTGGACGGATGGCAAATGGCTGCGCTTCATCGCCGAGCAGTTGGTGCGAAACGCGCTCCAGTACGGCGTTCCTCCCGGGACGGATGGCCGTCCCTTCGTTATCCGCGTTCGCCGACGCGGCGGGGATGTGGTGCTGGCGTTTTGCGATCAGGGCATCGGCATCCCGCAGGCGGACCTGCCGCGCCTCTTCCAGCCATTTTTCACCGGCGCCAATGGGCGCCTGCATTCTCGTGCCACCGGGATCGGCCTGTACCTGGTCAAGGAGGTGTGTGAGCGCCTCGGTCACGACATCCAGGTGTGTTCCACTGCGGGGCAAGGCACCACCTTCACCCTCACCCTGCACGACTCGACCCACCTGTCCCCTGCCGCGTTATCGGACGACCTTACAAAACTGTAAGTTTGGCGGGAGCGACTGTAAGCTTCCTGTTAAGGTTTGCCCGGGTCCGTTCTGGCACACTGGCGGTAGGATGAAAGGAGGCCGGGGCGATGCAAGTCCTTGAAATTGTCCATTTGACCAAGGTGTACCAAGGCCGGCGCGGGCAGGTGGCGGTCCAGGCGCTCGACGGAATGGACCTGTCGGTGGCCAGGAGTGAGTTCGTGAGCATCATGGGGCCCTCAGGCAGCGGCAAGACCACCCTGCTCAACATCCTCGCCGGGCTGGACCGACAAACCGGCGGCGAGTGCTGGATTGACGGCCGCGAGCTGTCGACCATGAGCAATGAGGAGCTGGCGGTGTTCCGACGGCAGAAGCTGGGGTTTGTCTTTCAGGATTTCAACCTGCTCGACACCCTCACTCTGGCGGAAAACGTCGCCCTGCCGCTCGCCCTCGACGGGGCGCGTGGGGCCCGTCTCTACGAGCGCGTCGTGTCGGTGATGGCGGACCTCGGCTTGGACGCCGTCCGCGACAAGTACCCGTACGAGGTGTCCGGCGGCCAGCAGCAGCGGGCCGCGGTCGCTCGCGCCGTCGTGCACGAGCCGGCGCTGCTGTTGGCGGACGAGCCGACCGGCAACCTCGACTCCGCCTCCGCCCAGGCTCTGCTGGAGCTGTTCCGGGCGTTGAACCGGCGGCGGCAGGCCACATTGCTGATGGTCACGCATGATCCCTTCTCGGCCAGCTACGCGGACCGGGTTGTGTTCATCAAGGACGGACGAGTACACAGTGAACTGGTGCGCAACGGCGGCCGGGAGGCGTTCTTTCAGGACATCCTGAGCGGGCTGGCGGTGCTGGAGGGGGCGCGGGCATGAGCTGGTTTCGTCTGTTGGTGAAAAACAGCCTGCGCACCATCCCGCGCTACCTCGGTTTCTTCCTGGCCGGTGCGATGGCTGTAGCGGTTTACATGCTGTTTGCCTGCTTCATCAGCAACCCGAGCGTCATCCACGGCACCATGCCGGGAGACGCGCGCGGCGTCCTGCGTCTGTGCCAAGGCATTGTCATCGTCTTCTCTGTGTTCTTTGTCGTCTTCTTCCACGCTGCGCTGCTGCGGCTGCAAAGCCGTGAGTTTGGCCTGCTGTTGGTGCTCGGCGTGCGCCCGCGCCAACTGGCGCTGCTGGTGTTTGTGGAGAGTCTGTTGCTGGGCGCCGCCGCACTGGCGCTGGGCGGCGTACTGGGTCTGTTGTTCCTGCGGCTGTTCCTGATGGCCATCACAGCGGCCCTCTCACTGCCGCCGGTGCCGTTTGCGGTCCCCAGCTCGGCCTTGCTGAGCACCTGTTTGGGTTTTGGGTTGCTGTTTGCCGCGGATGGGCTTTGGCAGGCGCTGCGCACGGCGCGGCGGATGCCGCGAGCGCTCATCCTGGGCGGGCGGGTGCACCAGCGGGAGCCGCAGGCGGCGCCGTTCAAGGTGGTGTTGGCCCTTTTGTGTCTGGCCGCCGGCTACACAATGGCCATCCGCTTCCCCCACGCTGTCATGGTGACGATGGTCCCGATTCTGGTGTTGGTCATCTTCGGCACGCTGCTGTTGTTCAGCCAGGTGTCCGTATACGTCCTGCGCCGTCTGCGCCGCCCGGCGATGGGCGGCATCACGTGGCTGACGTCCGCCCGTCTCATCCATCGGATTCGCGATCACGCCCGCATCCTGACGGTGATCACGACCTTATCGGCCGTGGTCATGACGGCGATGGGTACCGTGGTGAGTTTTACCCAGTTGAACGCATCGAATTCAGAACGCGTGGCTCCGTTTGCGGTCCAGGTGACCGCGCCGGTGGGCGCGAAGACGTTGTGGCAGAGTGTGGGCGCCTCCGACCTGCGGGAGTCCGGGTTGTCGGTTTCGCAAACCGTGCAGGTGCCGGTGCTCACAGCCGAGTTGAGCGATCCCTCCGCGAGCGGCCAGTCGGTTACAAAGACGGGCGGATCGACACGAATGACGCGCGCCAGCGGGAACGCCTCAGCGTTGAAGGCAATGGTCATCTCCGACACGGGCTATCACCGCCTGCGAGAAGCATTGCTCGCCAGCCATCCCAGCCTGGCGACAACCATCCCCGATTTTTCGCTGGCCGGCAATCAGGCGGAGTGGGTGGTGCCGTATCCGTACATGGTGCCGCGCATGTTTCAAAGCGGACGTGGCGTGGTGCGACTGGGTGGCAAAGAGTACGCGGTGCGTATCCAGGGACAGAGCGACGCCCGGGCCTGGAACGAGCAGCAGGAAATCGACCGGGCGCTCATCGTTTCGGACGCGCGCTTCCAGGCGTGGGCGGCCGCCGCAACCCCGACGGAGCAGTGGCGGATAGCGGCCGCCACGGCCAAGAATTGGCGGAGGAGCACAGGCATCCTGCGCCACCTGCGGGCGGGGCTGCCCGCAGCGGACCGTTGGTGGGTGACGGGAACGGCGGACATGTACACATCGGGGATGCAGCTGTTCTCGACCAGTTTGTTCGCCGGGTTCTTCGTCAGCGCCCTGTTCTTCCTGGCCTGCGTCAGCACACTGTACTTCCGCCTCTCGGCCGGGCGCGAGGAGGATGTGCGCCAACTGCGCGCCCTTTTGCGCATCGGCGTGCGCAGGCGGGAAGTCCGGCGCCTCATCAGCTCGGAAATGGCCTGCCTGTTCTTCGCCCCCCTGGTGTTGGCGTTGTCGCACACCCTGGTCGCGATGGTGGAGTTCTCCCGGTTGGTAAGCATGGGATGGTCCAGTTGGCGGGATGTTGCTCTGGTGGCGCTAATATACGCTGCCTTCTGCGCCTTGTTCTTCCTTATCGCCCGCTCGGTTTACCTGAACGACGTGTTGCGGCAAGCGGGCTGGCAGGACGAAGCGGCGCCGCCGGCGGCGTGAAGCAAAGGTGAGTGGCGGGTGCAGCGGCGCAGCCCTCAGCGCGTTGCGCATCGTGTGTGGCGCGCGGTGAGCGGTCGGGGATATCTATTCGTCCTGTATCGCCTGTTCGTAGCCGTCGGCCGACAGCAGGGAGTCCAACTCCCCCGTGTCCGTCAGCTTGACGACAACCATCCAGCCGTCCCCGTAGGGGTCATGGTTGACCGTTTCGGGGTCGTCGTCCAGGGCGGAGTTCACCTCGACGATCTCGCCGCTGACCGGGGCAATCAGGTCGGACACGGTCTTCGCCGACTCCACCGTGCCAAAGCTTTGGCCCTGGGTCAGGCGACCACCTGGGGATGGAAGGTCGACAAACACGATGTCTCCCAGTTGGTCCTGAGCGAAATCGGTGATGCCGATGCGGGCCAGGTCGCCTTCGACCTGGGCCCAGGTGTGTTCCGGGTGGTACTTCCTATCGGATGGATTGGCCATATTCTCCCTCCTCGCTGTGTCTCGGGGCGGCGCCTCGGTTTCCCGTCCTCAGCCTTCGACCGGCAGGCCGAGCGCCTCGCGGATTTTCGGCTCGACTTTCTGGAATCCTTTGTCCCCGGCGGCGCGGAACTTGAGCGTGCCGTCTTCGCCAAACACGAAGAACGCAGGCACGTACTCGTTCTCAAACCGTTCCGCGACCTGCATGCGGTGGTCCAGCCCCACAGGTTGCTCGATATGGTACTCAGCAATGTCCCGGAGCACCTTGTCCTTGTCGACATCTTCCTGCTGCCGCGGCATGTGGATGGCGATAGTCTGCAGCCCCTGGTCCTTGTAGCGGTTGCGGATGGCCACCACGTCGTTCATCGTCTCGTGGCAAATGTGGCAGGAGACGGCGAAAAAGTGGATAAACGTGACTTTGCCCGGCTCCACACGGGGCTGGCCGTCGCTGTTCAGCCACTCGGTGGCGCCATCCAGGCTCGGCATGGCGGTTCCCAAACGCATTGGCATGCGAATAAGACCTCCTTACAATCAATAGGATGCAGTGTTCACGTTGCCCATACACCAATCCGTGTATGTACAAGGCGCGCGAAACACTCTTCTTGATTTATGGTGAACGGCGCCCGGGCAGAACCCGGACGCCGGAATTGGCAAGCCAGGCCGCCAGCGGCGTTGCCGTTTCCGCGGCCGCCAGCGTCCGGTCCCCATCGCGCCGCGGGCGCAACCGCCGGTGAGGCAAGCCTCAAACCTCGAGCAGCTTGTCGCCAGGCTTCCAGTTGGCCGGGCAGAGTCCCCCCGCCTGCAGCGCCTCCAGCACACGCAGGGTCTCGTCCACGCTGCGCCCGATGTTCATGTCGTGTACCACCTGGTAGCGCAGGATGCCTTCCGGATCTATGATGAACAGTCCGCGCAGCGCTTGGCCTTCCGATTCCACCAATACATCATACTTGCGCGCGACTTCCTTCGTGAAGTCGGCAGCCAACGGGTAATCGAGACCGCCGAGCCCGTTTTTATCCCGCGGCGTCTCAATCCAGGCCTTGTGGCTGTGCACGCTGTCGCAGCTGACCCCGAGCACCTCCGCGTCCAGGTCCTTGAACTCCTGCAGGCGGTCGTTCATCGCGATGATTTCGGTGGGGCAGACGAAGGTGAAGTCGGCCGGATAGAAGAACAGGATCAACCACTTTCCACGGTAGTCAGACAACTTCACCCGTTCATCCAGGGTCTTCAGGTTTTTCGTCGACAGCATGTCGAAATCAGGAGCCGGGTTGCCTACGAGCGGCATGGGAATCACACTCCTTTGAAGTTTTGATTCTTGATTTAGACTAAGTCTAAATCAACAACGCGAGTATACCACAGGGCCGAGGCATGTGTCTAGTCTCGACTCTGTGCGTCCTGTTCCGCGCTCCGGCAGGCTGGGCACAATCCGGTCAGGTGCACATTCAAGGAATGCACTTTGTAACCCGTCTCGGCTTCAATCTGCCGCACCAGCTCGGCCGTGTCGACGTCGGCCTCGGCGATGGCGCCGCAGCGCGAGCATACCACGTGCTGATGCTCCTCCATTCTTCCGTCGTAACGGGTGATGCCGTTGCCAATGTTAAGCTCGCGTATCAAACCATGATCCGCCAGGTACCGCAGGGAGTTGTAGATGGTCGCATAGGCATACCGCTCGCCTCGCTGGGCCAGGGCATCCATGATGTCGTTCGCGGTAGGGTGTTCCCTGGACTGCCGGATCACCTCCAGAACAGCTCTGCGCGGAGCAGTCATGTTGAGCGATTGCACCGAGAATTCCTCCAATAAAAGATAGTCATGATCCCATCCTACACAAGGTTTCCCTCTCGCTCAAGGGAAATACGCTGGCAACGCGCTTCCCCGTCGCCGTAGCTGGTCAGGGCCGCGGCTGGCTGGGCGCACAGGCGACAGCCAGGGCCAGATCGGCCTTCGCGTCTTCCCAGCTCACGTGGCCGCGCCAGCCGGGCTCTTCCATCATCCGGCAGAAGTCGAGCCAGCGCGCCCGCGCCATCGCTTCATACCACCCTTGGCGATCCGTCAGTTCTAAGGTCCGCTCATAGACAATCCGTTCGTCCGCATCTGCGCTCGGAACGGGCGTCACGTCCATGGACGTCAACCGCTCCAACGCTTGGTGCGTCGGCTGCGTCGGTACCGCATCCAGCACGCGGTCACACAGTTCGGCCTGAGCCCGGGTGAGTTTCGCTTGCACACGCACGCCAGTCGGAATCCACCCGTCCACCTGCAGCCGGCCTTGCGCCAGGTGCAGCATCCATCCTGTCGATTCGGGGATGTCCGAGTCCAGGGTGAAGCCGTGATAGTATTGCACCACGACCTTTTGCTGGCTGTGGCCAGCGTGTACCACCTGCGCGAACACGCGCGATTCGCGCCCCTGTTCGTCCGCAAGCACATCGCCGGCGGCCGCTAGGGCTTCGCCGAACCAGCGGCGCGCGACCTCGAAGAAATGAACCCCGTGTTCCACGAAAATGCCGCCGCTCAGTTCGCGCGACCAGAACCAGTGCGAATCGTCGGGCACGCGGTGGGCGGAATTGTACAGACTGGCCTGCCAAGGGCGCCCGAACACCTCCAGCTCCAACAATCGCCGCACAGCCTCCACCAGCGGGTTGAACGGCTGCACCAGATTGACGGCCAGCGCGAGACCCTGTCGATCCGCCAGGCGTCCGTTTTCCGCCATCGCTTCGACCGCCAGCGCTCCCGGCTTTTCCGCCAGGACGTGCTTGCCCTCTTGGAGGGCAAGGGCGGTGAGGGAAGCGTGCAGGTGCGGCGGTGTTGTAAGGATGACCGCGTCCAGTCCAGGAGCGGTGACCAGTTGCGCCGCGTCCTCATACTCCTGGGGCCGCTGGGCGGTGGCGCTGCTGCGTCGGAGCAGGTAGGCATCGATGACAGCCTGTCGCTTGTTCGGTGTCCGGCCGGCCACGGCCATGAGCTCGAAGCTGGGCAGAGGCGCCAGCGCCTGCGCCAAAAACGCCGCAAACGCCCCAGCGCCGGCGATGCCCACGCGATGTTTGCGGGAGCAATCCATGGGGGGCCACCTCCTCAACTGCAGGCGTCTTGCTGCGGGTCTAGCGTGTCTACCTGTATTGTAATACAGCCGTGCCATCTCGGCGAATCGACCGCTCTATCCCCCTTGCTGCACTTCCCGCTGGGACATGGGAGGGACGCGCTTGGAGCCGTAGGCGGCCGATTGCGGCTTTGCGCGGCCCGCGGGGCGAGTGGTAACCTGGATAAGGCAGGAGAAGATACATACATCCCTGAAGAGGAGATGACCGCGCAGTGGATGCGAAACAGTTGCGCAAGTACGCCGATTTGGCGGTGCGGGTGGGCGTCAACCTGCAGCCTGGCCAGCACCTGGTCATCGGTTACGGGATTCGCCAGGTGCTGCCGGAGCACATCGAGTTCGCCCGGATGTTGACGGCCGCCGGCTACGACGCCGGAGCCAAGTTTGTGCAGATTGAATGGGGGGACGAGTGGTGGCAGCGGGAGACCATTCGCCGCGGCTCGCTGGAGACTTTGGAAGCCCGCGCCCGCTGGCAGCTGTCGTGGATTGAGCAGCTGGCGGAAGAAGGCGCTGCCTTCATCGCCATCCCCGCATCCGATCCGAACCTCTTTCAAGGCGTGGACGCGGGCCGCGTCACCACGGCCAACCGTGCCGTCGCCTCGGTGTTCCGCGCGTTCAACGACAAGCGGACCAACGACGAGTACAGCTGGACACTGGTTTCGGCCCCAACGCAGGCGTGGGCGGACCAGGTGTATCCCGAGCTGCCGCCGGAGCGGCGGGTGGAGGCGCTGTGGAAGGACATTCTTTTCTGCGCGCGCGCTGACGGGGACGACCCGATTGCAGACTGGCACCAGCACATCGACAACCTCAAGCGCCGCAGCCAGCGTCTCAACCAGCTTGGCATCCGCAAGCTGCACTACCGGGCGCCTGGCACGGACCTGACCATTCGTCTGCACGAGCGGGCGTATTTTACCGCCGCCTTGCAGCACACGCCAGAGGGAGTGGGCTTTGTCGCCAACATGCCGACAGAGGAAGTGTACACGGCTCCCCTCAAGGATGGTGTGGACGGGGTCGTCTCGAGCACGATGCCGCTGAATCACAACGGCCACCTGATTGACGGCATTCGCCTGCGCTTCGAACAAGGGCGCATTGTCGAGTACCACGCGACAAAGGGAGAGGATGCGCTGCGCGACATCATCGAAGCGGACGAGGGCAGCCATTACCTGGGCGAAGTCGCGCTGGTGCCCGTCGATTCGCCAATTGCCAAGCTAGGCCGCCTGTTCTACAACACCCTGTTTGACGAGAACGCCTCCTGCCACCTGGCCATCGGCAAAGCGTATCCATTGGTCGAGGGCGGTCACGACCTGGGGCGTGAGCAATGGGCCGAGTACGGCCTGAACGAAAGTCTGATGCACGTGGACTTCATGATAGGTTCACCAAAGCTCGACATCGACGCAGAAACAGCGGACGGCACCACCGTTGCGCTGTTTCGCGGCGGTCGCTGGACCGAGTCCGTATAAACAACCGCCATCGCCGCGCCGGGCAGCCGGGCGGGCGCCTGCCTAAGGCGCCTGCCTGAGGCCCCAAGCGCTCAGCTGTCCTGCCAATCTAGCACATCCGGCCCTAGGCGGCTCCTCGCGCTGCTCGTCTGCACCCAGGTTTACCCTTCGCCGGGGTATAGAGCTTCCGTGTATTTTTGCACTTGTATCACGACGATAACCGATGGTCAACATAAAACTTGCGCCCAACCTGCGAGGTTATGTATACTTATTAGCAGACATCTTGATTGAGTGCTAAGTGGCCGTGTCGCAGCCGCCTGATTGAGGTGTCGAAGCTATGCGCACCGTCGCGCTGACTCAAGGTTGCGTGGTCGAATCGGCGGCATCGATTTTTTCCCCCGGTCGCGGGACGCGGCTGATTTTTCTCCCATTCGTCGCTTCTCATTTTTTCATTCGTCTATTTCGGAATTCGTATCTGTGGAAACACTGATCTCGAAACCAAATGGAGGGATGGGAAAAATGAAGGCGCTGCTGCTTGCTGGCGGGCATCGCACCCGCCTGCACACACACAGAGACAGTCTGGCCAAACCGGTGTCTCACCGGTCCGGGCTGCATTCACACCTGCGTCAACGAACGAACCAGGGTATCAGACGAGGCGCCCGGACGGCCTATCACGGCCTGAGGGTGTCAGCCGCACAACCGCTCGCGCAGGCCGCCGTCGGCCGGGGCGGAGAGGCGGTGCAGGCATGAAGATTGCCTACGTCAGCACCTATCCGCCCCGCCGCTGCGGCATCGCCACATTCACCGAACACCTGCGGCACAGTATTGTGACCGCCAGCCGGCGCCGCGACGGTGATGTGGTAGTCGTCATGGTCAACGACGACGGCGCCGCGTACCGAAACCAGTCCAACTTTTGGCCGCTTCCCGCGGCCGACAGGGCGGCCTATGCCAAGATGGCCGAGAAGCTGAACAAAAGCGACGTGTCGGCCGTGATCTTGCAGCACGAGTTCGGCATCTTCGGCGGCGAGGCGGGGGCGTATGTGCTGGATTTTGTCCGCGCGCTGCGCAAACCGCTGGTCACCACGTTTCACACCATTTTCCCGGACCCCCAGCCTCCTTATCGGTCTATCCAGCAGGAGCTGGCCGACCGTTCCGACGCCATCGTTGTCATGAACCGACGGGCCATCCCGTATCTGACGAATGCGTACCGCATCGCGGAGGAAAAAATTGCCTATATTCCGCACGGATCGCCCAAGCCCAGGCGCGAGGAGCGGGCGAAAATACGGCGGCGGCTCGGGGTAGCAGGACGCAAGGTGATGTTCACGTTTGGTCTGCTCAGCCGCGGCAAAGGCATTGAGTCGGTGCTGCGGGCGCTCCCGGGCGTGGTGAGGTCGGTGCCAAGCGCGCTGTACGTGATTGCCGGCCAGACGCACCCGGAAGTGCGCAGGCACGAAGGGGAGGCGTACCGCGAAGAGCTGCTGGGTATGGTGCACGAGCTGGGGCTGGACGGGCATGTGCGCATGGTCAACCGGTACATCAGCGAAGAAGACCTGGTCGACTATCTGACGGCTTCTGATTTGTACCTCACTCCTTATCCGGGGCTGCAGCAGATCACCAGTGGCACCCTGGCCTACGCGGTGGGGCTTGGGAGGCCGGTGCTCTCGACACCGTATGAGCACGCTCGCGACCTCCTCGCCGGCTGCGAGGAGCTGCTGCTCCCGTACGGCGACGTACCCGCTTGGGAGGCGGCGCTCAGGCGCCTGCTCGGCGATGACACCGCGCTGCGTCGCTTGGAAGAGCGGATCCGCCAAATCGGCCAGGCGACCCACTGGCCGCAGGTGGCCGGCCAGTACCTCAAACTGTTGGCCAAAGTGTGCGGTGAGAAAGCTGGTGATGCGGTGCTGGCACCGCCAGTGAAAGGGAAGGTGAAACCGATTGTCTCCGTCAGCGATTCGATTTGACCACCTGGAGCGCCTGACTGACGACACGGGGCTGCTGGAGCATTGCCTGGGGCGTATTCCGCGCCGGCGCGAGGGATATTCAGCGGACGACAACGCGCGCGCCATCTGGCTGTGCGTGGAGTGGCTCGCCCAGCTGCCCGAGGACTGCCAGGCTGAGCGAAGCCTTTTGTACCGCCTGTTGGACCGGTACCTGGCTTTTCTGCTCTGGGCGCAGAAGGAAGACGGTTGGTTCCAGAACAACATCCGCTTCGACCGCACCCCAGAACCCGAGGAACGGTCTGAGGATTGTCTGGGCCGTTCACTCTGGGCGTCGGCGGTGGTGTGTGTGCATTTGTCCGACGAGGCGCGCAGAGAGGTGGCAGCGGAAATCCTGCGCCGGGCGCTGCTGGCTGCCTCGGAGCTCCGGCGCATGCGCGGGCTGGCGTGGGCGCTGGCTGCGGGCTGCCTGCTGCTGGCTCACACCGGCCTGACGCCGACACGGCGAGCCGAAGGCGTCCGTTTTGACCTCCTGGCGGATGCCAGACCAGACAACCATCCCCTGCGGCTGGAGGCCTTGGGGTTGACAAGGGAACAGTTGACATCGCACGTCCAAGAGTGGGAGCGGCGGCTGACCAACGCGTACGAGGACCAGGCGGATGACGGTTGGCGTTGGTTCGAGCCCGAGCTCAACTATTCCAATGGCCTCCTGCCGTGGGCGATGTGGGTGGCCTGGCGGGTCGGCGGGCGGGAAACGACCCGCCGCATCGCGGAAGCGAGCCTCGACTTTCTTGTCCAGCAGATGAGCGGCGAAGACGGGCGCATCCGGCCCATCGGCAACCGCGGCTGGTGCACCCGCGAGTGGCGGGCGGACTGGGACCAGCAACCAATCGACGTGATGAAACTGGCTCTGGCGGCGCGCGAGGCCTACCTGGCGACCGGCGAGGCGCGTTGGCGGGAGGTCTTGCGGCGGTCGCTCAATTGGTTCCACGGCGACAACGACCTCAACCTGCCGATGGCCGATCCGTCCGACGGCAGCTGCTGCGACGGGCTTTCTCCGTCGGGAGCCAATCCCAATCGCGGCGCCGAGTCGACCTTGTCCTACCTGTTCACCGAGGCGTACGCCGCATCGCTCAACCTGGCCGGCGGGCGAAGCCACGAGCTGGCGTACACCCCGGATAGGGCGGCCAGCGTGTGAGCGAGCTACGGGCTCATCCTCGGGCGTCGACGGCAGACGCGCTTACAGCCCACCGGCACCGCCGGTGGGCTGCTGTATGCTCCCAAACTATATCGCCATCCCCAGTTCCATGATAAGATGGGTACGCACTGTACAGCGGGGTGGGGAGTTGCGTGGCCGTCGTACACCTGTGGAAAAACATTCTCAAGCTCGCGCTGCCGTCCATCGCCACGTTTTCTTCGATGACCTTGACCGGGATGATCACGCTCATCCTGGTGGGCCGATTGGGACCGAGCGCCATCGCCATCGTCGGCGTGAGCAATGTGTTGATGTATAACACCTGGGCGCTGTTCGCGGGGCTGAACGAGTCCGTCAATTACCTGGTGTCGCAGAATTACGGCGAGCAGACGATGCGGGAGGGGAACGAGCGAACCCAGATAGCCCTCTGCATTTCGGCGTGCCTGTCCGTGGGCGTGTTTCTCGCCAGTTTTTTCACCCCTTACGCCGTGCTGGTGGCGATGGGGGTCAGTCATCCTTTGGCGGCGCTTGGGGCGCCGTACTTGCAGGCGCGTTTTATCGCCTTTTCCTTCACGCTGTTGACGAACGTGTTCTACGCCTACATGCGCGGTGTCGGGGACACCAAGACACCGATGTACATCTCGCTGGCCACCAATGTGCTTTTGGTGGTGCTGACGTACGGCCTTACCTACGGCCACTTTGGCCTTCCGGACCTCGGCCTGGTCGGCGCCGGGTGGAGCATGGTGGTCACAGAGTTCCTTGGCTTTGCGGCCAGTGTCGCGGTCTACTACGGCCGCTACCACGCCCAGTTTCACACCCGGACGTGGTTGGCCATGGCCCGCAGTCAGGTGCGGCTGATTCTTGTGGAAACCGTCAAGCTCAGTGTCATGGAGCTGTCCATGAGCCTGGGGATGTTGGTGTTCACCGCCTGTATCACACGTCTGGGTACCGACGCGATTGCCGCCAATGAAATCGCGCTCAATATCCTGTCGCTAGGTTTCATGCCCGCCAACGGCTTTGGCATGGCGGCGACCGTCGCCGTTGGCCAAGAGATTGGCCGCGGCCAGCCACAGGCGGCGAAGACGGTGGGCCTGCACACGTTGCTGCTAGGGCTCATGTTCATGGCGCTGTTTTCCATCTGCCTGTGGCTGTTCGCCCTGCCGGCGACCCACATCTACACTTCCGACGCCCGAGTGGCGTTGTTGGCCGTCTCGCTCATCCATATCGCTTCGTTCATCCAGCTGTTTGATGGCGGCGGCATCGTCCTGTCCGGTGGCCTGCGCGGGGTGGGGGATACGACATTCCTCTTCCGGATGTCGCTCATCCTGAATTGGTTGTTGTTCATTCCCATGACGATTGTCGTCACCCGTGTGCTGGATTGGGGACAGGCGGGCGCCTGGCTGGCCCTGTGCACACTGTTGGTGGGCATCGCCGTGGCCAATTTGTGGCGGTATTTGTCCATCCGGTGGGAACTTATGGTCACGAAATCACAGGGCGTCCGCGAACGCGACACCCATCAGCCCACGGCGTCCAACACTTCTGTCTGAGGATACGCTTGACTTACTTATAGTTAGTTGTGTACCATATATCTGCTGTAAGTTAAAAAGTGAGCTAAATAGAGAACAGGAGTGGAGAAATATGGCAACCACGACGGTGACTAAGGACCTGATGGCTGCGCTGCGTGACCGCCGGTCTATCTACGGCATCAGCGCGGAATCGCCGATTTCGGACGAAGAGATTCAGAATATCATCGAAGAAACGGTCAGACACACCCCGTCCGCCTTTAACTCGCAGAGCACGCGCGTCGTGCTGTTGTTGGGCAAGCAGCATGATCGGCTGTGGGAGATCACGACCGATGTGCTGAAGGCGGTCGTGCCTGCGGACCAGTTCACTTCGACGCAGCAGAAGATGGACAGTTTTCATCAGGGTCATGGCACCGTGTTGTTCTTTGAAGACATGGCGGTCGTTGAAGGCCTGCAGAAGCAGTTCCCGCTCTATCAAGAGAACTTCCCGGTTTGGGCCGAGCATACCAACGCCATGCATCAGCTGGTGGTTTGGATGGCGATTGAGGCCGCCGGTCTGGGAGCCAGCTTGCAACACTACAACCCTCTGATTGACGAACGGGTGAAGGCGGAGTGGAACCTGCCGTCAGCCTGGAAGTTGATTGCCCAGATGCCGTTTGGCAAGCCGACCGCCCCGGCCGGTGAAAAGCAGTTCCAACCGCTGACCGACAGGGTCAAGGTGTTTCGCTGAAGACGGATACCCATCCAGTCCCCGGGCGCAGGCAGGCACGCCCCTTGCCTCGCGTCTGGACAACGCCTGGGCAACAAGACAGCCACCGACAGGCTTTGTCGATGGCTGTTTTTCTACAGGCGTCGCAATTCGCGTGCGATGGAGAGCAGACCCGCGTAAGTCTCCCTCTCCTGCCTGTTCAGTTCGCCCCCGGGGTGGCGGCCGGCCTCTCGGTCCGCCTGGATGCGCGTAGCAATCCACAGCAGGTGGATGGCCGCAAACTGGAGATATCCGCGGAGCCAAGCCGCCGTTCGTTCCCGCAGGTCAGAGCGCGCTCGCGCATACGCCAGCAGCACCCGCCTGCGGCCGAGAGGACGCCACAACGGGGTCGTCGGACTGGTGGCGTCCAGGAGCTGAAAGAGGTCGAAGTAGTCGTAGTCCGGGTGTAAGTATTCCCAGTCGATCACGGCCGGTTGCCGATGCGCCCGCGACCACATCAGGTTGCCCAGGTGCAGGTCGCCATGGCAGAGCACCCGCGGCCTGCGCATCAGTGCCTGTCCCCAGGACTCTATCCGGCGGTAGAGCTGGGACACCTGCCGCCGTGCCGCCGCCGGCCAACCGCATGCACCCATGGCGGTGGCGAACACGGACGGATCGACCACGAGGGTTTGGCGCAGCACCTCGGCCAAATCAGGAGTGTGCGTGCTCAGGGGCACCCGGACGGCTCCGCCCGCCGGAGGGTCCGCTTGATGCAGCCGGGCCGCCGCCGCCACCGCCATGAGGATCCCGTGGCGGCGCGTGGTGATGGGCACCAGTTGGTCGTCCCGGTAGGCAATCCACGCCCACTGACGGCTTTGGCCGCTCCCGGCAACCTGCGGTGCGCACACAGGCAGGTGACGGACGTACGTCTCGTACAGCGCGGCTTCGCGGCGAATCGCCGGATGGTTGTGCGACGCTTTCACGATGAGCGGCAGTCCGTCCCTCGGCAGCAGGCGGACCACCATCGCCTGGGCTGTGCGCGCTATGGGCTGCACCCGCTGCACCTCAATCGACAGCGGGCTTATCACATCCAACCAATCGGGCTCCCAATCGCCGCTTGGCACCAGCCTTCTTCCCGTCCCTCCCACAGGCTTTCATCCCCCGGAGCCGGCGTCAACTACGCGCCGCTTATCGAGTCATCCTCGTCACGCCGCTGCTGCCTTCGGCACCAGGCGGCCATACGTCCATCGCTCACCGGCTCCCCACAACCCGGAGATGGCGTAGTAGAGAGCCGCCGCCACGGGCGCATGCCATAAGATCACAAGGCTCAGCAGACCGCTGATGATGGCGCCTGGGACCTTGGCGCCCAAGCGGGCCGGGCGGTGGCTGACCAAGCCGGCGAGGAACAGCAGCGCCGCCGCGACGAGGGGGGCAACATGCCACGGATCTACGGCGGTCAACGGCACCCAGGGCACCAGGATGCTCGTCACCGGGTGGTTCAAGGTGCGAAACAGCTGGTAAACCATGTACAGCACCGGCGCCTGCAGCAGCGGCAACAGCACGGACGAACTGCGCCGCACCCCATGCCGCTTGAGCAAATCCTGTTGCGCGGCCAACAGTCCTTCCTTCGATCCGTTCCATCTGGCGGCTAGTTCCCGCAGACGCGGGGCCACTGCCATCTGTTTGTCCATGTCCCTCAGCATCCGCATTGACAGCGGCATCAGCAGCAGCCGGACGGCCACCGTCAGCAGGATGATGGCCAGGCCCCAATCGTGCGTGTACATCGCCATGTTGAGCAGCAAATCATGCAAAAACGATTCAATCGATCCATACATTTCTTGTGGCCTCCTCCATGCATGCGTGAACAGGTCCGTGTCCAGGTATGCGTTTTTTGTGACGCGCTGACGGCGCATGCATGGAGGGGCCCCTCTTCGTCGTCACCAGGGCCTGCCAATTTCCGGCGAATCGTGCGCAGGATGCGAAGGATGGGCGACACTTCCGTCCTTTTGTCAGGAAGGGCGGCGGGCACCACCCAGACCGGTCGGGAATACGCCATCCGCGGGGCGGGCGAGCGGCCGCAGCTCCACAACAGGCTCGCCAGTCCCACGAGAATCGGCAGCAGCGGGAGCAACGAGAATACCGACGTGTCCAACTCGCTCACCCCTTCGCACCGTGGTTTGGCATAAGCCTACTACGACACTTGATTCCCGTCCAGTCCAGGGATGGGTTTCCAAATGGATTCGACACCTGATGTCAGCCGCCTCTAAACCGTGGGTTGCACAGAAGAGACGGCCATCTTTTTGTACACCTGGAAATAGACCCAGACCGCATCCATCAGCAGCAGTGCGCTTGTGATGAGAAACACGTACGGGATCCCCATATAGGCTGCGATTTGCCCGCCCAGGACGGAGCCTCCGAATACGCCCAAGTACCCGGCCGACATGCTGAAGCCAAACACCCTGCCTGTGACCGATCCCGGTGTGATTTTCTTCAGGAGGGTGTTGACGGAGGGACTCAGCCCTGCCGCTGCCAATCCAAACACAAAGCGAAGAACCATTAACTGCCAGGTGTCTTGCACGAAGGCGTGCGGAATAAACACGATCCCGGCCACGGCCAGCGCCACCCATATGACTCTTTGGGCTCCCAATCGGTCAGAGATTTTTCCCAATATGGGAGCGGCGATGATATTGGCCAGTCCCGTCACGGAGAATGTGATCCCGGCCAACAGCGCCACATGACTGGCATTGTGGGACAACTCGCCGACATAAACGGTGATGATGGGCTGAACCGAATATAACGACAGGTTGATCACAAAAAAGGTCGCCAGCATGATCAGTGTCAGGCTTTTTTCCGGGAGAATGCCCCATATCTCCTTGGTGCTGAGCGTCTTTTTGCCTGGACGGGTAAACGACTCCTTGACGAACAAGACGGTCGTGATAAACGCAATCAAGAGCAGTGCGCCGGTTATGAAAAACACGTCCGGTATGCCGAGATTGTCTTCAATGAAGCCGCCGATTGTGGGCCCAAGCAGAGACCCGGCGATATTGGCTGTGGAAAGCGTGCCGAGGGCCCATCCGGCGTGTTCATTGTCTGTTTGAGTCGCAATCAACGTGGTGCAGGCTGTGCCGTAGCCGGTGATGACTCCCTGCAGCAATCGAAGCCCTATGAGTTCATAGACATTCTGGGCAAAACCCATGCTGAAGATGACAACGGCCATACCCAGGCTGGCCCGCAGCAGCATCGGTTTTCGCCCATATTTATCGGCGGCCTTGCCCCAGATTGGTGAGAACACAGCTGAAACGATGTAAGTGATGCCGAAGGCAATCCCCGAAAATTGGTCGATGAGAGCCGTATTGTGAACCCCCAGGTGCCTTATGTACAGTGGCAGCACTGGGGCAATCTGGCTCATCCCAATACTCGTGACGAACATCCCGAACCAGCAGACGAATAGATTCCTTTTCCAAATCGGCATGGATGAAGACCTGCCTTCTGCTTACAGGGTTGGGTAAAACGACAGCCTGACGGACCACGCTGGTTGATGGTCCGTCGTTGTCGCCGCGCCGGTTGAAAGGGCTCGATATTCAATCCAATGTTTTGATCCAGTCATCCACGGTCAGCACATCCGCTTGCCGGGGGAACACCTTTTCCATGAGAACGCGGTGCACTTCTGGATCGGCGTCCAGACAAGCGTCCGCCAGCACCGTGAGCGCGAAGTCTTTGTCCGCCGCCTCTCGCAAGGTCGACAGGACGACGCCGCTGGTGGCGATACCGCTGAGAATCAATGTGTCGATCTGGCGGGACCGGAGCAAGACTTCAAGGTCGCTGCCAGCGAACGCGCTGACCCGAATCTTCGTCACCACCGGTTCGTCCGGCCGCGGTTGTACAGATTCGTGAATTTGGGTCGCCGCGTCTGAGTGAGTCATTCCCGGGCGCCCGGAAATTGCGGAGAACGACTTGTTGCGGGGGCTGACCTCGGGATAGCCCTTGCGAAACGCGACGCGCACAAAGATTACCGGAATGTCGTGTCGCCGCGCGGCTTCCACGGCTCGTTGAAACGGCAGCAGGACTTCTTTGTTCTCGGCAAAACGCGATACAATTCCGTTTTGCACATCCATGACCAGCAGGGCAGCGTTGCGATTCGGCATCATATTGGCACACTCCTCGTTTCTGTGTTACCATTAAGTGGAGAATTCTCCTCTTGATATTAACCGGAGACTTCTCCGCTTGTCAAGGACGGTTGGCAATCGGATTTCGGGAAGTGATGATGCGGTGCATGAGGCGGAGACAACCCGCACCCGTTCTGAACGTCGCGATGCGGCCGAGAACCGCCAGCGCATATTGAACGCGGCGCTCCGGCTGTTTGAGCGATACGGGGTGGAACAAGTCAGCATGAATCAAATTGCTACAGAGGCCCAGATTGGTCCCGGGACGCTTTACCGCCGCTATCGAAACAAGAGCGAATTGTGCCTGGACCTCATTAAGGACAACATTTTTCTGCTGTTCGAGGACATCGAGGCCTTCTTGAATGAGCACGGGGCTGATCCGCCCGGCCAACGCTTGAAGGGGATTCTCAACTTGTTCATCCGTTTCCGCGAGACAAAAGCACAGTTGTTGAAAGGGGTCGAGGACCCCGGGTCAAGCCACCGGCCCAGGAACCGAGCGCGGAGCGCCTTTTATAACGATTTGCATCCTATCCTCGTCGGTCTGTTCGAAGAGATGAGCGCCGCCGATCAGACGCCGGCCGACAGCGCCTTCCGAGCTGACATGTTGATGACGGCTTTGACCAGTGATTCTTACCTGTTTCAAAGAGAGGTGCGCGGCCTCTCCCCCGAGCAGATCCTGGAGCAGCTGTGTTTGACTTTTATTCCATCGGAGTGAGGGAATCGACTCAGAAGAAGGCAGTGTCCCATTTATTTAGTGTCGCTATATAATATAATAAGAGCAGAGGATGAAACCGCCTGCGGGACACAGCTCCCGTACGGGAAAGGAGGCGCTCCATGGGAACACCGGACGGTGCGCGTTTGGAGCGGCTGTTTGAAGCGTTTCAGGTCGTCAACCGCGCGTTGCGCAAAGGCTCGCTCGCCCAGGGCGGGTTCAACATCACCCGCGTCCAGTGGATGATTCTGCGGCACGCGCATCGGCATCCAGGGTGCACGGTGGGCGAATTGGCGGAGCGGCTGGACGTGCGTCCCAGCACCATGTCGCAGATGCTGGACCGGCTCGGAAAGGTGGGCTATCTGCAGCGGGAGGCTGCGCCCGAGGATTCGCGGGTGAAACGGGTTCACCTGACGGAGTTGGGTCAGCAGGTTATCCGCGAGGTCGAATCGATATGGCTCACCCGCCTTTCCCAGCCGTTCGCCGACCTGACAGCCGCCGAACAGGCGCAGTTGGTCGAGCTGATGGAGAGGTTGGCCCAGTCGGTCCGAGATGCTGGAGCGCTTGGGCAGATGCGGGGGGAGCCATCAGGAGACAATCGAAAGGCAAGGGAGGGGATACCGGATGACGCAGACCGCAGGTCTGGCGATTGAAGTGGAGCACCTGTGCAAGCGGTTCGGCGAGGTGCGGGCTGTGAACGATGTCAGCTTCTCCGTCGCCGCGGGGGAGTGCTTTGGCCTGCTGGGCCCCAACGGCGCGGGGAAATCCACCACCATTAAAATGTTGACCACGCTGCTCAAGCCGGACGCCGGTCGCGTGCGGATCGCCGGCTGGGACCTGGCCACGGAGCCGACGCGGGTGCGCGCTTCCATCGGGTATGTGCCGCAGGCGTTGTCGGTCGATGGATCGCTCACCGGCTACGAAAACCTGCTCATTTTCTCCAAACTGTTCGGCTTGACACGCCGGGAACGGCGTCAGCGCATCCCACAGACCTTGGCCATGCTTGGCCTTGAGGACGCGGCCCAGCGGCGCGTGCGCACGTACTCGGGCGGCATGATTCGCAGGCTGGAAATCGGGCAGGCCATTCTCCACCGTCCGCGTGTCCTGTTCCTCGATGAGCCCACGGTCGGGCTCGATCCGGTGGCACGCAAGGGCGTCTGGGACCACATTGAGCAACTGCGCCGGGAGCACGGCATGACCATCCTCCTCACCACGCACTACATGGAGGAAGCGGAGCAACTGTGCGGGCGTATTGCCATCATGAGCCGCGGCCAGGTGGCCGCTCTGGGGTCCGTGGCGGAACTGCGCGCCCAGATGGGCCAGCCGGATGCCACCTTGGATGATATCTTTGTCCACTTCGCGGGTGCGTTTGAGCCCCAGGGAGGAGGCATGCGCGATGTCTCAAGAAGCCGTCGCACCGCGCGCCGGCTGGGCTGATTCGGGCCTGCGCGCGGTTTGGCTGTACGTTGTGCACGCGATGACCGTGGTGGAGCTGGAGGTGCGCAAACTCCGCCAGGATCCGTCCGAGCTGTTGATGCGGGCGGTGCAGCCGGCCCTATGGCTGCTCGTCTTTGGCCAGGCCTTCGGGCGCCTGCGCGCGATACCGACGGGGGGCGTCAGCTATATGGCGTTTCTGACCCCGGGCATTCTGTCGCAGTCCATCACGTTCATCTCCATCTTTTATGGGATCGCCATCATCTGGGAGCGGGACATGGGGCTCCTGCAGAAGTTTCTCTCGTCGCCGATGCGCCGGTCCGCCCTTGTTCTCGGCAAGATGCTGGGCGCTTCCGTGCGCGCGGTCGGGCAGGGTGTCATTGTCGTGCTGTTGGCGCTCATCGTCGGTGTGCACCTGCGCATGGGCTGGGACCTCATCGGTGTGCTCGTCACACTCGTTTTGGGATCCGCCTTTTTTGCCGGGATGTCGATGGTGTTGGCGGCGCTGCTGCGCACGCGCGAGCGGATGATGGGCATCGGCCAGGTCATCACGATGCCGTTGTTCTTTTCCTCGAACGCCCTCTACCCGATTCACATCATGCCGGCTTGGCTGCGGGTGGTGGCCACCATCAATCCGATGAGCTACCTGGTCGACGGCCTGCGCGGGCTGCTGCTCGGCACCAGCTTCCACCTGTGGTTGGACTGGGCCGTGCTCGTCGGTGCGGGGGCGCTGATGCTCACGCTCGCCTCTATTTTGTTTCCGCGTCGGTTGGCCGGGTGAAGGATGTGTCCCCTTGAGCGGATGCGCGCTCCCGGCGCATCCGCTGGGAGCGGCAACGGCTCATGCGTCCTTCTCATTCGGGACGGAGACTGGCGCGCGCCGTCCGCGCCACCTGCTGCCGTGCATAGAAGCAACAGAACCGGGGGGCGTACCCGACGATGTACAGCACCAGCAGGGTAACCGCCGCGTTCAGGATCATGAGTGAGGCGTTCAGACTCAAAAAGGTGGTAAGAATGCCGACACACACGCTCGGCACAACAAACCCCGCGTAAGCCGCGAAGTAAAACATGGAGATGACTCGGGGGCGCTCCCGCGGTCCGGCCAGCCCACCCGCCAACTGCAGGCCTGCCTGGAACGTCCGCCTGCTTCCGAAGGTTTGGAACAACATCCCCATCCAGAGCAACCCCATATTCGACACCTCGCCGGATGTCACCGTTGTCCACGCCCCCACCGACAGCAGACTGACCCCGGTGCAAAGTTTCGCCACAGGATGGGCCGGGCGGGGAATCAGCTGTACGAAGGCCGCACCGCCGAGCAGCAGCAAGATTAGCAAGCCGGAAATCGACAGGTTGGAGGTATGGATGACATTCTTCACATAGGAGGGGACCAGGGACAAGACGATCCCGTTCAGCGTAAAGTTGGCGAACGCCGACAGCGCGACAAACGAGAGGAACGGGGCCCTGATGTCACTAGCGGAATACAGCATCCATGCCTCGCTGCTGAACAAAAACAAAAGCGTGGACGGCAGCGAAAGGCCGACGCTAACTCTTAGCACCCGCTTTAACCCCCAGGCGCTGCCTTTGCTTCCCACAATCATCAGCGTTGGCAGTAAAAACACAGCGTAGACGACGAACAACGCCGTCACCCCAAGGCCGTTCAGTCCATAACGCTCCTCGTACAGCGGAAACAAAGGCGACACGAAGGTCGCGCCAATCACATCGACAACAGGACGGCTAGCATTCTCTGCATCGTCAACAGCTCCTGGGCGACCGTTTGCCGGCGCCGTGAATTTTGGAACGATCGTTCAAATATGGGACAGGCAGCGGGAGAACGGGCGCCTCGTCCGCATTTACGGCATCTTCAAACAGCGTTCATAAACCACCAACATTCCACCGGTACACTGCGAATTGCACAAAAGCGATACCTGGGAGAATCCGATGGAGGCGATGCATGATGCAGCCACGCTTGCAGCGGCCGTGGGCGGTACTGGCCGGTCTCGCGGCCCTTGGTGGGGCACTGGGCGCCGGTGGCTGGGCGTACGCTCAGGTCGTCATGCCTGGGACAGGCGGATCTGGCAAGGCGGTGCACGGTCACTCAGCGGCCCCTGCTACGACGACGCCAATCAAGCACGTCGTGGTGATCTTTCAGGAGAACGTGTCGTTCGATCACTACTTCGGCACCTATCCCAACGCGAAGAACCCGCCCGGCGAGCCCAAGTTCACGCCGGCCAAGGACACGTCCAGCGTCAACGGGCTGAACACGCCGCTTTTGACCCACAATCCCAATGGCGTCAACCCCCAGCGGCTCGACCGCTCGCAGGCTGTCACCGCCGACATGGACCACGGTTACACCAGCGAGCAAAAGGCGTTCGACGGTGGCCTCATGGACAACTTCGTGCAAGGCACGGGACACGGCAACGACATCGTCATGGACTACTACGACGGCAACACCGTCACCGCCCTGTGGAACCTGGCGCAGCATTACGCGATGAGCGACAATTCCTTCGGGACCACCTTCGGCCCGTCCACCCCGGGGGCGCTCAACCTCGTCTCCGGACAGACACACGGAGCCACCGCGTATACCGCCAGTGTCAGCAGCGGCGGCAAGCCGGTTCCGGGCAACGTGGTGGCCGGCAAGCTGAACAACGGCACTCTCTACAGCGATATCGATCCGTATTACGACAAGACCTCGAGCGGGCAGACGGTGGCCATGAGCGGCAAGAACATCGGCGATCTGCTGAACGAGAAGCACATTACCTGGGGCTGGTTTGAGGGCGGCTTCCGCAACAGCAAGGAGCAGCACGACAACGTGGCGGGCAGCGCGTCAACCGACTACATCCCGCACCACGAGCCGTTCCAGTACTACAAGTCCACTGCCAATCCCAACCACCTGCCGCCTTCGTCCATCGCCAAGATTGGCTACACCGACCAAGCTAATCACCAGTACGACCTGACCGATTTTTGGTCTGCGGCGGACAGCGGCCACCTGCCGGCCGTCAGTTTTCTCAAGGCGCCGGCGTATCAGGACGGCCACGCCGGCTATTCCGATCCGTTGGACGAACAAACCTTCCTTGCCAACATCATCAACCACCTGGAGCAGCTACCAACCTGGAAGGATACGGCCATCATCATCAGTTACGACGACTCGGACGGCTGGTATGACCATGTGATGGGTCCGCTGGTCAATCCTTCTGACGATCCGGACGCCGATGCTCTCGACGGTCCGGGCAAGGCGGGCACCCCAAAGCCCAGCGCCTACCTGGACCGGGCGGGTTACGGCCCGCGTCTGCCGCTTCTGGTCATCTCGCCCTACGCCAAGGTGAACTTTGTCGACCACAGCGTCACCGACCAGGCGTCCGTTCTTCGCTTCATCGAGGACAACTGGCGCTTGGGCCGCATCGGCGACCAGTCGATGGACGCGCTGGCGGGGTCCATTGACAACATGTTCAACTTCCAGAAACCGCAGGCCAAACCGCTGTACCTCAACCCAGCCACCGGCGAGCCGGAGAGCGCGGGAGAGGCAAGGAAGCAGATTGCGGCCTATCTCAAGTCACTCTACCACGATGCGGGGGTCCGGCAGCCGGCCGGTCCGTTCTCCAACGCTGCGTCCGCCACGTCGGGCGGCACGCGCTGAAGCCCGCGCCGGGGGGTTGACCAATGAACGGCAAGAGGCTGAAAACACGCGGCGCCTCGGACACACCGCTTGTCATGCGGGGGGATGAGCAACCGCCCCAGCGCTTTTGGTCAGGGTGGCGGCTCGGGCTCGCGGCGGCGGCCGTAGGTGCGGCCGCCACCGTGCTGGGGGGGTGGTTGTTGCCGGCGCATGCTGCCACGCAGACACCAGCCACGACCGCGGCGTGGCCTGCGGCCAAGCCGACGGACGCTGCCACAGACGTGGCGGCCGACGCCACGCCGGACGGGGCACCGGCGGTCGGGCAGGGACAGGCGGGTGCCCTGGCGGATGGGACCCTGCACGAACAGGCGCTCAAGCCCCAGGTCCTGCCGGACGGCACGAAGCGCTTTGTCCTCACCGCAGCGCCCGTGCGGTGGCCTGCCACGCCCGGCCGGACGGTGCAGGCTTGGGCGTTGAACGGCCAGGTGCCGGGGCCGCTCATCCGCGTCCAGGTGGGCGACCGGGTGCAGATTGTGGTGCGGAACCACCTGCCCGAGGACACCACGCTGCACTGGCACGGCATGGCTGTACCGAACGCCATGGATGGCGTCCCGGGGATGCCGACGCCGGCGATTCGGCCAGGCGCGTCCTTCACGTACACGTTCACCATCACGTCGCAGATGGTGGGCACGCACTGGTATCACAGCCACGTCGATGACGACTTGCAGGTGGACATGGGCATGTACGGGCCGATAGTGGTGGACGGCCGCGGCGCGGCCGACACCCAACCGAAAGCCGACGTGGACGCGCTGGTGATGTTTGGTGCGTTCAAGGTGGACGGCATGGATGACGAAAACCTGTTCACGGTCAACGGCCAGGCGTATCCGCTGGCGCCCACGCTCCACCTGCGCAAGGGGCAGCGGGTGCGCCTGCGGCTGGTCAACGCCAGCGCCGAATCGTACCACGCCATCACCCTGGACGGCTACGACTTGACGCTGGTTTCCGAGGACGGGCAACCTCAGCCAGATCCGCAGTCGATGGCCGTGGTCTCGCTCGCCCCCAGCGAGACCGCGGATGTGGAGTTCACGGCGAACCGCCAAGGCACCTGGCTGCTGCGCGACACCCTGGCGGCCAACCTGGAGAACCCCGATGCCCAGGGGTTGGGCGGGGCGGAGATGAAGGTGCGCGTGGAATGAGGACAATTCAGGCGTGGGTCAGAACCGTCCGCTCGGCGGCGGCCATGTGGGGTGTGGCCGCGGCCCTGACGGTGGGGGTGATGGGGTGTGCACCCAACCCGTTTGCCTCCGGCGGCACAGCGTCCACGCCTGCCGCCGCGAGCCAGCCAGCTGCTGGGGCAACTCAGGCCGCGGCATCCCCAGGCGGGCAGGGCCAGCCTGAATTTACCCTGCCCGGTGTAGCGGACGCGGGACAAGACGCCTTGTCGCAGGCGGCCATTCGCAAGCAGCAGGCGGTTGCCCGCGACCTGATGGAAGAGCGTCCCATGCGCGGACAGCGGCTGGCGGACGGGGCCGTGCGTTTCACGCTGACGGCAGAGCCGGTCACCTGGCACCTGTACCTCAAGAAGAACGTGAAGGCTTGGGGGTACAACGGACAGGTGCCCGGTCCCTTGATACGGGTCCAGGTAGGCGAGAAGGTGAAGATTGTGCTGCGTAACCACCTGCCGGTGCCGACCACGCTGCGTTTCCCCGGGCTGTCCGTGCCCGCCGGTGTGGAGCGCATGGGTGGGACCAGCCAGTGGGCTGTGACACCGGGATCGTCCTTCACATACCAGTTCACGGTGACGAAAGACATGGTCGGGACGCACCTGTACTGCAGCGGCACCGACATGGAGACGCAGATTGACCGCGGTCTGCATGGGGTGCTGCAGGTGGATCAGGCGGGCGGGCAGCCACAGGACAGGGTGGATGCCCTGTTTGAGATTGGCTCGTTCACGGTCGACCAGGCGACGATGGACAACGTCTTCCTGCTTGATGGCAAACCGTACCCGCTGGCGCCGGAGCTCACCGTGCGCCGCGGCGAGCGGGTGCGGCTGCGGTTTGTCAACAACAGTCCGGATTGCTACCACGCGATGCACCTACACGGGTACACGTTCTGGCTGGTGGCCGAGGACGGGCGCCCGCTGCCCAAACCGAGGCCGATGAACGTGGTCAACCTGGCACCGGAGGAGACGGCCGACATCGAGTTCGTCGCCAATCATCCGGGGACCTGGATGCTGCATTGCCACATTCTTGATCACATGATGAATCCGGACGATGCGGTGGGCGACATGGGAGGCCTGACCACCTTTGTGCGCGTGCTCCATTGAGGCTAGATTGACATCGTCGGCGGGCGGATCAAAGGCGCCCGCGCCAGGCCGAAACCAAAAGCCCCACCACCAGCGCGAACGCGGTCACCAGCTCCGCTATGGGCACCACAGCCGCCACGCCGCCCGCGGTAAACTGCACCCATACCTCGACCGGCAGGGTGTACGGGTGGTAGGCCACAATCATGGTCGCGCCAAATTCGCCGATGGAACGCGCGAACGTCAGCAGCATCCCGGATAGGATGGCCGGGCGCGCCAGTGGAAGGCTGATGTGCCAAAACACGCTCCACAGGTTGCCGCCCAGGGTTCGGGTGACTTCGGCCAGTTCCCGAGGGACGTCTTCGAACCCGGCCTTGGCGGTCAGTACCAGATACGGGCTGGTAATGTACGACTGGGCCAAGAAGACCCCAAGAATGGAGTTGGTGAGTGGCATGTGGTGCGCACCAAACCAGGCGCCAATCGGCGTCATCGGACCATACAGGAAAAGCTGCCCGATGCCGCCGACCACTGGCGGCAGGAGCAGCGGCAGGAGGAGCAGGGCCTCGAGCAGGCGCCGGCCGAAGAACGGCCGCAGCGACAACAGGTATGCCGCCGGCAGGCCGAACACAACCGCGGCCGCGGTCGTCATCAGGGCGCCCGCCGCCGAAGCGGCCGCGGCGCTGCCCAGCTCCGGGCTGGCCAGCTGCGCCACGGCTGCGCGCGGTGAGAGTGTGCTGAACATATGTACCAGCGGAGCCACGATATAGAGGAACGGCAACAGCGCGGCCGCCGTCAGGAGGCTGGGGAGCAGACGTCCAGATCTCATCCGCCGTGCTGCGCCCCTCCCGCGATTCCTTGCAGGGCCGCAGGCACGGCCTGGCGGCTGCCGACAAGCTTGGGCTGCATCACCACAAACCCGTCTTTCTGGAGCAGTGTCTTCCCGTGGCCGGCGGTCAGGTAGCGGATAAACTTAGCCCCCGCGTCGGGGTTTTTGGCGACCGACGGAATGGCGGCGGTGAACACAATCGGGCTGCCGTGCTGCGCTGGGCCTCCAGAGGGCTTGTACACCGCCTTAGCGTAGGTCTTCGCCTCGGCCGGATCGCCCAGGTTGATGGCGTCCGGGAGGGAGATGTAGGGAACCTTCCATTCAACCGCCTCGTGCCGGTAGGCGACGATAGCGTCAATCTGGCCGCTGGTCAACTGAGCCAGGAGTGACTCCTCGGGAAACACTTGCTTGGGGTTCTCGTCCCCGCCCAGGACCTTCTTGAACAAATCCGGCTGATGGTAGTAGCGGCCGGCCAACTGGAACAGCATCAGCGTGTAGACCCCCTTCGGGTCCAGCTTTGGATCTGTCCGGCCGAAGCGGAACCCGGGTTCCTCAAGCACCTTCCACCATGGGGTCTTGCCGGCCGCCGCCTGCTTCAGTTGGTCCGCGAAGCGGCTTTTTGGCGAGTACGCGATGACCAGTTGGTCGCGCGCAAACTCCAGGTACCACCGAACCAGGTTGTGGTTCTTGCTGCCCATGAGCAGGCTGTCGTTGACCGATGGAGAGGCGCTGATGAACACGTCCGGAGTGGAGATGCCGGACTTTATCATCTGCGCCAAGGCCGCGGAGCCCTTGCCTTCACCCTGCAGGTCCAGATGCAGCCGGTTCTTGACGTCCGGTCCGATGGTGTGTTCCATCAGGTCGGTCATCGATCCGGCATACAACACGGACAGCTTCTGATTGGCCTCGGTGGCTGTGTGGGTGGCGGTTTGATTTCCTGACGCTTTAGCACCGGATTGTGTGCCTGTAGATCCGTTCGAGTTGTTCGAGCTGGTTGTGCCGCACCCGGCGAGGCTCAGCGCGAGCGCCAGGCCGACGCCGGCGCTCCACAAGCGAATCGGCTTCATCTTTTCTCCTCCTCCGTCGTGAGACCTGTGCCCAGCCCCGTGACATCGTACGGGCCAAAGGCGGAAAGCTCGTTGCGAAACTTGTCCGACTGCAGCGCCTCCAGCAGCGCCTGGACCGCGTCCGTCTGGATGTGCCGAGGATGGATGAGCAAAAAGCACACATCTTCCTGAATCGGCACGAAGGCGAGGCCGAACAAGCGGGCGGCAGCCGCGTGCGCCACGCCCACATCGGCCAGATTGTCTTTGACCGTCGCTGCCACCGACAGGTGGCTGTGCACCGTCGTCTGGTATCCATTCACCTGTTGCGGCGCCACCTTGGCCCTGGCCAACTCTGCGTCCAAGACTGCCCGCGCTCCAGATCCGGTCGCGCGGTTGACGAGGCGCCACCGCTGCTGCGTGAGGCTTTCCGGACCCGCAAATTCCGAGCGGATATCCGGCCGCATCACCCAACCCAACTCTGCCCTTGCCAGGCGAATCGGCTTAAGCTCCAACACCCACTCCGCCGGCTGCCCGGTGACGGGGGATGTGGGCAGTACATCTCGAACGCTCTGCCAGAGGGCTTGTTCGTCCGGAACGTGTACGGCGGCTACGTGCGTCGAGCCGGCTGCCAGTTCCGCCACCGCCTGGCGGTTGCTGGCGTTGAACCAGACCCCGCGGTGCCCCCTGGCGACGACACGCGTGTATTCGCTGAGCAGTCCGAGGGCCGGGTCGCACCCGGAGATGAAGACGGTCTTTCGCGCTTCAGCCAAGGGCGCCAGCAGCGTGAGGCGCGCCTGGTGCTGCCGAGCGTCAATCGTCTGGGCCACCGCGTGCACCGGGGCGGCGGGTGGGGCCGCGTCGGCCATGGCCGGCCGGGCCACCCAGCGCCCGTCGATAGCGGCCAGGTAGGCTCGCTGTGGCGCCGTCGTCCCTGGGGCAGGCGAGGCGGCGGAAGGCCAGTAGGCGCTGACGGACGTCTCCGGATCTGCGAACAAGGTCTCGACTGTCTCGCCCAGCGCGCTCGCCAAGCGCAGAGCGGTGACTGTGTTCGGGCTGACCTTCCCGGCCTCAATCAAGCCGACACTCTGGCGCGTGATGCCGGCCGCCTGGGCCAGGTGTTCGCGGGACAGGCCGCGTTGCAGCCGGACCTCACGGACACGATTGGGAAACTTCACACGGGCAGCCTCCCTCAGCGAGATAGAAAAAATAATATACATTCAGAAAGTATATTTTCCAATCACAATATACCGAGACGCCCCGGATGTCAATTGCCTTCCATGCAGGTCTGTCGCGGCCGCGCGGATGGCGCCGCCTGCGCGAGGCCGCGGGTCTTGGGCGCACAGTTTTCACTTCACTTGCCGTTTTTTCCTTGTCGGCCGTTTTTGCCGCCGGGAAAGACCATTCGCACGTGGTCCAGTCCGTGCTTGTCAAACTCCTGCTGGTACTGCTCCTTGCGCCGCCACAAGCGCATCTCCAAGGCCGGCGTGAGCTCCGCGTCCGCGTCCGCGCCCAGCATCACGTCGCGGTACGCCAAGTGATGGGCGAGCACATCCCAAAACGTCTCTTCGTCGTATTCGTCAATGATGGGCAGCAAGGCGTCTTCCATCGCCTGATTGGCGTGATAGGCGCCGCAATCCTCGCAATACTCTATCCAGTCGCTGCAGCCAAACTGCTCCGCAAGGGCGTACACGTGGTCCGCCGTCTCCTGCAGACCCTCGGGACGCCGCTCGGGCGGCAGGCCATTGACCATCCATTCACCAAGAAACATCAGTGTGACCAACTGACGGTACTGCTCCGGGGTCAACTCCATCTGCAACTGCAACACCTCTGCCGACGATTCTGCGTTAAGCGTACCACAATTGCAAATTGCAGGGTGGACAGAACTGTCCAAGGCCGTGGGTGGTTGTACCATCATTTGTGCTACCATTTAAGATATCCTGAACGAAAGAGGGTGTGCACATGGAATATGTGAAGCTTGGCCGCACTGGCCTCGAGGTGTCACGGATCTGCCTCGGCTGCATGAGCTACGGAGTCCCCGAGCGGGGCAATCACCCCTGGGTGCTTGACGAGCAGGAGGCGCGCCCGTTTATTAAGCGGGCGCTGGAGTTGGGCATCAACTTTTTCGACACGGCCAACGTGTATTCGGACGGCACCAGCGAGGAGATTGTCGGCCGCGCCCTGAAGGACTTCGCCCGGCGCGACGAAGTGGTGCTGGCGACGAAAGTGCACGGGCGGATGCACAAGGGCCCCAATGGCGCCGGGTTGTCACGCAAGGCCATCATGGCGGAGATTGACAACAGCCTGCGTCGGCTCGGCACCGATTATGTGGACTTGTATCAGATCCACCGTTGGGACTACACCACTCCCATTGAGGAAACGATGGAGGCCCTGCACGACGTGGTCAAGGCGGGCAAGGCCCGTTACATCGGCGCCTCTTCCATGTACGCGTGGCAGTTCATGAAAGCTCTTGCGGTCGCCGACCAGCACGGCTGGACGCGCTTCGTCTCGATGCAGAACTACCTCAACCTGCTCTATCGCGAAGAAGAGCGCGAGATGCTGCCGTTGTGCGAGGCGGAAGGCATCGCGGTCATTCCCTGGAGCCCCTTGGCTCGCGGGCGGCTGACGCGGGACTGGGAGGAGACCACGCGCCGCTCGGAGACGGATCGGTTTGGGCAGACTTTGTATACGGCCATGGAGGAGGTGGATAAGCGGATTGTCGCCCGGGTCAAGGAGGTGGCCGAGGCGCGCGGCGTGTCGCGGGCGCAGGTGGCGTTGGCCTGGGTGTTGCAGAAGAAGCAGGTGACCGCGCCGATTGTCGGGGCCACCAAGATGCACCACCTGGAGGACGCGGTGGCAGCGCTGGACCTGCACCTGACCGAGGAGGAAATCGCCCGCCTCGAGGAACCTTATGTGCCGCACCCGGTGCTCGGCTTTCAATGAAACAGAGACTTTGAAACAGCAACTTTGGAGACGGCGGAGGGGAATCGCGTGAATTGGTGGTGGCCTGGGCTGTCGCTTGTTGTCTGTGCAGCGTGGGTAGGCATCGCCCTGTTCAACGTGTTCGACTTGCTGCACGTGCCGTGGCTGCCGAAGGCGGGGACAGGGCGGGCAGCCGCAGGCGCGGCGGACGAAGCGTTCCCACCGGACCCGGCGGGAGCGCGCCCACCGCTCGGCGCGGGTGCAAGCGAGCGGGTTCAGGTGAGTGTCATCATCCCGGCGCGCAACGAGCAGGAACGCCTGCCGATGACGCTTGCGGCCTGGGCGGAGCAGACGTATTCGGAATTCGAGGTGATTGTGGTGGACGACCGTTCGGAGGACGCCACGGGGGCCCTCGCGGACACGTTCGCGCAATCCCACCCGCGCTTTCGTGTGCTGCACATCTCGCACCTGCCGGATGGCTGGCTGGGCAAGAATTACGCCCTGCAAAAGGGAGCCGAGGCAGCGGTCGGGCCATGGTTGCTGTTTGCGGACGCGGACGTGTGCTTCGCGCCGGACGCCCTGGCGCGGACGATGGAATACGTCGGCCGTCAAGCGCTCGACCACCTGACCGTGGCCCCGCGCGTTGTCGCCCGCGGTTACTGGTTGCGCGCGCTGACCGCGCTGTTCGCCTACAATCTGGTCCTGTTCAAGCGTCCGCACATGGCCTACCGCCCCAGGTCGCGGGCCTACGCCGGCATCGGGGCGTTCAACCTGGTGCGCAAATCGGTCTATCAGCGCATGGGCGGCCACCGGGCGCTCGCGCTCAGACCCGATGACGATATCCAGCTTGGGCGCATGGTCAAGCGGGCGAACGGCCGCCAGCAGTTTGCGCTCGCTGACCAGTTCATGCAGATTGAGTGGTATCCGAGTCTTAGGGAAATGGTCAAGGGCCTGGAGAAGAGTCCGTTGGCAGCTTTCCATTACTCGGTGGGTAAGCTGGTGGCCAGTCTGATCCCGCTCCTGCTGCTGTACGACGGCCCCTTTGCGTGCGCGCTGCTGGCGCCTGGTTGGTGGCGCCTCGTCGGGGCGGGGGCGCTCGTCATCATGTTTCTCTTATACTTCATGCTCAACCGGTTTTTGCGTTTCCCGCTGCATCAGTTCCTCGTGTTGCCGGTCACGCTGTGCCTGTTCATGTACACGTTTGTCCGATCCGCCTGGCAGGCGCTGCGCCGCGGCGGCCTCTTGTGGCGAGGCACTTTGTACCCTCTGGCGGAACTCCGGCGCGGCCTTTGACGCATCTCCTGCACCGCCTCAGGTGCGCCTGCGTGCGTGTCGCGCCGGAGCGGCGCGACGCCAGCCCGCTCTTCCCTTCAATCCGATTTGACAAATTGATTCATCTAGTCAGATAATTGTACCGGTTGGGGTGGGCGTACTGTCGTTCAGAGTCCGGTGGTGTCAGTTGTCCGTGGAAGGGGGTGTCAGGCATGAATGCACCGTCCGGCCGCCATCGCCAAGTGTGGTATTGGTTACTCCTGCTTCCCTTCATCGGCACGCTGTTCCCGTCCTGGTATGCGTCCGATGGACCGGAGTTGTGGGGATTCCCGTTTTTCTATTGGTACCAGATTGTCTGGGTCTTCCTGAGCTCGTTCATCACGTTCTTTGTCTACAGGATGACGCGTAAGCGGGAATGAGGAAACCGTCGGAGGGGGCATCGAAACCATCATGGTGAATAGGCCGGCGCTGGTCATATTTATCCTCTTTTTTGTCTTTGTGACCGTCCTGGGCTTTGTGGCGGCCCGTTGGCGGCGCGGCGACCTGAGCCAGCTGCACGAGTGGGGGCTGGGCGGGCGCCGGTTTGGCACGGTTATCACGTGGTTCCTTCTGGGCGGAGACCTGTACACCGCTTACACCTTCATCGCGGTGCCCGCCCTGCTCTACGGAGCGGGTGCCACCGGATTCTTCGCCGTGCCGTACACCATCATCGTATACCCGTTTGTGTTTGTCGTGATGCCGAGGTTGTGGTCGGTGGCCAAAAAGCACGGGTACATCACCGGCTCCGATTTCGTCAAGGGTCGCTATGGCAGCCGTTCCCTGGCGCTGGCTGTGGCGGTGACCGGCATCCTGGCCACGATGCCGTACATCGCCTTGCAATTGGTCGGCATGCAGGCGGTGATTGCGGCTATGGGCATCACCGGCTCTGGATTGCTCGGCGATTTGCCGCTCATCATCGCCTTCCTGATTCTGGCTCTGTACACGTACACCAGCGGTTTGCGGGCACCGGCGATAATTGCCGTGGTCAAGGACCTGATGATCTACATCACGGTGCTCGTCGCGGTCATTGTCATTCCGCTCAAGCTCGGCGGCTTCGCTGATATTTTCCATGCGTCAGAGAAAGCGCTTTCTACTTCGGCCGTGATTCTCCCACCCTCTGGTTACCTGGCCTACTCGACACTGGCGCTCGGATCTGCCTTGGCGCTGTTCTTGTACCCACACTCCATCACCGGCACCCTGAGTTCTAGCAACCGACGCGTGATTCAACGCAATGCGGCGCTTCTCCCGGCGTATTCGCTGGTGCTCGCGTTCATCACGTTGTTCGGATACATGGCCTGGGCGGCTGGCGTGAAGACGACCGACAACACGTCGGCGGCGGTGCCGCTTCTGTTTCTTAAGGAGTTTCCTTCCTGGTTTGCCGGGTTTGGGTTTGCCGCCATCGCCATCGGCGCGCTGGTGCCGGCGGCCATCATGTCCATCGCCGCCGCCAACCTGTTCACTCGCAACATCTATAAGGAGTTTTTCCGGCCTGGCTGCAGCGGCCAGGAAGAATCAAAGGTAGCAAAAATCGTCTCTCTCATCGTCAAACTGGGTGCTCTCGTGTTTATTGTCGCGATGCCCAAGGCGTTTGCCATCAACCTGCAGCTCCTCGGTGGCGTCTGGATTCTGCAGACGCTTCCCGCCATCATCCTCGGACTGTATACCCGTTGGCTGCACCGCTGGGCGCTGTTGCTCGGGTGGGCGGTCGGCATGGTGATGGGCACCGGCATGGCGATTGCAAACCATTTCGCCAGCTCCATTTACACCGTGCACATCGGCGGTGTCGCCGTCTCCATCTACGCGGCGGTGTGGGCCTTGGCTGCCAACCTGCTGGTCGCGGTGGTGTTCACCTGGGTGTTTCGCGCCCTTGGGGCGAAAGAAGGGGAGGACGAAACGGCGCGCGGCGACTATGAGACGGGGCTGGGAGCCACGGTTTAATCTGGTCTGTCCAGAGATGGGCGTGACAGCATGGGACCGGGTGCCCGCGGCCACGGCGGTCTTGGTGAGTGTCAGAAGCCAGGCGGATCGCCGTGGCCCGGCCTGCTGGCTGCGGTTGCGCCCTCCACCTGCGGTATGATATGGAAAGGTGGTGCAGTCTCAGTATCAACGCAGGAGGAGTTGCCCATGCAGCGGCCGGTATGGTTATTGTTGGCGATTGCCCTCGGGGTGTTGTTGAACCCCCTCAACTCTTCGCTGATTTCGGTCGCCATCGCGCGTTTCCAAGACGTGTTCGGGCTCAGCTTCGCGGCCGTGTCGTGGCTGATCTCAAGTTACTATCTGGCCAGCGCGATAGCCCAGCCGGTCATGGGCAAGGTGGCCGATTTGTTCGGGCACAAGCGCCTGTTTTTGATTGGCCTGGGATTGGTGGCGCTCTCGTCCGTCATCGCCCCGTTTTCCCCCAGCTTCGCCTGGTTGGTGGTTTTCCGGCTTATACAGGCCGTGGGCAGCAGCGTGCTGTATCCGGCAGGGATGGCGATTGTCCGCCACCGGGTCAGCGACGGGCAGGCAAAGGCGCTCGCCTTCCTGGCCGTGTTCTCCTCCGGTGCGGCCGCGTTCGGGCCGACCATCGGCGGGGTGCTGCTGCACAGTTTTGACTGGCCAGCGATTTTTATCATCAATCTGCCCATCATCGCCGCGGGTTTCTGCCTGGCGCTGTGGGCGCTGCCCAGAGACCCGCGGCGTCCGTCCCAAGCGGCGGACGTGCGGTCGCTTCTCACTGCCCTCGACTTTCCCGGCATCCTGTTGTTTGCGCTCAGCATCGTTGGCATTCTGATGTTCCTGCTGTCCTTCGAGCAGGAAGTGAACGTGTACGCGGGCGTGGTCGGTGTGCTGGCATTGGCCGGGTTTGTCTGGCGTGAGCTGCACGCGGACAGCCCCTTCATCCGCATCCGCATGTTTGCCCGAAACCACCTCTTTCTCTGGGTGCACATCCAGTTTGCTGTCGTCAATGTGATTTTCTATTCTTTCTTCTTCGGCATGCCGACATATCTGCAGGAGGTGCGTGGCTTTGACGCACAGCAGACCGGCCTGTTGATGCTGTGTCTAGCCGGTGTCTCCGTGTTGGTGGCGCCTCTGACCGGGGCTTGGGTCGACAGGTCGGGGTCGCGGCCAGGTCTGCTGCTGTCCGGCGGGTTGATGACGCTAGGGGCGCTGGGCATGACCACGTTTCATCAGGCCAGCCCGCTGGCGCTGCTGATTGCCGTCCTGCTCGTGCTGGGCGTCAGCAATGGATTGAACAATGTGGGCATGCAGGCCGCCTTGTTCGCCAGTGCGCCGAAGGAGATCATCGGGGCCGCCTCCGGCCTGTTCATGACAGCCCGCTACATGGGAACGATTATCTCGTCCGTCCTGCTCGGCATGGTCTTCGGATCGTCCTTGACGACCGGGCGGTTGCGCATCCTGGCGGGAATTTTGGCTGTGTTTGCGGCGTCTGTCATATGGATGAGTTGGCGCCTGCCCAAGGGGCGTCCGCAGCAGGCAGACTGAGACGGAAGGAATGGTGCGGGGCGTGGGCAGCGCCTCCCGCAGCCAAACGGCTGGCCCGATCCGGTTGGCGCTGTCCTTAAGGTGGACTCAGCGGTTCTTGGCTGCGTCGCGCTCCGCCAAAACCTCGCACAGTGCGGCGACAAAGCGCAGGTTCTTCTGCACGACCGGCTCCTTGAGCAGGCGCAGGATGCCAAACAGGCCAATCTGGGCGTTGCTCGCCTCGGCCCGTTGCCGGGCTTCCTGAATGGCGGACGGCAGATCGCCCAGCTTCGCTTGAATGGGCTTTGCCTTCTCGCGGATCATCTCATCGACGGCGCCCATGAACTCGGCGTCGGTGAGGACTTCCTTGGCCAGGTCGCAGACCTTGTTCAAGACCGCCACCATGCCCGCGATGCGCGGCAGGTTCTCGACCAGAGTGGCCAGCGATTGCTGCACCTCGGGCTTGAGCAGCAGGTCGAACACCTCGTCCTTCGACTGCAGGGAGTTCGCCGCTTCAGGCAGGGTTGCTTGCGTCATACCGGGTTCCTCCTCATGTTGGATTCCGTACTAAATACGATTATGCAAAGATAGGTCGAACGCCCAAGTGGGCACCTTGTCCATTATACACTATGCGTCGATCCGTTGTTCCCACATAGCATACGCGCAGGCGGCAAAAATACTCCATCCGTGAAATCGGAGCCCTGAATCGCCGCTGGAGGCGTCCGCCGGCGTCCCGAACTGGGGACTTCCCAAAGACCAGAAAATACCGTACTATCGATACGCTTGCGCACAAGCGCTCTCTACAAGGATGGTGATGCATGTGTCCGAAGATGTCGCCCTGGAGGCCAGCAGCCCGGCTGAGCGCGGGAAGCAGACCGCTGCGCCGCAACCGCTGCGTCAGGGTCCGATGTGGAAGACGCTGTTTGTCTTCTTGATCCCGCTCATGCTGAGCAACGCCCTGCAATCGATTGGCGGCGCCGTCAGTTCGGTGCTGCTGGGCCAATTCATCGGCGTGGACGCGTTGGCGGCCGGATCGGCCGTGTTTCCGGTGGTGTTCTTCCTCATCTCGTTCATGATTGGCATCGCCAGCGGCAGCAGCGTGCTCATCGGCCAAGCCTACGGGGCGGGGCGGATGGACAGGGTGAAGGCAGTGGCCGGAACGTCGCTGACCTTTACCTTTTTGGTCGGGGTCGTCCTCGCCGTGGCGGGGGGAATTGGCACGCACACGGTCCTCACCTGGATGGGAACGCCGACTAATATCCTGGCCAGCGCGACCGGATACGCGCGGATCTTCTTCTACGCCCTGCCCATGCTGTTTGTCTACGCGGTGTATACGACCTTTATGCGGGGAACCGGCGACTCCCGCACCCCGTTTTATTTTTTGGTGGTCAGCACCGGGCTCAGCCTGCTGCTGACACCGACGTTCATCTTCGGCTGGGTGGGGCTGCCCAGGCTCGGGCTGTACGGGGCGGCTTGGGCGAATGTGGTGGCGACGCTCGCGACCTTTGTCCTCATGCTTGTGTACCTGCATGTGCGACGGCACCCGCTGCGGCTGGACAGGGAAATTGTGGCCGGACTGAAGATTGACGCCGCTATCCTCGGCCAGCTGCTGCGCATCGGCTTTCCAACCGGGGTGCAGATGGTGATGGTGTCGCTGTCCGAGATCGCGATTGTGACGCTGGTGAACCGCTACGGATCGGACGCGACGGCGGCGTACGGCGCCTATTATCAAGTCGCCAATTATGTGCAGATGCCAGCCGTGAGCATCGGCATCGCGGTTTCCATCTTCGGGGCGCAGGTGATTGGCGCCGGCAGGCCGGAACAGCTGCGGCAGGTCATCCGTTCTGGGGTGCTGCTGAACTACGTGGTCGGCGGTGTGCTGGTGATACTCTGCTACCTGTTTGCCCGCGGCATCCTGAGCTGGTTCCTGACGAATGAGCACACCCTGAGGATGGCCTTCCGGCTGCTGATGATCACGCTGTGGAGCTATCTCATCTTTGGCAATGCGCAGGTGTTCTCCGGCATCATGCGGGCCAGCGGCACGGTGGTCTGGCCGACGGTGCTGTCAGTGATTTCGATTTGGTGCGTCGAAATCCCGGTGGCCTACTTGCTGTCCGCCCGCCTGGGCATCGACGGAGTGTGGCTCGGCTACTGCGCGGCGTTTGTGGTGAGCTTGTTGCTCCTGTACGGGTACTATCGCTGGTTTTGGCGCCGCAAAGAGCACAAGCGGCTGATTGCCTAGGTTTTTCCTGCCACACCGGCGCGCGTCGCTTCGTCACACTGGATAAACGGCGCCAGCGCGGCCAACACGGCTCCGCAATGGGCCGTCCAAAGGCGAGGCGATGCGAGCATGAGCAGAAGATCCGCTTGGCTTTCCGTCAGCGGGGTGATGATAGGCGTGGTTTTGGCTGCCTCCGGGTGCTCGGGGTTGTGGGGCGGAACCGGGGATGGGGGCAGCCACGCCGCTTCCCGGGGCTCCGCCGGGGACGGGCGGAAAGCCCAGGGCCAGGACAAGGGATCCGCCCGATCCTCGGACGGTGCAGGCTCGTCCCACACCGGCGCGGTGGGCGGCGACAACGAGGGCGCCGCCAACACAAACGGGAGCCAGGCTGCGGACGGGAACCAGACCGCGAGCGCAGCCTCCAGCGCCGGGCAGGCGGCCGGATTGAACAACGGGTCGGGCGATGATTTGGCCATCCGGGCGTTTCCAGAAATCGTTCGCATGGCCATGGACCACCTACCTGCCGGCGCCAGGGACGGCGCCTGGGCGCCGACCGTGTTCCCGGTGGGGGCCGGCGGTGAGACCACTTTGTATTATCACGATGTGGTCACAGAGGGACCGGTCTCCGGGCGGCCGGGCTTGATGACCGCCTACGAGGTCCAGCTGTCCACCCCGCACGGCCGCGTAGCCGTGTTTGGCGGAGTGCGTTACGACTCCGCGGAAGAGGCGCAGCGGGGGCTGTGGAACGACAAGGGTGATGCCCGCCGGGTGCCGGGGCAGGCCAGCCAGGTATCCCTGGGCAGTGGACTGACCGGCAGGGCGGCGGTGGACCCAGACCGGCGCATCGGGCGCATGGGTTGGTCGGAGGGGCGGTGGCAGATTTTGGTGACGCGCGAGGACACGACCTCTCCTCCCACCGATACAGCCAAGCAGGTGGTCCAGCTGCTCAACCGGTACTTTTTGCCGGTGCCGCACGATGCCGGGGAGATCCTGGTGCATGAACGCGGGAGCTCGACGGACGTGACGGTGGCCTGGTTGGAGCAGAATCAACTGTTCGATGTCCAAACGACGGCTCTCTGCGAGCAGCCAATCACGACGGCCGTGCGCATGGCGGCGGGCACGAAGCCATACCCGGCGTGAGGCGGCCGGCAAACGGCCGGAGGGCAGCCTGCCTGCAGGCGCCCGGCCTCCGATTGCACAGCCGGGCGTTGTCGCGTACACTGAAGGTACAAGACTTGGCATGTGGGAGAAGCGTCCGTGCGAAAAATGGGTTCCGAATTTTCGGATAGACAGGCGCTGCTCGTGTGCGGGAGTCGGCAAGGTGAGCAGGCGGCAGGCCTGTGAACGGAGGTGTTCACACATGGCGGGACTGCCAGAACCGGGGGCGCGGGGCGGGCTGCCCCAGCGGAACACGGATGGGGATTGGGAGCGGCCGCGCTACGAGCTGGGGGCCACCCAGCTGGTGGCCAACTACCGGATCGATTTGCGCCACCCGCGGGTGGCGGAGCTGGACGATTTTATCGACGACAACCTGGTGCGCGATTGGTCGCAGTTGCGCTGGCAGGATGTCGGACGCCCGTTTCGGGTCGAAAACTACGCGCAGGGCAGGCGCCTGTGGCAAGAGCAAAACGGCGACACGATGCCCGTCCAGCTGTCCTGGGAGATGTTCAATCGGTCGTTCCACTCCTGGTTTGTCAAGAACGTTCCGGAGGAGCGGAGGCGGACGACGCGGGACCTGGTGCGGGCGGTTGGGCGCCTGGACGCCCCCCGTGTGGCGCGGGCCCTGCGCGAGTGGGAACAGTTGGCGATTTGGAACCTGGCTCATCGGGTGGAGGACGCGATTTGGGATCCGCGCGGCAAGCGCGCCTTGTTCCGCGGCCTGGGTCTGACCCGCCCGCGCATCCTGTTTCTCGGGGCGGCGGACGGGTACGAGGCGATGCAGTTGTACGCCATGTACCCAGGCGGCGAGGCGGTGCTTGTCGATTACGATCCGTTCTGCGCCAGCGACCGGTTCGGCCAGTTCCCGGAGGCGTATCCGTTTCTCGGCACCAATCCCAGCACCGGCGGTCCGGGCGTATGGTACCGACCGGAGATGAACCTGTCGTTTTTGGTCAGCGACATCCGCGACCTCCCGTTTGGGCGCGAGTTCGACATCGTTCTCAGCGTCGGCCTCATCGAACACTTTCCGGACGAATACAAGCCTGAGGCGATTGAGTGGCACCGCCAGTTTCTCAAGCCGGGCGGCTACGCCATCCTGACGACGCCCCGCTGGCATTGGAAGACGCGCATGTTCTACCACGTCATGGCTGAGGCCATGAACTACACCTACCGGGAGCTGATGACCGTACAGCAGATGGGCCTGTATCTGTACGAAAACGGGCTGTCCATCGTCCGCCACGGGGTCATCAAGGCCCACAACGGCATCATCGCACAGGTTCGATAAACGCTCGCAAGGGCGGCGCAAAGCGTCGCCCGCCTGCTCGCCTTCGTCCCCGTCTCCAGGACTTCCCCGTGTTCCGCACCAGGCGAATGGACGCCAGGAAGCGACTAGGATATATTTGATACATCATATATATAACAAATGGAGGCGAGCGGCGTGCGCATGGAGCTGGACCTGGGCGGGGAGCAGCCGCTGTACCAGCAGATCCGGGATCAGGTGGTGTTGGCCATCGCCGCGGGCACCCTGCGCGAGGGCGACAACCTGCCTCCGATTCGCGAATTGGCGGCCGAGTTTGGGATTCACTTCCACACCGTGAACAAAGCGTACGACCTGCTCCGCCAAGAGGGGTTCATCCGCCTCTCGCGCAAGTCTGGCGCTGTCGTGCACACGAGCCGCAGCGAGGCTGACACCGAGGCGTGGCAGCACAAGCTGCGCCTGGTGCTGGCGGAAGCAGTCGCCAAGGGCATCGCGCGGGCGCAGGTGGATGCGGCGTACCGCGCGGTGCTGGCAGAGTTTGAGCACCGGAGCAGCGAGGACGCACCGCCGCAATCGGGGAGGCATGCCTGATGGATTATGTATACCAAGCCCTGCTGGTCCTTGTGATCTCGCTGGCGGGTTGGCTGGTGCCGGGCATGACGGTGCCCACGCTGGCGTTTGGCGTGCGCGTCCCGCAGACGCACCTCGACCATCCAGCCATTCAACGGGCGCGCCACGTATACCGATTGGGCGTTTCGTTCGTCGGGATTCTGGCCGTCGCTTGGGGGTGCCTAGCCGTGCGGCTGTGGGGCGGGTGGGCACGGCTGGGACTCGGCGGTCCGGCCCTGGCCTTGGTCGGGCAGATGGTGATGTACCTGGTCTGCCGCGGCTTCGTCCGCCGTGCCAAACGGCGCGAGAAATGGTTGGATGGACAGCGCCAGATTGTCACGGTGGACACCGAGTGGCTGCCCTCCCGCCGTCCCAAGGTGGGTATGGTCTGGGCCTTGCCAGCGCTGGTCATTCTGCTCGCCGGGGCGGCGGTGGCAGGAGTCGCCTACCCTCACTTGCCCGACCCCCTGCCCGTCCATTTTGATCTGCAAGGCCACCCGAACGGCTGGGCGCACAAGTCATTCTTCAGCGTTTTCTCGCCCATCCTCGTGGCGCTGGGGCTGACCTTGCTGATGGGCGCTATCACCGCCATGGTGCAGCGGGCGCCGCTGCGGATTGGCTCCGATAGCCGGGCCGCCGGCCGCGAGTGGGCGTTCACACGCACGATTGTCCGCGGGCTGTGGCTGCTCGCTGCTTGCGTCAACGCCGTCTTTGTGGGCGTCGAGTGCATATTGGCGACCGGCCCCGGGCATGGGAAAGGGGCGGCCATGGCGGCCGAATTGTTGCCACCCTTGGCGGTCGTCCTGCTGCTTGTCATCACCTATCGCGCGGCGCGAAAGGCGCGCGGTCCGCGGTCTGTCGCCGCTCCCTCCGCCGCGGCAGAGCGCGATGATGACCGGTTCTGGCTGGCCGGGGTCATCTACTTCAACCGGGACGATCCGGCCGTGCTGGTGCCCAAACGGTTTGGTGTGGGCTGGACGCTTAACATGGCGCGCCCGGGCGCGTGGGTTTTTTTGGTGGCGATTGTGGCGGTGCCGGTTCTCCTGGCCGTGTTGGGGATTCGGAGCGGTCGGTGAGCCGTGTCCCTCGTCAGCCGCCATCCGGTGTGCAGCCTGCTGAGGTTTTCAGTATAATGGAAATCGACTGGCAAGGGTTTGCGGGTGCTGCCGGAGACAGCTTGGCGAGGGGGATATGGGTTGGACAACATCACGCATGGCCTGTATGGACTGGGCATCTATGGGGTGTGGGCCGCGGCCACCGGACACACGGCCCTCACCGGGGATGCGGTGGGCGCGTGCCTGGCCGCGGTGATTGGCTCAGAGGCGCCCGACTTCGACTACGCCGTGCGCGTCTTGCGCGGACCGGTGGATTACCTCCGGCAGCACCGCGCCGCGTCGCACAGCGTCCCGGCCTGGCTGATTTGGCCGCTCCCCATCGCTCTCGTCCTGTCGCTTGTCTGGCCGGGACACCTGGGACGGTTTTACCTGCTCGCCTTCGTCGGTGTGTTGGTGCACGTGGGCCTCGATGTCCTGACATCCTACGGCACCCAGGCATTATGGCCGTTCTCTTCGCGCAGGCTGGCTTTGGACTGTCTGTTCATCGTGGACATCGTCCTCATCCTGTGCGGGTTCGCGGGCATTGCGTTGACGCTGCGCGGATGGTCTGTCGGGCACGCGGTATTGCTGTTTGGCGGCGTGTCATGCCTGTATATCGCGTGGCGCTGCTTGCACGCCGGGTTTTTATACGACCGCTTGCGTCGCCTGCATCCAGGCGCGAGACGGGTGAGTGTGCTGCCGGGACCGATGCCGTGGATGTGGAGCTATGTCGTCGAGGCGGAGGGCGGTCTCGAGGCGGGCAGCTTGGGCAACACGGGCCGGCCCCGGCCGGAGGTGGTCTGGAAGCAGGCGCCGTGGGACGAGACGGCCGCGTTCGTGTTCACCCATAGCCGCGTCGGCGTGGTCTTTCGCTGGTTTGCCCGGCACCTGATTTGGACGAAGACCGAGCTCGAATCCGGAACCTTGCTTACGATGGCGGATGCCACGTATCGCTACGGGCAGGTTTTTCCCTTCACCGCCTCCGTTCAGGTGCAGCCTGGCGCGCAGGGGGAAGGTCTGCGCGTTGTAGACGAGCGGGTGCGGCCGCAGGAGGTGGACCGCTGGGCCTTGCAGCGCCAACTGGCGGACGCCAGCCGCCGTGGAGACGAGGACGGCCCGCCCTCGCACCGGGCCACGCTGCGCAAGCCCTGACCGGATACCCCTGACCGGACACCGTTCATTCAGGTGAAGGCTCGTCTGTGGACGGTGTCGGGCTCTGCGGGGCCCGTTGTTCGCGGATGAACTCGGCGATGACCTGCAGCACCTGGGAGGTCTGGTCGGTGAGCGCGTCGGCGTCCATCAGCCGGCGGGCCAGCGCCAGGTACGGCCGGGAGTGATCTGACGTAATGAGGGCCCAGGTGTCCGCGTCCAGGGCCAGGTTACCCCTATGCGGCGGGTCGTAGGCCGCAGCCCGCGGCGAGGGTCCGCCCTTGTCGGCCGAGGACGGGCCGTCAGCTGTTGCCGCCCCCTGGCCGGTGTGGCCGTGGTACGCGCAGGCGCCCTCGTCGCTGAAATAGCAGACGGGCACGTCGTAGGTGCGGGCTAGTTTCAGCACGTTGCGAAACGAAGGGTTGGGGCGTGTGCCGTTTTCTATCGCACTCAGATGGCTGACCGAGATGCCAGTGCGTTGGTGCACTTGTTCCAGCGTCAGGCCGTGCCGAAGACGCAACTGGCGTGCCTTGTCGCCGATGGACACCATCCCTGCCCCCCTTCGGACAACGTTCTTCTCGCTCTGAATTATAGCGAGATCCACGGATGTACACAATTGTAGAATGCAGGAGGCATGGCCATGGGCATTCCACTCTGGGCGGCGTTTGCGGCTGGCGTGCTGTCGTTTCTGTCCCCCTGCACTCTGCCGCTGCTGCCGTCCTATCTGGGCTATCTCAGTGGCGTTTCAGCGGGCGGGCGGCAGCCAACGAATCCCCCCGCGCCGGTGCGCCTGCGCATGCTGGGACACGCGGTGTGTTTCTGCGTCGGCCTGTCGGCGCTGTTTGTGGCGTTAGGGTGGGGTGCGAGCGCCATCGGCTCCTTGTTCATCCAATACCAGGCGGCCATTCGCGTCGTCGGCGGCTGGGTCATCGTGCTCTTCGGACTGTTCCTGGCCGGCGTCCTGCGCATCCCGTGGTTGATGCGCGAACTGCGGCCGGCCCTGCCCGGCAAAAAGCCGTACGGCTACCTCTCCTCCGCCCTGGTCGGCGTGGTCTTCGCCAGCGGGTGGACCCCGTGCGTAGGACCCATCTTGGCCTCCGTGCTGACCCTGGTGGTCACGCACCCGACCCGCGGCGGGATACTGATGAGCGCCTACGCCATCGGCTTTTCGGTGCCTTTCATCCTCTGCGCCCTGCTGTTGGATTCGGTGGCTCGCATGGCCCGCGTGGGACAGCGGCTGCAGCAGGTCGGCGGTTGGGTGCTGGTGGCGATGGGGCTGCTGTTGGCCACCAACCAGCTGCACCGCATCACCATTTGGTTGGCCCACTGGAGCGGCTCGACGGTCGTTTGAGGCGGGCGTATTCGGCTGTCTGCCGCAAGGTGCCGCGGGAGAAGGCGACGGCCGCAAGGGGGCGCCCTTCCTCCCACTCGCGGCGGCGCAAAAGCGGTGCAAACCGGCCGTTATCCGGCGCGGTCTCCATTAGGTGCGGCCAAGGCAGGCGGGCGAAAGCCGCGAGCGCCCGCCGGTTGTCGCAGGGGACGAGAAATACACACCAGGCGGCTGCAAACTGTTCCCAGGCGGCCGCCAGCAGGCGCCCCTTGACCTGGGCGTTCAAGCCGAGGCCACGCGCCCAGCTTGCCAGGTAGGTTCCTCCCTCCACCACCGTTCCTTCCTCCGCCAGGGTCCCCAGGTGGGGCGCCGGCACGGGCTGCAGGACACAAAAACCAGCCAGGCGGCCGTCCACTTCCAGCGCTTCCAGGCAGGCCTCTCCCAAGGTGCAGGCAGATTGCAGCCCCTCGACAAGGCGGAAAAAGGCGCTTCGTGTGCGGGGACGGACGGGCCAGTCTGGGTCTTCGTTTGCCGCTTCCCACAGACGTCTGGCATCCATGGTCTCGAACGGTCGAAAGACAGTCTCCATGTTCACCCTCCCGGTCGGCGCGTGCGCGGCTTGGGTTGTCGTCTCCACAGTAGCGAAATTCCCTGGGGAAAGAAAGCGGCGTACGCAGCGCAACCCGACCACAGGTTCGTTCTACAATCGTGCAAATCTTTCCCACAAACCGCAGCCAATCCGGTATAATTTCCACAATAGAGAAACTATGTGGGGGGATGGACATGTTGGATATCGGGACTCGGGTCAAGAAACTGCGCACCGAGCGGCAGCTGACCGTGCGCCAACTGGCGGCGCGGGCGGGCGTGTCGGTGAGCTACGTGTACGCGGTGGAATCGGGCAAGCGGGGCAGCAACCTGAGCAAGCTGGAGCGCATTGCCCAGGCCCTGGACGTGTCCCTCACCGCACTGTGGGATGAGGGACGGGAGTGAACGTGGAACCGTGGACGCTGTTGCGCCATCTGCGCAGGCGGGCCGGCCTGACCCAGGAACAGGCTGCCGCCGGGCTGCTCACGCCGGGCGAGCTGAGTCAGATTGAGAATGGCCGTGTCCTCCCTGGTCGACGCACGATTTGCGCGCTGTGCGCCCGCTACGGCGCGGACGCGGACGAGGTGCTGAGCGGCTATGTGCCCCTGCGCCAACTGGATGGACTGCGCAACGAGATGTACAAGGCGGCCATGCGGGCGCGGGGGTCTGGCGACCTGTTGGATCCCGGACTCGCCCGGGGCAGGCTCAGCCGCTTCGAGCGGCTAGTATACGCCGCGTTGGCGGCGGCGTTGGCCGGCCGGACGGTCGCGGCCGAACACTTGCTGACGATGGCCTGGGAGGCAGGCCTTCAGGGGGCCGGGCTGACCCGCCGGGGAGCCGATAGGGTCCTGGCGGTGGAAGCGCGGGTCCACTTCCTGGCGGCCCTCGCCTGTGGCCGTCTGTCGGCGGCATTGGAGTGGCAACAGGAGATGCGCGCGCGAGCGCGGCGGCTGGGCCGGCCACAAGCGCGCAACCGGGGATCGAGCGGCTGTGATACAATCGGATCGACAAATGTGGAGGCGGAACGCAAGGGGGGAGCCAGGGATGTCGACGGAAGAAGAGATCGGCTACAGGGACGCCATGCGGCAGGTGCAGAAAAGCCTGGAACGCCGTCACAAGGCAATCACCGAGGAATTGGAGGCGGCGGACGAAGCGCGGCGCACGGAACTCAAGGCGCGCCTGGCTGAGGTGCGGCACCTGCTGCAGGTCGTCGAGTCGCTGCACCGCTGACGAGGACGGGCCGCCGGCCAACCGCTGGTGGGAGCGCGGGTGCGGTGGCCTCTAGTTTACGATAGCATAGAACGGCCATCGGACAGCCCTTGCTGTCCGCAGTCCACGGGGGAGAGGATGCAATCGTGATGTTCAACGAAGCTATGGAGACGATAGCCCGGCCCGAATTGGAACGGATTCAGCTGGAGCGGTTGAAGCGCACGCTCTACCGGGTCTACGAGCGTGTGCCTTTGTACCGGGAGCGGTTTGACGAGGCGGGCGTGAAGCCGGAGGACCTGCGGCGGTTGTCCGATTTGAGCCGTTTTCCATTTACATACAAGCGCGACCTGCGGGAGACGTATCCCTTTGGCATGTTTGCCGTCCCGCGCGAGCAGGTGGCGCGGCTGCACGCGTCGTCGGGCACCAAAGGTAAGCCAACGGTGGTCGGCTACACGAAGCGGGACCTGGATGTGTGGGCCGAGATCGTGGCCCGGTCTATCGCCTGTGCGGGCGGACGGCCGGGCGATGTCCTGCACAACGCGTACGGCTACGGCCTGTTCACCGGCGGCCTCGGTCTGCACGGTGGGGCCGAGCGTCTGGGGGTGACGGTGGTCCCCGCGTCCGGGGGCCTGACCGAGCGGCAGGTGGAGCTGCTGATTGACTTTGCCGCCGACGGTCTCAGCTGCACGCCCTCGTACGCCCTGCACATGGCCGAGGTGATGCAGCGCAAAGGCATCGACAAGTCGGCCTTGTCGCTGCGCTACGGCATTTTTGGCGCTGAGCCGTGGAGCGAAGGCATGCGCCGGCAGGTCGAGGAGGCGCTGGGCATCGACGCGCTGGACATCTACGGCCTGAGCGAGGTGATGGGGCCGGGCGTCGCGATGGAGTGCCGCGAGGAGAAAAACGGTCTGCACATCTGGGAGGACCATTTCCTGGTCGAGGTGCTCCACCCGGTCACGCACAATCCGGTGCCGGACGGCGAGCTGGGCGAACTGACGTTCACCTCGCTCAGCAAGGAAGCTTTTCCTATTGTCCGCTACCGCACCGGGGACCTAGCGTCCATCATCGCGGAACCTTGCAGCTGCGGCCGCACCCACCGGCGCATGACGCGCATCAAGGGCCGCGTCGACGACATGCTCATCATTCGCGGTGTCAACGTCTTCCCGCAGGAGGTGGAGGCGGAACTGATGGAGGTCGAGGAACTGGCGCCGCACTACCAGATTGTCCTGCGCCGGGACGGAGCGCTCGACGTCATGGAGGTGCACGTGGAACTGCGGCCGCAGACGGCCTCTGTGATATCGGACGGCGACGATTGCCTGCCCGCCTTGGCCGGCCGGATTGTCGGGCGGCTGCGCCAACGGACCGGGCTGACAGCGCTGGTCACCATCCATCAGCCGGGGGAATTGCCGCGCAGCGAAGGCAAGGCGGTACGCGTAATCGATGAGCGGCGGCTCCGTGGCTGACTTTTGGGCTGCGGTTGTGGCTTTGCAACCGACAACGCTGTGTTGGGAGGAGAGTCAGCGGTGAAGCCAGGTTTCAGCGTAGGGGTACGGGCCGCGGTGGAGGACGTGGTCGCGGACGACATGCGCGCCCGCTTTGGCCCGCACGTGATTCACAACGTGTACGGCACCGCCGCCATGGTCTATCACATGGAATGGGCTGCCCGCCGGGTCATCCTGCCGTACTTGGAAGAGGACGAGGAGGGCATCGGCGCGGGCGTTTCGGTGCGTCATCTGCGCCCCGCTCCCGTGGGCGCAGCCATCCGGGCGGAGGCGGTGTGCACGGAGGTGGCCGGCGGCAAGGTGGTGTGCGCTGTCCAGGTTTGGCACGGGGAGACACTCCTGGGCGATGGGACGGTGGAACAGCGGATTGTGCCACGCGCGCTCCTGTGCGAGCGGTACCCGGACTGCTGGCCTGCGGAGCCGAGCGCGGACGGGCGCAGGCTGGCGCGCCTGGCCGGGGACCGGCGCGCGTGAGGGCCTGCAGCACGGGCGCCGCCCGCACAGCGGCACAGGGAGGGATTGACGATGGTCAAGATGGTCGCACTGTATCGCCGTCCCGCGGATGTGCAAGCCTTTCTGGCCCACTACGAGCAGGTACACCTGCCGCTCGTGCGGCAGATGCCCGGGCTCGTCCGGCTGGAGGTCAGCCGCCTGTTTCATCCCCGAGGCGGCAGCGCCAATCCGTTTTTGCTGACGGAGATGTACTTTGACACCCGGGAGAGTCTGTTCGCCGCGATGGACTCGGAAGCCGGGCGCAAAAGCGGGGAAGATTTGCGAGCGTTTGCCGGCGATTTGGTGCAGATTTATTTTGCCGATGTGGAGGGCGAGGTGCTGTGAGTGTACGAAACGATCCGCTACCAGGTTGAGGACGGTGTGGCCCTGGTGACCCTCAACCGCCCGCAGGTGATGAACGCCATCAATCAGCAGATGGGAGAAGAGTTGTACGACGCGTTCAAACGGGTGGATGCCGACGCCTCGGTGCGCGCCCTGGTCCTGACCGGGGAGGGGCGCGGGTTTTGCAGTGGCCAGGACCTGTCGGAAGGGCAGTCGGTGAAACCCGGTGCGTCGCTTGGGGACACCGTGCGCGAGCGGTACAACCTGCTGATTGGGCGCCTGCACGGGCTGTCGGTGCCGACCATGGCCGCCGTCAGCGGGGCCGCGGCCGGCGCCGGGTTTTCCTTGGCCCTCGCCTGCGACCTGCGCTTCGCCGCGGTCAATGCCAGGTTCACCTTGGCCTTCAACAAGATTGGCCTTGTGCCCGATTCCGGCGCCAGCTACTTCCTGCCGCGCCTGGTCGGCGTCGGCAAAGCGCTGGAGCTGGCCTGGACCGGCGACGTATTGTCCGCGGAGGCGGCGCGGGCGCTGGGGATTGTCAATCACGTGTACGAACCGGATCAACTGCTGCAGGAAACGCTGGCGTTCGCCCGCCAACTGGCGCAGGGGCCGACGCTCGCGTACCGGTTGACCAAGCAGGCCCTGTTCGCCAACGCCACTGCCAGCCTGGCGGATGCTCTGGAGGTCGAGGCGCAGATGCAGGACGCGGCGGGGCGCAGCGAGGACTTCCGCGAAGGGGTGAGCGCGTTCCTGGAGAAGCGCCGGCCGCAGTACCGCGGCCGCTAGACGGAAGCCGCGGGCGGGGGCGGTCGGAGAGGAGTTTGCGCCGGGGCTGTCGAATGTATTGCGGGCGGGGCCGCAAAATCCGCCCGGAATCGGCAGTTGTGCGGCCGAAAGAGAGAGGACCGGAGATCGGTTCCGGGGAAGGGGTCAATGTGAACCAGGCGGGGCGGCTTGCCGGCTGCCCCGCGGTCGGTCTTGCATGACTAGGCCATAGATGTGGATGCGCGGGACCGGGCGTCTGGCTCTGGGAAGGCAAGTCAGGGAAGGTCTTGCGCGCGTTTTGAAAGCGCTTGCAATAATCCGGCGGGTGGCGGGCGTCGCCCCCGCGCGTCAGCCCGGCCTTGAGGCGCCCGGGCATATGGACAGGGTGGAAGGGCTGGTGCATCATCGGAGGAGATGAGGAGGCGTGTCGGATGCGAGAGGCCGTGATTGTGGACGCGCTGCGCACCCCGTTCGGCAAGCAGCGGGGAGCGCTCAGCGCCGTCCGTCCCGACGATTTGGCGGCGCTGGTGATACGGACGCTGGTCGAGCGCAACCAGCTGGATGGCGCGCTGATTGAGGATGTGTACCTGGGGTGCGCCAACCAGGCGGGCGAGGACAACCGTAATGTGGCCCGCATGGCCGCGCTGTTGGCGGAGCTGCCGGTGCGGGTGGCCGGGGTGACGGTCAACCGCCTGTGCGCTTCCGGGCTGGAGGCCATCAACCAGGCGGCGCGGGCCATCTTGTTGGGGGAGGGCGACGTGTTCATCGCCGGCGGCGTGGAGAGCATGACACGGGCGCCTTTGGTTCTGCCCAAACCCGAGGAAGCCTATCCGCGGGGCGACCGGACGCTGTACGACACGACCTTGGGCTGGCGCATGGTCAATCCTAAACTCGCCGCCATGCATCACCCGTACAGCATGGGCGAGACGGCGGAGAATGTGGCCGAGAGGTACGGCATTTCCCGCACCGTCCAGGACGAGTTTGCGCTGGCGAGCCACCAGCGCGCACAGCGGGCGCAGGAGAACGGGTGGTTGGCGGAGGAGATTGTGCCTGTCGAGGTGCCCACCGGGCGCCGGGGAGAGACGGTGCGAGTGGAACAAGATGAACACCCACGGCCCGATTGCGCGCTCGAGCAGCTGGCGCGCCTGCGTCCGGCCTTCCGGGAGGGAGGGACGGTGACGGCCGGCAACAGCTCTGGGATCAACGACGGCGCGGCGGCTGTACTCATCATGTCGGCCGACAGGGCGCGCGAGTTGCAGATGGTGCCGCGCTTGCGCTACGTCACCTCGGCAGTGGCCGGGGTGGACCCGGCTTACATGGGCCTGGGCCCGGTGCCGGCGACAGAGAAGGCGTTGGCCAGGGCGGGAATCTCCCTCGACGACCTGGACGTGGTGGAGCTGAACGAGGCGTTCGCCGCCCAGTCGCTGGCCTGTATGCAGCTGCTCGGGTTGAGCCACGAGAAGGTGAACCCGAACGGCGGCGCGATAGCCCTCGGCCACCCGCTCGGAGCCAGCGGGGCGCGGCTGGTGACCACGCTGATGTACCAGCTTGGGCGCAGCGGCGGCCGCTTTGGCTTGACCACGCTGTGTGTCGGCGTCGGCCAGGGCGTGGCCACGGTGTGGGAGAACCTGGCGCGGTGAGTTCCCTCTGGCGCGCGGCGCGGCGGGCGGGAGGACGGCGAGCGACCGCTTGTTACCTTGCGAATTGGCGCCGGCTTGTACATCATATCAACATGTGCCATCGGTTCGTCGCTGCCTACAGTGCTCGCGTGATGCAGGGAATTCGTGCCACAGCGTGGAATTGTGAGGAAGCACGGGACTGAGCGGCTGCACGTTTGCGGCCCAGGGCTGGGCGAGGCCCAAAGCCCCAAGGCCATCTGCTCCGGACGCCGACGCACTGCCCGAGGGCGGGGACGCCCTGCCTCGGACAACCTCGAGAAGGGATGATGGATGTGTCGTACGTGATTCATCCGGCCACAGCGGCCGATGAGCCAAAGCCAAGCGGGATGGACGACGCCCTGTTGGTGCACATGTACGAACAAATGGTGTGGGTACGTCAATTTGATCGCCGCCTGGTGGCCCTCCAGCGCAGCGGGCGCATAGGCACCTATCCGCCGGTGGAAGGCCACGAGGCGTGCCAGGTGGCCAGCACCTTGGCGCTGCGCCAGGACGACTGGGTGTTTCCCACCTACAGGGACACCGGGGCGATGCTCGTACACGGGGTGCCGATGGAGCGGTTGCTCCTGTACTGGAACGGCCGGGCCGAGGGCCTGTATATCCCGGAGGGAGTGAAAGTGTTCCCGATTGCCGTACCGATTGCCACGCAGCTTCCGCATGCGGCGGGGGTGGCCTGGGCGGCCCGCCTGCGCGGCTTGGATGAGGTGGTGCTGGCGTTCTTCGGAGACGGCGCCAGCTCGGAAGGCGACTTCCACGAGGCGCTCAACTTCGCCGGGGTGTTTCGGTTGCCGGTCGTCTTTTTCTGCGAAAACAACCAGTATGCCATCAGCGTGCCGTACGCCCGGCAGACGGCGAGTGAGACGATTGCGCAAAAGGCCCAGGCGTATGGCCTCGTCGGCAAGCGGGTGGATGGCAGCGACGCCATTGCCGTCTACCAGGCGGTGCGGGAGGCGCTGGCGCAGGCCCGGGAGGGCGGCGGCGCGACGTTGATTGAGGCGCTGACGTACCGCTATGGCCCGCACACGACCTCGGATGATCCATCCAAATACCGCCCGAAAGAGGAAGCCGAGGCTTGGCGCGAGCGCGATCCGCTGCTCTGCCACCGCCGCCGCCTGGAAGGCTGGGGCCTGTGGGACGAAGAGCGGCAGCAGGCGCTGGAGCGGCGGGTGAACCAGGGTATCGCGGCGGCCATCCGGGCCATGGAGGCGGCGCCGCCTCCGAACCCGGACGACCTGTTTGACCACGTCTACGCTGAACTGCCGCCGCAGCTGGTCCGCCAGCGCGATGAATTGCGGGCGCGGCTGGCGCGGCGAGAGGGGGCGGATCGATGAGCGGCCGGGAATTGACTCTCATACAGGCCATCAACGCCGGCCTGCGCGAAGCCATGCGGCGCGACGAGCGGGTCATGCTGCTGGGTGAGGACATCGGCAAAAACGGGGGAGTCTTTCGCGCTACCGAGGGGCTCCTTGAGGAGTTCGGCGAGGACCGAGTGGTCGACACGCCGCTGGCCGAGGCGGGGATTTTGGGCACCTCGCTGGGCCTGGCCGCCAACGGCATGCGGCCGGTGCCGGAGATTCAGTTCATGGCCTTCATCTACCCGGGATTTGAACAGGTGGTCTCGCACATCGCCCGCATCCGCATGCGTTCGCGCGGGCGCTACACCGCGCCGCTGGTGGTGCGCGTGCCATACGGCGGGCGCAACCGGGCGCCGGAGCTGCACTCGGACAGCACGGAAACGTTTTTCGCGCACACCCCCGGGTTGGTGGTGGTCAGCCCATCGCGGCCGTACGATGGCAAGGGGCTGCTGCTGTCGGCCATCGAATCGGAGGACCCGGTCATCTTCCTTGAGCCGATGCGCCTCTACCGCGCCTACCGGGAGAACGTGCCGGACGACTATTACACCGTTCCCCTGGGGCGGGCGGAGATCGTCCGCGCGGGCCGCGACGTGACGCTCATCAGCTGGGGAAGCGCCTTGCGCGACGCCCTGAAAGCGGCACAGCAGGCAGAGCAGGAGCACGGATGGAGCGTCGAAGTCATTGACCTGCGCACCCTTTCGCCGTGGGACGAGGAGACGGTGTTTTCCTCGGTCATCCGCACCGGCCGGGCGGTCATCGCCCACGAAGCGTGCGGCCACCTCGGGCTCGGGGCAGAGCTGGCGGCGCGCATCGGCGAGGAGTGCATCCTCGACCTGGAAGCGCCGGTGGCGCGGGTGGCCAGCTATGACGTGCCGGCCCCGCTGTTCCAATTGGAAGACTGGTACGCGCCGGACGCGGGGCGGATTGTCGAAGGGATTCGCAAGGTGATGACGTTCTGAAAGGGGGTTGCCGCATGGCGGTCGAGTTTCGCTTGCCAGACGTGGGGGAAGGCCTCCACGAGGCGGAAATTGTGCGCTGGCTGGTGCACGAGGGGGACCGCGTGGAGGAGTTTGACCCGGTGGTGGAGGTGCAGACGGACAAGGCGATTGTCGAGCTGCCGGCGCCCACATCGGGGGTTATTACGCACATCCATGCGCCCACCGGCAGCATCGCCCACGTCGGCGACGTGCTGGTTGAGATAGAGCCGGAGAGTGTGATTGGCGATCCGGTCGTCATCCGCGCCCCAGATCCGTCCCCGTTGACTGCGGCGCGAGGGGGCAGGTCCGGCCCAGCGGCCGCCGACGCGGACCGCGGGGACAAAGGCCGGCAGCATGAGGACAGGGCGGTCGACGACGGCGAGCGGGCGGCCGAGTCCACCCCGTCGCAGCGGCGGCATGCCCCTGCTGCCGTAGACAACCCGGACCCTGGGGTGCCAGGCCGCGCCGACGCGGCGGGCGGCCTGGGCGCGGGGGCCCGTCCCAAGGCGACGCCGGGTGTTCGCCACTTTGCGCGCCAGCACGGGGTTTCGTTGTGGGACGTCAAAGGCACCGGCCCGGGCGGGCGCATCCTCAAGTCGGACGTTCAACGGTACCTACAGGAGCGCACGGCGCCGGCCGTCTCTGGCCCGGCCAAGAGCATGAGTGAACACGGGACGTCCCTGCTCTGGTCGCTCGCGCAGCGGCCGAGCCGCGGTGAGCGCGACCTGCGTCAGGGCGGCTATCCCACGCCGGTCCCCCGGTCCGCGCGGCAAGGGTTCGCCGTGGAGGACGGGCCTTACAGTCCACCCCGGCCCGCCAGCGAGGCCCCTTCCCAGGGGGAGGACACCGTGCGACGGCCCCTCGGGGCGGCCTCGCGCGCTGCCGGCGGAGATCCGCCGACGCCGACGCGGGTGCCGTTCCGCGGCATTCGCCGGGCCACCGCCGAACACGTCAAGCGCTCTGTCTTCACGGCCCCGCACGTGACGGCGTTTGACGAATGCGACGCCACTTCGCTGGTGGCGCTGCGGCAGCGTTGGAATGAGCGTCTGGAGCCGGAGGGGCGGCGCATCAGTTACCTTCCGTTCATCGTCAAGGCGGTGGTGTCGGCGCTGCGCGCCTTCCCGTACTTCAACGCGAGGCTCGACGAAGAGGCGGAGGAGATCCTGCTGCTGCCGGAGTACCACATCGGCATCGCCGTCGATACACCCGACGGTTTGTTTGTCCCGGTGGTCCGGGACGCCGACCAACTGACATTGCGCGAGATCGGTGAAGAGATCTACCGTCTCTCCAGCGGGGCCAGAAACCGGACCTTGACGCCGCAGGACCTGCGCGGGAGCACGTTTACCATCACCAACATGGGGCCGATTGGCGGCCTGTTTGCGACACCGATTCTCAATTACCCAGAGGTGGGCATCCTCGGCGTCCACCAGATTCAGAAGAAGCCGGTGGTCATCGAGGACGAGATCAAGATTCGTCAGGTGATGACCGTCACCCTGTCCTTTGACCACCGCGTCATTGACGGGGCCATGTCGGTGCGTTTCCTGAACCACCTGAAGCGGTTGATTGAGCACCCGGAGGAACTGATGCTCGAACTGCGATAAAGCTGTGCGGGTGGGCCGCGCCGGTCGCCGGGCGGTCCGCCGGCGCGCGCGGGGGATGCGGCGTTTCCCTGAGGTCTGGGCGGTGCCGGACGCGTGTGCTACCATAGACGGGGAAATGGATTCAACACTGTAAAGGGTGAAAGCGGCATGCCCATCGATAGGATTCGCGATCCAATGGTGACCCGTCTGTTTGAAGCGGTCCTGACCCTGCAGTCGGTCGAGGAGTGTTACCGGTTTTTCGACGACCTGTGCACCATTGGCGAGATCAGGTCGTTGGCGCAGCGCCTGGAAGTCGCGCGCATGCTCCAGGCCGGTCAAACGTACCACCAGATCGAAACGGAGACGGGCGCCAGCACGGCCACCATCAGCCGCGTGAAGCGCTGTTTGAACTACGGATCGGACGGATATACGCTGGTGCTCGGGCGCCTCAAGGAAGCGGGCAGGTGACGCGGCAGCGACCCCGGGAACGCTGGCGCTAATTATCCGAGAAGGCTCAAAAACACCACCGGCGACACGATACAGGTGATGACCGCGACGAGGATGACCGATTGTCCGACGACCTCAGGCAGAAGCCCCAGTTTCACTCCCATTTCGGCCGCTGCGATAATCAGGCTCAGGCGGGAAAACGGAGCGTGTCCGTCACGTCACATCGCCTCCCGGCGCACAGATTGACACTGGATGTGTATGTGCGGGGGGACAACCCCATGCCTGTTCGACAAAATATGACACGGATGTAGACGAAATGTGAACATTTGTCGAATCCGGGCGAAAATCGTGCCGCGGCCCGGGACAAATCTGAATGTTACGTGGTACAGTAATGCATGGTGCTGTTCGGGGCTGGTTCCGCCTCCCGGGTAGCATTACCGGACCGAAAGTTGGACATGCTGTGGCAGTGAGGGCGGGCGGCATGGTCTGCCGGTCCGGACGGCGGGACAAATACTTCGGATTGTTAGGAGAATGAGCGTTGAAACTGTTGGAGAAGGTTCAGGAACTTGGCCAATTGTTGCGGTCATCCAGTGACCAGGTGAATTTCAGCGACGTCGCCGAATTTCTCAGCCGTGTGATGTCCTGCAATGTATACATCGTCGGCCGCAAGGGCAAGATTCTCGGCTACGGCGTGATTGACGAGGCGCTCACCGAAGAGTGGCTGAAAATCATGACCGAAGACGGACGCTTCCCGGAGGAGTTCAACAAGCACCTGTTGCGTGTGGAAACGGCCACGCCCAATCTGCAGAACAAAGAACCGTTTTACGTGTTCTCGACCGAGGAGGAGAACGCCTCGTTCCAGTCGAAGCACATCGCTGTGGCGCCGGTCATTGGGGCCCGGGAACGTCAGGGCACTCTTGTGTTCGCCCGTTCGGAGCGGCCGTTCGACGATGACGACATGATTCTCATTGAGTACAGCGCGACGGTTGTGGCATTGGAGGTTGTGCACTCCCGCCAGCAGCACAAGGAAGAAGAGGGTCGCCAGCGCTCGCTCGCGCGTTTGGCGGTGGACTCCCTCAGCTTCTCGGAACTGCAGGCTGCCAAATACCTCATCGATGCGGTCAAGGAGTCGGCGGATGGCATCGTGGTCAGCAGCCAGATTGCCGACGAGCATGGCGTCACCCGCTCCGTCATCGTCAACAGCATCCGCAAGCTGGAGAGCGCCGGCACACTGGAAAGCCGGTCCCTCGGCATGAAGGGCACCCACCTGCGGATTCTCAACCCGTACGTCGAAGAGGAAATCGCGCGCCAGTTTGACCGCTGACGCAGGTGTACAGGCCCGCACCGGGCCGCCAGAAAACCAAGGGACCCCCTGGGCCGTCTCCCCAGAGGGTCCCTTTCGCATACCCTTTGCACACCTTTGGCGCAAACCGACAAATCCTCGATTTGGCTGGAGCCTACTTTCCGCGCAGCGCGTCCTCCAGTCCCAGCCAATACCAGCATAATGTCTCCAACCCTTTTTCCAGGTTCTCCAGGCGGAAAAACTCGTTGGGCGCGTGGAAGTTTTCATCGCTGGAGGCAAACCCCATCATGACAATCGGGGCCCCGATGCGGCGCGCGAACGTGTCCACAACGCCTATCGATCCGCCCATGCGCGTGAACGCGGCCGGCTTCCCGTAGGCCTTCTCATAGGCGCGTGCAGCCTGCTGGATCGCCGGATGGTCAAACGGGGTCACATAGGCGCGCCCGGCGTCAAAGCGCTGCACGCTGGCCGTCACCCCCGGCGGTGTGTGGCGGCGCACGTGCGCTTCAATCGCCGCGAATACCCGCTCCGGGTCCTGGTCGGGCACCAGGCGGCAGGTGACCTTGGCGTGCGCCTCGTTGGGGATGACCGTCTTGGTGCCGGCCCCTTGATACCCGCCGTAGATGCCGTTGAACTCCAGCGTCGGCCGTACCCACAGCCGCTCCAGGGTCGTGTATCCGGGTTCGCCGTGGAGGGTTGGCACTTCCAATTCGGCGGCCAATTGGGCGTCGTCAAACGGCAGCGCCGCTATCGACTGTCGTTCCTCCTCGGTCAGGGGCTGCACGCCGTCGTAAAACCCGTCCACCGTGATGCGGCCAGAATCGTCGTGCATCGAGTCGAGGATGTGCACCAGCGCCTGAATTGGGTTCTGCACGGCCCCTCCATACAGCCCGGAGTGCAGGTCGCCCTTGGCCCCGCGCACATCAATCTGCAGCGCCGCCAGGCCGCGCAGCCCGTAGCAGACGGAAGGCTGGTCCGGCGCCAGCATGGTCGTGTCGGAGATGACGATGACATCCGCCTGCAGCAGGTCCAGGTGCCGCTCCACAAACCCTTCCAGGTGCCGGCTGCCGATCTCCTCCTCGCCTTCTATCAGCAGTTTGACATTGACCGGCAGCTCGCCCTCGGTCGCCAGCAGCGCTTCAAGCGCCTTGAGGTGCATGAACACCTGCCCTTTGTCGTCGCTCGATCCGCGCGCATACAGCCGCCCGTCGCGCAGGGTCGGTTCAAAGGGTGGCGTCTGCCAGAGCTCGAGCGGATCGACCGGCTGCACGTCGTAGTGCCCGTAGATCAGGACCGTCGGCTTGCCGGGCGCCGCCAGGCGCTCTCCGTAAACCACCGGGTGGCCGGGAGTGTCCATCACGGCGACGCTGTCGAGGCCGACCTCGCGCATGGCCTGCGCCAGATACTCGGCGCAGGCGCGGACATCCTGGGCGTGCTCCGGCTGCGTGCTGACGCTGGGAAAACGCAGGAACTGCTTCAACTCTTCCAGGTGCTGTTCGCGGTGAGACGCCAGGTAAGCAGTGAATGTGCGGTTCACGTCTCCATTGCCCCCTTTCCAAGTCACCCTACCATTATAGCCTTGCGCCATGGGCGGTTGACCAAACGCCGGGCAAAACAAAAGGCGCGCCCTATGGGCGCGCTCCGCGGATTGGCATCAGTAGCGGCGGGAGTAGTGCAGGGATCGGCCGGATCGAGAAAAGCGCCCCTGCCGGAAGATGCGCATAATCAGGCGGCTGACCACGGCCAGCGGCCGGTCAAACCACCAGGCCACGCGGCCGGACACCGTACCCACAACCACGCTGGCCAGCACGTCGGTCGGCCAGTGGTCGCCTACGTACACACGGGCAATCATCACCAGAATGGCCAGAATCAAAAACGTCCAACTCACCCAACGGGCCGCCTTGCCGAACGATCCGCTCGTGAACCCGAACGCGCCGGAGGCGTGGTCGCTGGGGAACGAGGCGTCGTCCTGGTGCGGCGCGATGTGGTTGACCTGGTGCGGCATGGCGACGAATGGACGGGGCCGGTACCAAATGGTCCCGATGATCAGGTTGATGATGAGCGCAATCACGCCGCCGGCCACGGAGACGACCAAAGCGTGCCGCCTGGCTTCTTCGCGCCGCGGCAGGGCGAACCAGGCGATGATGAACAGGAGGGCGTACAGTTCCAACGAATACTGGGCGATGAAATACATAAACTGGTCGAGGCCGGGCGTATGGCCGGCATACTGGTTGATCGCGTGAAAGACCTTGTCGTCAAACGGATTCATATGGCTCTCCTTATCCTGCGAATGTGCCAGGGCGTGCATGGACTGCCTGTCCGGTATGATACGCCAGCCCGGTGCGCCTGACAAGCGATTTTTTGTCAGCCTGCGTCGAAGACTGGTGGCCGCGCCTATGTCGCAACCGGCGCGGGGGTTCACATCCTGCCGCATTCGTCATATAATGGCCTCATAAAGTTTCCTTAGGGAAAAATATTGTCCTTGGTGAAACTTTGTGTCTTGAAGCGAAAAAGGAGACCGATACCGTGAGCGACTATGTGGTTTCCAGAAATACACAGGGATCATCCAGGCCCCGCAAGGACCGTCGGGCCGCGTATCGGCCTAGCTCGGTCTCTGAACGCACGGTGCGCTCGGCGCGCGGGGCCCTGGCCGGCGGGCATGGGATGCGGCGCCTGCTGCCGTTTCTAGGCCCGGCCTTGATTGCGGCCGTCGCCTACGTGGACCCAGGCAACTATGCGACCAACCTGCAGGCGGGGGCGGCGTACGGGTACCGGATGCTATGGGTGGTCGTGCTGGCCAACCTGATGGCGATGGTGATTCAGACGCTCTCTGCGAAGCTCGGCATCGCCACCGGCCGCAGCCTGCCGGAGTTGTGTCGGGACTACTACCCGCGCCCGCTCACGTGGACGCTCTGGATTGTGGCGGAAATCGCGGCCATGGCGACCGACGTGGCTGAATTTTTGGGGGCGAGTCTGGCGCTCAACCTGCTGTTTGGCATGCCGCTTTTCGCCGCCGCGGTGTTGACCGGCATCATCACCTACGCGGTGCTGACCCTGGAGCGGTTTGGCTTTCGCCCGCTGGAGGTGTTTGTGGGGGCGCTGCTCGGGGCCATCGCGCTGTGCTACGTGCTGGAAACCGTGTTCTCGGCGCCGGACTGGACGCAGATTGCACGGCACGCGGTGACGCCATGGCTCGGGAATTCCAACAGCGTGCTCCTGGCCGCTGGCATAATCGGCGCCACGGTGATGCCTCATGCCGTGTACTTGCACTCTGGGCTCACCCAAAACCGCATCGTGCCGCGGACCACGAGCGAGGCGGTGCGCATTCAGCGGTTTGAGCGCATGGACGTGGTCCTCGCTATGTCGCTGGCCGGGTTGGTCAACTTGGCCATGATGTACACCGCTGCCCGGGCGTTTTACGGCCGTGTGGGCGGAACGCTGGACATCAGCCAGGCGTTCCACACCCTGACCCCGTTGTTGGGACCTGCCGCTGCCGGCGTGTTTCTGGCTTCGCTGCTCGCTTCCGGCCTCTCTAGTTCCGTCGTCGGGACGATGGCCGGGCAGGTGATCATGCAAGGCTTTGTCGGATTCACCATCCCGGTCTGGGTGCGGCGGTTGGTCACGATGTTGCCGACGCTGGCCATTATCGCGTGGGGTACCAATCCAATGCAGGCGCTGGTCATCAGTCAAGTGGTGCTCAGCTTTGCGCTTCCGGCGCCGCTCGTCTCCTTGATTGGCTTCACGAGGCGGCGGGATGTCATGGGCCGGCTGACCAATCCGCGTTGGTTGACCGCCTTGTCCGGGGCGATTGCCGCCGTGGTGATTGGCTTAAACCTGATCCTCCTCTACCTGACCTGTACGGGCGCAGGCGACTGAGGAAATCTGAGTTCTCCGTTCTGGCCTGCGCCAGCCCTCTCCAGGATACAGTTGCAAAACCGTCCAGGCGCCGTACCCACAACCTGGCGAACACATGCTGTGGAGCCAGGGGGCTATGGCGTCAGGCCGGTTCCGGCCGCGTCGCCGAGCGCGGCCGACTGGCAATGGGGGCACGTGCCAAACAGGTCCGCCCGGTGGGATTCGACCTGAAACTCCCTCGGCACGTGCAGGAAGGACGGGCATTCGCGGAGCTCGTGCACACGGTGGCAGGAGAGGCACACGAAGTGGTGGTGGTGGCCATCGCTGCAAAACGCGTAGTAGATGTTGCCTTCCACCAAAAACGGCATTGCCGCGCCGACCTTTGTCAGGACCTCAAGGAGTCGGTATACTGTGGTTAATCCGACGCGCGCGCCGTGTTCCTGCGCCCATTTGTGCAGCTGTGCCGGGGTCAACATGCGCCCGGACTGCACGAACAGTTCCAGCAGGGATTCCCGTTCGCGCGTCAGGCGAAAATTTTGTTCGTGCAGGAGTTGCCGCAACCGTTCTTTATCCATAATCTCTCACTCTCGCGGGCTATCGAAAATCGTTTTGCATACGCAATGTAACGCGGGGGCGCCTATCTGTCAATCCGCGTCTATCTTTCATGATTCCAGGTCGGGTCCTGATTTTGCGCTATGAGGAGGTTTTGCGGTGAGTTCGCGACACGACATCGCCCTACAGATGAAAAGGCAAAGCTGCGAGTGGTTTGAAGGTCGCGCTTGCCATCCCGAGCCGGAGGGGATTCGGCGGATTGTCCAACTCGTCAAGCAGTTGATGGCCTGCAACTATTTTCCTCCCGAAGCCGGTCGCAGCCATGGCGATGTCGTCGACGACCTGCACGTGACCCTTGCCGGGCAGATCCATCGGGCCTTGTTCCAGCGTTGCTATGATAAGGAGTTCACACCCGAATCGCGGGCGGAGGCCGACGCAAAAGCGGACCTCTTGATTGCCAGGCTGCCCGACCTGCAGGCCATGCTTTACGACGATGTACTGGAGACCTATAACAATGACCCGGCCGCAACCGGCTATGACGAGATCATCCTGACTTACCCAGGCTTGCAGGCGCTGCTCATCTATCGTGTCGCCAACGCTCTGTACCGGCTGGATGTGCCATTGCTGCCACGCATGATGACTGAATACGCCCACCGCTTGACCGGAGTGGACATCCACCCAGGCGCCACCATCGGCCGCGGCATCATGATTGACCATGCCACCGGGATTGTCGTGGGCGAGACGGCGGTGGTCGGGGATCACGTCAAGATCTATCAGGGGGTCACCATTGGCGCATTGCACCTGCCGCGCGACGAGGCGGGGCTGATGGTGCGCCGGACAAAGCGCCATCCGACGATTGAGGACGGCGTCGTATTGTACGCCAATGCCACCGTGCTCGGCGGGGATACCGTCATTGGGCACCATTCGGTTATCGGCAGCAATGCCTGGGTGACCGAGAGCGTGCCGCCGTATTCCAAGGTTTTCTATCAGGCCGAGACTGTGGTGCGTTTGCGCCGCGGTTGAACTCGTTTCGGCCAACTTTTCCTTGAGGGGGTGAGGGCGTGGCCACACGTCGCGATGTCGCCCGGCTCGCCGGGGTCTCTCCGTCCACCGTGTCGCGGGTCCTCAACGACAACGGGTATGTGGCCGATGACGTGCGCAAGCGGGTGCGTCAGGCCATTCAGGAATTGAACTATGTTCCCAATCGGCTGGCGCGCAGTCTGCGGATGCAGCAGTCCAGGCAGGTGGCCTGCATCACTCCCTCCATCAGCAACTCCTTCTATCTGGAGATCGTCGCTGGCATCGAGGAGACGGCGCTGGCCCACGACTACACATTTTCTCTGTACAGCCTGACGTACGAGAAGCGCGAGTACCTGGATGTCGTCCTGTCCGGGTTCTACGATGGAATGATCTTGCTAGCCCCGTATGAAATGGAGAAGATTGTGCCGTTATCCGAGTTGGCTGGGCGGCTGCCGGTCAGTCTGTACTGTGACCGCGAGCGCCATCCCGACTTGCCGCACGTCTACGTCGACCTGCGGCGGGCCATGCGGGAGTGCACAGAGCACCTGATCTCGCTCGGGCACAGGCGCATTGTGTTTATGGGCTACCAGTTTTCGCGTCCGGCTCAAAACCCGCGCTATTTGGGGTATCAAGACGCGCTGGAGGCCAACGGCATCCCGCTGGACGAATCCCTGACCCGCCTCTTTCCCGACCATCAGGACACACTCACCTGCGGTTACCAGACGGTATGCGACCTGTTGGACCGCGGGCGTTCTTTCACCGCCATCTGCGCGACCAACGACCTGATTGCGGTAGGGGCCATGCGTGCGTTGGTCGAGCATGGCCTGAGGGTGCCTGACGACGTGTCCCTGACCGGAGTGGATGATTTGGAGATCGCCAGTTTGGTCACACCGACCCTCTCCACCATTCGCATCCCGAAGCGCCAGATTGGCAGCGTCCTCATGGAGCAGATGCTGGCGCAAATCCATGGAGACGCCGCCGCGCCGCGCGCGGTGGAGGTTTCGACCACCCTGGTGCTGCGCGAGTCGGTGAAATCCTGCCTGCCCTCTGAGCTCTAGGCCGGCTGCCAGCGGTTTCGGCCGTATTCGCCTATTTCGGTATTGACAAGCGAATCGCAATCGAATTACTATGGGGCCATGTTAGGTAACCGCTTTCGTGCGCCTTGGGTCGAATGTGGTCACGAAACCACAAGCGGAAGGATGCGGAGAACTTTGCCATTTGCCCAAAGCCCCCAACACATCTTTTACGGAGGCGACTACAATCCCGAGCAGTGGCCGAAGGAGGTGTGGCAGGAAGACGTCAGGCTGATGCGCGAAGCGGGTGTCAACATGGTGAGTCTGGCCGTTTTTGGCTGGGCCAAGCTGGAACCGTCACCTGGGCAGTTCGATTTCTCCTGGTTGGACGAAGTGGTGAACTTGCTGTGGCAAAACGGCATCGCGGTCAATTTGGCGACGGCCACGGCGTCGCCGCCGGCGTGGCTGGTGGTGCGCCATCCCGAGGTGTTGCCGGTGGATGAAAACGGGGTGCGCTACTCGCACGGATCGCGTCAGCACTATTGCCCCAACAGCCTCGAATACCAAGAGTACAGTCGGCGGTTGGTGCGCGCGCTGGCAGAGCACTACAAAGACCATCCCGCGCTGGCGATGTGGCACGTCAACAACGAGTACGGCTGCCACGTGTCGCGCTGCTTTTGTCCGCGCTGCGAGGCCGCCTTTCGCGGCTGGTTGAAGGCGCGCTACGGGAGCCTGGAGGAGCTGAACGACCGCTGGGGCACCGCGTTTTGGAGTCAAACCTATTATGACTGGAGTGAAATTCCGCTCCCGCGCAAGACTCCGACGTACGCCAACCCGGCGCAGCAGCTGGATTACGCCCGCTTCATGTCGGACAGCCTGATTGCGTTGTACGTGGCAGAGAGCGACGTTCTGAAGCAGGTCACGCCCCACGTCCCGGTGATGACCAACCTGATGGGCTTCTTCAAACCGATTGACTACTTCAAGTTGGCCCAGCACATGGACCTGGTGACCTGGGACAGCTATCCCGAGCCGACCGCCGGCATCCCTGTGCTGGCCGCGATGTCGCACGACCTGATGCGCAGCCTGAAGCAGGGGCAGCCGTTCCTCTTGATGGAACAGACGGCCAGCCAGGTCAACTGGCGACCGCAGAATCCCCTCAAGCGCCCGGGCGTGACGCGGCTGTGGAGCTACCAGACGATAGCGCGGGGCGGGGATGGCATCCTGTTCTTCCAGTGGCGCGCCTCCCGCGCCGGAGCCGAAAAATTCCACGGCGCCATGCTGCCGCACGCCGGCAGCCACACCCGCGTGTTTCGCGAGGTCGCACAGCTGGGGCAGGAGCTGCGAGGGCTGGCCGGGGTTGTAGGCAGCCGCGTCCGGGCGCAGGTGGCCATCCTGTTCGACTGGGCCAACTGGTGGGCGTTGGAGCTGGGTTCAAAGCCGAGCCAGGACATCCGCTACCTGGATGAACTGCTGCGCTGGTACCGGCCTTTATTCGAGCAGAACGTCGCCGTCGACTTTGTCCCCCCGGAGGCGGACCTGTCCAAATACAAACTGGTGTTGGCGCCGCACCTGTACCTGCTGACCGAGCGCGCGGCCAGCGGCATCGCCGACTATGTGCGCCGGGGCGGGGTGTTCTTGACCACGTTTTTCTCAGGCATCGTCGACGAAAATGAGCGTGTGCACCTGGGCGGATACCCGGCGCCGCTCAGGAAGGTGCTGGGCATGTACGTCGAAGAGTTCGATCCGTTCCTCCCGCGTCAACAGGTTCCCTGCCGGTACACCGGTACAGCTTTGCCCGTTCCCGGAACCGGCGGGCTTGGTGCAGAGACATCCGGGGCCATAGACGCAGGGGGCCTACGGGACGCGCTGCCCGAGACATTCTCCGGCGACCTGTGGGCGGATGTCATTGTGCTGGAGGGCGCGCAACCGCTAGCCGAGTTTGGGGCCGATTTTTACGCCGGCCGGGCGGCTGTGACGGCGCACCATTTCGGGCAGGGTGTCGCTGTTTATGTAGGCACGCGGCCGGACGTGGACGCCATCAGGCGGTTGCTGGTTTCCGTGACCTTTGCAGCCGGAGTGGAGCCCGCCTTGGCAACGCCCGCTGGTGTAGAGGCGGTATGGCGGGAGCAGCCGGGCGGATCGCGCTTTTTGTTCCTACTCAACCACACAGACGCGGAGCAGACCATCGCGCTTGAGGGCATATCCGGCGCGTTGAGGGACGCGTGGACTGGGGACGCGGTGGGGGAAGCCCTGCGTCTGCAGGCGCGGGGTGTGCGGGTGCTGAAACTATAGCCGCCTTTGCGCGGTTGTGCGTCCCGATGATGAGGGAACTTGTCAGATCCGCATAGTTCATTCCAACCAGGTTACATGGACAAAAGTTCGATATCAATTCGGGCAAAAGTCCGATGGATTGTCCATAGGGCAAGTGTTATATTGTAGACAACCCTTTTCCCCTAGGAAGGCGCAACCGCTCGGATGCGCCGATTTTTTTTGTCTTCTGTGACTGACGAAGGCGGACTTACGAAGGCGGCCGGGCCCGCATCCTTCATCAGCGGGACAACCGGTAGGGCACCGACACCACCTTTACGGATTTGCCCAGCAACAGCCAGGCCATCAGCAGTCCACCCGTCTTGTTGTGCAGGAGCTTGTGCCACCAGCGGGTGGTGATGAACTGTGGGATCACCACGGTGATGTTGTCGGGGTTATACTTGTGCAGCTCAAACTCGACAAACCGCTGCAGCCGCTTCGCGACGTTGCGGTACTGGGAGTGGATGACGACCAGCGGTACCCCGCTTTGCAGGCGGTCCCAGTCGCGCTGGATCTTTTCGGTGGCCTCGCGCATCTCTTCCTCCGACTCGTTGGCGATCACCGTCACAGCAATCACATGCTTGAAGTTGTCCACTGCGTAGCGCAGGGCCTGTACCGATGCCTTGTTGACGGAGGCAATCGGAACGATGGTGATGCTGTCCCCCTTTGACGTGAACGGCTGGGAGAAGTCGTAGCGCAGGTCACACTTGACCTGCTCGTAATGCGCTTTGATCTTGGAGAACATCACCACCAACAACGGGACGCACACCAGGACCAGCCATGCTCCGTCGAAAAAACGCGTGATGGCGAATACCAGGCAGGCGGCGACAGTCATGATGAAACCAAAGCCGGTTCCGATGGTCGGCCATAGCCAGTTCTTTTGACGCTCACGCAGTTGCCGCACCAGCATGCCCAGCTGCGACACGGAGAACGTGTAGAACACGCTCACCGCGTAGAGGGGAATCAATCGCTCCACGCGGGCGTCGAAGACAAGCGTCAGGGCGAGGGAGATGATGGTCAGGAACACAATTCCGTTGCTGTAAACCAATCGATCCCCCTTGTGCTGCATCCACCTGGGCATAAACCCGTCGCGGGCCATCGACGACCACAGCGCCGGACAGCCGGCAAAGGCGGTGTTGGCCGCGATGACCAGGATGCACATGGTCGCCAGCGAGACAATCACGGCGGCGATGCGGCCGGCCAGGGACGGACCGAACACCACGTGCGCCTCCTGGTTGATGAGCGGGTCGTTCGGGTTGTACTGCAGCCCGTGCAGCGTGGCGACACCGGATACGATGAGGAACAGCATGGACAGCGTGATGATCAGCGACAGCAGCGTGCGGGCGGCGCGCTTGGCGGACGGATCGCGGAAGACCGGGACGGAGTTGGAGACCGCCTCGACCCCGGTCAGGGCGCTGCAGCCGCTGGCAAACATCTTGAGGAACAGAAACAGGCTCATGCCACCGAGGGCGTGCATGCCGGCAGGTGTCGGCGCGGTGATGGCGGCTGGGTGGCGGATGGCCCCGACGACGGCGGCGACGCCAACCGCGCCGATGCAGGCGATGAACAGGTAGGTGAAGGGGACCAGCACGGTCGCCGATTCGCCGATTCCGCGCAGGTTGAGCAGCATGATGAGCAGGGTCAAGAGCACATTGCAGAGCAGCTTGTGGTCGTTCACCCACGGTATCTCCGGGCCGATGGCGTCCACTCCGGCAGCGATGGAGACGGCCACAGTCAGCGTGTAGCCGATGATCAAGGTGGCGGCCGCCGACAGGCCCCAGTATCGTCCCAGGTCGTTGAGGCCGATGGCGTAGGCGCCACCGCCCTGCGGGTAGTGGTGGATGATGTTTCGATATGCTAAATATAAAAGAAACGCCAGGATGACGATGAGGCCGGTGCCGAGCATGGAATACCCGAGCACATCGGAGACGGTCGCTTGGGCGGCTCCGGCGGTGATGAGGACCGCCAACACCGATTCCATCTGGTCGGTCGCGTAGGCGACGCTCGACAGAGCGTCGGGGGTGAGCAGCGCCATGCCCTGCAAGACGCCTATGCGGACACGCTGGCTCTCCTTCGTCTTGAGTGGCCGGCCGACAACCAAGCGTTTCAAACTCGCTGCCATAATGTCACGTCTCCAGTCGTAACGTTGTTGAGGATTTGCCGACACGCGCGTGCGTGGGGAGGCGTGCGGATCGCGCACGGATGTCGCTTGACGCCAAGACTCTACAGGATGCGATGGCGCGTCCGCAAACCGCAAAACGGACGATGAAAGCGAATTCATACGCCTTCCTTGCGGTCTTACGCGAGGCGGAGGGGGACGCGCGAACGGAATCGTGAAAATGCGCGTGAAATCGCGGCTATGTTGCGATTCTTGGCCGCTTGTTCTATGATTAAGTATGCGACAACTGGAAACCGAGTACACGGCAATCCTTCGGGGCAGGGTGAGGCGAAGGCCGATGGCCGCGCCAATTCCCGATCGGTGGTGAAGCGCACGGCGGTGCGTGAAGTCCACGAGCGCCCACGGGCCGGCCGCGACGGTGGCCATGCTCTTGGGCGCAGGAACTGGTGAGATTCCAGTACCGACGGTATAGTCCGGATGAAAGAAGGATGCCGGTGGCATACGTCTATTTGTATTGTTGTGTCCCAGCAGACTTGGTCTCGGTCTCCCGTCCGGCGGGGGAGGCAGGCCCCGCCGGGGTAGGCGGAGAAACAGGTTTGTAGATTGTGGACACAGCCTTCTTGGACGTCAACCATCGGTCATCAATCGTTCAGGCCCCCTGGGTGGATTCCAGGGGGCCTCCTTTGTGGTCCGCTATGCTCCGCAAGGCAGGGGTCGCAGGGAGGACAGACTATGACCGGCGTACAAGCTGAAGCAGTGGACCTTGAGCTGGACGCTTACTTCATGCGGCAGGCCATCTCGCTCGGGGAGTTAGGGTTGGCGCAGGCGAGCCCGAATCCTTCCGTGGGCGCTATCATCGTCCGCGACGGCGAAGTGGTGGGCCAGGGAGCGCACCTGAAGGCGGGGGGGCCGCACGCGGAGGTGCACGCGCTGCGCATGGCGGGGGAAGCCGCCCGCGGCGCCACCGCCTACGTCACCCTTGAGCCGTGCAGCCACGTCGGCCGCACGCCTCCGTGCGCGGATGCATTGATTGCCGCCGGGGTGCGCAGGGTGGTCGTCGCCTGTACGGACCCCAATCCGCAGGTGGCGGGGCGAGGTCTGGCGCGCCTGCGCGAGGCGGGCATCGAGGTGGTCGTCGGCGTCGAGGAGGAAGCCGCCAAGCGGCTGCACGAGGCGTTTTTTCACGTGATGGCGACGGGCCGGCCGCTGGTTGTGTGGAAGGCAGCCGCCACGCTGGACGGTTACATCGCGACGGCTTCCGGACACAGCCGCTACGTGACCAGCGCGGCCGCGCGGCAGGAGGTGCAGTGGCTGCGTTGGCGGATTCCGGCCATCGCGGTCGGGGTGCAGACCATCCTGGCGGACGATCCGCAGCTCACCGTGCGCTTCCGGTCACGCTCGGGGGTCCGGCAGCCGCTGCGGGTGGTGTTGGATTCGACGCTGCGGACGCCGCAGTGTGCCAGGTTGCTGCGCGAGCCGGGCCGGACCTTGATTTACACGACGGAGGCGGCGCCCGATGAGCGGGAGCGGCGGCTGACGGAGGCGGGCGAGGGGCGGATTGACATCGTCCGTTTGCCGCCCGGGGCGGACGGCCGGGTTCCGCTGGCCGATGCCCTGGCTGATCTCGCCCGGCGCGGATGCAACAGCGTCCTCGTCGAGGGAGGGCGCACCCTGGTGAGCGGGCTGCTGCGCGAGCGGCTGATAGACCGGGTGGTGTACTACCTGGCGCCGAAGCTCTTGGGCGGGGGCATACCGGCCCTCGACGGCCTTGCGACTGTGCGGATGGAGGAAGCGGTGACGCTCGCTGATGTCCGCACCGAGGTGGTGGACGGCGACATCCGCGTCGACGGGCGTCTCGTTTATCCTGCGCAAGAGGAGGGGAAACACGGTGTTCACCGGGTTGGTTGAAGAAGTGGCGCGCGTGGTGGACATAGAGCCGCGGGCCCAGAGTGTGCGTATCCGGATGGCGGCGGAACGGGTGTTGGAGGACGTGCGTCTGGGTGACAGCATCGCGGTCAATGGCGTCTGCCTGACGGTGGTGGCGTTTGACGGGCGCACATTCACCGCGGACGCGGTCAAGGAGACCCTGCGCCGCTCCAACCTGGGCCGCCTGCGCCCGGGCAGCCGCGTCAACGTGGAACGGGCGCTGCGCGTGGGGGACCGCCTCGGCGGGCACATTGTCGCCGGCCATGTCGACGCGGTTGGCACCCTCGCCGCACGCACGCAGGAAGGTGTGGCGACGGTGCTCACCATCTCCGCTCCGCCGTCCGTCCTGCGTTATGTCGTGGAGAAAGGTTCCATCTGCGTGGACGGCGTCAGCCTGACGGTGATGGATGTGGACGACAAGGGGTTCCGCGTTTCCATTATCCCGCATACGGGTGCCCACACGACGCTCTTGGATGCCAAGGTCGGCCAGGAGGTCAATCTGGAGGTGGACGTTCTGGCCAAGTACCTGGAAAAGCTGGCCGCCCCCCGTTTGGACACCCCGCCGGCTGTGGGCGCCGAGAAGGACGGATTGGCGGGAGGCCCCGGTTTGGATTTGGGCTTCCTGCGTCAACACGGGTACGCCTGAAGGCGTCGGTCGGAACCTAGGGAAGGAAGGCGAACGCGATGTTGAACTCGATTGAGGAAGCTGTCGCGGACCTGCGTGCGGGCCGCGTGGTCATTGTGGTCGATGACGAGGACAGGGAGAACGAGGGCGATTTTGTGGCGCTCGGCGAGAAGGCGACGCCCGAGGTCATCAATTTCATGATCACGCACGGGCGCGGGCTTGTGTGTGTGCCGATAACCTCGGACCGGGCCCAGCGGCTGGGGTTTCGCGCGATGGTGGAACAGAACACCGACACCTACGGCACCGCCTTCACCGTCTCCGTCGACGAGGCGCGGACACACACGGGCATCTCCGCCTTCGAGCGGGCGCAGACAATCGCGGCGCTGGTGCGCGCGGATGCGCGGCCCCAGGATTTTCGCCGCCCGGGGCACATCTTCCCGCTGATTGCCAAGGAAGGGGGCGTGCTGCGCCGCGCCGGGCACACCGAGGCCGCGGTGGATCTCGCCCGCCTCGCCGGGGCGGAGCCGGTGGGCGTGATCTGTGAGATCCTGAACGAAGACGGCACGATGGCGCGCCTGCCGCAACTGTTGGAGCTGGCCGCCCGCCACGGTCTGAAGGTCGTTTCGATTGCCGATTTGATATCCTACCGCAAGCGGTCGGAAAAGCTCGTCGAGCGCCGCGCCAGTGCGAAACTGCCGACGGCTTACGGCGAGTTTCAGGCCGTGGTCTACACCAATCAGCTGGACGACAAGGAGCATGTGGCCCTGGTGATGGGCGAGATGGACGGAGAGCCGACGCTGGTGCGCGTGCACTCGGAGTGCCTGACTGGTGACGCCTTTGCCTCGCTGCGCTGCGATTGCGGGCCGCAGCTGCACGCGGCCATGCAGCAGATTGCGGCGGAGGGCAAAGGGGTCTTGTTGTACCTGCGCCAGGAAGGCCGAGGGATTGGCCTGTTGAACAAAATCCGCGCCTACGCACTGCAGGACGAGGGGGCGGATACGGTGGAGGCCAACCACCGCCTGGGTTTCGCCGACGACTTGCGCGACTACGGCATCGGGGCGCAGATTCTGCATGACCTTGGGGTGCGCAAGATGCGGCTTTTGACCAACAACCCGCGCAAGATCCGAGGCATTGAGGGCCACGGCCTGACGGTGGTAGAGCGGGTTCCGCTGGAAGTGGACCGCAATCCGTACAATGAACACTATCTGCAGACAAAACGCGAAAAGCTGGGGCATCTGTTGCACCTGTGAGACAGGAGGAGCCAACATGAACATCCGCACGTACGAAGGTCACCTGACTGGAGAAGGACTGAAGTTTGGCGTTGTCATCAGCCGTTTCAACGAGTTTATCACACAGCGCCTGCTCGGCGGCGCCATCGACGCCTGGAAGCGGCACGGTGTGCGCGAGGAGGACGTGGAGGTCGCCTGGGTGCCGGGCGCCTTCGAGATCCCGTTCATCGCCAAGCAGCTCGCCCAGTCCGGGCGCTACGACGCGGTTGTCGCCCTGGGCGCGGTTATCCGCGGGGCCACGCCACACTTTGACTACGTGGCGGGAGAGGTGGCCAAAGGCGTGGCGCAGGTATCCTTGCAGTCTGAGTGCCCGGTCATTTTCGGCGTGCTCACCACCGACACGATTGAGCAGGCGGTTGAGCGCGCCGGCACCAAGGCCGGCAATAAAGGCTGGGACGCGGCCGTGTCGGCCATAGAAATGGCCAACCTGACGCGCGCCCTGCGTGGTTGATGGGGGTTGGCAACCGGGCTCCGCGATGGATTAAAACGGATGGAAAGTGATTGATACTGTTCCTCTCATAGGCTAGAATACATACTAGTTCTACTCATTTGAGTTCGGGAGGAACACGGATGTCAACGAAACTGGACGCGATTGTGGCGTGTCTGGACGTGATTCGGCAGACGTACCCGGAGGACGCCAGCCTCATTGTGCTGGACACCGAAAAGGTGGTCACGCAGATCCCTGGGGAACGGATTAAGCCGGCTTACGAGGTCGGCACTCCCATCACGGAGATGGAGCAGACGGTGACGGCGAAGGCGATGCGCCTGGGGCAGGCGCTGCGTGAGGAGCGCGATGCCACGGTCTTCGGTTATCCGTACGTGGCCACCGCCGTGCCCATCCTTGAGGACGGTCAGGTGGTCGGCTGCGTCACCTCCATCGTAAGCCAGGAGCGGTTGGACGCACTTCGCGATGGTGCCAGCGAGCTCTCGGCATTGGTACAAGAGATGTCCGCCAACGCCGACGAAATTGCCCAAGCCTCGGCCCAGATGGCGGAGTCTGTTCAGGGCATGGCAGCCCATGCCGACACCGTTTCGGAAAACATCGAGAAAATCTACTCGGTGCTCGACTTCGTCAAGGGCGTGGCGACGCAATCGCACATGCTCGGACTGAATGCCGCGATTGAGGCGGCACGGGCAGGGGAAGCCGGGCGGGGGTTTTCTGTGGTCGCCGGAGAGATCCGCAAGATGGCGGAACAGAGCAAACAGGCGGTGCAGGACATCCAGCACCAGCTTGAGGCGGTTGTGGAGACAGTAAGCCGCATGACGGAGGCCATCCGCACGATGAGTGGAGCCACCCAGGATCACAGCGCCACCATCGAAGAGTTGAACTCCGAGTTTGCCCACGTCGCGGCGACGGCCGAAAAACTGGCCAAGGCGGCGGGTTAATCGACTCGCCGCCGCTTCGCCTGTCCACTCCCGGGATGGCGCACGGGATGGCGCCATCCTCCCCACCACTAGTCTTGCAAGTCTTCCGTCTCGCCTTATGGCTGGAGTGGTGGATTTGTTATACTGGTCTCGTGGCCCGAGGTGCGGGGGTATGTCAGCAGGGCCATTGCGGAAAGGAGTTTGGTGGGCCGCATAGGGACTCGAGACCACATGGCAGAATTATCAGTAATTTATTGCATCCTGACAGCAATGAGGTGAGACGGTTGGCTGAATTGAGGTATAACCCGCTTCTCGGGGATTGGACGATGGTCGCTTCCAATCGCCAGAAGCGGCCCGACATGCCGAAGGACTACTGCCCTTTTTGCCCTGGATCCGGCAAGGTTCCCGAGCACTACGAGGTGCTCGTCTACGACAACGATTTTCCCGCCCTGTCGCCCAATCCTCCGCATCCCGACGACGTGGCGACGCCGCTGTACCAGGTGGCCGATGCCTACGGCAAGTGCGAGGTGGTGCTGTATTCGCCAGAGCACACAACCACACTGCCACAGTTGTCCATCCCCCACATCCGCAAACTGGTGGATTTGTGGATTGACCGCTTCTCGGTGTTGGGTGAAGACCCGCGCCACCAATACGTGCTCATCTTCGAGAACCGTGGCCCCGAGGTGGGGGTGACGATGCCGCACCCACACGGCCAGATCTACGCCTATCCCTACGTGCCGCAGAAACTGCGCGTCGAACTGGAGTCCTGCCGCAACCATCACGCCGCCACGGGTCACTGCTTGATCTGCGATATCAATCAGGAGGAGCTTCGCTTCGAGCAGCGTGTCGTCGCGGAGAACGATTCGTTTGTGGCCTTCATTCCATTTTTCACTGATTATCCATACGGGGTGTTCATCAGCAGCCGCGCGCACAAATCGGCCATCACCGATTTGGACGACGCGGAGCGAGATGATTTGGCCGCTATCCTGAAATCGGTGACGGCCGGCATGGACGCGCTGTTTGACCGCGAATTTCCATACATGATGGTGATGCACCAGCGTCCGGTCCATGACCGGGCCGCGGCCGCATATTACCACTTCCACATTGAGTTCTACCCGCCGCTCAGGGACCGCGACAAAATCAAGTATCTGGCGTCCTCCGAGACCGGCGCCTGGGCGCCCTGCAACCCGACCGCAGTCGAAGAGACGGCCCCCAGATTGCGGGCGGCCATCGAGCGGGCGCGAAGGGGGAGCCGTGCATGACGGATCTGCGCGAGGCCTATCGGGCGTTTCTTGCCTTTTCTCCGGGATTGAAGGGGTCACACGCCGGTGCGGATGTGCGCGTCTTCTTTGCGCCCGGCCGGGTCAATCTCATCGGCGAGCACATCGACTACAACGGCGGCCGGGTCTTTCCGGCGGCGCTTACAATGGGCACATGGCTGTTTGTGCGCCGGCGCGACGACGGGGTGTTCCGGTTCGCCTCCAGTTCCTTTCCGACCACCGTGGAGCTCCGCGGCAGCGCGAAAGATTGGGTGTACCGCCCAGAGGACGACTTCGCCAACTACCCCAAAGGTGTGTTATGGGTGATGGCTCAGCAGGGACTCGCTCTGCCGGGAGGGGACTTCTACCTGCACGGCAATCTGCCGTACGGGACCGGGCTGTCCAGCTCTGCCTCGGTCGAGGTGGCCACGGCGGTGGCCGTGTGCGGTCTGCTGCGGGCGCCGCTTTCGGTCACGGATATCGCAAAACTCACGCAGCGGGCGGAGAACGAGTTCGTCGGCGTCAACTGCGGCATCATGGATCAGTTTGCCGTCGCGGCCGGCCAAGCGGACACCGCGATTGCGCTCAACTGCGCCACCCTCGACTATGAGTTGGTCCCGGCGCGGATGGAGGGTTGCCGCTTGGTCATCGCCAATACCAACCAGCGGCGCGGTTTGGCCGACTCCAAGTACAACGAACGCCGTGCCGAGTGCGAGCGGGCGCTGGCCCAGGTGCGGGCGGTGCGTCCGGAGGTCCGGCACTTGGCCGACATCCCGGCCGACCACTGGGACGAGTTCGCCCCGCTCATCCAGGACGCCACGCTACTGCGCCGGGCGCGCCACGTGGTGACCGAGAACGGTCGCGTGAGCGCGGCCATCGCGGCGCTGCGCGGCGGCCGCTTGACCGAGTTCGGCCGCCTGCTCAACGCGTCGCACGAATCCTTGCGCGATGACTACGAGGTGACCGGTCAGGCGCTCGACGCGCTGGCGGAAGCCGCCTGGTCCGCCCCGGGCTGCCTGGGATCCCGGATGACCGGGGCAGGCTTCGGCGGCTGTACGGTCAGCTTGGTCGCGGACGACCAGGTCGAGGCCTTCCAGGCGCACGTGCGAGCGCGATACACAGAGGCGACCGGGCTCACCCCGTCGTTTTACGTGACGGACATCGGGCCCGGCGCCCGCGAGGTCACCGAGGAGGTAGAAGCTGCATGTCCATCTTGGTAACGGGGGGCGCCGGGTACATCGGAAGCCATACGGTGGCCGAGTTGTTGGCGCACGGGGAAGAGGTCGTGGTCGTGGACAACCTGGGCACAGGCCACGCGGCATCGGTGCTGGAGGCGCCCTTCTATGAGGCCGATATTCGCAATCACGACCGGATCGTCCACATCCTGCGCGAGCACGCGGTCGACACGGTGGTCCACTTCGCCGCCAACTCGCTGGTCGGCGAGAGCGTCAAAAATCCACTCAAGTACTATGAGAACAACGTGGCGGCGACGGCTCGGCTGTTGGGCGCCATGCTGGAGGCCAACGTCAAGCGCATCGTGTTCTCGTCGACCGCCGCGGTCTACGGGGAGCCCGAGCGAACGCCCATCCGCGAAGACGACGCCACCGTACCGACCAACCCCTACGGGGAGACGAAGCTGGCGATTGAGCGGATGTTCCATTGGTGCCGGCAGGCGTACGGGCTGTCGTCCATCAGCCTGCGCTACTTCAATGCTGCCGGGGCTCACCCGACGCTGCCGATTGGTGAGCATCACCATCCGGAAACGCATCTGATTCCTATCATCTTGCAGGCGGCTCTCGGTCAGCGGCCGGAGGTGTCCATCTTCGGGGACGATTACCCAACGGTGGATGGCACATGCGTTCGCGACTACATCCACGTGATGGACTTGGCCTCCGCCCATCGTCTGGCCGTGGAGCGTCTGCGCCGGTTGGATGAGTCTGGAGGGACCACCGTGGCGGAGGCGTTCAACCTGGGCAACGGCGAGGGATTTTCCGTCAAGCAGGTGATTGACGTGGCCCGCGAGGTGACAGGGCGCATCATCCCGGCTGTGGTCGGCCCGCGCCGCGAGGGCGATCCGGCCGTCCTTGTGGCTTCCTCTGAAAAAGCGCGCGAGGTGTTGGGATGGCGACCCGAGCGGGCGGATCTGCGCGAGATTGTGGATTCGGCGTGGCGCTGGCACCGTTCCCATCCGCATGGCTATGAGCGGTGAAAACTCATCATTCTGCAGCAAAGGGGTGTAGGGTGCGGGAGCCGTGATCGGCTCCCGTAGTTATTTGGTTCGGAATACAATTTTTTCATTGGCACAAAAATTGCGTGACTCGCAAATCGTTTAAAGAAGGCCTAAGATAGATTTCAACAGGGGAGAAACGGGTACTCTGACGTGGCTTACCATCGTCTCGCGATGAATGTTAAAGATCTGCATCTCTTGAAGTAAGAAAGGAAGAGGAGGGACGTTCTTGCAACGTACGCTCAAGGGCATCGCGGCAGCGTCTGCGGTTGTCGGAACCATGACCGTACCTGCGTCGGCACTGGCGGCATCAGCGCACTACAATACGACCAAAGTCGCACACGAATCTGTAACCAAACTTCACAGCCTTGTAGTCAACCAGAAGGAATCGTTCACGGTTACCATCAAGGACGCGCACAACAAGGCCATCAGCGGGGCGCTGGTGTATTTCCAGAGCGACGATAGGAGCGTGGCCACGGCCTCTGCGGGCCATGTGGTGACCAACAAGAGTGGTCAGGCCAAGGTGACCATCACGGGCCACAAGGCTGGGTCCGCCTGGTTGAAGGTAACGGTGAACGGCCTGTCGCACTGGTATAAGGTGACGGTGACCGCGCCGGCGGCGCCGACGGTGAGCATCAGCGGTCTGGGTAATGGGCAAGTGGTCACGTTGGCCTCGCAAAAGGTCACCGTGAACAGCAATGAGAAGTCCGTCAAGCTGTATCTGAACGGTAAGCCGCAGAGCGGCAGTAAGTTGCAGAACGGTCGTTTCGCCTTTTCCCTGAAACTGCGCGATGGCAAGAACACCATCACCGCTGTCGCCACCAATGGCCTCCAGACCAAGAAACAGAGTATCTACGTGACTTATTCGTTTTTTATCAATGTGGATTTGCGGTATCCGGCACCGGCTTCGGTCACGGCCAGTCAAATTGACGGATGGATTGCCGCAAACCATAAGGGAGACATGGAAGGGTTGGGTGCATACTTTGTCAATGCCCAAAATCAGTATGGAGCCAATGCCACGTATTTGCTGGCTCATGCGGCTTTAGAGACAGGATGGGGAACCAGTGACCTGGCATTGAAGAAGAACAACTGGTTTGGCTACGGGGCTTACGGCGACGACGCCTACGGTTATGGCGGCACATTTCCGTCAAGCGAGTATGCCATTATGTTCGAAGCGTGGGAGGTCCGACAAAATTACTTAACGCCTGGGGCTACCCATTACGGCGGCTCTCCGACATTAACCGGAATGAGCAAGGCGAATTACGCCTCGGATCCAGGATGGGCCACTAGCATCGGGGAGATCATGAACGAATATGTGTTTCAAACTGGCGGTTCGAAGAGTGATTATGTACAATATCAGTCTTCCAACAAGGCGCCGGCGCCTTTATCGAGCACCGAGCCCGTGTACAAAGTCGGCACAGATGCCATGGCAGAGGTGGCCCCCACATCGCCGTACAGCTCCCTGCCCGTCTTTCCGAGCCTGAACGCGGATGCCGAGGACGATTTCTTGTACGGAACGTTGTCACAGACAACGTCAGCGACGTCATTCCCTGCAGTCATGCAACTCCAACAGGCATTGAATCAGGATCCGAACGTCTATCCCAAATTGGCGGTGGACGGATTGTTCGGCCCGCAAACCGCTCAGGCGGTGGAACAGTACCAGCAGGCGCATGGACTGCTTGGGACCGGTGTCTGTGATGACGCGACATGGGCGCGGCTGTTCCCAGCTGCAGGAACGTCATTACATAAGGGTCAAGTGTACCATATTGACGAAATGGCGGAATTCCTGACAATCGGCATGTCAGGCGGAAATAAGGAGTTTGCCACATTGTGGTACCACATCGTCGGCCTCGGGTGGGTGCCTTCAACGGAAGTCCAGCTGGATAACGTGTATCAGGTCATCCCGTCAACAGGGTACTCGGTGAAACTGACGGGCACCGGGGGTTCGGTCACCTTGCATCGCGGCGACTTTGCTGTGCAGAACTCCAAGGGACAGTTGGAGGTGTACAATCAGCAGACAGGAAAACTTATCGTTGGATTGCCCAGTGCGCCCGTCAATCTTGAGAAATTCACTATGCCCGAGGTACACGGTAGTTAAGGTTCGTACCGATTCGTGGAGATACCGTTGCAGGCACGGCCGCCGCTGGTGTCACAGATCCTGCGTCTTACGCGGTCTGTGCCTCGGTGGCGCCCGTTCACCCGTTGACCACGGTGCCGCCGTTGACATGCAGAACCTGGCCGGACACGTAGGACGAATCGTCCGTCGCCAGGTATACGTAAGCAGGGGCGAGTTCGCAAGGCTGCCCGGCCCGGTTCAGCGGCGTGTTGGAGCCAAAGTGGGTCACCTGTTCTGCGGGGCTGGTGGAGGGGATGAGCGGCGTCCAGATAGGACCCGGAGCTACGCCGTTCACTCGGATACCGCGCCCGGCCAGGCACAACGACAGGGAGCGGGTGAAGGTGACGATTGCCCCTTTCGTCGCCGAATAGTCGATGAGGCCCGCATTCCCCTCATAGGCAGTGACTGACGCGGTATTGATGATGGCGGATCCAGATTGGAGGTATGGGAGCGCTGCCTTGACCATGTAAAAATAGGAAAACACGTTGGTGCGAAACGTACGCTCCAGCTGTTCTGCAGAGATCTTCTCGACGCTGTCCTGCGGGTGTTGCTCGGCCGCATTGTTGACGAGAATATCCAAGCGTCCCATGGCCTTGACGATGCGACGGACCGCATCGCGGCAAAAGGCCTCGTCTCCCACGTCGCCCGCTTCCAGTATGCAGCGCCTCCCCAACTGTTCGACGCGCGCCTTCGTGGCCTCGGCGTCTTCATGTTCGTTGAGGTACACGATGCCCACATCCGCCCCTTCCTTCGCAAACACGATGGCCACTGCGCGACCTATGCCGCTGTCTCCGCCTGTGATGATGGCGGCTCTCCCGGCAAGCTTCCCGGCCGCTTTATAGCTTGGGTCTTCCGCCGTGGGCAGTGGGTTCATCACCGATTCAAGTCCCGGTTGACGATCCTGATGTTGGGCGGGAAAGGACTGTGGAAAGGATGTCTGGACGGTCATGATACGCCTCCATTGTACTGGGTTGGTGACTTAGTTGCATCTTTCCCCATCCTGCGTGATGTCATGTTGGCTGGGAGTCGCCATTGCCCGCACTCGCGTGTTCGATTCAAGGCTTGTGGTGAGGGTTACGAAAAATACCGGAGAGTGAAGGTGCATGCGCAGCTATGATTTCACCTTGGCCAGCTGCCGACAACCCCCGAGCACAAGCGGAACGATTCGCATCGTAGTTGGAGCCACATAAGGAATCCAGACCTTTTGTGGACCCTTCCACATAAAAAACCCATCCCGAGCCTCACTAGCCCGGGACGGGCGACGAACACTGTCTTCAGCCTTTCACCGTCAGCGTCAGCGGTTTTCCGTTGATGTCCCACTCCTTGGTCAGATCACCTTCCATGCTGCCAAAATGGACATCGCGAATCAGGACAGTCCGGGCAATCCGCTCCTGATGGCGGCGCAGAATGGCCAGCACCTCCTCGTCCCCGTAGGCGGCGAACACAACCTTGGCCGTCACCTCATAGTCGACCTCTTTGCGCATCATCTGCATTTTGGAGATGATTTCCCGGACAAACCCTTCCTCAATGAGTTCTGGCGTCAACTGGGTGTTGAGGCCGACGAATCCACGGCCGGAGACGTCGATAAGACCCGGAAATGCCGCGTGGTAGCGGATTTCCGCCATGTCGCGGGTGATAACGCGCCCGGCTAACTCCACCTTGCCCTCGGCCGCAAACGCAGCCATCACCTGCGGAGCCGCCTGCTTGGCCGCCTGGTTGATGGCCGGCACTTCTTTTCCGTATGCCCGGCCGACCTCTTTCAGGTTGAGGAACAGCTCCGGACGGGCAATCTCCTCCAGCTGCACAAAGGCAACCTCCTTGACGTTCAACTCCTCGGCCAGGATGTCGGTGAACTTGCCCAGCACATCCTCCAGGTTTTGCGGCAGATAGAGGGTGGAGAGCGGTTGCCTGGTTTTCAGCTTGCTTTCGTTGCGCAGGTGCCGCGCGGATTCCACCGCCCAGAGAACCCAGTCCATCTCATCCAAGAGGCGCTCGTCCACGAGGTCCGCCTCCGCGACTGGGAAGTCGCACAGGTGGACGCTGACGGGAGCGGTCTCGTCCCAACTGCGCACGACATTTTGGTACAGTTCCTCCGCGATGAACGGGGTCAGGGGCGCAATCAGCTTGGCCACAGTCGCCAGGACTTCGTACAGGGTCAAGAACGCCGCTGCCTTGTCCGCCTCCATGCCGCCCGCCCAGAACCGCTCGCGGTTGCGGCGCACGTACCAGGTCGACAAGTCATTGACCAGACCCTGGATCTGGCGCGCTGCCGTGGTCGCGTCGAACGCCGCCAGGGCCTCGTCCGCGCGCCGGATGGTATCGTGCAGGCGGGCCAGAATCCAACGGTCCATGAGCGGCCGCTCGGCCACCGGCACGTGATGCTCGGCCGGGCAGAAGCCGTCGATGCCAGCGTACAGCGCGTAGAAGGCGTGCACGTTCTGCAGAAGGTCGATAAACTTCGCCTTGGCCTCTGCCACTGCTCGGTGGTAGAAGCGCTGCGAGTTCCACGGCTGGGTGTTGACCAGGAAATAGAAGCGCAGCGCGTCCGCACCGTGCAGGTCGAAAGCCTCGAACGGATCGATCACGTTGCCTTTCGACTTGGACATTTTCTTGCCGTCCTCGTCCACCACGTGGCCCAGCACCAGCACGTTTTTATACGGGGCCATTCCCTTGACCAGCGACGAAATGGCCAACAGGCTGTAGAACCAGCCGCGTGTCTGATCAATCGCCTCGCAGACGTAATCGGCCGGGTACAGCCGGTGGAATTGCTCCTGGTTCTCAAATGGGTAGTGCCACTGGGCAAACGGCATGCTGCCGGAGTCAAACCAGACGTCGATGACCTCGGGCACCCGCTCCATCCGGCCGCCGCACGCGCAGGTCCAGCGGACATCGTCGATGTACGGCTTGTGCAGTTCCTGCGGCAACCGGCCGGCCCGCTCCTTCAGCTCGGCCTTCGATCCGATGCACTCGGTGCGCCCGCAGCGGTCGCACACCCAAATCGGCAGTGGAGTGCCCCAATAGCGGCTGCGCGACAGATTCCAATCGACCAGGTTTTCCAGAAAATTTCCCATGCGGCCGTCGCGGATGTGCTCCGGGATCCAATGGACGCCGCGCGAGTTTTCGATGACCTCGGCCTTGATGGCGGTCATGCGAATGAACCAGCTGTCAATCGCGTAATACAACAAGGGTGTGTCGCAGCGCCAGCAGTGGGGGTACGCGTGTTCGTGCTTGCCCTTGTCATAGACCAGACCGCGCGCCGCCAGGTGCTTGACGATATCCACGTTGACTTGTTCGTCCTTGACGAAGCGGCCGGCGAAGTCGCTGACGGTGTCGGTGAAGTGGCCGGAAAGGTCGACAAAATTGACAAACACCACGCCGTTTTCCTGACAGACGCGGTAGTCGTCCTCGCCGAAGGCCGGCGCCATGTGCACGACGCCGGTGCCGGATTCGTCGGTCACGTGGCTGGAGGTGACGACGACGTGTTTTTTCCCGTCGACGGTCACGTATGGAAACACCGGTTGATAGCGCAGGCCGGCCAACTCTGCGCCGGTGCAGGCGGTGACGACGCGTCGCTCCTCCGTCAGGTAGTGCTCCTTGCGGCCCTCCGCGACGACGTAGTTCTCCTTGGCCGCCGCGTCATGAATCAGCACGTACGTAAACTCCGGGTTGACCGCCAGCGCCACATTGCTCGGCAGCGTCCAGGGGGTGGTTGTCCAGGCCAGGATGTATGTCGGGGTGTCATCCGGCAACTGTCCCTGCGCGAACACCCGCGCGACCTCCGATGGGTCAAGCAGGCGGAACTTGGCCGTCACCGATAAGTCCTTGACATCCTTGTAGCCCTGCGCCACCTCATGGCTAGACAGCGTGGTTTCGCAGTGTGGGCAGTAAGGGCTCACCCGGTGGCCTTTGTACAGCAGTCCTTTTTCGTAGATGGTTTTCAACAGGTGCCAGACCGATTCAATATAATCGTCTGTCAGCGTCATGTACGGGTTATCCAGGTCCACCCAATAGCCCAGCCGCTCAGACAGTTCCCGCCACGTCTGTTCGTAAGTGAAGACACTGTTCTTGCACTCTTGGACAAAGCGTTCAATCCCGAACTCCTGAATCTGCTTCTTGCCGCTGATGCCAAACTTTTTTTCCACTTCAATCTCGACGGGCAGGCCGTGTGTGTCCCATCCCGCCTTGCGCGTGACGTGAAACCCCTTCATCGTCCGGTAGCGCGGGTAGACATCCTTCATCACCCGGGTCAGCACGTGGCCGGGGTGGGGCCGCCCGTTTGCGGTCGGGGGACCTTCGTAGAACACGAACTCCGGGCTGCCCTCGCGCATCCGCTCGCTCTCCCGGAACACGTCGTGCTCCCGCCAAAACGAGAGCACGCGCTGCTCGCGCGCTTTGGCCGGTTCCTTGGCGTCCACTTTTCGGTACATGGTTCATCCTCCTGCAGCGTCAATGGCGGAATGTGTCGGGGTGCGGCGGGGCTCTATAACAAAAACCTCTCGCCCCGTTTGGGGCGAGAGGACCTCCCGCTGTACCACCCAAGTTAGCCGCACATGGCCGAACGCTGGTCGCCGGATGCTCTGGGCGCACCCGCTCATTCCCCATCGGCCATGGAAAAACTCTGCACCCGCGTGGCCGTTATTCCGCGATACGGCGGGGCCGAGATGGGTGCCGAGCTTGCCGCTCCATCTGTTCTCGATAACGGGAGAAACCCGGCTGGGCCTACTGCCGACCCTCCGCGGCCTGCTCGCCAACGGGTCCGGGTTCAGCCAGCACCTCGAAGGGGATATTCACCAACCCGGGCGCGTGGGCTTGCACCTGACCCCACTCTCTGCAGCGCCCAAATGCTGGCTACTCGTCCTTCTCATCGGCTCTTGTCCATCGTTCCATCCAACCGCGACACGGCCGGAAATTCACGCGTAATTGTAGCATAAATCGACGCCACGGCAAAGTTCCATCACCCAGTCCAGGCATAAATTGGGCTCGCGGGGGGCTCTGCGTCCGTAGTACAATGACAACACCATCAAGGTGGGAGGTTGCAGACCTTGACTTCGGGTAAGATAGGGTTCCCTCTGGGACCGTTTACAAAATACGAACTCAACCCTATCATGGGACCGCAAGGGCATGGCTGGGAGGCCAAGGACTTGTTCAATCCGACCGCGGTCGCCAAGGATGGGAAGATATATATGTTGTATCGCGCCGAGGACAACAGCGGCAGCGGCCGCTGGAACGGCACCTCGCGCATCGGGCTCGCGTTCAGCGAGGATGGAATCCGTTTTCAACGCCATCCTCATCCCGTGCTCGTGCCGACGGAGGGGTATGAGTTTCCGGGTGGGTGTGAGGATCCGCGCGTGACCCAGGTGGGGGACACGTACTACATGACCTACACGGCCTTTGACGGCCGGAGCGCGTACCTGTGCCTGGCCACCTCCAAGGACCTGTTCACGTGGGAGAAACACGGGATATTGTTCCCGCAGTGGCGGGGCGGATTGGACAAGGTGTGGTCCAAATCGGGAGCCATTCTGTCGACGCCGATAGACGGGCGGTACATCATGTACTTCGGTGACACCAGCATCTGGATGGCCCACTCGGAGGACCTTATACATTGGACGCCGCTATCAGAGCCGGTACTGCGTCCGTCCACCAATCCAGACGCTTTCGACAGCGCGCTCATCGAGCCTGGGCCGCAGCCGGTGTTGACCGGCGAGGGGATTCTCCTCATCTACAACGCCGCCCGGCGCATTGATAATCCGTCCAGTCCGCACCACGGCCGGCTGTTTTACGCGAGCGGCCAGGCGCTGTTGGCGAAGGACGACCCGTGCCGGGTGCTCAAACGCACGGCCCATCCGTTCCTGACCCCGGGCACTGTGGACGAGCGCAAGGGCCAGGTGGACAATGTCGTGTTCGTCGAAGGGCTGGTGGAGCACAACGGACTCTGGCATCTCTACTACGGCATGGCCGACTCGAAGATAGGCGTCGCGACGGCGCCCGTTTCGGCGCAGGCTGGGGATGGGGAAGAGATGGCTTCTTGATCCAGCGGCATGCCACCCCTATTGCAGGGTCAGCAACCGTTCGGCCAGCGCGAGGTCGGCCGGGTATGTGACCTTCAGGTTGCGCACGTCGCCTTCGACCACATGCACGGGAGCCAGTTGGAAGCGCAGGACCAGGCTGCAGTCGTCGCTGGCCGGCCCAGAGTCCTGAGTGGCAAGGGCCAACTGGTGGGCGCGCCGTAGCACCTGCAGATGGAATGCCTGCGGTGTCTGCGCCCGCCACAGCCGGGTGCGGTCCGGTATGGCGTCGATGCGCCCCGTGTCGTTCACTTCAAACACGGTGTCGGTGGCCGGAACGGCGGCCGACACCGCCTGATGCTGATTCAGTGCGCACACGCACCGGGCAATCACCGCCTCGCTCACCAGCGGCCGGGCCGCGTCGTGAATCAAAACCCATGCGTCCTCCTCTGCGATGGCGTCGATGCCGGCTTTGCTGCTTTGCTGGCGGGTCTCGCCGCCGGGGACCACGCGTCGGAGCTTGCTGTAGCGGTTGCGTCGTAGGATGTGCTGGGTCTGTTCCTCTGTGTCCGGGTGCGCGACGAGAATCATCTCGTCGACATGCGCGCTGGCTTCAAACGCGTCCAGGGCGTGTTCGAGAATCGTGCGCCCGGCGAGCGGGAGAAATTGCTTGGGGACGCCAGCGCCCATGCGCTGTCCCGTCCCGGAGGCCAAAATCACCGCAAAAACCTTTCGCAACTCGAACAAACCCCTTACAATAGTCACGTACTGGATTTCTACACCGATTATACAAGGTTGTCTCGCATTCAGGTAGGAACCTTGTGCTGGCCTGTCTTCGTCCCCACGCCTTGCCGTGGGACGAATCGGCGGTCGCTGAGGAGGGGAGAGATCATGTCTACACCTTCGGCTGCACTGTCGCCCGCCCCCCTGCAGAAGGGGCGTGTCTGGACGCTCAGCGGCGCCCACCTGATGAACGACCTGATGACCAGCGGTGTCGTGCCGGCCTTGATGCCTTTGTACAAGTCGGCGTTTCACCTGACCTATACCCAGGCCGGACTGGTTGTGCTGGTGTCATACCTCACGTCTTCCGTGTCGCAGCCGCTGTTCGGCGTCCTGTCCGACCGGCGTCCGCAGGCTTGGCTCTTGCCGTTTGGGCTGCTGCTGGTCGGCGTGGGGCTGTCCCTGTCCGGGGTCGTCCCATCCTACCCTCTGCTGCTCCTGGCGGTGGCGCTGTCCGGGATCGGTTCCGGCGTGTTTCACCCAGAGGCCTCGCGCGGCGCGCACCTGGCGGCAGGGAGCGCCAAGGGTACGGCCCAGTCCATCTTCCAGGTGGGCGGCAACGCCGGGCAAGCGCTCGGCCCCCTGGCCGTGCCGCTCCTACGCGCGTACACTGGCATCCACGGGCTGCTGTGGTTTCTGGTGGTCGGCGTGCTGGCGTTCTTGTTGACGATCCGGCTGGTGCCTTGGTACAAGGCCAACGCACGCGGGCAGGCGGGCTCGCGTGCCGTCCGGGCGGGGCAAGACCGGCCGTGGGCGATGGCCCTGCTGACCGTCGCCATCATCGCCCGCGCCTGGGCGCAGGTGGGGATTCCCGCGTTTCTGCCGTTTTTTTACGAGGAGCAGCACGTTTCTCTGGACCAGGGCGAGATTTACAGCTTTTTGTTCCTGGGTGCCGGGGCTGTGGCGACGCTGTTGGGTGGTCCGCTGTCCGACCGCTTTGGCCGCAAGTGGCTGATGGTCGGGACGACGCTCTTGGCGGTGCCGTTTGCCTGGCTGCTGCCGCATACCCACGGCATTTGGGCGGCGGTGGACTTGGTCCTGCTCGGTTTTTGCATGCTCGCCACGTTCGCTGTCACAGTGGTCTATGGGCAGATGCTGCTGCCCGGGCGCATCGGGTTGGCGTCGGGACTGGTGATTGGCCTTGGCATCGGCGCCGCCGGCGTGGGCGCGGCGTTCATGGGCGGACTCGCGGACCGTTTTGGGGTGCCGTTCATCATCCATATGTACGTCATCCTTCCGGCGCTGGCGGCGGTGTTGTTTGCGCTCCTGCCCAGCGACCGCGCTTTGGCGGCGGGATCGGCCCGCTCCTGAGCGGCGCCGGTCCGGAAATGGGCGGCCGCTGCGTACGTGCGCAAGGGGCGGGGGCCTTACCAGAGGATAAGACCCACCACCGTGCTGACCACCAGACCCACCAGCACAGGAACCAGGTTGCGCTTGGCGAGTTCGCTGACGTTCACGCCCGCCACCGCGGCCACCGCGACGAGCGACGACCAGGCGATGAGCGTCCCGCCTCCGGACCAGACCGAGCCCATCTGCCCAATCGCCCCCAGCAGCGACGCGGTCTGCGGATTGCCGGGTGCCAGCGCCCCGGCCACCGAGCCGACCAATGGCAACCCCGCAAAGCCCGATCCGTCCAGCCCCGTGACAAGCCCCAAAAGGAGCACGCCGAACGCGGCCGCCACGCTGCCAGGCGGTAGAGCGTGGCTGACGTGCACCGCCGCGTCAAACAAAAACCCGGGCGCTCCTTTGCCGAGAATCGCCTGCGCTCCGTCGGGGCTGCCCAGGTAGAAGAAGCCGGCGATGGGGATGACCGGCCCCATGGCCCGAAACGAGAACGTGAACCCTTCCACCAGGTGTTGGCTGACCCGCTCCAGCGCGTCCGTGCCGCGCCCTCCACCGACCAGTCCGAGGATGACCAGCAACAGCGATCCGACTCCCCCAAGCAGGGCGGTGGCGTCGCCACCCTTGAGATGAAACCCGCACAGGGCGGCAATCGCGGCCAGCAACAACACCGGCACGACAATGGCGCATACCGCCGCCCGGAGGTTGCCCAGCGGCGGGTTTGGGCCTCCCTGAGCCGTCGCGGCCATCTCCAGTCGGCTGTCCCCGAGCATGCCGGCCACCTGCATCCGGTCTTCGACAGATTGCCGGTGGAACTGGCGGATTTCCTGGCGTTGCATCAGGTACGCCAGCGGGATCGCGACGGCGCCCGTGACGCCGGTGAGGATACCGCCTTTGACCAGCAGCAAGGTGAGCGGAACGCCGGCGGCGCTGGCGGTGATGCTCGGCGCCCCCTGAATCACCACGTCGCCGGCAAGGGCCATGCCCTGGCCGGCCAGGGCTACCGCCGCGGCCGCCGCCAGCGGGGAGAGGCCGGCCCGCACCGCAGTCGGGATGAGCAATGCGCCGACCAGTGGGATGGCCGGGGTCGGCCAAAAGAACAGAGAGATGGCCGCTGTGGCGAGGACTAACACGGTGTAGGCGACCAGCGGCGTTCGCATCAGCTTTTGAATCGGGCGCACCATGTGCACATCGGCGCCGATGTGGTGAGCGGCCCGCAGCATGGCGACCATGATGGAGATGATCAAGAAGACGTTGAACAGCTGCGTCGCCGCATACAGGTCGGCATTGAAAATCGACTCGACGGCGGCAATCACCGACCCCTGATGGGCCCACGCCACCAAGAAAGTAAAGACGAGGCTGGGCACCACCAGGTTCTTGCGGAAAACCATGGTCGCCACCACGACCAGCGCACCCAACAGATACACCCAGTGTGCGAGTGTCACATCCATCACCCCCAGCAGCCTATGAGCGGGCCCACGGCCGGGTGAGAACCGGTTTGTCGTCAAACCGTCGCTTTTTCTCGCCGGTACCCCTCGATTTTGGCGCCCAATCCACGTACTCTATGCTTGAGTCCTTGCGCCGTCTGTCAGGGAAAGGGAGTCTCGCCGTGGAAGCAGACCTGGCCAGGAAGGAGACGGAGGACGCATGAAAAGAAAGTACATCGCACGCATCGTGATCGCCTTTTCGGCGATCGTTGTCATCTTTGTCGGCGTGTTCGTGGCTTTGGTCGAACTGATGCCGTTTGACGCATCCAAGCTGGAGCTGAACACCGTCCCAACGGTGGTTTACGACAAGGACGGCCACCAGCTGGCCACCATCAGCGCGCCCGGGAGCAACGATATCCCCTATCAGGACATTCCGCAAAACCTCCAGGAAGCCGTGGTGGCGACTGAGGACCGCAACTATTGGCAGGGATCCAGCATCGACCTGCGGGGCCTGTTGCGGGCGGTGTTTGTGGACATGTGGACAGGGAGTTTGTCCCAGGGCGGGAGCACGATTCAAGAGCAATTGGCGAAAATCGTGTATCTCACGGATAAGAAGACGTTTTCACGCAAGTTTCAGCAGATTGTCCTGGGTGTGCAGATTGACCGTCACTTCAGCAAGCAAGAGATTCTTGCCATGTACCTCAACCGGGCGTACTTCGGGGAAGGAGCCACCGGCATTCGCGAGGCGGCCATCCGTTACTTCGGGGTGGATTTGGCCAAACACCCGGATCAACTCACGCTCAACCAGGCGGCCACCTTGGCTGGGCTGTTGCAGGCGCCCAGCGCCTATGATCCGATTGCCCACGAGGCGGCAGCCGAAAAGCGGCGCAACCAAGTTCTGGAGAACATGGTCAAGTACGGCAACCTCAGCGAGGCCGAGGCCAAGCGGGTCGAGGCTCAGAAAATCAACGCCTCATTCCACAACCTTCCCGGAGACATCTGGGACAAAAACCCGATGTTGGCGCGGTTCTTGTATGATTACGCGGAGCAAAACGGCATCGATAAAGACCTGCTGTCGCAGGGCGGGTTGAAGGTCTACACGACCATTGACCCTAAGGTGCAATCGGCCTTGAACACCGTGTTCTATAAGAGCAGCAACTACAACAACCACTTTGAACCGGCCGTCCATGGCCAACCGGTGCCCGCCGCCGCCGTGTTCGTCGATCCGAAGACGGGCGGCATCCTGGGTGTCGCGACGGGGCATGGCGCCGACGCGGCCAACGGGATTGACCGGGTGTACGAGCATGGATCGCCCGGATCGTCCATCAAGCCGGTGCTCGACTACGGCCCGGCGCTGGAAGAGGGCAAAATCACGCCGAACACGGTGCTGGACAACCAGCCGCACAACTTTGGCAACTTTTATCCGCAAAACGACGAGCCGATGCCTGCCCGCGTAACCGTGCGCTGGGCTTTGGCCCACTCGGCCAATGTGGCGGCCTGCACGGTGCTGCAAATGATTGGCATTGACAACGGCATCCAGTTCGCGGAGAACATGGGTCTGCAGTTTACGCAGAGCGACCATCAACACCTGGGCATCGCCATCGGCGGCATGCAGAAGGGGGTCACGCCGATGCAGATGGCCCAGGCTTACTCGGCGTTTGATAATGGCGGCGTGATGGAGCAGGCGCACCTGATCAGGCGCATTGTCAACCAGTCCGGGGACGAAATCTACAATTTTGCCCCGGCCGCCAAGCGGGTGATGAGTGAGCGCACCGCGCAAGTCATGACCGACCTTTTGACCGACGTGGTCAGCTACGGCACCGGCACCGGCGCCCAGCTTCCCGGCTGGGGAGTGGCCGGCAAGACCGGAACGGTGCAGTACGACTCGTCGCAAAACGGGGGCCACCAGGATTGGGTGCGCCTGGCCTGGTTTGATGGCTACACACCGAACATGGTCGGCAGCATCTACATGGGATGGAACTACGACGGCCCAGGGCCGGAATATCACATGCTCAGCAGCGACCAGCCGTCGTATATGTGTTCGGAGATCTTCGGCGATGTGATTCGTCTCGCCGAGCAGGGACGCACGCCCGAGCAGTTTGACCTGTCGCAGGCCAGCAGCGAATCGACGCAGCCCGCCCCTCAAACCAAGACGGCCGTGAAGGGGCTGCACGCGTCCTGGGATGCCACGCGCGGCAGCGTCGAGCTGTCTTGGCAATCCGACCTGGCCGGAGACGTAAACTTCGTCATCACGCGCGCGGGCGGCGGTGCCAGCGCCACCCAGATTGGCGAGACGGCCAGTCTCAGCTTCTACGATGCCAACGTCAGCGAGGGGCAGACGTACACCTACACAGTCCAGGCGGTCGATCCGTCCACCGGATCGAAGGTGGGCAGCCCGGCTTCCCTCACGGTCAGGGTGGAGGCGCCGGCAGCCCCGCCGCAGAACTCGACCGACAACGGGGTTGGTGCGGGAAATTCCACGGCCCCCGGCACGCCGGGGGCACCGGAGAATGGGACGGGCAGCACGCCTCCCAGCGGGCCAGCCAACAACCCCGCCAACAACACCACGGGCGCGGTCCCGCCCTCCAACTCCACGGGCAACAACACGGTCCCCACGGGCCCGGTAGGGACGGGTAACCAGGGAGCGACCGGAGGCCCGGTGCCGCCGGTCCAGGGCGGCGGAAGCAATACCAGCAGCGGCGGGAGCACCACGCAACGGAGTGGCGGGACCAATGCGCAACGGACTGGCGGGACGAACACGCAACGAAGTGCTGAGGCCAGCATGGGGGCCAATTCGAACGCCACGAATTCCACGAACAGATGAAACCCAGGAGAGGGGGCGCTATGTTGCGCGCAGTTGTGATTTTGAGCGGCGGTCTGGACAGCACGACCTGTATGGGCATCGCGCAGGATGCCGGGTACGAGTTGTTTCCCATTACCTTCGACTATGGGCAGCGCCACCGGATTGAGTTGGAGAAAGCCCAGGCGGTGGCCCGCCATTACCGCGTGGCGGAGCACCGGGTGGTCAAGCTCGATTTTCTCTCCCAGTTCGGCGGCAGCGCCTTGACCGACCTGTCGCTGGCGGTGCCGACCGGAGGCGTGAGCCCGGAGAACGAGATCCCTGTCACGTACGTTCCGGGGCGCAACCTCATCTTTTTGTCCATCGCCGCCTCGTACGCGGAGGTCAAGGGAGCAGAGGCGCTGTACATCGGCGTCAACGCCCTCGATTACAGCGGCTATCCGGATTGTCGTCCAGCCTTCATCACGGCCGTGCAGGAGGTGCTGCGGGTGGGCACCAAAGCGGGCGTCGAGGGCCGGCCCATACGCGTCGAAACGCCGCTTTTGCACTTGACCAAGGCCGAGATCATCCGCTTGGGCATGCGCCTCGGCGTGCCCTACGAACTGACCACTTCCTGCTACAACGGTCAGGAGGTGGCGTGCGGCGAGTGCGACAGCTGCCGGCTGCGCTTGAAAGGGTTCGCGGAGGCGGGGTTTGAAGACCCGATTCCGTACCGGGTGCGGGCCTAAACCCAGCTCGCGTTGTTGAACCGGCAGCCCTCCTTGTGCAGGGTCCGCATGCGGATAGTCCATATCCGGCAACACTATCCCGCAGGCAAAGGCGGGCGGACGCCACGGGGCGAAGGCAGGCCGCCCGCCATCGCCGCTCGGAGCGGTGACGTGGAGGTGGTGGCCCGGTGGACTATCGCATCGCGGATCTTGTCTTTTTGCGTGGGGTGCACCTGTTTGACCGGGTCATCCAGCGTGTGACCCACAGCCCGTACAGCCACGTGGCCGGGGTCGTGCTGCCGGGCCAATTGATGGAGGCCCGCGCCTCGCGGCGCGTCGGGTATGTGCCGCTGTCGGCGTACAAAGGCCTGGCCGACCTGTACACCTGTGACGAGTTGAACGAGGGTCAACGCGCGGGCATCCGGGACTATGTGCTGCGGGAGTACGGATACGACTATGATTATTGGCTGATTGGCTGGGAAGGGGTGCGCTACCTGTTGCACCTGGTGCTGCCGTTCCAGGAGCCACCGCGCACGCGCATCTGTTCGACGCTGTGGTGCGAGGCGTACCGTTCTGTCGGGGTGGACCTGTGCCCGCAGGTTCGCTTTCCTGCTCCTGCCGATCTCGCCCGTTCCTTACGCCTGCGCAAAGTCCGCGCATTGTAAAGCGAAGGTCTATGGGAGACCGGCCCCAAGGTCAGATAGGGAAGTTTCGAATCAACTGCCAGGTTTTCTCCAGCTGTTGCCTGCGTTCCTCGGGCGCGCTCACGTATTCGACGAGAAACGGCACCGCTTCCGGGTGCAGGCGCAGAAACAGAACAATGCGCGCCTCCTCTCCCGACAGCGGGATGGCGGTGGCCGGCGACCAAACGCCGGGCGGCGCTTTTGCAGCCGGCGGAACAGGGGCATTGGCCGGCGGCGCCTTATTCGTTTGTCCCGCGGCCGGGACTCCGTCCTGTTTGGCCGCCGCCTCCGTCCCGGCATCGGTGAGGTCGGAGATGGACACGCCCAAGGCGGCGGCCAAGCGCGCCAACGCGCCCGCATCCGGCGTGCGGCGGCCGGTTTCATACATGGCGACGGCGCTCGCCGACAGTCCCGTTTCCTTGGCCAGACGGGCCTGCGTCCAACCTTTCTGCTTGCGCCACTCGGCCAGTCTCAGCGGCATGGTTGTCCTCCTTCGCCAGTGGGTTTGCCCCTATTCGGCTTCATCGTCCGGGGTGTTCACCATATGATGGGCCGTCAGCGTCAGTCTCTGCAGCATGAACCTGCGGGCATCCCCGGTGATTCCTGTGTCATCCATGGCTCGCTCCATGCAGCTCAGCCATGCTTTCGCGCGGCGCGGCGTGACCGGGTGAGGCAGGTGCCGGGCGCGCATCATCGGCGGTCCATAGGTTTCACTGTACAGTTGCGGGCCGCCAAAAAACTGGGTCAAGAATGCATATTGCTTCTCCCGAATCTCGGTAAAATCCTCTGGGAAAATCGGGCGTAAATCCGGGTCCTGCGCCACATAATCGTAAAAATGCGTGACCAACTCGCGAATCGTATCCGCCCCGCCAATCATCTCGTAGATGGTGGCCGGACTGGGAATCCCTCGCATGTGGCACACTCCTTTTCTGCGAATGAGCCTGTCAGGGTGAAGCCGCTTGTTGGCAACCGGTCAAGCAGGCTCATACTCCATAGTATAGCGAATGGTTCGGTCCTCACAAATTCGCTATACTGGAACTAGATGCGTCGGACCTGCAAGGTGCACGCAGCCGGCGAGTCAGATGGGAGGTCGGCCATGAATCCGTACGACAGGGCGCATGAATTAGCCAAGGAAATCCGCAGCTCTGAGGTATTTCGAAGGCTCAAGGACGCCCGCGAGCGTATCGAGCAGGACCCATCGACTTTACATATGCTGCAGGATTTTCGATTGCGCGAGTGGGAGATGCAGACCAAGATCATCGACGGCCAGGAGCTTTCCCAGGAAGAGAAGGATAACCTCGCGCGGCTGGCGGAGATTGTCCGCCTCAACCGCGATGTCAGCGAGTACCTGGAGGCGGAGCGGCAATTGACCGTCATGTTGATGGATGTTCAAGACATCCTGTCCAAGGTGGTCGAGGATGCGCTCCTGCCGCACCCGGGGCTCGGGGATACGAAAGAAAACGAGTAAAGCGGGAGGGATTGACGTGAAGCTGACCTTTCATGGGCAGGCGTGTTTTGTCGTTGAAGCGGACGGGCACACCGTTGTGATTGACCCGTTCCTGTCCGGCAATCCGACAGCGGTGGCGAAACCGGAGGACATCCGGGCAGAGGCGGTCCTGCTCACGCACGGCCATGCCGACCACGTGGCCGACGCGGAGGCGATAGCGAAAGCCAATGACGCCCTCATCGTGGCCCCCAATGAATTGGCCATCCTGTACGGACGGCGGGGCTGCCGGGTGCACCCAATGCATTTGGGCGGGGCGCACACCTTCGACTTTGGCCGCGTGAAACTGACCCTGGCCTTCCACGGATCGGCGCTGGAGGACGGGGACCAGCTGCTGTATGCGGGCAACCCATGCGGATTTTTGCTCACGATGGGCGAAAAGACGCTTTATCACGCGGGAGACACCGCTTTGTTCGGCGACATGCGGCTGCTTGGAGAGCTCAACCGCATCGATGTGGCCGCGCTGCCCATCGGCGACAACTTCACGATGGGCCCGGAGGACGCTCTCATCGCGGCGGAATGGCTTCAAGCCGGGCTGGTCATCCCGATGCACTACAACACGTTTGACCTGATTCGCCAGGATGCGCAGGCATACGTGCGTGCGCTGGCGGAAAAAGGGTTGAAGGGGGCCGTCTTGCAGCCTGGTGAGAGCATCGAGGTCTGACTGCGGGCTTGGCACAGTGCCCCATTTCCTCGCACACCGAACTTCACACCTGCAGCAAAGTCGGCGGCCTGGGGCGGGCTGGTCCCCAGGGCCGCTGATTTTCTCGCAAGGGTCAGTGGACTTGGTGCTCGGACATCCGGATCATCATACGCGCCAGAGCCATCCGGTCCTGGTCGTCTCCCACGTCCCATAACTCCTTGAGCAGGCGCTCCTGCTCGTTCTTGGGGTCCACCTTGTTGGCCAGGTAGTCTCCCATTTTCTTGGCGACGGCGGTCACTTGGTCCTCAGACATGCCCATCGCGTGCGCCTTGTTCACCTGATCGCCGAGAAACTCCTGCCACCGGTCGAAATTCTCGAGAACGCCCATGCGTTTTCCCTCCTGCCTCTGACGTCGTTCGGTTCATTGACAGCGTGCCGCAATCCCGACCGGAGTATACGCGCTGCCCCTGCAGGCGTGCTGGCCGGTGCTCGGCGCGTCAGGCGGGCATACCGGAGGGCGATGCGGCATAGGAATATAGCGCTGGACAAAGACGTGAGGAGGAATGGAGGATGCGCAGGCATACACGCCCCGACGCCAGCAGCCGCAGGCGGGCGATGGTTTACGCGGGTGCCCTGGTTGCATTAGGCGTCTATGGGATTCCTCGGCTGCCGGGGTTGCACCCGGGGCTGGCGGGGACGTTCGCCTTGGTGTGGATCTTGTTTTTGGGGCTTGGCATCGCGGCCAACCTGTACTTCGTGTTCGGCGCCGACCGGGAGCGCGTCCGCATGTTGGAAGAGATGGACATTTATCCCGAAAGGGAGCGGACAAGGTCCGGTTCGCTTGAGCGTGAAGCCCTGTGAGCGGTCTGCCCTTGCCGGTTTGGCCGCGTGCTTGACGGATGACGGCGCTACAGCCGGCGGGAGCAGACCATGACCACAGCTGCCACCAAGCAGGCGAGAATCGTCACTATCGGGGCCAGCGCCCCTCCCAGCAGCGGCACGTTCATTCCACCTCCTGGCTTCGACGCGGCACTGGCGCTCTGGCATCCAGCACATCCTTCTGGAGCGAAGTGCCGCGGGTCCTCTCGTTGCGCAGCTCACTGCTGGCATGCGGTGCCAGCATGCGTCCGCGCAGGATGATGTCTTCTCCGTATTTGTCACGCAGCCAATCCATCACCCTATCCAGACGCTGCCAGCGGCGCGACGTGCTTTCCCCCACTAAGGCTCCCTGATGGAAACCACGGGGTGCCCACGCGTCCTCCCCCTCGGGGAAAAGAGGCAGTTGCACGGGGGCCGCCTCACCCGGGTACCGCAATTGTTGCACACTGACTCCCAACAGGCGGATGGGCCGGGACGGCTGCCAATGTGCGCGCACCAGCGCGAGCGCCGCCGCGTATACATCCTCTGTCACGTCGGTCGGCCGCTCTAGGGTCATGACACGCGTGATGGTCTCGCGGGTGGCGTAGCGAATGGTCACCTGCACCGCCCGTCCGGCGGCGCCGTGACGGCGCAACCGTCGCCCAACCCGGTCGCTGAGATTGAGCAGGATGGTTTGCACCTCTTCCAGGTCGGTGGCGTCCTGCGGCAACGTGATGGAGTGCCCGATGCTCTTGTTCGGTGGGCGCACTGGTACGACGGGGCGGTCGTCCAGCCCGTTGGCCAAGCGCCACAATTCGACTCCGCGTTTGCCAAAGCGCCGCTCCAGTATGTGCGGACGCGCCGCCGCCACATCGCCGATGGTGGACAGGCCCATCCCTTTCAATCGCCGGGCGGTGCTCCGCCCCACACCCAGCATCTTGTCCACCGACAGCGGCCACAACCGATCGCGGATGTGGGCGTTGCGGATTTCCGTGATTCCCAGCGGTTTCTTTCGGTCACTCGCCATCTTCGCCAAAAACTTGTTGGAGCCAATCCCGACGGAACACGGCAGCCCCAGTTCCTGCTGGAGCCGCCGCTGGATGGTCCGCGCAATCTCCGCCGGGCTGCCGAATTGGCCACTGCCTCCCACATCCGCGAAGCACTCGTCGATGCTGAACACCTCAACCAACGGCGTGTACTCGCGTACGATTTGCATCACCTTGCGCGAATACGCACGGTAGAGGGAGAAGTCCGGTTCAATCAGGATGAGGGATGGGCATACGCGCACCGCCTGTGGAACCGTCATGGTGGCGCGCACCCCAAACCTGCGCGCCTCATAACTGGCCGTGACGACGACGCCGTGACGGGTCTCCGGGCTTCCCGCCACGGCTGTCGGTTTGCCCCGGTACCGGTGCGGATCGGCCGCGGCGTGGCAGGAGCAGTAAAAGGCGTTCATATCGATGTGGAGGATGTCCCGTTCCGCCATCGTGGATGCCTCCGCAACTGGCTGGTTTGTTTCCCATTGTACCACGGCCGGACCGTGGGGAACACGTGTTCTGTGCGGACAGGAATTGGCCCCGCCTAGGGGAGTGGTTGGAGCGGCTGGCATCGCGGCGGATTTTCCGTCATACTTAACGTATTACCATTCCTGTGCAGCGTGAAGCGAGTCATCCCCTGTCGTGTTTCGGCTGCATGGTCTAGTGGACGAGGTGACCTCATGGATCTGTCGGAACGTCAAACTGAGCGCCGGCCGGCGCTGTGGAAAACGCTCTGGGAGTGGGTGTGGCCCATCGCCCTCGGTTGTCTGGTGGCCTGGGGAATCCAGAAGTGGATTGTCGGGGTGGCGATAGTCCCGTCCGAGTCCATGTATCCAACCATCCCCAATCCTTGCTACATGCTCGTAGACCACCTCGCGACCGAGTTCCACGCTCCGTACGAGGGAGAGGTCGTGCTGTTCCACTGGCCGGATGATCCTTCGCAGATTTTCGTCAAGCGCATCATCGGCATGCCGGGGGACACGATTGTCGTACGCGATGGACATGTCTATCGCAACGGCAAACTGCTGCACGAACCCTACCTTGCTCCCGGCGGGACCAAGGGGGATTACGGACCTTATAAAGTGCCCGCTGGCGAATACTTCATGATGGGAGACAACCGCAACGTCTCGGACGACAGCCGCTTCTGGCAGCACCGATACGTGCCCAGATCGGCCATCGTCGGGCGGGCGGATATGGTCATCTGGCCGCCGGGCAAGGCCCACAGGATTCACTGATGCCGCCGATGAGGCAGGAGGAAACATGAGTGAAAGAACAACGCCAGTTGCGGATTCGGGAAATCGTCAGCCAGTATGAAATTGAAACCCAAGAAGAGCTGATTCGTCGGCTTGAGGAGTCGGGCTTCAATGTCACGCAGGCCACCGTGTCGCGCGACATCAAGGAACTGCAGCTGATCAAGGTGATTGGCAGCAACGGCCGCTACAAGTACGCCATCCCTGCGGCCGCGCCGCCAGTCAACCTGGACACCCTGCGGCGCCGGCTGGCCGATGTGTTCATCTCCTTGGGACGGGCGCAAAACCTGGTCGTGATTCGGGTGATGCCCGGCAACGCGCACGCGATTGCGGCCATGATTGACGCCCTTTCGATTGACGGGCTGATTGGCACCATCGCCGGCGATGACACGCTCCTGCTCATCTGCCAGGATGAGCCTTCTGCCCTGCGGCTGGAGCGGGAACTTACAGCCAGGTGACGGGCAGGGCGCGGTTTCCCTTCTTCCGGCCGGCAACCCGCCGGGACTGCCCGGGAATGGGTTTCCGTCACGAGTGCTTCGGGGATCACTCCACAAAGAGGAGGGGGCTGCCCCAGTGCCCTCGGCACTGTCGGATCAGCCCCCGTGTGGTCCTGTGGTTGTTTGGTCACCAGGGGCGGATGGGGCCGTCGTCCAGACAGCCCGGCCGCACCAAGCCGCGCAGGAAGTTCTCGCTCAAGGGCAGACTGACGACATGCTGGCGCCAATGCTCGTGTTCCGATTCCGGCAGGCGGTGCAGGATGCTGCCGATGGGCGCGTGGATGAACTTGTCCCCATCGCCGCTGATGCCGAAATCGATGCTCCAAGCGCCAGACTTGCTCAGACGCCCTGAGGAGTCGGTGCGGATGATGCGAAAACCGCCGGCTTCGCGGTAGGCATCCAACACCGCCGCGTCGAACACCACCTGGATCTTTTCCAGATCACCGGCAAACACCCGTTCAAGCAATCGGGAAGCGCTTGGCGCCTGAGCGGCCCGCTCGATGGACGATGAATCGGACAAGGGATCCATCATTTCTCAATCGGGGTACCGACCATGCTGCCCCACTCGGTCCACGATCCGTCGTAGTTCTTGACGTTGTTGTAACCCAGAAGCTCGTGCAGGACAAACCAGGTGTGGGCGGAACGCTCGCCGATGCGGCAGTAGGCGATGACATTCTTGTCAGGAGTGACTCCGACCGACTGGTATAGATCCGCCAACTCGCTGTCCGACTTGAAGGTGCCGTCCTCGTTGACCGCCTTCGCCCAGGGAATGTTGACAGCGCCGGGCACGTGGCCGCCGCGTTGCGCCGTTTCCGTCATGCCCGGAGGGGCAATCACTTCACCGGAGTACTCCTGCGGGCTGCGGACGTCGACGAGGGCCGTGGCTTTGTCGCCAATCGCGTCTTCGACCTCGCGCTGGCGGGCGCGGATGGACAGGTCTGGGTCTTTCGCCGAGTACGTAACCGGGGTGACCGTCGGCACCTCCTTGACGAACGGGCGCCCCTCCAGCTCCCACTTCTTGCGGCCGCCGTCCATCAGCTTGGCGTTCTCGTGGCCGAAGATCTTCAATTGCCAGTATGCGTAGGCCGCAAACCAGTTGTTGTTGTCGCCATAGAGGATAATCAATGTGTCCGGGGTGATGCCCGAGTTGCCGAGAAGCTGTTCCAGCTGCTCACGGCTTAAGATGTCACGGCGAACCTGGTCGTTCAGTTGGGTGGTCCAGTTCCAGGCGATGGCGCCCTCGATGTGTCCCGTTTCATAGGCGCTGGTGTCAACGTCGACTTCGACCAAGCGGATGTTGCCGTCGTCTTTGTGGGCCGCAACCCACTCTGTGCTTACCAACACGTCTTTGGCGGGCATGGTACAACCTCCTCTTCTCCTCTTTTGGAATCTGGTGCGGACGACCGCGGTGGTCCCGGGGCCGAATCGAGGCTCGGCGGCGGGGGCGAGCGGATCGACCGCGCGGGGTCGGCGTTCGCCAAGGTGTGAGTGGGTGTCAAAATCTCGTTTTCCGACCCGATTTCAGGGTATAATCTACCTGAAACCGGCAACAAACGCAAGCCCGAAATCCGTGTGATCATGGTCCAATTGGGCGCTTTCCACGTTTGCGTGGGTGTGGTAAGGTACTCCCAGTTATGGTGCGTCGGCCGCAGCGAGGCAGGCAGGCTTGTGCTCTGGGCACGAGCGGCCCGGGCCGATACCGGAGTCGCCGGCATCAGATAGGTATGAGAGAGGCGAAGTACACATGCCGTTGTATAACTCGATTTTGGAATTGGTAGGCAAGACGCCGATTGTGAGACTGAATCGAGTCCCCAACCCTCGGGGAGCCCAGGTGTACGTCAAGCTGGAATCGTTTAACCCCGGCGGCAGTGTGAAGGACCGTCCGGCGCTGAACATGATTGAGGTGGCGGAACGGGCGGGATGGATTGAACCGGGCCGCAGCACGGTCATTGAGCCCACCTCCGGCAACACGGGCATCGGGCTGGCGATGGTGTGTGCGGCCAAGGGGTACCGTTGCATCATCACCATGCCGGACAACGCCACCGCCGAGCGGGTGAAGATTCTCAAGGCGTACGGAGCCGAGGTTCACCTGACGCCGGCGGCCCAGCGCATGCAGGGCGCGATTGATGTGGCGAACCGGCTAGCGGCGGAGATCCCCGACAGCTTCATCCCCATGCAGTTTGAGAACCCGGCCAATCCGGACGCCCATCGGACGACGACGGCGCTGGAGATCTACGAGGCGTTCGAGGGCAAGCTGGACGCGTTTGTGCTGACCGCGGGAACAGGTGGCACCGTGACCGGCACGGGCGAGGTGCTCAAGGAGAAGATCCCGGGGCTGCGCATCTATGTCGTGGAGCCGGCCGGATCTCCCGTGTTGGCGGGAGGGCAGCCGGGGCCGCACAAAATTCCGGGGACGGGCCCGGGATTCATCCCGAAGATTCTCAATCAGCACATTTACGACGAGCTTTTGCACATCAAGGACGAGGATGCTCAGGTGATGGCCCGTCGCTTGGCCCGCGAGGAGGGCATTTTCGTGGGCGCCTCAGCGGCCGCCTCGGCGCACTTTGCGGTCGAGATTGCAGCTGCGTTGCCGCCGGAGGCGCGCGTCCTGTTCCTGGCGCCGGATACGGGTGAACGCTACCTGTCATCCGATTTGTTTGCCTGAGGACAAGGGGGGAGGGCGATGAAAAAGACCACTGCCGGGCATGTGGTGCGGGCGTTGACGATTGCGGGATCCGACAGCGGCGGCGGCGCGGGCATCCAGGCCGATTTGAAGACGTTCGCCGCATACGGCGTGTACGGGATGTCCGCCCTGACTGCGGTGACGGCCCAGAACACCCTGGGTGTGCAATCGGTGGCCTACCTGGACGAGAGCCTGGTGCAGGCCCAGATACGGTCGGTGTTGGACGATTTGGGCGTGGACGCGGTGAAGCTCGGCATGCTCGGGAGCGGGGGCATCATGGAGAGGGTGGCGGCGGAACTGGCCGGGGTGGAGGCGCCGATTGTGGTGGATCCGGTGATGGTCGCCAAAGGCGGCGCCAGGCTGATGGATGACGACGCGGCTGCCACACTGATGGCTCGGCTGCTGCCGCTCGCCACTCTGGTCACGCCCAATCTGCCGGAGGCAGAGACGCTGTACGGCCGGCCCATCGACACCTGGCAGCGGGTGCTGGACGCGGCTGCCGTCCTGTGCCAGCGGGCGCGGGCGGTCGTCATCAAAGGCGGGCACGGCTCGGGGACCCTCTGGCAGGACTCGCCGTGGCCCGAACTGGCTGCAGACTTGGCCGTGGACACGCTCTACGATGGCAGCCGGTACACCCTGTTCGCTATCCCGCGGGCGCACACCCAAAACACGCACGGCACCGGTTGCACCTTCTCTTCGGCAGTCGCGGCCGCGCTGGCGCTGGGCGCCGATGTCCTCGACGCGGTGGCGGGCGCCAAGGTGTTCATCGACCGGGCCATCCGCGGCGCCATGGATTGGGATGTGGGTCACGGCCACGGCCCGACGGACCATTCGGTCGCCACGCTCGCGTTCCGCGGCCTGGCGCCCGGGTATGTGTATCTGTGGCAGAACGGCGAGTGGACAGCGATACATGAAACTTGAGGAGGAGTTTTTCGTGGATCTTGGACAAGCTGCTTCGTCCGTGGACGCAGCCCGTTGGCTGAACGGGGTGCGTGAGGCGCGCCCGTTGGTGCACAACATCACCAACTGGGTGGTCACCAACATCGTCGCCAACGCGCTGTTGGCCATCGGTGCCTCGCCGGTGATGGCCTACGCCCGTGAGGAGGTGGCGGATATGGCGCGGCTGGCCGGCGCTGTGGCGCTTAACATGGGCACCTTGGATGCCCCGGTGCTTGACTCCATCTGCATCGCCGGCCAGGCGGCCAACGCGGCGGGGGTGCCGGTGGTGTTTGATCCGGTCGGGGTCGGTGCGACTCCGTTTCGAGACGCGGCGGCTTCCCGCGTCCTCTCGGAAGTCCACGTCGACATCCTGCGCGGCAACGCGGGCGAAATCGGCGTGCTGTTGGGCGCGGGCGGCGAGGTGAAAGGGGTCGACTCGGCCGGGGCGGCCGCCCACCTGCCCGAGGCGATGAAATCGTACGCGGCCGCGCACGAGTGTGTGGTGGTGGCGACAGGCGAAACGGATTATGTCACAGATGGCAAGACGGTCTGGGAATTGAACAACGGCCATCCGCTGTTGGCGGCCATCACGGGCTCCGGCTGCATGGCGACGGGCATCCTCGGCGCGTTTGCGGCGGCAGCCGGCCGCAGCGCGGAACGGACTCATCTGGCCCAGGCCGCGGCGGCCGCCCTGACCGCGTACAATGTGGCCGCGGAGCTGGCTGCCTCGGAGGCTGCGGGCCCGGGAACGTTCCACGCGGCCCTTTTCGACGCGCTCTACCGCCTGCAACCGGAAGTGGTCGCCGCGCGGGCGCACATTCGGGCTTGGGGAGCGGATGGATGATGGCGAGGACGTCGGAACTGGCCAAGCGCCTGCGTGTCTATGTGGTCACCGATGAACGTCCGGACGGGCAGTCGCTCATTGAGACGGTGCGGAGCGCTCTCGCCGGCGGGGCGACCGCCGTGCAGCTGCGCCGCAAGCAGGAGCTGGGCCGCCGCTTTGTCGAGTTGGGACGGGTCTTGCGGGCGTTGGCGCACGAGAGTGGCGCGCTATTCTTCATCAATGACCGTGTGGACGTGGCGATGGCGGTCGACGCGGACGGCGTGCATGTGGGCCAGGACGACATTCCCTGCCGAGATGTGAGGCGGCTCTTGGGACCGGAGAAGGTGATTGGCGTGTCCGCAGAGACCTTGGCCGAGGCGCGCCAGGCCGAGACGGACGGCGCCGACTACCTGGGCGTGGGCGCGGTCTTTCCGACCCAGTCCAAGCCCGACGCCGGTTACACCGGACTGGCCGGTCTGCGCGAGATCGCGGAGGCGGTGCGCATCCCCGTGGTGGCAATCGGCGGCATCCAGATTCAAAACGCTCCCCAGGTGTTGGAACACGGGGCGGACGGTTTGGCGGTGGTGTCTGCTGTCATGAGCGCGCCGCAGCCGGATCAAGCCGCGGCGCAGTTGGCTGCGTTGTTCTGCGAATCAGGAAGGTGACGAATGCGGTCACGGGGACGGTCGCTGTGCCGCAGGCGCTTTAATTGGGCATGCGGCGCGGCCGGCGCGCGTAGCTGCGCAGGGTTTCCAGTCCAAACACAATCAGGGCGGCGCCGGTGAAGATGGCGATGTGCCAGAGGGCGTGCAGCAGAACGTGCGCGTCCAGCACGCGGTCAAGGTCTGGATAGAAACCGATGATAACCAGCAGCGTGCCAACGTACGCGGCCAGTGTGGCCTGGGTGGTGCGCCGTTTCACGAACTCACCCCCGTTTCGTCGAGCACAATGTCCGACGGGGACGGGGTCAGCCAGCGGCTGGCCTGGAGGCCCAGGCACGCCCCGCCGAGCAGGTACAGTCCGTGCGCCAGGTAGTGATGAACCGTGGTGGCAGTGGCCCACGTCTGCACCGACGGCCAGTTGACGGCCACCAGGCAGAGGGCCATCAGCACCAACGTCAGCGGAACCTGTTTCATCCGACTCACTCCTCATGCGTTCTCGCTGGTCCTCATTGGGCGCATGCCCATCGGACCAGCTGTGTCTAGTTACGTTATCACCCGGTTCGCGAGAAAATAAACCTAGATTGGGAGCCCACCTAGATTCGGAGCCGACCGTGCGGATGGTTGGGGCAGGTTTTTCAAACTGAAGCGGAACGCGCCGGAATCAGATGGGCAGGTGTCGGAAATGGCCCACCACTTCCGCCGTGTCGAGGACGGAGATGAACACGTGCGGATCGATCTCGGTGGCCAGCGCGCGCAGTTCGGCCAGTTCGAGGTGGGTCAGCACACACACGAGGACGCCCAATTGGGCCTTTGTGTAGGTGCCGTGCCCCTGGATGAGGGTGCTGCCGCGGTTGAGACGCCGCGTGATAGCTTCCGATATTTCCGCCGACTTCGGGGAGATGACGAGGGCCGTCTTGCGCGCTTGAAAGTGCAGCAGCGCGTTGACAACTCTGGCGGCAGCGAACATGGAGACGAGCGTATACATGCCGGCTTTGACCCCGAAGACGCCGAGCGAGAGCAGCACCACCACCACGTTGACGGTAAAGGACACGCCGCCCACGCTCTTGCCGGACACGCGATTGATCACCAGGCTCAGGATATCGGTTCCACCCATTGATCCGCCGACGCGGATGACCAGCCCCGAAGCCAGTCCGGCGAGCACCCCGCCGTAGAGACTGATGATGAGCGGATCCTCCAGAGGCAGGTCGAGGTGCAGGTGCACCCAGTCGGTCATCAGCGAGAAGCCGAGGATGGCAACACCGGTCAAGAGAATGAATCGTTTGCCCAAGTACTTGTATCCCAGCGCGAACAAAGGCACATTGAACAACAGGTAGAGCAGGCCGATGGGCCACCCGGTCAGGTGATAGATGAGCTGGGTTACACCGGTGATGCCGCCGGAGAGGATATTCGCCGGTACCAAGAAGTTTTCCAGCGATACCGCGGCCAACAGGTCCGCAAACAGGATAACCACCACTCGCCCCAAGGTTGCCCAAACGGGGTAACCTTTCGATTGGCGCAGTTTCTTCATTGGACGCGACTGCGTGATGGCTTGTTCAACCATGCCCAAAACCCTTCCTCTCTGCCTGAGTGGCGGCACGCCCGGGGAACGTGTAGTCTAGTGTGCCACACACAAGAGTCTATATGATTCGTGGTGGATGGGCGCGAGGCAATGGTGGCAAATTGGTGAAGAGTGTTGTCTTATATAATGGACGTAAGGGACGCATGAAACACTGCTGGCCGGAGGTTGCGGGATGACGACGAAGCACGAGCGAATCCTCGAATACATACAGAATTTGCAGGTGGGGGAGCGCATCTCGGTGCGGGGCATTGCCCGCAATTTGGGGGTGAGTGAAGGCACGGCCTACCGGGCCATCAAGGAGGCCGAACTGCGTGGGTGGGTCAGTTCCATTGACCGCATCGGCACGGTGCGCATCGACCGTCAGGAAAAACGGGACATCGAGCGCCTGACTTTCGCTGAGGTGGTCGGCATCGTGGAGGGAACGGTCCTGGGCGGACGGGACGGGCTGCACAAAACGCTGCAAAAGTTTGTCATCGGCGCCATGCAACTGCCCGACATCGTGCGCTATATCTCGCCCGGCAGCCTGATGCTGGTGGGCAACCGCGAACAGGTGCAGCGGCTGTCACTGGAACACGGGGCGGCGGTGCTCATCACCGGGGGATTTGAGGCCTCCGAGGAGGTCCAGCGGCTCGCCAACGAACGCCAGTTGCCGCTTCTTTCCTCATCTTATGATACTTTCACCACGGCCGCGCTGATCAACCGGGCCATCTATGACCGCTTGATTAAGAAAGACATTCTTTATGTGGAGGATATTGTGGTCCGGCATCCGCTGGCCACCTTGCGCCCGGAGCAGACGGTGAGAGATTACCTGAGCTTGGTCGAGTCGACCGGCCACGCGCGGGTGCCGGTGATAGACGAGCGAGGCCGCCTGGTCGGCATCCTGACCGCCCGCGACGTGGCGGAGGCGCGGCCGGACGCCCGAATTGAACAATACATGCGCCGCAATCCGTTCTTCGTGACGCCCCAGAGCACGGTCGCCTCGGCGGCCCACCGGATGGTTTGGGAAGGGATTGAACTGTTGCCGGTGGTGGACCAACGACGCTTGGTCGGCGTCGTGAGCCGCCAGGACGTGATCAAAGCTCTGCAGTTGATGAGCCGGCAACCGCAGGTGGCGGAAACGTTGACCGACCTTACGCTGCGCGGCTTTCGCGAAGACCGCGACCAGGACGGCGGGGTACTGGTGGGGGACGTGACGCCGCAGATGACCAACGCGGTCGGCACGTTGGCCACCGGGCCGTTGATGACGCTGATAGAACGGGGGGCCATGCTCTGCCTGGAGCGCAGCCGGCACGGCGACATGCGGGTGGAGAACGTGACGCTCTATTTCCTCAGGCCGATTTCGGTCGATGGCCGGGTGGCGGTCAAGGCGCGCATCCTCGACAGCGGTCGCCGCTTCGCGAAGGTGGATGTGGAGGTCTATGAACAGGGGCAGTGCATGGCTAAGGCGCTGTTGACGGCGCAGACGTTGGACCGGATTGGCAATCGGGGGTGAGAGGAGGGGCTTGTTGGTGGACGGTTTTGTCCATCTGCACGTGCACAGCGAGTACTCCCTGCTGCAGTCGCCGCTGCGGCTGACACAGCTGGTGCAGCGGGCGGCGGAGCTTGGCATGCCGGCCGTCGCCCTGACGGACACCCACGCCCTCTACGGGGCGGTGTCGTTCTATGAGCTGGCGCGCCAGGCGGGGGTGCGCCCCATCCTGGGCGCTCAGCTGACGGTGGTACGAGACGCTGGGGTGTGGGAACGGTCAGGTCGGCCCGCGCCCGACGACCTGGACACGGCGGTGCTCCTGGCGGAGAATTTGCAGGGCTACGCGCACCTGGTGGAGCTGGTCACGCTGACACACACGCGGCCGCGCCTGTTGGCGGTGACGCTAGACGAGGTCGCGGCGCGGGCGGGCGGTTTGATTGCCCTCGTAGGCGGCGGTGAATCGGCGATTTTGCGCCGCTTCGCCGCGGGTGACGAAGCGGGGGCCGAAGCCTGGCTGGACGCCTGGCAAGCCGCCATACCGACCGGCAGCCTGTTCTTGGACCTGCAAGACCACGGGGTGCCCGAGGAGCGGCGTGGCCTGCCGGGGCTGCTGCGGGCGGCGCGGGCGCGCGGCCTGCAGCCCGTCGCCACCAATGACGTGCACTACCTCCAACCCGCGGATGCGCGGGTGCAGCGGCTCCTGGCCAACATCGACGCCGGATTGGGCTCGCCGCGCCTGCAGTCCGATACGTACGCGTTTGTCTCCGGTCAGGAGATGGCCCGGCGTTTCGCCCAGATGCCGCAGGCCCTCGCCAACACGTTGGTGATTGCCGAGCGCTGTCAGTTGGAATTGCCGCTTGGCCAACTGCGCCTGCCGAGGTATCCGCTGCCGGCGGGCGAAAGCGCGGCCCGGGTGTTGCGTCAGGCCGCCGAGGCGGGGGCCGCGCAGCGGTACGGCCACGTGGGGCCGGACGTGCGCGAGCGTTTGGAGTACGAACTCCAGGTCATCGAGCAGCTCGGCTTTGCCGACTACTTCTTGGTGGTCGCGGACTTCATCCGCTTCGCCCACCGCCAGGGCATCTCCACCGGTCCAGGACGCGGATCGGCCGCCGGCAGCCTGGTCGCCTATTGTCTGCGCATCACCGACGTGGACCCCATCGCAAACCAATTGTTGTTTGAGCGCTTTCTCAACCCAGAGCGGGTCAGCTGGCCGGACATCGACACTGATTTCGAGTACGAGCGGCGCGGCGAAGTCATTCGCTACGTGGTCGAGCGGTACGGGGCGGACCACGTTGCGCAGATTGGCACCTTCGGCACCCTGGCCGCCCGGGCCGCGGTACGTGACGCCGGGCGCGCGCTGGGGGTGGAGCCGCGGCTGGTTGACCAATTGGCGCGTCATATCCCGTCAGGCCCGGGCATGACACTGCAGCGGGCGGCCGCTCAGGCGCCTGCACTGAGGGAGTTGATGGCTGAAAATCCGGAGCTGCGCCCGCTTTGGCAGGCGGCGCAGGCGATTGAGGGGCTGCCCCGGCACACCTCGGTTCACGCGGCCGGTGTCGTGATTTCACCCGATCCGCTGACCACCCTGGTCCCCACCCAGCCGGGGCCGGACGGGGTGGCTGTCACGCAGTTCGCGATGGAGGATGTGGAGCGGCTCGGGCTCATCAAGATGGACTTTCTTGGGCTGCGCACGTTAACCCTGATTGACGCCTGTGTGGAGAGCGTCCGCCGACGCACGGGCAGGTCCATCCCCATCCGCGCCTTGCCCGACGGAGACGAGGCCACGTTCGAGATGCTCGGGCGCGGCGAGACCAACGGCTGTTTTCAGTTGGAGTCTGCGGGTGTGCGGCGCATCCTGCGGCAGATGCGGCCGCGCAGGCTGGAGGACCTGATTGCTGTCATCTCATTGTATCGGCCGGGGCCGATGGAGAACATCCCGACGTTCCTGTCTGCCCGCCAGGGCGAGGCGCCCATCCGTTACCCGCACCCGGACTTGGAACCCATCCTGCGCGACACGTACGGGGTTATCGTCTATCAGGAGCAGATCATGCAGATTGCCGCGCGGATGGCCGGGTTTTCGCTCGGCCAAGCGGACCTGTTGCGGCGGGCGGTGAGCAAAAAGAAGCGGGATGTGCTGGACGCGGAGCGGGCGCGTTTCGTCGAAGGATGTGTCAAGCGCGGATACGCCGAGGAGACGGCGCACGAGGTGTACGACCTGATTGTCCGCTTCGCCGACTATGGCTTCAACCGCAGCCACGCGGCGGCGTACGCGGTACTCTGCTACCGTACGGCGTACCTGCGGGCCCACTACCCGGCCGACTTCTTTGCCGCATTGTTGTCGCTGGACGCGGGACACCCGACCAAGCATCAAGAGTACCTGCGCGACGCGCGGCGCCTGGGCATCGAGATCCTGCCGCCGTCCATCCAGGACAGCGGCCCCCTGTACACGGTGGCTGGCGAGCGGCAGATACGCACCGGGCTTCTGTCCATCCGCAACGTGGGGCGCGGGGCGGTGGAGGCGATACTGGAAGCGCGCCAAGAACGGCCGTTTTGTTCCCTGGTCGACGTGCTTATGCGCGTGCATCCGCGCCGTTGCAACCGCAAGGCGATGGAGAGCCTGTTGGCGGCCGGGGCGCTCGACGTGTTTCTGCCGGACGGCGCGGCGCCGGCGGCCAAGCGGCAGATTCTCGATGAGGCCTATCAAGAAGCCGGGGAGGGCGCCCAGACGCGCGGGTTGGGGTTGAGTTTCGGGTCCAATCTCGCGGGCGATGCCACTCATGAAGAGACGCGGGTGGGTGGGGAAGCGGCTGGGGAGAGCGGGGCTGCATCCTCCGGCCAGGAGGCGCTGTTTGTCCGTTACCACCCGGACAGGCTCGCGGCGGACGGGCTCGCGGCGGTGCAGGAGGTGCTCCATTCCTACCCAGGCAGTTTGCCGGTCGCCTTGTATGATGAGAAGAGACGGCGCGCGCGGTTGCTGCCCGGGACGTGGTCTGTCGCGCTGTCGCCGGACTTGATTGGGGCGCTGGAGGAGATTGTGGGGCTCGGCAACGCGCGCGTGGGGCGTTTGCCGAGGGCGAAGCGGCCAGCGTCGCCGTGAGGAAAGGATAGGATGTCCGTGGTGGAGAAGGTTATCGCGCTGCTGCGCGAACGTGGCGTGGAGGTCGAGCAGATTGCCCAGATTGCGTACGATTTGCAAAAGCCGTACCACCGGGAACTGACCCTTTCGGCCTGCACCGAGAGCGTGTTGCACGTGTTGGCAAAACGGGAGGTGCAGCACGCCATTTTCACCGGCGTGGCGTTGGACATGCTGGCCGAGCAGAAGGCGCTGCCCACACCCCTGCAGCAGATCATGGAAGAAGATGAGCCACTGTACGGAGTGGACGAAATCCTCGCCCTGTCCATCACCAACGTGTACGGATCGATAGGCTTGACCAATTTTGGCTATCTCGACAAGACGAAGCTTGGTGTCATCGGCGTCCTCAACAACCATGCCGGCCGCATCCACGTCTTTCTGGATGACCTGATTGCCAGTGTGGCCGCCTCCGCCGCCGCCCGCATTGCCCACCAGCACCGGGCGCAATCCTACGACGCGGACGGCGTGGACGCATAGTGTCCCTCCTTTTCCGATTGTCCACGGGACATGGTATAATTCATGGAGTTTATTGATGCTGACAGGGGCGATGTGTATGTGGACGGTCATCTACATCGCACAGTCCGAAAAACAGGCTCGGCAGATTGTCGATCGACTGGCTGCAGAAGGATTCTTGGCAAAGGTCCGGCAAACTCGCGTGTCCCGGCAGCAGTTCGAAATCGTCGTTCCTGAGGCGGAACTGGACGAGGTGCAAGAGGTGTTGAACGACATCCTGCACACCTCCAATCCGTAGGCGGCTCGGTCTGATGCGCCACGGCTGTTGCGCAGAGGCGCGGCGGCGCGGGAGGCAGGGCAAGACCGAGGTGAGAGGGTGCTAAAGGACTTGTTTTATAAGAAACGACATCGATACGCGACCGTGGCTCAGACAGACAGGCGACCCAAGCCCGAGATCCCGGACGAGGTGCCGCCGCGCGACGTCCCCAAGGGATTGGTGGAAAAGTGCAAGGGCTGCGGGGCTCTCTTGATGGCTCGGGAGCTGCAAAAGCACGCGTATACGTGTCCACACTGCGATTATCACTTTCCTATCGGGGGCCCCGAGCGGCTGCAATTGCTGCTGGACGACGGCTCCTTTGAAGAGTTCGACGCCGCCCTCTCGTCCGAGGATCCGCTTGGATTCCCAGGGTACCGCGAGAAGGTGGAGAAGGCCAAGCAAGCCACCAACCTGGCGGAAGGGGTGGTCACCGGCGCCGGCCGCATCGACGGCCAGGCGCTGGTGGTCGGCGTCATGGACGCCCGTTTCATCATGGGCAGCATGGGTTCGGCCGTCGGCGAGAAGCTGACACGGGCGATGGAGGCGGCATTGGCGCGCCAATGCCCGATGGTCCTGTTCACCGCCTCCGGCGGCGCCCGGATGCAGGAGGGGATTTTGTCCCTGATGCAGATGGCCAAGACCAGCGCTGCCGTCAACCGCATGCACGAGGCGGGCATCCTCTACGTCAGCGTCATCACACACCCGACGACCGGCGGGGTCAGCGCCAGCTTTGCGAGTATCGGAGACATCATCCTGGCCGAGCCCGGGGCGCTGTTTGGCTTCGCCGGGCGGCGCGTCATCGAGCAGACGATACGGCAAAAACTGCCGGACGATTTTCAAACGGCCGAGTTCATGCTCCAACACGGCATGATTGACAAGGTGGTACACCGCAAGCAGATGCGCGATACGCTCTCCGCCATCTTGCGCATCCACGCGGCGAGGGGGTGGCAGGATGCCGGGGCAACTGGAGTTTGAACGTCCCATTGAGGAGTTGGCCAAAAAGCTGGACGAGGTGCGGGCGTTCATGCGCCAGCACGGGATCGACCTGTCCCAGGAGGTGGCCCGGCTGGAGGCCGAGCTGGAACAGGTGACGGCCCGGGTGTACGGCGAACTGACGCCGTGGCAGCGGGTGCAGATTGCCCGCCAGCCCGGACGTCCGACCACGCTGGATTATATACGGGGGCTGTGCAGCGAGTTCATCGAGCTGCACGGGGACCGCAACTTCCGGGACGATCCGGCCGTCATCGGTGGTATTGGCCTCGCCGACGGTCGCCCCGTGACCGTCATCGGTACGCAGAAGGGCCGCGACACCAAGGAGAATGTCTACCGGAACTTCGGGATGGCGCACCCGGAGGGTTACAGGAAAGCGCTCCGTTTGATGAAGCAGGCGGAGAAGTTCGGGCGGCCGGTTGTGCTGTTCATCGACACCGCCGGCGCGTATCCCGGCATGTCCGCGGAGGAGCGGGGGCAGAGCGAGGCCATCGCCCGCAATCTTCTGGAGATGGCCGGGCTTCGCGTGCCCACCATCAGCTTTGTGACCGGCGAGGGCGGAAGCGGCGGCGCGCTGGGGCTCGGGCTGACGGATAGAATCTATGTCCTGGAATACGCCTGGTACTCCGTGATAGCGCCGGAATCGGCGGCGGCCATCCTTTGGAAGGACAGCACCCAGGGGCCGCGCGCGGCTGAATTGATGCGCATTGGCGCCCGCGACCTGGTTGAGCTGGGCGTGGCCGACGGGGTGATTCGGGAGCCTGTCGGCGGGGCGCAAAAGAACCCGCAGGAGATGGTCGCCCGTGTCGCCGAGCAGGCGTTGTCGGCCTTGCGCGAATTGGCTCAAAAACCGCTTGAACAGCTCCTGGCAGAGCGCTATGATAAATATCGCCAGATAGGTGTTTATTCGGAGTCGTGAACAAGTGTCGGACCCATAACCAGATCGTGCAGGAACCAATCGGCGGTGCGCGCTGGGAAGAACAGACGGGGCGGTGGCGGACAAGATACGGCCGCCCCGCTTTTGTGGGTCTCGGCGGCATGGCCGGCGGCCTGGGACGGTTTGTGGGCCCGGGTGGGAAGCATGTTGTGCTTCCGTTAAGGGACGCTTTGCGTCCCGGCGGGACGCAAAGCGTTCCCAAGGTTCGACGTAAGGTTCACTGAGGCCTGCAATCCGGCCGCGGTCGTACGCCTGCGGGCGGCCGGGGTTAGGCGCAAACGGGGAAGTTCGCCCGTTCAGACGGGCGGATACGCGCACGCGGGGGTGGTATGAGTGGAGAGGATTGCGGTATTGACCAGCGGCGGAGACGCACCGGGCATGAACGCGGCGATTCGGGCGGTCGTCCGCACGGCTATCTACGAGGGATTGGAAGTCGTCGGCATTCGGCGTGGCTACCAGGGGCTGATGAACGGCGAGTGGAGCGATATGTCGCTCGGATCGGTGGCGGACATCATCCAACGCGGTGGCACCATCCTGTTCACCGCGCGCTGTGAGGAGTTCAAGAGCGCTGAAGGGCAGGACAAAGGCGCCCAACGGCTGCGCGAGGCCGGCATCGACGGGCTGGTTGTCATCGGCGGGGACGGGTCATTCCATGGAGCTTTGGAGTTGTGGAAACGCGGGATACCGACCATCGGCATCCCGGGCACGATTGACAATGATCTGCCCTGTTGCGACGCCACAGTCGGTTATGATACCGCGGTGAACACCGCCATTGAAGCGATAGACAAGATCCGGGACACAGCCACCTCCCACGAGCGGACGTATGTCGTGGAGGTGATGGGCCGGCATGCGGGCGATATTGCTATCCAGGTGGGGCTTGCGGGCGGAGCCGAATCGGTGCTCATTCCGGAAGTCCCATTTGACATGGATGACGTGATTCGCAAGCTGGAGCGCGGGGTGGCGCGCGGCAAGAAGCACTCCATCATCATTGTCGCCGAGGGCGCGGGCAGCGGTATGGAGATAGGAAAATACTTGAAAGAGCACACCGGCTTCGACGTGCGCGTCACGGTGCTCGGGCACATCCAACGCGGCGGGGCGCCCAGCGCCCGCGACCGGGTCTTGGCCAGCCGCCTGGGGGCGTATGCGGTGCGGCTGCTTCGGCAAGGGGTGGGCGGCAAAATGGTCGCCACCTGCAACGGGGAGCTGCACGCCGTCGACTTTGAGACGGTCTTTACCACCCCCAGGCAGCCGGAGCTGAGCCTGCACGAACTGGCGGAGATGCTGTCGATTTAGGCGAGGAGGAAAATCATGCGCAAGACAAAGATTGTATGTACGATTGGACCTGCCAGCGAGTCGCCGGAGGTGCTCAGATCGCTCATCGAGGCCGGCATGGATGTGGCCCGCCTCAATTTTTCCCACGGATCCCACGGGGAACACGCCGAGCGCATCCGCCGTATCCGGGAAGCGGCGCGGGCGGTCGGCAAGCACGTGGCCATTATGCTCGACATCAAAGGGCCGAAGATTCGCACTGGGAAGATACAAGGCGGCGAGGTGGAGCTGCCCGACGGCGCGACCATCACCCTGACCATCGATCCGGTCGAGTACGGAACGGCTGAGCGGGTGGAAATCTCCTACAAAGGCCTCGTTGAAGACGTTTATCCCGGGGCGCCTATCCGGATCGACGATGGGTTGATAGGTCTGGTGGTGGAAAAAGTCGAGGGGCACGACATCCTCTGCCGCGTCACCAACGGCGGCATCCTGAAGGACCGCAAGGGCATCAACGTGCCAGGCGTGACCCTGCGCATCCCGGGGGTAACCGAAAAGGATATCGCCGATATCCGTTTCGGCATCGCGCAGGGCGTGGACCTCATCGCCGCGTCCTTCGTCCGCAAGGCGGCCGACGTGCTGGAAGTGCGCCGTCTGCTGGAAGAGCAGAACTACCAGGCGGACATCATCTCGAAGATTGAGACCCAGGAAGGGTTGGACAGGCTCGAAGAAATCGTCGCCGTCTCGGATGGCATCATGGTGGCCCGCGGCGATTTGGGTGTGGAGATTCCCACCGAAGAGGTGCCGCTGGCGCAAAAGCGCATGATTCGCCTCTGCAACCAGGCGGGCAAGCCGGTCATCACGGCCACGCAGATGCTCGACTCGATGCAGCGCAACCCGCGGCCGACGCGCGCGGAAGCCAGTGACGTGGCCAACGCCATTTTCGACGGGACAGACGCCATTATGCTCAGCGGCGAGACGGCCGCCGGCCGTTATCCGTTGCAGGCGGTGCAGACGATGGCGCAGATTGCCGAGCGGGCGGAGCGGGCGCTGGTCGAGGACGAGGTGGCGACGCGGCACCGCACCGGTGTGGAAAAAACGGTGACGGACGTGATTGGGCACGCGGTGGAGACGATGGCGGCCGATTTGGGTGTGAAGGCGGTGGTGACCGCGACCACCTCCGGCCACACAGCGCGCATGATCTCGAAACACCGTCCGAACGCGCAGATTGTCGCGGCCACGCCGTCGGACAAGGTGGCGCGGAGGCTGGCGGTGTCCTTCGGCGTGCATCCGGTGGTGGTGGCCGAGGCGCAGACGACGGACGAGGTCCTGGAAACAGCGGTGGACGGAGCGCTCGCTGCCGGTTACGTGCAGCCGGGCGACATGGTGATTGTGATTGCCGGGGTGCCCGTCGGGCAGCAGGGGACGACCAACCTGATCAAGGTGCACACCATTGGCGAAGTCGTCGTGCAGGGCCAGGGTGTCGGACAGAAGGCGGTCAGCGGCCGGGCCGTGGTCGGGCGGCAGACCGAGGACTTGCTGCAGCGTGTCCAGTCCGGGGACATCCTGGTGACATCGGCCACCGACGCCGACGTGGTGCCCGCGATGGAACGGGCGGCGGCCATCATCACCGAGGAAGGGGGGCTCACCTCCCACCCGGCGGTGGTCGGGTTGAGTCTCGGCAAACCGGTGATTGTAGGGGCGCAGGAAGCGACCAGTCGCATCAAGGACGGCGAAGTCGTGACGGTGGATGCGGTGCGCGGCCTGGTCTACCGCGGCCGCGCACAGGTGTTGTAAGCTCGGCTGGTGCTCGCGACTGTCAGGGGGCTCCGGCGCATCGCGGAGTTTCTCGGCAGGCACCGACAATAGGCGGCCGCGAAGGATAAGCGCGGTGTCTTGCGCAGTGGTCTTCCCGTAGGGTGGAGTGAATTCATCCTTTCCATCGGGAGGTCGCATACATGAGCATTCTGTTGGGAGACAACGCGATGTTGATTGCGTTTGAGGTCGTGCTGGCTCTCATTGCCCTGCGCATCCTCGTCACCGCGGCGTTGGACCTGAGGGGGACGGTCGATTGGTCTGAGTGGGCCCGTTTGGTCACGCGGCCTATGTTGACCGATGCCCTGCCACTCATCCTTCTCTCCTGGCTGACTACCGTGGACCCGACGCACGTCGTCGCGCAGGCCTGGTTCTACGTCGCTGCCGCGCTGATTGTCATTCGCACTTTGCTGGAGCTATTACGGCGCGGGCAAGGCTGACACAGGGCCCGTATGCGCCGAGAAGTTGGCAGGTGTACAGGCCAACCCGGGTCAGGCGCTGGAGCCGATTCGCCCCGTTCACGGCCGCCCTGTTGGGCGGCTGTTTTTGACTTCCCCGCCATCCACGTCGTCATGTCCGGTTTGTGCCGCGTTAGCGCCCGTGTGGCTGGGCAACCCAACGGGGGCGCGAGTGCCAGCCGATTTACGCGGGTGGGCCGCTGGACATACTTGCGGGCTGGCGGCAACTCCGCTAAGATGATGCGTAGTCCCGGCCCCCGCAGCCAGCGGCCCTGCTCCGGTTGTCAGGGCGCTGCCGCGGGCGGATCGACAGAGAGCTGTATTGTGGCATTTGTATCGTGGAAACGGCTGTGAACGGGAAGAGTACGGGTTGGACCACCATCCAGAGAGCCGGGGAGGCTGGGAACCCGGTTGGCGGTCGCCCCGGAATGGGCCCGGGAGCCGGTGTGCTGAATGCGCCAGTGCGGCCGCGCGCGGCGGAGACCGCTGAAGGACGCCAAGACGCGTCTTTGGGCGCTGTGTAGGTGCACCCGGATGGCCCCCGTTACGGGCATGAGTGCGGCAGTCTCGGGCTGTCGAAGATGGGTGGTACCGCGGTTTTATCCGTCCCATGCGGGGCGGATTTTTCATTTTCCGGCGAGGAGTGAATCCAAAATGAAGAAGGTGTTTTCCGGCATCCAGCCGAGCGGCACCTTGACCATCGGCAATTACCTGGGCGCCATGCGCCACTTTGTTTCCCTGCAGGACGAGGCGGATTGTCTGTTCTGCGTGGTCGACATGCACGCCATCACCATCCCGCAGGATCCGAAGCAGCTCCTGCACAACACGCGCAGCCTGGCGGCCCTCTATCTGGCGGCCGGGATAGACCCGAAAAAGTCCGTCCTCTTTGTTCAGTCTCACGTCCCCGCCCATGCCGAACTGGGCTGGCTCCTGCAGTGCGTTGTCCATTATGGAGAACTGGGGCGGATGACCCAGTTCAAGGACAAGTCGGACAAAGCCGAGGTTGTCACCGCCGGGCTGTTCACCTACCCGGCCTTGATGGCCGCCGACATTCTCCTCTACCAGACCGACTTGGTGCCGGTGGGAGAAGACCAAAAGCAGCACCTGGAACTGACCCGCGACCTGGCGGAGCGGTTCAACAACCGTTATGGCGAGACGTTTACCGTGCCCGAGCCGATGATTCCCAAGCTGGGTGCGCGCATCATGAGCCTTGAGGACCCGCTGAAGAAGATGAGCAAGAGCGACACCCGCCCCGGCGCGTACATCTCCATGCTGGACGATCCGGACGTCATCCGCAAGAAGATCTCCCGCGCGGTGACCGATTCGGAGCGCGAGGTGCGGTACGATGTGGACAATAAGCCGGCCATCAGCAACCTGCTCACCATCTATTCGCTGTTTTCTGGGCAATCGGTAGCGGAGTTGGAGGCACAATACCAGGGTCAGGGGTACGGCCCGTTCAAAAGGGACCTGGGCGAGGCGGTGGTTGCAGGCCTGGCGCCAATCCAGGCCCGCTATCGGGAGATCCTGGAATCCGGCGAGGTGGACGAGATTCTGCGTGAGGGTGCCGAGCGAGCCGCGGAAAAGTGCCGGGATACGCTCCGGCTGGTGAAGGAGCGCATTGGCTTTTTGGTCTGACCGGCGCTCCAGCAGAGAGGGGAAGAGCCATGCGGGTGCTCATTGTCGAGGACGAGGTGACCTTGGCGAATGCGGTGCGAGAGGCACTGAGTGGGCAACAGATGGTTGTCGATTGGGCGACTGGGGTGGAAGACGGTTTTGATAAGGCGTTCTCCGGCGCCTACGATTGCATCGTGGTCGATGTGATGCTCCCGGACGGCAGCGGTGTCGATCTCGTCTCCGACCTGCGCGAGGCCGGCTGCGGCACGCCGATCCTGATGCTGACTGTACTTAACGAGACGGCCGACCGGGTGCGGGGGCTCAATGCCGGCGCGGACGATTACCTGGGCAAGCCGTTCCACCTCGAGGAACTCATCGCCCGCATCCACGCCCTCGTCCGCAGGTCTGTCCGGGATCACAAGGTGGATTGCCTGCAATGGGGGCCGGCGATCTTGTGGCGGGCCTCGCGCACCCTTGAGGTCAACCACAAATCGGTCGAGCTGTCCAGTAAAGAGTTTCTTTTGATGGAGTATTTGTTACGCCACCCAGGCCGGGTCCTGACCCGGGACCAACTGGTCATGCACCTGTGGGGTCCGGACGCAGAGGTGGCCGACAGCGCTCTCGACACATACGTCTACTTTCTTCGCAAAAAATGTGCACGCCTGGGGTTGAAAAATTTCATCCGCACCGTGCGCGGGCAGGGATACCGGATTGAAGCCATCCAATGACCATCCGTTTCCATTTGTGCCTGGGCGCATGTTTCGCCGCATGTACGTGCAGATTGTCGCCGTCCTGACCGGCAGCATGCTGACTTTGCTGCTTTTGGTCGGATCCATCGTGTATGTCGAATTGAAGGTGCAGATGGCCAGGGATGGCGAGGGGGACCTGCAGACCGACATCACGGAGCTGCAGGCGCTCATTTCCTCTCTTTCGCCTGCGCCGGACAAAAACGTCCCGGTGCGCTCCGACCTGGCGGATGAGCGCGGTCAGCACCTGTACTTCGCGGTGTTTGCGCGCAACTCTGTGCGCCTTGAATCGTACCACCCACCGATTCCCAGCCGCCGCCTGCCAGAGCAAGTCCCAGCTGAGCAGGACGAGCTGGCCTATCGGGTCATCGAGTACCGCGGGCAGCCATACCGGCTGGCCGCCACCGCTTGGCATTACAAGGGCCAACTGTACAAGCTGTATCTGTATCAGTCCATCGCCAGCGAGCGCCAGGTCCTGCAGCACGCGCTGCGGCTCATCATCCTCTCCGGTGGCATCGGCGCCGCCCTGGCCTTTTTGTTCTACCTGTGGCTGAGCAGGCGTGTGCTTCGCCCGGCCCGTGAATCCTGGAGCGCGCAGCAGCGGATGCTGGTTGAGCTGTCACACGAGCTGCAGACCCCGTTGGCGACCATAAACGCCATGGCGGCCAGCTACGTCCGCAACACTGAGTTGCGCCGCCGTTTCATCCGGGAAATCCGCCGCGCGTCCGATTTGGTCAGCGATATTCTCTACCTATCGCGTCTGGACGGCATGCCCCGTCAGACGCCTGAGCCGGTGGCTGTCTCGGACGTGACCGAAGAGGTTGTGGCCCAGATCGGGTGGCTGGCGGATCGGCAAGGCATTTCTCTGACAGGGTCAGCGGTGCAAGGGTTGTACGTCCTGGCCACGGCAGACGAATGGCGGCGCTTGGTCAGCACGCTGCTGAAAAACGTGGTCGATCACGCCCGTCCAGGCAGTCAAGCGGTTTGGCGTTTGACCGTGGATGGGCGGTCGGTCGTGTTTCGGGTGGAGAACGAGTCGGAAACCGAGGGACGCTCGGTAAATCCCGGTCTCACGCGCGGGTTTGGCCTGCATATCGTGCGCCGTCTGACGCAGTCGATGGGGGGCGAGTTTCGGCTTGAGGCGGACGAGCACACGGTGCGTGTCGAGGTCCAGGTACCGCGGCTGCGCGAAAACGATTAAAGCAGCAAATTTCCTTCGCTCGCGCCAGCGCCGTGGCCACGGCAGGCTGCGCCTGTCTGGCCAGCGGGGGCCATGCCGACGCACAGCGGCAAAAGCAAGGGTTTCTTCTGAACAATATGTGATTTTTCTTTGAAAATTGCCTGTGGTAAGATTTTCGAGAGACAAACCACGCGTGCAAAGGGAGGCCAGCGGCGATGGCGTTCAAAACCTACCAACCTCCGGTTGACGGAGAACCGATAACGAAGCAGGCGGGAAAACTGCAGGTCCCGGATGTGCCCATCATCCCGTTCATCGAGGGCGACGGCACAGGCCCGGATATTTGGCGCGCCTCTCAGCGTGTGTTTGACGCGGCGGTGGCCAAGGTGTACGGCGGCAAGCGGCGCATTGCCTGGTACGAGGTGTATGCTGGTGAAAAGGCTTTCAACAAGTTCGGCGAATGGCTGCCGGAGGATACACTGACTGCCCTTTCCACCTACCTGGTGGGCATCAAGGGGCCACTGACGACGCCGGTCGGCGGCGGCATCCGCTCCCTCAATGTGGCGTTGCGCCAGGAGTTGGATTTGTACGTCTGCCAGCGCCCTGTCCGTTGGTTTCGCGGCGTTCCCTCGCCGGTCAAGCAGCCTGAACTCATCGACATGGTCATTTTCCGGGAGAACTCCGAGGACATCTATGCCGGCGTGGAGTGGGCGGAAGGGACTCCAGAGGTCAAAAAGGTCATCGACTTCCTGCGCAACGAGATGAAGGTCACCAAGATTCGCTTCCCCGAAACCTCGGGCATCGGCATCAAACCGGTCTCGCGCGAGGGCACCGAACGGCTGGTGCGGGCGGCCATCGACTACGCGTTGGCGCACCGCCGCAAGAGCGTGACGCTCGTGCACAAAGGCAACATCATGAAGTTCACCGAAGGGGCGTTCAAAAACTGGGGCTACGAAGTCGCGGAACGCGAGTACGCCGACAAGGTCTTCACATGGGCCCAGTACGACCGCATCAAAGCGGAGCAGGGGCAGGACGCGGCCAACAAGGCGCAGTCCGAGGCGGTCGCCGCTGGCAAGTTGATTGTCAAGGACGTGATTGCCGACGCTTTCCTGCAGCAAATCCTGCTGCGTCCGGCGGAGTATGATGTCATTGCTACCCTCAACCTCAACGGCGACTACATTTCGGACGCGCTGGCGGCGCAGGTCGGCGGGATTGGCATCGCGCCGGGAGCCAATATTAACTACGAATCCGGCCACGCCGTGTTTGAGGCCACCCATGGCACCGCCCCCAAGTATGCGGGGCTGGACAAGGTCAATCCGGGTTCAGTCATCCTCTCAGGCGTCATGATGTTTGAGTACCTGGGGTGGCAGGAGGTTGCTGACGCAATCATTTCGGCCTTGGAAAAGACGATTGAAGAGAAGGTCGTCACTTACGACTTTGCCCGCCTGATGGAGGGCGCCAAGGAAGTCAAGACCTCCGAATTTGGCGATGCGTTGATTGCCAATCTGTGATGGATGTGGACGGCACTACAGATACAGAAGGGACTGCGAGGCATGGAAGTCAAGGAGGAATTGAAAATGATTAAACGGAAGAAAATTTCCGTTATTGGAGCGGGTTTCACCGGTTCGACGACGGCGTTCATGCTCGCGCTGAAAGAGCTCGGGGACGTGGTGTTGGTCGACATTCCGCAGTTGGAGGACCCGACCCGCGGCAAGGCGCTCGATATGGCCGAAGCGCTGCCGGTGGTCGGCAAGGATGTGCATGTCATGGGCACCTCCAGTTACGAGGACACGGCCGGATCGGACCTGGTCATCATCACTGCCGGTGTGGCCCGCAAGCCGGGCATGAGCCGCGATGACTTGGTGACGACCAACGCCGGCATCGTCCGCTCGGTCACCGAGCAGGTGGTCAAGTTTTCTCCCAACACCATCATCATCGTGCTCAGCAACCCGGTGGACGCCATGACCTACGTGGCCTACAAGACCTCCGGATTTCCAAAGAATCGCGTGATTGGCCAGGCCGGCGTGCTGGACACCGCGCGCTTCCGCACGTTTGTGGCCGAGGAGGTCGGCGTCTCGGTGGAGGACGTATCCGGGTTTGTGCTCGGCGTGCACGGGGACGACATGGTTCCGCTCATCCGTTACTCGTACGTCGGTGGCATCCCGCTGGAAAAGCTGTTGTCCAAGGACAAGATTGACGCCATCGTCGAGCGCACCCGCAAGGGCGGCGGCGAAATCGTCAACCTGCTCGGCAACGGCAGCGCTTATTACGCGCCGGCCGCCTCACTGGTCCAGATGGCGGAAGCCATCCTGAAGGACAAGCGGCGTCTGCTCCCGGCGATAGCTTATCTGGAGGGCGAGTACGGGTATCAAGACCTGTTCCTCGGTGTGCCTACGATTTTGGGCGGCAACGGCTTGGAGAAGGTCGTCGAGGTCGACCTCTTGCCTGAGGAAAAGGAAGCGCTTGACAAGTCGGCCCAATCGGTCCGCAGTGTGGTCGACGTGGTCAAGTCCAAGCGGTGACTTCATCTCCGTCCCGCCCGGCGGTCACTCGCACCGGGCAGACCAGGGGCCAACTTGGTCGCCGCGCCGACAGCCTCTGGTCTTCTCGTCCCGGGCGTCTGGATTGCCGGAAGGCCTGTTGAAAAGCCTGCGCCGGACGGCGTGGGTTTTTTCTTGAATGTCTATGGATTGAAATTCCAGATCGACCAGGTTCCGCATGCTTCAATTGCCTCCAGAGCGCCCAAATGGGGTCCGCCCGTATGGTACAATGGGAAAGCAAGCCGACGTTTCGACCCCCCGTTTGGGAGTGAGATACCTCTATGGCCACGGACGCATCGAAACTTGTCCTCATTGATGGCAACAGCATCACCTATCGCGCATTCTTCGCGTTGCCGCCGCTCTCCAACGCGCGCGGTCAATTTACCCATGCGGTGTTCGGGTTCACGCAGATGTTGCTGAGACTCCTGCAGGATGAAAATCCAACACATATTGCCGTGGCGTTCGACGTCGGCAAGACGACGTTTCGGCATCGTGTGTTTGAGGCATACAAGGGAACGCGACAAAAGACGCCCAGCGAGCTTTCCGAGCAGTTTCCGCTGGTACGCGACGTGCTCCATGCGTTTCGGATCCCGGTGATTGAACTGGAAAACTATGAGGCGGACGACCTTATCGGTACGCTCGCGCGGATCGCGGAGGCGGAAGGGCTGCCCACCTTGGTTGTGTCAGGTGATAGGGACCTCCTGCAGTTGGTCAGCGATACAGTCCACGCCGCCGTCACCCGCAAGGGCATCACCGACATGGACGTGTACGATGTGGAGGCGGTGCGAGCCCGCTTTGAGCTGTCGCCGGAACAGATTGTCGATCTCAAGGGGCTGATGGGTGACAACTCGGACAACATCCCCGGCGTGCCCGGGGTCGGGGAGAAGACTGCCATCAAGCTGCTTAAAGAGTACCACACGGTCGAGAGCGTGCTGGAGCATATTGACGAGGTCCCCGGCAAGAAGCTGCAGGAGCGGTTGCGCCAGAACCGGGAGCAGGCGTTGATGTCCAAGCAACTGGCCACCATTTGCCGCCGCGCTCCGATTGACGTCACCATCGAGCAACTGAAATACGAGGGTTATGACGTAGCGGCGGTGCGCCGCGTGTTTCACGATTTGGGTTTTCAGTCACTCTTCGACAGGATTTCCGGGGAAATCGACAGCCCTAGCGAGGCTCGTTCGGACGTGGACGCGGACGGCGGGAAACTGCCTGAACTGCAGGTGGAGGTGATTGTGGATAGACCGCACCTGCAGTCCATGTGGGCGAAGCTGAGCGGCACCATTGGGATTGTGCCCCACTTCGCCGAGGGCGGGTACCAGACAGCCGATGTGCGCGGCGTGGCTATCGGTTTGGCCAATCGAGGCTACTACGTCTCGTTTGCGGGCGACTTGGGCATGGCGGATGTCGAGGAGCTGTGGAGGGACGACTGGGACAAAGTGGTCTTCGACATCAAGGCGCTGGCAGTCGCTCTGGACAGTCACGGCCACAGCCTGAAGCTGGACGACAGTTGGGACGACGCCATGATTGGCAGCTACTTGCTCAATCCGTCCGACGGCGAGCCGTCGCTGGCCGATATCCTGGAGCGGGAGTTGAAGGTCCGCCTGGATGACCGATTGCGCCGTGCGGCCGGCGGCCGGGTATCAGGCGCGGGCCGCGGAAAGCCGGACGATGCTCACCCGACGGCGGATGCCGCCGCAGCGCAGGCCGAGGCCGAGGCGTTGGTCCGCATCGCCTCGCTGCTGATAGACCTCAACCGGCATACTCAGGAAGCTCTGGCGGCGCAGGACCTGGAGCGCCTATACCGGGAAGTGGAGCTGCCGCTGGCGATGGTGCTCGCGCGTATGGAGTCGCTCGGGTTTCTGGTCAACGCCGATTGGCTCCGCCACTATGGGGAGGAGCTGTCCGGGCGCATTGCGGCGCTGGAGCAGGATATTCATCGTCTGGCCGGGTGCGAGTTCAACATCAACTCGCCCAAGCAGCTCGGCGAGGTGTTGTTCGATAAACTAGGTCTGCCAGCGCTGAAAAAGACGAAGACCGGGTACTCGACCAGTGCGGACGTGCTGGAGAAGCTGGCCCCCTACCATGAAGTCGTCGAGCGGATTCTCGAGTTCCGGCAGCTCGGCAAGTTGCAGTCCACGTACGTGGATGGGCTGCTCAAGGTCATCCGGCCTGAGACGGGGCGCGTGCACACTCGTTTCCACCAAACGCTGACCGCCACCGGACGGCTTTCCAGCAGCGATCCGAACCTGCAAAACATTCCTATCCGCATGGACGAGGGGCGCCGGCTGCGCCAAGCGTTTACGGCCAGCTATGACGATTGGTCGATTGTATCAGCCGACTACTCGCAGATTGAGCTGAGAATTCTCGCGCATTTATCGGGAGACGAGACGCTGATTGAGGCATTCCGCCAAGGAATGGACATCCACACGCGCACGGCGGCCGATGTGTTTGAGGTGAGTCCAGAAGAGGTCACACCGCTCATGCGCCGCCAGGCAAAGGCGGTCAATTTCGGCATCGTGTACGGCATCAGCGACTATGGGCTCTCGCAAAACCTGGGCATCCCACGCAAGCAGGCGGCGGCATTCATCGAGGGGTACTTCGCCAAGTTCCCTGGCGTCCGGCGCTATATGGACGAAATCGTGGAGATGGCGAAGCGGCAAGGGTATGTGACCACCTTGCTGAACCGTCGCCGCTATTTGCCCGACATCCGCAGCCGCAACTATAACCTGCGCAGTTTTGCCGAGCGGACGGCGATGAACACGCCGATTCAGGGCACGGCGGCCGACATCATCAAGTTGGCGATGGTGCGCATCGACGAAGCCTTGCAGTGTTCCAATCTGAAGGCGCGTATGCTGCTGCAGGTGCACGACGAGTTGATTTTCGAGTGCCCGAACAGCGAGTTGGAGGCGCTCCGTGAGCTGGTCGAGGACAAAATGGAGAATGCCATGGTGCTGAGTGTGCCGCTCAAGGTGGATGTACACGTAGGCAAAACGTGGTACGAAGCGAAATAAAGCGTCAAGTCAAGACATCAAGTCCAGGCGTCCGCCGGAACGCAGGTAGAAGGGGGTGCATGCTGTGCCGGAGTTGCCCGAGGTGGAAACAGTCCGACGCAGCCTGGATGCACTGGTTGTCGGCAAGACAATAGGCAACGTGGAGGTGCGATTGCCGCGCCTCATTCGCACGCCGGGCGATGTAGGGCGGTTCCAGACGCAGTTGGCCGGATGCCGAATTGAGGCGGTGGAGCGGCGTGGGAAATACCTTATCTTCCGCGTCCCGCCTTATCGCCTGATCTCGCACCTGCGCATGGAGGGTCAATACCGCCTGCACCAAGCGGGGGAGCCCGAGGGACCCCACACCCACATCATTTTTCATTTCACGGACGGGACAGAGCTCCGCTACCGGGATGTGCGCCAGTTTGGCACCATGGACCTCATCGCCGAAGGGGATGCTATGCCGAAAGGGGTGGCGAGTCTGGGACCGGAGCCCTTTGCGGACGAGCTGGACGGGGCGGGTCTCTACCGCCGCATCCATCGGCGCCGGGCACCCATCAAGGCGGTGCTGCTCGATCAAACGTGCCTGGCCGGGCTCGGGAACATCTACGTGGACGAGGCCCTGTTTCTGGCCCGCATCCATCCCGAGCAGGTGGCCGCGAAGGTCACCCGCCGCCAGGCGAACGAACTTTTGACCGCCATTCGCGGCGTGTTGCGGCGTGCCATAGATGCGGGCGGATCGTCCGTGAGCACATACGTCGACGGCTACGGGCGGCACGGCGGCTTCCAGGTGGAGCTGAATGTTTACGCGCGCGAAGGGGAACCCTGCCGCGTCTGTCAGACCCCCATCGAGAAAACGCGCGTAGGCGGCCGAGGCACGCATTATTGCCCCTTGTGCCAGCGCCCGCCCCGGACGTCCCGCCGGTCTTCGACAGCGCGCGGCAAGAGCCGGCCCAGCTTCTACGGTCGAGCCAACGGATTGGACGCGCGTCAGACGACGGATGAGGAGGACGGGCGGTTGGCGGCTGGCGACGACCACGCGGGCCAAGGGGTGGGCGCATGAGCGGACTCATCGTGGGTCTGACCGGCGGCATCGCCACGGGGAAGAGCACCGTCTCCAACATGCTGCGGGAGCTCGGCGCCTATGTCGTGGACGCCGACGTGTGGGCGCGCCGAGTGGTCGAGCCCGGAACGGACGGATGGCGTGAGGTGGTGGAGGCGTTCGGGCCGGACGTACTCCGCCCGGACGGGAGCTTGAACCGGGCGGCCCTGGCGGCCATTGTCTTCCACGACCAGGAAGCCCGGCGGCGACTCAACGCCATCACCCATCCGCGTGTACGCCGCGGCATGCGCTCCGAATCGGACGCCTATTTGGCCGAGCACCCGGGCCATCCGGTCATCTGGGATGTGCCACTGTTGTTCGAAGGGGAGACCCGGCGTATGGTTCAGCGCACCGTTGTCGTCTATGCGGACGAGGCTACGCAATTGGCCCGCCTGATGGCGAGAAACGGCTACAGCCAGGCGGAGGCCGAGGCGCGCATCCGCGCCCAGATGCCTATCGAGGAGAAGCGTCGACTGGCAGACTATGTAATCGACAATACTGGGACTTTAGAACATACCAGAGAGCAGGTTGAACGCGTATGGAAGAGCCTTCGCAGCGGCGCGACCGGGTGCGGATCTTCGTCGTCAACCGGCGGACAGTAATCAGCCTGATTCTGTTGATTGCACTGGTCGGACTCATCAGCTCCAACCGGTTTTGGCAGTGGATGTACCCCATTGGATACGCGTCCGAGATCCAGCAGGCGGCCCACGCTGCACACGTCGATCCGCTCCTTGTCGCGAGTGTCATTCGCGTCGAAAGCAAGTTTCACACCGACGACGTGTCCCACGCCGGCGCGGTGGGGCTGATGCAGCTGATGCCCGGGACCGCGCAATGGATCCGCGTGCAGATGCGGCGCCACGGCGATCAAGACCCCACGCTTTCCGGTCCGTTGGACCTGCATGACCCTCGCACCAACATTCGCATCGGCAGCTGGTACATCCATTATTTGCTGGTCACCTTTCACGGCAACCAGGCCGCCGCTATTGCCGCCTACAACGCAGGGCCGCGGCGTGTGAACGATTGGTTGAACCACGGCACTTGGAGCGGCGGGCTCAAGGACGTGGAGCAGATTCCTGTGGGCGAGACGCGCCACTTCGTCGACCGGGTGTTCTACAACTATACGCTGTACAAACGGATTTACGGGTTTGAAGCGGCGTGGAAGATGCAGACATAGGAGAGCGCGGGCGGACGGTTTACGAGGGAAACCGCCCCGGCCTGGGGCCGGTTGTTGGGCTTAGCGTAAGATCTGGGACGGCGTTGGGTGGCGGGGACATGGCGTGTGTTCCGGCGGTTGACACGCCCTGGGGTAGCCCGTATAATAATGGTCGTCACTTCGAATCAATCGTGTGACATATCAAACCATATGTCGAGGTGGCGGAATCGGCAGACGCGCACGTTTGAGGGGCGTGTGGGGAAACCCGTACGGGTTCAAGTCCCGTCCTCGACACCATAGAGTCTTGTACGGCAGGGGTTCCTAGGAAAATTGGACCAGGGACCCTTGCTTTCGTTTTGGCTTCGATAGTCGCCGTGACGTGTGTGCAGACACATCCAAACGTGTGCGTGGATGCCGAAACAACGGAAAAACGAAGTTGACTCAATGACACTACAGGGGGCTGTCCCTGTCTGAGGAGAAAACGTTCTTCTACGGGATATTTGGCTTCTCTCATCAGATAGCGGTGGCACCAGGAGAATCTGACGGAGCTTGAAAGAGCGATGATCCGGCAAGGGATTACGGTACCTTACGTGCGGCGCGTGACGGCACACCTCATCAAGGAGGATTTCGTGTTTTACATGTCGAGGAGGCGAGCCTTCGGTCCAACACCATCAATGGCGTGTTGAGCGCGTTGGGTTTATGTTGGTAACACACGGACAGGTCAGGCGGTGTCCGAATCGCGAAAGTACATGGCTTTCGAAAGGGGATAAGGATTAAGATGGACAAATGGAGGTGTGTTCGGTGCAAGACGGGTTTGTCTCTCGCTATGCTCATTTGGATAATATGGCGCTACAGATATCAGGAAAAATTCATGTTAACTCATAAAGGGAAACCCTCCCCAAATGGTAGTATAAGTATGAAATATTGAACCAGGTAAAACACTTTTTAGTCGATAGTAGAGAAAACCATATACCCATCCCGTTGGTTGCAATGGGAACATACACTCCAGTAACCACTGCCACCATGAAAGGGAAAGATGCATGCCGATGAGTAACGATGGTATGTGCGCTATATCAAACAGGATAACGACTATCCACATGCTGAGAACAGGGGATCGAAGAAAGGACAAGACTTGAGGAAAAATGTAGCCCCTGAAGACGGTCTCCTCCTGAAATCCATTGACAAAAAACTGTGAACTAAAGGCAATGAGACTGCTGATGGACACGGTCGGTAATATATTCTCGGGCGTCTCTGCCCATACGTTTCCTCTCAAAACAGACAGCCCCGTCCACAAAAGAAGCAATAGGACAATCACTAACCCGTCCCGCCAGGTTAAGGTGAACGATTGCCTACTATAAGTGTTAAGTCGCCATAAGGAAAAGCCTACCCATAATACCGTTAGCCAGAATGGACCAACGAGTGCGTTATCTATATTTCGTCGATCATTATATGGTAAATCATGGAATAACGTGGCAATCGGCTTTAAGATATTTAACATGAAGGTGGGAGGTTTATACTCATACATTGTCCACAGAAGGGTGATCAATAACAGATAGCATACAAACATACCTCCAAGTATAATGCCAGCGTTTAGGGTTCTCGGTAGTTGCGGGATCCTTCGAGACTTTGCCCAACAAGTCAAAGGGAAGATGCAAAGGATGATTGTCAGCCCAACCCCGTAGTTCCACAGTACTTCAGCAGTATTTAAACTTACGATCAATCTTAATGGACCTGTATATATTGTCATCGTAATGGAAATGTATACTAAGATGACTAATGGTGAAATCAGATATATCGAACTTATCCTCTTTAACATCTTACACCTCTTAATTGTGGAACACTTCTTCGAGCAGTCGAGTTAGTGAGATATATTACTTGTTTCATTTTAACATGTGGATAGGAATTTAAGGAAACTCGTCGTATGGAATTGAATATATTATTTTGTTGTCTCCTTGCGGTAATGCTTGCGGTTCAAGCACTCAGGCCATATGCGTGAAGTGGAGAAAGTGCGCAACCAGCCAGTGCCGACGGAAGTGATTGAATTGGTGCGGAATAAGCATTGAATCACAAAACGAATTGCCTTTGATGTCTCTATCTCAAAGATAAGATAGGTTCAGCGATTGACCGGAGAGTCAGTACGTTCGCTAAGCTCACTCAATGGGGTTTACACAAAATTATTGACAGACCCGAGTGCCTTGCACACCGTGGCATTCTCGGTAGCTCCGTGCCACACGCCCAGCATTTGTTTCTTGCCCTCTGCGTCAATCCCCAGGGCCGCTACCACGGTGTGTTCTGCCATCACGATGCCATCGATGATGAGGGCAACGTATCTGCGGCTGTCCAAGCCGTTGCATCAACTCAGCCAGCCGTTTTCTTGTGGCTGCAATGAACCGGCGGCTGACGGCGCTCTTGCTCGTGCCAGAGGCCTCCAATTCCTCTCCGACCGGCTCCAGACCATACAGATAGTTTCGAGTGGACAGCCCATGAATCATCCGCTCCAGCGAAGCCTGTGTTAACAGATCTGGGTCCTGCAGGGCCTGATACGTCTCGAGTGGAATTTCCCGGCCATCCACGCTGCGCACACGCACCTTCTCCATAGCCATCTTGCAACCGCCGAGGGTGACGGAGCCTTTCTCTTTTCCATGCTGAACGGCCTTGCGCTCAGGATTGTGCTTGCCTTTGGGACCGACAAGGGCATCCACCTCCTCCTGCATCATGGTCTGGACGACTCGCCGGCCAGTCTGCACCGCCAGCGCCATGAGGCCTTCTTTGGTCGCTTCACACATTCAACAGAGCAAGCTGGACAGCTAGGCTCTTTTCGGGATCGAATCTTGTAAACTGCTTCTGGCCTTTCAACGCAATCTTGTGTACTTTTGACTTCATAGTGGCGTTCTTACTTCCTGAATTTTCCAAAACTCGTTATACCAAACGGGGTCAGGAGACCGCCACTTTCAAATTTCCACGAAACTCGGGACTACGCCTGGAAAATATGATTCCATGGCAGTACACTGAGCAATACGTCAGGTTGTCGAAGTCAGTCACCACGCCAATCTGCACGAGAGAGGGCATATATTTTGAAAGAGAACTTCAGGCCGTTGCTCGGATCGCACGGGGTATCGGTGATTCACCCCGACGTACTGACTGTCGGTGGGATTCTAGAAACGAAAAAATCGGGGATATGGCACAGGAGTACGGTGTGATCATGGCCATACATATGGCGGAAAGTCCCATTGCCTACCTGGCAGAGGTTCACGTAGCGGCCGCAACGGAGAATTTTCTCACACTCGAATTCCATTCCGTCGACGTGGATTGGTGGGATGACATTATCATCAGTACTAAGTTTCCTAAACCGCCGCTGCAAAACGGGTTCATTGCAGTTCCGGATGCGCCAAGTCTTGGGAGCGATGAACTCAACGATGAAGTCATCGCCCAGCACCTGCATCCGGACGGAGATTTCGGGTCTGTGGGAACCCCCCGATACATGGAACGAGTTCTGGTCGAATGATAGACTATGGAGTTAAAGAGGTTGTCCCAGAGGGGGTTAGAACTTCCGGGGCTATCGCCCGGCCTGAACAGTCCCCACTGGGGACCAGGCCCAGTACGCATTTTGGGCTAGCTTCCTCGCACTGCTGGGGTCTTATAAAGTCGAGCTTAGTTCTTTAGCGCTTAGCGAAACTTATGCCTGTGGTGCCTAACCTCTTTTCGGACATGCACTTGACATGCACTTAAAGGAGGAGACAAACCGTGAGAACCATGAAACTTGGAACCAGCACCTTAGAGGTGCCGGTCGTCGCCGTCGGGTGTATGCGCATTCAATCGCTGAATAAGGCCGAAGCCGAGCGTTTTGTCCAAACCGCGTTGGAAGAAGGCGCGAATTTCTTCGATCACGCGGATATCTACGGCGGCGGTGCGTGCGAGGAGATCTTTGCGGAAGCCATCCATATGAACGACGACGTGCGGGAAAAGGTTATCCTGCAGTCCAAGTGCGGCATTCGCAAGGGCATGTTCGATTTCTCGAAAGAGCATATCCTGGAAGCGGTCAACGGAAGCCTGAAGCGGCTGAAGACCGATTATCTGGACGTCCTGTTGCTGCACCGTCCGGATGCGCTGGTCGAGCCGGAAGAGGTGGCCGAGGCGTTCGACATTCTCGAGAGTTCGGGAAAAGTGCGGTACTTCGGTGTGTCCAATCAGAAACCGATGCAGATTGAATTGCTGAAAAGATGGGTACAGCAGCCTATCGTGGCCAACCAACTGCAACTGAGCATCACGAACGCCACCATGATCTCGAATGGCATCAATGTGAATATGGAGAACGATGCAGCGGTCGACCGGGACGGCAGTGTGCTCGATTATTGCCGGCTTCACGACATCACCATCCAACCCTGGGCGCCTTTCCAATACGGCTTCTTCGAAGGCGTGTTCCTCGGCAATGACAAGTTCCCGGAATTGAACCAGAAGATTGACGAGATCGCCAAGAAGTATGACGTGAGCAACACGACCATTGCGATTGCGTGGCTGTTGCGCCATCCCGCAAAGATGCAGCCCGTCATTGGCACGATGAATATACAGCGGTTGAGGGACTGCTGTAAGGCAAGCGATATATATCTAACGCGCGAAGAGTGGTACGAGATTTACCGCGCGGCAGGAAATGTGCTGCCGTAGTCTAGCAGGACTTCTCTTGTAAAATCCATGAAGGCACTTTGGGCAGGCGTAAGCCATTTTGTCCTTACCAGCGCATTTGTGTAACCACCGGGAACTCGGGACCACGCCAGACAAGCGATCGGAGCAGGTCGCTTTTCACCTCTGACTTTACGGCCATCGCGGGTAACAAGGTCATACCGAGGCCCGTGATGGCGAACTCCTTTATCACCTCTATACTGGAAAATTCAATCGTTGGATTGACACACCCAGTCGCGGCCAATGCCTGTTCTCACAACGACTTTAAACACGTCCAACCTCGACAAAGGGGCATAACCCATCGTACCAAATGACTACCCTTCCTGGACTTCCCCTAGTTTCCTTGCCACGAGGTTAAGACAAAAACGACGGACATGTTTGACGTATGGCAGTGTTCGTATTGCTTCGCCGTAAGATAGCCCAGAGCAGAATGCATCCGTTTGCTGTTGTAAAACATTCGATGTACTCGAACACCGCATTCTCTGCTTCCCGGACACTCACAAATTTCCCGCCGGGCAGGAGTTCCGCCTTCAATGTCTTATAAAAGGCCTCCATCACTGCGTTATCGTACGGATCTCCCGGGCGGGACATGATGACACCGCCATGACGCTTCACGGTTTCTTGATAGCGCCGGCTCGTATATTGCGATCCTCGGTCTGCATGGACGATCAACCCTGCCGGTGGCTGTTCCCGGCCTATGGCTCGCAGGAACGCGTCAATGACAAGCTGCTCAGTCATGCGGGTTTTCATCGCCCACCCGACAACCTTTCGCGAAAAGACATCAATGTAAGTGGCCAGGTACAGGAACCGTGCTGTAGTCGAATGTAGGTGATGTCTCCTACCCATAACACGTTTTTGGTCTCAGCGGCAAAAGCTCGTTGAACCAGATTCTCCACAATTCGCCTGACGGCTCGCGCCCCAGGCGATGTTTGCGTCGCCACGGCAGGGCCACAAGGCCCATCCGTTGCATGTGCCGAGCCACATGGTTCTTGCTCGTGAAGATGCCTCGCTTACAAAGTTCCAGCGCGATGCGCGGGCTTCCATAGCGGCCTTTGAATTCACGGTATACCTCGCGTATGGCGTCCATGAGCAGCTCGCTGTCGATTTGTCGTTGGCTCTTGCGGCGCTTGCACCAATCGTAGTAGGCTTACCGGCTGACCCGCAACAGGCGATACATCACCTTCACTTCGTAGGTTTGTGCGTTTTCCCAGATGAATCGGTACTTGACCTCTCTACCCCCTTCCAGTATGCCTGAAATTTTTTTAGGATCTCGTTCTCCGTCTCCAGTTCTTCAAGCCGCTTTTGCAGACGCTGGATTTCCCAATCCGCATTGCGAATTGGTGCGCCATTTCCGGAAAGCGCGTCCTCACCATGAGTTTGGTACTCGTAACCCCATCGGTTGAGCATAGTAGGAAGAATCCCAAGCGCCTTGGCAACATGAGAGACCTTCTTGCCTTCCTCCAATACCTGTTGGACTGCTGAAACTTTGAAGGCCTTATCATACTTCCTTCGCTTCATGAAAATCATCCCCTTTACACCGAGTCTGACTTGGTCTTAACCCCCGTGTAAGGAGGACTCTAGAAAGTCCATATAGAATTACTCCCAAATTATATCTAAAATTATATCCTGACTCTTCATATCGAAAGGGTGTGCTTGGTGGTGTCCCGTAAAGCCACAATTAAAGACATTGCAAAGATTGTCGGGGTGACACCTGCAACCGTTTCCAACGTTTTGAACGGAAACAACCGGTTTAGTGAGGATACGAAAAAGCGCATTCTCGCGGCGGCCAAACAGCTGAATTACACGCCGAATATGTTCGCGCGGGCGTTGGTCAAAAATCGCTCGTACACAATCGGGTTGTTTATTCCAGCGTCACCGCGTGCGTTCCTCGACCCCTACTTTTCCGAACTTCTTCGTGGATTGACTGAGATCGCGCTCGAACACGGCTATGTCGTCTCCATCATCTACGCGGATGGGTTGAATGAGACAGTGCGGAACCGGATCGATGGGCTGGTTCTCACGGAAGTGAAAGTAAAGGACGAGTATGTGTCATTTTTTCAGCGCGCGAACGTCCCATTCGTTTCATTGGCCAGGGGCGCTGAGAACGAGCTTGAAGATTATGTAGTCTCCGACACGAGAAGAGGTCTGGAAGAAGCAATTAAGTATTTAGCGCGACTGGGTCACCGAAGGATTGGCTATGCACTTGGGCCGCTTGCTTACGAATACGTGTATGAGCGCTATTCTATATTTCGGGATATCCAGCGCAAGATGGGGCTGATCTGTGAGGCTACCGATGTCGGCACAGGGGAGAACAGTCGACAGGGTGGACGGATGGCAGCCCGTCGTATTATGCGAGCCGCTTCTGAAAAGCCCACCGCGATCTTGGCCTCGACCGACGTGATGGCGCTCGGTGTTATCGAATATCTACAGAGCATTGGAATGTCTGTTCCGGAAGATGTCTCCGTTGTCGGTTTTGATGACGCCCCATTTTCGAGATACGTCACCCCCCCGATTGCGACGGTTCGGCACGATATCTACCAATTGGGTCGACATGCGGCGAGCATGCTGATTTCTAAGCTGGAGGGCCGTGATTACACCAAGCCAATTATTTTGCCTGTTAAATTTATCGTCCGGGGCTCAATATCGTCTCCTCGGTAGTTGCGTTCTTAATAAGAAGTATTGTAAACTCTTTCACAGATATTGCTTAAACGTTATAGCAAAACACAAGGGGGGTACACTTTATGCTGAAGAAAAGTGCATTGGTAACGACGGCGCTGGCACTCACCTTTACTGGGTTGGTCGCTGGTTGCGGTACGGGCGGAAACACCAGTAACGCAGGCAGCAACAGCAACACACAGAGCTCAAACGGATCGAATGGCGGCAGTGCGAGTTCATCTACAAGCCATACCATCACTATTTGGGATTCCGAAAGTGGCACCATGCAAAACATGATGCAAACGGCTACGGATAACTTCAACAAGTCACAGAAACAAGTCACCGCAAAAATTCAGTTCTATAACGACAACGCGTACAAGCAAAAGATTCAGATTGCGATGGGCGCAAACAACCCGCCAGATATCATTTTCAGCTGGGGTGGTGGCACGCTCAAAACCTATGTGGACGCTCATAAAGTTGTCAATCTTGACTCGTTCTTGAAAGCAAATCCATCTTACAAGAACAAGTTCTTCCCCGGCGTCTGGGGTAACGTGACGTTCAATGGCCATGTGTACGGTGTGCCTGAAGGCGCCGGTACGCAACCAGAGCTTCTCTTCTACAACAAGGCCATCTTCCGAAAGTATCACTTGCCTGTACCGACAACCTGGCCTCAATTGTTGTCTGACGTGAAGACCTTGAAAGCGAATGGTATCGCGCCGATCTCGCTCGGGGCACGCGATCAGTGGCCAGACCTTCTGTGGCTCATGTATCTAACGGATCGAATCGGTGGACCGTCAGTGTTCAACAACATCATCAACAATAAGCCGAATGCGTGGAGCAATCCGGCTGTGGCCAAGGCTATCCAAATGATTCAGCAGCTGATTCGGGCTGGCGGATTTGAAAACGGTTATGCAGGTGTCAGTGCCGACAGCAATGAAGATCAGGCGCTTCTGTATTCCGGTAAAGCCGCGATGTTGCTTCAGGGTTCCTGGATCTTTCCATCGTTGAAGTCGTCTGCTCCTCAATTTACATCGCAAGATTTGGGTTGGACCACGTTCCCGAAAGTTCCTGGCGGCAAGGGCAACCCGAATGACTTGATGGGCAACATATCGACCTACTATTCGGTGTCCTCCAGCAGCAAAGATATTAGCGGCGCTGAAGAGTATTTGAAGGATGTTCCACTGAACAGTTACGAGATCAAAACCGAGATTCAAAACGGCGTCATTCCGCCGGTCAAAGGACTTGCAGGCGACTTCAAGAATGTTCCGGACTCCAATTTCCTCACCTATGTGTACAACAAGGCTGAAAAAGCACCTGTGTTTGTGACCGGTTGGGACCAATTGTTGCCGCCGTCTGAAGCGCAGACCTTGCTGAAGGATCTCAACAGCGTGTTCGTTTTGAAGATGACACCGCAACAGTTCGTGAAGAGCATGAATGCGGCAATCCCGAAGTCGTAAGCTGCGCTTCTTCAAATGAGGTTCCAGTAGAACTGATTTGTCGCCTATCGCGTCCATTGATGGGCGGCAAATCACTTCGCGTGTTTTATGGTTTTCCTGCTTATTTGGGTGGGTAATGACGCAACTGAGAATAGAGCACGATTAAGGAGGTCGTTGATGTGCCGAGGAAAAAACGAACGCAGAGAATTGCTATCCTCCTTTTGGCGCCCTCCCTCATTCTGTTTATTGTCTTCGGGATTGTACCGATGCTTGGCGCGGTTTATCTGAGTTTGGTCAATTGGAACGGAATTGGTCATCAAACATTCGTAGGGCTTTCAAACTGGGTTCAATTTGTCAAGGACAGCTCAGCCTGGCACTCGATTTTGCTCACCTTTGAAGTGATGATTTTGACGTGGGTCATTCAGACGCCGCTTTCTCTCATGGTGGGTATTTATTTGGCGGGGAAGCAACGCCACCGGAGTTGGATGGGTGTCATCTATTTTCTGCCGCTGCTCTTTTCGTCGGTGGCGGTGGGACTATTGTGGTCTTACATACTTGATCCCAACTTTGGCCTGGTCAACACACTGCTCAACGCAATCCACCTGAAGTTTCTCGCGGCAAACTGGCTCGGTTCAACAAGGCCTGGCCTAGTTCTGTGGACGCTTGTCGCGATTGTATCCTGGCAATACATTCCCTTTCATAGCCTGCTGTACCAGGCAGGAAGGAAACAAATTGCGGATTCGCTCTACGAAGCGGCGCGCATTGATGGCGTGACTTTCTGGAAAGAGTTCTGGTTTATCACCTTGCCGCAGTTGAAGTACACCGTCGTGACGTCGACGGTTCTGATGCTGACGGGATCTCTGACGTTCTTCGATCTCATTTACATCTTGACGGATGGGGGGCCGAACGAGGAAACGAACGTTTTGGCCGTGAACATGTACAACACGGCATTTAATAAAAGCATGATAGGGTATGGCAGTGTATTTGCGGTCGTCATCGCGATTATTGGCATTATCCTGTCCATCGTCATGACGAAGTTTACTGGGTTCAGAAAGCTGGAAAGTCAGTCGGAAGGTGTATAATTCTTCGGATTGGCGATGTTTCTTAGCGATATTGGATTCGATAGCTTGTCGACACCTACAAATGTAAAGGTGTCGAGTCAATGATAACTGTGTTGGAAAAGGGGTGATCGTTTGCTGCGCAAAACGATTGTGACGACACTCGGAATTATCTGGGCGATTGTCTCGCTCTATCCGATTCTGTATATGGTTTTTGAGAGTTTGCGTACCCAGGAAACGTATATCACAGGCTTGCCGTGGTTGCCTCCGGCTCATCCATACCTCGGGAACTTTCAAGACGTACTTGCACAAGGATTTGTTGGATACTTTGTAAACAGTGCCATCGTTGCGATCATCTCCATTGTCATGATTCTGGTGTTTAGCCTATTCGCCGCTTACGCGATTGTTCGACTCGACGGGTGGTTTAGTTCGCGGGCGTTTACGCTCTTCTTAGCGGGACTTGCAATTCCCATTCAGGCTGCCATAATTCCACTCTACATCTTGATCGATAAAATGGGTTTTTACGATACGCTGTGGGCGATTATTCTGCCTTCGGTCGCGTTCGCCTTGCCATTGTCCATCTTAATTCTAGTAAACTTTATTAGAGATGTTCCGAAAGAGTTATACGAAGCCATGAGTATCGACGGTGTCGGTACATTCGGTTTATTGTTCCGTCTGGTCCTACCGCTTTCAAGGCCAGCGATGATGGCTGTTGGCATTTATAACTTTGTGCAAATTTGGAACAATTTTCTGTTCCCGTTGGTCCTTACGAGCAATCCGAAACTTCAGACGCTTCCCCTCGCATTGCAGCATTTCGAGGGTCAATATACAATGAACGTCCCAGCGATTATGGCTGCAGTGATTTTATCGGCAGTACCGCTTATCATTGCTTATATTATTGGCCGCAAGCAGTTGTTGGCAGGCATGACGGCAGGATTCAGTCGCTAGTTGGACGGGGCGATCAGGTCTTTGTAGGGCAAAGACAGATATGTGCTGTATCCTCATCTACTAGGAGGAATTGATTTGACTTCACGAGCTTCGACGCACAAAACCATTCGCGTTTTTCAAACCGCGCGAGATACATGGGATAGGTTGACGGAGAAGGAACCTATCACCGTTCAAGAGGATACAAGCAGTTGGAATGGATTCCTGAATATCTATCCGGATGTGAAATACCAGACCATTGAAGGTTTCGGCGGTGCATTTACGGAAGCTGCTGCAATTACGTTGGCCAAAATGGCGCCACATTTTAGAGTTGAAGTGCTGACGGCGTACTTTGATGCCAACCGGGGACTGGGATATACATTATGCCGAACACATATCAACAGCTGCGATTTTTCATTAGAGAACTACTCGTACGTTGAAGATGGGGACGATTCGTTGTCCACGTTTGATATCAAGCGGGATCGGGCGCATTTAATTCCACTCATTCAGGATGCGAAATCAGTTGCTGGCGAGACGTTTCGTCTGTTTGCCTCACCATGGAGCCCGCCGGGCTGGATGAAAACGACGGGCACCATGAATCATGGCGGTACGCTTTTGCCGGAATATCGGCGGACGTGGGCTCAGTACATCGCGAAGTACTTGCAGACGTACCGCGAAGCGGGGATCGATATCTGGGGCGTTACCGTTCAGAATGAGCCGGCTGCGGTCCAGACATGGGACTCCTGCAACTATACTGCGCAGGAAGAAGCCGATTTCGTGCGGGACCATCTGGGTCCGGTGCTCGACGCGGAAGGTTTCGGAGACGTGAATATTATCATTTGGGATCATAACAAGGACAGTCTGTACCGACGCGCGAAGGTAGCCTATGAAGATCCGGAAGCCTCGAAATATATTTGGGGAGCTGGGTTTCATTGGTATTCGGGGGACCACTTTGGGGATCTCGACGCTGTCCACCACGTATTCCCGGATAAGAAACTCTTGTTCACAGAGGGCTGCGTCGAGGGTGGCGTCAAGTTGGGAGATTGGGCGCTGGGCGAACGATACGGCCATCACATCATCGGTGACTTGAACCACTGGGCGAACGGTTGGGTCGATTGGAACATCGTGTTGGATGAACAGGGTGGTCCCAATCACGCTCAAAACTACTGCGACGCACCAATCATCGCAGATGTGGCCAATCAACGACTTCACTATCAGCCTTCCTATTATTATATTGGCCATGTGGCGAAGTTTGTTCGACCGGGGGCTGTGCGGATCGGGTGCAGTGTGTACACGGATCAGTTGGAATGCGTAGCATTTGAGAATCCGGACGGTTCGATTGTCGTTGTCGTCATGAACCGGACAGACTCGACGATTCCATATCGGTTCACCACAGAACCGGGCAAGGTGGCTGTCGGAACGTCGCTGGCCCATTCTATTCAAACTCTCGTGATTGATAGCTCGAACTGATGATGCGGTGAGGTGGCCACACTGGTGGTCATCTCATCGTAGTTTTTTTATCTCTATCGAGGTTGAAATGGATATCTGAGGTCAATTCTTGTAGCGAGCATCTGGTTGAGTTCGGGAGATTCGCCATCTAGATCACCAAGGGAGATGCCTCCCTGTGGTCGGCTCTCCCAGTTGAGACAGGCTGTAATGGGTTTGTCTCAGTCAAGGGCTTTCGAGGCATATCCTCGTTGCGCTGCGGTATTCCACGGTCCCTTGACTGCACCGCTTGCATCCTACATGAATGGAAACACAAATATGCTGCGGTACCCCTATTCACACGTACGCTTAGCATCACCGAACCTTGGTGTACGTCGAGAAAGTCGAATTCTCCCATAAGAAATGCAGACTGGACATTCGCCTAGACTTTCACGAGGGAGCAAAATTCCCATGTCCCGCTTGCGGGGCTGAGAACTGTGAGGTATACGATACCCCGAAGGCGACCAGATGTTGTACGTTTGAATGTGGGGGGGGAAGATGCCCCTGAAGGCAGTCGCAGGGAATCTCTGCCCGAGGGTAGGACAAGGCAGAATCGTGTTGGTCGTCCCTCGGAGGCATACTGGCTCGTGTGGCCGTGGGGTCTACCCCAGCCCGCAGATGTATCTTCTTTGGCCTTTAATTGGCCCGAGAAGCCACATCTCGACATGCTCCACGTATCTTTACCTGGGGTGGGGGTCTCTCAAGCCCCCTAGTATATTGATGTCCCGTACTCCGGAGAGTTTTGAGATAAAATTCTCGTAGCGGTCGGGGTACTACGGAAAGCCCCTTTGGGACCAGTGGTTCTCGAGAATTAGAGTGTAGTCCCCGCCTTGCGAGAGTTTACGAATGAGCTGGATGTTGGAGGGCGTATTGAACCCGACTTTGTCAAGACAGG